>JBBROM010000009.1:0-164837 GCA_038229415.1 Terriglobales bacterium
ACAAGATGGTGGAAGGACTGCTGGCGCGGATGGAGTATCGGGGCGACTTCTCTGACCAGCCATTCTTTGATCGCGGGGATACCTTGGCTGTGAGCAAGAATCAGCACACGCTCACGCTGGGCGTGGTGGCATTCTTCGGGCTAAAGCGGTAGGTAGGCAATTGAGCTTGCAAGTAGTTCAAGGTCTTTGTAACAGGGAGGAATGCACGGTATGCAGGACGCCATCTACATCGTGGTAACTGCGGTATTTTTTCTACTGGCCGTAGGTTATGTCACCGCCTGCGAGAAACTTCGTTGAGATATTTGCCATGAACGTTCAAGATGTTGTTCTGCTTATTCTCTGCGCATTCCTGCTGGTGTACTTGGGATACGCGCTGCTGGTTCCGGAGAAATTCTGATATGACAATCAGCGGGTGGCTACAAATTGCCGCGTTCTTGGGCGTGATCGCGCTCTTGACTAAGCCGTTGGGCATCTTCATGGCCCGTGTGTTTGAGCGAGAGAAGACGTTCCTCGACCCAATACTACGACCGGTGGAGCGGTTGCTCTATAAGCTCACCGCCGTGGATGAAACCCGCGAGATGAGTTGGCGCGAATATGGCACCAGCATGCTCGTGTTCAGCGGTGTTTCCATGCTGGCACTCTACGCGATCGAGCGCATGCAACAGTGGTTGCCGTGGAATCCCCAAGCTCTGGGTGCCGTCGCAACTGATCTTGCGTTCAACACAGCCGCCTCGTTTACTACCAACACTAACTGGCAGGCGTATGTGCCCGAGACTACCATGAGCTACTTCACACAAATGGCGGGTCTCGCGTTCCACAACTTCGCGTCAGCCGCTGTGGGCATGGCGCTAGCTGTCGCGTTTATTCGTGGCATCGCGCGACGCGAAAAGAGCACACTTGGCAACTTCTGGGTGGACATGACGCGATCCACGTTGTGGATTCTGTTACCCATGTGCTTTGTCTTCGCCATAGTGCTGGTATCGCAAGGTGTGGTGCAGAACCTGCGGCCTTACGACACCGTAAAGCTAGTCGAGCCGCAGACGGTGCAATCCACCGGCACGGACGGCAAGCCAGTTACCAAACAGATCGACACACAAACGATTGCACAAGGCCCCGTGGCATCGCAGGAAGCCATCAAGATGATTGGCACGAACGGCGGTGGCTTCTTCAACGCCAATAGCGCGCACCCGTTTGAAAACCCCACGCCACTTACTAACTTTCTCGAGATGTTGGCGATATTTGCCATCCCATCGGCATTTACTTACACGCTCGGCCGCATGACGTGCTCTCCGAAGCATGGCTGGGCTGTATGGGCCGCGATGGCTGTGTTATTTCTTGCCGGAGTCACTACTGCTTACTGGGCTGAGACGCAGCCCAATCCACTGCTTAGGGGAGTGGATCAGCATGTAAGCCTGACGCAATCGGGCGGCAATATGGAGGGCAAGGAAGTTCGCTTTGGTATCGCTAACTCCGCGCTATTTGCCACTGCTACCACGGACGCGAGTTGCGGCGCGGTCAACTCCATGCACGATTCCTTCATGCCACTGGGCGGTATGGTGCCGTTGGTCAACATCATGCTGGGTGAGATGGTGTTTGGCGGGGTAGGTGCCGGGCTCTACGGTATGTTGATTTACGTGATTCTTGCTGTCTTTATCGCCGGACTCATGGTCGGGCGAACGCCGGAGTATCTGGGCAAGAAGATAGAAGCCTTCGATGTGAAGATGGCGATGCTGTATGTGCTGGTGTTCCCGCTAGTGATTCTTATATTTGCAGGGATTTCCCTGGTATCGCCGCAATGGGGACTTTCCAGCTTGAATAACGCTGGCCCACACGGACTAAGTGAGATCCTATACGCCTACACTTCGGCCGCTGGCAATAACGGCTCGGCCTTCGCGGGCCTGAACGCCAACACCCTGTGGTACAACGTTACCCTCGGCCTTACTACTCTCATCGGACGCTTCTTCATGATTATTCCGATGCTCGCAGTGGCAGGCAATCTGGCGCGCAAGAAGTACACACCGCCGTCGCTGGGTACGTTCCCCGTCACCACGCCGCTGTTCACCGTGCTCCTCGTTGGCGTCATTGTCATCGTGGGCGCACTAACTTTCTTCCCGGCATTGAGCCTAGGCGCGGTGCTGGAGCACCTGCTCATGCTCACCGGCAAAGCGTTCTAGGGGCCGCATATGACCAGGAAAACTTCTTCGCAAGCAGGCAAACATCGTGACACCGCCATCATACGGCAGGCGCTCGTGGATTCGTTCAGGAAGCTGAATCCGCGCTCGATGATGAAGAACCCCGTAATGTTTGTAGTGGAAGTGGGCAGCGTACTCACCACGATTCTTCTGTTCACGCCTACGCACAGCTTTGCGTTCAACCTGCAAATTACCTTGTGGCTGTGGTTCACCGTGCTGTTCGCAAACTTTGCGGAAGCCATGGCCGAGGGCCGCGGCAAGGCGCAAGCTGACACGCTACGCAAAGCCAAGAGCGAAACTCTGGCGCGGAGGCTGAGCGCCGATGGCATTGTGGAGGAAGTTGCCAGCTCGAAGCTACGTTCAGGCGATGTTGTTCTTTGCGCTGCGGGTCAGTTTGTCCCCGGCGATGGCGAGGTGATTGAAGGTGTCGCGTCGGTGGATGAAAGTGCAATTACCGGCGAATCCGCACCGGTGATCCGCGAATCTGGTGGCGACCGGTCGGCGGTAACTGGCGGTACGCGCGTCCTCTCAGACGAGATCAAGATTCGTATCACCTCTAATCCGGGCGAAACCTTCCTTGACCGCATGATCTCACTTGTAGAAGGTGCCGAGCGGCAGAAGACGCCTAACGAGATAGCGCTAAACATACTGCTCGCCGGACTTACAATTATCTTCTTGCTCGCGGTAGTTACTCTACAGCCGTTAGCACTGTACTCCGGTGCGCCGCAGACGGTGTTCGTGCTGGTATCACTCTTAGTGTGCCTGATTCCAACTACGATCGGAGGGCTGCTCTCTGCCATCGGCATTGCTGGTATGGATCGCCTTGTTCAGCACAATGTGCTGGCAATGTCAGGCCGCGCCGTGGAAGCTGCGGGTGACGTCAATACACTGCTACTGGATAAGACTGGCACCATCACACTCGGGAATCGCCAAGCGACGGAATTCGTTCCCGCTCCCGGCATCACCGAAGCCCAACTTGCTGACGCAGCGCAGCTTTCGTCACTCACCGACGAAACGCCCGAGGGTCGCTCGATTGTGGTGTTGGCCAAAGAACGCTATGGATTGCGCGGGCGCGAACTGGCGGCGCATGAAGCCGTGTTTGTTCCGTTCACGGCTCAGACCCGCATGTCTGGCGTGGAATATGACGGTCGCATTATCCGCAAGGGCGCAGTAGATGCGATTGTCCGCTACCTCGAACAGAACGGCACTTCCATGCCGAGTGATGTGCGCGCGGCAGTGGATGTAATTGCGCGATCGGGCGGCACGCCGCTTATCGTGGTCGAAAACTATCGCGCGCTCGGCGTGATTCATCTGAAGGACATCGTGAAGGGCGGCATGAAGGAGCGCTTCGCGCAACTCCGCTCGATGGGTATCAAGACGGTGATGATTACAGGCGACAATCCGCTGACGGCTGCTGCCATCGCGCGTGAGGCCGGCGTGGATGACTTTCTCGCTGAAGCTACACCCAAGGAAAAGATGGATCTGATTCGCCGCGAGCAAGCCGAAGGCAAGCTCGTCGCGATGACCGGCGATGGCACCAACGATGCTCCAGCGCTGGCTCAAGCCGATGTGGGCGTTGCCATGAACTCGGGCACTCAAGCTGCGAAAGAGGCCGGCAATATGGTGGACCTCGACTCCAATCCTACAAAGCTCATTGAAATCGTGGCTATCGGCAAGCAGTTACTCATGACGCGCGGTGCACTTACAACATTCTCTATTGCCAATGACGTGGCTAAGTACTTCGCCATCATCCCAGCGATGTTCGCGGCGACATTTCCGGTACTGAATGCGTTGAACATTATGCACCTCAAGACGCCGGAGTCCGCAGTACTCTCGGCGATCATCTTCAACGCGCTGATTATTGTTGCGCTGATCCCGCTGGCACTACGTGGCGTAGCGTACAAGCCTATGAGGGCGGATGCGATGCTGCGACGCAATTTGCTGGTGTACGGCGTCGGTGGATTAGTCGCACCATTTATCGGCATCAAGCTAATTGACATGCTGATTACTGCCGTTCACTTGGTGTAGAGCGCCGGTATAGGCAGCACAGAGAATCGAAAATTGCACAAGATTGCAACAAGAAGCAGAAAGATTGAGGCGAAAGATGAAATCGCAAATCAAATCACATCTGGCCAGCGCAGTATTAATGACGGTGGTGGGAACGGTACTCCTGGGCATCGTCTATCCGCTCGCGATCACAGCCGCCGCGCAACTACTGATGCCGAATCAGGCGAATGGTCAGCTCATACGCAAGAATGGCGAACTCATCGGTTCGCACATCATCGGCCAGCCGTTCAAGGGGTCGAAATATTTCCACTCGCGGCCTTCGGTTGCGGGCGACGCTGGGTACGACGCAACAGCTTCCGGCGGATCGAACCTTGGGCCCACCAACCAGAAGCTCGTGGATCGCGTTGCTGGTGACGTAGCCACGGCGCAGGCTGACAATCCCGGCAAACCGGTGCCCATTGATCTGGTCACAACTTCCGCTTCCGGACTCGACCCGGATATTTCTCCAGCCGCGGCGGAGTTCCAGGTGGTGCGCGTGGCGCGGGAGCGGGGACTGAGCGAGGCGGCAGTTCACGAACTGGTGCAGAGCCACACCGCAGCTCCGCAACTCGGGCTACTCGGCGAGTCCCGCGTCAACGTACTGGAGCTCAATCTTGCCTTGGACGACCAGGGCCCAATCCGTCACTAGAGGCGCCGCAAAGGCACGTTACCAAGGAACACGCCGCGCTGGGCCTATCGTCAGGAATGCAAATGCCGCCTTGGGACGATAGAGAAAGGTGTGGAAAGCCTGGAAAGGTCAGGTTTAGATCTGTGGAGCAGGAAGGCAGTTCTTAGGCATGGATGCAGCCGTAAAACGATTGGAATCAACAGATAGCAGGAGGGAATTGGTAGCGCTACCGGGAATCGAACCCGGGTTTTAAGATTGAGAATCTCACGTCCTAACCCCTAGACGATAGCGCCGCACCAGTGAAATTATAACAAACGTCACGCTCCATGGAACTTGGCGTCACTGGTTGGATGGCCTGTCCAAGGCCGAATAGCGCTACTGAAAGTCGCTCATGCCGCAATCGCATCTCCTCCCCGCACAATCGTAGCTTGTTACCTGCCATGGCACCTGCCGGTTCCGGCTTTCATGGAGTGCTGTTTCATCGGAGGGGAAATTATGAAATCTCGGTCTCTTAGCTTCGCGGTTGCAATAGCCAGCTTGTTAAGCGTAATGATCTCCACAATTCCAGCCGGACTGGCGCAGTCCGCTGAGTTGAGTTCAGCCCGCGAAAAAGCGCAATCATCAGCTGGCACCCCATCCACGCTTTGCGTCACTCGCTCCACGCTATCGTGACGACTTTTTTGCCGTGAGTAGCGCTACCACGGTCACCAACTGGGCGGGTACGATCACCTCTGGGGGCAAGAGTTACGCCTTCCGCATGGTGGGCACCGACCCGGCAAAGGGTTCCACCTCCACCACTATCCCTACCTTCCTGATTCCGGTGAAGATCACGCTTTCATCCGGAGCAGTCTATGATCCCGGAAAGAATGTAGCCAACACCAGTGGAAGCGTGACGCAGAACGTGCCGCTGTCGCCGCTGTTTCAGGGCAGCGCGTTCAAAGTCGGCAGCCTCGACCTGGGCTTCACCCAGTACGTGGATGCTTTCCAGCGGGCTAGTCTTTGGTCGTCGGTGAGCAAGGCTTCGAACTACCACGTACTGCTGGGAACGCCCACAGTGCTCCCAACGCTGAACCTAACCGTGCCTGCACTTTCCGGAACGACCGTTTCCGCCTTCGGCGTCAATGCAGCCTACGTTGACATCAATTACTTCGACGCACAACTGCAGCAGTATATGAAGAATCACACGCAGATCACGCCGAATAGCCTACCCATATTCGTAAGCTTCAACACCTACCTGCACGACTCGGGCGGGTGCTGCATCGGCGGTTATCATTCGGCCACCGGCTCCTCCAAGGCCCCGCAGACATACTCCTATGCCGCGTATGTAGATCGGGCGGGCGCTTTCTCGGAGGATATCGCGGCCCTTTCGCATGAGGTGGGCGAGTGGATGGCCGATCCTTTTGTGAACAACAACACGCCGTGCGGCATTCTCGAGGTTGGCGATCCGCTGGTGAACCACGATTTTCCGGTGGCGCTGAATGGCATAACATTTCACCCGCAGGATCTGGCATTCCTGTCATGGTTCGCAGTGGATAAGCCTTCCAAGGGTGCGAAAGGCTGGTATTCCTTCCGCAATGGTCTGACGACGGCGTGCAAGTGATGCCGCGAGCAGATTGCCTAGAAGCTGATGCGGACAGCCAGTTGAATGATGCGGGGATCCACAGTACTCAGAATTTGGCCGAAGGTGTGACTGTTGATGTTGTTGTTGGGGATACCGAATTCCGCGTGGTTCAGCAGGTTGAAGAAATCCGCGCGAAACTCCAGTTGGCTGCGTTCACTGAACAACTGCGTCTTCTTGGAAACCGCTAAGTTGAGGTTGTAGAGCGATGGAGCGCGCAGTGAGTTGCGTGCTTGTGTTCCGTAAGTGCGTACCGCGGGATTCGCCACGGCTTGAACATCTGACGGAAACACCGCGGCGCTGGGCTGGCAACTGGGATCCTGTACTGAGCACTGCTGGTTGGAAAATGCCGTGGGGTCGAACCAGTAGTGGCCGGTTGAGCTGCCGTAAGCTGAGACGCGGCGTGGATCGTTATAGATTAGCGCCCCCACTTGATTGGCGCGCACCAGTCCAGGATCGCCCGCGCCAGAAGGGCCAGGGCTGGTGAAATCCAGTGAGGATTGCAGCCCCGCTGGAATATCAAAGGGAGTCCCCGTTCGCGCGGCTAGGATCGGAAACAGGCTCCAGCCGCGCACGAGACGCTCCGGCCCAGATTCCCACCAGCGATCAAAGGGCACATTCCAACCCCCACTGACCACAACGCGTTGGCGTATGTCGAAGTCGGAGGATGCGCGAAACAGCCGCGGGGCATACGCAGGAACCAGCGAGGTCGGGCGGGCAAACCCACCAGCATTATCTATGTTGTGGCTGTAAGTGTAGGCGAAGGTGAAGTACGAAGAGCCGAACCAGCCGCCTTCGGTGACGGTCTTTTTCAAGCTGGCCTGAAGGCCGTTATAGCTCGCCTTGGCAACATTGCGGAACTCTGGCAAACTGGCAAAACTGCACAAGAATGCGGTTGCTGATGTGCAGCTCTGGTTGCCCGGAGTCAGGTTGAGGACGCGATCCGTTGTGCCTAGTACCACCGGATTCGCATCCACGAGTGACGTTAGCCCGTGTGAGCGGGTGCCTGAAAAATCAAGCTCCATCACCAGGCCGTAGGCGAACTCGTGTTGCAGATTCAAGTCGAATTGCGTGATGCGCGGCGTTCCCAGATGGGGATCCACGGTATAAGTCGAACCCGACGATCCAAACGGAAGAAATCCGGCTTCAGCAAAGCTCACATCAGCGGGCGGTTTGCTGGAAGGGAATGGATTTGGTACACCTGCCGTTTCATAGGGAAAGGACAGGCTGGTGGGGGCTGAACTTATGCTTTGTCCACTAGGAAAGAATAGAAATCCGGCACTCGAAAAAAAAGGTGGTTGTCCGTTGAACTGTAGGTTGTCTTCGCCCTTCAGGATGTCGTAAACGACACCTGCGCCGCCACGCAAACTGGTTCGACCAGTCCCGGTCACGTCCCAGGCGAAACCGATGCGAGGGCCCCAATCGTGCTTGTCTGAGAAGTTCGTGCCGCGCGGCGTACCCGCATCTCCCGGGAAAACCAATCCCACAGGAGCATTCGTAAAGACCTGTGATTTTTGCCCGGGAATCACCGAAAAACTGCGCCCCTCGCTATCCGTCTTAGGCGTGCTGAACTCGTAACGCAGTCCCGCCGTAAGCACGAACCGTTTGTGCAAATGCCATTCATCCTGCACAAAACCATACGAAGACTTGCTGTTTAGGTTGGAAGGCGCTCGCGGCGACTGGCGGAACTGAATCGGTAGCCCCAGCAAAAAATCCGCAAAGGCATTCTGAGAAAAGAAGCCGCCCGGTCCGAAGAACTGGAACTCTCCGTTCACCACGAATGAGAAGGCCGTGTCATTGTGAAAGCGGGTGAGGCTAGTGCCGAACTTAAGGTTGTGGCGTCCGCGGTTCCAGCTCAGCACGTCGGAAAACGAAAAGGTGTCATCCACCAGCCGTTGGGGGCCAATCTCGCTGGGGCCGAGTTGTAGACTGCCAAAGTCGAATACCAGATTCGCGGGGCCGGTCGCCTGATCCGGCGTGATATGAATCCCCAGGTCTTGTGGCGAACCCTGTGAAAGTGCGGGGCGTCCGCTATCCCCAAGGCCACGCTGCGCCGTAACCCGGAACTCATTCAACAGATTCGCGCGAAAAATTCTTGCATACGTCAGGTTCGAAAATAGATCCTTGAATCCGCTTCGGGCAGGGAAATCCGGCGTGTTGGAAAAATTAAACGGCGTCAAAGTAAGCGCGTCGTCACCACCGAGCGTAAGAAAGAACCGGTCTTTCGCCGACGCCAGAAAATCGGTCTTCAGCGTAAACTCCTGGCTCCGCAGGCTAGCCGTGCCGGTGGGTTGAATAAAGCCGCTGGCTGCTTGCGGAATCCACCCTTTGGCAATGTACTGGCTGGCGACCGGGTCAATGCGGGAAGGGTCTAGGATGGCGCGCGCCGAGAGGTTCGCATCCGGCTGGAAGTAGGGATTCTGCTGAAGAAACGCCGCCACGTTCGGATCAGGTCCGCCGCCGGGCCCGCTCTGGGAAAAGTCCCCACTCAGCTCCGCTGGAGTAAAAGCCGCGGCTCGGATCGAGGTCTGCGCCAGAGTCTCGCGTTCGCCCTGATAGCCGAAAAAGAAAAACGCCGCACGATCGGAGTTTTTGCCAACCCGCATCAGCGGGCCGCCGAACGTGCCTCCAAACTGGTGGCGTCTCAATTGCGCTCTCGGGATCACGCCATCCGCGGCATTCTTGTGGAAGTAGGAATTTGCGTCCAGCGCATCGTTGCGCAGGTATTCGAAGGCAGCTCCATGAAAATCCTTGGTCCCAGAGCGTGTCGCAATGGCGACCACGCCACCGGAGTTCCGTCCGTATTCCGCCGGGTAGTTGCCAGTAAGAATGCGAAACTCAGCCACCGTGTCTGGATTGGGGTCATAAACCTGATGATTGTCGAGCAGGTCGTTGTTCACGCCGCCATCCAGCAGGTAGGCTACTGAGTCCCCGCGATTGCCAGCAACACTGAAGCGGGAACCGAAAGCGTCCGGCAGAACCCCGGGCTGGAGCAGGGCCAAGCTGATGACGTCGCGTCCGTTCAGTGGCGCGTCGCGAATCACTTCGCCAGTTACCACATGGCCCACTTCAGGGCTCACGGTGGCTACCTGATCGTCGCGTGACCTCACCTCAATCCGCACCGTGGGCGCGCCAATGCTCATCACAACTTCTACGTTGAGGATGTCAGATATGTGAAGATGAATGCCGCCGACCGTGGCGACCGCGAATCCGCTATGTTGTGCCTGCAGGGTGTAGGCACCGGGCTGCAACAGGGGCACGCTGAAGTAGCCTCGCGGATCAGTTTCGATCTCGCGTGTCAGGCCCTGATCTTGATTGAGCACAGTGATGTGCACGCCCGGAAGGACGCTGCCAGTTTGATCCCGGACGGTGCCGCCGATGACGGCCCGCTGGCCGAAAACGGCTGGTGCCGCGAGAAGCAATGACGCCCAAAACAACAGGTGAAAACCAGGAGGAAGACGGTTCAACCCAAGGTCTCCGGGAGACATAAAACGAGAATCTTCGAGCCGATGCAGCTACAAGAATAACTCGTTTCAGCTCAAACTTCAGCCTCCAAGTTGTTCGAGGAGAGACATAAGCCGGCTGAGCGAGTTGGAAGTGTCTTCGCTTTCGGTATTGACCGTGAATAGGGAACGGATGAGGCTGTTTTCGGTTTCAGCCGTTTGCAGTATCAGGTCGCTGCCAGCCTCGCTGGGCAATGGCGTTCCAGCCGATTTCTCCACTCCGATCTGGGTAAGCATCTCACGCTGCCGCCTGGAGAGAATGGCGATCCAGCGCCTGTGATCTAGCCTGATCTTGTCGAGTGTGGCCGCTTCGTCTGGCGAAAGATTCCCCAGCCGCTCGACGGGGAATTCGTGTTCCAGCCGCTTGAGTGACCAGGCATGGAGTAAAGTTTGCCGAGCCGAACTGACCAGTTCGTTGGAAAATGCCGCCAGTTGAGCTTGTGCTTCCTCCCGCGTGCGTCCCTCAGCGGAAAAATGAATGATCAGTTGCGGATAGAGAGGCATCTGCTCGCTGGAGAGGTCGGCGAGCGTCATCGTGGGGACACGATGCACTCCCACTCCCCGCTCCACGATCTGGTCAGGTGGCGTGTACAGGTCGGATGCCCGGCGCACTTCGCCCGGCGTAAAGATATGCACGGTTAGAGGCCCGTTGACGGAAGAGAGAGCGCGCCGAATGGCATCACGCCGCTCCGGACGGTCCACCAACCCCTGTACCATCACTGATCCATCGGACATGGGGAATACGTTGACTTCCTCGCCCAAGCACGCATCCACCTTGTGCAATGCGACGATGGCGGCAATCTCAACCGCAGCGGGTGGTGTGGCCAGATACGAAACCGGCACTGCATGCACTAGCGCAGGCTCCAACCCAGATTCCTTCGCGGGAGCGGTGCTGGCATGATTCGCTTCGTCAAACAGCCGTGCCAGCTCGGGCGTTCGTGGCGCAATCGTGATTGCGATGCGGTCAAACCGGTATTCGGTATCTCCGGCAGCATCATTGGTCACGATGGAAACCCGCACAGGCTCGTAGTCGCTGGTGCGCACCGAGAGCATCGCTTCCGCAATGCCGCTCACATGATTCTGCGCGAAGGCATAGTGAAGGGTGTAGAGGCCATCCACCTTCTCCACCGAGTTGCCCGTCGCGCCACGAGCGGCAATCAGCTTGCGGAAAGCCGGCACCGAAACCTCGGCGCGCCACTGCTGCGCGGCCAGATAGTTCCCGATGGGCTGTGCCATGCCACTTTGGCGCATCCACTTCGCAATCCATACTCCGGCTTCGGAGTCGTCACGAACGACGCGCCCCTCTTCTTTGGCCGATGCGGAGACCGTGGCCTTCACTTCGGCCAAGTGGCTTACGCCATCCTCGACCCACGAAATATCGCCTAACTGCCGGACTGCGTGGGAGCGTCGGTCCACCGACTGCACGCGCACCATCTCACGTTCCACTTGCTCCCGGCCCGGCTTGCGCTGCGACTCGAATGCCTGGGCGTGCGCCAAAATACTTTCCGCCGAGGCAGTTGTGTTCAGCAGATCAGAGAAGGTCACCACAAACACGGCGGTCGCCGCAAGCATGGCAAGCGCCGCTCGCCGATGCGCACCGACAAACATTCTCACCTGCCCCGCCCACCGCAAGATCGCATCCCCTAGCGAAGCTGGAGCCAGCGATTCGCTTATGGCGGCGTGACGCAGCAGCCGCTGCCGGAACTGCTCCACTGGAGCTGGCTGTAGTTGATCAGCCTCGGGGCGCAGCATCTCTCGTGCATCCACAAACGTGCGGACGCTGCCCTCAATGTCGTGCATCCGGGCACGGCACTGCCAGCAGGTCTCCAGATGCGCGCGCTCCTGCGCGACCGCTCCGCGCTCCGCTTCGCCATCAAGAAACGCCACCATTTGCTCATCGCTCAGGTGAGCCATTGCCGTTTTGTGTCCCGCTGTGTTCACAATCTTTACCGATCCGCCTCGAACTTTTTTAATCCCCGCGCCAGGTACACGCTTACCGCTTTGGCGCTGATGCCGACAATGGTTCCGATCTCCGCGTAGCTCAAGCCTTCCGCGCGCAACAGCAGGCAATGCCGTTCGCGCTCGTTCAGACTGCCAAGCGAAAGCGCAATGCGCTGCCGACGGATCATGCCTTCTTCCGACGACACGCCGTGATCTTCAATCTCGCGCATCTGCAGCCAGACTGTGGTCGCGGCCTCTTGCCGCTCCCGCCGCCTCAACAGATCAATCGCCAGATTGTGCACCACGCGATACAGCCAGCTGCGATGATTCTCAATCGCTGTGCTGCGCTGCAACTGGTCGTAGTACTTCAGGAACGCGACCTGCACCAGGTCTTCCGCCTCGCCTGTGGAGCCGACGAACTGATAGGCATAACTCACCAGCGCGGTGCGCATCGCGGCATACAACTCGACCAGCGACTCGTCCCCGCGCCGCGCGCGCCGTTGCGTCTCCCGCTCTGTATAACTGAGCGCGTCCGCCAACCGGAGTGTGCCTTCCTGATTCATTTTTCTGGAACTTATATCTGCAATCACCGGATCGGGGGGAGCCAGCACATCTACGATCTCGCGGCAGTGTCTCCTAAAACTCTGCAAGCAATTTTGCGATTGATTTAGTTATACCGCATCCAAGTCCATTTCTTTCATCTACTTACGGTTTTTATTTTTTATACACTGTTAGCAAATCGCAAGGTGAGCCGTCCGCAGGGCTTCGATGGCTAGCCGGAGGTACCTCGTTTGACCGATTCTCCTGAATCGTATTTTTTATAGTTACTTTTGTTAGCAGCCTAGGGGTACGCCACGTCTTAATAATCACAAGCACGGTGACTCCCGCCGCTTCGCACGAGACTTCGGTCCGGGGAAGCGGCGGATTTTTCCACCCTTGCTCTGCACGACCGACATTTTTCAGGTTTACCGGCAGTTGTCCTGACCCTCCGGGCGAGACAATCCGCGTAATCCGGGGAAGCTGGCAGATACCAGGTCTGGGGAGACATCTGGTGCTGCCGGCCAACCCGGTTTTTTGTTGATCGCAGTTTTCTTTCCCGCTTGATACCGCTGCACAACCCTGCAGTCTACTAAAGTTCCGTTTTGCCCCCGCCGATGAAGGCCCTAGAGGTGATTCCAAATGAGTCTTTCCGTCCAAGCCAGTCAATCGTCTGCTGCGGTGCAACAGGCACAGTATTCCGCACCAGCACCCAAGCCGCAGCTGTAGGCGCAGAGTACCGCTCCGAAGGACACCGTCCAGATCAGCAACGCTGCCCAAAGAGCGGCCCGCGCTGATAAGGATCATGACGGCGACAGCAAGTGAGGCAACTAATGCGCCGTGCTGCACGCACGGCTTAGCAGCAGCTGGGGTGGCGGGCTTGACGCTAACCCCGGCGCTGATGTAATCTTTGCCAACGTTGCTCTTCGGAGCAGCCGAACTGAATTTCATGCAGAGTGGCTGAGGGACGGGCCCGTTGAAGCCACGACAACCGGGGTCTGAGATTATTTCTCAGATATGCCGGTGTCAATTCTCTCCCGCAAGACTGGGGAACATGAGATTTGGGGTGAGCGGAGCTCCATTCATCCGCGACTCTGAATCCTCTTTTCCTACCCCGGAAAAGAGGTTTTGCATTTTAAGGGAATGTTCTTTCAGGGGCCCGTCCACAGTCGCTCTCCAAGCGTTGCGAGGAGAGTCCAAGTGCCGGTGTCCTACGAACTGCGTTGCCGCGAGTGCAAGAAGACGTGGGCAAATCAGCCCAAAGCTGTCTGCGAATTTTGTTTTTCCCCGCTGGAAGTCGCCTACGACTACGACGCCATCCGCAAGACCCTTACCCGCGAAAAATTCGCCAGCCGCGCGCCTGACTTGTGGCGCTATAGCGAACTGCTGCCGCTGCCAGCGGACTTTACGCCGCAGATTCGACCCGGCTTTACCCCGCTGATCAACGCCCTCAAAGGTGGAGAGCGTATCGGGTCGCACAATCTGTTCATCAAGAATGACGCCGTCTGCTTCCCCACGCTGAGTTTCAAAGATCGCGTGGTGAGCGTAGCGCTGGCGCAGGCCCGCGCCTTCGGATTCACCACCATCGGCTGCTCTTCGACCGGCAATCTTGCCAATAGCGTCGCAGCACATGCCGCCAAGCTCGGCTTCGACGCTTGGATATTCATCCCTTCTGATCTCGAGCCCGCGAAGATTCTGGGCACGCAGGTATTTGGCGCGAAGCTGGTGCGGATCGGCGGCAACTACGACCAGGTGAATCGCCTCTGTTCGCAAATCGCCGACGAGCACAACTGGGGCTTCGTCAACGTAAACCTGCGGCCTTATTATGCCGAGGGCAGCAAAACTGTCGGCTACGAAATCGCCGAGCAGCTCGGCTGGAAGTTGCCAGACAACGTCGTCGTCCCGATGGCGGGCGGCTCGCTCATCACTAAAATCCGCAAAGCGTTTGACGAGCTGGTGACCGTGGGATTGGTGGAAGCCAAGCCCGTAAAATTCTTCGGCGCGCAAGCTACCGGCTGCTCGCCGATTTCGAGTGCCGTCAAATCAGGATTGTCGGAAATAGATCCGCAGAAGCCGAAGACGATTGCGCGCTCGCTAGCGATTGGCAATCCCGCCGACGGACTTTACGCCGCTAGGGCCATTCGCTCCAGTGGAGGATACGCGGAAGACATCTCCGACCCCGAGATCGTGGCCGCGATTCGCGACCTCGCCGAAACAGAAGGCATCTTCACCGAAACCGCGGGAGGCGTCACCTACGGAGTAACTCGCAAGCTCATCGAGCAGGGCCGCATCCATCCCGACGAGCTCACCGTCACCTGCATCACCGGCAACGGACTGAAGACGACCGACGTGCTGGCGGATCAGTTCGAGTATGAAGAAGCGATCTCGCCGCGCTACGCGGAGTTCGAATCGTACCTGTCGGCGGCGCTGAAGAATCCGCGCGCCGAGCGAGTGAGCGCGGAAGTTGCAGCCGGGGTGGCGCTGTGAGCGACGCTTTGAATGTAACCCCGAACACAGCCGCAAACATCACCGTCCACGTGCCCACCGCGTTTCGCCGCTTTACCGACGGCAAGCCGAAGTTTGTCTGCATCGCCGCTGACCTCGACGGACTGTTGACGTACGTGTCAGCGTCGTTGCCCGAACTCGCCGCGCAGATCAAGGACGAATCTGGCAAACTCCGCCGCTTCATCAACGTCTATGTGAACGACGAAGACATCCGCTTCCTGGAAAAAGGCTGGACGCTCAAGGACGGCGACGAAGTGTTTCTGGTGCCGAGCATCGCGGGGGGAAGAGACTAGCAGCATCATACTGCAGCTTCTGTCTTAGCCCGAAGGGCGGTGCTCCACAGTTAGCCCAGCGCGATAGCGCTGGGTAAGGCGTATCGAGAATGGGAGCCCGGAGGGCGGCCCCGCTCGGTCCTGACAGGCTGCGCCAGAATCACGACACAGAGCCGCATGGCCATCAGCGCTCTCGGTGTGAGGTCGAGACGTTGGAACGGTGTCATCCGGCCAAAGGCACGTGCAATTCTACGGAGCCTGACCGCCTACGTCCAGACAGATCGTTACGCTGCTTTCCCAAGCCCAAGCCCCACCCACGCGGGCACTTCCTTCCACCGTCCCCGCATGGCGAAGCGCGTCTTGGTCATCACTAACATGGCTAGAAAGATCACAAATAATCCCATGCTTGCTTGGGGAACTGTCGCGGCGCGCGGCTTGAGAATGGTGAACAGTCCGTACACCATCTCGATGTGGACGACATACACCATCATTGAATTCTGGCCGAGCGAAATCAGCGGGCGGACGGTGAACCGCTCGCCGAAAATCGGTCGTGCGCCCCAGCCCCAACGGCACCACGCGAATGCGATCCAAAGCACCATCAGCACCAAGCCAAAGCGAATCACAAAAAAGTCGACACTGGTGTGCCAGAAGTCGTAACTCTCAGTCGGATAGACTTGTAGGCCCAGCGCCGTTAGTCCACTTACAACATACGACGTGCCGAAGAACAGCGCGACGCCGAGTAAGCCTGCAATCGCCGCCATAGTTACTTCGTGCTTCTTTGCCCAGTGACTGCCGATGACGAATCCGAGTGCGAGGCCGAGGAAGGCGAGGCCCATCCACGGAAAGATAGGAAACAGCCATGACTGCGGCTTATCGTAGATATGTACGCCGTTGATGTAAGTCTCCAGCTCCCAAGGTAGCCAGCGCGGACGCCACACCGTCCACATCATCGGAGACAGCGCGGAGATTGCTATCGCGGTGGTGAGTGCCATCCACCCGCTTAGGTTGCGCAAACGCGTGAGTGTGGCTGACTGTGCAGTGTCGCCTCCCACCCTAACCGCCAACGTCGGGCGGTGAGGGTGGGGCACCAGGCGACTGTAAAGTTCCACAACCTTTGCCGCCACATAGTTCATCACAGCCATCGCGATCATCGAAAGGCCGATTATGTTCAGCACGTCCACGCGGAACAGGTCAGTCCACGGAGCCCAGCCGAGGCCGAGCGCGTATTCCAACACGCGAAAGCCGATGCCGTAGGCGAAGATCTCTGCGCCGCGTTTGAAGGTAAAGCTCAGAACCTTCTCGGCGCTTGCCCCTTGCTCGCGCATCTTGCTGGTGACGAACGCGACGCTTGCTCCCGCAAGCGAGAGGAAGAGAAGCGCTGGTAACGTGCCGCCGCGTTGCGACCACTCCATTACGGAGGAGTGACGCGCGTCACCACCAAGCCACGCGTCGTAACAATGCGTCTGGAACATGAACACGACCGCGAGGCCGCGCATCCAGTCAATGTAGGCGAGGCGGGAGGGCTTGGGGATGATCGGCGTGGCGGCCATGAAGGTTTGCGAGTCGTTCAATTCGCACGTGAAACGAAATTCTGTTGACCCGCGAGTATAAACGCTGGCGAGCAAATGCAGTGACAAAAAGCTATTTCTTTGGACTCGCTTTTGTTATTGCCTCGGCCCGTGCTGCTCCAGCTTTCGCTGCTTCGCTGGAGGGGGCGAGTAGGCCCGCCGCTTCGAACTGATCGAGCGCGGCGGCAGCGTCTCCGAGTTTGAGGTAAGTATCGCCCAGCAACAACCGCGCTTCGAGTTGCCCAGGATGTAGCGCGAGGCTCGCCTCCAGCGCATCTTTCGCAGCAGTATTTTCTCCGAGTTTGGCCAGCGCACGGCCTTGGTCAAGCGCGGCGGCGGCATCGTCCGGACGAACGGCGCGGGCTCGTGCAAGATAATCCGCCGCTTTACGAAAGTTGCCGGCCGCTAGTTCGAGTTGACCGAGCTGTAGCAACGCGGTTGGCGACTTCGCATCCATCGCAAGCGCGTGTTCGAGCGCGCGTCGCGCATCGTCGCTGCGCGCGTCGTCGGACGCCATCATCGCACGATGCAGCAGGTTCTGTTCCTCAATGTGATCCTTAGGATCGGGCAGGGAAGCGGCCTGTGCACTCGCATCGGAAGCTTGTGGCACAACCTGCTTGGCGCGGAGCGTCTTCATTTGCGCGCGCAGTAAATCGGCTGCTGATTTGTTCTGTGGGAATGCGTCGTGCAACTCGCGTGGGTCCGCAGTGAGATCGTAGAACTCAGGCCGTGGCGCTTCAATCAACTTCTTTCCGCCACTACGAATCGAACGCAGTGGCGCCCACCCAAAGCGCAGCGGGTAGTCCGTCTCCCCAATTGCAGGTAGCGATTCCATCTCCCGGAGGAGGAGCGCGGATCGCAATGTGCTGCCGTCAAACTCGACGCTGTTCGGCCCGCCTTCGTCCGGCGCTGAGTAGCTGGCGTCCAAGATCGTCGGCGCAATGTCTATCGTCCGTACTTGCGAGGTCACAACTTTGCCGTGCCACGATGTCGCATTCACTTGCCCCAGCTTGATGATCAGCGGCACGTGCGTAGTCGAGTCATACAGAAAAATACCGTGCGTTTCTTCCTTGTGCTCGCCGAGCCCTTCACCGTGATCGGCCGTGACCACGATCAAGGACAGTTGGTACTCACCGCGTTTCTTCAGGAAGTCGAGTAAGTGTCCCAACGCTGAGTCCGCGTAGGCTATCTCGCCATCGTATAAGTGATCTTTGAACTGCGTCGCAAAAGGCTCGGGTGGCTCGTAAGGGTCGTGCGGGTCGTAAAGATGTACCCACACGAATCGCGGGCCGTTCTTAGCAGGATGCGCGGAAAGCCAGGCCTCCGCGTGCGAAACCACATCCATCGCGCGCCGCTCCACCCGGCCAAAGCGTCTGCCGCCCTTCGCGTCAGCGGGAAAGTTGTCGTAAAAGTCGAAGCCGCGATCAAAGCCCGGCGAAAGCGTGGAGCTGTCTAGAATCACCGCGCCGATGAATGCCGCGGTCTGGTAGCCATTATTCTTGAGCAACTCCGCAAGTGTCGTATGTCCAGCCAAAGGAATCCCAAAGTCGGTCACGCCGTGCGAACTCGGCAGCAGTCCAGTGAGAATGCTGGCGTGAGAAGTGTTGGTGATAGGGCTGGGCGTAAATGCCTCGGCGAAGCGGAAGCCGTCAGCGGCAAGCCCGTCGAGCGCTGGCGTCTTCGCCGCGGTGTATCCGTAGCAACCAACGTGGTCAGCGCGCAACGTGTCAATGGTGATAAGAAACACGTCTGGCTTGAAACCGTGACCGTGCCCAGGCGGGTTTTCGTGAGGCGGAGGTGTAGCGGTTGCAATCGCGGAGGCGCAAAGAACAATCGCTGCAAGCTTGCGACGAATGGTGCCGGGCAAAGCGAAACTGAGTTTCCGCATCAAAGTTATAATCGCTACAGTCGCTATCGTTAAGGCATCATTCTAGGCCATTTGTCTGCATTTTGTAGGAGCCGCGTGCACCGGTCGTTCCCCTTATTTGCGAGCAGTCTGCTACGCATCGCCGCTCCGCTGGCGCTCACAGTGGCTACGCTTGCGGCCGGACTGCCGCCAGCCCGCTCGAACGTGCTCTTTATCACCATTGACACGCTGCGCGCTGACCACGTCGGCTGTTACGGCTACAAAGGCGTTCGCACTCCGAACGTAGACGCACTCGCGGCCGACGGGGTTCGCTTTGACGATGCAATCACGCCCGTGCCCATCACACTGCCGTCGCACACGGTGATGTTCACTGGCACGTATCCCATGTACAGCGGCATGCACGACTTCAGCGCCAATGTGCTTAACGCACAGCAGCCGACACTGGCAACGGTGCTGAAAGATCACGGATACCAGACGGGCGCAGTGGTAGCAGCAGCTGTGCTCGATTCGCGCTTCGGGCTCAATCGTGGATTTGATTTTTACTACGACCACTTCGACTTCAGCCGACTACAGGAATCCAACCTCGATGAAATGGAGCGGCCCGGGAATCTGGTCGCGGACCGCACGCTGGAGTGGCTGGCAACTAATGCTGGTAGCGTGAACTCTGCGAGTCGCACCAAGCCGTTCTTTTTCTGGATGCATCTGTACGATCCCCACGCGCCGTATCGTCCGCCGGAGCCGTATGCGACGGAATACAAGTCCGCGCCCTACGATGGCGAGATCGCCTTTGCGGATTCTCAAGTGGGCCGTGTGATCGCCTGGCTCAAACAGCACAAGCTGTACGACAACACGCTGATCGTGTTGAGCGGCGATCATGGTGAAGGCCTCGGCGAACATGGCGAGCAAACCCACGGATTCTTCATCTATCGCAGCACCCTGCATGTGCCGCTGATCGTCAAGCTGCCACTCGCGTCGAAGCAATCGACCGTTTCAACGAGTGTGAGCACGGTAGACCTGATGCCAACCGTGCTTGACGCACTCGCGGTCGCAATTCCGTCGCAGGTGCAAGGACACAGTCTGCTGCCGCTTCTCAAATCGGCAACGGCTGCGAAGTCTGCGACTGAGTTGTCCACGCCGCGCAGCAGCCTGTACGCCGAAACTTTTTTGCCGCGCCTGCACTTTAATTGGAGCGAACTGCGCGGCCTGCAAGCCGGACACTATCACTTCATCGAAGCGCCCAAGCCGGAGTTGTATGACATCGCCGCCGACCCCGGTGAGCTGCACAATCTGTTCGCCGAGAAGAAAGCGGTGGCAGGGGAACTGCGCTCGAAGTTGCAAAGCGTGATTCGCGACTTCACTCCGGGCCAGGAACTCGCGCAAAAGACGGGGCTCGATCCCGCACTCGCGGAGCGGCTCAAATCACTTGGCTATGCTGCGTTTTCTGGAGGCGGCGACGCCACTACCAAAGCCAGCGACCTGCCCGACCCTAAGGATCGCCTGCAGGTTTACGATCTCGTTTCCAATGCGATGGACGACAGCCAGCACGCACGCTATGAGCCAGCAGCAGCGAAGTTGCGCGAGGCGCTGAAGACGGAACCGGACTCGGTTCCGGCGAACTACCTGCTTGGCCTCAACTACTATCGTCTGCGCGACTTCGCCAATGCCACAGCCAGTTTCCAGCACGTACTCAAACTCAGTCCGAATTATTCGCTCGCTGTTTATAACCTTGGTCTGGCGCAGGCCCACAGCGGGCACTTTGAGGAATCTGTTGCAACGCTGAAGCACTCGCTGGGAGTGGATGCGACGAACTTCTCCGCCGCCTACAATCTTGGTGCGGCGTATCTACAGCTCAAGCTTGTGCCGGAAGCCGCAGCCGCGTTTCGCCAGTCCTTACAGATCTATCCGGACTATGCTCCCGGCCATCGCGCGCTCGGCGAGGTTCTGCTGTATCAGCAACAGTTAGTGGATGCGGTAGCCGAACTACGGCGAGCGGTACAGCTTGAGCCCAGCGATGCGGCAAGTCACGCATCGCTTGCCAAGGCGCTGGCAGCAAACGGCCAGAACGACGAAGCAGAACAGGAGATGCAGCGTGCTCAGCAACTTCGTCAGCAATAGCCATCGCAAGCAACCGTCCAGCCGCGCCATGGGCTTGCTGTGTCTGTCGTTGCTGGCTGCGTCATGCGTAGCCTTAGCGCAAGAGCCTTCGTCGCCTCAGCCACCGCGCGCTTCGCACGTGCGCAAACTGATGTCTGCTCCGCCCAAGGCTCTGGCGGCAGGTCCTGCAAACGTTCTGCTGATCACGCTCGACACCGTTCGCTACGACCGCATCGGTTGCTACGGTGCCCACTCCAACCGTGTGCCGTCGTTTACTCCCTCCCTCGATTCGCTTTGCAATGACGGCATCGCCTACACGCGCGCGTTTTCGCAGGTGCCACTTACCTGGCCGTCACATGCCGCGATTCTCACCGGGACGTATCCCTTCCAGAACGGGGTGCAGGACTTTACCGGCCAACCGCTATCGCCCAAATTTCGCAACATCGCCGAAGCGTTTCGAGCACATGGCTACGCCACTGGAGCCGTGGTCAGCTCCTTCGTGCTTGACCGCAGTTGGGGACTCGCGCGCGGATTCGACTCTTACGACGACGCCTTTGCCGGCAAGGAGTTTCTCGACCGCGACATTGCTCTCGTAGATCGTCGCGCCGATAAGAGTGTAGACCGTGCACTTACTTGGCTGCGCTCAGCCAAGCGGCCATTCTTCTTCTGGCTGCATCTTTACGATCCGCACAGTCCCTACGATCCGCCCGAGCCGTTCAAGACGCAGTTCGCGGATCACCCTTACGACGGCGAGATCGCCTTCGCGGACAGCCAACTCGGTCGCGTGTTTGATTGGCTAAAGAAGTCCGGCCTTTATGACCGCACAGCGATAGTTTTTCTGAGCGATCACGGTGAGTCGCTCGGCGAACACGGCGAATCCGAACACGGATTTTTTCTGTATCACTCCACCACGCACATTCCGCTGATTGTGAAACCCGCCAAGCCCGCGAAAATAGCGGTTAGAGCGAAAGCTAACGCTGACCCGGACGTGAGCGAAGCGACCGCTACTGCCGACACCAAGCGCGCTAGCGACCCGGTGGAAACCATCGCAGTGGCGCCGACTCTTGTCAGTCTTGCGGGATTGTCCGACCCCATCTCCGCACAATTTTCCGCGAAGCCGCTACCCGGAGTCGCTGGCATTTCGCTATGGGGCAACAGCGAACTAGCGGCTTACTCCGAAACCTTCTATCCGTTTAGCTCCTTCGGATGGAGTCCGTTGCATGCCTTGGAGCAGGGCCGCTATCGCCTGATTGATGCACCGACACCTGAGTTGTACGATGTAGTGGAAGACCCCAACGAAGCGCACAACTTGGCGGAAGACAAAGCCGCCATTATTTCGGTGATGCGCGAAAAGCTGCACGCCATGCTGCGGCAGCGTCCATATCAGTCAAGCGCGCAGGGAGCCGGAGTAAACGCGGGCGTGAATCCCGAAGCAGCCGAGAAGCTGCGCGCACTGGGCTACGTCTCGTATCGCGCGCCAGTTTCTGAAAAGGAATTGGCAAACCTTGCTGACCCCAAAACCAAGCTGTGGGAGTTCAACTCGATTCTGCGGGCAGCCGATGCATTCCAGGTGAAAAATTTTGAGGCTGGCGAATCGCTCTTGCATGAGGTCGCCGAAAAAGATCCGGCGATGTATCTGGTGTCGTTCATGCTGGGCGAAGCCGCGCTGCGTCAGGAAAAGTGGGCGGACGCAGCGACCAACCTGAAGCGCTGCCTCGAACTGAACCCCAACTTTGATCAGGCCATGACCGCACTGGCCCGTGCCCTGCAAGCGCAGAACGATGTCGCCGGAGCCCGCGACTGGTTGCGCAAGGCGATTGCCATCAATCCCCAGAATTTTCGGGTATGGTATACGCTGGCTGCGATTGAAGCGCAGGCAGATGCTTCTGGGCCCGCCAAAGCCGCTATCGAAGCCTACGAAAAGGCGCTCGCGTTGCAGCCCGGCTTTGCACTCGCCCATCGCGATCTCGGTATGCTGTACTTCCGCCAAAAGGATTACGCAGCTTCGGCGACACACTTGGAGCGCGCTCTCGCCCTCGGTCTCGACGATGCCAAGTTACATAATTTTCTGGGGATCTGCTACAGCCGCGCCAATCGGTTGACCGACGCGATCGCAAGTTACCACGAGGCGCTGCGGCTTGATCCCAAACTGGCTGAGGCGCACCTTAATTTAGGGTTCGCACTCGAGCGCACAGGCAAGACGGTTGACGCGCAAATCGAATACAAGACCGCGTGCGACCTCGACGCCCAATTCTGCCGCAAGTAGCGCCGCCTACTTCTTGGCTTCCAACCGGCTCAGCACTTCACGCGCCTTGGGAGCCAGCGGATCGTTTGGTGCCAGCTTCAGGAATCCGCGCAACTCGTCCGCTGCCAGATCATTGCGCTGCGCCTGCATATAAAGATTCACCAACGCAAGGTGCGCCCGCGAAAGTCCCGGATTCAACTCCAGACTTCGCTTCAACTCGGTTTCGGCGTCCTTGACCCTGCCTTGCTTCTGGTAAACCGAGCCCAGCAAAAAATGCCCCAGGCCATTTGCTGGCTCCTTGCGCAACCCGGCGGAGATCGTCTCCAGTGCCAGTGGCACACGGCCCGTCGCCAGTTGCACATTGCCCAGATTAAAGTACGGCGCAGCGTCGTTCTGGTTCAACTCGATCACCTTGGAGAACTCCTCTTCCGCTGCCGCCAAATCGCCGCGCGCCATCAACGCCGAGCCCAGATTATTCCGCGCCGGATAAAACCCCGGCGCAATCTCCACCGCCTTGCGATAAACCTTGATCGCTTCCTCCGCCTTCCCCTTCTGCTCCAGCGCAATCGCTTTCTCAAACAACCGCGCCGCCGCCGGCGGAAAACGCTCGTCGAGATGTTCCAGACCTACGACAGCCGGGTTGCCGCCGGTCAGACCGCCTACTTCTTTTTTCGTGTCTTTGTCACGGGCAACCAGCACAACGTTCACGACTGCTGTGCTTTGATACGGCGAGTCTATAACCGCTATCTCATCCACCGGACGGAAGACTTCGTCGTTGACGACAATGTGATAAGCGTTATTGGGGAGGGCGTAAAAGCCAAATCCACCCTCGTTATCGGCGTAGCTACTCTGCAGGATCATTCCACGGGTAGAAAGTGTAACTCGTACGCGATGGTCAGGAAAGTTGCCACGCTCCACGCGCAAGTGTCCTATGATTCGGCCCGACTGAACTTGCGCTGAGGCTGGAAAACACATGCTGACTGCGCAAGTGATGGTTGCAACAGCCCAAACGAGCGCACGACTTGTCAGCACCGTACCCCCCAAAGAATATAGGGCTTGCCGGGTCACCGGACAAGCCCCACTCCCTTTCAAAACATTCGTACCGAAGTTAGAAGGTTAGTCGCAGGCCCAACTGCACCTGACGCGGATTGAGCGTGCCGCCCGCCTCACCGAACTGCGCTCGGTTGATGCGGTTGTTTGCGCCACCGCCTGCCGTTGCCAGCAGGAAGTTAGTGTGGTTAAACAAGTTGAACAAATCACCACGGAATTGCAGGTTGAAGCGCTCGGTGATCTTGAACGTCTTACCCAGAGTGGTGTCAAATACGACTGCGCCCGGCCCAACAAAAGTGTTGCGACCCAGATTACCGGTGCAACCTAGGCATGGCGTACTGAAGTGTGCGGCAACAAAAGTATTGGCACCCGTGACTGGATCCACGAATCCGCCCCGCGTGGTATCGTAACCGGCATACTGCGAATGGGTAAAACTGCTCGAGCCGCGAATGTCTGAGCTTGGGCGGTCATTGTGGATGGCGTCGAGGTTATAATCGCCCCCGCTGTTGATGCATTGGCCAGCCGCAATGCCTGTGGTCGAGCAGTCACCGCCAAGGTTGGCTCCGCGGCTGTCATATGGTTCCCAGTGAGCACCACTTTGCGCGGAAAGAATACCCGTCCACTCCCAGCCGCCAAGCACATGCCCAGCGAAGCCACTCTGGCTGTGGAAGAATGGTAGCTCGTAGACGTAGTTCAGCACCAAGCGGTTACGGATGTCGAACAGCGAGTTGCCCCGATCCAGACTCGGCCTAGTGACATCGGAAGTGAACCCCTCACCAGCCGCCGCGCCATTTGCGGTGGTTGCGCCGCTGTGCCAGGTGGAGCCGTTGTCAATAGAGTGGCTGTAGGTGTAGTCCAAATTGAAGCTCAGGCCACGACTCGCCTGTTTCTTCAGCGCAACTTGCAGCGAATGATAGTTCGAGTTGACGACGTTTTCCCATACCCGGAGTCGTCCATAGTTTTGGTTCAACCGCCCCGTACCACCCTGTCCGCACAAAGTGCGACCGACGTTGTCGGTGGTGCAAACACCTGGATCAAGCAAGCCGCCCGGAATACGATTGATGTCTTCCGCCCGGAATAGCTTGTGCCCCAGAGTCCCTACATAGTTGACCTCCAAGGTCAATTTAGGCGCCAACTCATGCTGGAAGCCGATGAACTCATTGAATACGTATGGATCACGGATCCCTTCGGGGAAAACAATACCCGTCAACGTAGCCAGATTGGGGTTAGCTGCGTCCCAGCCAGCCAAGTTGCCATTTGCCTGCGCACCAACACCCTGCCCAGGATTGGTAGGTGCACCTGTGAACGTTGGAGTGGCACCGGATGGTACGGAGATCGGCAACCCGTTGCTGCCAGTAATAATGGTGGACGGCCCATAAATGACGTCATTGGTACTTCCCTGGTTCAGGAAGTTACTAACCCCGTTGAAGGAGTAGTAAGGTAAGTTCCAGCGTGAGTTGGAGAGGGGATTGTACAACGTTCCTTCATAGCTTACGCCGAAGCCCCCACGGATCGCAGTCTTGCCGTTTCCGAAGACATCCCAAGCAAAGCCTAGACGAGGGCCGAAATTATTGTTGTCGCCTTTGCCGAGTTCCTTGGAGGCTGCAAAACCGCCAGCACCGCAAACGCCCTGTAACTGTGCCTGAGCAATCTGTGTTGCTGAATCACAACCTGGAGTTCCAGCCAAGGAATTAGCGCTCTGTAGCCAACCTGCGCCAGTAGATATATTCGAAATCAGTGGCTGGTTCGATCCTCTGATGAACGTAGTGGCAAGATTGTTCTCTTCGGTGTGTCGTTGATAGATGTCATAGCGCAAGCCAAGATTCAGCGTCAGCCGCTTAGAGAACTTCCAGTCGTCCTGCACAAACGCACCATATTCGCGGTTACGCCAGTGGCGCACGTTTGTCGCCAACTGTGCAGGTTGGTTGGTGGTAAATCCGGGATCCACGCCAGCCGTCTGCGTGTAGGGAGCATCGGCTGCGAAGAACAGAGGGTCAAAGAAGTAGTACGAAGGGCGAGCTACATTGAACTCGCTGTTCTCAATATTGCGCCGCATCTCAAAGCCCACTTTAATGCTATGGTTGCCGTGACTGATTGAGACTAAATCGGAGTAGGTATAGATGTGCTCCTTGAAAAACTGGGGGTAGCCAGCATAAGAGCCAAAACCTGTGGTGCCATCGTCAAAGCCGATCTGTGGTACGCCACCGTCCACGGCTCCTACGCGAGTATTGTTCTGTGCATAACCCGCGCGGAACTCATTGAGGATACGCGGCGAGAAGGTATGCACATAGTTGAACTGTGCGTTGGGAAACAGGCTGCGCGAAGGATTGCTGAATCCACGGGTACAAGCCGTAGTTGGGCAAGGTCCAATGGAGTCAGTGTTGTGAACGTAGTTGCCGCTCACAAAGAACCGGTCATTGGCGCTAACATTGTAGTCAAACCGCGCGCTGTATTCATTGCCGTTGACCAGATTCCCAATGTTCTGGGTCTGCTGCTTGAACAGCGCTACGCCGTCAGTCGTGGTGAACAGGCTGCTGCGCGAGAACGAACCTACAGTATTCCCGACACCGAAGCCGCTAAGCGGAGTGTCGCAGCCCGAATCGTCGTTACCGCCGGGCGTGTAACCAATAATGTTTGCAAACTGTTTGGGCAGATAGGATGCACCACGCGGGTCGCCAGTGAAATTAGATGGGCACAAGTACTTGCCGTATGCCGCTGGGTTCAGAACGTTGCCATTTGCGTCGCTGTAGCCTGTATATGCATTCAGTGTCTGTCCGATGGTTCCCGGTACGGTCGGGGTGAACGTCTTGTACAGCAGCGCGGCCGTTGAGTTTTGCGTGGAAGCCCCGTTGATGATGGCGTTACGGAAGTCCGGCGACTCCAACGTTACTGGGGCAGGGGGCGCTGTCTGCCGGAAATGGTCGCCCTGATAGGAGATAAAGAAGAAGAGTTTGTCCTTGACAATCGGGCCACCCAGCGACCCGCCAAATTGGTTGAAGCGGAGTGGTTGCTTGGTTACGCCAGCGTTATTCGCAAAGAAATTGTTGGCATCCAGCTTGTCGTTGCGCAAAAATTCCCATGCGCTACCGTGGAAGGCGTTGGTGCCGCCCTTGGTCACAAGGTTCGTTACCGAGCCTGCGCTGTTACCATACTGGGCTGAGACGTTCAGAGTCAGAACCTGAAACTCCTGCACCGAGTCCTGAATCGGCGTGGTCACCACGCCGCCGCTGAGACCCTTGTTCGAGACGCCGTTGATCAGAAAGCCGTTAAAGTTTTCGCGCAACCCGTTCACCACAGTGCTGTGGCCGTTCTCAAAGTCAACCCCGGTCACGTTCACCGCGCCCGGAGCCAGCTGAATCAAGTCATATACGTTGCGGCCATTTAGGGGGAGGCTGGCAATTTGCTTCTCGCTGACCGTACCTGCCAGCTTGGAGTCGTCGGTATTCACCTGAGCGGCTTCGCCGCTTACTTCCACTACTTCCCGCTGTTCACCAAGCACCATCTTCATGTCCGCACGCAAGGTAGAACCGGCGTTCACGGTCAGTCCACTGTTGGTCTTGGTCTTGAAGCCCGCCGCTTCTGCGGTGACCTTGTAGGTGCCCGGCGGGAGGGAGGTAACCGAATATCCACCAGTCGCATTCGAGGTAGCATTGAGAACAAGGTTAGTGGAAGTGTTTGTGACGGTAACCTTCGCGCTAACGATGGCCGCGCCCGTCGGGTCAAGAACTGTGCCCACGATTTGTCCACTTTCCACCTGCGCCGCTGCCGGTAGCAGAAGCACGAATGTGGATACGACGGCGAGTAGCAGTTGCCACTTCTTCATGGAATTACCCCCTAAAGTTTCTGAAAGCGACAAAACCCCAAAAGACTGCGGAACTAAATTTCGTAACCACGAAGCAAAACGCCAATGCCCGAACCACATCCTCAGCGCTAGGCGTTCTCGGAAGCTGTGTTTTTACTGAGGCTTTGGATTTTCAGCCGCCGCACGCTGGATGTCAAGCTATGTTCTTGATTTGCAAGGCGCTTTACGCATACTCGTCACGTAAGGCGCTCCTTCGCTGTCCTTGCTGCTGTGGAGGCGTTGCACTCGCAGTGCCAATACGATCCCCATATTTTTCAACCAGATACAAGGGAATAATTTTACCTAGTATGGCGAATCAGAGAATAAGGCGTCTGAGCCTACCATTTTTGGAAGAAGAGGCCAGTTCCACAACGAGTCCGGGTGCAGTTTCGTAATCACGCCCAACCAAAAATTGCGTGCTACAACACTCTGCATCGCGGCGGGCGACGCGGATTCTACGAGCCGGGTACTGCCCGTCCGCTGCCTTCCTTGAGCTGCAAAATTTGGTCGGCGGCAATGTCGCGCCATTCTTCGGTTCGCCCGGAAGGCCAATGAATGCGAATCGAATCAATCTTCGCCGCCGAGCCCAAGCCAAAATGCAGTCGCGGATCGCTTGACGAAAGATAGCTGCTCCCGGCCCGAATCTCACCGACTCTGTGCACGCCACCCGACACAATCTCGACCCGTGCTCCATAACCATTTCGGTTGGAGGCGGTTCCGAGCCCCTGAATCGTGATCCAGTGATTCTGCGGTTGATGCGTTGTCTGATTCCTCAACAGCACGACCGAGCCATCCATCACCTGCATGACCACGTCTAGAGAGCCGCGATTCCAGAAATCAGCGGTCGCCAATCCCCGCCCAACCCGATTCGCGGCGACCGCCGCGCCAGAAGCCTGGCCGACCTCCTCGAAGCTGGGCAGGGCGCTAGTTTGCGCTGCCCGGCGGCCGAGGTTGTGAAACACCAGCGGCCGCTCGGCATACGAGACGCCAAACGAGTGCTGATCCACCTGAGGATTCACGTGGCCATTGGCCACGAAGATGTCGTCCCAGCCATCATTGTCGAAGTCGGCGAACTTTACGCCGAACCCGAGAATTGGCACGCTGATCGGGCCGAACCCAGTCGGGCCAGCCACGTCTTCAAACCCGCCATGACCGTCGTTGCGATACAAATTATTCGCATCGTCAGAAAAATTGATCTTTGCGATGTCGAGCCATCCATCATGATCGAAATCGGCGGAGTCCACGCCCATGCCAGCCTGTTCGCGGCCGTCGTCCGAATAGGCAAGCCCAGCCTCGACGCCCACTTCGGTAAATCCACCTTTGCAGTTGTTGTGATAAAGCTGGCTCGGCGAAGAATCGTCCGCCACATAAAGGTCGAGGCATCCGTCGTTGTCGTAGTCGAGCCACATCACGCCCAGTCCGAAGTAGCCATCGGGATCAATGCCCAGCTTTTCTGACACATCGGTGAAGGTGCCATCGCCATTGTTGTGGTACAGGCGGTCGCGTGAGCCCTTCAGTCCGCGTGGCCCACAAGAAACCGGGATGCCGCGATATTGGCAGAACTTGCCCTGTCCAAACGGCGGCAGGTGATTCAGGTCGAGATCTACATAGTTGGCAACATAAAGATCGAGATAGCCGTCGTTGTCATAGTCGCCAAACGACACGCTGGTGCCCCAGCGCCCGCCGTTATCAGCATGGGCTTTCGCCGTCACATCGGAGAATGTTCCATTGCCGTTGTTGCGATAAAGCGTGCCGCCATCGAGATTGGTGATGTAAAGATCGTCCCAGCCATCGTTGTCGTAGTCGCCCACGGCGACGCCAAATCCCCAGCGGCAATGCTCCAAACCAGCCTTCTTGGTGACATCCGTGAACGTGCCGTCGTGATTATTGCGGTAGAGCTTGCTGGGATGGCACTTGCCAGCTTTCATATCCTCCAGTGTCGAGCCGTTCACCAGAAAAATATCCATCCAGCCATCGTGGTCGAAGTCGAACACGGCCACGCCGCCGCACATGGAATCCATGATGTACTGCTTGTCCACGCTGCCGCAGGTGAGGTGAAAGTCAATATCAGCGGCGCGGGTCACGTCTACAAAGTGAAGCGGGCCAGCGGATTTTGCAGTGGTGGCAGCATGGTTGGCAGGGACGCCGCGTGCCGGATGCGCTTGCGCAAACACTGCAACGGCCAGGAACATCGTCAAACTCCATCCCATCACACCTGCGATTCGCGCTTTGCTCACTGATCCCTTCCTGTAGCCATACCAGCCATCGGCTTGGCGTTCTTCTTCAACTCGGCAAACTTTACCCATTCTGCCCGCGACTCATCGCTTCTTCCCAATTTTTCCAACACTCGCGCCCGCTGGTAATGCGGACTGGGATTCTCCGGCTTGAGCGTAATAGACTTTCGTAAGGCCTCTTCCGCAGTCCCGTTTTCGCCTGTCACCGCCAACGCCTTGCCCAACTCATACCACGCGTTGCTGTCGTCCGGAGCCATCTCCGTCGCACGCTTAAGATAGCTCACCGCTTTTTGGGCGTCGCCAATCTCGCTCAGGCAGCGCCCAGCTTGATAAAAAACCTCGCCCGTCGCCGTGCCGCGCGCGATCTCTTTCTCGTACTCGGTGTTCGCTTCCAGGTTCCGGCCGAGGCTCGCCAGCGCGTACCCAAGATGATAGTGGCCCAGTGGCAGCGACGCATCCTGCTGCAACGCCACCTGAAATTGTTGGAGCGCCTCTTCCGTGCGGTTGGAGTTCTGGTAGGCACGCCCCAGCAGCAAGTGCGCCATCGCCTGATTCGGGCGCAGCCGAAGCGAAGTCTGCAATGCTTGTGCCGCCTCATCATATTGCTGTGATTGCAACCGCACCAGCGCCAAGTCAAAAGGAACGGCTGCATCTTGAGGAGCCAATTCCTGAGCCCGTTTCAGCTCACGCGCAGCATCGCCGTGGCGTTCCTGCTGAAAGTAAGCAAGCCCAAGGTAATGATGCAGATCGGCATCCTTCGGCCACCGGTTGGTCGCTTCCGTGCCTTCCAGCACAGCAGAGGTTGGCCGGTGATCCTGTAAATAAACCAGCATCAGTCCACGTGCCACGTCGCTGCGACGGGGCGCGACGCGGCGCGCTTGCAGAAATGCCTCTTCCGCGCCGCGCAGGTCTCCAGCATCCAGTGCGGCTTGACCTTTGTGGATCGCTATATCTGCAAGCGGTGAGCGGTCCGCCTGCGCCGAAGCGGGCAGGCACACGAGCACACACACCAAATAGGCCGCCGCGGTTCGAACCAAGAGCTGGAAGCAGCGGCTGGAGCGCCGAACCGAATCGGCAGCGGGATGGATGCAGAGGGTAACCATGCAGGGATTTCTTTAGGCATCGTAGACGGCGCGCTGTGCCCGGCGCAATCTTGCCACTGAAGGACGCACCCTAATGAGCAGCCTGCCTCCCCTTGCCGAATCAAGACTGGCCTTGAATTTGCCGAGGAATCCTATGCAAGGCGGAACTCTGCGCACGGTGCATTTCCGCACATTTCCCCAAAGGAGTCACCACCATGAGTTCACCCATTTCAGGCGCAGCAGCCTTCAACGCAGGTTTGCGCGAGCATTTCCAGAGCGACGTAAGTTCCGTCCGCAAGGATGTAGCCCAGCGCAATCAGGACGTGCAACAGGCTCGGCAAGACTTGCAGTCCGGCAACACCTCCGGCGCACAGCAGGCCTTTGACGCTGCCAAGCAGCTCACCACTACCATTCAGTCTGACCGCACCAGCCTCAGTTCGCTGCGCAGCGATATCGCCAGCTACAAGAGCGATGTTACCCAGTATCGAGAAGCTCAGACTGGCGGAGGCGCCACCACGCAAGGCGCCCAGCAGCAATTGCAGGCCGACCGCCAGCAACTGCGCGCCGACTTCGCGTCGTTCTATCAGGCCAATCATCAGAGCGGCCCTGCCGGCCCGCCCACCTTGGCACCGCCAGCTTTCGGTGCAGTCGGCCCGCTTGGCCCGCCGACACCCGCGCCCGCAGCGGAAGGCGAAAGCGCTTCCTCGGTAAGCGTAACCGCCTAGCTCGATTGGTAAGAAGTTGTTGCAGAAGCCGCGCAGAAGGACGGTAACCGCCGTCCGCGCGGCTTTTTCCTGTTCTTGATGAAGCAAGGAACCTTCAGGGCAGCTTGCCTTCGCCGTCCCGTAGCGCTACGCTTCGACTGAGGAAGCATATGCTATGCGACGATTCGGTTTCGCGCTATTTCGATGGGTTGTGCTACTGGCAGCATTGGCCGGAACCAGTTTTCGGGTACAGGCATACGGAGTTTCAGTCCCACCTCCGTTGCCCCAGCCCGTCAGCAACAATGCCGTAGCGCAACTGACGCTTCACCGTCACCCCACTTTCTATTCCCTCATGGGCATTGGCGCGGACAAGACCTACGCCGGCATTACGCGCGCAGCGTATTCCTTCGACAGCCAGACCCAGAAGTGGATTCGTCTGCCCGACGTGCCCGGCGAGGTTGGCCGCATCGCCGCCGTTGCGGCGGGCGTCGGTGGCAAGGTGTACCTGTTTGGCGGCTATTCGGTGGACGCCAAGGGCACCGAGACGACTTGGCCGAATGTGGACATCTACGACCCCACTACAAACGCCTGGTCACGCGGCACGGACATCCCCGTTCCGGTAGATGATTCTGTGCTCGGCGTCTATCAGAAGCGCTACATCTACCTAGTCAGCGGCTGGTTCAAGGACGACAACGTCCGCAACGTGCAGGTGTACGACACCGAGACCAATCGCTGGCGACAGGCCACGCCGATCAAGGGCACGCCGGCGGCATCAGCGGAAATACCGTCGTCTACTGCAATGGCGCGTATAAGAACCCTGCGGCGAGCACTAGTACAGCCAAACCTGCTGCCACGGCTCTAGCGGCACCTAAGTACATCGCGTCTGAAGAGTGCTGGTTGGGAAGCATCAGCCCCAGTGATGAAACATCTATCCAATGGAAGGTTATTCCACCTCACCCCGGTGCGGCGCGCTATCGCATGGCCGCTAGCGGCGATGACGACTCGGGTCACATCTTCTTCGCCGGAGGTACAGACAATCCCTACAACTACAACGGGATTGGATACAACGGGAAGCCGTCTGAGCCGGTGGGAAGCACGTTTGCATGGAATGTGCGGCTAGGAACTTGGGAATCGATTCTCACCGTCACGCTTACCGGCTTTTCAATGGATCACCGTGGCCTCTTGCTTCGATCAGAGCCGTCGGCTCCATGCCCAGGTGGAGGGGCGGGAATCGCCAAAAGACGAAACGGCTTCTCAACCACTTTGGTCTCGCTGGGCGGGATGGTGCGTGGCCAGGAAGTTACTGCGCAGATTGGGGTCGTGGAACGCTCTACGGAGAGTTGCCAGCAGCAGAAGGGAACGCTCTAGCTCCGGCGCGCCCGCGCCAGTACCAACGTCACGTCGTCCGGCTGTTCGTTGGCGCCGATCCAGTCGTCCACCGCAGCGGTCACGATTTCGCAGATGCGTTGCAGCGGTTCGTTGCGATGCGCCCGCACCAGCGCCAGCAGGCGCTCCTCACCGAACTCGCCGAAGTCATTCTCCGGCTCGGTCACGCCGTCGCTCCACGCAATGAATAAGTCTCCAGGCTGTAACTCGACCGTAGCCTCCGGATAGCAACAATCCGGAAACAGTCCAACCACCGTGCCGCCCACATCCAGCATCCGCACCGAGCCATCGCCCGTCATCACCGCTGGTGGCAGGTGGCCACCGTTGGAATAGGTGAGCTTGCGAGTCGCGCCGTCGTAAAAGCCCACGAAAATCGTGGCGTACTTGGCAGAAGGCGTGCTCTGGTAGAGCTGGTGGTTCAGCAGCGTGAGTAGCGACCCCGCCGAAACTTCCGGGCCGCCGCGTTGCGGCACCGCCGCGCCAAAAGCGCCTTCGCTGCCCGCCGCTACCTGGCCTGCAAGCTGCGGAACGCCATCCAGCGAATAGGCGCGCACCGCCGAATGGATCGTCGCCATCAGCAGCGCCGCGGAGATTCCCTTGCCGCTGATGTCGCCGACCGCAAGGCACAAACGATCAGAATGCAACCCCACAAAATCGTAGTAGTCGCCGCTCACGGTGCGCGCCGGGCGGCAGAAGCCGAACACTTCTAGCGACTCCAGTTCTGAAATCTGCTGCGGGAAGAGTTGTGCCTGCACCTCTTGCGCAATGCTCAGCTCATTTTCCAGCCGCTGCTTTTCCTTCTGCTCCACAATTAGCCGCTCAATAGAGCCCGTCATCGCGTTGAACGACATTTGCAACTCCGCCAGTTGGTCGCTCGACTTCACCGCGATGCGATGGCCAAAATCGCCCTGGTTGATGTGCTCGGTCGCGTCATACAGATTCGCCACCGACCCGGTAATGGTGCGCGAGAGGCGCAAGCCCACCAGCAAGGCGAACAGCTCAATGACGGCAAACACGGCTGCGATCGCGAACAGCGCATACTCCACCGCGGAAGAAAACTGCCCCAACGCTCCGAACAACCGTTCGTAGAGCAACGAGGGTCGTGTGCGCACCTGCATCAGCGCGTTGACGCTGCGTTCCCCTGTGCTCCAGTCTGCGACCGCAAGCGGTGTGCCGAATGGTATCTCGAAGTCGAAAAGCCGCGCTGCTGCCGGCACTTCCCCGGCGCTCAGCAACAATCTTGACGCCTTGCCGATTTCGGCGGACGGTCTGACTTCGACTCTCGGCTTGGGGGGCAGATCGGTCGAAGTGGGAGGCGATTTTCCCAGCTCGGTTGGGCCGGAATCCATTCGCACCGCAAACAACGTCAACTGCCCCAATCCATCCGCCAGCTTTTCCAGTAGCGCTTTGTTGAACGCTTCACTCACCACCACCGTGAGGCGTGAACCGCGGTCTGGAATGGATACCGCTGAGCGCAGGAACAGTGCTCCATGATCGTTGGCCAGGCTGCTGAAGTCCCGATCTTGCGCATCCTGCGGCTCGCGGATGAAATCCGGCAAGTCCATGGCCGCCTTGCCTTCGGGATACACCTGCTTCCCATCCCGCCACGCCGCGATCACGCGTCCAGACCACTCTGGGTGAGTACCCTTGAGTTCTGTCAGATACGGTGCCATTTTTTGGCTGGGGATGCCATGGGCGGAAACTTCGTGCGCCACCACCACCGAGGCCGAGCGCAAGCCCTCAAGCTGTTCGTCAATCGAACTGGTCACCAGAAAATTGGCGAACTGACCGGCGAACAGGTAGAACGCCACAGCGCCCATAGTGGCCAGCAGCACCAGCGGAATCACGCCAATAAATACGTAGGTGACGACCAGCCGGTTGCGCAGCCGCCACATCAACCGCTGTTTCATCCAGCGGAAGGTGAGTATCGCCGCCAGCACCAACAGCAGCGGAGCCAAAAAGATGCCCAGATTGCCAAATTGGTCCGCAGCCCCGCTCCAGCCTACGGCGCGCAGCAGCAGGGCCAGCCCCTCGGCAGCCAGCATCGCCAGCAGCGTATACACTGCCAGTCGTGCAATGCGGCTCTCCGGGTACCAGCCCCGCAACTTCAGTTCGACTTGGGCTTGGCGCCACCAGCGGGAGACCACGAACACCTCGCGAAAACTCAAAAGCAATAGAAAGTGATTATAGGCAGTTGGACGTATTTAGCGACGGCGCTTGCGACACCCTCTACTCCATCAAATCTCCGTCAAATTTCCGGATACAGGTCGAAGAATGAATCCACGCTGATCTTTAGTTGTTTCTCAATCTCTTCTTTGCTGCCTTCCAGCACATGCATGGTGACGTGCGCATCGCGCCCGTTATTCAGCTTGATCGTCGCCTCGCCCAGTTCGGTGATGTCTTCCGCCGGGAGCAGGCGCATTCCATAAATCAGACACAGGTTTGCCATACTCGGATTCTACCAACCAGGCGGCTTCCGGGCAGACGCGGCGGCTCGTTTACAATCGCTATTGGCTGTAATGCCCGCCAAGTCCGCACAATGCAAGGTGTTAGCGGACGCCACGTCCAGCAGGTGCATCTATCCGGGCAGATCGCAATCTAAGCAATGAGGCAGTTTTTCAAGATTCTCGCCAAATTTTCTAAAGAAAACGAACTTTTATGACTGACACCATTCGCAACGTCGTAATTCTCGGCTCCGGGGTCTCCGGCAACACTGCGGCACTATATACCGGGCGCGCCAATCTGAAGCCGCTCATCATCGAGGGCCACGAGCCCGGCGGGCAGCTTTCCATTACCACGCTGGTGGAGAACTTTCCCGGCTTTCCCGATGGCGTGCAAGGGCCGGAACTGGTCGAAAACATCAAGAAGCAGGCGCAAAGATTTGGCGCGGAATTTCGCATGGGCCACGTCACCGCCGCCGACCTCAGCCAGCGTCCGTTCACCATCACCGTGGGCAAGGACGCGATCCAGACGCACTCGCTCATCATCGCCAGCGGCGCTTCGGCGCGCTGGCTCGGGCTACCGAATGAACAGGCACTGATCGGCCACGGTGTCTCCTCGTGCGCCACCTGCGACGGATTTTTCTTTTCGGGCAAGGAAGTCGTCGTGATCGGTGGCGGCGACACCGCGATGGAGGAAGCGACCTTCCTCACCCGTTTTGCCAGCAAGGTGACGATCGTTCACCGCCGCAGCGAATTCCGCGCCTCGGCCATCATGCTCGAACGCGCCCGCCAGAATCCGAAAATCGCGTTCCTCACCGACACCGTGGTCGAAGATGTCTACGACGTTTCGGCCAAGGAAGTCACCGGCCTGAAGCTGCGCAACCTGAATACGGACGTCATCACCGAGTTCCCGACCAGCGCGCTATTCCTCGGCATCGGACACGTGCCCAACGCCAGCATGTTTACGAATTCTTCCAACGCGCAATTGGACGCCGACATAGACGGCTACCTGAAGACGACGGACTACGTCTTCACCAAAATCCCCGGCGTCTTCGCCAGCGGAGACGTAGCCGACCGCCGCTATCGCCAGGCCATCACCGCCGCCGGCACAGGCTGCATGGCCGCGCTCGAAGTGGAAAAGTTCATGGAGCACCACCACAGGCTGTAAGGCGGCGATGCCGAATCGCATAGCCGAGGAATCGGGTGCCCCATTCTAACCGCGTGCAGTTCGCGGTTAGAATGGGTTTTTTTCGTTGCGTCCTGAAGGGACGATGTGGAGTAAGCCCGGTACGGAGCGAAGCGGAGTGCCGGGTTAGAGTCGCGGCAATAGTTTCAGTCTCGAAGGGGACGGCTGAACGTTGCTTGACGTTAGTTGTCAAATATGACAACATAAGCGTTGTCGCGTCCCAGTGATGACCCCAAGCTCAAGACCGATATCTTGGATCAAAGCCGCGCGGAAAGAATTTGAGAAGTTTCCGATGGGTGCTCAGTCCGTATGTTTGACGGCGCTGACGGTAGCAGCCGAAGGCGGCAAGGCGGATATTGCCAAACCGCTCAAGGGATTCGGTTCTGACGTATTTGAAATCGCTCTGCCGTATCGAGGCGATGCGTTTCGCGTGGTTTACGCGGTGCGGCTGGGCGATGATGTCTGGGTCGTCCATGCGTTCCAGAAGAAATCAACCCAAGGGATCAAGACCCCGAAACATGAATTGGACTTGATCGCAGACCGGCTGCGCCGCCTGAAGGAGATGCTCCAATGAATGATGCAATCGAAGTCGTTCGCGGCTCGGGCAATGTCTTCCGTGACTTTAACCATCCTGACTCCGACCTACAGCAGTTCAAGGCCATACTCGCCGCCGAAATCATCAAAGCCTTGGATCGGGAGGCACTCACCGTGCGCGCCGCGCAAACGATGACGGGAATCGCCGCCGCAGACTTCTCGCGCATCCGTAACGCGGATTTGGGACGGTTCACTTCGGATCGTCTGTTTACCATTCTCAATCGTCTGGGATCGCGAGTCGAGGTGAAGGTCAGGGCGCTTCGCTCGGCCTGATTGGTTCAGAGGCGGCACAGGCTGTATGGCCGCACACGCGACAGCCGCGTCCCGAAGGGACGAAGTAAGCCCGGTACGCAGCGAAGCGGAGTGCCGGGTAAGACGGGCGAAACGATGGAGTCCTGAAAGGACGACTGAACACGCGACGGAAGGCTCAGTCGTCCCTTCAGGACTCGAAGCTCACTGAGTCGCTTACCCGGCACTCCGCTTCGCTCCGTACCGGGCCTAACTCATGCTGTGCCTTCGGCACGCACTGCACCTGTCCACTCCCTTCCTCCCCGCCGTGTGATACAACATTGCTTTCCATCCCCGCCCGCTTTGCCGGAGGCGTACTTTGCTGAAAAAGCTCTTCCTCTACATGTCCGAGAGCCGAGGCATCCGCTCGTTTTCTGAGAATTCGCGCTTTGGCAGCCGCTTTTCCCATCGCTTCGTCGCGGGCAATACCATTGACGACGCCATCCGCGCCACGGTCGAGATGAACCGCATCGGCATGAGCGCCACGCTCGACAATCTCGGCGAAAACGTCACCAATCTCGACGAGGCCCGCCACAGCGTCGCGCTCTATGTGGACCTGCTGGAAGAGATTCAACTGCGCAACCTGAATGCCAACGTCAGCCTGAAGCTCACGCACATGGGCCTCGACGTGGATCCTGATGTCGCCATCGAGATGGTGAGCAATCTGGTGGCCCGTGCGGCGGCGATGAGCAGCTTCGTCCGCATAGACATGGAAGGCTCGCCCTACACCCAGCGCACGGTGGACTTTGTCCGCGCGCTGCATCGCCGCCCCGGCCACGCCGGACACATCGGCGCAGTGATTCAGGCGTACCTGCACCGCTCCGAAAAAGATGTGACCGACTTGCTGGCCGACGGCATCCGCATCCGCCTGTGCAAGGGCGCGTACAAAGAGCCCGCCGAGATAGCCTTCCCCGACAAGAAAGACGTGGACGCCAACTACGTGAAGCTGATGAAGACGATGATGAAGAGCGGCATCTATCACGGACTAGCCACGCACGACCCGGCGATCATCGAGCAGGCCACCCGCTTCGCCCGCGCCGAAAAGATCGCGCCCGAACAATTCGAATTCCAGATGCTCTACGGCGTCCGCCGCGACTTACAGTTGAAGTTAGTAAGAGAAGGCTGGCGCATGCGAGTCTATATTCCATTCGGAACCGAGTGGTATCCCTACTTCATGCGGAGGCTCGCGGAACGACCTGCGAATGTGGTGTTTGTAGTGAAAAATTTACTGCACTAACGCGAAAGCATCGCGTCCCGAAACGACACAGCCTGGCCTAAGGTCAGGGAACGGACTTGTTCAGTCCCGTAGGGACGTAAGGCGAAAGCCCGGCACGTAAGTGCCGGGAAAGCGTGTATGTGATTCCGAGTCCCGCTAGGGACGATACGCCGTCAGCCAAAGTCAAGAAGGAACCAACGCTGGGGCCAGGGGTGGCGCGACCTTTCAACAGCGATGCGAAGACGAATTATCCGGCTGTCGCACGGAATCCCCTTGCGTCCCTCCGGGACTTGAGCGGAATCATAGTTTCCCCGGCACTTACGTGCCGGGCTTTCGCCTTACGTCCCTGCGGGACTAACTAAATGTCGTCTACCGTTCCGGCGCTGGCACCGCAGGCAAACTCCGGTGCCCGTCCTTGCCTACTGATCGCACCGCAAAAATCACATTGTCCTTCGACAGCGGCAGCGTAACCTTACTCACACCGCCAACTAACTTCGCGTGCTCCCAATCTGGACTCGTCGTCGCTCGCCACAGTACCTCATAGTTACTCGCCAACCCACCCGGAGCGGCGTCCCATTCCAGCGTCGAGACATTCTCTAACTCTTTCGTCGAGAGCCGCACATTCGCCGGAGGCGCTGGAGCCATCGCCAGCGACACTAGCGTCGCGGCATTCAGTCGAGCCACCCGCGCCACATAGTCGAAGTCCACGTGCTCGATCGTGTCACCATACGCAATGCCATTTTCCGTGCGCACATTTTGATGCTGCCGCGTGTAGTTCTCGCGATACTCAGTAAACCGCACGGCGGCGAATCCCTGCTTGTTAAAGGAGTAATGATCGCCGCCGCGCAAGTAACGGTCAAGACGAAAGACTAACTGCGGCCGTGTGCCTACGTTGTAAGTGCGTCCAATCTCGGCGACATAGCGCGCCAACTCGCGCGAAGGCGAATCACTCTCTCCGCCCAGTCCGCGGATGCGGGCAATCTGCGTCTCATCCGCAGAAGCAGGCAGACCCTCAGAAAATACGCGCACGATGCTGGCCTGTTGTCCCGGACTCTTGTCTCCACCTACGATGTCATTATTCAGCACTGCTTCGAGCTTCCACGCGCCGCCCGTCTCCTGCTCGCGCATAAAGCGCGCAAAGTGGTCGCTGCCGTTCAGTCCCTGCTCTTCGCCAGCGACAGTGAGGAAAATAATCGTCGCTGCGAATTTATGCTTCTGGCTCATCTGGCTCAGCACCCGTGCACACTCCAGACTCACCGCCGTGCCGCTGGCATCGTCGTTCGCGCCGGGCGCATCGCCCTTCGCGTCAAGCGTGTCGCTGTTGCGCGAGTCATAGTGTCCGGTGACCAGCACCACCCTCTTGCCATTCCCCGCGTCCGTGCCCTTCAGCACCGCATAGACATTGGTCAACTGAATCGGCGATGGAATGCGATCCGCTGCAGGCTGCAAAAAGCTGTCGGTCTTTACTTCGAGACAGCCGCCGCAATCCTTCGAGTAGCGCTCAAACTCCGACTTGATCCACTCGCGCGCCGCGCCGATGCCGCGCCCGGCTTTGATCGAGTCAGCGTCCTGCGCGGAAAGCGTAAGCCGTGTGCCAAAGCTCACCAGCTTACGAATCGTTCCCTCGATGTGAGTCGCTGAAACCTGCCGCAACGCGACCGTAATGTGCGGGTCGGCGGTAGCCTGCGACGTGTGTACCTGCGGCTTGCTGGTGGCAATGGACCCCTGCGCAAGTGCTTGTGGCGGCCAAAATCCTGCGCACAACCCCACGCAAAAGCCCGTCAGGATTATAAAAAAGCAGAGTCGAAGTATTCGAGAAAAGTTCATGCGCGTTGCCTCCAGCAACAATGCCGAGATGCTATCACGCGGCTCGCGGCAAGGTGCCAAGCAAAAGCCCTCCGTTGCCGGAGGGCTTTTCGCACAAAAGCGGGGCGCTGCCTAATTCTGTGGATTTGGTTCTTCAGGAGCCGCGGTTGCTCCCTGATCGCCCTCGGTACCGGGCGGCGCAAAGGGCAACTGCATGGCCTGGTTCAACGACTGCCGCTCGTCTGGCGAGAAGTTGCTCAGGTATTGCTCCGAGGCCATCAGCTTTTGCCGTTCTTCTGGCGACATCTGCCGCATATGCCGAATGGTGTTCAGCATCAACTGCTGGCGGTCCTGCGGCAACTGCCGGATGTGCGTCTGCAGGTCGCCGATGCTCTGGCGCTGTTCCGGGGTCAGGTGCTCCCAGACTTCCATGCGCTTGAGCATCTGGTCCTGCTTTTCCGGCGTCAGGCTGTTGAAGTGCTGTAGCCGCTCCTGCAAACGCTGCTGCATCGCGGGTGGAAGCTGCCGGAACTGACCGTCATTCTGTAGTGCCTTGGCCTGCTCGGCGGGAGGCAGGCTGCGATAACGCTTGAGCCAGTCGCCCACGTGAGGGGCCTGTCCTGGCCCTTGTCCCTGCTGGCCCTTTCCTTGCCGACCTTGGTTGGGTCGTTGCTGCTGTACCTGCGGACGTATCTGGCGTTCGCCTGCGGAACGCTGGGCCTGAGCCACAGGGCCAGCCGTGGCAAATGCCATCGCCAACAGCACCGGAATGTATGTCTTCAATTTCATGACAGTTTCAACTGCTTCGTTTTCCCACAACTCCTGCTGCAATATGTTTTCCAGCAGTCTAACGGATTGCCTGTGCAAGTAACTACTGGGCTGCGTTGCTGCTCTGGGCTCCCTCGGGTTGCAGTTCGTCCAGCACTTCAAAATCCGCGTAGTTCGGCTGACTCTCATCTATATCCAACGCCTGCAGGTCCGCGACCGCCGTGCCGCGCTCCGCCTGCACCGCTGCCGGAGTCGTTACTGCCGCATGTTCTGCTGGCGTCGGCTGGCTTTGGCGGTAGGTGGAAACGCCCACGAACAACGCAGTGGCCATCGCCGCGCCCATCACCGGTTTCCACATCCAGCCCAGCCAGCCGCGGCGGGTGGAAGCCAGCGTCTTTTCTTCACGCATCCGTGCCATCAGCCGCGTATCAAAATAAGGCGAAGGCTCAGGCACCTGCCATTCATCCAGCATCGCCATAGTCTGGCGGAACTCCGCCAGCTCAGCGGAGCAATCCCCGCAGGAAAGCAGGTGGCTCTCCACTTCCGCCGACGCAGCTGTGCCAGAGGCCAGTTCCAGCAAGCTTTCGCGAACTTCGTTGCACTTCATCTCATTCAACGGCATGGCGTGACTCCTAAACAAACTGTTTCAACTGCTCGCGCAAAGTCTGATAGGCGCGAAACAATAGTGACTTGGTGGCGGACTCGCTCAGGCTCAACACCGAGCCGATTTCCTTGTAGTCGAGCCCTTGAAACTTGTGCATCAGCACCGCGTTCTTCTGCCGTTCAGGCAATGCGTCTACGCAGCGGCGGATTCCCGCCATGCGCTCCCGCCGCAGCAGGTTTTGCTCTGCCGATAAAGACGGATCCGCTAGATCAGGCGTCTGCCCATTTTCACCACTGGGCTCATCCAGCAACACCAGCTTTTCCGGACGCTCGTACTTGGTGTCCCGCGCATGGTTTGACGCAAGATTGGTGGCGATTCGGTACAGCCAGGTAGTGAACTTCGCGGTCGGCTCGTAGCTCTCTCGCGAACGGTACACCCGCAGAAACACCTCCTGCGCCAAATCTTCCGCGGCCGCCTGGTTCCGCGAACTACGGTACATAAAGCCGATCATCGCACGGCGATACTTGCGCACCAAATGACCAAAGGCGGAATCATCGCCTGCCTTCACCAAGAGCATGACGGAAGCATCGTCCATTTCCTCAACGGAGACGATGCCGAGCTCGACTGGCTCAGGTTGCGGCGCGACTGCGCGTTCGGGCAGTGTACCCATCGTGAAAGGCATCCGGCGAATGGCTGTGCTGCTCACATAACAGCAAACCCATGCGGGACTCAAAAGTTGCGCCCAGCCGGCCAGAAAATTCAGCCCAGCCAGCGCATTATGTGCAAGCGTATCATAGACTTGAGTCCCGCCGAGTGTCGCCCTCAGCCTTTCAGTCGAGCGTCTGATATGATGGGAGCATCGGTTGCGGTAGTCCAGTACACCGTTTCGGGCGCATTATTTCGGGCGCATAGCTCAGTTGGTTAGAGCGCACGCTTCACACGCGTGAGGTCGCAGGTTCGAGTCCTGCTGTGCCCACCATGTCTCCTCAAGTAGTTCTGGTAGAGTGACCGATGGTACCAGTGCAAATCTTTTTGACTTGCGTTGGCAGGGCTTGGGGCGTTAGTATCGCCTTGTTCCCGGGCAGATCGCACCTTCTGATGTGATCGAGCGTCGCGCGACTCGCGATGACGCAATTTTGAACGGACGCAAAAGCTGAATCTTCAAGCAAGCAACATTCTGCTCCGGCGGATTTCAGTTGGTATGGCTGAAAGCTGCTGTGCGGAAGCCCAGGACGACCACCTTTCTGGAAGTTATTCAGCATAAACGCGCTAGTGAGAAGAACCGAATGATGATTGCACCTGAAAACCCCTCCGGGCCACGTGGCCGGGGGAGGAAACGCCGGGGTCGGCGTCCCGCTAAAGGCAGCCAAAAAGGCTTGTCGCAGCCCCAACCGCGCAAAGCTCCCGGTGGCCGTAACAATCCCGGCGGCATCTACACCGCGCCGATGGACCACAACTATCGCGATGCGGTCAACGGAAACGGGCGCAACAGCCGCACCAACGGCATGCCTGCGGAACTCGATCCTGTGCAAGCCTCCAGCGAACCCCAGCCCCACATCTTCGCCTTTGTGGAAGACCTGTTCTTCTGCGCCAAGATTCAGGAAACCGCACGCAAACTCGGCATTAAAGTGGACTTCCAGAAGACCGACAAGGATCTGCTGGAACACCTCGTGCTGCCCGAGGGTGAGCGCATTTCGCTCATCATCGTGGACCTGAACAACAATGGCACCAAGCCGCTGCCGCTCATCACCAAGCTGCGCTCCAAGGTGAAAAAGGCCACCAGCATCGTGGGCTTTGTATCGCATGTACAGGGTGAGTTGAAGGTGAAGGCCCAGGAGTCAGGATGCGACATGGTGCTGCCACGCTCGGCGTTTTCGCAGAATCTGCCGCAGTTGCTGCGCCGCCACGCCACGTCCGAAACCATGCTGCAGGAAGAGCTGGAAACAGATAACCGGGCAGTAGTCTAGCCGGTTGGGCCAAGCCCTTGCGCGTTGTCATCTTGAGCGCAACAGGCAGAAGCCCGCTGTGTGGGCTTCTGCCTGTGGAGTCGAAAGACCCCTACCCAGCGAATGCCACCAGCCACTCGGGTGAGGTTTTTCGTTCCCCACGCACAACCGCTTCTCCTAGCCTCGCTAGCCGGGGGGCCAGCTCAGCGCCCTGCCTCCCAGCAAATGCACGTGCAGATGGAACACCGTCTGGCCCGCGTCTGGGCCTGAGTTGATCACCGTCCGGTAGCCGCCACTGAGGCCGCGTTGACGGGCAATCTCCGCCGCTGCCAACTGACACATTCCAATTAAGTTCGCGTCGTCCGCCGCCGCCTCGGCCAGTCCCGCCACATGTTGCTTGGGGACGACCAGCACGTGAGTCGGAGCCTGAGGACTGATGTCGTCAAACGCAAAAACGTGCTCGTCCTCGTAAACCTTCTTGGCCGGAATCTCCCCGGCAACAATGCGGCAAAACAGGCAGCTGGACATGGATTCTCCGGAATGTTGCGAATCGTCTTCGCCACATTCACAGCGCAGGATACCAGACGCTCTCCAGCGACAATCCTAACTTTGCTGGTGCCCCACCCTCGCGGCGCGTGCTTTTCGCGACGCTAAGGTGGGATGCAGGCCATTTCCAAAATGCGGGTGCCCCACCCTTCGCGCTTTTCGAAGGGTGGGATGCCCGATGTTGACCAGCTACTTCCCGACGCCAGTCAGTGACACCGCCTGAGTAGCAAACGTGCCCGTGCCGCCGTTCGGAATGTTCAAGCTGGCCGTCCGTGTGGAGTTCTTGAAGGCTGGCGTGAACGTCACCGTGATCGTGCAGTTCGCCTTCGCCGCCAGACTTGCGCCGCAGGTGCTGGTCTGGCTGTAGTCACCCTTGTTCTTGCCGGTCAGGTTGATCACGCCCACCGAAAACGACTGGCTCGACACATTGCTCACCGTCACCGTCTGCGTACTCGACGACCCCACCGTCACGTTGCCAAAGTTCAGCGAGTAAGCCGAAAGGCTCAACGCGTCGCCGGTGCCGCTAAGTGGCACGACCTGCGGACTGCCTGCTGCATTGTCGGCGATGTAAAGTGACGCGGTTTGCGGTCCGCGAAATCTCGGATCGAACCCGATTTCCACGATGCAACTTGCACCGACTCCGAGAGTCGAGCCGCACAGATTGGTCAGAGAGTAGTCGCTGGCGTTAACGCCGTTAAAGGTGAAGCTAGAGAAGTTAAGGGTACCGGTGCCTGTATTCGTCACGGTTACATTTTGATTTGCGGATGTGGTGTTAAGTGGCTGTGCGCTGAAGCTTAAAGTCGAAGGGGAGAGAGTAACCCCCGGGCTACCGCCGCCTGACTGAGCGTTGAGAAATACACTTACGGTGTTAATGTCAAGATTAGATACCACTAAATCAAGTGCTCCGTCCCCGTTCAGATCCCCGATGGCCACGCAGTCGCCAAATGTTGTCTCGCCGAACTCGGAATGCATCTGAAATGTACCGTCCCCATTGCCGAGTAACATACTAACGTCTTGCCCGTAGGCGTTAGATGTAACCAAATCAAGCTTGCCATCGCCGTTGAAATCCCCAGTAACGATTTGGTTCGGCCCATTGGCTGAAGCGAATGGTGTAACTCCACGGAACGTACCGTCGCCATTGCCGAGCAGAATGCTAATCCCGCCAAACAATTGTCCGGTTGCTGCGGCGTCTAAGTTCCCGTCGCCATCGAAGTCACCGAGCGTGACTGAGTCCACCCCATTCGCGGTTGGATAATCCTTGTGAGGCTGAAAGGTGCCATCTCCATTGCCGATTAGTACGGCAATGTTGTCGCGTTGAATTTGATTAGCGACGATGATGTCTAGCCTCCCATCTCCGTCAATGTCCCTCACGGTCAAGCTGTAGCTGGTTGATCCAGTCGTGTATTCCCGGTGTGCCTTGAATGTTCCATCACCTCTGCCCAAGAGTACGCTGATATTTTGGCTGCTGTAGTTTGTTGTGACGACATCGAGATGACCGTCTCCATCAAAGTCACCTACTGCCACAGCTGAAGGAGTCGCTGCGGTTGTGAACTCGCCGTGCGGCTGGAACGTCCCGTCCCCGTTCCCGAGAAGCATACTAATGCTTTTGCCTTCATAATCCGCACTCACAATGTCCAGATTGCCGTCTCCGTTAAAATCGCCTACTGCCAAGGAGATTGGAAAAGCTCCGCTCGCATACTCAACATGAGGCTGGAGGGTGCCGTCGCCGTTGCCTAACAGGATGCTTACCTCGTTCGCGACATCGGCCGTTGCGACATCAAGTTTGCCATCCTTGTTGAAGTCTGCAAGCACCACTGCCCTCGGACTCCCGACTACAACGTAATCCACGTAGGGCAGGAACTGCTGCGCCCTCGCGGTCTGCGCTGCCGCAACCAACACGAGCAGGCAAAACATGAATTTTGCGCAGACGAGAGAAATCTGGCGCGGGGCTGAAGAACTAGCGATAGCGGGCATGGGTCACTCCGTGATTCACACTTTGTGGAACACAAGAAAACAGAAGGCGCGGACGGGCTGCGCCATGGAACTCCAAGCTGCGGGGGGACGCAGCGACTACCCAGACAGTCTCCCACTCCAGTGCGGGCAAGTCAACCGCCGCAGGTGATTGCGCGGGTGGGACGGCGTAGGGTGGAAGCGTAGGGGTACGTGCCGAAGGCACGGAATGAAGTAAGCCCGGTACGGAGCGAAGCGGAGTGCCGGGTAGGCGTCGAGCAAGGTGCAGTCCCGAAGGGCCGGCTGATCCCCGCCGCAAATCAGTCGTCCTATCAGGACTCGATCTTTTCATCGCAGCTAACCCGGCACTCCGCTTCGCTCCGTACCGGGCCTACTTCATTCTGTGCGTTCAGCACACGCGCTCGTGGCGGATTTTTGACCGGTGCCTCACTCGGCAAAACACAAGGTCCCTCCACTACGCGGCGCGCCCGCTGACGGCGCGGGCACGTCGCTCCGGTCGGGATGACACGGTTGGGGGGGGTGGGGTTAGCGAAAAACCCCACCCTAAACGCCAAAAGCGCGTTTAGGATGGGGCACCCGGCGGTATGGGTTCGGTAGGGGTCCTTCGGCTGCGCGTGCGGAATCGCTCCGCGCTTCCGCACGCTCCGCTCAGGATGACAACGTGGTAGGCAGGTCAGTCCAGCCGCACCAAAAACACGGCGCCTTCGCTTGACTTAGTATCGCGCGCGATGCGGTCGGCTTGGGACTTGTCGTCGTTGGGCAGGCGGATACGCAGCCACCACGAGCCGACGACGCTTTGAAACTGCTGCACCCGTGCCAGCGGATAGCGTTCGGCGAGATCGTCCTTCAGGCTGGCAGCGTTGCCTTCGTCGGTGAAGCCGCCGATTTGCACCGCCCAGCGTCCGCCGCTGTGAATCGGCGCGGGCGTGGAAAGCACGTCGAGCCGAACCTGCGCCACTCCGGGCAGGTACACACCAACGGCTTTGGCGGCACCGAGCGACAGATCGAGAATGCGTCCGGTGATGAAGGGGCCGCGGTCGGTGATGCGCACGGTGGCGGATTGCCCGGTTTTGAGGTTGGTGACGCGGGCCACCGAATTGAGCGGCAGTGTGCGATGCGCGGCGGTGAGCGCGTGCATATCGAACACTTCGCCGTTCGACGCTTTGTGATTGTGATAGGGTGCGCCGTACCAGGAAGCGAGTCCGCTTTCGGAAAATAGAACCGGGCCGGTGGGGGTGGCGTCGGTGTCATCCGAGTCGGCGTCGCGGGTAGGCGCGGGCTTCTGTGTGGTTCTCGCGGATGTCTTCGGGCTTTGCGGCGCCGCTTGCTGGGGCGGCTCCGGCGGCGGCGGCACGTAGGGCTTCGTCTTCTTGTGGCAAGCGGCGGCGAAGAAGCACAGCGTCAGCAGCATCGCCAGTTGAACGATGCGCGCGAGCCGTTGCGGCGGACGTGGAATGAGCAGCTTCATGCCGTCGTGGACGCTACTTTTTCTCGAACTGTTCGGCAAGCTTATGCAGCTTCTCCGATGCGATGCGAAGGGCCTCGGCCGAGCGTGTGCGTACGGCCGGGACGACCTCTTCATTCAGGTAGCGAACGATTTCGTCGGCATCATGCTGAAGCTGCGGCGCGGCTTGGCTGAAGGACTTGTTCAATTCGTCCACGCCAGCGCGAATGCGATCGCCCGCCTGGTTCATTGTCGCTTCGAACTTGCTTTTCAGATCGTCCATGTGGGCAGACTCCTTCAGATTTGATTATTGGATGCGGGGAACGGCGGGTCAATGTGGGGTGTTAATCAGGTAGTTACCGGTTGCAAGCATCGCGTCAAACACTAACGCTGTCATCCTGAGCGAAGCGAAGGACCCCTACCGCGCCCCAACCGTGGGAGGCAAGCGTCCGGCAGCACGGGCACGATAGGGGTCCTTCGCTTCGCTCAGGATGACACGCTTGGCTGGTTGATAGACTGCCGAAGGATGGCAAAGACGCTCCTGACGAGATCGAAGGCGAAAGCGGTAGCGATTCCTCTCCCTTCCGTGCGTCGCGCCCTGCTCGCGTGGTATGACGCGCATGGGCGCGAGCTGCCTTGGCGGCGGACTTCGGATCCGTATTGCGTTTGGGTGTCGGAGGTGATGCTGCAGCAGACGCGGGTGGCTGCGGTGGTGGACTACTATCAGCGCTTTCTGGCGCGCTTTCCGACGATTCATGCGCTGGCTGCGGCATCGGAAGCGGATGTACTCGCACGGTGGAGCGGGCTTGGCTACTATCGGCGGGCGCGGATGCTGCACGCGGCGGCAAAGTTTGTGGTGGACGAGTTTGGCGGCAAGGTTCCGAATACAGAAGTGAGTCTGCGCAAGCTGCCCGGCATCGGACGCTACACGGCAGCGGCCATCGCCAGCATCGCGTTTGGCGAAGCCACCGCAGTGGTGGATGGCAACGTGGAGCGCGTTCTGTCGCGCATTCAAGGAGCAGTACCTGCGAGCGGCGAAATTTATTGGCAGACGGCGAACGTGTGGCTAAGCCGGAAGCGTCCCGGCGACTGGAACCAGGCGATGATGGAACTGGGCGCGACGGTGTGTTTGCCCGGCGAGCCGAAGTGTCTGGTGTGTCCGGTGCGGCGTTGGTGCGCCACGCAAGGGCAACTGCCGTCAGAAAAAAAGAAGGACAAGCGGCAGAAACGCGAACTGACGCTGCTGCTGGCGAAGCGCGTCGTCAAAGGCGAAGCGTTGGTCTTTCTGGTGCAACGCGGCGCGGAGGAAAGTTTGATGGCCGGAATGTGGCAGCTGCCGGAAGCGCCAGCGGACAGCAAAGGCCGCATTCTCTTGCGGCTAAGGCATTCGATTACGGTAAACGACTACGACGTTCGGGTGATTCGTGCCAGAATTGTGAGCCTGCACAGCCCCAACGCAACGGTTGGCCGATGGGTGAAGCAGACGCAACTGAGCGCCCTCCCGCTTACCGGACTGGCGAGAAAGATTCTTCGCACCGCCGGGCCTTCTTCAGGGACGCTTCGGGCTGAGAGAGGAAGACAAGGAAATTGAGGCCCCGTTCAAACTCCGGTACAGTGGAGTTCAGTGGTCTAGACTCAAGCGATGGCAAAGGATTCCGGAATTGTGCGTACCTTCGTAGTCACGCTTTTCCTTTTGGTTGCTGTAATCAGCTCAATCTCAGCGCAATCTTCACCCACGCTGCAAGGCGTGATGGACGACGCCACGAAGAAGGGATTTTCCGGGGTGGTGCTGGTCGGCGACCTTCAGAATGTGCTCTACGAGCACGCCTTTGGTTTGGCGGACAAGGAACGTAAGCTTCCGCACCAGGTGAACGAGATCTGGCGTTGGGCGTCGGTGACCAAGCAAGTGACGGCCGCGCTGGTAATGCAGCAGGTGGATCGCCAGCATCTTTTTCTCGACAGCCCGGTTCAGGCTTATCTCCCGATGTTTCCTAAAGTGGTAGATTCACCGATCACGGTACGAAACCTGCTACAGCACACTTCCGGCTTGCCTAATCCGGATGACGCCGCGCCCGGCGCGGAAAACGAAGTCCCGGTTTTCTACCGCGTGTCGCCTGCCAGGACGACACGGCAGCGGCTTTCGTTTTGTATGGGAACATCCAAGCGCAAGCCGGGAGAAAGATTCGAGTACAACAACTGTGACTACATCATTCTTGGCGCGCTTCTCACAAAAATTTCTGGAATGCCGTATAAGCGTTTGCTGCAAAAAGAATTGAATTCAACTTTAGGTACATCGCTACGTTTGGCGACCAAGACCGGCAGCAAAGAGTCGAAGGTTAAGGGATATCTGGACAAGGGTCAACCGGAGCCAACGATTCAACTTTCCGCCTTCGGTGCCAGTGGAGCGTTGGTGGGAACGCCGCGTGACTTGTTGGCATTGGATCGCGCGCTGCTTACCAATCGCCTCGTCTCCAAGCCCTCCACAGAAACCATGTGGAAAGGCGAGCCGAAACTTGGCTATGCCGCCCTTGGAGCATGGTCTTTCGAGGTGCCTCTGAAGAATTGCACTGGCGATGTGGCGCTAGTGGAGCGGCGTGGCGAAATCGGCGGCATTCAAGTAAGAAACATTCTGGCCCCGAAGCTGGGGCGTGCGGTGATTGTGTTTACCAACTCTTCAGCAGTGGAGTTCGGCGAGATATGGCAGGGAAGTGGGTTCTCTTACGATGTGCTGAGCGCGGCCTTGTGTTCCAAGGCTCCCTAAGCTGCTGGCCATCTCTGCTCCATGGCAAGCGTTGAGCCAACGGAAGGGGCAGCAGAGAAGGCGATGAATCAAAATGCGGTGCAGATGACTGGGAATAGGCATGAACCCAAAATTACAACTGTTGCGGTTGCTCGGCGAAAGGTTAATGCGTATGGGCAAGAGTAGTGGCATGGCGGCATTGAAGGCTGGTGACAAAGCGCCAGTGTTCAAGCAGCCACTGTTGGATGGTGGCGAGTTCTATCTTTCCGTCGCACTGGCGCAAGGGCCGGTGGTGCTGGCGTTTTTTAAGGTCAGTTGCCCGGTCTGCCAGATGGCTTTTCCTTATTACGAGCGTATGTTCGACGCCTACGGAGCGGGTGCAAAGTTGGTGGGAGTGTCGCAAAATAGTGCGGCGGATACGGCCAAGTTTGCCAAGGCATACAGCATCAGCTTCCCCATCGTGCTCGACGAAACAACGAAGTATCCGGTATCGAATGCTTACGGGCTGACGAATGTGCCGACGTTGTTTTGGATTTCGCCAGACGGCATGATCGAAATATCGAGTGTGTCGTGGGAAAAGGGCAATTTTGAGTTGATCGCGGAGCGGATGTCAGCGGGGGCGAATTTGCCTGGGATTTCGATGTTCAGCCCCGGCGAGCAAGTGCCAGCGTTCCGTCCTGGTTGAGGGTCGAAGAACTGATCCGCGGTCGCGGATCAAGAACGGGAAAGAGCAGTTTCGGATTTCCGCAGAGAGCTACGCTTGACGGCGCGCAGCCCTTCTCGAAATTCTCGCGGTTTGCTGTTGGTCGAGCGCTTGGCGCAGCAGTGTTTTGATCACAGCTTGCCGACTCACGTTCAGCTCGCGGGCTGCAACTTCCAGTTCTTCCAGCATTGGCGTCGCAAAATCTACGTTCACGCGCTGCACCGCGATCGGCACCATCATGCGCCCGCGATTGGTGAAGAATTGAGAGATGTCTTCGCCTTTGTCGGCCAGCTTGGCAATTTGTTCTGCCGAAATAATTCGAGTTGGCTTACGAACTTTCTTCATAGAGACTCTGTTCCTGCTGGGTTGACTTCCATAGCGTAACCAAGTGGTAATACTCTCCGAGTGCGTCTTCGCGAATCTCGAAGATCAAGCTGTATAGGCGGCCGCAAGCCCACCCGATGGCGCGGAACTGCTCTGGATCTTCGCAGCGAACATCCTGATAGTAGGGATGTTCGAAAATTTCCAGTGCTTCTTCGAATCCGATGCCGCGAAGCGGATTGGCGCGGAGCCGGTCACTCTTGCGGACGTCGAAGAGGAAACGCATATTTAGTATAACAGTTATACCATTTCAGCTGCCATTGAAAAGTGGCGGGCCGAGGTGGGACTACAATCCACAGTGCGACTTTCTTTCCCGGGAGGCATTTTTCTATGCGTAATTTTCGAATTCAGGATTCGCTCTTCCTGCTCGTTCTAGCGGCATGTTTGGCTGTTCCTGGCGGTCTTTCAGCGCAGAAGGTGCCAGGCCTTAGCCCGGCGGCGCAGGCTGCGATGGCTTCCGTGGACGGCGAACACATGCGCTGGCATGTGCGTTATCTTTCGCATGATTTGCTGGAGGGCCGTGGCACGGGGCAGCGTGGCGGCGATGTGGCGGCGGAGTACATCGGCACCCAATTTGCTTTGGCTGGGTTGAAGCCCGGCGGCGATGGCGGAAGCTACCTACAGAAGGTGCCGATGGTGGGCATTGCGCAGAAGCCTGCCAGCAGCACGTTTGCATTTGTGCCGGAGCGCGGAGCGGATGCAGGCAAACCCTGGCCGCTGCGTTTTGCGGACGACTACGTGACCACCGACCAGACCAAACAAGGCGCGACCAACATTGACGCACCCATGGTGTTCGTCGGGTATGGCATTCAGGCCCCGGAGTATCAGTGGGATGATTACAAGGGCGTGGACGTGAAGGGCAAAGTTCTGGTGATGCTCGTCAACGAACCGCCATCGGACGACGAGAAATTCTTCAAGGGGAAGGCGCTTACGTTTTATGGGCGCTGGGTCTACAAATTCGAGCAGGGCGCGCGCATGGGCGCGGTCGGCGTGGTGCTGATTCACAAAACGGAAATGGCCAGCTATGGCTGGGACGTGGTGCGCAACTCCAACTCGGGCGAGAAGTCTTTCCTGCGTGATCGCGAAGGTAATTTGCAGAGCGCGGGATGGATTCATCTTGATGTCGCCCGCAAGTTGATGGCGATGGCGGGGCAGGATCTGGACGCGCTTATGGCCTCGGCGCGCACTCGCGAGTTCAAGCCGGTGCCGCTCGGCGTGTCTTTGCGGGCGCATCTGGAAAGCACTGTGCGTCCATTTGAATCGAACAACGTGATTGGCATTCTGCCGGGCAGCGACCCGAAGCTGAAAGACGAAGCCGTGCTGTATACGGCGCATTATGATCACTTTGGCATTCGCGCGGATGAGAAGGGCGACAACATCTACAACGGCGCTGCGGACAATGCCACGGGTTGCGGCATCGTACTGGAGTTGGCGCGAGCGTTTGCCTCGTTGCCGGAAAATGCGCGACCGAAGCGCTCGATGATTTTTTCGTCGGTGACGGCGGAAGAGCAGGGGTTACTGGGGTCAGAGTATCTGGGCAAGCATCCTCCGGTTCCGGCGGGCAAGATTGCGCTCGATTTGAACTACGACGACGTGCCGCCGATTGGCACGCCGGAAGAGGTGGAAGTTTCCGGCTCGGAGCGGACGACGTTGTATCCGCAGGTGGTGGCGACGGCGAAGGCGTTTGGCCTGACGATTCGTCCCGATGCGCGGCCGGAGGCCGGGCACTACTATCGCTCGGACCACTTCAGTTTGTCGCGGGTGGGGATTCCGGCGTTTTCGGTGAATGAGGGCATGAAGTTCGTGGGGCATCCAGCGGAGTGGGGCATGGAGCAGGCGAAGGACTACACCGACCATCGCTACCACGAGCCGAGCGACGAGTACGACCCCAAGTGGGATTTTGCAGGCGATGCGGTGATGGGCCGCTTCGGTTTTGCGCTGGGATGGCAGGCGGCGAACGCGGCGGCTGTGCAGGGGTGGCAGAATGGGGACGAGTTTGAGAAGGCTCGGATGAAGTAGTGGGGCGAATTCCCGAATTGGGAAAAGCTTGTCAAGCCCCCTTTTTGAAAAATAGTCTGCAAGAAGTTGATTCATAGGCAGATAGAGATCTCGGGAAATGGCACATTTACCCGGCTTGGCTTGGTATGCTTGAAGAGTGGGGAATTGCTGGAAGACGCTGGCAGTTTGGTGCGTCAGCAGGGTAGGGGTTCTTCGACTTCGCAAAAGGCCGCGCAAATTGCGCGGCCTTTTGCTGCGCTCAGAATGACACGGTTGGGGTGGATTGAAAAACCCACACTAAACGCCAAACTGCGCGTTTAGAATGGGGCACCCGGTGTTGTGGCGGGTCTATCACCCGCATGACTGACATGACAGAAGCTCTCACATCGAACGCGACGTTCTCGAAGACGCAGTTGCGATTGCTGCTGCTGCTCGGGCTATCGGTACTCATCAACTACGTGGATCGTGGCAATCTTTCGATTGCGGCGCCGATGCTAAAGGATGAACTTCACCTGCGGCCCGACCAGTTGGGGTTGCTGCTGTCAGCGTTTTTTTGGACGTATGCCTTGTGCCAGCCACTTGCAGGTTGGCTGGTGGATCGGTACGACGTGAGTTGGGTGCTGGCGGGGGGATTTTTTCTGTGGTCGGCGGCGACGGCGGTCACGGGGTTCGCGGGCAGTTTCGTGGTGCTGTTCGCGATTCGGCTAGTGCTGGGAGTGGGCGAGTCGGTGGCGTATCCCTCGTACTCGAAGATTTTCGAGCGGCACTTTGCGCAGCGGCAGAAGGGCAAGGTGAACTCGGTGATTGCGTCAGGGTCGGCGCTGGGGTCGGCTTCGGGCGCGCTTGGCGGCGGCATTTTGATGGCGAGTTTTGGGTGGCGTCCCTTCTTTGTTGTGCTGGGAGTGGTGACTTTGTTGTGGCTGCCCGCGTGGTTGCGGTGGAAGCCTCAGCCAACGGTGGCGCAGCGAGGCGGCGCAGTGTATGTGCCTACGGTGGCGGCGATCTTTGCGCAGCGGTCGGCGTGGGGCACATTTTTGGGGCTGTTTTTCGGGAATTACGTGCTTTATTTTTTGATCAGCTGGCTACCGTATTACCTGATCCGCGAGCGCAATTTTTCCGCGAAAAATATGGCCTTCACCGGAGGCGCGACGTATGTGGCGATGGCTTTGGGGTCGGCGCTGACGGGGTGGCTTTCGGATCGCTGGCTGGCGAGTGGGGCTTCGGCGAGTCGGGTGCGGAAAACCGCGGTGGGTGGCGGCCTGCTGTGCAGCTCGCTTTGTGTGGCGGTTTCGGTTGTGGCTGATCCGTTTTGGACGGTAGTGTTGCTGATTGTGGGCGGCGCGTTTTATGGGGTGGCGTCGTCAAATGCATGGGCAATTTCGCAGACGATCTCGGGTCCAGAGGCGGCGGGGCGATGGGCCGGGTGCAAGAACTTTTTCGGCAATCTGGCGGGTGTGGCGGCACCGGCGCTTACGGGGATGATCGTGACTTACACCGGGCAATTTTTCTGGGCGTTTGTGCTGACGGGCGTGATCGGTGTGATCGGGTCAGCGATTTGGGTGTTTGTGGTGGGGCCGGTGCGGCCAGTGGTGTGGGCGGGCGCGGCGGCGGTGCCTCCACCGCTGGTTTCTGTCTGAAAGTTTCCTAGAACTCTCTGCGCGCTTTGAATGGAACGGTGACCAGCGCTTCTACGGCGATGGGTGTGCCGTTTTTCTGGGCGGGCTGAAAGTGCCAGCGTTCCAAGGCTTCGCGGGCAAACTCATCGAGTTCGGGGAATATGCCGTCCACGATGCGCACGTCGCTGACGTGGCCGTCAGCGTGGATGACTGCAAAGAGCGTGACCAGGCCTTCCATGCGGCGGCGCTGCAACTCCGACGGATATTTGGGGTCAGACTTGAGGACGACTGCTGGCGCCAGCACCTTGCCGGGCGTGACCTCGCCCTTCAGTTCCGCGAAATGAAAGACCCAACTGCCGCCCGCTGAGTTCAGGTTGGGGCTGTTGACGGCCATGGTGTAGGTGCGGCGTCCGGGAAAGAAACGGCGTTCGAGTGGCGTGACTTTAGCTTCGTCTTCGGGCTGGGCGTCAGAGGGCGTGGCAGTTCGGGTTGGCGGAATGCTCGCTCCGGCGATGGTCTGGCGCAATGATGGCGTAAGTGACTTGAAGTCAATTTTGCCGGAGTTGGTTTGATTGCCTGCAACAGGCGAAGTCTGCGCTCCGGGGGGCGGCGCTCCGACGCTAATGCCCGAGGGTACGTTACGCGCGGTGGCGGGTGAGTTTCCTGCGCCAGCGTCGGCGTTGCCGCTGGTTCCGGCACCGGCGGGCTTTCCGTTGGGCGAGGCTTTCAGTTCGGGTGTGCCGGGAGCGTTTGGCTGGCCTTCGGGAGTGGCCGAGAATGTGCCTCGGCGATTGCCTTCGGGCTGGGCTTTGCTGCCTGCGTCGGGATGGAGGCTGAGCGCGATGACGGGCGAGCCAGCAGCTTGCGCTCCGGCTGGCGGTGCGCCGCCTGCTGCGACACTCGAAGGTTGACTTGCCGCCACGGCTGGTTTGCCTCCGGCTGCTCCTGATGCTGCTGAGGCGGTCGCAGGACTGGGAGCCGCTGCGGCTTGTTGTGGCTGCACCGCTAGTTTCGGCGATTCGGTGAGCAGGGTGGGCGCGAGGTTCAGCACTCCGCGCTGTAACTTGCTGGCTTCAGGCGGAGGGGGGACGACGCTGTCGGTGGGAAGTGTGGGTGCCTGGCGCGTGGTGGTTGCCTTCAGCTCTGGCGGCGGAGCGATGATGTCGGCGGGCAGTTCGAGCTTGGGGCGCTGACTGTTGGCTTTCAGTTCTGGCGTGGGCGGAACTGGGGCGGGCGAGTCAATGGCGGGCAGCACACGCTGGCTGCGCAGGCGTGCCAGCTCGGGCGGTGGAGCGATGACGAGATCGAGCGGTGTTGCAATGCTGCGCGAGGAGCCTATATTGGGCAACGTTGGAGCAGGCGGCACGGGCTGGGTTTCCATGGCCACCATGTTGGGCAGCGGCAAGGTGCGATTGGAGCGCACGCGACTGGGCAGAACAACGGTTTGCTCGGCGTTGTCGGGCTGCGGTGGCGTGGATGTGATCGGCTGAGGGGCGAGTGCAGGCTTTCCTTTTTGAGTGCGCTTGGCGGGGGCGCTGACTGAGCGGAGTGATGGCAAGTAGCGTGAGAGCTCGTAGTGGCTCAGGTCGCCGGCTTCGCGAAGTTGCGTGGAGGGCCGGTTCCATAGAAAAAAATGCAGAAGCAGTACCAGCCCAATCAGCGTGATGTGGCTGGCCACGGAACGCAGTAGACCGATGCGAGGAAATCGGTCTGCGACCAGCACATCGGGCCAAAATTTGGCGGGAGGATACAGCAGCGGCTCGGGTGGAGGAGCTTTCTCGAAGAGGCTGCGCACTCCAGCGGAGAAGGAGCGGCGGAATGGCGTCCACTCGACGAGAAGAGTTGGCACCCAATATCCGCCCGGAGGAAGCGCAGGGTCGGGAGGCAACGACGATTTTTCTGCGTGCGGATTGCCGGGGCGGTTTACCATGTCTTGCAAGCGGGCTGGCCGGTCTGTCTAGGGCAGCACCTCTGGCGCGATTATAGAGGCTGAACCTGACCCGGAAATATCCGTATGGAACTCTCAGGGAGGAAAGATTGAAGACGGTCGCGATTCTTGGCGGTGGCCCAGCGGGCGCTACGGCGGCGGAGCGGCTTGCGCGCGGCGGGCTGAAGGCCATCGTTCTTGACGAGAAGCTGGCGTGGGAGAAGCCTTGCGGCGGCGGACTTACCTACAAGGCGTATTCGCAGTATCCGTATTTGATGGATGGTGGCAAGCCGAAGCGGTTGGTGCATGACACCTATCTTTCAGCGCCGGAGGCGGGGGCGGTGAAGTTGAGCCTGGCGCATCCCATCGTGATTTATTCGCGCAAGGAGTTGAACCGTTTGATGCTGGAGCGCGCCGAAGCGGCGGGGGCGCAGATTGAGCAGACGCGGGTGCTGACGCTGGATCGCAAGGATGCGGGCTGGAAGATCACGACGCGAGACGGCAGCTTCGACGCCGACTATTGTGTGGTGGCAACGGGCGCGCGGAATCCGCTGCGCTCGGTGGGGACGCAGTACACGGCGCAAGACACGATGTATGCGCTTGGCTATTACGTGCCCAGCCAGCAAGAGCATATTGACATTCAATTTCTGGACGGGCTGGAAGGGTACATCTGGGTGTTCCCGCGAGTGGACCATCTTTCGGTTGGCATCTGCGGGAAGGGAGAGACAGCGCAGAATTTGCGGGCTCGGCTGGAACTTTACATGGATGAGCACGATATCTCCCGCAAGGATGCGACGTTCTATGGGCATATGCTTCCGGCGCTGGAGCAAAGCGGCTGGCGCAATAATCGGCTGGCGGGCGAGGGCTGGATGGCGGTGGGGGATGCCGGGGGCCTGGTGGATCCGATCACAGGTGAGGGGCTTTACTATGCGACTCGGTCGGGAGACATTGCCAGTCAGATATTGCTTGAGGGCGGCGACCCTGTGCATCACGAGACACAGTATCGCAAGCGGGTGCATCACGACTTTGGGTTTGACTTGTTGTATGGGGCGCAACTGGCGAAGCGGGTGTTTTCCGAGGTGGCGTTTTTTGGCGCGGTGCCCAACCGGGTGATCAACTTTATGCGGCGTAGTCCGAGTTTTCGCGACATCATGAACGATTTGTTTGCGGGTACGCAGCCTTATCTGGAACTGAATCAGAGGCTGGGCAAAGACCTGCGGGGCACGTTGCGCGAGCTTTCGATGAGTCTCTTCTTCCGGAAGCTCGTGCTTGGGCAGCCGCAGGCTTGAGGTTTAGCGGCGGCAGGTTGCCATGCGGGCTGACATTGGCATCCAACTTAGCGAATGCGAGATTGGCAGGCGGGAACGATTTTCGAGGCGAGAGGCAAGCAGAGGGTAAGGGACTCATGAAGAAGGCGACGGTATACATGAAATTGCTTGCTGCTTTCGCAGCGGCGCTGCTCCTGCTGGCTGGCGGCGGGGCATGGGTGAGCGCACAGTCGCAGGCACCTGCAGCGAACGCATCGCAGGCTTCAACGAACGGCGCGCCCAAGACGAAGCAACCTGTGCCGGGCGAAGAGTATTCCGGCATGTACACGTTTCTCGCGGATGGCGAGTTTATCCAGGTCAGCGTGGGGGAGCAGGGGAAGGTGACGGGGTTCGTATCGCGCTTCGGCGAAACCGACAGCGACCGTGGAGAATTTCTGGACCATTTCTTCAAGGAGGGCAAACTCGAGGGCGATCTCCTGACTGTTTCGACCAAGGTGGTGCATGGAATTTCTTACGAGTTCGAGGGACATGTGGAGCGGGGCCCGGCGAAAGATTCCTCCGTCGAGGGCTTCTATGTACTGCGCGGAGTTCTTCGCGAGGCTGGCCACGACGCTTCGGGGAAGACGACCAGCCGGGAACGCGATGTGGTGTTCAAGCGTTTTCCGGATGATGTTACCAATGGCGGGACAGCTCCCCACTGATTGTTGAATCGGTTGGACTTTCGGGGGGATGCCGCGTGTGCAAAAGGAACTAATAATTACTTTGGTAACTGTTTTTCTTTTCACCTAATGTGACCCAATTTGGTTAAACTTCTAATAATGGATCACAGAGTGAACCATTAAGCTGATCTCCGTACCCCGGGGAGGGGCTATCCCGTTCCTGTTTTTGGGAACTTGCCACTGAACGAGCGTTGACATTGGTGTGTGCGTTTTTCGCAATTTGCTTCAGGGTAAATATGTTTTTCAAGAAAAGAATACTGCCTGAATTGTCACATCGCCAAAATTCCGCGATTGACGTGCGATTCGCAGGTTGGGCTTCCCCGCAGGAAGGCCCATCCGGAAGGTTTGTGACCTGATGCTTACACCAGGGCAGCATTTGCGTGCATTACGCGAGCAGATGGGCTTTACCATGCGTGATGTCGAATCGGCCACCATGGCGATCGCGGCCCGACACGGCAACGACGATTTTGGGATTGCTCTCAGCCGTCTCTCCGATATTGAAACCAAGGGCATTGTCCCCAGCATCTATCGCCTGTATGCCTTGGCGGTGGTTTACCGGCGCGATTTTCGCGAATTGCTCTCGTGGTTCGGGGTGGACTTGAATGATTCGGCGGCGGACGTAATGCTGGTGAATCCGCGAAATACGCACATACTGAATGTGATGGAGACAGCAAGCTCCGTGCGCATTCCCGTGCGACTCGACCCCAGTTTTGATATTCGCAAGACGGCCAACCTGGGCCGCATGGTGGAACAGTGGGGATTGGTTCCGCTATCGTATCTTTCGCAGTTCGCGAACCACCAGTATTCGTATGGCTATATCGGCAGTGAAGATTTCTCGATGTATCCCATACTGATGCCGGGCGCGTTTGTGCAGATTGATGAATCCAAGACCAAGATTGAGCAGGGTCAGTGGCGATCAGAGTACGAACGGCCCGTGTATTTTGTGGAGACCCGGAACGGCTATACGTGCTGCTGGTGTGCGATGCGCGGCGATCATCTTGTGCTGCAACCGCATCCGCTGTCGCCGGTGTCGGTGCGGATGCTGAAGCACCCGCAAGACGCCGAGATATTAGGGCAAGTGGTCGGGATTGCTATGAGGCTCGGCCAATGGGAACATGCTTTGCCCGGGCAAGACGGGCGAGGGCCATCAGCACTGAACTAAAGTGTTTTTGCGTCTCCGGGCCGGCATCGGGCGCCAGCAGCGGGCTGGGGTTGTCTTGCATGTCGGATAGTACCTTTTCCGAGGATTGGCCGTGTTGCCGGGCGGCATGGATTGCATCGAGTTCCAAGTTTTGAAGCGGCGTCCGCAACAAATCTGCCAACACCTGACCGTGAGATTCCGCTGCCGCGCGTTGTACTTCCTCTTCGCCGTGCATCAGATTCAGGCCCCAGTGGGAGTAGCGCCCCCTGAGATCCCGGAGTCCGGCGAGGTAAAGCAGACGGCTGAAGCGTCCAGGCAGAGCCATTAGCGTACGGCTCGCCAAGTCTTCCAAAGCGGAATATAGCGTCATTGTTGTTCTACTTTCGGAACAAAATCAAAATTTATTTGCATGTCACGCCTTCGGGACCCCTGTTGCACTATGCTGGAGTGCGCTTAGGCGCAAATCCAAAACTGAGGGATTCCCCATGAAAACGACCCTGCGTACGTTCGCTATTCTTGCATTTGTGCTGGCAACCTTTACCATCCAGGCAGCTGCCGACGGCCTGCCGGTTCCCACCTGTGATCCTTATGTAACCAAAAATTGCCACATGCCGCTCAGCGGCGGCCTGCTTGTTCGGTAATTGGAACAAGGGCTTGTTATTTGCCGCCGCTGACCTTACAGTACAGGCTGGTCAGCGGCGATGGATCTCCATAGCGCATCAATAGACGCGGTGTTGTTGTTGCAGGTCGGGTTGCAGGTGGCTGTACTCCTGATCCTCGCCCAACGTGGTGCGTTGCTGCGCTTTCCTTGCTTCTCTGCCTACCTTCTCACCGAGGTCGTCACCGAGGTTGTATCCACGGTGCTGCTGCGAGCCGGTGACTCCTACTATCTTGCTTACTTCGACTTCTACTGGGTTTCCCTCGGTATCATACTTTTGTTGCGCGCGGCGGTCATCCGTGAAGTGTTGTTGGGCGTGTTTAGCCGGCACGAAGGGCTTAAGTCAGCGGTCGCGATTGGCTGGCGCTGGAGCGTGGTGGCGTTTCTGTTGGCGGGACTTCTGGCGGTGCGGTTGTTGCCCGGCAGCGAGTATACTCGCACGATGAACACGCTTTTCGCCATTGCCCGGGTTCTGAATGGCGTGCAACTGGGCCTGATACTGGCGCTTTTCGTGATGGCGGCGTCGTTTGCTTTGCCTTGGCGCAACTATTATTTTGGGATTGCCCTCGGGTTTGGGTTCTATGCAGCAGCTTCGCTGGCCGCGTTTACTTTACACACCGTTGGTGCGCATCTTTCTTCGGATTGGCTGAGCTGGGTGGAGATGACAGGCTATGTTGCCAGCATTTTGGTTTGGCTCGGCTTTCTCTGGGTGCGGGAGCCGGTGCAGGTCAGTGAACTGCCCGCCGATTTTGCTTTGGAACGTTGGAATCAAGAATTGAGCAGGATGCTAAACCGATGATGACCTTTCTGATAGTGGTAGTGACGTTAACGGTCGTGGCGACGCCACTGGCAATGTCTCTTCGCAAGCGGGCCAGCCGGGTTCGTGGTGAGGCTGATCTGATGGATCAGTTGCGTCCGCTTGATCTGGTGGCGTTTCGGAATCTGGTGGATCCGCAGGAAGAGGAGTATTTGCGGGAAAATCTGGCACCGGCCGACTTTCGCCGCGTGCAAAGAGCACGGTTGACGGCGGCGGCGGCTTATGTGCGGCAGGCTGCGCACAATGCGGGTGTTCTGCTGCGGCTGGGTGAAGCGGCTCGGGACAGTTCGAATACTGCCATAGCACAAGCGGGTGTTGCTTTGTCTGAGCAGGCGTTGCAACTGCGCATGGCAGCTGTGATGGCTCTGCTACGCATCGGTGCGGCTTGGGCGTGGCCAGGGGCAAGCCTTGCGCTGCCGCAAGTGGCGGACACCCATCAGCGAGCTTTTGTGACCGTGGCACGGCTGGGGCGGCTACAGCGCCCGATGCGGGCTGCGGCATTTTCTTCGCTGATGTAACGGAGGCAAGCCGTTTCTCTTGCGACCTCAAGGTGAGGCGTAGACTCTAAGTAATAGAGCTGTATGCCTTCCATTCCCGAAAACCTATCGCCAGATGCGCCACTACAGGATGCGAAGCCTCCGCTATCTGCGTGGCCGGTAGCGTTTCGCGCCTTGCGACACCGCAACTTCCAGCTCTTCTTCGCCGGACAACTGGTTTCGCTCATCGGCAGTTGGATGCAGAGCATTGCACAGGCGTGGCTGGTATATCGGATGACGCATTCTGCGCTGCTGCTGGGGTCGGTCACTTTCATCAGCCAGGTTCCCAGTTTTTTGCTGTCTCCGCTGGGCGGTGCTATTGCAGACCGCTACTCCCGGCACAAAATTGTGGTGATTACGCAGACGCTGGCGATGGTGCAGGCATTTGTGCTGGCGGGCCTGACGTTGAGCGGCAACCAGCAGATATTGCCGATCATGGTGCTTGCGGGCTTGCTCGGCATTGTGGGGGCGTTTGATATTCCAGCTCGGCAGAGTTTTCTGGTGGAGATGGTCGGCCGGGAAGACCTGATGAATGCCATTGCGCTGAACTCGTCGCTATTTAATGGCGCGCGCATGGTTGGCCCAGCCATCGCGGGCATTCTGCTGGCTAATATTGGCGAAGGCTGGTGCTTTGCGCTGAATGGGGTGAGCTTTCTGGCGGTGCTCGCCGGGTTGCTGATGATGAAGGTGCAGCCGCGGGTGGTGGCGGCACAGGCGGGGTCGGCTTGGCGGCAGTTGGTGGATGGCGTGACGGCGGTGTGGGGTACGCGTCCGTTGCGGGCGCTGCTGTTGCTGGTGGGCATGCTGAGTTTGGTGGGAATGCCTTACACGGTGCTGATGCCGTTGTTTGCGGATGCGATTCTGCATGTGGGCGCGACAGGTTTGGGCATGCTGATGGGCGCGACGGGCGTGGGAGCGATTGCCGGAGCGATGACGCTGGCGATGCGGTCGAACACGAAGGGGCTGGGCCGCTGGGTGGCACTTTCCGCGATGGGATTTGGGCTGGCGTTGGCGCTGTTTTCGCAGAGCCGAAATTTTTATCTGTCGGTCGCGCTGCTGGTTCCGGTGGGCTACTGCATGATGCTGGCCGCGTCGTCGTCGAATACGCTGATTCAATCCATGGTGCCCGACCGCCTGCGGGGTCGCGCGGTGTCGTTGTATTCCATGATGTTTATCGGTATGCCACCATTTGGTGCACTCATTGGCGGGGTGATCGCGCATCGCTGGGGCGCGCCACTCAGTGTGTTGCTCGGCGGAGTGGGTTGCGTGCTGACGGCGAGCGTTTTCTTCTACTTTTTGGCGGGGATCCGTAAAGAGGCGGGCGAGTTGATCCGGGCGCAGCGGGAGATTTTGTAGGGTCGGGCAGGGTTATGGGGCGGTGGTGTTCGGCAGGTTAGTGATGCGGATGCCTGCTCCGTGGGCCTTGTTGCGGATGTTGATGGAGATGAGCAGCGCGGTGATGGATTCCACGATGCGGGCATTTTCCAGCTTGCCGCCATCCACGGCGCAGATGCCGGGAATCCGTGTAGCGAGATCCATGGCAGTTTGACTGGCGTTGGGATGATCGCTGCAGACGATGACGTCGCACTCAATGGGGTCATTGCCAGCGAGCACTTCTGCGGAGACGTTTTGAAATGCTGCCGCGACTTGCGCGCCGGGACCGAGGAGTTCGGCGGTCTGTTGAGCGGCGGAGCCCTGCCAGACACCGAGAATGCGAGTGGGGCGACCCCCGACTGAGGCGGCGAGCGGTACGGTGGCATCAATCACGATGCTGCCGGGCTGAATCACCGGCTTGAGCACCTTGAGGAGGCTGGCTTGGCCCTCAAACGGAACAGTGAGTACGAGTGTGGTGGTGGCTGCGCAGACGGCGGCATTTTCGTCGCCAGAGATTTGGGGGGCAGCGCCGGGAGTTTCAGTGCGAATGCGTTCGGCGAGTTTAGCGGCGGCCTCTTGCGCGCGTTTTCCGTCGCGTGAACCGATGATTACAGTTTCGCCAGCGCGCGCCCAGCGAAGAGCGAGGCCAAGACCGAGGGGGCCGGTGCCGCCGAGGACTCCGATGATGCGGCTCACGCTGCACCTGCGGAGGAAGGCATTTGAATGTGAACCAGCGGCGAAACCGATGAGGGCGTGGAGCTGAAATACGTAGAGTGCAGGGTTTCGGGTGTGCTCGTGTTGTCTGGCTCGGGCATAACGGTGATCTTAGTGTAAGTGGTGTTGCGCTCGGCTGGAGTGCGGCCGATGGCGCGTATGAGGTGCTGAAATTGCTCGGGCGAGGTGTATTCGCCAGCGGTTGCTCCCGCCAGCCGCGAGATGTTCTCTTCCATGAGGGTGCCGCCGTAGTCGTTGGCACCTGCGTGCAGGCAAAGCTGCGAGAGTTCCTGATTCAGCTTGACCCACGAAACCTGAATATTGCGAATGGAGCCAGCGAGCATGACGCGCGCGAGGGCGTGCACTTTGAGATGCTCGGCGAGAGTGGCTCCGCCACGGGCGAGTTGCTGATGGAACATGAGCGTGTTCTGGTGGATAAAGCCGAGAGGCACGAACTCGGTGAAGCCGCCAGTCTCGTTTTGAATTTCGCGGAAGAGCTGCAACTGCGCGACCCAGTGGCGGGGCGATTCCATGTGTCCGTACATCATGGTTGAAGTTGTACGTATGCCGGTGCGATGCGCGGTGCGGATGATCTCGACCCACTGCGCTGCGGTCAATTTGTTGCGCGAAATTTTCGCACGGACTTCGTCGTCTAGAATTTCGGCGGCGGTGCCGGGCATGGTGTCGAGGCCGTTGTCGCGCAGCATGGCGAGATAGTCCGCAGTGGTCATGCCAGTGAGTTCGACGCCGTAGAGAATTTCCATCGGCGAAAATGCGTGGACATGCATGAGCGGCGTTTGCGTTTTGACGGCGCGAAGGATATCGCGATAGTAGAAGGGCGGCAGTCCGTGGGGCAGGCCGCCTTGAATGCAGACTTCGGTGGCACCGCGATCCCAGGCTTCTTGTGCGCGATGCGCGACTTGTTCGAGGGTAAGGAAGTAGGCATCTTCTTTCTTGGGGGCAACACTGAAGGCGCAAAATTTGCATCCGACGAAGCAGACGTTGGTGAAGTTGATGTTGCGGTTGTGGACGTAGGTGACCACGTCTCCGCAAAGATCGCGACGCAATTGGTTAGCGGCGACGAGGAGGGCGATAAGGTCATCGCCGGTGGATTCGGCGAGGAGAAGACTTTGTTCGGGAGTCAGGCCGCTGCCATCGCGGATGCTGAGCACGGCTTCCAGCGCGTCGCGAATGGGCGCTGACGCGTACGCGGCAATGTCATCCCAAGAATATTGCGGGAACGATTTGAGGTTGAGGTGAATCGCGGTTTCTCCTCTGAAACTGTCATGATACATCCAGGTGCCGAATGCCAGTTTAGTGGTTGGAACTGCGGACGGTATGGGCGCACCAACAAACTCGGGGTCTTTCGACTCCACCGGGGAACTCCGCGTTGCGTCGTTCCCCGGTTCCGCTCAAGATGACACGTCCTTTTGCGCATTGGATTTGCAGCCACTAGCGAAACAGGTCACGCTTGGCGGGGCGAATGAGCGGCTGCGCGGAACCTCTGGCACGGATGTAGGGATAGCCACGAATGACGCAGGCTGGCGTCCGTTCCAGCTTGCCGCAGACTAATCCGGCGGCGCAGGCTAGTTCGTCGGCGACTGCTTCTTCGCTGGCTTTCAGCAGATATCCATTCGGATCACGCTGACCGCGAAAATCGTGCATTGCCTGCATGCCCGCGACTCCAATCGCTACTTCGGTAAGGCCTTCGCGCCAAGCACGGCCAAAGCTGTCACTGACGATCACGGGGATGTGTAACCCCTTGGATCGTTTCAGTGCACGCATGAGTTTGATGGCTGAGCGATCAGGATCGGGAGGGAGCAGCAGCGCGTGTTCGCCGCCATCTATGTTGGAAACGTCAATGCCGCTGTTGGCGCAAATAAAGCCGTGGTGGGTTTCGGTGATAAGCACGTGCTTGCGGCGCAGGACGGACTTAGCTTCGCGCAATGCCAGTTCGATGGTGTGAGGGTCGAGTCCGTTCTTCCTGGCCCAGCGTGTAGTGGCAGCTGAGGGCTTCACGTCCGCAAGACGCACCGTGCAACCTTCGGCCTTTGAGACGATCTTGTGCTTGACGACAAGAATGTCGCCAGCCTGAAATGCAAAATTCTGCTCGGTAGCGGCTTGGCTGAGTAAGTTGGCGATTGAATCGCCAGCGCAAACTTCATCGGCCAAGCGTAGCGGAAAGAGTTGCAGTGTGGCAGCGGGTTGCAACGCAGAGGACGAGCGTCTGGGCATGCTCAATCAGTCATTTTGAATCAATCGTCTGCGTCGGTGGCAGCACTTGTGGTTTGGTCACCTTCGCCATCCGCGTCTTCTGTTTCTTCGGGTTCGCCAATCTCCGCGTCATGTGCCAGTAGAGTTTCCAATCCCCAAGCACGGCACAGGCGCTGTGCGCGGGTCTCGCCGGGCGAATGGAGCAGGCGACGCAGGTCATTGGGATTGTCTACGTCGAGGCCCACGCCCGCGAGCTCGAGAATGACGCAAGGCTTGCCAGTGGCTTCCGCAGCGGCGCGGTGCGGCACAAAACTGTCGTTGCCAAAGCTGAGCGGGAACAAGCCAGCGGGCTTGCGCCAGGCAGCGTTGGTGCCGCGGCCATCATGGGCTGGGACCAGCACACAACCTTCAGGCGGCGCGGCATCGAGAATCTTCTGCAACTCCCAACCCTGCACCAGCGGCACGTCGCCCGGAATGACAAGCGTAAATTTTGCACCTGCCTGACAGCAGGCCTCGGTCGCGAGCGCGATTGCTTCGGTTTGGCCGTGATTATCCTTGTCTTCTATCACTTCAAAGTGGTGCCGCCGCGCCAGCGAGCGCACATGGCCGTCACTAGTCACCACGGCCACCGGAGGATGGTTCTTCCAATGCGCCAGCGCGTCCAGCACGTCATTCAGCATGGCTTCGGCCAGCGCCTGCCGCTCGTCGGCGTCGAGCACGCTCGCCAGTCGCTGCTTGGCGCTTTTCAAATTTTTAACTGGAACCAGAATCATGAGGTTGTACCGGACTCGGAAGCTGCACTCGGATTAGGTTTGCGAAGATGATTTAGGGAGCGTTGCAATGCATATTGTCCCGCCATCACCATCGCGATCTTGCCCAGCCGTTCCTTGTCTTCCTCCGTTCGCATGATTGTATCGGTTGTGCGAATGCGCACTCCCGTTTCAGCGAGTACACGGCATTCTTCCAAATCGGCGCGATCAGCGATCAGCGCGTCCAGAAAGTCAGCATACACGTCCACCAGCCCGTGCAGGGAAACTTCGAGCCCCTGCGCAGCCATTAGTGCAGCGGTAGGTCCGCTCACCGCGGCCTTCCCCACGATCGGACTCACGGCGATAACCGCGGCCTGGGTGCGTACGAGCGCTTGGCGAATGCCGGGCACGGCAAGAATCGGTCCGATACTGGTGACGGGATTGCTCGGCGAGATCAACACTGCGCCTGCATCTTCAATCGCTTCGATTAGGCCGGGTGCAGGCTTGGCGGACTCCGCGCCGTGGAAGCGCACGTAGTCTACCGGCACTTGAAAGCGCCGTCTGACGAAGTATTCCTCGAATGCAAGTTCGCCCTCTGGTGTGCCGATGCGCGTTTCTACGATGTCGTCGGACATGGGCAGAATGGTAGACGCGGTGCCAAGGCGCGACGCGATCTCCGCCGTCGCTTCACTCAGCGCCTTGCCTCCGCGCAGTAGTTGTGTGCGCAATAGATGCAGAGCGAGATCCTTGTCGCCGACACTGAACCATGCGGGCGCGCCATAATCCTTCATGGCGTCGCGGCATTGGAAGGTATCGCCTTCCACGCCCCAGCCGCGTTCGCGACTGAGGCGGCCCGAGAGGACGTAAGTGATGGAATCGAGATCAGGACAGACGCGCAGGCCCCACCAGTCGAGGTCGTCGCCGGTGTTGACGATGCAGGTGATCTGTTCGGGCGGAACCACCATGGCGAGCCCGGCGACAAACTTTGCACCGCCGGTGCCACCGGTGAGAACGACGTAGCCTCCGGGCTTTGCGGTCATGGGCGCACCTCAGCGTAGCCATCAGCGTCGGCGATAGAGAGTACGCGCGAGCGCAGGAGTTCGGGAATCGCGCTTCCAGAGTTGTGGTAATCATCGAGAAACTCCGGGTACACCGGCAGCCGCTGATGTAGGCGAAATCCTTTGGCCTCGGTGCGCCGTTCGAGTTCGGCGAGATGCGGCCATGGAGCTTCTGGATTGATATAGTCCGGCGTGAGTGGCGAGATGCCGCCCCAGTCGTTGATGCCGCCATCGAGCAAATTCTGATAATTCGCCGCGCTTAAATTCGGCGGCGCCTGCAGATTCACTTGCGGCAGAATCAGCCGTGCCACTGCAATCGTGCGCAGATGGTCGGCCTCATCTGGCTCCGGCCAATCGCGCATCAGAATCGTTGGCTTCACCCGGAAATTCTGCACGATTACTTCCTGAATGTGGCCGTAACGGGCGTGCAGTTCGGCGATGGCAAACAGCGTATCCACACGCTCGGCCAGCGTTTCGCCGATGCCGATCAGCAGTCCGGTGGTAAAGGGAACGCCGAGTTTGCCCGCGTCTTCAATCGTCCGCAAACGTATCGCGGGAATCTTGTCGGGCGCATTATCGTGCGCGGCCCCGGCGGCGAGCAGGCGTGTGCTCGTCGTCTCTAGCATAAGGCCCATGCTCGGCGAAACCCGCGCCAGCCGCGCAATCCACTCCGCGCTCATCACTCCCGGATTAGGATGCGGCAGCAGCGAAGTTTCGCGGAGGATGAGATCGCACATCGCTTCCAGATATTCCAGCGTCGAGCGGTAGCCGAGATGACGCAGCGTTTCGCGCATTTCGGGAAAGAGCGCTTCGGGTTTGTCGCCGAGACTGAACAGGGCCTCGGTGCATCCGAGCGCCTCCCCTTGCCGCGCCACATCCAGCACTTCATCCGGCGTCATAGTGTGCGCGCCGGGGTGGCCGGGATCGCGGCGGAAGATGCAGTAGCCGCAGTAGTCGCGGCAGAGATTGGTGAGCGGCAGAAATACCTTGCGTGAATAGGTGATTACGCCCGGCTTAAAGAGATCGCGCGCGGCTTGCGCGGCGGCCAGCAACGCGGGTAGCGGCGTTTCAGCGGCGTTCATCAATTGCAGCGCATGGTCACGCGAGATGGCCTCGGCGAAAGACGGGTTCGGAATGGTGGCGAGGCTGGGCATCGAAGCGCTTGGTGCAGATCAATTCCATAATAGCGGGTTGCCGCTTGGGCGCGCGTGGCGATAGGGTAGAAGCATGAACACGGAAGTGCGATACGCTGCTGCGACCGATTGGCCGAAGACGTCGCCCACGCTGGAAGGCTCGACGGTGCGGCTGGAGCCGCTGTCGCTCGATCATGTGCCCGGACTGGTCGAGATCGGTCTGGTGCCGGAAATTTGGCAGTGGACTACTGTCCGCATCACGAATGACGCAGAGATGCGCGGCTACGTCGAGGCTGCGCTGGCCGAGCAGGCGCGAGGCGTGAGTCTGCCATTTGCGACGGTGCTGCGCGAATCGGGCAAGGTGGTTGGTAGCACGCGCTTCGGCAACGTTACGCCGGAACATCGCCGGGTGGAAATTGGATGGACGTGGGTGGCACCGCCCTGGCAACGCAGTGCCGTGAACACTGAGGCGAAGCTCCTGATGCTACGTTATGCGTTTGAAGCGCTGGGATGTATTCGCGTGGAGTTGAAGACGCATCACGAAAATTTCAAGTCGCAGAACGCAATGCAGCGGCTGGGCGCAGTGCGCGAAGGCGTCTTCCGCAATCATATGATTCAGTCCGATGGCACGCTGCGGCACTCGGTCTATTTCCGCATCGCGGTAGAGCAGTGGCCCGAGGTCAAGGCGAACCTGGAAGCCAAGCTGGCAGCGCGGTAGTAAGGCGGGAGGCGAAAGACAAGTGCGCATACAGAGACACTGAGACACAGGGTTACACGGAGGAAGTCTCTTATTTTGAGTGCTCTAAAACATTTCTCAGTGATCCTCTGTGACTCAGTGTCTCTGTGTGCGCCTTTGCTCTTGCGGGTTCGAGGGTTCACGAAGAGGGTAGCGGAACCTTTTGCAGGTAAGTCCATCTAAAGAAAGGTTGAGAGGTGAAATTCTAATGAGCGAAATTACTGAGAAAGTTACCAAGACCGAAGCCGAGTGGAAAGCCCAGCTCGACTCTGAGCAGTATCACGTTCTGCGTGAAGCGGGCACCGAACGCGCGTTCAGCGGCAAGTATTGGAACGTCTTCAAGGACGGCACCTACCACTGCGCCGGATGCGGCTTGCAACTGTTTACGTCGGACACGAAGTTTGATTCGCACTGCGGCTGGCCCAGTTTTTCCAAGGCGCTCAATCCGGATTCGATTGTGGAGATCGAAGACCGCACCTACGGCATGAAGCGCGTTGAGGTACGCTGCGCTCGCTGCAATGGGCATCTTGGCCACGTGTTTGAAGATGGTCCGGAACCGACCGGACTACGGTACTGCATCAACTCGGCCTCGATTGATCTGGAGGAAGGGAAGTAAGTCGAGCTCGCGTAGTCCCACCTTAGCGCCGAGAAGCACGTCGCGAAGGTGGGGCATTAACTTTTCAATTGACTCGAATTGCTAGCCCTGCTCCAGCGCGGCGGCGCAGTCTTCCCACTCAGCCATCACTCGTTCTAAGTCGCCGCGATGCTGCTCCAGTAGAGAATTCTGGCGCATGGTTTCATCGGCGTTTTGGAAGTTTGCGAGCGCGGCTTCGGTCGCGGCGATGCCTGCTTCGAGGCGGGCGATTTCATCTTCCAGATCGCGGACTTGCTCTTCCATCTGGCGGCGCTTGATGGGATTCATGCGCCGGATGCGGGGCTCATCCGTAGCAATGGCAGCCGCGCTCGCTGTCGTGCCGTCGGTCAGAGGTGCGCTCGGCGCAGCTGCTCTTGCTGGTGTTGCTCCGTTCGCCGATGTGCCCGACCCAGCCTTGAGTCCCGCTTGTTGCGCGGATTCTTTCGCGCTTTGCACTTCGGCTCCTCCGTTTTTGCGCCACACGTAATCCTCATAATTTCCCGGATAAACCTGCACGCCCCCGTCCGAGACCTCGAAGACGCGGGTGGCCAGCTTGTCGAGAAAGTAGCGGTCGTGGCTCACGAAGACGACAGTTCCGGTGTAGGCGCTAAGCGCATTCAGCAGAACATCTTTGGCGCGAATGTCGAGATGATTCGTAGGCTCATCGAGCAACAGGAAGTTGCTGGGACGCAGCAGCAGCCGTAGCAGGGCATAGCGATTGCGCTCCCCGCCGCTCAGTACGCCGATCTTCTTGAACACGTCATCCGCGGAAAATAGAAAACAGCCCAGCAGGTTGCGCAACTCAGTTTGCGTGGAGACCGGCGAATGCCGCTCGATGTCGTCAATCATGCGCGTTTCGATGTCGAGTTCCTTGTACTGATCCTGCGCAAAGTAGTCCACCTCGACTTGATGCCCGAGCTTGATCACGCCGGAAGTGACGGGCTCACGGCTCGTAAGCAGCTTGATCAACGTGGATTTGCCCGCTCCATTCACGCCGACCAGCGCAATGCGCTCGCCTTTCTCGATGACGAAATTCACGTTGCGCAGAACGGACTTCTCGCCATAACTCTTGGATAGATGCTGGGCTTCGACAACGGTGCGTCCGCTGGGTTGCGGCTGCGCGAACTTGAAGTGGATGCTCTTTTCTTCATTGGGCAGCTCGATGCGCTCGATCTTTTCCAGCTCCTTGATGCGGCTCTGCACCTGCTTAGCCTTGGTGGCCTGAAAGCGAAAGCGGTTGATGAAGGCTTCGAGCTGTTCAATGCGCTCGCGCTGATTTTTCTGCGCGGCTTCGAGTTGCTCAAATCGCTGCTGCTTCTGCGCAAGACATTTTTCGTAATTGCCGTGGTAGAAGTGGACGTTCTTGTTCCAGATTTCCACCGTCTTGCGCACGGTGATGTCGAGAAAATAGCGGTCGTGCGAGATCAGCACAAACGCGAACGGATAATTCCGCAGATAGTCTTCCAGCCAATTGCGGGCTTCGAGGTCAAGGTGATTCGTTGGTTCATCGAGCAGCAGCAGGTTAGGCCGCTCCAGCAGCAGCTTGCCGAGCGCAATGCGCATCTGCCAGCCGCCGGAGAACTCGTCGGTCAGACGATGCCAGTCGTCTTTGTGGAAGCCGAGTCCGGTGAGCACCGCGCCCACTTGCGACTCGACGGAATAGCCGTCCCTCATGCGAAACTCGTGTTCGATGCGGTGGTAGCGGTCGGCCACGTCAGTAAACTCCGTGCTGGCGTGGTCGCCGAGTTCACCCAGTTCCGCCATGCGTCGCGTGAGCGATTCCATCTCGACTTCCATTTGCTTGAGCGAATCGAAAACGGAGAGGCACTCAGCGAATACAGTGCGGCCGGTCATGGTGAGGCCGTCCTGCGGAAGGTAGCCGCAGGTGGTGCCCTTGGCGGCTTGGCGGGTGCCGTAGTCGAGCGATTCGTAGCCACCAAGAATCTTCAGGATCGTGGTTTTGCCCGTGCCATTGGCGCCGACCAGACCGATGCGGTCTTCCGGCGTAATCAGCCAGTCCACGTTCATAAAGAGGTCTTTGTGACCAAAGCGCTTGCCCGCGCCAGTGAGTTGAATCATGGTGATGTGTGCCGAGCTGCGGTGCCGTTCTTCGTCTTCTCGCTTGTCTTTTATCTCGCCACTTGAGAGTTAGAAGAATATGGCGGGCGAAACGTGAAAGCGCTCGCTCAGTCGCTTGATGTGTTCCTTGTTTAAATCGCGCTTTCCGTGCAGTACTTCAGAAACGATGCTGGGTGTGCCGAAAACGTCCAGCAGGTCTTTCTGCTTCAGCGAGTGCTGCTCCATTAGAAAGCGAAGCATCTCCAGCGGTGTTGCACTCGGTAGGCGGTAGTGCTTCTCCTCGAAGTCTTCAATCAAAAGGGTCAGGAGTTCTGCCAGTGCTTTCTCCGCTGCCGACTGCCGCGTTCCGTGAGCGTCCAACTGAGACAGCACTTTTATGTAGGCGTTATTCTCCGCTTCGCTACGGATGATCTTGGGCGGAAACTTGCCGACGAGTGCTGTATATTCGCGATTCATGGTCACCGTGCTCATACTTTCCATGCTCCCCTGTCATATTCCGCGTGGGTCAGAACTTGGAGCAGAAAAATGCGTCCCGCAGTGTAGTTGATCTCCGTGACCAGCCGAAAATGATTACCCTTGATGTTGAAGACAGTGAACTTGCCGATGCTATCCGCAGTTGGCAACGTGCGGCGCACCTCCGCCAGGTTTCGCCATCGTGCCGGTTTGGCGATGCGGAACCAGGCATCCAGTGGGGCTGCTAGGCCGGGATGTTGCGCAGAAACCTTAAGCAGCAATTTGCGACTGATGACGTGCAATGGCCTACTCTCAATGCAAGTATGTTCGCAAAATGCGAATATGTCAAGTATCGGAGTAACGTTTCAACCGGGGAAAGAGTGCTGCTACTTGCCGCCGACAGCGGTGCGGGTGGCGGCGAGACGATGGATTGCCAGGTCCACTACTTGCAGTAATTCCGCGCTGTACTTGGCGGTGCGGCCTGCGCTTAAGGCTTCGCGGGCTTCGACTGCGCGGAACCACTGGGGGTTGCGCCGGAACTCTTGCGGAGAGGCCACACGACGCACTTCCAGCAAAAAAGCCCGCACCGCAAATTCCTGGGTCTCGGTTTGCCGTGCAGCCGAGCGCTTGGAGTGGACGTAATGATGAAAGTGGCGATGCTCGATCCGGCCGATGGCCCCGGCTTCTTCAAGAGCCTCGCGTGCCGCAGCTTCCCAGTCGGGCATGGAGCGGCTGGGTGCGCCCTTTGGGAAAGTCCACTTGGGACGGTTGCCCAAGGTCTGCACCAGCAGGAATTCGAGCTGGTCACCGCGCCAGCGGTAACAGACCGCAGCCACCTGCAAGGGCAGGTTCATGCGCAAGCGGGCTGGGCTGGCGAGGGTGATGACGTGCCTCCGGGCAACTATTCACATCGTATAACTCTTTCGTTAACAGGAGGTTAACTTGCTGGCATCGGTACCACGAAGGTAATGGGTGGGGTTGTGCAGGACCGCGAGTGATGAGCTAGGTCTTCAGGAACGCCAGTAGATCCGCGTTAACCTCGTCTTTTTGCGTCGAGCACATACCGTGCGCTCCGCCCGGGTAGATCTTGAGTTGCGCGCCTGGGACGAGCTTGGCAGAAGCGATGCCCGCAGCCCCGATGGGCACAATCTGGTCATCGTCGCCATGCAGAATTAGCGTTGGAATGTTGATCTTCTTCAGATCTTCGGTGAAATCCGTTTCCGAGAACGCCTTGATGCAGTCCAGCACCGACTTGTGTCCCGCCAGCATACCCTGCAGCCAGAAGGAATCGCGTTGCCCCTGCGAAACTTTCGCGCCCGAACGATTTGCCCCATAGAACGGTATGGTGAGGTCTTTGAAGAATTGTGACCGGTCAGCCAATACATTGCCGCGAATCTCATCAAACACTGCGATGGGTAGTCCACCTGGATTGGCTGGTGTCATAAGCATCAGCGGCGGTACCGCACTAATCAGCACGGCCTTCGCGACCCGCTTGGTGCCGTGGCGGCCTAGATAGCGTGCGACCTCACCCCCGCCGGTCGAGTGGCCGACCAGCACAGCATCGTGCAGATCAAGCGACTCCATCAGCGCGGCCAAATCGTCGGCATAGGTATTCATATCGTTGCCAGTCCAAGTCTGGCTCGATCGTCCGTGCCCGCGCCGGTCGTGCGCAATGCAACGGAATCCTTGCGCCGCGAGGAACACCATCTGGTCCTCCCACGCGTCCGCACTCAGCGGCCACCCGTGGCAGAACACCACGGGCTGCCCGGTGCCCCAGTCCTTGTAATAGAGACTTACGTCGCTCAAGTTGTCGTGCCCAACCAAAACGTTTGCCATACCACTGTTCTCCCGCAGTTTTAATTGCATTCATTTTAATCAAAACCTACTACAGGGGGAAGCTTTAAACGGCACGCTCATCCGAATCAGGTCATCGCCTGGCGGCAACAGAATTAGCAAAGCTCGTTCGAGCTGGGCATAACGCTAATCATTATTTCTTGCTTCCGGCGGATTTCTTGCTTACGTCGGGAACATCAATTCCCAAGGCTGTTGCCAAAGCAATCTGATGATCTTGTTCCTGCACGAGGATCTCGCGAATATGCTCCGCCATGGCAAACTCCCCCAGAGCATCGCACTGTATAACCCTCTCCCGGTAATTGCGGATGGTCTCATTCTCATTTTCCAGGTCAAACCGGAGCATTTGTTCGGCCTTCTCCGAAGTCTTCACCGGCTTGGGGACAACGCTTGGCATCCCGCCCAGATAATCAATTTGATTCGCGATGGTGATGGCGTGCTGCAGTTCTTCGGACGCGTGCTTTTCCAGTTCGGCCGCAATGTTCATGTACGGCGCGCCTTTTAATACCTGTGAATACACCACGTATCCGATGATTGCCTGATACTCGCGAGACAAATCCTCATTTAATAGCTTTATTAAATCTTCGCGTTTTACTGTGATGCTCTTGCCAGCTTTTGCCATGTTTCCTCCGCTTTGATTTCAGGAATGCGAGCCGCCTGAGTAGATACTGCGTAAATAAGAATAGGGGGTGCCAGGCCGTCTGCCTGTCACCCCTTACATTTTACTACTTCACTTCTAGCTGGTTCACGACTTGCTTGACGTTCGGCACAGCCAGCGCGACTTGTTCCGCTTCCTGGCGCTGCGCCGTTGTCTTCACACTTCCGGTCAACATTAGAACGCCGTTCTTGGCGGAGTAGCTGACGTCTTGCTTGCTTAGACCCTTGGCGATCAAGGCAGCTTTGTAGTTGTGTTCTATGGCTGTATCCAAATTCGAGTCAATGCTCTTGGCTTCGGATTCCATGCCCATGGGCTGTACGCTCACTTCATTCGCTACAATGCGCGTACCCGCTGCGGCCTTGGCGATATCCATCGCTCTTTGCTTGGCTTCTTCGGTGTGCAGAGTGCCGCCCAGGGTGATGGTGTTTTTGTCAGAGTCTTCGCTGACCGTCACGTCTTTCAGGTCGGCTTGCTCCAGCGCTGCTTTCACCGGGGCCTTGTAGGACGTAGCGTCCTTATTGCATGCGATGCCGAATCCCAAAGAGGCGATCGCTAAAGTGTAGATAAGAATTCTAGAAGTCATTTTGTTTCCTCCGCCTCTAAGGGTAAGTAGCGGATGGGGCTCGTGTCTGTGCGGAATTGCTCGTAATGATGAACCGCCATCGGATGGGCACTGTTTTGAATGCTTCGCTGGGCCCCGGCCCGTCGTGCTACCCTACGGCTCATGAACCCCTATGCGAAATTTCTTGGAGATCGCAAACCGCTTGAGGTGATTGCGGAAGCGCCGACCATCCTCACCCAACTGGTGCAACAGATCGGCACCGGCGGCATGGAGCGCCCTTATGGCGAAGGCAAGTGGAATGCGCGCCAGATTCTGTGCCATCTGGCAGACTGTGAACTGGTGTTTGCCTTTCGCCTGCGGCAGACGCTCTCGCAGGATCATCATGTGATCCAGCCGTTTGACCAGGACAGTTGGGCCACGCGCTACGCGCAAACGCCAGCGGAAATGGCGCGTGGCGTCTTTTGCGCCATGCGGCACTGGAACATCGCGCTACTGCGCACGATTCGCGAGGAAGAGATCAACAAGCCAGTCACGCATCCAGAGCGCGGTACCATGACCTTTGCCAGCATTCTGGAAACGATGGCGGGGCACGACTTGAACCATCGCGGACAGCTGGAAACGATTGCGAAGAACGGGCAATAGGGTTGGCTCGACGACCGCTGTGGAAACTTTGCCGCGCGCCGCGTAGTCTAAGTGGTTGAGGCTGGCAGTGGTTGGTTCATCTTCGCTTATGACTCGTTTCGCTAGAATTTTCGCTTTGGCAGTCGCGCTTGCGGCTACTTTTTCCTTCGTCCCACACTCGGAACGCTCAGCCCTCGCTGCCGACAGCGCTACTCCGGTAGTGGGCAGCTTTCTTCCTGAAAAGTTCAATGGCTGGCATCGTTCCGATCTCATCTCCATCACAGATGCGAGCCGCGCTGCCTCTGCCGCCGAGCCTAAGAATGATGGCCTGTTGAAGGAGTTTGGCCTGACGGGCTTCGACTCTGCCACTTACACCCGCGACGACGCGAAGATCATGGTGCGTGGCCTGCGCTTCACCGACGCCACTGGCGCCTACGGCGCTTTCACCTTTTACAAGAGCGCTGACATGTTCAACGAACAGATCGGCGACCAGGGCTACTCGCTGGGCAATCGCATTTTGTTTTATCGCGCCAACATTGTGATGGATGTGAGCATCGAGAAGATGACTCCAATGTCGGGCGCGGACATGCGCGGACTGGCCGATGCGCTGACTCCGGCGATTGGTGCGGCAACGAATCTTCCCGCGGTGCCGCGCTATTTACCTAAGCAGGGCTACCAAAAGAACACCGCCAAGTTCGTCATCGGGCCGCTCGGGCTTGCAGCCGTGAACGCCCCGCTCTCGCCGACGCAGGTGGACTTTAGCGTCGAGCCGGAGATCGCTCTGGGGCAATTCCAGACGGATAGCGGTTCCTACTGCACGCTAACTTTGATCGAGTACCCGACGCCGCAGATTGCAGCCGATCGTTTGCGCAAGATGGAAGCGAGCAAACCCATTGCGCCCGCTGGACAAACTCCGCCAGCGTTCTTCACCAAGCGGACTGGGCCGATCGTCGCCATCATCACCGGTAATGCGAGTAAGAGCGAAGCCGAAGACATTCTTGGCGAGGTGAACTTTGAAGCCAGCCTCACCATGCACGACAACACCTTTCTCGACTTGAAGAGTGGTGGGGTGCTCGGCATGTTGGCGGGCATCATCAAGCTCAGTGGCATTGTGATGATTCTCGGACTGATTCCAGCGGTTGCCTTTGGCGTGATTCGTGCGTATTTCAAGCGCAAGCGGGCGGAAGAAACTGGCGACGAGGGCGTCATCTCGCTCAAGCTGAAGTGAGGCTGAAGTGAGCCTCGGATAAACCCGACTAAATCTATTGGCATTCGCAGCGGAGGCGGTTGCATTTCGGCATCCTGCTTTTTTTCAGTGGGATAGGGCGTTTTGGGCCACTTCTGGCCTGAATGCAACGAATTCGCGGCAGTTTGCGGATGGGATGCAAGTTGCTGAATCAAAAAGACTTATATTTCTCATAATCGCTTGACTCGCCCTCCCGCTGTCCATAAGATTTCATCAACACAAGTTTTGGCGGTTGGTGTGAGCCTCCGTTGGAACTTTTCCCTTGAAGAAGAGGCCGTCCGGTTCGCCGGGCGGCCTCCTCGTTTTTGCGACGAAGAGTCCAAGAGCTTGAACCTCAGAGCGCGCAGAGTTTCGCGGAGGAAAAACGAAAGCAAGAATTTGAATTCTAAAGATGACTACACGCTGACAGTCGGGATCGCGCCACGCGAATTCTGAGAAGCGGTTTTTCTCTGCGTCCTTCGGCGCGCTCTGCGGTTAAGTTTTGCGTTTGCTAAAATAAGAAGGTTGTCGCGTACGCCGACGTAGCTCAGTTGGTAGAGCAGCCGATTCGTAATCGGCAGGTCAGCGGTTCAAGTCCGCTCGTCGGCTCCAGATCTCATCCGTGCTGCGCGACACAACTCACCCCCGGAACCAAACTTCTCCACAGCTTTCACGGCGTTACACCTTGCGCCCAGCGCGCGCACGCCCGATAATCACGCTAAGGTGGTGTGAACATGAAGCCGACGACGTCTTCGAGTATTTCCCGCCTTTCTTCCAACGACCCCACCGCCTCCCAACGCTTCAGCCGCGCTGACCTGATCCGCATCCTTCACATCACTTCGCGCCAGCTCAACGCCTGGCAGCGCGCCGAACTGCTGCCCGCCGCCGAAATTTATTCCTTTGTGGACTTGCAACAAGCCAAGAAGATTCGCGACCTCTGCTTGCAAAAACTGCGTCCAGCGGCGATTCAGCGTTCGCTCGTCGCCATGCGCAAAGTCGCGGGACTGGCGAATCCGCTGATGGAAGCGGCGACGCTGGTGGAAGGCTCGCGCATCACGTTTCGCCATCAGGGCGGCACGCTGGAGCCCGAGACGGGACAGCTACGACTCGACTTCGACGGCAATCAGCCCAAAGCCCCGGTGATTGCGAAAGTTGCCAGAAACGGGAAGCCGGATAGCTCTGGGCGCAGCCTCGCGGGCAAGCGCGCGCAGACCGCCGATGAAGTCAGCGAAATTTTCGCCTGCGGCATCTCGCTCGAAGAAAATCCCGAGACGCAGATGGAGGCCATCGCCTGCTACCAGCGCGTGCTGGAAATCGAACCGGCGCACGCCGCGTCGCATATCAACTTGGGGACGATTTATTACAATCGCCAACTTTTTCAGGAAGCCGAACTGCACTATCGCAGCGCCGTGGAGGCCGATCCGCGCTACGCTCTCGCCTACTTCGATCTCGGCAATGTGCTCGACGAAACCGGACGCATCGGCGAAGCCATCGCCGCGTACAAGACGGCAGTGACGCTCGCTCCCGGCTATGCCGACGCGCACTACAACCTCGCCCTGGCCTATGAAAAGACACGCCAGCCCCGCAAGGCCATGACGCACTGGCGCGCCTACGTGAAGCTGGATCGCGTCGGCCCCTGGGCCACCCACGCAAGAGGACAGATTCGCAAGATACTTATGGCGGGTGGGTTGCAGGTGGTGCGCTAGCTTACCAGATACACGGTATTCCAGATCGCAGGATGCGGGAGTCCCGGGTGACGAGTGGAACTCCCAATGCGAGGGCAGTCGCAGCGATGATCCGATCCGGCATGTCGGGGACAATGGAACGATTCACCTCAGGTAGCTTACGGATGACTGAGAGATCAAGCGAAGCGACCGTCAGATCCGAAGAAGTTGTTGCCAAGGCAGCGAGTAGTAGGCGAAGTGCCGTTTCTGGGACTCTACCTTTCTCTACCAGATATTGAATCTCGACAAGGGATATCGAGGGAACAAACAGGTTCTCGCCTGAGTCAGAGGTGGCCTCAATTGCGCCCAGTGCTTTGGCAGATAGCCGATTTGATTTCTCCAGATACCAAAGCGTCGCGTGTGTATCCAAGACGAGGGCCATGGAATTCAGTAGCCCTCACGCGGAAATTCTCTCCAGAGTTCTGCGCGAGCATCGTCAATTTCCTGTTCAGTAATTGCCTCACCTATACCAGCCCAAAGCCCGTAGCTGCTCACTCGAGGTGGTTTGTGGGCTGTTGCCTCAAGAGTCGCTAAGTAGTCGAGCACTTTTTCCTGCTCCTGCTCGGGCAACGCGCGCAATTTTGACAGTACAATTTGCTCTACGTTCATACCGGGCCTCCGTTCCGCCTAATTCTATGCTAACTCGGGCTTGTTTCGTCTGCGCCAGAGGCTTCCTGTCCTAAGAGGCGGATGGCTCCCAATGAAAACGAGTCCGTAAAGGAAAGACCGAGATCGTTTGCGCTCAGCCGTCCTTTACGGACTCGCATTTTTCGACGACCCTGCCCGGCACTCCGCTGCGCTCCGTAACGGGCCTAATTCAGTCGTCCCTTTCGGGACTGCGCTGGGATCCTCTTCTGCTTACTGCGAGGTAATCTTCCCGAAGTGTCCGTGCACGTAACCGCCGGGGCCTGAGGTGAAGAACAGTTCATTGGTTTTGCCAGCAGCGCCTCCGTTGCCAAACTTCAGGTCCCACAAGCCGTTGATCGCGATCGCTGCGCCTGCGCTTGTCTTCAAAGGTCCGAGTGACGCTCCGGTCGCGGGGTTGAATGCATTGACTTTGCCGTCGCCGAGGTTGCCGATGATCAAGTCTTTGCTGAAGGTTCCGAAGGTGGCAGGCGCGAGAACGATGCCCCACGGTGCGTTCAAGGCGCCCTTAGTCACCAGCCGTTTGATGAACTTGCCGTTGAGGTCAAATTCGCTGACGTAGCCGCAGCCCGCACACGCGGTCGCGTCGGTCTTGGTGGCGTTCTGCTTGGCATACAGCACGTACATCACTCCGTTGATGTTGCGGATGTTGAACGGGGCAAAGTTTACGGGAATCGTTGGATCTTTGAAGTTGCCGGACAGCGTGACCGGGGCGAACGCCTTGTCGAACACGTCAATGGTGCCAGCGTGGAAGTTTGCGACGTACAGAAAGTTGCCGGTGCCGTTGTTGGCGAGCTCCATGCCCTTGTAATTCGCGGCTGCCGCCGAGTTATCTTTCGCGAGGATGGCGCTGGTGCCGATGCCGTTCCATCCGCTGATGGTGCCGTCTTCGGTGACGAACAGGAAGATGGCGGGGGATCCGTTGAGCTTGAAGTCGGTGCTGCCGTTGTATACGGTTCCGGTGGGCGAACCCGTGGAGCCCCCGGCCGCGGGCGGAATGGTGACGACTAGCGACTGCGGCTGGCCGCTGCCCACGTAGAGGGTGGTGAGGCCGTCGTTGTTGTCGGAAACCCAAAAGTCTCCGGTAGGGCTGAAGCTGATGCCCCATGCGTTCTGCAGGTTCACGTCGGTAAAGGTGCCCATACCCGTTTGATCGGCGGTCAAGATCGTAGATTTGTACGATGCAGCGTTGGCAGCAACTCCGGTAAGCGCAGTCAGCGCCAGGGCGCATACCACGACCGCGAAAGCCATGCGGTTCGGTCTGGAAATTTTCGTCATAATTCCTCCTAAAGCTTCGCGCATCCTGGCGGGGCTATCGGCGCTGCAATGCCAGCCAGCCAAAATCCACACAAGGACTCGCCGATTAGGAGATTAAGGAGCGTTGGGCTCGCGGTTGTCACGGTTTGGTCAAACTCCTGTCACCAATCCACGCCGAAAGTTCCTGCGGGACGCTCAGGTGTGATGCCCCTCCTTCCATAGGACGCGTCCTCCCCAGTTGGAGCGTCTCCGTGGTTCGTCATGCTCCCCAGTGCTACAATTTTGAGTTTGCCCAAGCTGTCTTTACACGGCAGCCTCTTCCGATTCCTACGAGGTCATTCCTATGTCTTTACTGTCCAGCGTCGCTACTTCCGTGAAACCCATGCCGCTCACCTCGCTCACCGAGGACGAGCAGCTTTTTCGCTCGAATATTCGCCAGTTTGCCGAGGACAAGGTTCGTCCGCTGGCGCATGAGATGGACGAGAAGGCCGTCTTCGACTCAGGGCTGCTGAAGGAGTTCTTCCAGCTCGGACTGATGGGGATAGAGATTCCCGAAGCCTATGGCGGAGGAGCGGGAACATTTTTTGAGGCGATTCTGGCGGTGGAAGAGCTTTCGCGCTGCGACGCATCGGCGGGCGTGATTGTGGATGTGCAGAACACGCTGGTGAACAACGCACTGATGCGCTACACCACTGAGGCGCAGAAGCAGAAATATCTGCCGAAGATGGCGAGCGAATGGGTCGGATCGTATGCGCTGAGCGAGGCGCAGAGCGGATCGGACGCGTTTGCGCTGACCTGCCGCGCGGTGAAGTCTGGCGCGGACTATGTGCTGACGGGCCGCAAGCTGTGGATCACTAACGCCAAGGAAGCGGGTCTGTTCATCGTGTTGGCGACGGTGGATCCGGCGGCTGGATACAAGGGCATCACAGCGTTTTTAGTCGAGAGGGATTTCCCCGGATTCAGCGTCGGCAAGAAAGAGAACAAGTTGGGCATCCGCGCGTCTTCCACGTGCGAACTGATTCTGGAAGATTGCAAGGTGCCGGGCGAAAACGTGCTTGGCGTAGTGGGCAAGGGATACAAGATCGCCATTGAAACGCTGAACGAAGGGCGCATCGGCATTGGCGCGCAGATGCTGGGTATTGCGCAGGGCGCGTATGAATATGCGCTGGGCTACGCGCAGGAACGCAAGCAGTTTGGCAAGGCGATTGCCGAGTTTCAGGCAGTGCAGTTCACGTTGGCAGAGATGGCGACAGAGATCGAAGCGGCACGATTGATGGTTTACAACGCGGCACGGATGAAGGATGCAGGCGTCAACTTTGTGAAGGAAGCCGCGATGGTGAAGTACTACACCTCGCAGGTGGCCGAGCGGGTAGCGTCTCTGGCAGTAGAGATTTATGGCGGCAACGGATTCGTGAAGGAATATCCGGTGGAGAAGTTCTTCCGCGATGCGAAGATTGGCAAGATTTACGAGGGCACGTCGAACATGCAGTTGGCTACGATTGCCAAACTGCTGATGGCGAAGTAGCGAGTTTGGGAGTTCTAAGTTGCCGGTTGCCAGTGTTACTCTTCAGTGGCCGGTGGGGCTAATTCTGCTGGAAGCGGGATGGCGTTCTCTCCATTTCCGTCCCAATGATGGAGTGGTACGGGCACAATATACTCCGGGCCTTGCGTTTCCCGCGCGCTACGCCATTCAATGCCGACGGTCGCGGAATTTCGCGCCGCTTCGGACCACAATAGATACATCACGTCGCAACCGCCGAGAGAGCGGCGCAGTTCTCCGCGCCAGTCCTGGGCGAAGCGCAAGTCGCCGGAGTTGGTGACAAGATGCAAGTGTGGAAGCATCTCTCCCAGTGGGCGCAGCCGCTGCGCGACGTCGGTGCGATCGGCGTCGGCAAAACATACAAACGCGGCCCGGTACGGGCGGGTGATCTGGGTAGCGTCCTCCGGTTGTGAGGCCACTCGACCGACTTGCATTGTGAACAGCACGCGGGCAATCTCAAAGTCACCGGCGTAAGTGCGCACCCACGCCGAATAGTTGCCGGGTGCGGCATCATTGGGCACGGAGGCAGCGAGCGAGCAATAGCCGACATCGCCTTGCCACACCAGCGGCCCTGAAAAGCTGCGAATGCCTAGCGTCGCCATATTGAGCCTGGCGCTGAGTGGCAAGGCGAAGCGGCGCACTTCGCCCAATCCTGCGCTTCGGTCGAATCGTGCTTCCACCACGCGCTGGGCAATGTCATCGCCGTCGGCATGCAGCCACAAGCGGACAGAGAACGTCATCCCGGGCAGCAACTGAGCTGGGGCCGAAACCGTAAACCGAGTGTCCTCTCCTAAAACCATCAAAAGTCAATCCGTAGAGAAAGTTGGCGAAAACGAGTAGTTAACCGCGCCCGGGTGTGCCTGAATGAACGCCACTGTTGGGCACGGTCAGTGGATTCCTATCAACCCTTAGAAATAGTGTGCAACGCATTGCACTTGATTTGCGAACTGGTTTGCCGACGCGGGTGCTTACTCGTTTCTTTCCAATACTTTGCCATTTTGGGAATTTGGCCCCAGAGTTGCCCAGAGTAAAGTCACTCGTCCCTTGCGGGCGGCTGGAGGATGCTTATGACTCAGACCCGACGACCCAGCACTTTTATACCGCCCGCAGCCTCATACAGCTTTGCTTTGCACAGCACGATGCGGAACACATTGATTGCGTCCGTTGCCTGCGGGTTTATTCTGCTGACTCTAGTGGTAGTGGTGCAGGCCAAAACGATTGAGACGCAGCGCAATCTGATTCGTGACTTATTTGCCGACAGCGCCGACCTGCGCGCTCTGCGCGAGGCCCATGCAGCCGAGAATCGGGCCAAGGAGAATGAAAACAGCAAGTCCGTGGCACCGAATGCGGCACAATTGCCGCCCGTCTTAAAAGCCCCACCCTTGCAGACGCCTAACCCGCCTGTCGCAAAAAGCCACCCTAAGATGGAAAGGCAGGGGCGGAAGAAGCTGTCACCAAATCTTCCGCCTTTGCCCCCGCGCGCCATAGACGCCGCCCAGGTGCGACGCGACGCCAGCATCGCTTAGTTCTGGCATAAGCCCAGCTAGCGCACATCCTCGTGCTTAAAGTGAGGATTTTCGATTACGCCCAGCGCGTTGCCAAATGGATCGAAGACATGGGCGACGGTGATGCCACCGCCTACGTCTTGCGGATCCTGTCCGCTGCTGGCTCCGTTGGCCATCAGCAGATCGAAGGCTGCTTTGCAGTTCTCGACGCCCCAGTAGGTCACCGCGCCGAGGTGGTTGGTAGCTGAGCTGGACTGGGGAGCAGGATCGAGCCCAAGCTCAAACCCACCGATATTGAAGCCCACGTAAAACGGTTCGTCGAAGTACGGCTCAGCCTGAAAAACCTTGGCATACCAGCGCTTGGCTTCGTCCAAGTTGCATACGTGATACACAACGGTTCTCAATCCCAGAAACATGATGTTCTCCCCTGGCAGACTGCGGAGTCTGCGGATTTAGCCTCCACGTTACCAAGCAACAGTCGTGCCTTGGCCACGTGGAACGTGAAACAGCCTGATGTAAAAGCAATGCAAGAATGCGAGACCGATACGGAACGTCGCGCAGCCGGGCACACTTCCACGTGCTCGCATGGCTGCCTACCTCCGCAAGGCGGTGCGATGCGGGCAGGAGGGTAGAGCCTTCTTCTTGATGATTTGTGGCGATTACGCCAGCGAAGGCTCGCTAGGTACGGGAAAAGATTAGCACAAGAATGGTAGCGCGGCAGGATTCATATCGACCCGGCAATGGTCTATTTATCAATATGATACGAAAATAGTGTTCGAGGAATGCCCCCAAATGTACCCCCAAACGTATCGCGCTTGGCGCGGTGATCGTAGACCGTGGCCACGATGGGCTGGCTCCATGCCTGCCCGCTTCACGCCAATCCGCCACGCACCAGCTCGATCAGCCGGTTGAACTCGTCATTCGCCATTGCCCCCTTCCACTGATTCACGAACTTGCAGACCACTTGAAGGTTGCCAGGCTCGTAATGCCTCGAAGAGTCAATCCGGTCGAGCGAACAGCGCAGTTGCTCGGCGCCGGTTTCATCGTCCAAGAGCATCCGCAGGGCCGTTAGGGCGCACCGGCCAGCCTGCTTCTTCATCAGATCCAGAGCGTACTCATGCGCGTCGGCATCACTCGGAAAGAGGAACTGCTTGTCCTTGGCTACCGTGACCACTTCCCGCCCACCCTGCAAGGCCGTTTGCTGCGCCGTCTTAATCATGCGGACGGCAGTCTGACGCATCCGAGCTTCGGCGTTGGCTAGGGCAATCTCCTCGGGAGTGAATACTCTGACAGCGCCTTTGCCTGAGCGTTCTGCTTTGGCTGCCCATTCTAAGCGGCGATGCCAACTGGACAGGTCATTCCCTTCGATGAGTTCCCGAACGTATGCGGCATTGTCCCCAAGAACAGGCTGGAATGTGCCTTTATTCGTCAAAAAATCTTTCACCTTGGCAGGAAGGGCGTCCCAGAACAACTCGGATCCCTTCTGCGTTTTGTAGCTCCACGGCTGGCATGGTTTTAAGTAAAGAATAAACTTGTCGCTTCCGGACTCAGCAGGCCTGAGTCCGCTGCTTCGTACGCGAGTCGCCTGACGGCAGCAAGCCTTTGATTGATCGTACCGGCTGCCAACCCGAGCGATTCCAGATGGAGCCGGAAGCGAAGAACGACCGTGCGGTTCAGAGCCAGTCTCGGCTCGGAACAGTACCAGGTGATAAATTGCTCCATCGCGAACTTGTAGTTTCGCCTCGATCGCGGGGAACTCAAGCTGTTGAGTACGGAGGATTTTGCATGGTCGAGATCGGGCAGGCGAAGAACGATCTTCCGGGGAACAGGCCTCTTGAGTTTTCTGGGCATGAGAGCGGCCTCCTCTGCCGCAGACATGTCCAAAACTCTATACATCTGCCCCTTTGCGGACAAAGCGAATGAGCTCGACGGTGCACAGGCGATTTCGCGTAAATCGAGGGCCCCCTTTGGCTCGGATCGCGGGTTTCTACGACATCTACCGGCACCAATCCAGCTTTGCAGAGCACCAGAGTTTGCTTCACAGTGATGAAGTCTTTGATCGATCGACTCCCTGTCTCAAGAAATATCATCTCGGGATGTTAGGAGAATGGAGCGGCTTGGAATGCTGAGTTTTATGTTGTTTGATTCAATTCCAACCGGAAAAAAGGATCATACTTGCTCGCGCCGTTACCGATGACAACTAATTGATTCCGACAACGCGTGATCGCGGTGTAGATACCCTCTTCCGCTAATTGATTCCGACAACGCGTGATCGCGGTGTAGATACCCTCTTCCGCGGCCTCTTCGCCCTGTAATCCCAATAGGACGACAAAGATGGCGCCACTCTCCAAACCCTTAAAACTGTGGATCGTTGATATCTTGACCGTACCCGCATTTTGCCAGAAGTTGTGACGACGATGTCGACGGATCTTAGCTAACTCCATCTCGCGTTTCGGTGTGTCGACGCTGGCCTTCAGTTTCCTGTACTCGTCTTCGGATTCGCAGGAGATAGTTGTTCGTTCGTGTTTAAGATGCTGGATTGCGGCATCCAAATCACGTACCACCTCATTAGTCGGGCAGAGCACCGTCACGTCGTTCGGATGTGCACCCCATTTTTCAACATAGCCCCACACCAAGGAAACCAGGGCGGTCGCACTATTGTCTACGGCCTGGCAATACACCAGTTCAGACTGAAACAGGTCTAGCTGCCGCACACTGTGTATCACCTCGATCTCGTAACGGTCAGACATGAAGCGGGCTTGAAACTTCGTCGCCAGAGATGCGATCGCTTGATTGAGTCGTTGGGTTTGAAGCAGTTGCGCAAATGGCCCCGGGATGTTCGTCCGAATTGCCCTGTTATCGAGCGGCCGCCCATACAAATTCTGCTTGGCGTCGCCGAAAAGAACGTATTCTCCGTCTTCTGCGAGGAAATATTTCTTTAGGATTCTTAGCCACGCGACAGGAAAATCTTGCACTTCGTCGACGAAGATGGCCGGATATCGGGCGATACGATTCTTGACTCCTTCGAAGAAGTCTTCGTCTTCAAACGAGGGTCCGAGCCGGTCTGATTCAGCTTCCTTTATAGGCAAATTGTGGTGGTGAGCCTGTGTGACGAAGAACTGGTGATAGCTTGCAATGACGAAGCTATCCCACCGAAAATCCTCTCTCACCTCACTGATTCGATCGTGAATGTAGTTCTTGACACAGATGTTGAATGTCAAGATCAACACTTGCCGTTGGGTCCGAATGTATGCGTTGACTGCGCGCTTGGCGAGGACATAGGTTTTACCTGATCCAGCAACACCGGCAATTTTTTTTTGCTCGGGGCGGCTCGTAATCAGTTCTTGCTGCTGTGCCGTATAGGTAAGAGGCTTGCCCATTTCTTGAGTATGAAGAGGCGGAGCGAGGAACCGTAGGAACCGCCTGAACATCGCGGCATCGAAGAGAGGCGACGGCGAACTGAGGCGGAGGTCGTGCAATAACTGAGGCAAGACGTTTGCCCTGAGGGCGTCAGAACCATACAGCTGGGTAGGTTCCTTGCTGCCTCCGAGGGAGGCTCGAACTTGGGACGTCGTGGCATGGTGGAAATACAGAGCGGTACGCACCATACCGAACAGCTTGCTATTGGTTGCCAACTCTACCACTAGGTCCGGGATATACAGATTGAGCAAACGTTTTTTGTACCCCACCACCTGATCTATTGGCGATTCCAGGACCGTCCCGTTGCGCCGCAGGTGGCACTCTCCGCTTGGCGTGAATTCATAATGCTCCAAGAGCCAGTCCTTGACCTCCCAGATCACGGCACCGTAATTTTCCTTCAGGATCACCACGTCTGGCCGATCGCCATCCAGCATGGGTTGGAAAAACACCTCGAACGTGTCATCGAGGTGTTCCGCGAGGAACCGGATCAGCGCGAGTTCTCCAGCCTCAGGATGAGGGACGAATTTCTCGATTTGGGACATTTCTGGGTGCAGCAACGCCATGTCGTTCCCTACAATTTCCCGTTCAGGATTTCATTGTATTTGGGGCCCATTGCCGGGACGTACCGGCCCCTCGCGACCACATGCGTCTCGACTTGCTTGCAACAGCGGGGTTGGGTCGGTACTTGCAAGTCGGCCATTTTCCAGGAATGTAGCACAACGTTGGACTCTCAACTGTTGAGGACAGGCCGATGCACTCATTGACAGCTCTTCGCGCAGCTCTGAAGCGAAGCTCTTCTGAATCCAGTTCACCGATCTCCATGTCTCGAAAGAAAACTCTATAGAACCCCCGGCCTCCGAAATCATAAGCAAAATGTCCGCTAAAGTCCGTCGCATCCAGTATCGCGGCAAAACCGGAGCTAGTGCAGATCAGCACGGCCTATGGTGGACAGAAAGAACGTAGCCCAGTACTACCGCGCAACAAGTACACCGCGATTCAGGGTGAGAAGCCGAAGGACAAGTGACGTGCCCCCGATTGCTCAACCAGTCATAACTGGAGTTTCCCGGGTTTGACCTGCCCCTCTTGTCTAAGCCAAGAGTCGTTGGAGATTTCGGCCTGCGTGGTTCGGTTTGTGCCGGATTTACCGGCAGAGTTGTGGTGAGTGTAACTCAAGTGAGAACCTCAAGCAACAGGGTTGAGTTGTTCTTGCTTCTCCCTTCGAGAGCAGCCGTCGTGCGGAGGGAAAGTGGGAAACGCGCAGCGTTTTCCAAGGCAGTCTTATCGCCGTCTTTTCCTCCGCTGCATGCGCTGCATGTGGCTGCGAACTCAGCCGGGGTTCGATCCGCAAGCGCTGAGTGCGGACGGTGGAAGTTATAATCGCGACGCCAGAGATGGAGCTTCCGGCGTGCATCAGCCAGGTGGAAGAACACCTCTACGTTCAGGCACTCGTCCCGCAGCTTGCCGTGGAAGCTCTCGATATATCCGTTCTCCACCGGCTTGCCGGGGCGGATGAAGTCCAGATGTACGCTGTTCTTATAAGCCCACAGATCCAACGCCTTGCTGGTAAACTCGGTTCCGTTGTCCACCGTGATCGCCTCCGGAGCGCCGCGCAAGGCAACCACCTTGTCGAGCGCCATGGCGACCTTCTCCCCGCTGAGCGCATGGTCGGCGTGCAGGACAAGGCACTCGCGGGTGAACTGATCGACCACCGTCAAGACGCGTATCCAGCGCCCATCCGGCAACCGCTGCGCCACAAAATCCATGCTCCACTTCTGGTTCGGACGTGCTGCCTGTCCCAGCGGAATGCGATGCCGCAGGGCCCGTTCCCGGCGCTTCTGGGTACGCACGATGAGACCCTCCTCGGTGTACAGCCGATAGATACGTTTCGCGTTCACTTCCCAGCCTTCGCGCTTCAACAACACCGTGAGCCGCCGATACCCATAGCGCACCCGGCTGCCGGCCAGCTCTCGAAGACGTATCCGCAACGCCTCCTGCCGGTCCCGATGGTGCTCGTACCGCAGCGTCATCCGTTCGATCGGAATCAGCCCCGCCACACGCCGCTGGCTCATCTGGTGGACCTGCTGCGCCCACTCCGCCAGCTCGCGCCGCAGGCGAGGCTTCACAACCTTTTTGCGACGATCTCCTGCAACACGTGGCGGTCCAGGCTCAGATCAGCCACCAGACGCTTCAGCTTCGCGTTCTCTTCCCGTAGCTGCCGCAACTCGCGCAACTCGTTCAGACCTAGGCCCGCATACTTCTTCTTCCAGAGGTAAAACGTCTGCTGACTGATCCCGTGCCTGCGGCAGATCTCCACCACCGTATCGCCCGACTCCACCTCCCGCAACACCCGCAGAATCGCTTCTTCGCTGTGTCCACGCTTGCCCATCCCAGTTCTCCACCCGTTCTCAGAGAACCACCCCAGGCAAAAATACTCAACTTCAAAATGGCTTAGTTTTTGGGTTTTGGGTCACGGCCAATCCGGCGATGACCCATGGCTCGTTCACACTGACCTCTCTAGCTCGCTGAACACCTGCAAACCAGCTTCAGCCTCAGTGGCTTGGGGCATCGGGAAATCGTCCTTCTGAAGCGCTCCAGAAGCGATCCCCTTCTTTCCTTCCATCAGAGCGTCGAGCAGTTGGTCGAAGGAAGGACGGATCCTTCCCGATTTATCCTCAAGGATTGGCAGGTAAACGTGCACGGGCTTCGGTTGACCTAACCGGTAAACACGATCAGTCGCCTGGGCCTCGACGGCTGGGTTCCACCACCGGCCATAATGAATTACATGATTTGCCTCGACGATCGTGAGCCCCACACCAGCAACAAACGGAGACAGTACCAGCATGTCAAAGCCGGCTGATTCGCGAAATCCATTCAGAATGCTGTTTCGCGTTTCCGCGCCCAGCCTCCTTGAGCTTCCAGCTTTAGGCGTGTCGCCATTCACTATTCGCACCGGCTTCTCGAACTCCTCCGTCAGGATGCGTGCCAACATGCGCTGCACATCTTTGTGCCGGGCGAAGACAATGGCCTTTTCCCGTTGCGCTTCAATTCCGCGGAGCACCGCGAGTACTTCGCGAATTTTCGACGACTGAGCCTTGAGTTCGGCAACCGAGAAATCGTCCCCGGTTCCCTCCAGCAAAGATGGGTGCTGGTAAAGTCTTGCGAACTTCTGAAGCACCGCCAGTTTCCCGTCTTCTCGACTGACGCCCCGCAAGCCGCCCGCGAGGCTCAGGTGTTTAGCGATCTCATCGTCCGACATCGAGCACCGAATGCGCTTCTCGCTTTTCGGGGGAAGCTCCAACACTTCAGCCTTGCTGCGTCGGAGCAAGAATGCGTTCGGTCGTTGATATAGGAGCCTAGATTTCAGATCAGCCAGCGCCTGCTCGGAGGATTTGCGGTCTAAAGGGCTCTCATATTTCGCGACAAAGTGCCTCGCCGACCCAAGTAGTCCGGGCTGACCCGCATCTATCAGATTCCACATATCTAACAAGCGATTTTCGACTGGAGTGCCGGTACATGCGATTCGGAAGTCCGGCTGGAGTGCTTTGATTGCATACGAAATCTTTGAATTAGGGGTCTTATACTCTTGCGCTTCATCCGTGATAACAATTGACCAGATAGACTTGCCATTCGGACAATAAGCAAAGCTAAACATATAGTCGCGAACTGCTTCATAGTTCGTGATTACTACTTGGTGTCGCTGAATCCGATCAAGATTCAAGATAGGCTTAGCCACTTGGGATTCCCTTCCTTCCGCGTCTCGACGCCGAAAGGCTTGCAACTCTGCACCATAAAGGGGTAGCACGCCGCCGAAGACTTCGCCATTGTCGGCGAAAAACGCCTTCATCTCCTTTTCCCAGGTTTCTGTTTCGAGCAGGATAAGGGGAGCCACTATCAGAATGGGCCGAAAAGGAGGTTTCGGTTTTGAAAGGTCAGGAAAGCGCCCCGATTCGATACACCACGCCAAGAACGAAAGGATCTGTAGGGTCTTTCCGACCCCCATGTCATCCGCGAGCAGCACCCCTCGTCTGTCATTGATCTTGGCGCAAGTCTGCAACCACTGGACACCTTGCTCCTGATGGCGCTTCAGCGCGACCGTGGCGCGCAGCGAACCGGGGCGCTTAAAGGGAGATCCGTCAATGCTCAGACGGGCGTTTTCCGACTGCTGACGGTAGTTTTCTCCGACAAGGTCGTCGTGGGTATCAATGAGGAGGACGTTACTGGCTTTCGCGCCCTCGCCGCGCGTCGAAGACCCCTGCCCCCCAGGCCCGTCTTCGCCGAAGAGGCCGGACATTGGGCCGCTCTCAGACCACGGCCGGGGAGTTGGAAGGAACTCGTGCGGGCCAATTCCGAGCACGCGGTCGCCATAATGGAGTTCCACGTCGCCCATAATACCGTCGAACACCGCGCTTGGGTCTGCCTTGAGTGCAGCTTTCTCCTCTCCAGTCACTCGATGGACACGCTTCATTGTCTCGAGTACCCGCTGCTGCTTTTCGGTCAAGACAATCCGAACTCTGCCGAGTCCTGGACGGTCCAACGAATAGAGCCCCTCCGCAGAGGTGTTGCGCACAAAGACCGCGCGAAATTCCGCATTCTCCAATTCAGCACAGACTGGAATAAAACTAAGCGCTCCGTCTTGGTCCTCGTAGAGGTCCAGACCAATCGACGATGGCACGATCACGTCGTTCTTCAGCAAGGTTGCGTCCAGCGCGGCATGGACCTCCTTCGCCCACCGCTTAATGTTCGCGAAATCCATCCATGCTCGCTGCGGGGTCTTCTCCTCAGGCGGCAGCGAATTGAAATCGTCCATTGCCTCCACAAGTGCGAACATCCGACCATCCAGGCAATAGACATGATTCGTTGCGGGTCGCTCTACGTAAAACCCAAAGCGGTTGACTGAAACAGGACTCCCGCCGAGCATGTAGGAATAGCGGTACGAAAACTGCGGTTGCCCCACCATATCTCTGCGGTCAATTTTCAACAAGAAGGGGCTTGCCTGGGTAAAGGCGTTTGTGATCTTGAAATCCTCTTTTTGGATGGCCTCGAAATTGCTATAGTCAAGCTGGACCCTTTTCCCATCCACCTCAGCGAGACCCATCTCCAGAAGGGATGCAATCTCATATGCTGTTCTGGTTCCGAAACTAGACGAGAGCACATCCTGAGGCCAGGTCTCTGGGCGGCCCCAATTAACATCAGTCAAGCTCTCGACGAAGAGACCCGTGTGGTTCGCTACGAGCACCACCTTTTCCGCAAATTTCTTCAAAATTAAACTCATGGCCGGATTCCTAACCAAGCGAGTTGACGTCTTGCTTTGGCTTCCCAATCTGTGTCTGTGCGGTGAACTATCCTAAATTCGGCGTCGCTTAGGCGCTTTAAGTCCCGCAATTGAAATGATGGTGATCGCAGCGACAAGCTTCTTGATTCAAACTTCCGCAGCGGATACACATAGGCAGCGTTGCCCGATTCGCTAAATTCCACCACCACGTAGTCCACGTCGTATCCCCGAAAAACCATCAGAAAGGCGCTCGTCGCAGCGTCTGTTGAAGCATATACCGGGATTGTTCTCGCACCGGTGGCGATAATCCTAAAACGGTCATCCTGTGACACCGCCACCTGGAAGTCTCTAATTTTCCCGTGCTGATTCGCGTATTCAAGCCAAAATATCGCCCTCCTCCTATTTAGGTCGTTCCGAGGGACAATTGTGTTGAAGAAGAACTGGAGCGTCTCGCGTGCCAGCCAACCGGTGACCCGGGTTCTCGCTTCTTGAGGCATTCCAAGCCAATTCGGCGCTGCGTCTGGTAAGCGCGGGTCGCCGAGTCTTTGATCTTTATGGACGATGGCTACCAGTTCGGTCCGGAACCGCTCGAATCTATCGGGCAGTAGGCTGAGGATAAGTTCACTCATAGCCGCTCTGAATGCCTTAGAAGAAACTGCCTCGCCGAAGAGGTTCGCGGACATCCACGAGAATCGATCCAATGCCTCGTCCTCGGTTATCAGGTTCGGCCTCTCGATAAGCTTCCCCACCGCCAAGATCGCAGCTTCCTCGGCAGCCGCAGCCGCCAAGCGGCTTGTCCCGCTCACAAAGTACAAGCTGCACACGTCACTCACCGTCTTCCTCTCGCGGACCACTCTCTCGGCCATCCTACGAGCAGCTTCGGTTGAGAACAGGAATCGGTGAGTATGCCAGGCATCGAGCACCCGACTCTTGCGTGATATTTCCCTACCATCGAGGATGGAATGAATCAGCGTTTCGGTATCCTCGGGCGCAGCCATTGCTCGCCACCGATCAAAATAGGCGGTGACGAAACCCCCAAAGGTGCGAAAACTTTTCAAGACGACAGGGTTTCGAGCGAGCGCTTCTACAAGCAGAGGACGCATGGCGGTCTTCGGCGACGTGCAGAGGGTCTGCACTTCTCTCCGATTCAAGACCGCTAGGTCAAAGCCAGCATGCTCAAACTTGTGCCACAGAACTTCTGGATCTAGCGAAGGCTTCGGAAGGATTACCCGATCAATTTTGCTTTCCAGGTTAGCCACTGTCTTGCGCAGGGCAGGTACGTACAATTCTGACTCAACGGCCCGCCCGAGCCTCCCAGCGCAGAGTTCGTGCAGCACGGCTTCCATCACCCTGATTTCCTCGTGGACCCTAGCAGTCATGGAAGCACCTGCCGAATTTGGGTTTCGTCGCGTGCTTTTACGCGGATCTTGAAGATTACCCGGCGACTCTCGTCGTCTGTCTTCTCCAAGTCCCGCTCGCCCCGCCCGGAGGCGGACAGCTTTTCCAAAAAGCACTGGCGATCGGCTTCGCGCCCGGCGAGGTCCGCCAGCGCCTCCTTGACGACCGCCATCGAACGATCCTGGCTAAGTTTGAGATTGTTGTTCTGGCTCTCTTCCTCGGTCTTCCCGTAGCGCTGTTTGTCGGTGTGGCCTTCCACCACAATCGAGTCAATACTTGACCGAAACTCGTTTCCGCACAGCACGTCCGCAAACGCTGGAATGTGTGTCTGGAGAAAGAGCCTTCCATCCTCTTGCAAGTCGGCTCGCTGGAGCTCGAAATTCATTAGCTTGCCAGGAACGATCACCAAAATCGCGTTGCGATCTCTAGGATCACGACGAATTGCGTTCTCGCTGAAACCTTGGGGCTGAAGGTCCTTCTTCAGTTCTGCAAGCAGGACATCGGTCAAAGCAGCGTCTTTGCTCGCGGTGTGGCTTACGAACACCAGCAGGAGCAAGATGAAGATGACCATGAGAGATGTCATCAAGTCCGTGAGCGATGTGCTGAGGTGATCTGAATGGCTATGCTCGTCCATTCGCTCGCTCCACAGACTTGGCTATAGCCGCATTGGTATCGGCGAGGACGTCCTGTAGGGCATCAAGCTGCTCGCCCAAGTCTGATACTTGCGTATTGAGAAGGTTCGCCGCCTTTGGCACCATCTCGTTTGCGATCTCACATATTTTCGTGAAATTCCTCTCGACGCTTTGGTTGTAATCTGACAATCCTTTACTTGTCGCGCTCATGACCTTCGCTATGCTCTGGTCTAGCGTGCCAAGCAGACGTTCATACTCCTCAGTCGCATGACGATAATCACCAAGGAGCTTTTCATTCTGTCCAACCACCGTTCTCAAGCTGTCAGCGGCGGCCATAAGCTGAGTGCTCGCTCGATTGTGATCAGCACTGAGACCCTTCAAGGTATCTGAATGTCCAACCAAGCCAAGGCTGTAAGCCTTCACGCTTCCGCTTGCCTCAACCATCTGTGCCAAAGCATTTGCATTTTGCGCAAGCAAACTGCTCATGAATGTCTTGGCTTCAAGTAGGCTCGTGCTGGCGTGCTTGAAGTCCTCACTGCGACTCTCAATGTTTGCCAGCAGTGACTCGAGCCTTTTCGCGGTCGCCTCAGACCAAGCATCCGTCTTTTCAATAATCTGACTGGCCGACTGCTGGGAATGGTTTGCCATGCTCTTCGCTGCGTCCATCATGTCAACTGACAAGCCAGTCACCTTGTCCGTAAGGTCACCGACGACACGAGTGAGATTGGATTGCATGTCTTGCAGGTTCTGGTTCGCAGCACGCCCAAGCTGGTCCATTAATCCGTGCATCAACCTCGTCAGAGCCTCGGTCTGTTCTCGGCCACTATTGAGTTGGCCGGTGGTCGTCTCTTCTGCCCTTTTGACGATCTCGCTGAACGCTGCCTGCATCGCTCCGAACTGCCCGTTCATGTCAGAGAGCATTGCGCGGGTTGCCTCAAGCGTTCCTTGGACATTTCCAAATTCCTGCTTGGCGGAGCCGCTGAGCGCATCATGGAAGCCAGTCGCCATGTTTTCCAATGCGCGAGTAATGGACTGCTCTAGCGCCTGTGCCATCTTCTCGAACTCACCTGTCACCGATTGTTGCTTTTCTGACTCTAGACGGGTAATTGCCCCTTGTAGTCCATCCAAGGAGGACGCCATACGTTCCATCGTGGGCCGGAACTCGGCCTGGAGCTTTCCCGCAAAGCCGTCTGACATTCCAGTCGCCAGCCCTGGAACGACGCGGTCATTAAAGGCGTTGGTCAAGCGGTCAACCACTTCGGCGCTAATGTTGCTCACCGAGACGGCTTGCTTTGAGGAAAATCGATGAATGTCCAGAAGAATGCGGATGCCATGCAAGTAGGGAATGCTATTAGCAACCGTGAACAACAGGCGTTCGTAGGACTGCCGAAGCTGCCGAACGTGGTACTGCTCAATGAAGGTAAAAACAATGCTAAGAAATAGGGCAAGGATTGAGCTCAGAAACTTGCCGGAGAGGCCATTGATCAGAGTATCAATACCCGTGATCGGCTCGATGGTATTGGACTTGTCATAGTGCACCCCCAGCAATCCCAGCAGAATGGCGACGAAGGTCAGCATCAGGCCGGCGCCAGTCAGGATGCCCGGAAAAGAACTGTACCGCGTCGCGTTGAAGTCACGGCTTACGACGACCTCATAAGGGAGGATCGACCGCGGGCTTTCGGTCAGGAACCATCCTTCCTTTTCCTCCGCGCTCACGTATTGCTCGATGTGACCTTCAATCCTTCTCCACCATCCGCCCGCAGATGTGGATAGGTTGGCACCTGCAACTCGCAACTGATCTAAACGCCCAAGCGTCAATCCATCCCGTCGCTCTAGGGGAGAGGTCTCTCCAAACTCTTCAAGCGTTGAGGCTAGGGCGTTGATGTCTTGCTTGACCTTCCGAACTTCCCACCAAAGCCGATAAACAAACAAAGCCCACAGAATAAACAGGAATACGCAGCCATAAAGGATGAGGACGGGAGCATTGCGGAGCAAAGTTAGTAGCGAGTCGTACATCGAACGACACCTCTTTCTGTATTGCTTCCATTGGACTCGGCGATCTCAATCGTCCTTGCCTTGGGCGCAACAAGTCTCTCATACAGCTAGAGCCCGAACCAGACATGGCGCTAACCAGATGACTTGTCGCGAAGGTGTCGCTCCTCAAATATCCTGACAAGCCGCTTAACAGCACGCTCCTTCGGGAACCGCGACATGCCATTACCGCTGACAGACCCGGACCACACCTTGTATAAAGAGGAGGACGAAATTCTTAGAAATTGCTCGCGGTTCGCCGCAAGGCACCGAATACACATTAAGCTACCAGGACACAGTCCCTCTCATGCAATGGATCGCTGCCGCCGGCAAAGACCCGGACTTCCCCGCACCTACAACCTGTTTACCGGTGCCCTGCTCAAGGAACTGCTCAAGACGGTCTCCACCATTCCAGCCTCCACCGGCTACGACGCCTTTGGACGCATCTAGGAATACTTCCTCGGCGAGTTCGCCCGAACCGAAGGCTCAAAGGGCGGCGAGTTCTACACCCCGTCGCCCATCGTCCGCTTTCTTACAGAAGTCATCGAGCCTTACCACGGCCGCATCCTTGACCCCGCCTGCGGCTCGGGAGGCATGTTCGTCTCTTTGGCCCGGTTCGTCGCGGAGCACCGGCACAACCCCTCGTCCGAGCTCTCCATCCACGGTGTCGAAAAGACTGACGAAACCGGTCGGCTCTGCCGCATGAACCTCGCCGTCCACGGACTCACAGGCGACATACGCCACGGCGGCAACTTCAACAGCTATTACGACGACCCACACCTCGCTACCAACAAGTTCGACTTCGTCCTCGCCAATCCTCCATTCAACGTCAACGCAGTGGATAAAGAACGGCTCAAGGATGTGACCGGGCCGGGGCGACGCAATCCCTTCGGCCAGCCTCGCACGGATAACGCCAACTACCTCTGGATTCAGCTCTTCTATTCATCGCTCAGCCCCAAGGGGCGGGCTGGTTTCGTGATGGCTAACTCGGCCGCAGACGCACGCAACTCGGAGCTTGACCTGCGCAGCCAGCTTATCGAGCTAGCGCCGTAGACGTGATGGTCGCCGTGGGGCCGAACATGTTCTACACCGTCACCCTGCCCTGCACATTGTGGTTCCTAGACCGGGGCATACGAATATGGTGTTCGAGAATACCCCCAAATGTACCCCCATGTTCACGAGGCTTGGAAAAGCGAAAAGTGCTCAGCCGCAGAAACACCAATGCCCTTAGAAGGCCACGCTCAGCACGGCCCAGCGTTGATAATCCAAAGGAAAACCGCAGATCGAACCAAAGGACTGTGGTCCTTTGGCAGGCGGAAGCGGTTGATCCTTGGCACGACCAAAAGCGTCACACCGGCGGCTGCGGCTCGCTGGTGAGCGTGAACACCATATCCGTCACAAATCGCTTGAACGACTCGTTCTGCACGAACTGCTTGTATACTTCGGTGTCATCCGTAAGCAGGCTAAGCATGACCTTCTTGAGTGCTTCGTCGTGTTCATCGCGTGCCGTATTGGGCGTATTGCGTCGGGCGTTCTGGTAGGCCGGGTCAGCGGCTACTCTGGGCGCAATCTCTTCGCGGATTCGCCGCACCACCCGATCGCCATCGGTGAAGAGTGTCCCGAACTGATCGTTGAACGCCTTCAGGATGTTGGAGAGTCGGTCGAGTTCCGGCTCGGCCTTACGTCCTCCTCCCTCTACCGGCACCGGACCGATCTCGGCGTCTGCATCGGGTAGGGATATCTTCATGGCTGCGCGCTTCTCTGAGCGATAGCTATCCATGTCAATTGCTTCGAGAATACCTTTCGAGAGATCCTCCTCCTTCGGCGCGGGCAACTTCGGAATCAGCAGGTTTAGCACAATCGATAGCGTTTCCCACTCCCGCTGGGTGTAAGGCAACACTGAGGCAAGGAAGTCATACGTGCGGGCGAACGTCTTGGCCTTGCCCTTGAAGTCCACCTGTCCATCTTCATCGAGCTCCGCTAGGTAAACCGCGACGCACGCATCCAGAATGGGATCGAGCCTGTCGCGCTCAGCCCCCGCAAGAAACAGCCCGACAACTTCCTCCACCTGGGCCGGGGAGTACACCTGAGTGTTGTCCAGCGCCGACTTCAGGTCGTTCAGCTTGTTGGGGTCCGTTTCCTCGCTTAGCACAGTGGTGCGGTAGTAGTCGGCGAATGCCTCTGTAATTGTCTGGGTATCGTTCTGGAAGTCGAGCACGAAAACGTCACTCTTCGCAGGATGGGCGCGATTCAGACGGGAAAGCGTCTGCACAGCCTTGATCCCGGCCAGTTGCTTGTCAACGTACATCGTGTGCAATAGCGGCTCATCATAGCCTGTCTGGAACTTCTCGGCACACACCAAGAAGCGATACGGTTCCTCCTGAATCTTGTCAACGATGTCGCTGCTCGGGAAGCCATTCAGTGAGGCTTCCGTCACCTTCGCGCCACCGGACTCGTGCTCGCCTGAAAACGCCACAATCGCCCGATACGGGCTCTTGCGTTCCTCCAGGTAAGCCTTGATTGTCCTGAAGTATCGATTAGCCCGCTCAATGCCGCTGCAAACCACCATCGCTCGCGCCTTGCCGCCAATCTTGGTGACGACGTGTTCGTGGAAGTGGTCCACCATGATCTCCGCCTTTAGCCGGATAGCGTGGTCATGGCTTTCCACGTACTTTCGCAGTTTCTTCTGCGCGCGCTTCTTGTCGAACTGTGGGTCGCTTTCCACCTTCTTCACTAGCTTGTAAAAGCTATTCACTGGCGTGTAGCTCTTCAGCACGTCGAGGATGAAGCGCTCCTGAATCGCCTGCTTCATGGTGTAACTGTGGAAAGACCGATGCTTCACCTTGCCTTCAGCGTCCGCTGGCTGAGCCTCGCCGAACATCTCCAGCGTCTTGTTCTTCGGCGTTGCCGTAAACGCGAAGTAGCTCCCGTTCGTCACCATCTTCCGGCCTGCCATCCGCCGTTCCAGTGCCTTGTTAATCTCGTCCTCGGGCTCGACTTCATCCTCAGGCTGGCCCAGGGCTGCGTTCATGGCGCTGGCCGTCTTTCCGCCCTGGCTGCTGTGCGCCTCGTCAATGATGATTGCGAACCGCTTCCCCAGCGACATCTCGAGCTCATCCAAGATGAATGGGAACTTCTGCACGGTACTGATGACGATCTTCTTTCCACTTTCGATGAACTTACGCAACTCGCCCGAGTGGTCGGCGTGCCCCACTGTCGCGCCGACCTGCATAAAGTGCTTGATGGTCGTCTGAATCTGCTGGTCGAGCACCCGGCGGTCGGTCACCACGATTACCGAGTCGAACAGATCCTTGCCGTCCTTCTTTACGGCGATGAGCTGGTGAGCCAGCCATGCAATCGAGTTCGACTTGCCACTGCCCGCCGAGTGCTGAATCAGGTAGCGCTTGCCTACACCATTCGCTTCGACATCCGCCAGCAGCTTCCGCACCACATCGAGCTGGTGATAGCGCGGAAACACCTGCTGTCGCTTCACTCTGCGGGTCTGCGGGTCCTTCGTCTCCACCATCTGGGCGTAATTTTCGAGAATGTTCGTCAGCCCTTCCGGTGTCAGAACTTCCTTCCATAAGTAATCTGTCTTTAGCCCAGCCGGGTTGGGAGGATTACCCGCGCCGTCGTTCCATCCCTTGTTAAATGGGAGAAACCACGACCCCTTACCGTCAAGCTCGGTACACATCCGCACTTCGCTGTCGTCCACGGCAAAGTGCACTACACAGCGGCCAAACTGAAAGAGCTTCTCTCGAGGATCACGGTCACGCCGGTATTGTTCGACCGCGTCTTCAACGGTCTGCTTGGTCAGACTGTTCTTCAGCTCAAAGGTTGCGATGGGTAAGCCGTTGATGAACAGACCCAGGTCCAGCGCGCGGCGCGTCTCGTCCGTGCTGTAGCACAACTGCCGCGTCACGATGAATCGATTCTTGCCGAACAGTTCCGCCGCCTTAGCATTGCCGGGTGAGGGAGTGCCATAGAACAGGTCAAAGCTGAGCTGGGCGTGTTCCACGCCCTTGCGCAACACGTCAATCACGCCGCGCCTGCCGAACTCAGTGGAAAGTCGGGTGAGGAACGTGAGGCGGGCAAAATCCCTCGGATCCGCAATATCCGTGATGCCGAGCTTCTTGAACTTATCGGGCTGGGTGGCTTGCAGAAAGCGGAAGAGCTGCGGCACGTCGAGCGCGAGGTCGCGGTTGTAGTCCTTGGCGATCCCGGCGAACCATCCGTTGCCTGAGTCCAGCGGCTTGTCCGCCAGGTCATCCTCAGGCTGCACCGTCAGACCGTCAGTGCCGGTCATATGGCGGACGATGAGCGTCTCCAGGCCCTTTTCGGAGATGTCAGTCGGCGTCATGCTTCCACATCCTCAACCTCTGCTTCGATTGACTCTTGATCCTCTAGCTCGGCGTCCGGCTCGGCGGCTTCTTCCGGCACAGCCTCCGGCAGACGCTGCGCCGCCTCGCGCACATCCAGCTTACCTGTAACTACATCGGCGGTGAGGCAAGTGCGGTATTCAAGGAGTAGCTCGATCTCGCGGCTTGCTTGCGCAATGGCCGTGCCGAGGTGGATCGTCTCAAAGGAAATGGCCTCCAGTATGCGAGACTGCTCTGCGGCTGGCGGAAGAACGATCGGAAGCTTGAAGAATTCCTCGGGGTAGAGCCTTAGCCGCGACGCACGAACCCCAGTCGAGCGGCAGATGATATTTGAGACGTATGGCTTGGTTCGGAGGAGACAATCTACGTATTGGCCCGCAAATCGTTCAAGGTGCCGCGGCCGATAGACTGCGTAGGCGGGGCTAACGAGACCGGTGAGGGACGAGACGCCCAGCGCTGCCATCCACGCCCACATCGTGTTGACCACAAGGTCGCCGGGACGGCAAAGCTTGTGTCCAACGTAAGACTGGGCCTTGAACATTGTGATGTTCTTCTGGCTTCGAGGAGTCACTCCAGTAATGTGGGACACCGACAGTAATTCTTCGCCGCCGCTCGTCGAACGTTCGTCCACTTCCCTGAAGAGATATTTTGCCCTCAATACCTCCCAATGACGAGGGATTTCGCCGAGCCAGGGGATGCCGGAGGGCTTGAGTGGCGCGTTGGGGTCGAAGCCGCGCGTGACGGCGCGGTGAATGATGGCCTGCCTCTGCTCGTTCAGCAGCGCAATCAACTTCCTCTTCGCCCGAATCGCCCGCTCAATCTTCGCATTCGCGTGGTCAAGAAACCGGCCCATTGCCTCTTGCTCATCTTCCGGCGGCAACGGCATATAGGCCCGACTGAGTCGAACATAGTCGATGTTCTGTCCCTCACGAATCCCTGTCACAAAGAGCGTTAGGCTGCTGATGAAGTTCGGGGACTTCAAGAAATGACGAAAATAGGCCCGCCGTGCTTGTTCCCTGGGAGCCAGCACAGTGTATGCGGGGCTGATAATGCCCCGGCAATGAGCGACCTCGATTCCGCCTTGGAATGACCGCAGGCTGATCACAAAGTCTCCCGACTTCACTAGCTTGAGGAGGTGAAAATCCTTCGAGGCCGTGACCGTCCGGTCTCCGTAGTCTTCCTTTCGGACAACACCCTTGGTTTGCGTGGCCGCCAGTAGGGGCTCGGTGGGGAAACCCTTTTCGCTTCGTTCCGAGAACAGGAACTTCATTCGTCGCTGAGACCAGTGAGCTGGCATTCGACCGCCCCACGGCAGTCCGGAATCTTTGTAGCTCGGATAGCTTTTGAGGCCGGCGATCATAGATGGACTCCAAGCAACAGGTCAGCGGGATTCCAGATGCGCTCGGCGATCTTCGCGTAAAGCAGGCTGCGGCTTTCCACGTCCGCTTTCTTGAACCGCGTCAGCGGGAGAAACGGCAAGCCACTCTGCTCTTTGAATCGCAGAAATCCGGGGTTGTGCTCATAGCACTGTGGATGTAGAGAACGGGCGAGCAGATTCTGTTCGAGGTAGTGCGGCAGCTTCTCCTCGTAGGTCAAATCGCCGTAACTAGCGTTGAAGCTCTTCGGCAGCAGAAGCAAGCCTCCGATCCGGTTGCGATGTTCCGCAAAGTCGGCTGGGTGCGAAAATTCGTCAGCCTGGCGTTCGGGGTGGTCGGCCCAGATGTGCTCCACTTCATACCGGGTTTTCCCCTCGCTGACGTAATCGAGATAGCGCGACGGAAATCCGGACCGCACCTCTACATAGTCGGTCAGTCGTGCAAGGATCCTATGGAGGGCGTACCGGTTCTGCTGATGCATTCGCAAGTGGTCGTTGGTCGCGAATGTCCCCTTCTCGTTGCCCTCGCTCAGGAGGCTTTCATGGAGTTTCGCGGAAAGTGCTTCGACTGAAAGTCCTCTGATGCCAAAGACGACCTGCGCCATCGAATACTGCATGGTGGAATACGCGATGGTACGGAAATTCCATAACCGCCATGTGAGCAACGTGTCAATGTAACGGGCCACTAGCCCCAACTTCTGATTCACCACAGCGTCGCCGTCGCCCGGCTTCAATGGCGCGAGCAAGAGCAAGTGTTGCAAGGTAAAACCGTGCTGGGCATTGTAGAGAACATGCTCCAATCCCGGCACGGGTTTTTGTGTAGCCTCGATGAGCCGGAGATACTGATGACTGTAAAAAGTGAAGTCCCGGTCAATGAAGCGATAAAAGTCGTCGCTTTGGTCGAGGCCAATCGTGTCAGCGGCATCTCGTAACCAGCGATGGAACTCCGTGCCAATTCGGTCGAAGTCTTCCGGTTTTGCGCCCTTTTTACGCTCCCGAATCTTGGTGGCGTATTGGCTGCGCAGCCACGCCTTAAAGCAATCACTCTCGACTTCTTTACCAGCATCATTTAGTTCCCGGACACGTTCTCGCCAATGCGCGCTGGCAGTCATACGTTTTGCCTCTTCGATATTGGCGAGCAGGTAACCCTTGAGCATGTCCGTGGGACTAAGCGAGAGTCCACGGTCGTTCATCGTTTCAAAGATTGTGTAAGCGTCATCGTCGGAATAAGCCGTGATTTCAACAAGATGGACGTTTTCTAAGAGCCAGTCGATGAAAAAGGGCAACGCCGCGTCGCGCAGCTCTTCAGGTAAGTAGGATTCGAGGTCGCGGTAACGCTGGACTAGATTTTGGACCGACTCGGGACGGCCACTAAGGTCAAATGAGTGGCCTTCATAGAGTGCTTCCATTGCAGGCGTGCGCTCGTCGACGTTGAGATTGAATGACTTCTGGCCAAATTTCTCGGAGAAGATCAGCTCATCAACGTTGACCTGCTGCTCACGGTCCTTCTGGAGATTTCGTAGCAGAATGAGCAGGAGCGTTAGGCTCGTTAGGCGCTGCTGGCCGTCTACGACGTAACCGACGACTTCCTTCTTGCTGATGATGATTGAGCCCAGAAAGTAGTGGGGATAGTCTTCGACCTTATCGCGAGCGTGTTCGGGGCGATACTCCTCAAGGAACTTCCCGCTGAGATCGTCAACTAGCTCGTGGATTTGTTTCTCCTGCCACTTGTATTCGCGCTGGTAGTAGTCAATGGAATACTTGACCCCTTTGAGCAGCTCACGAACAGTCTTCGCTTTGCCCAGAATCTCTCTCATTTTGTCTCACCTTTCACGATCTCACCGAGCAAGCCTTCGGTTTCCTGCTCCAAAGCCACGATGTCGGCTCTGATTTCTTCCAGCGTGCGGAGCGGCTGCGGCTTGTAGAAGTGGCGAGTGAAGGAGATTTCATAGCCGATCTTAGTCGAGGACTCCTCGATCCAGGCGTCCGGCGTATAGGGCAGCACCTCGCGGCGGATAAATGCCTCGATGCCGCCTTTCTCCAGCAGCGGCACCTGCTCGGTGTCGCGCAGTTCGGGGTCGGGTTCATACCCCACGACGCGGGGCTTGCCGTCCACCGAGGCTTCGTAAATACCGCGCAGCCCGTCCGCCTTGGCCTTGCCTGGCTTGTGCACCTTGGCAATCACCGGCGCAGCCGTCTCCACGCGCGTGCTCACTTTGCGCAGCAGAACCTTCAAATCCGCGGCACCGAGCCGGATATTCAGCGCGTCTAGCGACGTCTCGGCCTTCACACGGAAGACATTGTGGTCTTCGAATAGCGCGTCGCTGAGCTCTTTGCGCAGGGCCTTTCCGGCGGCGAAGAGTTCGCCATCGCGTTTCCAGCTCTTAGGGTCGAGCAGTTTCTTTTTCTTCTTTTCGGGCAAGCCCTTCTTGTTTCCACCATTCGGCCCTTCCTCACCTTCGTCTTCGTCGTCCGTCAGGCCCCACTCGTTCACAAGCGCTTCCAGTTTGGGCCGAACGCTGGCAAATCGCTCGAAAAGATCGTCGCCCAGTTGTTCATAAAGATCCGAGCGGACTTCTTCGTCGCCTGAAGAGAAGCGGAGCGACTCGATGGCCTGGATAGTGAGCTGGCTGTGTAATCGCAGCGGCCGTTCAACAGTAACCTTCCAGTAGCCGAAGGCGGCATTGGGGAAGATTTTCGACTGCTCCGATTCTTCAGACCGGAAAAAGACCCGGCAGATGCGGTCGACGTCTTGTGGGGAGAGTTCGCAGTTCTTCTTGCCAAGGTTCTTGCGCAGAGGCTTGAACCACTGCGTCGCGTCGATGAGCTGCACCTTGCCTTTGCGGAGCTCGGCCTTGCGGTTGCTGAGCACCCAGATGTAGGTGGCAATGCCGGTGTTGTAGAACAGGTTCAGCGGCAGTGCGACGATGGCTTCCAGCCAGTCATTTTCAATGAGCCAGCGGCGGACGTTGCTCTCGCCTTGGCCAGCGTCTCCGGTGAAGAGCGACGAGCCGTTGTGGACTTCGGCGATGCGGCTGCCCAGCGGCGTCTTATGATTCATCTTAGACGCCATGTTGGCGAGGAAGAGGAGCTGCCCGTCGCTGGAGCGGGTGACAAGCGAAAGCTCCTCGCCCGCAGGCATCACTTTGAAGCGCGGATCGCGCAGGCCGTCCTTGCCGCCCATGCTCTCCAGGTCCTTCTTCCAGCTCTTGCCGTAGGGGGGATTGGAGAGCATAAAGTCGAACTCGTCAGCGGGGAAGGCGTCGTGGGACAGCGTCGAGTGCTCAGCGCCACCGACAATATTCGCCCCCTCGTCGCCTTCGCCTTTGAGCAGCATGTCGGACTTACAGATGGCATAGGTTTCGGGGTTGATCTCTTGTCCGTAGAGGCGGGTCTTCACATCTTGCCCTCGGCTCTTGGCAAGGTCTTTGAGCGTGTCCTCGGCGACAGTCAGCATTCCACCGGTGCCGAGCGCACCATCGTAGAGGCGGTAAGTGCCCGAGAGAATCTTGTCAGCGATTGGCAGGAAGACTAGATTGGCCATCAGCTTAACGGCGTCTCGGGGCGTCCAGTGTTCCCCAGCTTCTTCGTTGTTTTCTTCATTGAAGCGTCGGACAAGCTCCTCGAAGACTGTGCCCATGCCGTGGTTATCTATCGCCGAAGGGCTGAGATCAATTTCGGGATCAAGGAACTTCGCGATGAGTGTTCCTAGCGAGTCGGACTTCGAAAGCGTTGAGAGCTGGTTGCGGAACTTGAAGTTCTCCAGGATGTCTTGGACGTTGGGCGAGAAGCCGTTCAGGTAGTCTTCAAAATCCGCGAGCAACTGCTGCTGGCTGCCACGTGCCTTAAGGTCACGCAGGGTGAACTTGGATGTGTTGTAGAATGGCCGTCGGGCGGCACCACATAGCGCTGCGTGCTGTTCCGTGATGCCCGCCTTGTCCAACATCTCCTTGGCGTCGAGAACGGCTTGTTTGGTGGGCTCCAACACGGCGTCCAAACGGCGTAGAACGCACATCGGCAGAATCACGTCGGGATATTTGCCACGCTTGAACAGGTCGCGCAGCACATCGTCCGCGATGTTCCAGATAAAACTGGCGATCTTGTTGTGTATCGCTTGATCCATGTCCGGCCGTTTCTCCAATATTCTCTAACAGGCAAGTTGACCCGAAAATTGCCCCTCTGACAAGAGCGTTTCTATTGCGAAGAATCCAGAAGCGCGTTGAGCCCGCGCGGAATCACTGAACGCTGCGACATCGAGCTAACCACTTACAAAGGCCACTTTTCGTCAATTCTGACGTTTATTGCAGATCTATTTTTGACCTTCCAACCCTAATCCACAGGCGATTTCCACATTCTGCGGATGATTTTGCACCCCTTGCGGTGCTATTCCAGTAGTAGCGCTGGACATCGGTCCAGACCCAGGAGGGTCGCATGGCTCGACACTACACCACACGAGATTTCTTCCGGCAGATGCCCAATGCGCTGCTGGAGCGGCACTTCAAAGCGCGTGGAGTCCTCATGAATCTCGACTTTGCCGCCCTACCTGACACCCGGCCGGATGAGCTGTTTGCGGCTTGGCTGGCACTGCCTGACAAAGAGCGCGACATCATGGACGCCGAGTTCAAAGAGGTTTTTGACCTCGGTAGCGAGAAGGGTTTCCGCGCCATACTGGATGAGTCGGTATTTTGGTTTCGGGACACACCACCTCTCCGAGCGGCGTTCGTGGAAAAGCTCTCGGGATTGCCCAATCACCTAGAACGCGCGATGGCTGTCTTTCTCGACCATAAAGAATTGTGGCGGGGTGCGAGCTACTTCTGTCACGCTGACAGCCTTTCGTATTGGCGTAAGCGCAAGAACCTGCCGCAGCGACCAGCCGCACTCGACCACGAAAGCCGATGGCAACTGGCTGAACTGCTACGGCAGTATTTCAATCAGACTGAAGGCAGGGGCAGAAATTGTGTGGTAGAGGTGTTCCGTCGAAGCGAACTGGATTACTTCTTCGCCTACCCTGAGGATTATTCCCAGAATTCGGTCGAGTGGGTGGAAGGTGAGTTCAAGCGCCGCCCGCACAATCCCGCGTTTGAGGTGATCTATGTCTACTCCGAGAAAGACGGCACCTTGGATCTGAACTATCGCGGCGGTGCCAGGAGTATTGAGCCGCTACAAGGAATATTTGCGCAAGCTATTCTGAAGTTGCCTCAGTTGCCGACCGATGCTGGCGACGATCGCGTTTACGATCTGACTCCGCTTATGAGCCGTGATTTTCGCTTCGTGTATCAGCCTGCGGGAGGAATCCAACGGGTCGTCCTGAAGAAGATGCGCCTTTCAGCGCGTCATAAACGGGGAAGCCGGATCACTGTGGAAGCAGATACGACGATCAACCCTTTCGCCGTCCATGACCTTGTGGAGGAGATCGGAAAGTCGGTGCCTCTCAAGATGTACGAGGTGACCCAGCTAGAGCTTTGCGCAAGTATTCAGCTCGATCCTAAGAAAGCACCTAAGCAAGCTTCGATACGCATCACTCATCCGAACTCGTGTTCCCTGAAATACGACGAACTCGACAATAAGTTGCGCGCCATGTTGGTCGCCTCGGGGATCGAGCCGCAGATCCCACAGCCTTCGCTAAGCGCTGAAGACACTAATGAGGCTGCCGCAGAATGACCGGCGAACAAGTGTTGGGCGAGTTGCTTGCGAGAGTGAATGCTTGTCAGGGCGAGCCGGTCGTTTTTGCCGCCCAAGAGTTGCATGGCTGGCCAGAAGCGATGGCACAACTATGCAAGGCGCAGGGGCTGCTGAGCCGGTCGGAACCCGCGCACAGCGTCGTGTGCCCCGGCTGCGAAGAGGCGTGTACCATGCCCGTCCATTGGCTGTCGGAACCTCCTTGGGCATTGTCGTTTGTCGTCTGTGATAAACGCGATGACATCAATCGAGTAACCGTGCCACCTAGCCTTGTGGAACAGTGGCAGGCGTCCGGGTATTCCATAGCTTGCCTGTTAGCGCAAATGCTGGGCCTGGCTAGGCTCGATAACCTCGCTTCCAAGACCGCCCGTTGGGAGATAGGGGTTGTGCGGGGAAAGAAGAACTCCGCGCATATGGTGTTGCGGGCTGGCGAGGCACTCTCCCTGGAAATCGCTGGCCACATCTTGCAGTTGGATGAAGTCCTGCGAATCGACGCCCATCAGTTTCACATCGACAAGAAGGCGATCCTCCGCGCGGTTGACCACCCAGTTTCCGCCGCTGGCGACTCTGAGTCAGCGGAAAGTCGCCGCAAGAGGCTGCGCGCTCAAGTGGCGACGGAAAAGAGGAGAGGGAATCGCGCCTTCCTGAAAACCGTCGCCCGCAACGAAGGTATTTCGATCCAGCGCCTTAAGCAGGTTCTAGAGGCGAGCTTCAAAGGGGGAGTGAACTAACAGGTCAAGACTGCCACTCTGCCCCAGGAATAGCGCGCATTCCCTCCGTTTCAGCTAGTTCACAGTAAAGTTCGTTGTGCTGGTTACGCTGCCGCCCTTGGTGGTCACTTTGATTTTGCCCGTGGTCGACCCCGGGGGGACGGTGGCCGTGATCTGTGAATCCGAGATCACCGCAAAGCTTGACGACTTGTTGTTGAAGGTGACGACTGTGGTCTGAGTCAGGCCGGTGCCGTTGATTGTAACCAGCGTGCCGACTGGGCCGCTGGCTGGCGTAAAGCTGCCCAACGTGGGCAAGACCTTGAAGCTGTTGGGGGTGGTGAGTGTGGTTGCGCCCATGGTGACGGTGACGACCCCTGTCAACGCGCCTGTGGGCACCGTTGCCGTTAAGAACGTCGTCCCGGACACGGTGGGTGCCGTGGCTTGAATTCCGCCAAACTTCACTATAGAACTACTGGAAAACCCTTGCCCGAGAATCTCAATCCTCGCGCCCACTTTGCCTTGCGTCGAAACGAGCTTGGCGAATGGTGCGAGGCCGTTGCTGAGGCTGTAGAACACGCCATTGCCGAAGCTGCCGCCATGATTGGTGCTGCCATAAAAGATACCGCTCGTGTCCTGTACGAGCGTCGCGGAAGTCGGGTTAGCTCCAGTGGTCTGCTCAAAGTTGTACAGGACCGTGAGGGCACCGGTTGTTGTAATCTTGAAGACTGTACCGCAGCCCCCTGAGCCACCGTTGCAGTCTGTCACGCCGCCTCCGCTGCCTGCCGTTCCATAAAGGTTGCCGTCACTACCCAGCACCAATGCAGCTTGCGGATCGCTACCATCAGTCCCCGAAAAATTGTGGATCACCGTGAACGTGCCATTAGGCTTAAGCTGGTAGACGACACCCGCATTCAGTGGCCCGCCGCCACTGCTTGTGCTATAGAAGTTTCCATCGTTGGCCTGCACGACACCCGCACTCGCCGCGATACCGTCGACCGATGTGAAGAAGTTGTGCAATACCGTAACTACTCCGCCGGTGGTGACCTTATCGATCGTTCCTGTATTGCCAGAACCGCCATTAACGAGCACGGCGTAGAGATTGCCATCGCTGCCCAGCGTCAGATACGAACAGTACGTACCCTCCGTACCGGAGAATGTGTGTACCACGCTAAAGGCCCCTGCGCTCGTTAGCTTGTAAAGCAAACTCGACAACGTCCCCGATGCACCGTAGGCACAGCCGTAATAATTGCCATCGTTGGCCTGCACAATATTGCTGAGTCCAGCGCCGCCGTCCGTACCTCCGGTAAAGCTGTGCAGAGCAGTGAGACCGCCGCTCGACGTCACCTTGAACACTGAACCAAACCCTAAGCTACCTCCTCGTAGGGTTGACCCGTAATAGTTACCGTCTGTACCCAGCGTGAGGCCAGCAACCGGCTCCCATCCGGGATTGGGATCAGCGGCCGAGAAGTCAAAGAGAATGGTCGGGGATCCGGCAAGTGTAACGTCAAATATTGTTCCCTCGAACCCGCTCGCCAAACTGGGGCTCAGAGTCGAAGAGTCGTAAAGGTTCCCATTGCGGCCCTGAACTAGCGCTCCCCCGACCGCGTTTGGATCTACCGTCTGATCAATGTTGTGCAGGACAGTATAGGTTTGAGCGTCAGCCATGGAAGGTGTAAACATCCAAAAGACGCTGGCGAGCACGAAGGCCGACGAAACTGTACACTTGAGTATCAACTTGGTCTGCACGGGCATTTTCTCCTTGGCTAAGCGGGTGAGGGTGGGTAGTTCCCTTCGATATGCCCACAGAGCATAGCATATTGACGCTTATCGGCACGAGGCGTAAGCGGTCATTGTTGAACTTGCCGCTCTCCCATATCAGTATGGGAAACACGAAGCGTGCGGAGTCAGCAATTCCGCATTCCCACGATTACAGACCGCCAGCGCCTCGTCGTCGGAAGTCTCGCCGCAGACTGAGCCTACCCCCTGATTGCGATAAGTTGCCAAGCTATCGTTTAGGTAGTGGGTGGAAACACCGTTGGTCTGAAATGGCTTAATTTGGAGCTAGATAGCGAGCTATCTTGCAAGCTAGGACCCTAGCTGCCCCGAAATGGGATTGTTCGATAACGCCCAACGAGGTGCAAGCATGGCTGAAGCAATCCACCGACTCAAGACCGTACAACAGGCAACGGGCCTGTCCCGTTCCACCCTTTACCTCCGAATTTCTCAAGGACTCTTCCCCAAGCAGATCAGCTTAGGCGGCCGGGCTGTGGGATGGCCCGCCACTGAGGTGGCTGCCCTGAACGCTGCGCGGATTTCTGGACAAACCGACAGCCAGGTGCGGGAACTTGTGACTCGCCTACAGGCGGACCGCCGGAAGCTTGGGTAGGCCGGGATGGCGAAGCGTCATGCCCGCTATCGGCTGATCAAGATTCACCGTAACTATTCGGTGGAGGAGGCTGCCCGAGTTCTTCAGATCCACAAGAACACCGTCCGGGCATGGATCAAGGAGGGGCTCCCGGTCTGCGACAGCCAGCGCCCGACGCTAATCCTTGGGCGCGAGCTCTTCGATTTCCTAAGAGCACGTCGGATCAAGAACAAGCGGTCGTGCCAGCCCGGCGAGTTCTACTGTTTCCGCTGTCGAAGGTCGCGGCCTCCCGCCGGCGGCATGGTGGATTGCAAGCCCGGAGCGAACGGAACCGGTCATCTCCAGGCGATCTGCCCGGAGTGCTTCTGCGTGATGAATCGAACGGTGAGCCTCTCCAAGTTGGAGCAGTTTTCGTCGGTTTGGACTGTAACGGTGGTGCAAGGCCAAGAGGAATTAAGCAGGATGTCCGAACCCAGCCTAAACCGTGACTTGGGAAAGGAAGCGTGAACTATGGCAAAACACTGTGCGAGCAACGAGCGAATTAAGCGGAAGTATCTGACGTTTCTTCAGGAAGCGAAGCGCTATGACGAAGCAACGGTGGACGGGGTCGCGATGGCGATCCACCGGTTCGACGAGCACGCGCACTACCGAGACTTCAAGACGTTTCACTTCGAGCAGGCGGTCGCCTTCAAGCGCCATCTCACCGAACAGCGGTCAGCGCGCAGCGGCGAGCGGCTCAGCAAGGCGACCGTGTACGCAACCCTGCGGGCGCTCCGGTCGTTCTTTCAGTGGCTTGCCTGTCAGCCGGGATACAAGTCTCGCTTGCAGTACCCGGACGCCGAGTACTTCAACCTTTCGGAAAAGGACATTCGGGTCGCAACGGCGCGTCGGGAACTGCCCGTCCCTACCGTCGAGCAAGTCCTGCATGTCTTAAGGACTGCTCGGATCGTGACGGAACTGGACCGGCGCAATCAGGCGCTCATTGCGTTTACGCTGCTGACTGGGGCGCGGGACAGCGCCCTCGCTTCTATGAAGCTCAAGCATGTTGACCTAGGGAAGGGGTTCGTCAGCCAGGACGCGCGCGAGGTTAAGACGAAGTTCAGCAAAACCTTCGTAACGCACTTCTTTCCAGTCGGAGAGGAGGCGCTCCGCATCGTGGAGGAGTGGATCGACTACTTGAGGGTCGAGCTGCTGTGGGGCAACGACGATCCCCTGTTTCCCGCAACTAAGATGGCGTTGGGGCCGGATCGCCGGTTCGCAGCGGCTGGCCTAGACCGCGCTCATTGGAGCAGCGCCTCGCCCATCCGCGAGATTTTTCGGACTTCCTTCCAACGGGCTGGGTTCCAATATTTCAACCCACACAGCTTCCGGAACATGTTGGTGCGGTTGGGGCAGCAGCTCTGTCAGACTCCTGAGCAATTCAAGGCGTGGAGCCAGAACCTGGGACACGAGAAAGTCCTGACAACCTTCACGAGCTACGGGATGGTCCAGCCAAGTCGCCAAGGCGAGATATTGCGCGAACTGCGGAGCCCTCAAGGAATCGACACTGCAAAGACCGACTTGCTTCTCGACGTGCTAGTGGAGCGGATGCGAGCAAGAAGTCAGCCAAGCCGGTAAGGAGGCAAAAGGCTATGCCGCAGAACCACGAAAGGTCAACACCTCGCTGTCAATGATCCCAAGTTTGGACTGGCAGACCCGGAAGAGTCAGAAAATTATTTTGCTTGACACAAGGCCTCGTTGGCGTATGATTCGCCTCCTTAGGATTCTTCCGGGTACGGTGCGGCCAAAGATTCTCAGATCGATGGGGACCCGACCATGGCGGGGTAGCAAATGGGCCACCATCTCGAACCCGGATTGCTTCCCTCGGTCTGGGATAACCGTCCGCGTATCCGATTATCGCTCTTGTCGCGGGCGGCGCACGCAAGAGCAGTCGTTAGATATTGTGCAATTGTCGTCCTCGCGCTCGGATTGGCTTTACAACTGGCTTGCGGAAGCGGAGGTGGGAGTTCGCCGCCGGCTGTCTCACCCATCGCCAACGCCGGTGGGCCTTACAACGGCAGTGTCGGGCAGGCAGTCGCTTTGGACGGCTCCAAGTCGAGTTCGCCAGCCGGGTTCCCCCTGTCGTACAGTTGGGATTTTGGCGACGGAAGCAACGGCACTGGGGTAAAGCCGACTCATACTTACACTTCAGCAAGCACGTTTAAAGTCGCCTTGACTGTGGACGATGGACATGGGGGAACAACGACAGCAGCGACGACTGCTGGGATTTCGGCGACCGCCCCCGTTATTTCGGATTTTGAACCAAAAGCCGGGCCTGTAGGAACCGCTGTCGCGATCACGGGAAACAACCTTGTCCCTAGGTCCGGCACCCCGCAAGTCACGATTAGCAATCTCCAGGGCGGTATCTTTTCTGCGCCCGTGGCCAGTTTTTCGGCTGCCGGAATTGTCTTTACGATTCCCGCTGGTGCGGCGACCGGCCCGCTTTCCGTCACGATTGATGGGAACACACTCGTAGCTGCAGAACCGCTGACTGTGAACGCATCCAGCAGTTTCACTCTCGCAGTCAATCCCGCCCGCGTGACGCTTATTCGAGGCCAATCCACCGCCTTTTCAGTTTCTGTGACGAGCAGCGACGGGTTCGCTGGACTTGCGACCCTTGCGATTTCTGGGCTCCCGTCGGGGGTCACCGCGAGCTTCGTCCCATCCCAGATCGCATCAGGTCAGACTTCACTTCTTACGGTCAGCGCTCCGCCGACTCAGGTTCCCGGGAACTCTACCCTCAAGGTGACCGCCTCCGCGACCGTTGACGGCCTCCCACTCTCGCAAACCACAACCGCCACGCTGAGCATTCAGGGTCTCTCAACCTCGCTCCTGGGCCGCACGGTGGTGGACGACACGCTGGAAACCTCCATTGCGGGTGTCGCCGTTACAATGCTGGCGCAAGACGGCAATAGCTACGCCACTGCCTGCACACAAACGGGTCAGATTGGCGGGGGGCTGTTCACAACGGTTTCTGACGCAGCCGGGAACTTCTCATTCCTGAATCTCCCCGCCGCCTGCGCTGGAGCTCAGCTCATTGGCTATGACGGGTCCACTGCAACCTCACCGGCGGGCAAATACGCAGGCGTCAACGTCCAATACACATTGGTAGCAGGCCAGGTCGTAGTTTCCCCCGTTCTGGTCCACCTTCCCCGCATTGACAACGCGGAAACGTTTTACGCGCAGCAGAACGCTGCCACCGATCAGACGTACAGTTTTTCCACGATTCCCGGTTTGTCAGTCACGGTCTACGCCAATACAACCTTCACTGAGACCAATGGAACCCAGCCGAATCCATTCCCGCTCGCTGCCGTTCAAGTGCCGGTGGACCGCCTGCCGGACACCAAGCCGCTCAACCCCAAAATGCTGGCAGTATTCATAGTCGCGTTTCAGCCAGCCGAAACCGTCGCCAGCCAGCCTGTGGCCGTTACTTTCCCCAACGTCATCAACACGCCGCCGGGCCTGGACATGCCGCTCCTGACACTCAATCCGCAGACCGGCACAAATATCCAGTACGGCACCGGTGCGGTCAGCGCAAGGGGCGAGCAGATCGTGCCCGACCCTGACCCGGCCCACCCGGGCCATCTTTACGGCCTTACCTTTTTCGACTGGCACGGACCCATGCCCGCGCCCCCACCCACAATCAACCCCAATCCTGGTGGTGGCGGCATGGGACCAAGCGGCAACTGCCCGGCTGGATACCCTCCGGTCGGTGGCGGCGGTCGTGATGGTGGTGGTTGCTCGTCATGTGCATGTACCAATCCAAATCCGCCAGCAACCGGGGAACCGGTAGATATAGCGTCGGGCCTCGAAGTTCTAACTTCAACCGACATCGGTGTTTACGGCGGTAGGGGCTCCATTTACATTAGGCGTCTCTATCGCTCTGCTACCGCGCAGGGTGGCCCGTTTGGCATCGGCACCAGCCACAACTATGGTTACGCCCTAGACACGGCGTTTCCGCTGTTGGCTTCGGTCATCAACCTGATAGCGCCCGATGGAAACCGCTTCCCGTTTGTGTCGAATGGCCAGAATCGGTTTTCTAACTTGGTCAGCCCAGCATTCGTCGGAGACACCATGTCCGTGAACGGGGACAATTCCGTGGATTTGCGCTTCAAGGAAGGGACGGTGTACCGCTTTGCTCCTGCGGGCTTCCAGCTCGGATCATTTCTAGCCTCAATCACGGATCGAAATGGAAACACCACGACTGTTACCCGGGACCTCGGCGATCTTACGACTATCACCCGCGTCACCGATGCGGTTGGCCGGAGCCTCAACTTTGACTATGACTCCTCCAATCGCATCACTTCCATCACGGACCCCATCGGACGCAAGGTTAGCTATGGCTACAACTCCCAGGGCACATTGGCCAGCGTCACCGATCCTGCAGGCGGTGTTACGCAGTACACCTACGACGGAAGCAATAACCTGCTGACGGCGACCGATGCACGTGGAGTCGCGATCGCCCAGAATAGCTACGACGCGAATGGCAGGGTTGTGCAGCAGATTGCCGGTGACGGCGGAATATACCGCTTTTCTTACGTTTTGCTGAACCCGGACGCGGCCGTGAGCCCGGTCATGAGCGCAACTGTCACTGACCCAGACGGCAATCAGTCGACCTATCGCTTTGACCCCACCGGCCTACTGACCGACGGAACGGACCCGATGGAACAACCCCACAATCTGGTGCGGGATCCAGGTCACAACAATTTGGTGCAAGGGTACGCCGGGACTGGTGTATGCCTCGGCTGTGGCCCATCAGCAGTAATCGGAAATTCGCTATCCTACACTCTCGACACCTCCGGTAATGTCCTTACCATAACCGACGCTCTCGGTAACACCTCCACCTCGACCTACGAACCGACTTTTAACCAAGTTACCTCTGTCACCGACCCCATTGGCGATGTCGTGACGTTCACCTACGATTCCAACGGCAACTTGCTTAACCGGACCGACCCAAACGGCAACACAACGTCCTACGCCTACAATGCCTACGGGCAAGCCATCCAGATCACCGACGCACTGGGCAACCGGGTAAAGCTGTCCTACGACAGTTCCAGTGACCTCACGGCTGCCAGCGACCCGCTGGGAAACACGTCAACCTTTGTGTACGATTCGATCTCTCGACCCATTCAGTCTACCGACCCCTTGGGGCGGACGAGCCTGACCCAATACGACGCGCTTGGACGAGTGTCCACCGAGGTCAACCCGCAGCGCACTCAGGTTAATTTCCAGTATGATCAAGTCGGTAATCTAATTGCAGTCATCGTCGGCGACGTGTTGCTGGTCCATGGCGAACACTTCTTTCAGCAGACGACCCTGTTTACCTATGATGCCTCAAACCGCCTGATCACAAAGACGGATCCGCTCGGCCACACCGACACTCGCGCCTACGATCACAATGGTAACCTGACCAGTTTCTCAGACCGCCGAGGCCAGACGGCCACTTTTGTCTACGACGCCCTTAACCGCCTGGTAAGCGAGGGCTACGCGGACTCGACAGTGGCGCGCGCCTACGACGCCAACGGGCGGCTATCGAGTGTTTCGGATTCCATGGGCGGGGCGTTTGATTACACCTATGACGGAATCGGGCGTTTGCTGAGCGAGGCCACGCAGTTTGGCACAATCCAGTTCGCCTATGACAACGCCAGTCGCATGACCTCACGTCAGGTGGTTGGGCAGGGCTTGCTGACCTATGCGTACGATGCTGCGGGCAATCTTTTGAACGCCGCGCTGCCACAAGCCTCGGCCAGCTTTGCTTATGATGGCGACAACCGGCTTAAGACATTGAGCCGGGCCAATGGGGTGAACAGCAGCTATGCTTACGACCTTGCGAGCCGTCTCCTGTCCATTACTCACTCGGGGGGGCAAGGCATCAACATTCCGCTGACCTACGCCTACGACCCCGCCAGCAACCGCACCATGGCGACCAGCACGGTTGCCCAGCCGCTCACGACGCAGGCTGTGACCAACACCTTCAACGATAACAACCAGCTTGTCAGCAGCAGTGCGAGTGCGGGGGCGACCTCGTATTCCTACGACGCCAACGGGAATCTGGTGTCAGCCAGCGGCCCGGGAGGAACAACTACCTACACGTGGGATTCGAGGAACCGACTGAAATCAGTGTCGGTACCTGGACAGACCACGGCGTTCCTTTACGATTTTGCCAGGAACCTGATTCAACAGAAGGACAGCGGGAGCCTGAATCTGACCAGGAGCTTTGTGCTGGACGACTTTACCGATGTCGCCTTCATCAACCGGAGTGACGGCGATCAACAATCGGTGCTTGCAGGGCGCTCCATTGACTCCCACCTTGGCGTGGTTCATTCGAGCGGCCAAGTTGAGTTTGGGTTGGCGGATGCGCTCAACAGCACGGTCGCAACGGTGGATCTGACCGGTGCTATGTCGGCGGCGTATTCTTATGAGCCGTTTGGGTTGACGTCTTCGACAAATACCTATCCATTCTTGTTTACCGGAAGAACAGTGGCAACCGGGGAACTCTATTACTATCGCGCGAGGTTCTACAGCAGCCAGACTGGCAGGTTCATCGGTGAGGACCCAGCAGGACTCGGTACTGGTCCGAACTTGTATCAGTATGCGAGAAATGATGCCATGCGGTTTACCGATCCGACAGGATTGACAGCGGATGTCTATCTGACCTCGGAGAAGGGTAGTTTTGATACTTCAGCATCCAACGTAGCCGTCTCTACGAACACCCCGGTCAGCGTGTCGGGTTCGCCCTATGGCGTGGTTCAAAGTCTCGGGACCGCGAATTGCACAAACCTGAGCCCTGGTGTTTGCATCGACTACAAGAAGTTTTTCGGCTGTTCCCTGGGTGTTGGAGCGATCGCAGGGGACGTTGCGGGATTTTGTCTAGCGAGCGTACCTCTCGCTCCCGTCGCTTGTGGGGGCGGGCTCGTGGCCATTGTGGCCCTACCCGCGGCTTGCTTTGTGCTTTCACAACAGCCTTGCGAGGTAAAGACTTCATCCTTCACCGTTAACGCGTCTCAATATCGTTTTTGACCAGTTCCCATCGAGACCGGTCTAAGCTGCAGGGATTTCAAAGAAGAAGGTTGAAACAGTCGGATGCAGAAAACGGACGGGTCAACCCGAAAGACCATGGGGACGCACGTGACATTCGATGGCGGTAGGGGCACGTTGCCTATGTAGACGCAGCGACGAGTTGTCGAGTGGGAATCGAGTTGTGCTATGTGGGCTGCGAATGGCACGTTATGACTAAGACGACCAATCACGCAAGGTGGCTACGCCGCGCAACGCTTATCCTAGTGGCGCTCACGGGGCAACTCTATGCCCAAACCTCGCCGGTCACCTTCCAGTACTTCTACGACGACCTGGGCCAGCTCGTCAAAGTCATTGATTCGAGCAACAACGAAGTTGACTACACCTACGATGCGGTCGGCAACATCACGGCCATCACGCGCAGCAGTGGGCCCGCCACAGGGTCACTCGCCATTCTCAACTTCACTCCGCAGCAAGGTAATAACGGCGAGACCGTAACCCTCTACGGGCAGGGCTTTAGTCCTACGCCGGGCGCGAACACGGTCCAGTTCAACGGCTTGCAAGCGACCGTCAGTACGGCCACTGCCACCACACTTACCGTAACGGTGCCAACCTCGGCGACCACCGGGCCGATTACCGTCGAGGTAGGCACAGCCACGGTTTCCACCACGCCGATGAACTTCACCATCGTTCCACTGCCCGTTATCTCATCCATCAGCCGGAAGTCGGCGTTGTTCAACACGTCCTTTAGCGGCGTCGGCGTAACTGGCAGCAGGCTGACCGGCGCGACGCTGTCGTTCAACACAGCCGCTGTCATCCCCGCTGTAGTAGCGATCAATTCTAGCGGCACCTCAGGAACGATGAGCTTGACGGTTGGCTCCGTCGCGGGAATCTATGCCTTAGTCGCCACCAACGACGCGGGCAGTAGCAGCCCTGTGGTCACAGCCGCAAATCGGTTCACAGTCGTAGATCCCAACTCTACCGCAGACAGCGATGGCGATGGGGTGCCAGATGTGATCGAGGCAGCGCTCGGTACAGATCCTCTGGATGCGAATAGCTTTCCGGATTTGACGGGGCCGCCATCATCCGGTGAGGCAGACAGCGTGCCGGTGTTTTCAACACTGAACACGTTTCTAGCGAATGGGATGTCATTCGAGGCCGACAGTGCCCCGGTATTTTCAGTGCTTAATACGTTCTTACCCGGTGGAACGTTATTCGAAGCAGAGGGCGTGCCTGTATTCTCAGTGCTGAACACATCTACTGGCGCCATCCAGCAAGCCAATGAAGCGGACAGCATTCTGTTCAGTGTGCAGAACCTGAGCGGAAACGCTGCAACCAAACCACCCCGGCTCCGCGACAGTGACGGAGACGGGTATCCCGACGAGCTGGAATGGTTGCTTGGCTCAGATCCGAACGATCCCAACAGCATTCCGCAGGTGCATGGACCGGGCGAAGTGCAGAGCCCAGTATTCACCATTGTCAATCGTCAACCCGATCAGGCAGGCAATGCTCAAGAACCAGATTCACAAGGAGGGCAACATGTTGCACCCAACGTTCCACCCGGCGCGTCCGGTTTGCTCACAAAGCCACTCAGTCGCGCTCAGACTGCTCCTGGCAGTCGCACTGTGCGGTAGCATCCAACAAGCTATCGCGCAAAGTACATTCAACAGCACTTCGGATGGGAGCGATGGTGACTATACGCCCACGGTTTCTGGGAATTTTGACCCGACGACGTTCACTCATGGGACAGGCGACGCTAAGAACGTCTTCAATTTTGGCAAAGTCACCATTCCACGCGATGTCACGATTACATTTACAGGAAACCTGGATAATGCCCCCATATATATCCTCGCAACGGGGGACGTGGACATCGAAGGAAGCCTGAACCTTAACGGATCTAATGGTGCAGATGGAACGACGGACGTAGGCATCAGGCTCCCTGCGCCACCTGGCTCTGGGGGGTACGGTGGCGGGATAGGGGGAATTACCTCGTCAGCGACTCAGTTTGCGGGAAACGGAAATGGCCCGGGTGGAGGCGTGGCGGGCATATGCGGTACAAAGGGGGCCACGGTTTCTAGTTTCGCGGGAAACCAATTCTTAGTTCCTCTTTTCGGCGGATCTGGGGGCGGCGGACTTTCGGATGGGGCATCAGGACGTTTTGGCCCCTGCGGTGGCGCTGGCGGGGGAGCGATCTTGATTGCGAGCTCGACCCAAATTATCGTAAGCGGATCAGTGAATGCTAACGGCGGCGTAGCGGGCGAGAGTTTTTGCGATATAGACGCGAGCGGAGGCAGTGGCGGTGCGATTCGACTAGTGTCTAACACAATCAGTGGATTTGGATACCTTTCTGCTGCGGGCAGTGCCGGTGGCCGCAACCCAGGCGGCACGGGGCGTGTTCGCCTTGAAGCTAACAACTTGAATTTCAATGGACAAGTCATCGGCAATCAGAATCAATCGAACCCTTTAGCGCTTTTTGTTCCTGCTGTTCCTCCGCCCTCGGTCCAAGTGACCAGTATCAACGGGACCGCCATAACGGAGCATCCTTTTACTTTCCCAGACATTACGCTGAACACAGCTTCCTCCGTGCCAATCGTGATCACCGCGCATCAGATTCCAGTGGGCACCCTGCCGATTCTCTATGTTTTCTCGGAAACCTCAGATCAGCAGGGCTTACCTTGCACCGGTGGTTTGGTTGGCACACTCGACACCTCCACATGCACTATGTCGATCGTTTACCCGTTTGGCGGGTCTCGGGGCTTCGTGAAAGCGACGTGGACGGGACAGTAAGAGGTAGAACCATTCTTTTCGTTGTGAACTGAAAATAGGTGGGCGGAATTGTTTTTGGCCAACCCTCGGTAGGGAGAATTAGTGATAACCTGGCAATTTCACAACCATCAGCACCACCTAGAGTGGAAGACGTTGCGGAAGCCGTGGCCAAGAATTTGAGGGCTTGGGGCTCTGAATCACCGGCTTGGGGCTGTAGCCCGCGTGCGCTATGCCGCCGAACCACGAAAAGGTAGCACTTTGCCGCTGCGCTGAGTTTGCTCCAGATAATCGGCCCAGTCCTGCATCATCTTGGCGCGTGGCTCCAGGTAGAGCGCATGGTTATAGGCCGCGCTCACGGCATTGCGGGGCGCGTGAGCAAGCTGCAATTCAATGTGCTCGTGCGAGTATCCCTGTTCATGCAAGACAGTGGAGGCAAGCCCCCGGAAGCCGTGGCCGGTCATTCGGCCCTTGTACCCCATACGCTCCAGTGCTTTCAAGATCGTCATATTTGACATGGACTTGGTAGAGTCCTGTTCGCCTGGAAAGACAAGCTCTTCCTCGCCAGAGATCGTGCGCAGCAGTTCGAGCACTTCGACGGTCTGGTGCGACAGTGGCACAATATGCGGGGTATTCATCTTCATCCGGGCCGCGGGAATCGACCAGCGGCGGGCTTCAAAGTCGAACTCGTCCCAACGCGCACAAATAAGTTCACTGGTGCGCACAAAGGTCAAAGCCATCAATTTCATGGCGAGCCGGGTGAGTTGCCGCCCTTCATAAACCTCCATCGCGCGGAGCAGGGCTGGAAGCTCACGGGCATCGATCCGAGCCATATTGACTTTGCGGGTGGGCTTGAGGATGTCCGAGGGGCGAATTTCAGCGGCTGGGTTGCGCTTGGCGTATCCATGCGCTACGGCAAAGCGGCAGACCATTCCGATGATCTGAAGAATCCGCTTCGCCATGTCCGATGCCCCGCGTGACTCAATCGCCTTCGCAAGCTGGACAAGTTCCATCGGCTCGATTTCAGCAACAGGCCTATTGCCCAGGAAGGGATAGACATTCACCTTGAGGCGATTCCGGGTCGTGTCGGAATGGCGGGGGCTCTTGTTGCCGCGCCAATGTTCCAACCATTGCTCGGCAATCTTCTGGAAGGTGTGTTCCATGGCGGCGATGGCGGCGCTCTTCCCGGCCTTGCGTTCCGCCATCGGGTCGCTACCGTTGGCGAGCAGCTTGCGGGCTGTTGCATGACGCTCACGGGCATCGGCGAGGGAGAGTGTGGGATAGCTGCCCAACGCCAACTGCCTTTCCGTGCCATCGAAGCGATACTTCCAGCGCCACAGGCGGCCCCCGGAAGGCGTTACCAACAGATGGAGTCCTCCGCCGTCGAACAGCTTGTAGGCCTTCTCGGCAGGCTTTGAGCGGCGAATCTCGGTATCGGTCAGAGCCATTGTTCGCACCTCACGCGACTGGAGACCAAATGCCCCCAATTCTCGAAATGAATGCCCCCATAAGTGCCCCCCGGGGATTATGGCTTCCACGATAACGCTTTGGACGTAAAAAGACAATAACCCGCTAAGTTTCAGAAGGTTATTGCTCTATCCAGGATGTCATTGGATGTGCTGGAATCTTGATTTGGTAGGCGCGGCAGGATTCGAACCTGCGACCCTCTGCTTAGAAGGCAGATGCTCTAGTCCATCTGAGCTACGCGCCCCTAGGGCTAAATCTAGCATAGTGGAAATGCCGCACTTATGGCGTAGTAGATGTGTTGCCATCCTCAAAACCGTCGCGCAAACTCCACGATCTGGCGCTCGGCCCATCGCCCATCGTAGCCCGTGCCGTCATCCGCTGGCGCCAGAAAAGCGCAGTGTCCGCCGCTTCGTGGTTCCACATAATGAATGTGCGGATTCGCTTCCAGTAGGGCCCGACTCTTGGCCGTAATAATAATGAACGGATCGTCTGCCGCATGAATCACTAGCGTGGGGATTGCAATCTCCCCGACGACGTTCGCCGCTGCGGCTGTGGCGTAATAGTTATCTGCATTGCCAAAACCAGAGTATGGCGCGGTAATCTTGTCATCAAACTGGCGAACGCTGTTTGAGCCGCGCAAACGGGCGAGGTCGTACTGCGGAAACAGCTTTACCTTGCGGCGGTAGCGGGCGCGCAGGCTGCGCACGAAGTACCACTCGTATGCGCGGTTCTGGAGTTCGTGGAGCGCGTCAGCGGAAGCCGCCAGATCGAGCGCGGGCGAGATAGCCACTGCCGCTTTCAACTCTTGCGGCGCATTCATGCCCAGCTCTCCGACTGTTTTCAGTACTAGATTGCCGCCCATGGAAAATCCCGAAAGCACCAGCCGCTTTACTCCATCGCGCTCAATCAGGTGACGAGCCACCGCCTTTACATCCGCCGAAAGACCGGAGTGATAGAGCGTGGGCGAGGCATGATCCATGCCACCACAGTTGCGCTGATTCATGCGAACGACGTTCATTCCTGCAGCCAATGCCTTTGTCGCTGTGCCCATCACATAGCCCGAGTCGGCGGAGCCTTCCAACCCGTGCAGCACCAGCAGAGTCGTGCGAGACGGCGCATCCGGTTGCCAGTGACACAGCAACTTCAGACGTGTGCCTGGCTCGGTTTCTACTTCGCGAATTTCAGACGCAGGCAGTTGAAATTGACGCCGCAGAAAGTGGCTGGCCAACGTTTGCTGGTGTCCACCATCGCACCATCGGCGCGGATGGAAAGGCTCGGTAGGAATTCCATCAAAATATGGGGGCAACGGAAGAACTGGAGTTTCAGCGGACGTGGAGTTGGAGTGTGGGATCATGTGAAATCAATATCTGTCAACTTCGATACTAAACTGACGGTCCAAACGTTCCATGCCTTCGGTAACTTTTCCATCTGCGCCGTAAGGCCTACCATCGTCTTACCCCCGCCGAACGTCCCGCTCAAGGAGATCTCTTTCATGGACCGTCGCCGCGAAAGCCGCGTGGAATCGGTGATGCCCGTCCGCATCTGGGGGCTCGACACCTACGGCCAGCCGTTTACCCAACAAGTCTCCGCGCGGAATGTGAGCTCCACCGGTGCCCGACTGGAGGGCGTGCAAAGCCGGTTGAAGCCCGGCACCGCCGTACAAATTGAATTTAACGGCCGCAAGGCCGCCTTCCTCGTGGTTTGGGTCGGCTTGCACGGTGCCCGCTATGAGAACCGCATCGGCATCCAGAACCTAGCCGGGGAAGAAGAGATTTGGGATGTGAATCTGAAACACTGCGTTGCAGCCGCAGCACAAGGCTAAAAGTTGAGTCAGTTCGCGAAGAGCAATTTGGATGGGGTGTATGCGTTATTTGGGGTGGGAGACGGGAATTGAACCCGCAACGTCCGGTGCCACAGACCGGTGCTCTGCCGTGTTGAGCTACTCCCACCGCAGTTTCTCAATTATACCAGCCAAATCAGAGAAGCCCTCTGTGCGATGGGCCGCCGAGCGGCACCGTGGCTAGGTCCACCCAAGTCTGATCCGCGCCCTCGCGGACAAAAGTAAGCGCCCGTATCCATCCGACGCGACTACCGGTGAATGTAGCCCACTGTTCCTGCGCAATGCTCCTGGCGTGCTCCTCTTCTTCAAACGTAACCGTCTTCAGAATCGTCATGTGAGGAACGTAAGGCCAGTCTTCATGGCCCTTCAAGGCGCCTGCGTTAAAGCGCTCATGCAGGCTGCGCATTTCATCCATGCCCTTCAATACATGCAGAAATACAGTGGGTGTTACCGGAACAAACGTATCAATCTCGCCCAGTTCCACGGAGAACGCTGGTTCCGCAGTGCATCGCAGCACGAACTCCCGCAACAATTCGGCCTCATCGCCTTCGAGCAAGCGTGGCGGAAGAATGGACACGTGGGCCGCCGAATGCCGCAACTGAGGATGCAAGGTGTCGCGCATCTGTCGCACAAACTCCCCAACGGGATCCTGAATGTACGAGACGACGGCGTAGCGCACTGGCATGACTCAATAATTATATGCCGCGCTAGGCGGCTGCGTCAGTTGCGACTTTCGCTGCGAGCGGCATCAGTGCAACTTATTCTGTGTAGAGCGAATCCTCGCTGGCTGGTGGAGCGGGTGGGTCACCTTGTCGTTGCAGGCGCTGACGCGACGAAAACATCCGGCCTCGCGCTTCCATCACAGGAGCAAATGCCGCTAGCCCAATCTTAACCGGTATGTCGTCGTAGATCGCTTCGATTCCGCCCTGCATCGCGTAACTTTCGTGCCAGAATCCAGTGCCGCCGCTGTCACGCAAAAAATTCTTCCACCACGTGCGATGGGGCTCCGAGCGTGTCCATAGCTCGAGCGCTTCAAAATCGCGCCAGTATTGGCGCATGCCGATGTGCGGTGGAAATAAGGAGAAGAAGATTGATTCATGCAGAAGCAGGCCGTCTGGCCGGTCGGCGACTGATTTTGAAATCTGGGGACCTAGTCCGAAGAGTGTCTTGAGGCCGGTGATCGCATTCACCCTCAGACCGAGGTAAACCACCACCAGATCGGGATAGGCGGAGAGATCCACGGTTTGCCGCTGTACATTCTTCGTCACGCTCTTCATCGCCAAATTGTATCGTGTGGCGGAAGGCGTTGAATGTGGCTGCTATCGAGGCCTGTGCTGCGTTGCCATTCTGTGTCATCATGGTTGCCTTGCACCAATGCGCTTGTTGCTGAAAGGAATCTAACCCCAATGTCGCTTCGTCGAGTCAAGCTCTGCTTCGCCTTGCTTATTTTTTCGCTGACCATTTTGACTGCTTTTGCAGCTGACCGCGTCAAGGTGCAGAGCGGCGTGCTGGAAGGTGCTGGCGCGCAGAGTGATGGTGTACGCATCTTTCGTGGGGTGCCTTTTGCTGCGCCACCGGTTGGGGGCATGCGCTGGAAGGAGCCGCAGCCCGTTTCGCGCTGGAAGGGTGTGCATCAAGCAGCGCAATTCGGTCCGCGCTGCATGCAACAGCCGCTTTTCAGCGACATGAACTTCCGTTCGAATGGAGTGAGCGAAGACTGTCTTTATCTGAACATCTGGACGCCCGCGAAGCCGCGCAAACAGAAGCCGCTACTGCCCGTGCTGGTGTACTTCTACGGCGGCGGCTTTGCTGCTGGCGACGGTTCGGAGTATCGCTACGACGGCGAAAGCATGGCCACCAAGGGAATTGTCGCGCTTACGGTCAATTACCGGCTTGGGGTCTTCGGATTCATGGCTCATCCCGAGCTTACGGCGGAGTCGCCGCACCACGCTTCCGGCAACTATGGACTGCTCGATCAAGCCGCAGCGCTCGCGTGGGTGCAGAAGAACATCAAGGCTTTTGGTGGCGACCCCAAACGCGTGACCATCGCAGGAGAATCGGCGGGATCCGCATCGGTCAGCGCACAGATGGGGTCGCCGCTCTCGCGTGACTTGATTGCAGGGGCCATTGGGGAAAGCGGATCGGTGATCCAGGGCGGCTTGTCGGCGCAACCACTGGCGCAGGCTGAAAAGGCTGGGACGGACTTTGCCAGCGCGCAAGGAGCGAAAACGATTGCGGATTTGCGCGCCGTGTCTGCGGAAAATCTCCTAGCGGCAGCGGGAAAATTGCCTTGGGGCACGTTCGACATTGCGGTGGATGGCTATTTCTTTCCGCAACCACCCGATGCCATCTATGCCGCTGGCCAGCAGGCTCACGTGCCGCTGCTGGTGGGATGGAACTCGCAGGAAGGTTCGTGGCAGGGTGTACTTGGTACGCAGGAACCGACTCCGGAGAACTATGCCAAGGCCGTCTCGGCCCGTTTCCCAGGGCATGGCGACGAATTGCTCAAAGTCTACCCCGGAGAAACCCGCGAACAAGTCATGGCTTCCGCAACAGATATGGCGAGCGACGGCTTCATCGGTTTTTCCACTTGGAAGTGGGCCGACCTGCATGCGACGACCGGCGGCGGTCAGCCGGTGTATCGCTACTACTACGCTCGGCCTAGACCAGCAGTGGTAGGGAAGAGCGAGCCGGAGAATCCGGGCGCGGTGCATTCCTCTGAAATCGAATACGCCATGGGTAACCTGCCGACGAACAAGGTATTCAGTTGGACGCCGGATGACTACAAAGTCTCCGCCACCATGCAGGCGTACTTCGCTAATTTCATCAAGATCAGCAACCCGAATGGCGCAGGACTGCCCGAATGGCCCGCTATGACGAGCGACAAGACTCGCCCCGTGATGCGCATTGACGTGGAGTCGAAGGCAGCACCCGAACAGAACCGGGAGCGATACTTGCTGCTCGACAAGCTCGGAGAGAAGAAGTAGGAGACCGGAGGTAGCCACTGAAACGTATTCTGCCCCCATCTGCCAAGGTGCCGACGCACTTTGCGTCAACGCAATCTGCATCAGCCGCTTCTGCTGGTTTAGAATAAAGGTACGCCACCCGTCGGGGCGTAGCGCAGCCCGGTAGCGCGCCTGCTTTGGGAGCAGGATGTCGGGGGTTCGAATCCCTCCGCCCCGACCAATCTTTTCAATGGTTTACGGACATTCTCCAGCCCATCCAGAATTCCGCTGTAGGCGATTCTGAGACTGTCAGAACCTCATTGGGCCAACAGACTTCAAGAAATTGTGGAAGCCAGGGTTCAAATCCTCGTTCGCCACGTCCTTTGCAGCCACGATGCGCTCCGGCTGATTCGTAGGGTAGCAATTCTTGCCCTGTGTCTCGCCAAAATGAAAAATAGGCGGTCTGGAGCCGACGTTGGCGACTGTCGGCCCGATTTTCAGGCGTGGGAACATTCGACGGACGTCGTTCGCTTCGAAGCCAAGGGACATTTGGCGGGTGCAGAAGCGGGCATGGGCATGGGCATCCGCACCCGATTTGCCGGTGTACAAGATCCGGAGGCGGGTACGAGTCGCGAGAACTAGGCTGCAATCTCGTAGCGATGATGAAGACCGCCGAGCCGGGGCAAAGCAACGACTTTGGCTGACGCTTGCGCTTGCGGCGCAGCCGTTCGCGTGACAGGCGTCTGTTTTCCCAGGCTCATGTGCGTCCGATCCTCGTTGTAGTAGCGGACGTAGTCGCGAACCAGCCTGCGCAGATGCCGCTCGTTCATCACAATCACGTGGTCCAGTAGTTCTCGGCGAATGCTTCCCACCCAACGCTCGGCAACTCCGTTCTGCCACGGACTGCGGAAAGCGGTTCGAACGGAACTCACACCCAGGTCTTCAATGGTGGTTAGGACTTCATTGGAGAACTTGGCATCCCGGTCAAAGATAAGGAACTTGCACGGATCCTCGAACTGCCAAGTCTGCCGAAGCTGCAGCGCAGTCCAGAACCCGCTCGGGTTGCGCGTCACGTTGTAATGCAGAATTCGTCGGCGGTCGTGCCCGATTACGAAGAGGCAGTGCAGGACACCGAACGTCAGCGTAGGCACGGAGAAGAAATCCATCGCAGCGATGCTCTGGCGATGATTCCGAAGGAATACCAGCCATCGCTTTGCGGGATCAGGATTGCCGCGACACTTCTTCACCCAGCGCGAAACCGAGCGCTCCGAGACATCGAAGCCGAGCATGAGCAACTCGCCGTGAAGGCGAGGCGCACCCCAAGTTGGATTCTCGGCAACCATCCGTTGAATCAGATCACGGAGGTGCTTGGTCAAGGGCCTGCGCCCAACGCCAAGTTGGTGCCTCGATAGCAAGGCCAGTAGAGACGGAAGCCAGCTCGATGCCAGCGGATGACCGTCTGCGGCGTGACGACGACGAGGGATTTCTTCCACCCCGACCAAAACCGACGGAGCGCCAGCCAGAAGACCTTCTCGGCCAGGCCCAGCCTGGGGCGAGGTAGCTTTGCGTGAAGCGCGAGCAATTGTTGGCGAAGGGCGAGGTTCTCCAGGATCAGGTCCTCACGGGATCGAAAGCAGTCGCCAACCCAGCCGAAAAGATGACGAAGCGTCGCGATCATGGCATAGAATCATACCGAATCGGGCGGGGGCCATCCGGCGCTAACCGATTGATTCTATTGCGTGCGTTAATTTTGGCGAGGCACAATATGTGAATTATTTTATCATCGGTGATTCAAGTGTTGACTTAGCGCAGTCGCTGCGCTATGACTTCGTGGATGGAGGACAGGAGGATCATCCGTATTTTCATGTTCATTTGACGGATGAGCTGATTCCTGAAGAGGATTTGCGGGCGACAGGCTTCGCATTCAACGTGTCATCGTCATCTAATAAGTGCTGGGTGACGACTAAAATTCCGACACCAGATATGACATTGGCATCGGTAATATATTGCTTGGTGGCAGACCATTTGGGAGCCATTAGGTTTAATCAATTCGCGCAAAGTGTTCGCGGGATTCAGGACCGACTCCCGCCTCTACGGTTTGAACGGATTAAGACCAGCATCAATTTGTCATCCGGGCACTTTAAGAGTTCGCATTGGTTCTCTCACATGGCGAGCCCGGGAGAGGGCGAAGGATAGACGGCGAGGTGACTGCCATGCTCCATCGTAGCGAAGTCCAAAGTGAGCGAGCCTGATCTCTGAATCAGCTTTTGAAAAACCGGAGGATGCGATATGCCCAAGAGAGCGTGTGCGGTGGACGGAAAGGAAAAAGATATAAAGGGTGGCATGATTTGCGAAAACGATCACTTCATCTGCAAAGAACATCTATACAGCGGCGTTATTCTTATTTCGAAGAGAGAATATTGTCCGCTTTGCAAAAAGCCCCTGCGCTGATCGCGTGGGGCGCACGCAGAGAGGTTAGGGAGAAGTCGCGACGCCCGTAATTTTTATGCCAACGGATCACAGCCTAGTAGACTTTTAATCGTATTGACGAGGCGCCGGATAACTCGGCGTCAGACGTGAGGATATAGACCCCCGGCGCGGTGGATCGAGGCAGTGTTAGCGGATACACAGCGTGGAGTACGCCTTTGCGAGTCGTGAGAGGACAACTGGTATGAGAACGAAGCAGCACTTGTCCGGTCAAATCAGTAATCACATATGATACTTCGATTGATCGAGGCAGAAGTCGCGACGGATCCGAGAAGGTCAAGTAAACTACCGCTTGGCGATTAGGCAGTAACGCGATGCTATTGACGCACGGGTGTGCCAAGACTAATGAAGGGCAGAGACTCGAGTCAACGAAATACAGATGCGGAGTTGCGGTAGGTCGGGTATTTCCTCCCCATCCAAATGGCCAGATAGCAACCGCGCCCACTAGCAATGCTGTGGAAATTGCTAATAGCGACAGGCCATAGCGACTCAGCTTAGCAGGACCATACCGTCGGTAAGAGGCCATCGCCAGATCAGGGTCGGAGACGCGAGATGCCTGCTCGGTCGAGGGAGCAATCGTAAGAATTGGCTCCGATGAATCAAAGTCGTCAGGAGAGATTGGCATAAGGCTCGTATTCGCTGTGAATTAAGGACACGACTCAAACTCGAGCCCTGACGACCATAATGTTAGAGGCTCCTTGGACATCAAACAGGATAACTCCAGACGAAATTTGAATTCGCTGGTTGCTGGTGAATTCTCGCCAGAGAGAAGTGTGCTGGTCGCGTGTGCAAATCACCGCTCCATTATGCACCACCGCTTCGACCGAGCCGTCCCGGGTTCGTTGAAGCGTAACCCTCATGCGAAAAGGCGTCCGACTCAGATCGATGGCGGCCGTATTCACAGTAAACTCGACTGGCTGAATACTAGATGTGAGTGGGTGGCTAACAAGAAGTAGGGGGTAGGCAGTAGAGGAGGGCGAATTTGCAACAATCGTTCGGAGGTGCCGCCTCCATTCTTCAGGCTTGGGGCGAGCTTGGGGAATACTTGAGCGGAGTGTGGCGACCAGGAGGGCGGCTAGTGCAGGATACTTTTGTTCGAAGAACGGATGGGCTTCAGCGTCGAGGGTAGCCAGCTCAGACTCTTGGTTGTACCGCCATCCAAAGCTTTCATCGAATTTGAGCGCAGGATCGCCGGCCACCAAGAATTCCTGAATCAGAATTGCCATTCCGATTCTGTCGCTACCTATGCTTACCGACTTACCCCGCCAAATTTCGGGAGCGGCGTACCCTTCGCTACCGCGACAGGACGAGTCGAGATGGGGGTGCGCCGGGTGGACGAAGGCATCAAAGTCAACCAATGCCATGTCGCCCGCTAGCGATCCCGAGGGCACCACCATGACATTCCCAGGCGAAAGGTCGGCGTGAATGAAGTTGCGCTGTTCCATATTCATGACCGCCGTGGCTAGACCATATGCCCATGTCGCCCTTACCGAGAGTGTCGGCCAGTCGGGGGGCGGGTACAGACCCAGAACTAGGCATTGATCTTTCGCGTTATCGCGAAAATCGAGCCAGCTGGCCCCACTGACATCCTTCATCACAATGGCAAAAGGAATATTGGGGCCAACGCGGGAAATCACGTCATAGGGCGCTCCCGCAAGAGCATCAGCCTTGTTTTTGCGCGAATTTGCTAAGCCAAGGCTGACCAAGAGCTCCGAGCGCATGCGTCTGCTCTCCGTGGGCAAGAAGAAACACTTGATCCGACACGGCGACTGCGTATGCAAGGCCATAGCGGAATACACAAGGCCCTCGCTACCATGCTTAAACGCAGCACGATTCGGTGTGCCCGCGATCTTGAACGATCGTTGCCCACACACCACGATGCTCCCTTGGTGCGAGGGAGCCTCAATCATCACCTCATGCTTTGCCATAAGTTAAGTTGAAATCGCATTTGAGTAGGATAACGGACAGATTATCCGCGAATAGGGGAGGCAACGCTGCCATCGTATTGAAGAGTTCGTCAGCGCGGCTCGCCGCTCTCCGCAAGAGGTCAAGGGCTGCTACCCCAGAGTGCAAAGAGGGATCGAGAGAGAAATCCGGAAAAAGACCGTGAAGCATATCTAAAACGCGTTCGTTGTGGCCTCTGGCCAGACCATCACTACAGAGGAGCAGCAATTCGCCCGGTTCGAGAATCAGAGTCGCATGCTCAACTCTTTCCCTAAGCGCGACCGACGGCGCGCCGGGTCGCAACGCGTTAGAAATTTCAAATTCATCAGAGGAAACACCGAACAAAGCGTCGAGAACGCCAGACGAATTTTGTTTCTCAGCGACTCCATCTCCAATTCGAATCAGGTTGACCTTCCAAGAGTTCCCGACTCTGACGGCAACGCCACCCAAGAGGGTGCTGGTCATGACGGGCCCCCAAAACCGGTTGATGGGACTGGCCGTATTCTCCGCAAGCCGTCGAATGACCTGCGTATCCAGCATTGAGCCACCTTTGACATCATCCCAGGCATCAGGAGAAGAGTTTGCCAACAACCCCATCAGGCTTTTGTCGAGTTCATCCTCCGCGAACGAAGCAGCGCAAAGCAGATCTTCGAAAGCTCCTAGGTCGTGTGTGTTCGACATCGCCAACTTGTCTACGAACGCGTGACAGGCTAGCGCCGAAGCAAACCTTGATCCAAACGATGTGCTCACGCCGTCGCAAATAGCAAACCATACTCGACCATCGCCAGTGCGAGCCAAGGCAATATCTTGATTCTCAATCTTGTGAGCCAACGCTGGGCCAATATGAGAAGCGAACCACACCCCTAGACCAAAAGAAGTAACAAAACCTCCGGTTGTTTCATCCTCTCTTCCCGCTAGTTCTCTTGTAGGCGGTAAAACCGCCCCACAAGACCGTGGGCCGCACTCATTCGCCAAGGGCGAAGCCGGTAGGTCTTCGAGACGATCCTCCTGCAAACTCACGCGAGCGTCGTCACCGGGGCTCGAGAGTGAGGAGTGCCGTGCAAATAAACGTTTCACATCTTTGAACGAAGACCACACTCTCGAAAACTCCCATCTCGGCTCCTCTAACCGCGTCGAGAGGACGGCTCAACGCCACGTAGCAATATACAACCGCAGTTTCACTCGTATCTCTTGAGCATGTCCGAAGGAGCGTCCCCACGCAAAGCCGTCGCGCCGACATCCGCGATGAACGCTGACAATTCTTCAGGGTCGATATTAACAGCCAAATCGGGACGCGAAGCAATGGCTTGCATTATCGGAAACTCCGATTCGCCCATCCCGATTCCGACCGCGACCACATCAACGCATCCCGAACGGAAAGGAAGAGATCCGAGTGCTTGAGCGGGTGGTGTCACATCTCGGCCAGTGTTGGCTCCGTCACTAAAGAACACGACGAGCGGATTGGGAGTGGACTCCTCGTTGTATCCGGGAATGGCTGCGCATTTTGCGAGAGCTTTACGGGTAGCGTCGGTGGCCCACTCGATCGCCCCGGACATCTCAGTGGCTCCGGAAGCGCCAGAGAACACAAGGCTGTCCAACGAGATGGTTTCCGGAGACGCAGCTTCCGCCAGAGGACAAACGGATGTCCCAAACTTGGCGATATTCAGAAGGAATCTGAATCCCCGAGTGCCCTGGTTAGCTGACTGCATAGTTATTACGAGTTGCTTAATCGCCTCAGTAGCGTCGTTCGCCTTTGTACCCGACATGCTTCCGCTGTCATCAACCACCAACGTCACGACCTGAGGCGTAAGCGCAGTCGCCTTTTTCGAGGTCAACTTTTGAAAAGCCATTCGAACCACCCTTCCGCCCCCATACGTTTCGGGAGAAGGTGCCAAGGCTAAACCTACAAAAGCGGCTGTGTCAAGCAAGTACTCGTAGACGCAACCCTCCAAGGGCTTCAGTTCTGCGACTTCGCAGTCTTGACACAATGCTAGTTTGCGCTAGACTGTAACTAATTGATAACACATGACTTATGAATCACCGTGAATATGAAAGTGGAGACGGAGGAGAGGAAATAGAGAAAAGACTACAGGTGCGATTGCAAGAGATCTCGCGAGAGATCAGTATGGGAGCAGAAGATCTGCTGTCTGCGGGATATTCAAAGAGATGCCTCGCCGCATATTGTTCGGTGCCCGAATACTTGGTAGAAGTGATGCGGGACTCTCTGCTTCAAGCGTCGAAGGAAGATCGGGGAAGATTTCTGCTGGAGGTTCAGGCCGCGATACGAACACTTGCCCACGGGTTGCTCATGGGTGATCAGTCTCAGCGACATCAAGAGCAGCTAGCGATCGCAAATGGCCGAGGCCGCCTAGCGGGCGAGATAGCGATAGCACTAAAGACGGCCAATGGTGCTGGGCGAAAAGGATCAGATGAGAGCACGATGTACCGGGAAGTTACGGTCTAGTCGCGCGAACAGGCAGGAGAGACTACCATAGGACGAATTTCAACCGCTTTCGCACGCGAGTCTTGCCCTTCAGATATCCACAGTTGAAAGCGTTGCGGGTTGCGGTGAGTCGAGAGATTTTTGATTGGAGTTCGTCGCAACTGGCTGTCGGTATAACACCGGAACCCACGAGTGGCTGGTTTGCTGAGAACAGCACACATTAAGGAGCCGAAATAACGTGGCGTCACAAAACGAGAAAGTCTTTTTTGGGAGTGGTGATGTCTTCGTTTCAAACGCTCGCATCGTGGCAGGTAGTCAAACCTACGCGATGAGTAGCATCACGTCGGTTAAGGCAAGTGTTGAAAGCCCTTCGCTGAAGGGGCCACTGATTTTGGGTGCCATCACCGCCGTGATGCTGATGAGCGCGTTCAACGCGCGCGCGGGTTCGGGAGCCAGTTTGGTTGTTGCTATCGTGCTGTTCGCGGCTACGATCTATTGGTTCTGCTCAATGAAAGCCACCTACACCATAGTGCTGCGTTTCGCGTCCAATGAGACCGACACATTCAAGACTCATGATCGCAGCATTGCGGAGGATGTCGTCAGGGCTCTGAACTCCGCCATCGTGCATCGCGGTTAGGAGCCACTTTCGGTTGCTGACCAAGCTACCTCGGTTCGCCCACACCGTATCGCGTCTCTAGCGCCGAGTGCAAGAGTATGCTAATTTTCCGGTACCAATCATTAACATTCGCAAACCAATGAGAGAAAGATAACCGGCGTGGACTGAATGGGATGCTGTTGAAGTAAGCGCGGCAGAGCGCGGGCAGCGATTCTATAGTTCCGGGAGCCGCAAAACAGTGGCACTGCATTTGTGCCGACCGCAGCATGTCGCGGTACGCGCAATGAATCAGGTCGCTGACTAATTCGAGCAGTCCGCCAATCGGAAATCCTTCGAACGGATCACTGCGAGCTCCCTCGTCCGGATCTGGGCGAGTGGATCTGGCCCCAAATCAACCTGAGTGCGTCGCTATCATGTGGGTGGTAAAGTCGTTCAAAGATGGTTTGATGGCGAGGGCAGTAACGGATTCACTTGGTTATCGGCCTGCGAAGCCACTCTCCAAAGACGGCCAGAGCTGTGCCGATTCCGTAGAAAATGAACGCGGTCGAGCGAGCAAGCCTAGCTAAACTCAGACGTTTGTTCAGCTCGTGATCCACGAATCTGGATACGTCGTCGTTCTCAGTGAGTAATGGAGCAGCGCTAGCGGAACAGGTCGGACGAGTCTCAGTCTCCGAGGCGGCGCGGTCGGGAGATGCGCTTACACTCTGCGCCTCTTTCGGTTTTTCGTCAGGCGCGCTGAGCCGAATCGAGGCCGCCGTCGAGGCTATCCTCAATTGCAGTTCCTGCGGCGCGGCGCCAGCCGACGCAAGACGCTCCAAATCCGACGCAAACATTTCAATGGAACGACAATTCTGTTCGTCCGCCGACTGGAATAGCGGCGATTTCGACGGTCTCAACCCGTGCGCACTGGGGAAGTTCTCCGACGGGGCTGCGCTCTTCAAGAGCATCTCGGATACTGCAAGGTGATTCTCCAACCGCGCACTCAGTCCGTGCAGCACAGCTTGAAGCCTCACTTCGTGAACGTCTCTCTCGAGCTTGGCATAGTGCTCATTGATCTCCGCGCTGATTAGCCACGAGAAGAAGAGAATCCAGGCACCCACAAGACGAATGATTGAACCATAGGGCTGCAACTGCATCTGCGATGGAATCATGATTGGCCTTAACAAATACACTGGCACCATACTACAGCGCGACTCCAAACTCGGATGCGTTGCTTCGGTACTCGCGCTACCCCTTCCCCGACGGCGCTCAGTCGCTTTGGAGGATTCAGAAGGCCGATCTGCAAAATTGAGGTCTTGACGGAACACACTCTCTATGTTGAGCTGCGGTTCGAGGAAACTCTCTTCTGGAAGTGTCCAACCCCTTTCTTCTCAGATGAATGCCCCGTTTTTCTTAGGATTTCAAAGAACCCCAAAGCGCATTCTCTCCCAATAGACCTTGGGAAATCGCGTGAAGGGCTTGTTTTAGCAGCAGATCCCAGGTTCGAGCCGTATCCCGGGGTGGTCCACCACAGCGGGCATTCGAGCGTGCAGCGATCTCGTGAAACGGAGATTCCAGCGTAATGGTGAGCTTTTTCCCGTGCAACAGACGGTTCGAGGTCAGCAGCTTGATCAGCTCCCGTTTCTCATCGGGCTGCGCTGCCTGATATTGAGCAAGGGCATTCCCGGCGAGGTGCATGCAGTGCTCAAGCTCGAGTGGAATGTCGCGCCTATCGTGTGAAAGTGAAAATAGGTTACCAGTCGCTTCACGGCGCTCCAGCAGGAGTGCTGTTTTTCGTTGCTGAAATAGCTGCTTGTCCAGCGCTCCATCGACGAAAGCGTCAGTGAGACGATTGAGCCGGTCGTCGTGTTGAGCAATCCGGGTCTGGAGAGATGCTTCGACCGTCTTTCGGCTAGTGCGCCAATCATGACGGATTCGCAAAATGCCGTCCTGAATACACGTCTTTTCTGCAGGGGAGAGCTCCAGTAGTCGTAATTGCGCAATCAGATCTTGTTCGACGGTCGTTTCACGAACGCACGCAGTCGGACATTTTGATGTGTGGCAACGATAGTAGACGTGACCTTTCTGCTTCTCAGCGATTAGGCCCGCCTTGCAGATGTGACACTGTAATAGGCGCTTGAAGATAAACTCGTGATGGACGCGATGGGTTTTGACCCTGCTCCGTAGTGCCGCTTGCACCAGCTCAAAAAGATAGGCATCTATGAGCGGCGTGTGCGCACCTTGGAAGATTTCGCCAGTCTTCTCGATCCGGATCAGGCCCATATAGAAGGGGTTTCGGAGAACATCGTTCAAAGGATTCTTGTAGACCTTGCGGCCAGCCTTGCTGCGGAGGCCCATGGAATGGAGTTTGGTGACCAGATTCTCAATACTGCAACTTCCGGTTCCATAGAGCTCGAAGGCCCGTTTGATAAGCGGGCTGGAGACTGGATCAACGAGCTTCGGCTTGCCCGGGCCAGCATCCAAGTAGCCGAGTGGAGCCGGTCTGGGTAGAACACCTTGCTTAAGTCTGCCGTAGTAGCCTTTTCTCGCCTCCTCTTTGAGATTGCGGATGTAGTCCGCAGCAACCACTGCTTGGATGTCGGCTGAAAGACGGCCCCCTCGGGTCTGTAGATCGAGGAATTCGTTGGCGAAATGAACTTCTACGCCTTGGTCAATCAGCTCGCCAATTTCAGCCCAGTCCTTGAGATTGCGAGCACTGCGGTCAATCTTGTGAACGATGAGGCCGGAGGCTTCGCCAGCGCGGAGACCTTCGATAATCTCGTTAAACATCGGACGCCCGCGTTCAGCTGCGGTCTCTCGCTCTTCAAACCACCTGTGGATATAGAAGGAATTGCGTTCGGTAAACCGCGTGATGGCGTCGCGTTGTTGCTGCAACGAAACACCCTGTTCGCCTTGCTTGGCCGTTGACACACGCACGTATGCGTAATATTTCTTCAAATGTGTTTTGCATTTTCATGGTGAATGATCTTGTGTTTCTGTAGAGGGGTTCGACCTTTGTATAGGCATCGTAGGAATTGCTGACGAACCTGTCAATGCCTGGCTGTCTGGAGAGAGCCAGCCCTCGGGAACTGGTGCGTGGTGTTTCGCCACGAGCGATTCTGAGAGGAGGCGATTATGGATACGCAAAGTGAGGCCAATGTAGTGATCGAGCCGAGACTTGACATCGCGGAGTTTGGCTTCAGTGAACTGGGGATAGAGTGCTCGAATCGCCGCCGTTTGGTCAGCGTTGTGCCTCTGTTTCGCACTGTGGCTGCGATCAAAAGTCTGTATGTCGAGTGCAGAAAGTTGGGGGAGTCTGATGGTCCGAGAATCGAGGCAATCGATCTGAACGGTGGAATTGCAGAAGTCAAGGAACACAATGAGAGCCTTCAATACGGTGCGCTGCCTACTGATGCTTACGCCTTGGCCTCTAGCCTCTATCGCTTTGCGTAATCGAAGGATGTCTAAATGATTAAGGCGATTCAAAGGGACATCGCCCAGTTGCGGAACGAGCCAGACGCGAAAACACTCCCTCAGTGTGGAGTGAGGTTCGTTGAAATCGACACATTCGATCTGGCTATGAGTGAGGAAGGGCTCGACGGCCTCTTTGAACAGCATGGTGGTGCTGGCATCGTACCGCGGATTCAAAAGAGACGGTAGGAGGGAAAAATTGCGGAAAGACGCAAACTGGTGTGGATAACTGGCTGTTTTTGTTTCGGGTGGAACACTGCTGATGCTCTGAAAGAAACTAGCGGAGTGTGATCACGAATTCACTTTCGTCAGGGGCGACCGCAGCGGGCAGAACTGTCGAACACACTGGTTCGGACCCAAAGACGATTACTGCATACCGGCTCAAAAGCCTGAACACAGCAGTTCCGGGCAGGGAGGAGAAAACGATGGTCGTGACGCCTAACTCGCGCGCGACGTTCTGAAACGCGCGCAACACAGCAAGCATCGGGTTTGTCCGATGCTGCTTTCGCGTGGCTGCGATCTGCCAAACAAACAAAGAATCGTCAGGAAACGCAATTGGCACTGCCAGCAGATATGCCAGTGAGACTCCCGTCTTATCTTCTGCCACGAGACAGATTGCCCCTTTGAGGCGCAGCAACAACCAGAGGACATAGGGCGGTGGAATGGTGAAGTTGGGTTGTTCTGCTGCCAGCTCGCGCACAAACGAGAAGTCATTGACCTCTAGTCGGCGAACGTGTACGGGTGACGTTGATGAGGGCATGAGCATTTTTCGCTTAATAATCTCGAATGGAAATCCCATTCTCACCCTCACTCTAAGGTTGTAGGAACTAGCTGTCAAGAAGATCACGGGGTTAGCAATAGTGTGGCGAAAGTGTTATCGATGGCGAGATGGTAAACGGTAGCGAACTGCGGTTGCGAGAAAGTTATGCGTTCGAGGTACTTTCGAATGCGCGAAACAGTCGGAGCCAAGTCTGCACGCAAATGTCATCCAAGGCACTCAAACCGTTTCGGAGCATGAATTCCTTCACCCTCTTCGACAGTTCAACCTTCCAAACGGGGGCGACTAGCGGGATTGTGTTCCGAGCCGCCCACGCCTCCAATTGCGGGACGATGGCGCGAGATGGCTGGTAATCTTTAGCGAAGGCTCTGTCTGCGTGGCGCTGCCACCTGTCGAAGACCTCGATCATGACTTCGACCGGGATGAGGTCTTCAATCTCCGCCTTCTCGATTCCATCCAAAAAGTTGCCTACTTCCAAGACACGATCCTTGGCATCACAATAGAAGCCGGTCCTTAGTTGGTTGGCTACAGCAACCCCGGATGGGTCACTGTCAAAAAGGACGATGGGGAGCACTTCGTCCCGGCCTGACACAATGCTTGCTACCACCTTAACGCCCTTAGCCCCACCACCCGGAGGAAAGATGAGCTCGCGGCCCGGCTTGAGATGCCCCCCCGCAATGAGCAAGGTCTTGAGAGTGCTCAAGTAAATTTGGTCCGATAGCCCCTCGACGATAATCGGGGTGCAACCCAGAAGAAGGCTCTCCGCGACGGTCAGCCCGAGCGCGGCGTGAACAGCGTACCCCGCAGCCTTTTGCACCAGATCGCCCTCTTTCGCTCGGAGGTCGGGCGTGGCCTTAGTCGTTCCATCCTCGGCGACATACACTTTCCGAGCCCGATCCAACCGATCAGCGTCGACCAAGAACGGGGAGTGAGTCGTGTACAGGAGCTGGTTGCTGGACGCTAGCCCATCGAAGAACGAAGAAAGGTCTCTCTGCGCCAAAGGATGTAACGATATCCCAGGTTCATCCAGCAGCAGTATTGCGCCATCATGAGCATCCTTACTTTCGACCAAAAAAACTAGATAGAAGCTTAAAAACCATTGCAAACCCGTACTTCGTCCTTCAAGCTCGATCTCTTCAGGCCGCTTATCATCCGCAACCCAGATGCGAAAGTGGTCGCCGTCTGCCTCGAAGCGGAATCGGTACTCGCCCTGTCGCCACCACGCCCGGAACTCTCGAGTGAGTTTCGTGGAGGCGGACTGAAGCAGAATACTTCTTTCTTTCTTCTTCTCTGCAATTGCGGAAATTTCTTCATCGTTCGGTTGACGAGCCGGCGTCGTCTTAAAGTCTTTCCCCAACTCCAATATCTCGTCGGGCTCAAGACCTACAAACTCAAAGAGCACCTTGAGGGTCCTGACCTTTGCTTCCTCCTTGGCACCAAGATCCTCTCGCCTCAGGTTCTCAATGACCTGAGGCAGATAAATCTCCGAATCGAGATTCCCATAGTTGGAGTAATAAACAAATTTTGGCGTGTGTCGGAGCGCAAGGGATTTGGCCTTCTCACTCTCGTCCGGGTGTGGCCTTGTCACAGTCTCGGAGAAAGCTGCTATTGCGTCTCGCAACTGATTGTATCGAGGAATTACCGCGCTCTTTGGCGAGCCACTCTCGGATTTGAGTTCGTCCGCCAGCGACTTCAGCAGTTCGCCATCGACACCTGAATCGGTGTGCAGCCGGGCGAGCGCACCCTCCAGGCGTCGGACTATCTGTTCAGACTGTTCTTGCTCAGCCTTGAGCGGAGTAAGTGCCCTTATGCCTTCCAGTGCATCGGAAATGCTCGCGCGAGCTTGATCTGAGCTCATGGTGCGGACTGGCTGGGCAGAGAGAAACGAAACCCCGTGTGAGCCACCAAGGTCGCGTTCCACTTGTACTTCCGCAAAATCACACTCGTTAAGGCCGGTCATTTCGGCCAGCTTTCTCGCAAGCTCTTCGTCAGGCTCGAACACTGCCTCGACAAAGATCGGCTTCTCTTCCGCATTTCGGAAATCGTTGTAGCGCTTCCTCGGAAAGTCTGCCGTGGGTTTTATCTCGCCATCCTTCGCGGGGTTAAGTTTCCACAAGGGCAGAAGAAGATTGGTCTTTCCCGACTCATTTGTTCCAATGAGCGCTGTAACCTCGTCAGTTTCAATCCAACCGCTATCCTCGACCGAACGAAAATGTTGAACTCGAAATCGCTTAAGCGTCATCTTCACGGCTTCCTCCTAGTAGAACCAAGACCCGATCTGTGTTTAATCAGTCTAACCCACGGGAGCAGACTTCCCCCACCCGTCACCCCTCGCGCCGTCATTCTCTCCAGCACCTTGTAGGTGTCAGAGTTCTTCACCACCAAAAGCCTAGACATTCGGCCTGCGCCGCCCTGAGTCCTGTTTCCCCGGCGTCCGCTGGCGGCCGCGCGCGCGGCCGGCACACCGAATCGTTAGCGGTGCTTCGCGTCGCGCGCCTGTTAACCCTCACACCGACACTTCTCGCTAGCTGTAATACCCTTCTCCGCGCAATAGCTAACCGCGTCAAGAAGATCATCGCGAAGTTCTGAGTGCGGATTTCGTCGCAAAAGAATTGTCCCCACAGTTATCCACAAGAACATGGCGAGTGTTGCCGAGAGAGGCAAATTTTCCCTCTTTGCCACTCAGCGCAGAATTGCTAATGTCAAAGCAAGGAGGTCAAACAACAAAATGACAAATCGAAACAAATATGTAAACGATGTCGTGCTTTATCGGGAGAGGCTCGGCCTGACCCGACTACACACTGCCCGCCTGCTCGGACTGCGCGACACCACGATTCTTTCGCGCATCGAGCGCGGACATCATCTGCCGAACCTCAAGACGGCGCTAAAGCTAGCCGCTCTCTATCGGGTTCCGGTGGAGTTTCTCTACCCAGGCCTTTACAAGGCTTACCGCGAGGATATCCGGCAGCGAGAGGCACGGCTCTTTGATCCGCTCAAGGGCAACCTTAACCTGAGCCGACCAACATGATGCCCATCCTAGAACAGTTCAATCGTCCCGCAAAAACTTTCGTCCCCACTACCATCCATGACTATGTCGCCTTGCAAATCGCGCTCAAGCTCGACGATATCACCGGCATGGAAGAGCACCTCGAAGCCGTTGAACACGGCATCGAGTCGGCAATTAAGTACGCTGTCCATGACCCGAAGTTTCAACCGCATCGGAGGTCGCCCAGCGAATCCCTAGATCATTAAAACCAAAACCTGTGAACACACGAACCTTGGCAGCCGTCTGCCAGTCCCGCAGGCAAGTCTCCCTTGCCATCTTCCACAACCTCAATCTTGAGTACACGCGATCTCGCACCTTGGCATCTTCTACGATCCAGGCGGAAGCAACCATTGTTGGCTTCCTGAACTGGGCGTTCCAGCAGTTTGAAATATCAGCGGTCGCTCTTTTGACCGCCATCCCTGACACCCGAGGGAGTCATCTTGAGGCCTTGGCCGAGACGACTGCCCTGCGTTTCGGGATTCCGGTCTGGAGAGTGACCTCGGACGATCTGTTCCATGCGTTTGCGTATCCGCCGCTTAGGTCGAGGCAGCAGTTGCGCGAGGTTGTCAGCGGCATCTGGCCCGAGATGGTAAACCCCGAGACCCTAATGATGCAGGATGCGGTGGCGACGGGGGCATTCGTACAGGTCGAGCGAATGTTCCTGGCTGCAAGAGAGGAGGCCACGCTATGACCGGACCACTGGCTTGGATCGGCGGCAAGAACCGCCTCGCCAAAAAGATCATTTCGATGTTTCCAGAGCACACCACCTATGTCGAGCCGTTTGCCGGTGGAGCTCAAGTGTTCTTTCACAAGCAGCCGTCCAAGGTCGAACTATTGAACGACCTGGATGGCGAAATCGTAAACTTCTTTCGCATCTGCCAGTCGCATTATGAAGAGCTGACCCGCTACATCCGATTCACACTGGTGAGCCGGGGCTGGTTCAAACTCTTGCAGATGACGCCACCGGAATCGCTCACCGACATTCAACGGGCGGCCAGGTTCTTCTACCTGCAAAAGAACGCCTTTGCCGGCTTGGTCGTGCGGCAAAACTACAAGCTCTGCGTGGTGAAGACGCCTAACTATAATCCGGGCCGTATCCCGGTGATCATTGAAAAGACGCACCAGCGTTTGCAGAACGTCCAGATTGAGAGCTTGCCGTATCAGCAAATCATTGAAAAGTGCGACCGACCCGAGACCTTGTTCTACCTCGACCCGCCGTACTGGAACCGCAAGCTCTACAAGTTCAACTTCGCATCCGAGGATTTCAAGGCAATGGCCGAAAGACTACGCGAGCTCAAGGGCAAGTTCATTCTGTCTCTAAACGACGAACCTGAGGTGAGAAAACTGTTCTCAGAGTTCAAGATCGAAAGTGTGGATCTGCACTATACCGCGCAGCAAAAGAGCGGCAAACGTTTCAAGGAAGTGATCATCACGAACTTCTAGAAGGATATAGGTAGCGCGAGCCGGAGACCGTGGTTTACGCCACCCCTTACCCCAAACCCGCGCCAAGCGCTCTAACAGAATGGCACCTAATCTTGGAGGGTTACAAGAGGCGTCCCGGCTGGAGCGTAAATCGAAGCATAGCGCCATTGTTTCCTGCTGCCAGTATTTTTCATTTCTGTTCCAAGATCGGAACAAGGCCGACATCGGCTATATATAAGGAGGGTGTTCTCTATGGCTCTCTCGATTTCAGGCAACGATGGTTTCGACCCGGCTGCAACTCAACTGGGGCCTGCTATTGCCCTACTTCGCAGCTTTGGCGTTCCCGCCCCGCGAATCGCACGACTACTGAACGTGACCACGGGCAACATCCGGCAGATTGACCTCCGGGCACAGCACCCCAAACGGGACAATCTTGAATTCCCCAAACCGTTGTCAGATGCGGACTTGGAGTTCGCAGCCCAGCACGATCCGCTTCGCTTTGAACTGCCGGTCCCGCTTTACGGCAAGGAGAAGGCACAAGTAGAAGAGATCGAGGCGAAGGTTGAAGCCATGCGGCAGGAGTACGCAGGCAAATATCAATTTCAGGAAGGAATACTCCGCCTCAAGACCTTGCAGAGATACGTCCTGCGGGCTTCGCACCCGCGCCGCATCCGGCTTAAGGCGCGCATCCAGCAGCACATAGCTTGGTTCCACGTTCACAACGGATACTCTGCCTCGGCCATCACACATGCGACCATCGCCATGCAACTGTCTCTCGATGCTTACCACGAAGGAACCCAAGACCCAGTTGATCTAAATCGCTACGTCGAATCCGCGTTGATTGCCTCCAACGCTTGCTTACTTTCCCGGCGACCCAAAGACGCGCTTGCACTACTCGACTTGGCAAGAGAAGCGGCGCACGCGACCCGTAGCACGCGATCCTCGGAGCACTTCCGTCAGCGTGGGACTGCGTTGTTGCAGATTGGAATCAGCGCCGACGACGAGACGCGAAAGCAATACGAACAAGCCGCTGAAACAATGAAGCGAAACGATGAAGCCCGCGATGAGCATCACTTAAAGATGGTGGGCACCCGACAAAGCAATTTGCTTGATCCGAATCGCGGCTGGGACAACGCACAAGAGCCAATCGCATGGGCTAGGGAGAGCTTTGGTCGTGACACCCTCGAGTACCGCATGAACCTGAACTGGGGAGCGGCTTGCGCTCTTCAAACCGGCAACGCAAATGACATCGAAATCGCGATTGTACTGCTTTCGGGCGATGGTGCCAACGCCAAAAAGTTCGGACACCAAGCCACGATCACAAAACTCTTGCTGATCACGCCTGGTCTCAAACTAACTCCCGCCCAGATCATGATCTGGGTCCGCTTCGTGCTTTACGAAAACGCCTACCGCAACCGTTAGGCGTCTCAAGCCCTTCCTTCCCAGTTTCCTAGAACGTTACAAAAATCGACCTCAATCGGCTCACGGTTCCTCGCGTTTCCACGCGATTCTGTGTCCATGAACTGCGATCAGCAGCACTTTACCGCAGTGGGGAGGATATTATGCACCGCATTTTGACCGAGGAGAAGAACACCGAACTCGTCGAGCAATTTTTACTGGACCTCCATGTTGACTACACCATGTTCCGCTGCGGTGGCGCGTGGAAGGGGTGCCCAGAGAGAAGCCTTGTGATCGAGATTGTCAATCTCCCCGAGTCGTCCATCCGAATTATCGCGCTGGGAATCAAGACCATGAACAGACAGGATGCGGTGTTGATTCAAAAAATCGAGACACAGAACCAGTTCGTCTGACAGCACGGGTAAACGAGCGAATGCTCAATCGCGCAGAAAGGATCGAGTTGAATCCTATGACCAGCATTTTCGAATCCATCTTCACCGGCGCATGGAACTACGCAAACAGACCTGCGAAGCCGAAGGAGCCGCGCACCAGCTTGGTGCTGGGCGAGATCATCCGGGATGGCGAGCTGACCAAACATTCTGTGGGCCTCACCCTTGCCAAGCGCAGTGAGCACGTCATGGTGCTAGGCCGCACGGGTAGTGGCAAGTCCAGCCTTGTAAAGTTCATGGCTAGCCAGGACATCGCCGCTTGCCAAGGCTTTGCCTACTTTGATTTCCACGGAGACTCCACGCCGTTCCTGCTACGCACCATCGCCGCCGAGGAGAAGCGTACAGGAGAGGACCTCAGCGAAAAGCTGATCGTGATAGAGCCGGGAAGCGCGGAGTTCTCCGTGGGAATCAACCCTCTTCAAGTCCGTGGTGGTGCGTTCCAGAGTTTCGTTCAGATTGCGGAACTCTCGAAGATCATCAAGGACCGCTGCGGCATGGAGAATCTAGGCCCTCAGACTGACGAGCTTCTGCGCAACTCTCTGTTCGCACTCGCCGATAGCGGCCTGACGCTGGTCGATCTGCCTGCCTTCCTGACCAATGACGGGTATCGCGCTTCGCTAATGAAGAACATTAGCAACGCTGACGTGCGGGCTTATTTCGAGTCTCGGTTCGATGTGGTTTCTGACGCGATGCGCCGGGTGATGAATGCACCAGTTCTTAACAAGGTGTCCGCGTTCATCAGCGACCCGCACTTCCGCCACATCCTCGGGCAGACCAAGTCCAGCTTCTCGCTTGCCGATGCTATCGACAGCGGCTGCTGGATCATCCTCGACCTGCCCAAAGGAAGACTGGGAGCGCAGACCGCAACACTGGCCTCCTTGTTCCTGGCAAAGCTGAAGAGCGCGTTGTTCTCCCGCACGAATCGGGATCTGTTTACCGTCTACGCCGACGAAGTCCAGAACCTTGTCAGCACAGATGGCGACATCGAAACCATGTTTTCCGAACTCAGAAAGTTCGGGGTCGGAGTCCTTGCTGCAAATCAGTACCTGGATCAGTATCCAGCAGCACTTCGCTCCGCAGTTCTGGCGCTTGGTACTCACGTCTGCTTCCAGCTTTCGAGTCCCGACGCAGAGAAGATGTCCACCGTCATGGACGGGGGCAAGCATCTTGCCGAAACCCTCCGCAATCTTCCGCAGCGGCACTTTGTGATCAAGAGCGGCTCGCAAGCCTGTAAGCAGGCGGTGGTGCCAAACGTTGAAGCTAGCCGCGAAGGCTTTGCTGACCTACTGAATCGTTCCCGTCGCCGCTTCGCCCGCCGCCGTGAGGCGGTGGAAACGGAGATTCTCGCACGCCAGCCCAAACCTCAGCAATTAACCAAGGAGGCTCTGGATGAGTGGGAATAAACCAACACGCATCAGCCTCCAACCGAGAGACTTGCATCTGCTCCGGGAACTGTCAGTCTGCCGGGTTGTAGACCGGCAGCAAGCCGAAGCACTGGGGCCGTTTGGCTCCATCACGCGTGCCAACATCCGGCTTCTGCAGTTGACCCGCGCTGGGTTGCTGAACCGCTTCTTCGTCGGGAACCGCGAAGGAGGCGCGAAGTCTCTCTACACCCAGACAGTCAAGGGTGCGGCCATCGCGCAGGTTCCGTTCTGCGGAATCCACCGCGTCAAAGATTCGATGCTAGTGGGTGATCTATTTGTTGAGCACCAGCTCAGCATCAACCGGATCTACATCACCGCAAAGCACCAGCCGATCCCGGTGGAAGGTGCGCGCTTCCGCCGCTGGGAAGTATTAACCGCCCCACTCAGCGCAAACGTTCCACTAATCCCGGATGGGTACTTAGAGATTGAGTCTCTATCCGGCATTCGCCCCATGTTCCTTGAGGTCGATCACGGAACAGAATCCCTAAAAGTCTGGACCAAGAAGACCGAGCACTACCTGCGCCTTGCCACCTCGGGAGAATTTTCAAGACTCTTCCACCACTCTCAGTTCCGAGTGCTAGTGGTGACCCTTACCGACCGCCGCATGCAGACCATTCGCAAGACGGTGGCAAGGCATACGGGCAAAGTTTTCTGGTTCCAAAGTTTCCAAACCATTGATCGCGACGGCTTCTGGTCGGCTTCGTGGCTTCGGCCCGAGGGTGAACAGAAGCAATCGCTCTTATGAGGTCACACACTTATGCGCTACTGCAACTATTGCAAACACATCACGCCGGGTGAGGCGATGTACTGCCAGAACTGCTCCCGGACGTACAACATTCGCCTTTGCCCACGGCACCACCCTAATCCGCGCGCCGCTGAAGTCTGTTCGCAGTGCGGCAGCCGGGAACTGTCGACGCCGCAACCGAAGAAGAGTTTCAGCACATCGGTTGGGCTTGGCATTGGTTCGCTGCTGCTTTCCATCTTGGTCAGCCGCTTCACCGGTTGGGTGCTGCTGCTGTCGCTTTGCGTCTATTTTCTTTACTTCATCGCCAAGGCCTTGCAGAACGTGAACAACCTCCTCCCGGACATGAGCCTTGGAGCCTTCCTTGGTTCTTTGTTCTTGGGATGGATGATGCTTCCCCAGTTTCTTAAGAACGGGATCAGCAAGGTCATAAGGAAGAAGAAATGACCACCACCCTATACACGCTGGCAACGGAAGCCACAGCGCCGCCGCTGCCGCAGGCACGCGGCTATGAGGAACGAGGCAGGAGGAATAGCCGGACTTTGCCAGGACACGGGAAAGGCTTGCGTTTGTTGAGGTTTCGCCGGATTCACCTGAGGCAGCTATGCCTTACCCCGTGCCCTAGGCAGAGTGAGACGTTGTTGAGTTTGGTTTGGGAGGAAACGCCATGCAGATAAACGACACACTCGGTGAGCCGCTCACCATCCGTGACGTGGCCCTATTGATCGGCTGCTCGCCCTGGACTGTAAGATCCCGGCACATCCCGCACGGATTGCCGGTCTTCCGTTCCGGGGCCAGCGGCAAGTTGATCTTTTATCGCGATCAAGTCGTGCGCTGGGTTCTGCAACAGCAGAGCACCCAAACCAGACCGAAAGGAGGAAGGTGGGCGTGAGCCTATTCAAACGCGGAAACGTCTTTTGGAGCTACGTGTGGATCAGTGGCATTCGCCACGCCAAATCCACCGGCACGGCGAACCGCCGCATCGCCGAACAGATCGACCAGAAGCATGCCGAGGAGTTGAACCTTCGGGAACAGCGAGTCCCGCAGTTTGACCCGGAGATGAGCTTTGAGGACCTGTATGCGCGTTTCCTGGCTAACGGCTCACCCAAGCCGTATCACCTCGAACGCGGCAAGCAGCTGCTCCCATTCTTGAGCGAGGTCGCGATCGGACGTATCAACCGCAACACCGCCCTTGAGTACCGCAAACTGCGGCACAAAGAAAAACCGCTAACCGATGCCACCATCAACCGCGACATAGGCTGCCTTCGCAACATCCTTTATTGGGCGGTTGATGAAGGCATCCTTGCCGCAAACCCCTTGAGCCGTGCCCGCCTTGTGCGGGAACCCCGCAAGCGGCGCCCGATCTTGAGTGCCTTTGACGAAGAGTTGCTCAAAGTCGAAGCCGCTCCTCACCTGCGTCTTGTCATCGAGATCGCGCTCAGCACTGGCATGCGCCGGGGCGAAATCCTCAACCAGCGCTTCGAGGATGTGGACTTTGCCCGGAGGCTGTTGTTTGTCTCGAAGTCCAAGACACCCGAGGGCGAAGCCCGCGAGATTCCTCTCACGGCTCGTCTGTTCCAGTTGCTTTGGGAGAGCCGAGAGAACGATGGGCTGATCGTGACCTACAAGGGTCAGTCCATCACGGCCATCTCTAAGGCTTGGAAGTCAGCGATTCGCCGCAGCGGGATTCGCTACTGCCGATTCCACGACTTGCGCCACACCTTCAACACCCGACTGATGGAAGCCGGGGTGATGCAGGAAGTGCGCAAGGCGCTTATGGGACATTCCTCGGGCGAGGATGTCCACGCCACCTACACCCACGTTGAGCTTCCGGCCAAGCGAACTGCCATCCGGAAACTCGAGACCTGGCTATCCAGTCAATTGCAACTCGACAGCCACGGCCAACCCGAAACCCAAGCACCGCAACCAGAGAGTCCAGAGGAGAGAAGCAATGGAATCTTCGGAAACCACGACTGAAGACCGGAGACAGAAGATGCGGCGGTTGCTCATGCACGACTGTCATGAGCAGGCGGAGACCGCGCTGCGAGCGCTTTACAGCGTAGTCGGGGCTCTGGGAGATGGAGACGCCGAACAAGCATTAGGTGCGTTTCAGGGGGTCCCAGAGCAAGTCCGCTATATCGGGATCATCCTGCAACGGTTGACACGGCCTGAGGTCACACTCCAGCCGTTGCCACTCGAGCCGGAGATATAGCCGTGAGCCGCCGCCAACACCACTGGGAGGATGCCATCTCCCTCACCAGTGACACCTACAGCGAGATTTGTACCCGCTGTGGTGCCGAGCGTCTCTTCACTGTCGAGCAGGATGGCGAAACTGCCACCCGCTACTATCCGCCGCCCGAGCCGCCTGCATGTGGCGACGAGGATGGCGACACCAAACCAGAGCGAAAGGAGGAATAAGGGATGCGAAAACTACTGCCTCCCAAACCGTTGAGCACCCAGCAGCTTCTGATGATTGCGCTCTTGGTGGATTGCGTGGAGCAAGCCGCCGCAGCGCAATGCAAGCTCGAAGCCATGTTTGAAGAAATTGGCAACGATCAGCTTGCCCAAGCCTCCGAGGCCATCTGTGGTCTCGACAACCAGGTTCACTACGTCACCGTCACCATGAGACGAGTGGTGGATCTCGATAACCTCACACGCCCGCAGAGAGTGATGTGAACAAGAAGCAAGAGTGCTGGTGCTGACTCCTCAAGAACGAGTCCCGCACCACCCCTGAATTTCACGCACCGTAACCGAGCACTTTAACAAACCAGTTCCTTTAAGGAGGGAACAGCTATGGCACTAAAGAAACGCACCGAGACACCGGCTCCCGAAGCCGCGCGTCCCATGTTTGCTCAGTCCCAGTCGTCGGGTCGCAAACCGTGGAAGAAGAGGACCCCGGTGGATGTGGTCCGCGATCAGATCGAACGCTTGCGCAAGGACGTCGAACTCAAAGACGCCGAACTCGCGCTTTCAAAACGCCAACTGCAAAAGCTCGAAGAAGCCGTCAAGGTTCTCGACGCTTAAACCAAACAGGAGTTTGCCCACCCGGCAATCTCCTGTTTTTTGCGGGCGGAGAAATATTCGGCCACGCGCTAACCACACTAGAGGCTCCTCGGAGCAAAGGAGAACACCCATGAAATCCAAACGCACAACTACTACCAGAACCCTGATAACAAGCCAGCAACCTGCCGTGAGCGGAACTGAGATTGGAGCCAATGGCATCGAATACGTACTCGACAAGGCTGCAAGCATTGCCGACGCCGAGGCACGACGGATTGCTGCTGAAAGCCAAGCCCAGATCGAGGCATCGGAGCAAGACATCCGCTACCTAAAAGAAACCGAACGCGACCTGCTGGAGCGACGCCGCGAAGCTACCCGCAACCCAGACGCTCAAGCCAACCGCCACAGACGCAACTTCCTTTGGGTGGTCGCGGCAATCCTTTCTCTTGGCGGGTTCCTATTCACACTCATCGCCTTTGCTCCCTACCAGTTCGGTTGGAAGGGTTATATCTACGCCGTGGCCGTCGCCATCGTCTGCCCATTCGCAGTGGAAGAGACACTCGATTCCTGGGGTTCCGTTTACTTGTTGCGGATACTTAGAACGGTGTCCGCAATCGCAGCGCTGGCAAGCCTGCTACTGCTGGCCCAAGTCCGAGGCGACATCCTTGCTCGCACGGTTAAGGATGCTTCCGCTCAGCCGGTGGTGACCGACGATCACGCAAGTAGCACCCAGCAGTCAGGAGACAGCGGTAACGGCTTTTACGACGCCTCTCTCAAGTCGATCCAGTGGGCCATGATTCTTCTGGCGCTCGGAATGGAATTGGCGGCTGGCATATCCGTTCACGGAGCTCGCAAGCTGAGTCGGGCCTCTCAGGATGATGCCACGGAACTCGACAAACGACTCAAGGAGTTACGGGAGAAAATCGCCGACCTTGCATTCACCATCGCAAGCCGCAAACAGGAAGCCGAGAAATTCAGAGCAGAATACCAGCGTGATTTCCACCGTGAGGCCATCAAGAAGGTGACCCAGAGCGCCAAGTTCAAGCTGCTAGTGTTGACTCTGGGAGTCCTGCTCTTGCCGGGTATCGCGCGGGCAGCGGATAAGCCGTGCTTGGTGATACTTACTGATCTAACCGAATCAGAGACGAAGCCGGGGCCGGACGGCAAATCCGGCCTCGAGAAGAACCTCGATGCGGTTACCCAAATGCTGGCAAAGGTGCCAGCAAGCACGCGCGTCACCGTCGCTGGCATTACGGGCAACAGCTTCACGCAGCCCTATGTTCTCCTGACCGGGCAAGTCGGAGACGATCCCGGCTATTTCGGAGAGCGACTGGCATCTGCTCACAAGCAGCTTGTCATGGCATGGGCACAACGGCGCAAGTCGCTTAAGACTGGCTTCCAAGACACCGACATACTCGGGGCTTTGCTTCTTACCACTCAGCTGTTCGTGCAGGACGCATCCTCTCGCAAGACGCTGATCATTCTTTCGGACATGCGTCAGCACACCCCGCAGCTCGACCTCGAAACCCCAACCGTCATCACACAAAAGCAGTTAGCCAAGATGAAGACACTTGCCCCGTCTGACCTGCGCGGCGTTCAGGTCGAAATCCTAGGCGCTGATGGTTCCGGCAAGACGACCGAATACTGGTTGAGCCTCCGATCACTCTGGGAAAAATATTTTAAGAGTTCAGGCGGAAAGTTGACATCATATTCTCCGCTGCGCATCTCTCCCGAGTCGCCTTGATTCTCAAAAATGGTGCAAAGTTTGACACCGCGCGCCCGAACAAAGCGAAATGCACAATGGCAATTATTGGGCTAATCGCGCGATCTTGTTCTGATTCTGGAACAGGATTGTGAAATTCGTGCGAATCGCTTGACAACCAGCGATGCCAAAGATTAGCTTATCGCTCACGGTTTCAATCCATAGAGAACCGGGCTGTTTTCGACCTAGCAGCGACCCCGGGGAATTGGCGAATCATTTCTGATGGAGGGAGTCGCTACGCCCACGGCGAAAGGTCACAAGATGTTGAGTCGTTCTGTTCCATCGGCAGCCAGCCTTAGCCGTACCTGCCAAAGTCTTTTCATTTCTTTCCTGACCTTCCTTGTTATTGCGACGCTCTTATCAGTCAGAGCCAGCGCGCAGGTGACAGATCCCACGACTGCTGCCCAAGCACCCGTTCCGGGCATGGGCCACAACTACATCGGCATGGGTGCGGAAACAGTCAATCCCGCAGACGGATCGGTTTCGTTTGACTTACCCATTGCGACGCCAGCGGGGCGAGAGCTCTCATTTCCCTTCGGAATCCACTACAACGGGTCGGTGCCGTATTACATTGCGGCAAACTCAGACAGTACGCTCTATTGGACCACTTCGAACACCACGCTTGGTTCGTCGTATGAGTGGGCTGGATGGTCGTACAATCTACCAACCTATACGGCGCAGGGATTCGTATCTAGTTCTTTTCCCCAGCCGCCAAACTTAGGTGGTACCGACTACTGCTGGACTACTCAAAATTATTCATTCAAGGACCTCACTGGTGTGCGGCATGCGCTCTATCTTGACAATAACTGGCCAGACCCGGACAATAAAAATCCCGGCAACAGTGGTTGCTCGACCACGGGCCAAGCTTCTGGAGGTGGGAACCACGGGCTCTACGCAACGCTTGCCTCTCTTGGATCAAAAAATCAGCCCGCTCTGACGGTAACCGACCGCTCGGGAGCCGTTTTCTCGTTTCCCGCAGGCCCGACGATTAGCGGTGGCACAAACCCCACTCAACCTTGGGGATTGCTCGCCCAAACCATCACAGACCGGAACGGCAACCAAATCTCCCTAAATACCGCAGGCACGGGTTACAAGGACACTTTGGGGCGCACCATCTTGTCTTGGAGCAGTCTCGGCTCGACTGCTGGAGACACGTTTACAGTTTCAGGGCTGGGAAATATCACCGTTAAGCGAATCACAGGTACAATTTTGTTTCCTGAGCACAGTCAGTTCGTATCGGGAACGCCTTCCACAACTTGCGGACTCACCGGAACCCAGAGCGCGCAACAATCCCTCGTCAGCGAAATTGATCTGCCCAACGGCCAGAAATACAGCTTCACTTATGACGGCATCTATGGTCGGCTAACCAAAGTCACTTTCCCAGATGGGGGCTATGTTCGCTATGTCTGGGGAGCGAATCAACTCTCCTCTGCCACCTATCAAACGTACACGCCATACGGCGTGAGCGGAACATACTGGTGCTATGCAGAAGTGGACACCCCAGCAATTACTGATCGGTATGTCAGCTACGACGGGTCAACTGAAGTCTTGCACCAGCAGTTTACGTATTCGACTACATGGTCAGTGAACTCGCAGGGCATCCCAACCTGGACCACGAAGTCATCATCCGTCACAAGCACGGATATGGTCGCAAATGCAGCGACCGTGACGTCGTACACCTATGCTCCTGGCGCCATGTATGTGGGGCCTCGAGACTACACCAAGTATTCAGACGGCGTCCCAGTGGAAGCCACGGTGGTATATAAGGACGGCAGCGGAAATACGCTAAAGACTGTCAACAAGAGTTGGGCCGACACATCTGGGATGGTGGGAGAGCAAACCATTTTGGACAACGGGCAAGGCTCAACCACTCTCCGCTGCTATGATCGTGCGGACGTTGACCAAGTCGTTGACGTATACGAGTATGACTTTCAGAGTGCAGGAGCCAAGCCCGCCGATCCCGTGTGCTCTACGAAAGCATCGGGCCAGACAACGTTTAGCGGTGGCATGAATGTATCGGCTATGGGGCCATTGCTTCGTCATACCGCGACGGTCAACCATTCGTTTGGAACCGCCACGAACATCCTTGACAGGCCGGATTCGGTGACGGTCTTGGATGGAGCGGCTAATCAGCTCAGCAAGGTCTCTTACACGTACACAGATACAGTTCAGGCCTCCGGCGCCACGCAAGGTTTGGTGAGCGTGTCCGGGTCACGAGCAAATGTGGCAAGTGTTGTCCGCTGGCTCAGTGGGGCAACATCTTCGCCGACGGCGACCTATACGTATTTCGACACAGGTCAAACGCAGAGCATGACTGACGCCTGCGGCAACGCGAGTTGCGCCGAAATGAGTGGCTCGTCTCATACGACAACGTATTCCTATGCGGACAGCTTTGCATCGGGCACGGGAACTGCGCCGGGTCAAACGAACGCGTACATCACTCAAGTTACACATCCAAACACCGGTGCCACTCACGTTGAAAAATTCACATGGGGCTATACGGACGGATTGCTTCGTTCCCGAGTGGACGAAAACAATCAGACTACCAGCTATCAATACGCAGATTCTCTCCTTCGCCTCACCAAGATCACGGCTCCAGACGGCGGTGTGACGTCCCTTGCATATACTGACACAGTGGGGGCACCCTCGGTCACGACGACGAAGTCGATCACGTCGAGCGTGAATCGCGTGAGTTCGGTGACCTACGACGGGATGGCGCACCCAGTGCAGACGAGCCTCACATCTGACCCTGATGGCACTACGTACACAACGACTTCCTATGATGGGTTTGGCCGAAAACTGAGCGTGTTGAATCCGTATCGCAGCACCACGGATTCCACCTACGGTTTTACGACGATGCAGTACGACGCGCTCGGGCGCACTATCGAAGTGACCGAACCGGACGGCTCTGCGATGTTGAGTAGCTATTCTGGCAACTGCACAACCACCACCGACGAAGCTGGCCATCTGCGCACGACCTGTACGGATCGTCTTGGTCGCATCAATCAAGTGCTCGAACCTGGGACGGGTGGTTCCTTGGCTGCCTATGGTTCTGGCACGGTCTCCTTCACCGGTGCGCCACAAAGCAAGCCTATCAACGGCACTTCTGGTACTGGAACTGTGAACGTTAGCGGAACCGAGGGATCCATCGGAGCAATCTACGACTCGGGTACGGTTACCATCGTGATCACCGGCGCATTCACTGGCGGCACGTTCACAGTCAGTCAAACTTACGGAAAGAGTTCGACAGCCTCGTACATCGCAAGCGCGCTCAAGAGTAAACTGAGTGCCACCGGATCTCCGGTGACCGCTACCTCGGTGAGCGGGTCGATCACGATCACATCTATTGCGACAGGCACGAACGCCAATTATTCCCTCGCTGTTTCAAGCGTTTCGAATGATCCCACCGATTTTGATCCGCCGTCTTTCACTGCCTTCTTCCAAGGCGGGGCGCTGACGGGGGGAACGAACGGCGGGACTTCCTACGACAGCGGGACGCTCACTGTCACGGTCGACGCGTTCAGTAAGTCAGTTTCTTATACCGGTACCTCGAATAACACTCCGGCACTGGTGGCAGCGGCGTTTGTGACTGGCTTTAACAGCGATCTGAATTCGCCGGTATCGGCCAGTGCAAGTGGCAGCGTCTTGACGCTGAGTTCGAAGGAAGCGGGAGCTGATTCTAATTTCCTCGTTTCAAACGCAAATTCGTGGAACACCGGACTGTTTTCCAGTGCGTCCTACACAGTGAGCGCTCCCACCACACTCAGCGGAGGAAGCAACGGCAGCACTGGCACGGCCCCTGCGACGACCCTTTACACTTTCGACGTGCTCAACAACATGACGTGCGCAGTCCAAAAGGGCACGGATACAACGGCGTTCACGACCTGCGCAGCAGCACCGGCGGCGTGGCGTCCGCGTTCGTTTACCTATGATTCGCTGTCGCGGCTCACAAGTTCCGTCAATCCCGAGACGAACACAGCGGCCACGGGCGGGACGATGGTGCCCATGACGTACAGCTACGATCTCAACGGCAACCTGATGTCGAAGACGTATCCTGCGTCCAATCAGACCGGAACTGCGACCAGCACGATCTCCTACTGTTATGACAACGACAATCGTCTGACGAAGAAGCAATATGGCAATAGCACGACCTGTGCGTCACCGGTCATCACGTACACCTATGACGGAGCGTCATGTGCTGGGCTGGCAGGTTCTTGCTACAACATCGGCCACCGCACCAGCATGACGGATCCCGCAGGTTCCGAGAATTGGGCATTCGACCTGATGGGCCGTCCACTCGTGGATAAGCGCACTACGGCTGGCCTCGCCAACAGCACAACTTACACCTACTCGCCTTACCTCGATGGCGGGATTGCCAGTGTGAAGTACCCGAGCGGGCGAATCGTTAACTATACGGAAAGCTCAGCCGGGCGATTGCTCACCGCAGCGGATTCGAGCACGTCCTATGTCTCGGCGGTGCATTATGCAGCCCAAGGAGCGATCACCTCGATGGGCATGGGAGCCAGCGGCACGGCTGTCTCCATGACGGAGATTTACAACAACCGTTTCCAGGCGTGTTGGATTTACGGCACTACGGGCAGCGCACTCGGCAATACCAGCCTGTGTGGCGGAACTGACAGCAGCCCCGGGACCCTCATGGATCTTCAGTACAACTTTAATTGGGGTGCGGGCGACAACGGCAACGTCGTGGGCATCACAAACGAGCGCGACAGCGGGCGCAGTACTGCATATGCCTACGACTCGCTCAATCGCATCGTCAGCGCGAATACCACCTCCACGAGTAATAGCAGCAAGTGCTGGGGCGAGGGCTACGCCATCGACGCGATGGGCAACATGACTGCGCTCAATACTTTGAACAGCAACTACACCGTCTGCACGAATAAGGAAACCGCCTGGACCGCCACTGCATCCAACCAAAACCAGATGGTAATGAGCGGCACGTCGTATGATTCGGCCGGCAACATGATGGCGACGCTGGTCGGCGGCATCACCAACAGCTACGGGTACAACGCCGAGAATCAGATGACTTCGATGACGGGCCTTTCCACCACCACGAACTACGTGTATGACGGTGACGGCAAGCGGGTGGAAAAAACGGGCGGTACGACGAAGCTCTACTGGTACGGGGCCGACGGCTCGGTGCTGGACGAGACCGACGCAACAGGCAGCTTCACCAACGCCAACTTCAACGAGTACATTTTCTTCGGTGGCAAGCGGGTGGCGAAGCGCGACTCCAGCGGCAACGTGCTGCACTACCTGGCCGACAATCTGGGTACGTCGCGAGCGATGGCGCAGGTGCTGTCGGGCCAAAGCACGGCGACGGCTTGTTACGATGCGGACTTCTATCCCTACGGCGGCGAACGGACTGTGACGAACACGTGTGTCTCGACGCAGAACTACAAGTTCACCGGCAAAGAACGTGACACCGAGAGCGGACTGGACGAGTTCGGAGCGAGGTACTACTCGTCGAGCATGGGTCGCTTCACGATTCCCGACTGGTCAGAGAAGCCGACCGATGTTCCCTACGCTAGCTTTGGAGATCCGCAGAGTCTTAACCTATACAGTTACGTCCAGAACAATTCGCTCTCCAGAAATGATCCGACCGGGCACAAATGTTTCCTAGCTGGATTTGGGCTCCATTGCGCCGCAGGCAAAGCTCCCCAGTCGGGAGCTAATGATGCGGCGCCTCCGGCACCGCCAGCGCCAAGCTTAAGCGGCGCGGCCAAGAAGGCTTTTTTAGCCTCGCTTGACGGTCACAAAGTTGGTAAGAGTACAGTGGGCCAGCTTGCGAAAACCCTCAGTAACGAAGGAAGAAGCCTCAGCGGAGGAAAGCCAGGTGAGCTTCCCCACGCCAAGGACCAACAGGCTAATGCGCTGATCAATAACGATCTCAAATCAAAGCCTGAACAGGTAGCCCCCGCCACTGGCACTGCAACAGCGCAGGATTCCCAGATTATGGAGGCGGCTTTTTTCAATAGAGCTACTGGAGGAGACGATCCAGTTGAAGGCAGAGTCTACTTTGGAAATAGCGCCAGTGACTTGGGTGACCGAGATGCTGGAAACGGACTTAAAGGAACGGCAGGAAGGGAGTCGATCTACGACTCGTTTGGGCCTTTCAATAATAGCATGGGCGCGCCGCAATATATCTACATTTATAACAATCCTGGACAGGATCCGGTAACCAAATGAAAAATATGCATTCACTACTGTTTTCACTGAGCCTGTTGTGTTGCATTAGCGTCTATGCACAAGACAGGCCTCCGGACTTGCTTTTTGGCGCGGCACACTGCCTAGCCTCACATAATCATGTTTGGGGTAATTCCGTTGTTCACCGTACACTGACTCTTAACCTCGGTTATGTGCTGGACACAAGATCGTGGCCGGGACAAAGAGTTATGTACGTTGTTGCCTACACCAACAACGAACGCACGACGGGCCTAGTGTTTACAGCTAGAGTCGATAAACGTGGTGGTCACCAGTCCATCCGCGTCGCAAATAACGCACGCTTTGTGATTAGAAGCGTGGGCGAAGACGTGGTGTCTGGCGTCGATTTTGTCGAGCCGCCCCTTGGAGGAAATTGGACAGTGGAGCACCTCGCGTCGGCAATCAAGCAGATCAAGAAGGGATCTTTATACAGGTTGCCGCTCAGCGAAGCGCTGCTCCCTCGGACGGACATTGAGTGCTCTACGTATGGCGATGAAAAGTAGGCGCAATCCACTTTCTTAGTCCTGGGCGGGTGGGGCCTAATACTTTGAGTTGCTCCTGCTTGCATCACCGGTGTCGTGGGTGCTACACACTTGTGTTTTTCAAGGGTGGGATGCAGGATGTTTGGTCAGCCCAGACTTTGTCAGACGGAACCCCTAAGGTAAAGCGAAACTGTCTCAGTGATGAGGTGCAGTCTATCTCGTTGTAGGCGATTCTGTGTCGGTCAAAGCCTCCGGAATCCTCACAGCTCAATAGGCGCAGGCGGGATCTCCACAACAGATTCATTCCAAAGCACTTAAAATCTACCAGGATCAATAGATTTCAATAAGGCCTGAAATCTGCTTTGGGAGCAGGATGTCGGAGGTTCGAATCCTCTCGCCCCGACCAATCTTTTTAATAGCTTACGGACATTTCTCTGCCTACGCGGAATTCCGCTGTAGGCGATATTGAGACTGTCAAATCCTCACAGATCTAGCGATCTCAAGACCCCCTGGTTTTCGGAGCAGGGGTCGGAGGTTTAAATTCTCTCTCCCCGACCAATGTTTGCAATGGCTTCAGCGGCCATTCTGCTTTTCGCCGACAGCGCCGCAGTTGAAATTATTATCGGCCGTCAGAACTCCACGTATCCACCAAGTTTAAAACCCTAGGCGGTCGGAGGTTCAAATCATGTCCCCCCTAGCATTGTTTTCAATGACTTAAGCTCGATTTCCGGGCTTTCGTCTATGGCGCTGTCGTCAAAATGGTGGCTGTCGGAACCTCACAGATTCTCTTTGAGGTTATCTATGAGCCCCTCGGAATGAACCTACTCTGCTGGATCGGACCCACACTTCGGAACCCTCTTTAAGAACGCATCTGGGAGAAAGCTGACAACTCCGAAACGCTGACTACAATAAAAAGGGTCTCCCGGCTGATTGCTCTATACTCACGCTGATTAGTGATTTGGTGCGGAGTCCCGAGGTGATCCATCAATGAGAATACAGCACGGAGCGACTACCGTATCCGCCACCGATTTGGCGAACCATTTGTCTTGCCCTCATCTCACGACCCTGAATCTTCGCCTAGCAAAAGGGGAGATTAAAGAGCCCACGTGGAACAATCCCCATGCCGTCGTGCTTCAGCAGAGGGGATTGCAACACGAAAAGGCGTACATCGAAAGCCTACGCGCTAGGGGGCTTAGCGTCGTTGATCTTTCGAATATGGCAGAAGAGTCCGCAACTGAAGCAACATGGGCAGCAATGAGAAGCGGGGCCCAGGCGATTGTTCAGGCCAGCCTGGCCGACGGCGAGTGGCGAGGCCGAGCGGATGTCCTCCTGCGGGTCGAGCAGCCCGAAGGTCCGAGCCGATTGGGCGGGTGGTCATACGAAGCCGTTGACTGCAAACTCTCACGGGCCACCAAAGTAGAAACTGTTCTTCAGTTGTTGTGGCTCGCCAAAATGAAAAATGCGCTGTTTGGCAGGGATCTTGACGGCCTCCGAATCATTTCCCCAGAGGCTTCACCGCTGTTCGACAGGTGCCGCCGGGGCCTTCCGACGACCGTCAGTGCGTGGAAGAACGGATCGAAAGCATGGGTCTCCACGCCCGGTTTGCCAGCGGTCTCAAGTTCGGATTCCGGGCCTGAGTCGCGTGATCTAGGCAGCAATCTCGTAACGATGATGCAGACCGCCGAGCCGGGGAAGAGCAACGACCTGGGCTGAGGTTAAGACTTGCGTCGCGGCAATTCGCTTGGAGGGAGTCTGCTTCCCGAGGCTCATGTGTGTCCGGTCCTCGTTGTAGTAGCGGACGTAATCACGAACCAGCCTGCGCAGATGCCGCTCGTTCAGGACGATCACCTGGTCGAGCAATTCTCTCCGAATGCTTCCCACCCAACGCTCGGCAACTCCGTTCTGCCACGGACTGCGGAACGCCGTCCGAACGGACGTGGCGCCTAGCTCCTCAATGGTGGACATGACGTCGGCAGAGAACTTGGTGTCCCGATCGAAAACCAGGAACTTGCAGGGAGACTCGAACTGCCAGGTCTGCTTCAGTTGCAGCGCAGTCCAGAACCCGCTCGGGTTACGCGTCACGTTGTAGTGCAGGATTCTTCGACGGTCGTGGCCGATGACGAACAAACAGTGCAGGACCCCAAAGGTTAGAGTTGGCACCGTGAAGAAGTCCATCGCCGCGATGCTCTCGCGGTGGTTTTTCAGAAAAGCGAGCCACTGTTTGGCTGGATCAGGCCTACGGTGACACTTCTTCACCCATCGAGAGACTGATCGCTCCGACACATCGAATCCGAGCATGAGCAACTCGCCGTGAATGCGAGGCGCTCCCCAAGTTAGATTCTCGGCAACCATCCGTTGAATCAGATCACGGAGGTGCTTGGTCAAGGGCCTCCGCCCAACGCCAGGTTGGTGCCTCGATAGCCAAGCCCAGTAAAGCCGGAAGCCGGCTCGATGCCAGCGGATGACCGTGTGCGGGGTGACGACGATGAGGGACTGCTTCCATCCCGACCAAAGCCGTCGGAGAGCCAGCCAGAAAACCTTCTCGACAAGGCCCAGCCTTGGGCGAGGTCGCTTCGCGTGAAGCGCGAGCAATTGTTGTCGAAGGGCGAGGTTCTCCAGGATAAGGTCTGCACGGGATCGAAAGCAGTCGCCAACGCAGCCGAAAAGATGATAAAGCGTTGCGATCATGGCATATAATCATACTGAATCAGGCGGGGGCCGTCCGGCGCTAACTGACTGATTCCATTGCGTGCGTTAATTTTGGCGAGGCACAGCCCCGGCGAGGATCCTTGACGATCATCGTGACCGGCTCGGCATCTGGCGGACTGAGCCACACCACTTCCGGTCGGCTTGACAGTCAACTTAAGGAGCAGGCTGTGCCTAGCCAAAATACAGAGTAGCCGAGGAGGGTGTTACTGAGTCGGCGTCGCCCACCGAACACGACTTCTCTCGTGCGTGTCCTATCAAACATTGGGTCGTGAAGAAAAGGGTGGATCCACTTAGTCTGCAGCATGTCGCAAACGAGTCAGATCTTAAGTAAGATAGTGTGGAAGTATGGCAATGCGATTCTCGATTTTCTTCGTGGCTGCGTTGTTGATTGGCGGGACTGTTCCATCCGCCGGTCAGGATCGTGTCGAGTTGGTGAGTCCCACCGCGAAGATTCCTCGCGATACATATAAGACGTGGTCGTTGTTTCTCGTCTGCAACCCCGACTGGGTGGCGCCTGAAAAGAGCAACGACCTCGCGAATCTCTATCATCGGTTCGAGTCGTTTGGCGACGCGATTGGCCGCGACAATCTGGCGGTCTGGTTTTGGAAACACCGAGCGCCGGTGAGCGATCCGCGGCTTGCCGAAAACGTGGACGTCCCGAGGAGCGCGGAGTTCTGCGGCGCGCTCCATCTCGCACCGAGTCAGGGTCCCTATCTCGTCGTGACGACCGCATATCCGGATGCGGCGGCGTTTCCTAAGGAGCGCGCGATCTTCGAGTTGGGAGGGTTGCAACCCGCCGACCTGGCGAAGGTTCTGAACAGACTGACTGATCAGCTTCTGTTGCAGGGGCAGGTTGACGCGGCGATGACCGCGGCGAGCGGCTCCACGCCGTCCGCGCCGTCGATGTCGAGTCTCTGGATCCGGCTGCTCGAGGGCGCGCGACAGAGTATGATCGGATTTGGCTGCAATGTGAAACTCCAGATCAATACGGGGTTTCTCAGCGCTGAGCTTCGTGCATGCACGGGACAACATTGACCCTGAGCATCCAGCGCTGGCACTGGGGAAAGATCGTGATCCTTTGGGCGTGGGGCGGCCTCCTCGTCGCGCTGCTCCTGGCGAGATTTCTGTCGCAGAAAGCAGAGGTCGATCCGACCGTGTCGTTGCTGAGTTTCTTCGGCAGCATTCTGATTCTCGTTGCGCTTACTATTGTCACGTGGCTGTGGCTGGGCGGGAAGGACGACGCTCCGACCGATCGTCGATGACCCGTTGGACCGGCCTACAACTCCGCTAGACTTGGCAGTTCGAGACTCCGTGCAAGTTCCTGCTTTCGACCTCAATGCCAAGTTCTCTACTGATGTCATGACTACTTCTTCAATCGCTTCTTCGCTGTGTCCACGCTTGCCCATCCCAGTTCTCCGCTCGTTCTCAGAGAACAGCCCCAGGCACAAATCCTCAACTTCAAAATGGCTTAGTTTTTGGGTTTTGGGTCAAAACCCGTATTCTTCATTTTGGCGAGACACAGGTGTTCCAATAAGGCTGCTTGTCCGTATAGCGTGATGACGAGCAGAAGGTCCGCCCTTGCGGCGAACACCGATCGTGATAGCATGAGGATCATGCTCGTGGCGACGCGTGCGCGACCAAGTGTTTACGGAGGAATGGAGATGAACTTCATCGCCCGCCTTTTTATTTTCCTGGCCCTAGTTGGCACTTACTCGTTTTGCTATGCCGCAGGTCGTCCTTGCTCTGCGCCTGCACTAGATCGGGCGAAA
>JBBROM010000010.1:0-151842 GCA_038229415.1 Terriglobales bacterium
CAGCTGGTTCCGCACCCTGGGCGACGTGCGCGAGAAGCTGGCCGACTGGCGGCAGGACTATAACTGGCAACGTCCGCATAGCTCGCTGGGGTATCGCACGCCGGGCGAGTACGGACAAAGTGCAGGCTATGTAAATGTGGGAAGCCAACCGCGCTTCCCACATTTACACAGCCCCGACTACGGCTGCGAGGTAAACTCAAGGCCAAATCAAACCCGGGAAACTCCAGTTATGACTGGTTGAGCAATCGGGGGCAGGTCATCGCCATGACTCAGAACTCGGTCTGAGATACACGTCTCCAAGACGGCGCTTCACCGCGCGGTCCAGATCGTCTTCGAGCTCGGCCAAGATTCTATTTAGTCTTCGCCGGTCCGTATCTACCAGTTGCGCCAGTCGTACCTCTGACAACTTGTCAGTGTCGTTAATCTGTTGAGTGAACTTTTGGAGATCGTTGGTTCTGTGCAGGCGCGCAACAACCGCAAGCACAATTTTCGGAAGATGTTTAGCAACTTTCTCTCTGAGGTCGTTGGCGTCAGTAAACGTGCAATAAAGCATGTCGGCTTTGCATTTCTCGCGATATTCCGCTAGCGCTTTGATTCCATCAAGATCAGTACCTCTTGGGATAGGCGCGTCAGAAAAATAAAGAGCGACATCCTTCCCGGCTGTTCGAAAACGCTCGATCTCTTCAGTTGTTCCGGATTGCGCAACGCCTGTTGGCGTACCGAGCTTGAACGCAAATATGCCTATTAGGACATCCCCTCGGTCGATTACCTGTTGATTCAATATTTCTTGTGGACGAGACCCAGATGCGGGATAGGAATGAGTTTCCCAGCCGAATCGGATTAAGTATGTATCCGTTGTCGTAGTAGTTGCTCGCGTTCCAGCTACGAATGGCGTCAATCACGGCTTGGCACTCCTCCTTTGTGTCCGAAGGTGATGCCAGGACTACATTGATGACTAGAGCGGAATGAAGCTCGTTAGTTGGCGGAGTAGCGCGAGTCGTAGCGCCGGTTGTGGGCGCGGAATCCAAGCCACTGTTGGCGGACTTGGAGTAACTGGCGCCCGCCGATGACAGTAGAATCTTAGCAGCGTCAATCAGGCCCTCGCCTGAGCGAAGTGGAACCGCTTCAACCAGCTTTCGATGAAGGAGACCGTCAACAGCTAGAAGTAGTGCTTGACGTGATTTCTCCTCGGGAAACTCGCGCGCAAGATCTAGGAAGTGCGTCGGTATTGGATAGCGAGTCGCAAGTTTGGCCAGAACATCGATTTCGTCCGAAGAAAGGTCGATCGCCATTTGCAGATTGTCCTCTGGGGATCCCGCCATTACCGCAAGGGACGGGAGTTCCTATTTCAGAACTAGAGCCACAGTTTACTCTGAACTTGCAGCCTGCGATCCACAAAAGGATTTCAGCGCAAGGACAATGTCTTTTTTGGTACTCAGTCATCTGTACGCCAAGAGAGGGTGGGGCACCCACCGTATCGATGATCCATACGAAGAACCTTTGAGCTCTTAACGAGGGCGGCCGAAGAACAGGACATTGCCGTCAACATCTTCTAGTTCGAAGCCGCGCAGACCGTCGTGAGTATCTTGCAGAGGCGTGGAAAAGGTGACACCGCGCGACGCGAATTCGGCCGCCAGCGCATCCGGGTCGGGCACGGAAGCGTAGGCGTCCAATCGGGCATCCGGGTCGCGCTTGCGGTTGGGGATCGCCTCCAAGCCGACATCCTTGAGGAAGATCATCGCGCTATCGCGATGAACAATGGCAAAAAAAGGCTCGTGATCCGGCTCCTGATGGACGACCTCAAACCCCAGCTTCCCGCAATAGAACGAAACTGCCGCGGGGACATTTCGCACGATAAAGAATGGTGCGATGCTGGTGATCGCTGGCTGGGTCAACGAGTGGCCTCCGTAGCTGGAAACATTCCCAAAGCTGTTTTATACGATAAATCAAGGCTGGCTCTCGTAACTGATGCTCCTTGCGAGCGTGCTTCCCTGCTCGCTCTACCTGCATGGCCCGGACTGATACGCCGCTTGTTCGGCTGTTTCGGGCGGATAGTCTACGCGTGCGAATCGGTAATCGATGTGCAAGTCTCGCCACTGATGGGTTTGGCAGTTGATTGAGGACACTCTGTCGATTGAAATATGGATAGTATTGCCTCCGGATACTTCAATGGACGGCTTCTCTGCCGGGTAGCCGGGATCGTAAACAAGGATCGGCGTGGTGTGGTGGAACCAGTGGTCGAACCAAGACTCCATCGGTGCTCCGGCTTCTGAAGCATAGACAAAAACCCTCTCCTCTTTCGCGAGTGTGTCGCAATTTTCGTAGACAACTTCAAACCTGACACCGTGGATGTCCGGAATCGCCTCCAGTTGTTCTGTCAGGCAGCCCGGGATGAAGGTTTTTACTATCGTGACTCGAAAGTCAGGCACGAGGAGGAATAGGGCCAATGCGAGCAGGCCAAGCGCCCCAAAGAAGAGGACCAGCGTTTTCTTCAAGAGTTTCCTGATTGCCATAGGCTCAGATCAACCGCGTTCGTCGTCTTCCCATTACTTTGCATTACAAAGTTACTCGTCTGTCAAATCGCCTTGTTCGCTCGGACGACTGATCCCCTCTCCCGTTTCGGGAAGCTACGACCCAGTTCGCGCTTTCCGCCGAAATATTCCTGCGCGGCCCGCCCTATTCTGCGCAACAATAGTGCCTCACACTCCAGCAGCGCGAGGCTCCCCATGTCCGGTCGCATGCTTCAGGCAACGCTCAAGACGCTCGACCGCTGGCTTCCGCCGCCTCCGATTGCTCCGCATCAGCAGACCGGACGAGACGGCGAAGAAGACGCCTACTTTTACCTGCGGCGGCTGGGCTACGTCATCATCGCGCGCAACTATCGCTCGCCCCGGCGGCGCGGCGAAATTGACCTGATCGGCTGGGATGGCGGCTCGCTGTGCTTTGTCGAAGTGAAGACTCGCACCACCCACGATGTGAAGCCCGCCGAAGCCGCTGTGGACCGCGACAAGCGACGCGAACTTCGGGGTATGGCGCATGAGTACCTTCGCCGTTTTCCGACCCAAACCCCGTGGCGATTCGACGTGTTGAGTGTGTATTATGAAGCCAACGCTGAATCGCCGCGATTTGAACTGTTCCGCAATGCGTTTTCCTCACGTTGAGCCGGGAGCGCGCCTGAGCGGGCCGTTCTTGCCACTGCTGGCGCAATGCGCCCGCGGCAGTCCAGCGAGTTAGCCCAATCAAGACAAGTGAATGCAGGAGCCAAGCCAAAGTGCCTGAATTACGCAAAGATCCCATCGTCGGACGCTGGGTCATCATCTCCACCGACCGCGCCAAGCGGCCCACCGATTTCTCGCTCGAACACGTGAAGGCCAAGGGCGGCTTTTGCCCCTTTTGCTATGGCAACGAGAACAAGACTCCGCCGGAGATTCAGGCGTATCGTCCGCAAGTGCCCGGCAGCCCCGCGCCGCAAAAAGATACGCCCGGCTGGACGGTGCGCGTAGTGCCGAACAAATTCCCCGCCCTGGGCGTGGAAGGCACCCTGGATCGCCAGGCCGACGGCATGTTCGACCGCATGAACGGCATCGGCGCGCATGAGGTGATCATCGAATCGCCCGACCATAACGCCACGCTCACAACGATGTCGCTGAAGAGCATCGAGGACATGTTGTGGACGTTTCGCGACCGCATTCTCGACCTGAAGAAGGATAAGCGCTTTAAGTATGTGCTGATCTTCAAGAATCATGGCGAAGCGGCCGGCGCGTCACTCGACCACTCGCACTGCCAGTTGATTGCGCTGCCGATTCTGCCCAAGTATGTGGTGGAAGAGCTGGAAGGCGCCAAGCAGTATTACCTGTACAAAGAACGTTGTGTGTTCTGCGACATTGTGCATCAGGAAGTGGAAACCGGGCAGCGCGTGGTCGCCGAGAATGAAGACTTTATTACCATCGCGCCTTATGCGCCGCGCTTTCCGTTTGAGACGTGGATTTTGCCCAAAGACCATGAGTCGGCGTTCGAAAATTCATCAACCAAGATGTTCCAGAATTTGGCGATTGCGCTGAAGACGTTGGTGTCGAAGGCCGAACACGTACTCGACAATGCGCCCTATAACATGGTGATTCACTCTTCTCCGGTGCAAGAGCCGCAGAACGACCACTATCACTGGCACATAGAGTTCATCCCTAAGTTGACGACGACTGCGGGATTTGAGTGGGGCACCGGCTTCTACATCAATCCCACGCCGCCGGAAGAAGCTGCGCGCTTTCTGCGCGAGGCGGAAGTGGATATCTCGGAGCAGCGGTAGGTGGGATCAAGACAAGCAGAAGCGCCGCTCGGGTGTGCGGCGCTTTACATTTGCTACGAGTTCCGGGCTTTGTACTCTTCGTGCCAAGCCATCTGTATCGCCTCCAGCTTACCTTCATTCGACTTAGCCGGATCGCCGATGAAGTCCGGCAACTCAATCACCCACTTATGCAGGTCGGTGAAGCGCACGGTCAGTGGATCTAAGTCCGGAAACTTCTCATCCAGCGCAATTCCGATGTCTTCGGCATTTTCCCAATCAAATTTCAACATAGTCTAGTGCTCTTCCTTGGCAGCGTTACGGTTCCACGCCGGAATCTCCACCACAATATCCGCATTCCCGTTTGGCACGGTCTGACAGCTAAGTCGAGACTTGGTAGTAACTCCTGCAGCCAAATCCAGCTCGTCGAGTTCCGCATCCTCCGGCTCATTGCAGCTATCGCTACCTTCGCGCACGATTATATGGCAAGTCGAGCACGCGCAGACCCCGCCACAGGCATGGTCGAGCGGAACCTTGGCTCCCATGGCAATGTCGAGAATGCTGCCCGGCAGGCCGTGGTCTCCAAAAGGAACCTTGGCTGGGTCTACCTCCACTACGCTTTCCTTGCCTTCATATAAATAAGTCACCTTGAACTTCTGGGTGGCAGGCGTAAAGTTTGCTTCCTGAATGTAAGGGTTCTGACCCATGCTTTTATCTCTTTTCCTGACTAACTCTAATTTCGTGCCGCGCTATCTCGGCGACCACCACAACCCGCAAGCTAAGTGCTCTCGATCTCTGCCGCCGCAAACGGATGCGGCGCTGCAATATCCTCACCAACGTCCGCCGTTTCCATTGTCTTACCCTGCAGTACGCTGCTTACGGCAGTATCCATCATCAACTCCGCGAGGCGTGTAGTGAGGGTGTTCAATTCGTCAATTGCGGAACGAATCGCCTTGTAGTCGCTACCTTCGCGGATACTGCGCAAATGTATCTCGCTTGTGGCAATGGCTTCCTGCTCTTCTACAGTAAGGACCTTCCACGCCGGACCGATACGGCCTTTCTCAAGTGCCGAGAGAATCGTCTCACTCTCGTTGCGGGCCTCGATGATCTGCCGTTGCTCAATATCCTGCTCAGCGAAGTCGAATGAATCCAGAATCATCTTCTCGACTTGCTCGTCGGTAAGTCCATAACTCGGTTGAACACTTACCTGCGCCTCTTGGCCGCTGCGCTGTTCCCGCGCCGACACCTGTAAGATGCCATTGGCATCAATCAGAAAGCGTACTTCGATACGGGGCAACCCCGCAGGCATCGGCGGAATACCCTTCAGATCGAAGCGGGCCAGCGACCGGCAGTCCTGTGCCATTTCGCGCTCACCCTGCAATACATGCACTGCGACCGCCGTCTGTCCGTCCACGCCAGTGGTAAAATGCTCGGTCGCGGAAGCAGGGATCGTCGAGTTGCGATGAATGATCTTAGCTACGACTCCACCCAGCGCTTCAATGCCGAGCGACAGCGGAGTTATATCCAGCAGCAACATCTCTTTAGTAGCTTCCGATCCGCCACTTAGGATATTCGCCTGCACCGCTGCGCCTAGAGCGACTACCTCGTCGGGATTCAACTCCGTGTGTGGCTCTCGCTGGAAGAGTTCACGTACCACCTGCCGCACACGCGGAATCCGCGTGGAACCGCCGACCAGCACCACTTCGTCAATATCAATGGGTTTGAGGTTGGCGTCGCGCAAAGCCTGCTTGCAGGGAACTAGTGTCCGCTGGACGATAGGCTCAATCAGCGAAGCAAATTGCTCCTGCGAAATCTTGCGCTGATAGTGCTTACCACCCGGCAGTTCGACATTAAGACTAACCGAGTCCTGCGACGACAATGTGATCTTAGCCTCGATCACTGCCTTACGAATCGCCTGAACGACCTCCGCGCTGCGACTTACATCCAACCCTAAATCACCCTGAATATCATTCAGCGCAATGCGAATGAGTAGGTTGTCTATGTCATCACCACCAAGATGCGTGTCGCCGCCCGTGGCCAGCACTTCAAAGATTCCATCGTGCAATTTCAATATTGAGATGTCAAAGGTGCCACCGCCAAAGTCGTACACGGCAATCGTGCCGTTCTTTTTCTGGTCAAGCCCATAGGCCAGCGAAGCAGCGGTAGGTTCATTGACCAGGCGCAACACTTCGAGACCAGCGATACGGCCTGCATCTTTCGTAGCTTGCCGCTGTGCATCATTAAAATAGGCCGGGACAGTAATGACCGCCTTGGTAACTGGCGCGCCGAAGTAGCGTTCCGCGTTTCGTTTGAGTTGCCGTAACACTAGCGCGGAAATCTCCGGCGGGGTGAATGTCGCAGTTCCCAACTTCAGGCGTAGCACTTCCCCGGCTGCCAGGTCTTCTGCGAGTCGAAAGGAGAACAAATCAAGCTCGTCGCGGACGTCTTCCACGTCGCGGCCCATCAGGCGCTTCACGGAGTAGACAGCTCGATCCGGCGTCTCAATCAGATACTTGCGCGCACCATTACCGACGACAGTATTCCCCTTGGCATCAAGTGCCACTACCGATGGCACAAGATTCACGCCATCTTCTCCGGGAATAACTACGGGCGCACCCTCTTGCATGAACGCGACTAGCGAGTTCGTAGTACCTAAGTCAATGCCTATAATTCGATCAGCCATGTAGTTTTTAGTTTGAACTTTTGCTGCTAGTCTTGCGATGTGCAGCTTTATGCCGTCAGCGCGTCTTTTACATCACGAACCAGGTTGCGCAAATAACTGCGCTTATTGAGTAATGCAACCATGCGGTCAATCACTTGCTTCTGAACCGGCTCTTTACCCGCCGCAGGTTCTTCCCTTGGAGGCAATGCATCCCATTCATTCCACAACTGGCCTAGCTCCGCATCTGACTCATGCAACTTTAATTCGAACGTGCTCTCCTGCTCGGCTAGTTGCTTCTCCAGATCCTCGTCGCGGTCGCCCATTTTGCGATTCATCCGCAGCTCTTCCAACTGCATGTTGAGCTCAAACACTTCCTCAAGCAGCTCGGGCGGAACAACTTTCTTTTGTTCACCGGTGGCGCGCGCCTGCTGCGTGGCTCTTTGCGACTGCTCTTCCAGTTGCACGCCTTCCAGCTTCAACAGATACTCTGTGCGCGCAATTGGTTCGCGCAACGTACGGTAGGCGTCATTCAGTTGCGACGACCGTTGCAGACTCCACGATTGCTGCTGTACCGCGGCGTTGGCAAAAAGATCGGGATGCAGCTTTCGGCTCAGCCGGTAATATTCACGCTCCAGCGCGGCCAGATCAAGGTTCAGCTTTCTCGGCAACCCGAAAAACGAGAAGTAATCGGTCGGCTCCGCCGGTTGCAAGTTCCCACAGGCGTCGCAGAACAATGCGGCGCGCATTTCGCCGCAGGACCAGCACTGCGGGGTCGGCTGCCCGACCGGCGACAACAAGCTTTTTGAGATGTCAGCCATGGGAGAGAGTAGGGAACAATAATTGCGTGGCGCTTAGGCGGAAAACGATGTGCCACACCCACAAGACTTGGTAGAGTTAGGATTCTGGAAGACGAAGCCGCGATACATCAGCGTTTCCTGCCAATCAAGCACCATGCCCGCCAGATACACGAATGACTTGGGGTCAATGAATACGCGCACGTCTCCGTGGTTGAATACCCGGTCGCGCTCTCGCGGCTGGGTATCAAAACGGATGTTGTAACTCAAACCCGAGCATCCGCCACCTTGCACGCCCAGCCGCAATCCGCCCTCGGCCGGAGAAATGCCTTCTTTCTCCATGGCGATGCGAATGCGTTCCACTGCCTTCTCGGTGACATGGACACCCTTGAGCGCCGGCGATTGCGCGGATGCAGGCATCGGCGCAACCGGATTCTCTGATACTTGAGTCATGATTCCCCTATCGCGCAACTTCACGCGAGTTAGTGCGCGACTTCGACCTTCGCAGGCTCAGCAACAACCTGCTTCTTCTTCCAGTCGCCGATCGCGGCACGAATCGCATCTTCCGCCAACACCGAGCAGTGAATCTTCACCGGCGGCAGCGCCAGTTCCTTCACGATTTCCGTGTTCTTAATGGCCAGCGCCTCTTCCACGGTGCGGCCCTTGACCCACTCGGTCGCCAGCGAAGACGACGCAATTGCGGAGCCGCAGCCGAAGGTCTTGAACTTAGCTTCTTCAATGATCTGCGTCACCGGATTCACCCGGATTTGCAGCTTCATCACGTCGCCGCACTCCGGCGCGCCTACCAGGCCTGTGCCTACTTCGTTGCTGCTCTTATCCAGCGAACCCACGTTGCGGGGATTCGAATAATGATCTAGAACCTTGTCGCTATATGCCATGATCGTTTCTCCCTGAAACTTGTTTGTTACTATTTTCGTGAAATCTGAAACCCGAAACTTTGTTCTTAATGCGATCCCGCGCTGGCGTCCCACTGCACTTTACTCAAGTCAATGCCTTCTTTCGCCATTTCGTACAGCGGAGAAAGCTCGCGTAACTTGGTAACTACTTCCACTAACTTGTCCGCCGCATAATTCAACTCAGCTTCGGTGTTAAAGCGACCGATGCCGAAGCGGATCGAGCTGTGAGCCAGATCATCGCCGGTTCCCAGAGCCTTCAATACATAAGATGGCTCAAGCGTCGCCGAGGTGCAAGCCGAGCCGCTGGAAACCGCAATATCGTTGATGCCCATCAGCAGCGACTCGCCTTCCACATAAGCGAAGCTGATGTTCAAGTTGCCTGGCAAGCGATGCTCCAGTGAGCCGTTCACGTAAGTCTCGTCCAAGCGACCCATCAGGTTCTTCATCAAGCGATCACGCATTCCAGACAGCTTGGTGGCTTCGCTTTCCAGCTCCAACCGCGCGATTTCGCAAGCCTTGCCCAAGCCTACGATGCCCGGAACGTTCAACGTACCCGAACGCATCCCGCGTTCGTGGCCGCCGCCATCAATCTGCGCTGTAATCTGCACCCGGGGATTACGACGGCGCACATATAGCGCGCCAACACCCTTCGGCCCATAAATCTTGTGGCCGGTCAGCGAGAGCAGGTCAATATTCTGCTCATTCACATTCACCGGCACCTTGCCCACGGCTTGTACCGCGTCGGTGTGGAAGAACACGCCACGCTCGCGGCATAGTGCGCCGATTTCCTTCACCGGCTGCACCACGCCAATTTCGTTATTGGCGAACATAATGGAGACCAGAATCGTCTTGTCGTCCATTGCGCGCTTCAGATCTTCGAGGTCAACACGGCCATCTTTCTGCACCGGCAGATAGGTGACGCGATAGCCATTCTTTTCCAGCCGCTTGCAGGTGTCCAGCACCGCTTTGTGTTCGGTAACAGCGGTGATAATGTGGTTGCCCTTCTCGCGATACATCTCCGCCACACCTTTGATGGCGAGATTGTTGCTCTCGGTGGCGCCGGAGGTGAAGATGATCTCCTTGGGGCTCGCACCGATCAGCTTGGCAATCTGTTCGCGGGCAATCTCCACCGCTTCTTCCGCGGCCCAGCCGAACGAGTGATTGCGGCTGGCGGAGTTGCCGAACAGCGTAGTGAAGTAGGGCGTCATCGCTTCGAGCACGCGCGGATCCATCTGCGTGGTGGCGTGGTTATCAATGTAAATCGGCAGAGTCACTCCCGCCGGAACTGCTAGGGTTGCCATAAATGCTTTCTCCTCAAATCTGCAAAACCGTTGCTAACTCTTCGCTAACTCATCCAAATTTATTCGTGCATACTCGCGTCGCCATTTCGACTAAGAGCGCGGCGCATCGCCCGGGGCATTCAGTGGCATCGCTGCACCCAGCGTCACCAACTCGCTACTGCCGGTATGGGCCTGCTTTTCTGCGGCGCTCAACTCCGGCTCACGCAAATCCCAAATCGAAAGCTTTGCCAGCACTTGCTGAATACTCAGACTCACCTTGCGCAGAGGCTCACGCACTGTACACAGCGTCTCGTGGGCGCAATCGCCGGGCCCTTCCGAACAAGCCGTCAGCAACAATGGGCCGTCAATCACGCGAATTACTTCCAGAGCGGAAATCTGCCGTGGATTCCGCGACAGCACGTAGCCGCCCTTGGTGCCCTGTTGCGACAACAACAAGCCAGCGCGCACCAGCCGCTGCAAGATCTTAGCGAGCGCTTCCTGAGGAATGCCGTACGTGTCGGCCAAGTCTTTTGCGCTGGCACAACGCTCCCCATGCTCCGCCAAATGCTTCATGGCGATCAGCCCATAGTCGGCCTTCTTGGTGAGCTTAAGCATGGTGAAATACGATCCCCGGACAACTTCGGGCGCATCGCAATATGCGACTGAAACTGTCGGATATTAGAATGTTAGACCTTGCTCAGCCAACTTGCAAGCCGCGCGGCGGAAGAATGCTTTATAGTCCGTAACATATTGATAATGCGAGAGATACATTTTCTCGCCCGTAGCGAAAATTTGCAGAGAGTTTCGACAAAATCCTGCACAATGAACCCACGCAGTATCATGGTTGCCGTTGTCTGGACTACCAGCCAACCATGCACAACGGAGGCAAGCTTGCTAAAGGACGTAGTTCCGGTACTCCACATCACCAACGCCGACGTAGCAACAGCCTTCTATTGCGGCCAACTCGGCTTTCAAATCCTGTTCGAGGTTCCGGCGAGCGCGATTCATCGCGACCCCTGCTATATGGGCTTCGTGCGCGATGGCGTTTCCTTCCACGCTTCGTCGCATGCTGGCGACGGCGTGGTCGGCGGCGCGCTGCGCTTTCGCTGTGACGACGTAGATTCGCTGCACGCTGAATTCGTCGCCAAGGGTGTTGCTATCCACATCGCTCCGGTGGATCAAACCTGGGGTATCCGCGAACTCTACGTGCTCGATCCAGACGGAAACAGCATCCGCTTCGGCGCTCCGGTAGCCAGCTAGGTTGCCCATCGTTGACCATCGAGCCCTCCGGTGTAAGTCTTACCACACGAATTCACCGAATATTCTTGCGACTCTTTGCTTGACAATGGGCAATCTCAGGCTAGAATCTGGATATTCGATGCTTCCTGTGTGGCGTTCTATGGCCAGTGCGCGGACGCCTGAGACGAAGCCTCCCCAACCACGGACAACCCAGAGAATAGAGAGATGCCAGCCGACCCGTCGCAGTGCAAACATCCCCGAGTGCAGATCGTCTCCCGCGACGAAGACGCCGAATTTGTCGAGTGTCTGGAGTGCGGCGACATCTTCGACGTGGAAGAGTTGAAAGACATGAGCCGCGAAGAAGCGCTCGCCAAGGCAGAGCAGGAACAAGCCGCAGACGAATAGTCCTTTGCGAGCTGACTAATAGCTACGCGAATCACACCTTCTGACAGACCCGCAGAATGCGACACACTGGCAGGAACGCATGCAAAACGATGCTAGACTTGAGGCTGGAGGAAGCCATCCCATGTACAAAACCCTATGCTTGGCGCTCGTTTTGACGACCCCGCTCGCACTCGCGCAAGACACAAAGCACGCCGCGTCCTCGACCGAAAGCTCACCGAAGATCGTCGCGAAGGGCAGGCTACCGGGTCAGACCGCGCCGATCCCGACCACGACCATATTCATTCCTAAGACGGATGGGCTCTATCGGTTGTCAGTGTATGCGACTCTCCTAAGCGCCCCGTGCACAACTGGAGGAAACTGGAACTTCAACTTGGCATGGACTGATGATGCCGGACCTCAATCCCTGTACTCGCTCCTTTGGGGTTACGACTGCAACTATGGCTACGGGCAATTCTGGCAACTCCAGAGTATCGGAGGAGTGCCCTTGGGCGGCCCCACCACGACTTTTGAAGCAAAGACGGGCACTCCCATTACCTACAGCGTCACCTATCAGGGCGACCCCGACGGCACATCGTATTCGCTCTACTACACGCTCGAGCGGCTGGAATAGGTTTCCTTGCTCTCGGCATCCCTTCGCGTTGTTTCTGCTCGGCGGCGCAGACACTTTTTAGCATGCTGCTTGCTGACGCTTGTCCTAAGTCTCAAGAATTCCCTTCGCATCTTTCCCTTTTTCTTCTACAATTCAGCCGCTTCCCAAAATGGGTCTCCACGCTCCACAGTCGTATGCGTGTCCGTATGGGAGCGGCCGTTTTTCCCCACGGCGCGATCTGCCTTAGTACGGTTTGCATGGTTTTGTAATCGAGTCGTTCTTGCACTTCGCTCAAAGGAGAGCACACACGATGATGAAGAAATATCTAGCCGAGTTCATCGGCACGTTTACGCTGGTTCTGTTTGGCTGCGGCACGGCCGTGGTTGCCGGAGACAAAGTCGGCTTCCTGGGCATCGCATTCGCCTTCGGACTGGCGCTGATCGCCATGGCTTACGGCATTGGGCCGATTTCGGGTTGCCACATCAACCCTGCAGTGAGTTTGGGCGCACACCTCGCCGGACGCATGAAGCTGAACGACATGCTGGGCTATATGGTGTCACAGGTTCTGGGCGCAATCGTCGGTGCCGCAGTGGTGCAGTTCATCGCCAGCGGCGTCGCGGGAGCCAATGGTTCCCTCGCCGGACATCTCGGCCAGAACGGCTTTGGCACGGGCTATCTGGGCGAATACACCATGGTCTCAGCCTTCGGGTTCGAGTTCTTTGCCACGCTGATCTTCGTCATCGTGATTCTGGGCTCGACGCAAGCGGCGGCACCGGGTGCGATGGCTGGCTTGGCCATCGGTTTGACGCTCGTAGCGATTCACATCTTCGGCATCAACATTACCGGCGTTTCCGTGAACCCTGCGCGCAGCATTGGCCCGGCGCTACTGGCGGGCGGCAACGCAGTGACGCAGCTCTGGCTGTTCATCGTCGCGCCCCTACTCGGCGGAGCGGTCGCGGGATTCCTCTTCCGCAATGGCACGCTGGAAAAAAGTTAGCTTAGAATTTTTGGCGCGAAAATTTGTGCGAAAACAAAAGGGCCGATTCGACTAATCGAATCGGCCCGGCTTTTTATTTCTCCTGCCTTACTTCTTTTTCTTCTTCCCGAATAAACTCTCTAGCGCGCTTCCCAAGTCGTTACCCGGTTTTTCGCCGGGCTTGGTCAGTCCCCCCAGAATGCTGCCTGCTCCGCCGCCGAGCAAGCCTTTCAGCCGCCCCTGCGCCAGCTTCTGGAGGTCCGGCGCAAAATGGGGATTGCTGAACGTACCTGTAACGATGATCGGCACTTCCAATCCACCGCCATTGCCACTACCGCCAAGCGCCGAGTTCAGCAGGCCACCTACGGATCCCTCGGCACCGGCTCCCGAAGCGAACTGTGAGTTCAGCTTGGCCAGCACATTCATGTTCAGCCCCCGCGTCACCAGGTTGGCGGTTCCTGCCGCGCTGACCTTGCCCATGTCGAAGGCTGCATTTAAGTTGCTGGTTTGCGCCACGCCCTGCGCCACCTGAATATCGCCCGTAACCCGGCTGAGTGTGGTGTATCCCTTTTTCGCGCCCCCACCACCGCTGCCGAGTTTGACAATGCTGTTTACCGCTTCGTTCAGATCAATCCCAGGTAGCCGCACATTGCTGAAGTTCAAAGTGGCGCGTCCGTTCATGGTTTGTATGACGTTGTTCGACGCCAGGCTGGCGACTGGTCCTACAGCGCGCATGTCGAGCGCCAGTGTCCCGTCCCCGCTCAAACCCTCGAGGCCCTTTACGCCATAAACGCGTGCAATGCCCAGCAGGTTGTTTAGCGCCGCGCCCGGAGTGTTGAAGGCAGCGTCAATCGAACGCGACGGCGACGCGTATTGATTGACTGTAAAGCGCGTATTCAGCGACGTGTTGCCGGATGTCACCTTGAAGTCATTGGAGCGCGCCTGCTCTGGCGTGAGCGCAATCTCCAGCGCAGAAATTTTCACTGGTTCCGCCAAGCCACTGCCGCTGGCTTCCAGGCTGCTGACGGACACCTTGCCGTTCATCTGCGGCAGGCTGGCGGGGCCGTTGGCGGTCACATCGGTGCTCACTTTGCCGGAAATTTTCATGCCCGGAGCAAAGTCCAATCCGAGCGAGTTTATGGTTTGAATCGCATCCTCAGCTGCAAAATCAGATGCCCAGAGATGCACGCTCTGCAACTCGGGCACTGCTGGCTTCAGGTTGATCGCTCCCGAAATATTAAGTCGGGAGCCGCCGAGCTTTAATTTGGTGTCAATGAGGTGCAACGCACTGTGCGGTGCATCGTAGTGGACCTTGCCTTCGAGCTTGAAAGGCACGCCGCCCGGCAGTTGCGCCACCAGCGCCAGTTCGAAGGGCTTATCAAGACGGAAGTCAGCAAGCACGAGGTTCACATGTTCAAACTCGCGACGCGGTGTGCCAGCAGCCAAGTCGGTGACGCCAATCGTGGCGTCGGTGATGCGCAGCCGATCAAGCGAGAAGTCTGCAGGATTCGCGCTTTCGCCTTTACCTCCACTCGCGAAGCTGCTGTAATTCCACACTCCCTCGGCGTTGCGCACCAGTTCCAGCACAGGATGCTTCAGCTCCACCGACCGCACGGCAACCCTGCCGCTGAGCAGCGCAAACAAGCCCACCGACACCTTAAGTTCGTCCGCTGTAACAAAGGGGCGCCCGGTGGGGAAGTCCGCCTTGGCGCCGATCACCAGCTGCTTGGCTTCAATCGTAGGCGGCAGCAAGCGGAGGCTCATTGGCCCTAATGAAACCGGCCGCTGTAGAGCAGCTTCCGCCTTAGCCTGAATTTGGCCACGATAATGATTGATATCGAGAAACGAGGGAATCACCATCAACAGCAGCACCACGGCTGCCATCGCTACGCCGCCGACCATCCAAAATTTTCTAAGCATAAGGCCTCCGACAACCGGGCGCTGCCAAGCACCCTTGCGCGCTAAGTGTAACGCGATTGGGATGTGGAATCATGCGGGAACGGTGCGATCCGCGATGCAAAAATGGGCCCCGCTCTGGTTGCACAGAACGAGGCCCATAGTCAGGAGATTGTTTTGAAAACTATTTCTGTAGAGCGCAGGTCTCGCGCTATAAAGCGGGCGCGACCGTGATCGCCCCTTCCGAAGCCGACGACACCAGCGCCGCATACTTGGCAAACACTCCCGCCGGATAGCGCGGCTTGGGTGCCTGCCACGAGGCCAGCCGCTCTTGCAGTTCAGCGTCAGTAAGTGCAACCGCAAGTGTTCGCGTACACGCATCAATCGTGATGATGTCGCCCTCGCGCAGCGCAGCAATGGGGCCGCGCATGGCAGCTTCTGGAGCCACGTGCCCCACCATCAATCCGCGCGTCGCGCCGCTGAAACGCCCGTCTGTAATCAGCGCCACCGATTCGCCCAACCCTTCGCCGACAATGGCCGCAGTCACGCCCAGCATCTCGCGCATCCCTGGACCGCCGCGCGGGCCTTCGTAACGAATCACGACTACATCGCCCGGCTGAATCTGCTTGCTGGTAACCGCCGTCATGGCCTGCTCTTCAGAATCGAAGATGCGCGCTGGCCCGGTGTGCGAGTTCCGCTCGTGTCCGCTGAGTTTGACCACCGCGCCTTCAGGCGCAAGGTTGCCACGCAAAATTACAATGCCGCCGGTTTTCTTTACCGGATTGTTGAGCGCGCGAATAACCTCTTGGCCGGGCGTTTCTTTCGCGTCAGCAGCTTCTTCGGCGAGCGTGCGACCGCTCACCGTAATCGCCGACCCATCCACATAACCGCCCGCCACCAGGCGCTGCGCGATCAGCGGAATGCCTCCCGCCGCGTCCACATCCGCCGCATTGAATCGGCCCGCAGGCTTCAAATCGCAAATCAGCGGAGTCCGCTCGCTGATACCGTGGAACTCTTCGATATTCAGCGGAATACCAGCCTCGCGCGCCAGCGCGAGCAAGTGCAGCACAGCGTTTGTTGAACCGCCCGTCGCTGCCACCGATGCAATCGCATTCTCAAACGCAGTACGCGTCAAAATCTGGCTTGGCGTAATGCCCTTCGCAAGCAGTTGCATAATCAGTTCGCCGCAACGAAACGCGGCTGCATCCTTGCGGTCCGCCATAGCCGGAATGCTGTTCGCGCCCAGCGGCGAAAGGCCGATCAACTCCATCGCAGTGGACATCGTGTTCGCCGTGTACTGTCCGCCACACGCGCCCGCCGCCGGACACGCCACATCCTCCAGCGCCTTCAAGTCCCCGTCGCTCATCTTGCCCGCTGCGTTCGCGCCCACGGCTTCAAACACATCCTGAATCGTGACGTCCTTACCGCGAAAGTTGCCCGGCGCAATCGTTCCGCCATAAAGCACGATGCCCGGAATATCCAGCCGCGCCAGTGCCATTGCCGCGCCTGGAATCGTCTTGTCGCAGCCCACAACGGCAACCACTGCGTCGAACATTTGTCCGCGGCACACCAGTTCGATGGAGTCGGCGATCACCTCGCGGCTCACCAGCGAGGCGCGCATGCCTTCGGTGCCCATGGTCTGCCCGTCGCTGATGGCGATCGTGTTGAACTCCATCGGCGTGCCGCCCGCCGCGCGAACGCCCTCCTTCACCTTGGCCGTAAGCCGCCGCAGGTGAAAGTTGCACGGCATGGTTTCAATCCAGGTGCTGGCCACGCCGATAAGCGGCTTGGCAAGATCAGCATCGGTGTATCCGATGGCCTTGAACATGGAGCGCGCCGGAGCCCGGTCGCGTCCATCGGTAATTCCGTGGCTAATGTGTTTGAGATTCATGGTGGAAGAATATCGGATTGCAAAGCAGCTGAATTTACACAGGAGCGCGTAGCCGGACTATCAACGAGCAAAGATCGGTGATCAGAGATCAGCGATCAACGACCGGCCAGACAGTCCTTATCGAGAATGCGGCTAAGCCTGCCCCATCGCCAGCGCGCCAGACTGCGCGGCAACCGCCCACACTTCCTGCGGCGGCTTGGGCTGCGTTACTTGCTCCAACGATGTGGACGCCAATACTTCCAGCACATCAATCGTCGCGTTCCACTCCCGCATCAACTGGCCGCTCTGCTTCGCATTCACATCCAATGTCAACGACAAGCGCTGCCCGCCGCCCTCGGGCACAACTTCCAGATATGGCATTTGGATGGCGCGTCGAGAAATAGCATTCAGCAGGCGCATCAGCGTGCCCTGCGTATCGCGATAGCGAACGTGAAACAGTGTCATATCGTTTGCTCCAATTCGGCTACTTCTTCTTTATCCCGCAGCATCATTTCGTTGAGCGCCGCTCCGGCGGGAACCATCGGCCACACGTTCGCTTCGCGCGGGCAATGGAACACCAGCAGCTCCGGATTCGGCGACTGCACAAATTCGCGCAGCGTCTTCGCCGTCGCTTCCAGATTCTTCGGCTCCATGCAATCCAGCGTGAGCGTGCGGCCGTCTACCCCATACGCCTTGGCGATGCCGACGAAATCGGGATTATCGCTCAGATCGGTCTCCGCATAGTTGCGGTCGTAGAAGAGCCCCTGCCACTGCCGCACCATGCCGAGATACTGGTTGTCCACAATCAGAATCTTTACCGGAGCCTTCGCGCGATGCAGCGTGGCGAACTCCTGAATGTTCATCTGAATACCGCCGTCACCGGAGACGCACAGCACCGTCGCGCCTGGCGCAGCCAACTGAGCGCCAATCGCCGCAGGCAAGCCAAAGCCCATCGCACCCAATCCGCCCGAAGTCAGAAACCCTCGAGGATTGCTGCCCCGAAAACGTTGCGCCGCCCACATCTGATGTTGGCCCACATCCGTCACCACGATTGCGTCAGGCGGCAGCAGCGCGAATAGGTCGTCAAGAAATTGTGTCGCCGGAGCGGTTTGACCGGAAGGCTGTAAGTCCGCGCGCTCATCGCCCGCAGCCTGCGCCAACCACGCGCCCCAATCCGGACGCGGCGCTCCTGCAATCGCACGCTGAAGCGCTGGGACCGTCTCAGCTAAATTGCCTACCACGGGTATCTGACACGGCCGCACCCGGTCAAGCTGCGAAGGATCAATTTCAAAATGTACGATGCGCGCATGCGGCGCAAAACGCGAAGGCTCACCAGTTACGCGATCATCCAGCCGTGCGCCCAGCACCAATAGCAGATCGGTTTCATGCAACGCCAGATTCGCGGCGCGGGTGCCGTGCATCCCCACCATGCCCAAGTAGTGCGGCGCACTAGTTTCAATCGCACCCAGCCCATGCACCGTGGCGAACGACGGAATCTTCAGCTCATCCAGCAGCGCGCGAACTTGGTCGGTAGCCCCGCTTAACTTGACGCCCGCGCCCACTAGCGCCACCGGTTTCTCCGCCTTCTGTAACATGGCGAGTACGCGCTGCGTCCACTCCGGCGCGGCATGTGACTGCGGCTTCTGCGGCGGAAAGAAAGTAACTGGCGCCAGTGAACCCGATTTCGCCTTCATCAAGTCCACGGGGATATCAATCAACACAGGCCCGGGACGACCGCTGCGCGCCCAGTAGAAACCTTCGGCAATCACCGCCGGAATATCTTCCAGCTTAGTAACTAACCGGCTCCACTTAGTAAGTGCCAGAGTAATGCCGAATACATCAGTTTCCTGGAACGCGTCGGTGCCAATCAGCACCGAGCGCACTTGCCCGGTGATGCAAACCAGCGGCACGCCATCCATCTTGGCGTCCGCAATGCCGGTGATTAAGTTGGTGGCGCCGGGGCCGCTGGTGGCAAAGGCCACGCCGGTTTTGCCCGAAACCCGCGCATAACCTTCTGCCGCGAACACCGCGCCCTGCTCATGCCGGGTCAATACATGGCGGATGCCGCTGCCTGCCAGCGCGTCATACAGCGGCATGATGGCACCGCCCGGATAGCCAAAAGCTAGATCCACACCTTCATGGCGAAGGCAGCGCAGTACGAGTTCGGCTCCACGTGGCATCGGATGACGACTACTTTCTGCCTTGCCGAATTATTTCCGGCGGAAAACTGTTTCGTGGAGCGCGGCTTACGGCTGGTTGACCTCACGCGCTCCACTACGGCGGCTTTCGCCGATCTTGCTGAAAAATATTCTCGACTTACACTTAGACGGCTAGCTACTAACTCTACCTACTAAACCGCGGCGGCTACTTCCTGTGGCTTCTCCGCAGTTACAGCTTCCGGAGCAGCCTTGTGCAGCCAGCTCATCATGCCGCGCAGCTTCGCGCCGACTACTTCAATCTGGTGCTGCTGTCCGGCCTGGCGCAAAGCGGCAAAGTTCTTGCCACCACTCTCATGCTCCGCCACCCACTCGCGCGCAAAGTTGCCGCTTTGAATGTCCGCTAGCACCTTCTTCATGGCTGTCTTTGCTTTGTCGTCCACCACGGCATTGCCACGTGTCAGGTCGCCGTATTCCGCAGTGTTCGAGATTGAGTAGCGCATATTCGCCATACCACCTTCATAGATCAAATCCACAATCAGCTTCATCTCATGCAGGCACTCGAAGTACGCAATCTCCGGCTGATACCCCGCTTCCACCAGCGTCTCAAAACCCTTGGTGATGAGCGAAGTCAATCCGCCGCACAGCACCGCCTGCTCGCCGAATAGATCCGTCTCGGTCTCTTCCTTGAACGTGGTTTCGAGCACCCCTGCATGGGTCGAGCCAATCGCATCGGCATACGCCAACGCCCGCGCATGAGCCTGCCCGCTGGCATCCTGATGCACCGCAATCAGCGCAGGCACGCCCCGGCCTTCCTCATACTGCCGCCGCACCAAATGCCCTGGACTCTTCGGCGCGATCATCACCACGTCCACATCCTTGGGCGGCACCACGGTGCCAAAGTGCACACTGAATCCGTGCGACACGCCTAGAACTTTGCCCGCCGTCAGGTGCTGCTTGATGTGCGCCTCGTACACGCCCTTATGCACTTCGTCCGGCGCCAAGATGTGAATCCAGTCCGCCTGGGCGGCAGCTTCCGCCACGGGCAACACGGTCAATCCATCGGCCTTGGCTTGGACGGCGCTCTTGCGACCCGGGTCGAGGCCCACAATCACATTCACGCCGCTGTTGTGCAGGTTCAGCGCCTGCGCGCGACCCTGGCTGCCGTATCCGATGATGGCAATCGTCTTGCCGGCAATCGCCGCCGGTTGAACATCTTTCGCATAAAAAACTTTGGCAGCCATGTCGGCAGCCTCCTAAATTAGGGGTATCAGTGTCCGCCTAGTCAAAACCGACCGGTCGGTATGTTTCCTTAGGCTACCCGCCCCGATTCCTTATGTCAAGTGCCCATTGGCATACGCCCCCGAATCCCTATAAAATTGCCCACTGGTCGTCACGAGTCGTAACAGGCACTCTCAGGTCAAGCCTCCTCATGCAAACCGAAGTCGGTACGGACTCTCGTCACCAAATTCTGCGCGCCGCCGCCACGCTGTTCCAGCGCAACGGCTACGACGCCACCTCAATCCAAGACATTTGCAGCGAGCTCGGCCTCAGCAAGGGCGCGCTCTATCACCACTTCCGCAGCAAAGACGAGATCCTGTTCGAGATCATGAGCCACGCCATGCAAATCACCGAAGACCGCGTGATTGCCCCCGTGCGCGCCATGACGGCCGCACCAGATGCCTCGGCTAGCATGGTGCCGGGAGTAGTTGCCAGCATCGCCGCCAGCGCTGTTAGCTCTTTTAGCTCTGAAGACGCGCGCGGTCTCGCCGAGGCCCGCCTCCGCGCTCTGATTCGCCTGCATCTGGAGACGGTGCTCCGCACCCGCGACCGCGAGATTACGGTGATGCTGCATGAGAACCATCCGCTGTCGCCAGAGTTTCGCGGCAAGATCAACGAGCGCAAAAAGAATTACGTAAAGTTTGTGGAAGAGTCCTTCGCAGCAGCCCAAACCGAACGCGCCGCATCCCATGTTGGCAAGAACGGGGCATCGTCCGGAAAGTCAGCAGGAAAGTCTGGCACACCATCGCACTCAGAAGTGAAAGTAAGCGCCCGCGCCGCCACCTTCGCCCTGCTTGGCATGATCAACTGGATCTATCAGTGGTACAAGCCCGACGGGCCCATTAGCGAAGAAGAACTCATCCGCGAATACACCGAGATGGTGTTCAGCGGAGCGTTTGGGCGATAGGAACCAGCCCTCACCCTGTGTCATGTTGAGCGAAGTGAGCGGATTCGCCTCGCAAATCCACTCGCGTAGTCGAAAGACCCACGCACCCACCCCCCCACGACCGCCCGCAACCGGGTGCCCATCCCGAGAGCCCGCGCTCCGGGTGCCCCGTCCAAGCTCTGCTTGGGCGGGTCTTTGTCGCCGAAAGAACCTCAGTGCCCCGCTGCACAATGCTCATGCGAACCCAGTCCCGCGCAAGCGGGACGCCAGATGAAAGCCCGGCACGTAAGTGCCGGGAAAGCCCCAGCCCGCCCGAGCCCCGTAGGGGCGACACACACCGCCCCCACCGTGTCATCCCGACCGGAGCCATGCTTCGCGCTTTTGCGCGAAACATGGCGCAGTGGAGGGACCCTGTGTTTCTGCTCGTGCCCGCACACACCCGGTGTCCCTTGACTCCGTCCGCCCCCACAGTTAGCCTAGCTCTGTCAGCAATGGCCCTTGTTCCTTGCACGGGAATGCAACGTAAGTGATCCGAATCAGCCCAGCCGATCCCCCGCGGCAACCTGATTCAAGGAGTTCCTCATGTCCGCTTGTAAGTTACTCAGCTACTCTTGCCGCTTGCTCTTCGCGACAGCCTGCGTCGCCACCTTCGCCCTACCTACCGCCCACGCCGCTACTGCCCAGCCGGGATACCCGGTGCCGCAGATTGTTGGGCCGACGAATCCGACTGCTGTTGCGCCCGGAGGTGCTGGATTCACGCTGCGCGTTTTTGGCGCGAACTTCATCAATGGATCAGTCGTCAACTGGAATGCCTCGCCGCGTGCGACTACGTTTGTCTCCGGGCACGAACTGGATGCGCAGGTTCTTGCGGCGGACATCGCCAGCAATACCGCTGGCATGATCACTGTAACTATCACCAGCCCCAACGGCCCGATCACAAGTTCGACGTTTACCCAGGTGGAGGTGCATTCGCCGATAGCTGCGTTTGGAGCCACGCGCGCTTACTCCGTCCCGCAGTATTCTAGCGGCGGGCCAGTGTTGGTGGGCGACATCAACAACGATGGCATTCTCGACTTTGCGGCGGGCACCCAACTAACCGGTTACTTTCCTATCCAGAGTTTCTTTGGCGAGGGCGATGGCAAATTCACATCGGGCCCGTATGAAGTATTTAACTGGGCCAATGGCGCAGCGATGTTCGCAGATTTGAACGGCGACGGCAGAATTGACCTAGTTGAGATGTCGGATAACTTCAATGGAACGGATCCACATATTCAGGTAAGCCTTGGTAATGGCGATGGTACCTTTACGCCGGTTTTCACATTCGCGCCCGGCGTGAACAGTTCGCAAGTCGTCGCGGTGGGAGATTTTGACCGCGATGGCATTCTCGATCTGGTGCTCGGGTCAACGAGCGCGACAAGGGTATACTTGGGAAATGGCGATGGTACGTTTCACAAAGGCTCATACATACCAATGGATTCCGGTGCCCTGTTCCCATTGCTGGGCGATGTAAACGGCGACGGCATTCTCGACGTGATCGCATTCGTCTTGGCAAAAGATGGAAAGACATTGCAAGTGCGAGTTGCGCTCGGTAATGGGGATGGCACGTTCCAAAAGGCCCGCACCGCCGGAGTGAACGCTACTAACTCAGCGCAAGGAAGTTTGCATCTTACCGACTTCAACGGTGACGGAGTGCCTGACCTGTATTATTACACCGGAACACAAGCAGCGGTATCGCTTGGTCGCGGCGATGGCACATTCAAACCGCCGACTTTTTACACACCGACAGGCCTGTTACACGTATACGGGGCGGGCGACATGAACAGCGACGGCAAAGTTGACCTGCTGGTGACGACCGACATCGGCGGTTCCATCGCGGTGTCAGTTCTCCCCGGCAATGGTGACGGGACATTCGGAACGGCCTACGCCACTACTGCTCCGACCGACGAGCCTTTCGTGATCCCGGCCGATTTCAACGCCGACGGTCTAATGGACATCGCGATTGTGGGCGGCGTTTATATCCAGTAGTTGGAATATTGCCGGGTGCGGGTGCCCCACCCTTCGCGTTTTGAAGGGTGGGATGCAGGATGCAAGCCTTACCTTGTCGCCCACACGCGGACGAACCTTAACCCGAGGCACTTACGGTAGAGCGGGGCTTCCAGCCCCGCGTTAAGCGCTGAATGGAATTCGGCTTCAGCCGCTGGGATAAGTCCTTCTAACGCGCCGCTGAAAATCTTACCTCTGGGGCTGAAGCCCAATTCTCCTGAGGCCCGAGGACGCGGACTGGAAGTCCCGCTCTACCGTTTCCTGCCTCTCTCGCGGACAGTGGGCGGTGCGAACAAAGAACTTTCGGAGCTTCGCTCCGATTGGACAGGTGAGGCACCTGTCCCCACACACAAGCCAATACGATCTGTTCCTTCGGCAGTGAATTGGGTTACATGCCCCCCACCTCTACCCTTGCCATTCTCGTGCTCGACATAGAGCGGCGTAAAAATAAATGCGCCTGATACCCACCTCGCGTTTTGAAAGGTGGGATGAGGATGCATGAACTACCTGCATTTCCCTGTACAACACAAAGGGCCGCAAACTGCGCGGCCCTAGTCTCATTCGTCTAATTTATCCAACCGGCGAACATTGCAGCAAAGTAACTGACTGCTAATGCTTCTTCTTGCCAGTCTTCTTGGCCGTTTTCTTGGCGACCTTCTTCACAACCTTTTTGCCAGCTTTTTTCGCGGCCTTCTTCACGATCTTTGCCGCCTTCTTGGCTGGCTTCTTCACTGCCGCCTTCTTCGTGGGTTTCGCTGCCTTTTTCGAAGCCGGTTTCTTAACTGGCTTCTTGGCGACCGCCTTCTTCATCGGCTTCGCGGCTTTCTTGGCGACTTTGGCAGGCGCGGCTTTCTTCGCCGCCTTTTTCGCGACTTTCTTTACGACCTTCTTTACGACTTTCTTGGCGACTTTCTTCACCGTCGCCTTTTTCGCGGGCATGGCCGCTTTCTTTGGGGGCGTCGCAGCCTTCGGCGCCGGCGCTGGGGCCTTCACAGCGGGGGCTGCCGGCTTCGGCGTGGCTTTCTTCTCGGGCTTCTCGGGCTTCTTGGGCGCAGCTTTCTTCTTGGCCGGGGCCTTCGCCGCCGGACCTGGCGTCGGCTCGACCACCACCACGGTTTCCTCCACAATCACCGCCACAGGTGTTCCCGCGTGACCGCCATGGAGATCCATCTCTTCTTCTTCCTCTTCGTCCTCTAAATCAGACTCCAGAACTTCCCCGTAAGCGCCGCTGTCGCTGAACTCATCAAACTCATCGTCACTGCAAAAAAACTTTTCATTCCAGCTCATACGATTCCTCCTGAAAGATGCTGATGGCCTGGGAACGCCGCCTTACACGCAGCGATATTGCTCTGCTAAATTCCGTGGCGTAAATCAACTGCCCGGAAAGCATCATACACCGGCTTTGGCAAAATCACGCGTGTCTTTCCGTACAATATGCGGCATTGGACCGAAAAACACAACCCGGGAGTTCCTCACCGGGCATCGGGGAGGTCTATCCGCGTGACTTTCGCTTGCCGTGGCCGGACTTTGCCTTGCTCGTGTGGCTCTTGCCGCCCTTGCCTGACTTTCCCTTGCGTGGACGCTTGGAAGGAGCCTGCGTGTTGATCACGTCACTGCTTTTACCCTTGACTGGCAGATACACCTTGAGTAGTTGGCCCGAGGTCAGCTTGTCGCCTTTTACGTGGTTCCATGCCTGCAGGCGATCTTCGGGTACGCCAAAGTGCTCGGCGACCGAAGCCACCGAATCGCCCTTACGGGCTTTGTACAGGCGCGCCCGCTTGGAAAAGCGCATCACGCCGGAATCCGTGCTCTTGCCCGGAGCCAGCGGAATAATCACCTTGCTCTCCGCCGTCGGCTCCTGATCGCCGAGGCCGTTGGCTTCGGCAATCGCCTGCGATGTGGTGTGATACTTGTGCGCCAAACCTGCCAGCGTATCGCCGGGCTCCACTTTGTGGAATCGCCAAGCCACGCGCATATCCGGCGGAATCTTGGCAATGGCAGCGAGGTATTTGTCCTTGGTTCCGACGGGCAAACGCAGATCAAACTGCGCGGTATTCGGCGTTGTCAGCCGCAACAAGCTGGGATTCAACTCGACCAGCGCATCCAGTGGCGCGTCCACGCACTCGGCCACCAGCCGCAAGTCCACGGGATAGTTCACTGAAATTTTGTCGGACTGCTCGGGCGTATCCGGCACAATCTCGGTCAAACCGTACTTGTCGGGATTCTTCGCCATGATGGTCATGGCCAGGATGATGGGCACGTAATCCTTGGTCTGCTGCGGCAGGACATTGCGCCGGTACAGCTCCCAGAAGTCCGCGTATCCAGTACGCCGCACTGCGGCCTGCACGTTACCCGCACCGGTGTTGTAGGCAGCCATAGCGAGATACCAGTCGCCTAACTGGTTGTAGAGGTCGTGGAGGTGATGCGCCGCCGCCCGCGTGGATTTCTCCGGGTCCTGACGATCGTCCTTCCACCAACTGCGTTCCAGCCCGTATTTTTCGCCGGTCTGCGCCACAAACTGCCACATGCCCCGAGCCTTGGCATACGAAAGTGCCAGAGGATGGAAGCCGGACTCCGCCTGCGCCAGATAGATCAGATCCTGCGGCACTCCCTCTTCCTTGAATACCTGCTCGATCATCGGGCGATATCGGCCCGCCCGCTGCAACGCTCGCTCCAGAGTTCCGCGCCCACGATTGGAAAAGAACGAGATGAATCCCGCTACGGTGTCGTTCAGCATCAGAGGCAAGTCGGAGCGTGTGTTCTTCAGCTCGGCTTCGGCCTGCGCCTTCACTTTCGGATCCACGGTTAGCTCGATGCCATTGATGGCATCAATCGGGGCAGGCTCAGCCTTGCGCTCGGTGAAGCCGTCGCCCTGCTCCAGCGCCTCTTTTTCCAGCCGATTCACGCCATCCACCACGCGATCAAACTCAGCCTGCCAGCGCGGATCTGTGCGCAAATTTTCGGGTGTAGTCGCCAGCAGGTCAAAGGCATGGTCAAAGTCCATGCGTGCGGCTTCGAGGTGCCCGGCGCGGTAGTCAAGTTCGCCGTCGTCGTAGCTCTGCCGCACCTGCAAGATCAGCTGGCCGAGAGCGTCGTTCGTGGTGCTTTGGGCAAGGCCCGACGATGTTAGCGCGATGGCCGCAACCAACAGCCCGGCAAGTACACCCATACCTCGGAATTGCATCTTCTTCCGCAAAAAGCCCATACCTCTAAAGACTGGCGCCACGGCATACGGTGAGCACCATGAATATGAATTTTGGAATAGCGAATGGTACCACGCAAAGCGCGGGGGTACGACGCTGCATATAACAAGGGGTTCCGCAGTGGGAACCCCTTGTTATTCCTATTTCAGTTTATCAGCGTGACTTGACTTACCAGCTCAACCGCAGTGCCAACTGGAACTGCCGCGGGTCGGACGCCGCCGTCACCTGCCCGGCTACGTTGTACAGCGGATTTACCGACAATACGTTGAACTTGTTGGGCAAATTGAACATATCCACGATGCCATCCAGATTTATCCGCTCGCCCAGCGGAATCCGCTTGGAGATGCGCAGGTCGCTAAACAGCGTGTAGGGCTGGCGGCCAGCATTTCGGCTCAAGTTGCCCGCCAGTTGGCCGTCAATAAAGCACGGCACCTGGAAGAACCCGGTCGGCGAGTATTTCGACGCGACTGGCAGGTCGGTGCTGCACGATGTCGCTGGCGTACCCGCCGCCACTGCGTTTGGACGTGCCTCACCCGGCGCGAACTGGAATGTTGTGTCTTGGTCGGTTCCGATGTTGAACGGACGCCCCGCGCCAATGTCCAGAATCGGAGCGAACGTCCAACCGCTGCGCAACTTCGCACTCAGGCCGTCGCCGCTCACCCGCCCGGTCTGGTACACGCCGCTGAATACAAAGCGGTGCGGTTCGTTGAACGACGAGATCGAGCGCTCGGCCTTCAGGTTGTAGCTATCCTGCGGCGACAATGTGGACTGCAAGTCAGTGGAATCATCCAGCGACTTGGACCACGTATAGGAAGCAAGGAACGAATAGTGGTCCGCGAAGTTCTTACGCAGATTGATCGAGAGGGCGTGATACACCGAGCTGCCGTTGGACTCATTCGGATTGAAGTCGCCGAAGGGCACGGAAGTGCAACTGCCGGGCTGCGTTGGGTCACACGGCCCTCCATTGGCGCCGAGTCCGAGCCCCTCCGCCTTTAGCACTATCTGTGCCAGTCCGAGACAGGCCAATCCTCCCGGCCCACTGGCAGCGAAGGCGTTGGCCACTGACGGATTAAATCCGCTGCGCCGGAAAAAATTAACCAGCGTTGCCGGAACATACGCGCCGCCCGGGCCCACACCGCATGCACTCACGCTTAGCGGACTGGTGGCGTTGGTCACACCCGTTTTTGCAAAGTCCGCCTTGGCGGCCCGCCAGTTCGCCACCAGCAGATCGCCACGCACCGCATTTACATTGATCGGCCGGTTCAGGTGTCGTCCGCCGTTGAAGTTGTATGCCACGCTGAGCGAGTAGCCGCGGCCCAAGTCGTGCTCAAAGCTGAGGTTCGCTTGATTGGAGTAGGCGAACACGAAGTTCTTGCCCTGGGGAAAACCGAAAGGTTGGAAGGCTAGGGGGAAGCCAGCAGCAATGTAGCCCTGGTTGAGGAACAGCGATTGCGAGTACGAAGGGTCAAAGCGCTGCTGATTGGCCTGATAGCCAAACCCGGCCTGCGCCAGTGGGCCTAAGCAATTGGCGTTGCCGAGTGTGCCCTGAAAGATGTTGGTCGCGTTCAGGGTTGCGGCAAAATCGCCAGCAGTTGCTGGTGGCGGCGCACCGATCGCGCACGGCGAACTGCCCGCAAATAGCAACTGACCGGAACTCGAACCGTCCGAGGCATCGCCCAGGAAGTACAAGCCCAGCAGTGGATGGTCGTAGAACAGGCCATAGGATCCGCTGATCTTGGTTTTGCCGTCGCCATGGGGATCCCATGCCACGCCGATGCGTGGAGCCACGTTGTTGAAGTCGTTCTGGATGCCCTTCTGCACTTGCAACGCGTTGTACGCCGCCTGTGCTGCTGCCACGGGAGGCTTGAACTGCGGTCCGAACTCCACGTCATAGCGCACGCCGTAGTTCACGGTCAGCTTATGGGTCGCGCGCCAGGAATCCTGCCAGAATCCTCCTAACGTCTTGTTGGAAAACGAATCCTGCGGATTGCCGATGCCTTGCACAAATGTGCTGGGGATGCCCAGTCCGTACGACTGCAAGCCGGTAAAGCCGGGCAGGCCCGGCAAGCCGAACGACTTAAAATCCGGAAAGCCGAGACTGGACGCATCGAGCCCGCCGAAGTTGAACACGCCACCGTAGTTCACGGTGAAGATGGCGCTCAGCGGCAGATAGTTTACGTCCACGCCAAACTTGGTGTTGTGTGTGCCTTTGGTCCACGAAAAATTGTCAGTAAACTGATAGCGCTTTTCGGTGCGGCGAATAAAGCTGAACGGCTCGCGGCCGACGAAGGCATATCCACCGATGTTCGCCGCCGGACTCGAACCGCCGGGCGACTGCGCGAAGTTGTAGAGCAAACCACGCCGCGCATACTGAAAGCGGAATTCGTTGATGCGGTTGTTGCCAATGGTCCAGGTGTCTTGCACCGTGCCCGCCAAGTCGCGATACTGTTGCAGCGAAGTCCGCGACTGGCTGTTTTGTCCGAAGGTCTGGTTCTGTCCTTGCGGCTGGATGCCATTCACCAGCGACGGGCTGACATTCGCCCGGAACATCAGGCGATTGTTGTTGCTGACGTTGTGATCGAGCCGCAGTGAATAGACGCTGGTGCCCTCAAACACCGGGAAGTTGCCGGACTGCCCGGCGAGCGGCAAAAAGTTGGCTGGCAACGTCGCCCCCGAAGTGGGGAACTGGTTCAGCCCGGTCACTCCCGGAATGAAGGCAAATGCTCCGGGATAGTTGCCGTTGATCGCAATTTCCGAACTGCCCCCTGCAAGAAATGCATACTTCTGAATCGCCCCCTGTAGCTGCGCTGGCAGAAACGGATACGACGGAGTGATCGCAGTCAGAAACCCTGCCTGGTCAGGGGTCAACTGCAAATTGAACAAGCCCGGACCGGCCCCAAAGATCGTTCCCGCGTCATAGGGAACCAACCCATAGTTGTTCGCGCCGATGGAAGAGAATCCCGTTTCGTGGCGACGGGTGTTTTCGTACGCAAAGTAGTAGAACGTCTTATCTTTCTTGATGGCGCCGCCCAGCGCCACGCCTGCCTGCACCCGCGTGTATGCCGGGTTGGGCACGTTGGAGAACGGATTCACTGCCTGAATCTTGCGGTTGCGCAAATAGCCGAATACGCTGCCATGGAAGTCGTTGGAGCCGGAGCGCGTGATGATGTTGACCACGCCGCCCGCGGCGCGGCCATACTCCGGCGAATAGCCGTTGGTGATGATCTGGAACTCCTGCACCGCCTCCTGCGAAACCGTGGAGCGGATGCCGTTGGTGGAGTTGTCTACCGCGTCCGCGCCATCCACGTTCACAAGATTCGAGCGGGCGCGCTGGCCGCCAAAGTTCAGTCCCGACGTGGGCGCTGCGCCGATGGAGGGCGCGTTGTCGCGGACGACCTGCGAGTTTGTCTTGGTGAAGTCAATGTAGTTGCGGCCGTTGATGGGCAGATTGTCAATGCTCTTCTGGTTGATGGTTTCAGTCGTGGATGTTTGCGCGGTTTGGATGACCTCGGCTTCGGCCGTGACCGTCACCGTTTCCTTGCCGGTCGCCAGCTTCAGGGCCACGGGCACGTCAACTGAGCCGCCTACCGTCACCACCACGCCAGTGGCTATGGTGGTGTTGAAACCCGGTGCCTCCACCGTCACGGCATAGGTGCCGGGAGGCAACAGAATGAGCGAATACTCGCCCTGCGCCGAGGATTTCGACGTGCGGTCGAGCCCGCGCGCGGCATCGCGTGCCGTCACCGTGGCATTGGCCACCGACGCACCTGCGGGGTCTTTCACAATCACGTGAATGTCGCCGGTGGCTGCGCCCTGGGCCAGCAGCAGACCGGGAACGAGCAGGAGCGTCAGCGCACAGAGAACGGTAGTCAGAACCTTCGTGATCTTCATGGATTTCATGGGAAAACCTCTGGAATCGGAGATAGAAGTGCGGCAGCACGCGCCAGCGTGTGGGTAAACCCTTCGGAAGTCCGAGCGGCAAGGACGGATTCGCAGCATGGAATGGCGAGAAATGTGCCCCGAAGGGTTGTAACTCAACCGGGAACGGAAAGCAAGTGCAAGGGGGCGGCGAAGGGCTGGAGGCGCTAAGCTGGGAAGCTGTTTGGAGTGCGTACCAAGCTCGCAATCTCGGGGCTGAGACGATCAAAGTCGCGCACGTTCCAGGTGTAGAACGCATCCGCTCCAGCTTTGAGCGCGCAACGGGCAATCAGCAGGTCGTAGATGACCGCGCCAGCGAGGCTCAGATCGGCGGCGATGCGAACCGTCTCAGCGTATTCATCACCATCCAGCGCTACCACGGAGAGCCTGTCGCGCAGATCCGTCAGGTAGAGGCTTGCCTCGTGACCGGTTGACCGCAAGCCACGTGGCATGCGCGTGAGGTTGCAGTAGGTTTCGGCCAGACAATGAGCAGCCGTTCGAGAGTTGGCGGGGGTGCAACTAGCCAACAGACGCAAGCTCGGCAAGTGGTGCTCGTGATCTGCGATGAACGCCGGTACTAGCACGGAGGTATCGAGAAATGTGATCACTTGGCGCTGACGCTTTGGAGTTCACCGTCGAAGTGGCGGTTCCGCTCGTCGCGCTGCTCAAGCATGATCGCACGTGTCTCCGCCTGCGTAATCTTGCGGCTGCCGTGAAACACCCAAATGCCGAGTTCCTTGCTCATGCGGCCAGCCGGGCGCACAGGCTTGGCGATGATGCCATCGCCGTCGCGGACCAACTGGAGTTCATCGCCCGGCTCAAGTTGCAGGCTGTCGCGCAATGCTTTCGGTATGACGATGCGACCGGCTTTGTCAATGCTGGTGGTGAGGCTCATAATACCATTATAGAATGGTAAATGGCATTTGTAAATGGGAGATTAGTAGAATTTACCGCTCAATGCCGCGCTGTGGGCCTTCGGCCGTCCGCACGCCCCAGGCCATGCGCGGGGTATTGTGGTGGATGCCCCAGCGTCCGGCGCGGTCGAGCACGATCAGGCCGCCGTGTCCGCCGAGGCGGCGCTTGAGCATGGCAATCGCCTCGGTCGCGGCTGCTTGCGGCGTATGCCCTGCCGCCACATAGTCGGCTGTCCACTTGGCCAGCACCAGCTTCATCATGGGCTCGCCCCATCCGGTGGTGGAGACCGCCGCAGACTCGTTGTCGGCATAGCAGCCGCAGCCGATGAGCGAGGAGTCGCCCACCCGGCCCGGCGTCTTGTTGAGGATGCCGCCGGTCGAAGTCGCCGCTGCGATGTTGCCTTCGGAGTCGAGCGCGACTGCGCCTACCGTGTCGTGATCCTTTTCGGCAGCTGCAGCGAACAAGTCATTGTCCGATCCGCCGCCGCGTGCGAGCTGCTCTTTGTACTCGCGCAGACGCTCGACTTCGCGCGGAATCACCAAGTCGGCGTTATCGCACAGCGTCGCGCCCTTTTCCTGCGCGAATCGCTCCGCCCCTTCGCCGACGAAGTACACGTGCGCCGAATCATGCAGAATGCGTCGGGCGGCGCGTATGGGATTGCGAATGCGCTCGACGCAGCCGACGCCACCCGCGCGCAGGGTCGCGCCGTCCATCATCAGAGCGTCGAGCTGCACCTTGCCGTCGCGATTGAGGAAGCTGCCGCGCCCGGCGTCGAAGGCTTCGTGCTCTTCCATCGCTGCGACGGCTTCTTCAATGGCGTCGAGCGACGACCCGCCCTTGGCCAGCGCGTCCCAACCCGCTGCCAGAGCTTGGTCGAGGCCCTCAAGGTGCGAGGCGACTACATCGTCGGGCATAGCCCAGGCCCCGCCGTGGATGACGAGAATCGGTTGAATGTTTTGGTTCGACACGAAGCTCAGGATAGCAGGGACAAGTCTTCTTGAGTCCTTCGTCGCCAGTCGCTGGCGCTCCATCTGCCCTACGGGGCGGCCAGCAACTGGAGACTTCCGCTGCCGCCTACACTGCTTGCGTCGGCGGCCTTTTCCGCAAGATCGCTGCCGAAAGCAGCGCGATCACGAGGCCCACTGGAAGCGGCTCCAGAAAGGTCATCGCCGCGTTGATGAACGGATTGTCGTACAGCTCCTTGTAGTGCTTAAGCTCCTTCATCTTGAGCTCGATCATGGCCGAAGTCGCGCCTGCGGCGCGCATCGTTTCCGCACTATGGGCGGCCCATTTTTCCATAAAATCGGGCATGAACTGGAAGTAGATCACCTCCCAGGTGAGCACATAGAACACGCAGGCAATCAGCGCGATGCCCAGACCTGTGACAAACGCCTTGCCGAAGGTGATGTAGCCGTTCCCTTCCTTTTCGCGCCGCGAGCGGACGCCGAAGAACACCAGCATGAAGGCCACCACCATGGTGGTATACCCCACCAGGTAGCTGTGGCCCAAGCGGTCCGCGAAGGGCACGGTCGCAGACATCATCACCGTGAACATTGCGCCAGAGATAAGTCCGTACTTCAGGATCGTTCGTTTCATGAAAGTCCCCCGTGATTGCAAAGTATGGCACGGGCGCTTTGCAGTTTGGTGTTGGTGCCGATTCCGGCTCCGCTGGCGCCCTGTCCTGACCCCATGCTGCCCATCTGCATGGCGGCTGTCGTCATTCTTTCGGGTGATTCTGACCAAAATGCCCAAAAATCATGCTTTCGGGTGTCGGGCGAAACGATGCGCGGGGTGATCAGGGGAGCAGGCCGAACTCCTTGCCCAGTTGCGCGGCCTGGGTGCGCCGCCGGGCACCGAGCTTGTCAAACACGCGGCTGGAGTGTGTCTTCACGGTATTTTCGCTGACGAACAGCCTTTCTGCGATCTCCCGGTTGCTGAGGCCCTGCGCGATCAGTGCGAGCACTTCCATTTCACGCGCTGTGATGCCGAGCGACTCGCGCCGGGTTTCGTCGGGCACGAACGGCGTGCTCGCCGGAACCTCCACCCGAACCTCAACTTCCTTCACCAGAACCTTGGGTGGGCCCACCAACTTGCGTCCCAGCCACAGGCCGAGTACCGCGAAGGTGGCCGCCGTCAGCCCACCATAAATCTCCACGGAATGCTCCAGCACCAGGAATCGGTACTCGGACCACTTCATTAGCAGAACCAGCGCTCCGCCCAGCAGACCGTAGATGAGGATGTGGCGCTTCATCGGGAAGCAGCCACGCCCCAGCCGGCTGCAAGGGCCAGATCGAGCCCTTCGGGGTGCGAGGCGACGACATCGTCAGGCATTGCCCAGACGCCGTATTGAATGACAAGAATCGGTCGAATATCTTGGTTTGACACGAAGCTCAGGATAGCAAATGGCCGGTCACTGGCAGGTAATGACAACCTTGCCCCGCGCGTGGCCTTCTTCGAGATAAGCGATCGCCGCGGGAACCTCCCGTAATGGGTAGGTACGATCAATCACGGGCACAACTTTGCCAGCGGCAATTAGGTTGCACAGCACGTTCAGGTCGGCTTGATTCCCTTTCGCCAGCACTCCAACGAGCTTTCGGCTGCCGAGCGCCGACAAAGCCATGCTTTGGATCATTCCGGCAATCGGGCCGATCATCCAGTTATCCGCCGGGCCTCCAGCCGCGACTGAGACACCGTTGGGGTTCAAGATGCTGCGTAGCGACGGCAGCGAGTGGTTGCCGATGCAGTCCACAATGAGGTCGAAACGCACGCCGCTCTTAGTGAAATCTTCGACCGCGTAATCAATCACGCGATCCGCGCCGATGGCGCGCACCATTCCCACGTTCCGGGTGCTGCAAACGCCGGTCACATCCGCGCCAAATGACTTGGCGATTTGCACTGCGAAGGTGCCGACGCCACCCGCGGCTCCATTCACCAGCACTTTGTGCCCCGACTGAATCTTGCCTTTGTCACGGAGAGCTTGCAGCGCGGTAAATCCGGCGATGGGCACAGCGGCGGCTTGCTCAAAGCTCACGTTGGCGGGCTTGAGCGCAAAGGCGGATTCGGCGGCGCATGCGCACTCGGCGAAGGCTCCCTTGACCATGCCGAAGACCTCGTCGCCGGGTTTGAATTGTGTTGCGTTGCGACCAACGCAGTCCACGACCCCGGCTACGTCCGCACCCAGGCGCGCGTCTTTCGGCTTGCGCAGCCCGGCAATGAGGCGAACCGCATAAGGCGTGCCGCGCATAAAGTGCCAATCGTAGGGATTGACCGAGGCGGCGCGCACCTTGATGAGGACTTCATCGTCCCCCGGGGCGGGTGTGGCAACCTCTTCTACGCGAAGAACCTCGGGCGGGCCGTACTGGTGGTAGCGAATGGCCTTCATGGTTGTAGTACGCCTCGGCGTGTTCCGCAGTTCACAAGTTCTTTCCTGCCGCCTGGATCAGCTTCCAAGCTGCGGCTACGTGTTCGGCCTCGGTCTGCATCTGGCCGACGCAGAGCCGCAGCGTGTACTTGCCTGCCAACTTGGCGTGGCTCAGGTAAATCTTGCCGCTCGCGTTTAGTTCCTTCATCAGAATTTCGTTGCAGGCGTTGACCGCAGCTTCGTCTTCATTCGCGCGCGGCTTGAGGCGGAAGCACACCAGGTTCAGCGAGCGCAGCGTCACCAGCTCAAACTGCGGGTCAGCCTCGACCCATTCAGCAAACTGCGTGGCCAGTTCGACGTGGCGCCTGATGTGGAACTGCAATCCCTCTGCGCCGTAGTGCCGCAGCACAAACCACAGCTTGAGCGCGCGGAAACGGCGGCCCAGCGGCACTTGCCAGTCACGATAATCAATCACTTCGCCCGCGTCGCTGGCGGTGTTGCGCAGGTATTCGGGCGTCACGCTCAGTGCGCTGATCAGCGCCTGCCGATCCTTCACAAACATGCAGGTGCAGTCGAAATTCACGAACATCCACTTATGCGGATTGAACAGGTAGCTATCGGCAAGTTCGAGTCCGCGATGGATGTGGCGAAACTCGGGACACAGCGCTGCGGTGCCCATCATCGCGCCATCCACATGGAGCCACGGTTTTACGCCGGACTCGCCAAGTTCGGCGCAGATCTTGCCGATCTCTTCCAGCGGATCCATCGCGCCCGAGGACGTTGTGCCTACCGTTGCCGAAACGAAAAACGGAATCTTGCCCGCCGCACGGTCGGCGAGCATTTGCTCGCGTAGTGCAGCGGCGTCCATGGCGAAGTTTTCATCCACTGGAATCAGCCGCAAATTCTTATGCCCTATTCCCGCAACTCTGATCCCCTTTTCGATGGACGAATGCGCCTGATTCGAGGTGTAGGCCACCAGCCGTCCGTCGCCACCTTCTTCGTTGAAGCGTCCGCTGGTCGCCCGCTCGCGTGCTGCCAAGATGGCACACAACGATCCCGATGAAGCCGAATCCTGAATCACGCCGCCGCCCGTTGAGCCGGGATTGCTGGCGGACGAAAGATAGTGCGCGGGTAGGTCGAGCAGCTTGGCCACCCAGTCCATCATGTGGGCTTCGAGGTCGGTGCATGCGGGGCTGGTCGTCCACAACATGCCCTGAATGGCGAGGCCCGCCGAGAGGAATTCGCCGAGCAGCGACGGCCCGGAAACGCCGGTAGGAAAGTACGCGTAAAAATTTGGTGACTGCCAGTGCGTGATGCCGGGCAGAATCTTCTGGTCGAAGTCGGCGAGCATGGCGGCAAAGTCTTCGCCGTGCTGTGGAGGGTCGGCGGGCAACGACGCGCGCAGTTCGCCCGGCTTCATCGGCGACAGCACCGGCAACTCGGCGACTCGGCGCTGGTGGTAGCTGGCGATCCACTCCATCACCGCCTGCGACTGGCGAAGAAACTCCTCGGGAGACATATGAAAGGACATGACACCAGTTTCAGGTTTCGGGGAGCGGGTTTCAAGTGCGGAACGTCGCAGGCTGGTCCATCGGGTGTTATAGCCGGATGCCGAACATAGCCTGCTAGGTACATCCCACCCTAGTCCGCGAACAACATGCGGACGAGGGTGGGGCACCCACGATGGCTCTACCCGCGCGGCTACGCGTTGGGTTCTGCTGGCTCGGTCGCCGCTGCATTCTGAGCGTTCGCGTTGGCGCGCTGGTCGTCACCGCCCTGCGCTTTGGCCCCTGCGCCTTTACCTGCTCCCAAACTGCTGAGCCAGTCCAGAATCTTGTTCGCCATGTAGTAGGCCACAAAGCCTAGCGTCAGCGCGCCCCAAAAGTCGGTAACGGAAACTTTAATCGGCAGTGAGGTCTCTGACAGACGGGAGGCAATGATGGCGACCGATGCGCTCATGATGCCCGCGCCTAGGAACTGGCCTGTAGCGGCGCCCATGGGCAAGGCACTCCGCAAGAACCTTTGCACTGGAGTCACCGGCCCATCTGGATAGCCGACGGAGTACAGCTTAGCCTTGCCGCGCCGCACCTCCAGAAAAAAGGCCAGCATGCCACCGACAAAGGTCGCTAGCAGCGTTGACATCTGCGATTGCTGAACGTTGATCTCCGCCGTCTGCGTGAAGGTGCGATAGGTGGACGGTCCGTTCGCGGGGAATTGATACGCCTTGCCGGTAATGGTGAAGCGATACTTGCCGGGGACAAAGCCGAGCAATGACACCACGTTGTTGTGGAACCAGGTGCCGTGGCACGAATCTTTCTCATCCGTCGTGCGGGTATTCGCCCGGTTCACATCAAACACCACCGGATAGTGATCCTTGGGCTGAATCACCACCGTCGGCGGGTTGTCGCCTTCCCAGCGGTTGGTTGGGAAAGACGCTGGGATGTTAAACGAACACAGCTTGTCCGCCGAGGCCTCTGCTGGCACCACCAGAACAATCTCGCTGGCGTTCAGACCGATTGGACGATCGGTGAGGTTCGACAGTTCCGCGTCCACCGTGTAGGCATCCGCAACGCCCGATACCAACGAGCGCGAAGGCGTGATGTCCACGCGCACCACGTCACCGATGGTTGGGGTGGTAGACGGCGTGGCGGCATCGGTTGCCGTAGTGTCGAGCGTGGGATGATCCTTGCCCGGGGCTGACTGCGGTTGCTTCGCGGAGCCAGCATTAGCATTCTGCCCCTGGGGCGGAGCTGCGCTGTTCCCTTGAGTTATCTGGCTACCTTGCGCCTGCAACCAGAGTGCCCCGGACGTCAGAGCGATACAGCAGAGTGCCGTTCTGTAGTAAACGCTTTGTGCCATCGCATGACGCTCCTCGCAGAAGGTTCGTCCATACCCTGAAAGCGGACTTGGGCGATAGTGTATGCCGCACCATGGCTGGTGCAAAGGGAATTCTAAGGGCGGGATGCGAACTGCTGCGCCTGTTACGCCCTTTGCGGCTTGGTCTGCTGCCAGGTATAGAAAATCCGGTGTCCTACCGTGATGTTCGACAGCACGGCGATGATCCACAGTACTGGAGCCATGTGGTTGAACAGTGTGCCGATGATGAGCAGGACTAGGCGCTCGGGGCGCTCCATGAATCCGACTTTGCATTGGGGGATGAGCGACTCGGCGCGAGCGCGGGTGTAGCTGATCATGATGGAGCCGATCATGGCCACGGCGCTGAGCAGAACGTAAGTGGAGCGGCCGCCGTGGGCGTAGAAAAACATGAGGCCGAGAAACAGCGCGGCGTCGGAGTAGCGATCTACCACCGAGTCGAAGAATCCGCCGAAGCGTGTGACTTGATTGGTGGCGCGGGCGACGCGGCCATCTACTAGATCGAAAAATCCTGAGCCGATGATGACCAGTCCAGCGTAGAAGAACATGCGCTGCTGATTGTCGGCGCGGGCGATTCCGAGCAGAACCGCCGCCCAGGTGTTGATGAGCAGTCCAATGAACGTGAGCCAGTTGGGCGAGATGCGGGCCACGGCCATGCGGTTCACAATGGCCGCGAGTAGAGCTCCGCAAGCTTTGCCGACCGCGCTGGTCCAGGTGATTGCCATAAGGTTATCGGTCTACTGTTAGAGCGCCCGCTTACTCGGTTACGTCATGCATGGTGGTCAGCTTCAGAACTTCCAGCTCGCGATTGCCGCCGGGCGTGACCACGGTGGCAGTGTCGCCGACCTTTTTGTTCAGAATCGCGCGGCCAATCGGCGAGGTGGTGGAGATCAGGCCCTTGCTCACGTCGGACTCTTCGCTCGTCACCAGTCGGTACTCGATCTTCTCGTCCTTCGAACTGTCGAAGACGAGCACAGTCGAGCCCAAGCCGACTTTATCGTGAGGAATGTTGGCCATGTTCACCAGCGAGAGGTCGGCCATGCGCTTGGTGAGCTGGCTGAGCCGCGCCTGCACAAAGCTCTGGCGCTGCTTGGCCATGTGGTACTCGGCGTTTTCGCTGAGGTCGCCCATGGCGACCGCGACCTTGATCTCTTTAGGCAGATCGTGGTGCAGCTCGTGCTCGAGCAGCGCGATCTCTTCCATCAACTTCTTCTTAATATGTTCAGCCATGACTGTTGCCGATTATAAACATTTTGGGGAACGGGCTGGGCTTAGGGAACGCGGAGGACTCAGCGGGCGTCAATGACTTGCAGCCCGATGGCCGTCGCCGCATTCAGCAGATCCTTGTCACGGGAGGCCAGTGGCAGTTGCAGCCGCTCGGCGAGTTCCAGGTAGGCGGCGTCATAGACGGTGAGGTTGTGACGCGCTGCCAAGCGCGAGGTGGACCCGAAGGCGTGAGTCAGATTCTCCGAATCATACGAAGCCGGGACTTGCTCGAAGAACGCGACGGCGTTGTCGAACTCTGCGGATTGCAGCACACCGCGCTTGCGGAGGTGAAGCAGCGAGTTTGCCACTTCGAATGCCCACAGCGCTGGCACTACCAGGGTGCAGCCGCTCTTGATGTCCATCATCACGGAGGAGGCGGCGTGGGTGGCTTGCGTTTTCGAGAACCATGCAACCGCCACCGACGCGTCCACCACGAGCGCGGTAGCCGTCATTTGCGTCCCCAGGCAATCCCTTCCCTGATGTCCTCGTCGGTTGGCTCAACGTAGTCAGGCCGAGCCATGATTTGCTGGCGCAGCTTTTGCAGACCCTCCATCGCTAGCCGGGCACGATCCCGGCGATCTTTGTCTTGGTCTTGGGGCACGATGCGGGCGACCGGCATATCGTGGCGGGTAATGATAATTTCCTCGCCAGCGGCGACGCGGCGCAGCAGGGTGCCGAAGCGGGTTTTAGCTTCGAAGGCGGTCATCATTCCGGGGGTCTTGGCGGTGGTTGGCATAAGGACTCGATTTTCATTTTAATTTGACTAGTCGTTAACTAGTTATCAACCAGTCGTTAACTAGTTTATACGATTTCTAAATCGCGATTCAAGCGCATCATTTCTCCGCTCAGCCGGCTTCCCTTCCAGACCCTACTGGCTTTCACTTCCCGCCCTATAATTGGCGTGTGCCTGGCGAACCACCGAACCCGTCCGAAAGCCCCCGTTCCAAGCCCCTTCCCGGCCGTGTGCTCAGCCTCGACTTGGGCTCGCGAACCATCGGTCTCGCCGTTTCTGACCCGCTGGGCATCACCGCGCAGGGGCTGGACACGATCCGCCGCAATGGGCGTCGCCATGACTTTGACGCGCTCAACGATGTTGTCCGCAAGTTTGAAGTGAAGCAGATGGTGGTGGGCTGGCCGCTGCACATGAGCGGCGACGAGGGCAAGCAGTCCGCCAAAGCCGCCGCGTTTGCCGAAGAGTTGCGCGAACACTTTCGCATGCCAGTTCACCTGATAGACGAGCGCCTGACCACGGCCGAAGCCCAACGCGTGTTGCGGTCGAGCGACATGAGTATTCAGCGTCGGGGCATGGTGGTTGACCGGCTGGCCGCAGTGCTGATTCTGCAAAGCTGGCTTGATGCGCGAGGCAATTCCATGCCGAACCCCTACGAATAGTTCGAGGGTGCCCAGTCCGGGCTTGGTGTCTCGCTGAGACTTCATTGCAGCCACCCATGTGGTTCGCCGGGTATCGCCATCGTCCTGAATTGTGATTAAAATAGCGGTCGGTGATTTTCTCTTGCATCAAGAGGGGGCAACTTCATGAGTCAGGTCCGGGTTCTGGTGGGCACGCGCAAGGGCGCATTCATTCTTACGGCAGACGGAAAACGCAAAGACTGGCAGGTCAGCGGCCCGCACTTCGCAGGCTGGGAGATGTGGCACGTCAAAGGCTCGCCGGTGGACCCCAACCGGCTCTACGCCTCGCAATGCAGCGGCTGGTTCGGCCAGGTGGTGCAGCGCTCCAACGACGGCGGCCTAACTTGGGAGCCCGTTGGCAACAAGTTCGCCTACGAAGGCGAAACGGGCACCCACCAGTGGTATGACGGCACGCCGCATCCCTGGGAGTTCAAGCGGGTGTGGCACCTCGAGCCTTCGCTCACCGACCCCGACACGGTTTACGCTGGCGTAGAAGATGCCGCCATGTTTCGCTCCACCGATGGTGGCACCAGCTGGCACGAACTCACCGGCCTGCGCGGCCACGGCACTGGCTCGCAGTGGATGCCCGGCGCCGGTGGCATGGGCCTGCACACCATCGTGATTGACCCTACGAACCATCAGCGGATCTTCATCGCGATCTCGGCGGCCGGCGCGTTCCGCACCGAGGACGGCGGGCAGTCGTGGACGCCGATTACCAAAGGCCTGGTGTCAGACTTTATGCCGAACCCGACCGCCGAAATCGGACACTGCGTGCATCGCATTGCGCAGCACCCGGCCAAGCCCAACACCTTGTTCATGCAGAAGCATTGGCATGTGATGCGCACCGACGACTCCGGTGACCAATGGACCAAGGTGAGCGGCAACCTGCCCACCGACTTTGGATTTGTGATTGACGTTCACGCCCACGAGCCGGAAACGGTTTACGTCGTCCCGATCAAGAGCGACTCCGAACACTTTCCCCTCGACGGCAAGCTGACCGTGTATCGCAGCAAGTCGGGCGGCAACGAGTGGGAGCCGCTGACTAAAGGCCTGCCTCAAAAAGATTGCTATGTGAACGTACTTCGCGAAGCCATGGCGATTGATGCGATGGAAGACTGTGGAGTCTACTTCGGTACCACCGGCGGCCAAGTCTACTGCTCGCCCGATGGCGGAGAAAATTGGTCGGCCATCATGCACGACCTGCCCGCCGTGCTGTCAGTGGAAGTGCAGACGCTGCCGTGACGCAGCGGACGAGGATTAGGGAATGGCTTTGATCGTCGTAATCCTGCCGTTCCACCTGCGCAACCTTGCGAAGGTGAGCGGTGACGTGCATCTCGAAGTGGCGCCGCCAGTCACCACGCGCGCCATTCTTGACGCGCTTGAGGGCCGCTTCCCCACTCTGCTGGGTACCATCCGCGATCAGGTGACGGGCGAACGCCGCCCGTTCCTTCGATTCTTCGTCTGCCAGGAAGACCTGTCGCTCGACTCACCCGATACTCCCCTTCCCGAAGCGATTGTTAGCGGCAAGGAGCCGTTCATGGTGGTAGGCGCGATCGCAGGGGGATAAGGACCTCAACTTCTGCATTTGCACTCCAATGAAGGCGCGACCAAATTACCTCGGCATAGCTGTGATTCATTTCGCACAGCACCGCTGCGCGTTTAGTCTTATGCTTAACGATGAGCGCAAGCGCGACCAAAGAGGATCAACCCATGACCGAACACCGAAGCGAAGGAAAAGCGAGTCGGCACGACGTGCAGTCCGGCGATACGCAGGGACTGTCGCGCGCCGAGACGGCCGACAGCGAAAGCGTCGAGGAGTTGGCGTCCGAAGGCCAGTACCTGGAGGCTGACGTGGTGAGCGGTGTGCAAGAGGCAGGCGACGAGCCCCTACAGGAAGTGCACACGCACCAACTGCTAATGGACGACGTGCCACGCGAATACCTGAACGACGGCAGCAACGAAGCCGACCCGATCAACGGCGACGAGAGCTTCGAAAGCAAAGAAAGCAACGACGAGGCCAAACCCAAGAAGAATCCCACAATCCAGAAGCACCCGGAGGCACGATGACAGAACGAGGCGACCGGCTGGAGATCCCAGCACAAGCGAACGCCAATGAAGCAGAGAAGGTTGTGGAATCGAAGAAGCTCGTCACCAAGACACAGCAGCGCTTTGCGAAAACAAACCTGAAGAGCATGGCGCGGAATGCCCCAGTCATGAAGAAGCACACGCCGCAGAAGCGCGGCGGGCGGTAGGGACCGAAGGGCACTCGGGATTGGGCCCGGCGCTTCCAGCGCGGGGTTAGTACGCTGAAAAGATCGAGTCCTGAAAGGACGACAGAAGCAGCTCTGTCCCGCGACGGGTTATGTCGTCCCTTCCGGACTCCAATGCGATTCCGCAGTTTACACGGCGCTGGAAGCGCCGGGCTTAATTCTCTCCGTGCCTACGGCACGATTTCTCGAGCCCGCTCCAGCGCTTGCGGCACTGCTCACATATAGTGATTAAGTAGAAATCTTGAAGGTGCCGTTTCAGTCAGTCGCCTGCTGCCGCGTTCTCCGTGCCTTGATACTCCTCGATCCCGTGCCGCTGCAAAAAGTCCAGCCACTCTGCGCGAAAATCTGGCCTGCGATGATGTTCGGCTTGTGTCTGAATGTAGCGAATCGTCGCGGGGGCCTGTGATATCCCGACCGAGAATGCGCCATACGATTCCTGCCACGCGAAGTCCGGCACCTGTTCATGCGACCACTTGGAGGAGCTGCCCTTGACGAACTGCATAGCCTTGGAAAGCGGCATCGCCGGAGGAATGGCCAATAGCGCGTGAACGTGATCCGCGACGCCTCCAACTGCCAAGGCCTTGAATCCGGCTGATCGCGCGATGCCTCCGATGTACGCCCACAACTGGGGCTGCAGGGCAGCGGGGATTAGTGTGCGTCGATTCTTGGTTGCAAAGACGACATGCACGAGAACACTCGCATAGGCCATTGCGGAAATTCTAGAACGAGAAGATGGGTGGTGTTGCAGGAGTCCGCGAAAAATTCTCGATTCAGTGCCAGAATGGGATTCGCTTGCGGCATCGATCCCGAGCGTCCCGGAGGGGCAGAAGGAATAAGGCCCGGCGCTTCCAGCGCCGGGTTAGTACGCTGAAAAGATCGAGTCCTGAAAGGACGACAGAAGCAGCTATCGCGACGGGTTATGTCGTCCCTTTGTGACTCCTATGCCCTTTCGCAACTGACCCGGCGCTGGAAGCGCCGGGCCTAATTCTCGTCGTGCCTACGGCACGATTTCCGGGGCACGCTGTTCGAGCTTTCCACTGAAACGCGGTAACCCCGATTCGAGGCAACTTCAGTGCTACCGCACCCCATCCGGGTACAGCAGTATCTTGCTAGCCTCACCCGTCCGAAGGCGATCCATGCCTTTGGCAAAGTCAGTCATCGGAATGCGATCGGTGATCGCTGGGCGCAGGTCTAACTTACCCGCCTTCAGCAGCGATGTCATCTGGTACCACGTCTGGTACATGCGGCGGCCGTTGATGCCTTGAATCGTCAGCCCTTTGAAGATGATGTCTTCCGAGAAGTTAAGGCTGATCGGCTTCGACGTCAGCCCAAGCAGCGACACGCGTCCACCGGAGCGCACGATGTCGAAGCCGAGGCGAATCGCATCGGCGTGTCCGGCCATCTCCAGCACCACGTCCACACCCTGCCCGCCCGTCGCTTCTTTAATGATGCCGCACACATCCTGCGTGACTGGGTCGAGCACATAGTCAGCGTGCATTTTTTCTGCGAGCTTACGGCGATGCTCATTGATCTCCAGCGCAAACACCGTCGTCGCACCGACCGCACGGGCCACCGCGATGCAGAACAGGCCAATCGGCCCGCATCCGGTGATGGCGACCGTCTTGGCGGCGATCTCACCCGCCAGCACCGTGTGCACGGCGTTGCCCAGCGGATCGAGAATCGAGGCATACTCCTCGGGAATCGCCGGGTCGAGCTTCCAGATGTTCGACTCGGGAATCTTGACGAACTCGGCGAACGCGCCGTCTTCGTCAATGCCGATGATCTTCACGTTCTGGCAGATGTGCGCCTCGCCGGTACGGCACTGCAGGCACTTGCCGCAGTTCACATGCATCTCGGCGGAGACGAAGTCGCCCGCCTTCACGCTCGTCACTTCACTGCCTACTTCCACCACTTCGCCACAGAATTCGTGCCCCGGCACCAGCGGCGGCTTGATGCGGCGCTGCGCCCACGAATCCCAATTGTAGATGTGCAGGTCGGTGCCGCAGACGGACGCGACCTTGACGCGGACGAGAACGTCGGTGTGGCCGATGGTGGGGATGGGAATCTGAACTACGTCACTACCGGGGGCGGCTGTTGATTTACGAATGGCGAGCATGGTTTTAGACTGAGACGACATTAAGGGCACTCCTGTATGAATCTGCCAGCGACAAGGAACTCTCGCCCACAGCCGCAAACACATGAGTTTACACCCCTCGCGATGGGCAGTACCACCCGCGACCAACCGCGAAGCCGTCGGCGATGATATAACGAACGAGCGAGGTTGGGCGGCCTGTCTGCTAGCCAGCCCGCCGCGCACTCGAAGCGAATCACTGAGGTGGATTCCATGAAATCTGGTTGGCACACGATTCCCGCTGTGGCTGGCATACTGCTGGCGTTGGCCTTGGCCGCGCCGCTCCATGCCGCGCAATGCACCCTGCCCGTCGCGCCCATGCTTGGCCCCGCCGATGCCACGTTTAATGCTTACTTTACGCAGAACGGCCCGGGATGGACCGGCGCTGACGGCACCTATTCCATGCTGCTGCCCGATGGCACCTATCTGTGGATGTGGTCGGATTCTTACCTGGGCACGGTTGACCCGGTGACGCGGCTGCGCTCGAACTCGCTGTTCGGTGCCCACAACTCTCTGACGATTCTGAACACCGCCACGGGCTCACTTACTACAGTGGGCTATCCCGCTAATACTAAGTCGTATTTCGTACCTACCATTAAGGCTAACTGGTTTTGGGTGGCCGATGGATTTACAACTCAGCCGTCTCCGGGTGTCTATAAGATCAACATTGTGCTGCTGGAGTGGAACAACAAGATCAAGCTACAAGGGGCGTCGCTTGCTACTTTATCATGGCCCAGCCTCACCATTGACTCGATTACTTCGATCGCTGGCCTGAATAAGTCGATTGAGTGGGGTACGCGCATCATGCAGGATGGTGCTTATTACTACATCTACGGGCTAAAGGATTCTGGTGCCACCAAGCAACCTTATCTGGCGCGGATCACTGATCTTTCACTGCTGACCAACGTTGCGAACTGGACGTTTTGGACTGGTAAGACATGGGTGGCTGGCGAGACTCATGCCCAGCCACTTGGCGGTGTAGCAGGCGTCACGCCTGAATACAATGTCTTTAAGATGACAGCCAATACCGGCACCTTTTACCTGATGACCGGCATGGATAACATCACACCGGCTTATCCGTTGTGGTCGAATGTGATTACTTTCTACTCCTGCACGCCGCAAGGTCCGTGGACGAAGAAAACGACGGTGTTCGTGGCTCCCGAGGCTGGCGCCAACGGCTGCTCCACCGGAACTCTGGTGACTTACAACGCCAAGGCGCATCCTGAGCTTGCCGATGCCAGCGGTATCTTAGCTTCCTATAACATCAACGCGAATAATTCCCGAGACTTAGTCTGTGCCGATGACTACAGGCCGAAGTTTGCGCGGTTCGTGATTCCGGGAGCCAGTGTGGTCAAACCGTAGCAGAGCGTGGCTAGCAATTCAAAATAAATGCTTCGGTGAAGAACGACCCGGTAGAACAGCGCTTCCAGCGCCGCTCTACCGGGTCTGCATTAAGCGTTAGTCAGTTGCGGGAGGGAACCAGCTCACTCATATGCTAGCGCGTCAATCGGATCCTTCTGCGCAGCCTTGATGGCGGGATAGATCGCACCCAGCAAAGCTCCAGTAAGCGCGATCAGCGCAGCGCGCAGCACCCATTCGGTATCCCATACCAAGCGCAGTATTGGAAACTTCTGCAACACGATGCCACGCACTCCGGCACTAATCGCAATACCCAGCACAATGCCGAAGACAGCCAACAAGGCGGTCTCGCGCAGGATCACATTCATGATGTAACCCTTGTCCGCACCCATGGACTTAAGTACGCCAATCTCGCGGGTGCGCTCCAGCACCGCAGTATACATAGCCTGAAAGATTACGATGAACCCGATCACGATGGAGATGCCGATGACGGTATAGATGAAGGGTTGAAAGCCGGGCAAGTTCTCTGGTGTCATCATGGAGATATATTCGCGCATGGAGTGCGTAATGTACTCGCTCATTCCGGGCACAGTGCGAATCTGCTCCGCGACGGCGTCGGAGTTCTTCACATCATCCACCTTCACGTAAAATACCGAAGCTTTGCCAGTCGCGCCCGCTAAGTCCTGCAAGGTGGTAAGTGGTAGAAACTTACGCGCACCACGGCCGTTCTCTACAATGCCGCAAATCGTAAAGTTGTGGTTCAGTATCTCAATGGTATCGCCAACTTTCTTGCCGCGCGCTTTGGCGAAGAAGTCGTCCACAATTACATCGTAGGGGCCCGTAAATCGTCCGCCTTCGATGAAGCGAAAGGGGCGCAGGCCCTCGTAGCTTTTCAGATCCACGCCATAGATGATCTCCAGCGCAGGCTTGGTGACGAACTGGTAGAGCACCGGAGCCGCCACGGTGATGTGCGGCTGCTTCTCCAGCACCTCGGCGACTTTGACGGGCAGCGGCGCGCCCGTCATGCCGACGAGGATCGTCGAGCCGGGTGGCTGCACAATTACGTCAGCGCCAATGCCGCGCTGGCGGTCTTTGCTGTCGTTTAAAATACCGAGTGAAAGGCCGACAATCAACAGAATCAGCGTGACTTCGAGCGCAATGGCAACAATGCTGATAACGGAACGAACCGGCCGATGCGCCAGATTCGCCAAAACCATACGATTCATCATGTCGCTTTGATTGTATCGGGTTTGCTGCACCCTAGGCAGCGCCGCAAGCCGCATGGTAGCCTAGGGCGCAAATCTTGACGGAGGTGCCACGACCCCCATGAAGAAAGTAGAAGCAAGTCCGCGCGGTCCGGACTTGAAGGGCAAGACCGATGCCAGTGCGGTGGAAGCATACTATGCAGCCCTCCCAGAACCGGCGCGCACAACACTCAACAAGATGCGGGCAACGATTCACTCTGCGGTGCCCGCCGAAACCGTCGAAGCCATGAGCTACGGTATGCCGGGATTCCGTTACAAAGACACCATGCTGGTGTGGAGCGCCGCCTTCGCTGGCCATTGCAGCTTCTTCCCTACCGGTGGTGGCATCGAGCACTTTCAGGCGGAGCTCAAGGCTTACAAAACATCCAAGGGAACGGTTCAGTTCGCGCTCGACAAGCCCATGCCAGCAGCATTGGTAAAGAAGATTGTTAAGTGGCGGGTGCAGCAGGTGGAAATCAAGAACGTCAAGAAATCGCGGTGAGTGCTAGTTGCCCGTCCCGGCGCGCTCGTCTTTTTTACGGGCGGGCTTGCGATTCGCGGCACCCAGGTCAATCACGTTGGCCCCGGCGGGCGTCTCGAGCTGAAACTGCTGGTCGGTGAGCGGCAGGTTCAGTTGCAGCTTCAAAATGTTCAGTACCACGCGATATTCTTCCTGCGGCCGCCAAATGTTGATCTGGTGCGGGAAGCTGGTGCCATTTTCGTTGCTGAATTTTTCGTAGGCAACGTCCGTCACCACGCGGTTTTTTTCGTCGTAAATAATCTGGCGATGCGCCTGCAAGTCGCTGCGGGTGAAGATGATTTTGCGCGACAGGAACCAGCCCTTGCTGCCTTGCCGCAGCACCAGCATTTCGTAGTCTGGCTGCTCGGCGATGCGGTGGCCCTTGGGGTCAGGAATCGCCTCGGTGCCCATTTCCAGCACCGCAATCTCATTCTTCGGATCAATTTCGCGGACAAACAGCGCGTCGTAGATGTGCTGCGGGCGCAGGTTTTCCAGCTTGGCGGCCTGGGCGGATTCCGGCGTGGCTGGTGCGGATGGATCGGCCACCATGGTTTTGGTGGTTTCAGACATCGAGTCCTTGCCGGTGACGAATTTATTGCGTGGCGGAATCGAAAGCCGGAAGGTGTCGCCGTCGCTCACCATGTCAAACGCCTTGTTGCGGACAACCGGCAGCAGACCGATCATGCGCAGCATGGAGGGCTTGCGCACCAGCACGTAGCCGCGAATTTCGGTGTAGTCGGTGACCGCGCCCGTCTTTTCGCCGCCGACGCTGGCGTCCAAGTCCACCGTCGCCTGCATGGATTGCAGCTTGGCGGCGTCCGCATTGATGCGGGCCACCAACTCCTCCTGGCTGGCCGAGAGCAACCCAGCCGACGACGGGCTGTGCTTGGTCACCGGGGTGCGCACCGTCAGGCATCCGGAAAGCGGAAGCGACGCTGCCAAAGCCAACAGAATTGCTGTGCGATTGCGAAAATTCATTCTCAATGTTTATGAGTGCAGGGAACCATTAGGGGATCTTGATTTCGTGAGTAAGAGAAATTCCGGTAAAAGCCAAGTATATCAGCGGACAGTCCGGCTTCTGGGGTGTTTCGTCACAAGTTCTTTTTTATCAACGATATAAATTCAACGAATCTGCGATTCGGCTGGCAGTTTTTCAGGCCTCACACGAAAAAAGCTGAACCTGCCCGCCGCCCTCAATACCTTAGTTCCACCCTCTAATACGTTCTATCGGCGACTTTAGTTTCGACGCTTAGCCATTTCCCTTAGTAAGACGTAATGTCCGGCGGAAAAGATTCACGTTGCGGTTGTGTTCTTCCAGCGATTTTGCGAAGCGGGAGCCACCGCTGCCGGTGGCGACGAAGTAGAGGAAGTCGGTCTTGGCCGGGTTCATCGCCGCCCGCAGCGACTCGCGTCCCGGCGCCCCAATCGGCCCCGGCGGCAGTCCGGCGTAGCGGTAGGTGTTGTAGGGCGAGTCAATCGTCAGGTCGTCATGGTGCAGCGCGCCGGAGTAGTCGCCGCGCAGCAGGTGTGCGTAGATCACAGTGGGGTCGGCATCTAGCGCGATATTGCGGGCCAGCCGATTGGCATATACCGACGCCACCAGCGGGCGCTCGGCGGGCAGGGGTGTCTCCTTTTCGACGATGGAAGCTAGGGTGACGATGCGACGCAGGTTAGCGGCGGCAGAATTCACCTCGGCCGCTTCGCCGTTTGTAGTCGCTGTCAAGTTGAGTGCGGCCGCCTCCTTGCGGAAGCGTGTCACCATCGCCGCAATCATCTCGCGCGGCGACTGGCTGCGGGTGAACTGATAGGTGTCGGGGAACAGATAGCCTTCGAGCGATTTCGCGTCAGGGTCTAGATCGCCAATCAGCGTGCCCACGAGCTTCGGCGACTGCATCAGCTTCAGAAAGTCCGCCGAGGAGCCGAGCTTGGCCGCTTCCATCGCGTCGGCAATGTCCCAAATCGTAAAGCCTTCGGGGACGACGACCGTGTGCACGACAACTTCGCCGCGTACCAGCTTGCGATACACGTCGAGCGCACTCAGCGAACTTTCGCTACCTTCGCTGCCGCTAGTGCTGCCAAACGCGTACTCGCCCGCCTTTAGGGTACTGCCAGGATGCAGGTACTTCCACAGCAGCAGTGCGTGCCCGTTGCGGATGACGCCCTGCTGCTGCAACTCGCGGGCAATGTGCAGCGACGACCATCCCGGCCGCAGGATGACGGTGGCGTCAGCCTGCTGCGGGACGGGCGTGAGCAGCTGATAGCCGAGCCAAGTGGCTGCGGCCAGCAGCGCCAGCAAAACGAGGCGGAAAAAGAATCGCACAGAAAGAGTGTAGCGGACGGGCAGAGCGCCCGTCCGCCCGAATTGCCTTAGGGGATGATTTCAAACACAGTGCCCGATCCTATTCCGCCACCAGCCGTAACTCCAAACAGGTTTCCGTTTGGGTCTAGTGTCAGCGCGTCATCGGCGCTGCAACCGTCTGTTCCGCCGGTAAAAGTATGAAGGAGCGAAAAGTTCCAACTTCCCCCTTGAACGCTCGGTGGCACAAGCTTGAATACCGTCCCGCATTGAAGTCCCACGGCTCCGCCGTATGAGGTTGGGCCGTAAAAGACGCCATTGTTGCGATCCAGCGTCATTGCTGCGAATGGGCCGCCGCCGTCAGAACCTCCGGTGAAGTCATAGAGCACCGTTTCGGTGTAGGCGGTACCTTGTGTTGGCGGGGAAAGCTTGAAGATGACTCCCAAGCCGAAAGCTCCGCCCTGAGTTGTTACGCCGTACAACGCCCCCTGTTGATCCATTACGACCCCGGCGTATGGGTAACCGCCCGTCAGGCCTCCATCGAACGTGAATAAGGTGCTTTCCGTCCAGCTTCCTCCCGCGGTCGCTGGTGGCGTTAAACGGAAGACTCCGCCGCCCTGGCCAGAGAGTGCCGTCCCGTAAAGGTTGCCACTCGTGTCAAGCGTTAGAGGGCTTGCCGGTTCTACAATCCCGGCCCCGGAGAAATTGTAGAGAACGCTTTCGCTAAACCCACTGCCAGCCGAACGCAAGCTGAATACAGTGCCAAGCCCATTACTGCCGCCCAATGTCGTCGTGCCATAGACGACGCCTTTGCTATCAACGATCACCCCGCCCGCCGGATAGTACCCGTCGCCGTTGCCCTGAGCAAAGCGGTGCATGATGCGTTCCGTCCATGCGCCGCCCCGAATCGCAGGTGGTTTTAGCTTGAACACCGTTCCACAACCCATGTTGCAGGAGGAAGCGACTCCCCCGCCGAAATAGGTTGCTCCGTAGAGATTGCCGCCCTTGTCCATGGCGAGATTCGTCTCTGGATGCGAACCGTCGCTGCCCCCGCGGAAGCTGTAAAGAACAGTCTCGGTCCGCGTTCCACCCGAAGTGACTGGTGGCGCAAGTTGGAAGACCGCACCAAACCCGTAGGCGCCGCCGTAGGCAGTGGTGCCAAAAAGGTTCCCGGCCGAATCGAAAACCATATTACTTAACGGTTCCGCTCCGTCGCTGCCGGAGAAGGTGTAGAGCGTGCTGAACGTCTGCGCGGCGGCGGGTACTGAGATGTACAAGGGCAGCATTGGCAACACGAGCAGACAAATGCAGAACGTGCGTATCGCGGCCGCGCACAAAGAAACGCATGCTTTAGCGCACAGAAGCGAAAAGAACTTCATGGCTGACTCCTTGGTTATGGTTGCCGGGGGGTGGCGACAGTCCGAGCGTAGGCCGAAGGGGGCGGGCTGTCAACTGGATTTCTAGGCGGGAAGCTTGAGCGTCCATAACGAACGAAACAGGGGAGGGGTCCTTCGACTTCGCCACCTAAATTCCGCATCGCGGAATTTAGGTGGCGGCGCTCAGGATGACACGCTTGAGGGTGGATGACGGTCGAGGTTGCGCGGGTAGTTCCTCTATTGCAGCTCGTTGGTCGCCGGGTTGTAGAAAAAGTGAAAGCGCAGTTGCAGGTACTCGCCGGGAAACTCGGAGGGCAGTGGCGGGAAGGGATTCGAGGCGGAGATACCGCTCCACGCGGCGCGGTCGAAGGACGCTTCGCCGGAAGGTCCGGCGACGCGCATGCCTGCCACACGGCCATCCTTCAGGATGACGAAGTCAATCACCACCTTGCCCGACTTGAGCAGCGGGGCCTTGGCGATTTCGGGAATCACGGCATACCAGTTGATTTCGACGGCGTGCTTGACCCGTTGCAGGTAGGGGCCGAAGTCCACGCCCATGGTGTCGCTGAGAATTTCCGCGCCAGCTGCTTCGCGGCCACCGCCGGGCTGGGTGCGTCCAAAGTCGCCGTAAGAGCCGCCGAAGCCACCGCGATTCTGCGCGACATTTCGCGTGGCTTGGTCTATCGCGGAAGAGGCGGAGCCGCCCAACTTGAAGCTGGGCTTGGCCACGGGAACGGGCAGTCGGGAATCCTGCGGCGGCGCCTCCTGCTGCGTGATCGGCGGTTGCTGCTGGTTCTGCGCCTGCTGCTGTTCGCCTTGTGGCTGTGGTGGCGGGGCTTGCTCCTGTTGCTGGCCCTGCGGCTCGGGGGGACGGCTATCGTGCATCTGCTTAAGCATCTTCTGGTCAGGATGCAGGGACGCCGAAATCCGGTTCTTATCGGAGATGATGTTGGTGTCCGGCTTTTTCAGCAGTTTTAACTGGTCGGGCGGCAGCTCAATATACGTCAAATCCTTTTGATTCAGCACGTCGCTGGGCGTCAGTACGGCAAGCGCGCGCTTGGGCAGCAGGCTGGTTAGGTAGCCGAGGTTCAGCAGAATTACGATCAGCACCGCGTGGACGGCCAGGGAAATCCAAAGCGCCTCACGTCGGCGAGCGGCCTGCAACTCGTCCTGCGCCTCCAGCAGCAGATGGAAGGCATCTTCGGGGGCCAAAGGCGAGGAGCCCGCACGAGAAGCAGCAAACAGATCAAGCTGTTCGCGGTCATCGGACGGATCGAGCTGGTCGCGCGGCGGAATGGGGCTGACTGCCATCAGAAAGTGTGCGGGTGGTGCTGGTTTGACGGAAAAACGGTGAATTCGTATTACGGCGTCTCGCCGAGTGTATCGCTCAGCGAAGGTACTTCTATTCTCTCATTCTGGCTGGCGTAGCGAAAATCAGTGCCTGCAATTTTGTGCCGGCGCCGATCTGGTCACGTGGTTAGATGCAGGCTCGGGCCGGAAGATATCTTCGCGAGACTAGAATCCAGAGGCGTGTTTGAGGAGCGTGAGGCGATGGCTGCAGCACTGCGAGTGGTCAATCTAGAGGACGGAATGCCTAGTCTGGAGCAGGCACGCAGCCGCCTTGCGACCGAACTGTCGCGAGCACGCGGAGCGCGCGAGTTCGGGCTTAAGCTCATCCATGGATATGGTTCGACGGGTGTCGGCGGAGTATTGCGTGTGGGGTTGGGAGCGACGCTGATGAAAATGAAGCGTGATGGCCAGTTGCGGCACGTCATCTTCGGCGAAAACTGGCGCATGGGCGACGCCGATGCTTGGGCTTTAGTGAAGCAACATCCCGCGCTGAAGCAAGATGCGGACTGGGGCCGCGGTAATCGCGGCATTACGATTGTGCTTCTCTGAAATTGTTTCAGTCAGCCATCAACTTGGTGAGTCCGGCACGCTTGCTATGTTCGGCGATGGACTCCAACACTTGCAGCGCCAGCGCGAGCGCGCGGCGGCCATCTTCCAGCGGAACCACCGGCGTGGAACGCTCGCGCACTGACCGCAGAAACGCCTTGATCTCGGCCAGCAGTGGCTCTTCGGACTCGATAGACGGGCGCGACATACGAATCTGGGGATTCGGCGTGGGCTCACTCCCGCCCAGCAACTGGCTCATCACCGATGCCGTTGCGTCACTTTCCACGGTGAAAGCAAGAACATCTTGCCGGCCATAATCCAACGAAATGTATTGATGCGGCTGGAAGAAGCGCAGCTTGCGCACCCGCTCGGTGGAGACCCGGCTCGCCGTAAGGTTGGCGATGCAGCCGGACTCGAACTCCAGACGCACGTTAGCGATGTCTACCTTCTCGGAAAGAATCGGCAACCCCACGGCGCGCACTTCGCGCACCGGCGACTTCACCAGCGAGAGCACAACGTCGAGATCGTGAATCATCAGGTCGAGCACCACGTCCACGTCGAGTGAGCGCGGCGTGAAGATGCTCAGCCGATGCACCTCAAAAAACATGGGCTTCGTGATCAACGGCGCCGTCGCTCGCACCGCAGGATTGAAGCGCTCCAGGTGGCCCACCTGGACGATGCAGCTGTGCTGTTGCGCAATCGCTGCTATCTCATCGGCTTCTGCGACCGTGGAAGCGAGAGGCTTTTCGATCAGCACGTCCACGCCAGCCTGCATCAGCTCTCGCGCGACCGCGAAGTGATGCACCGTAGGCACTGCAACCGACGCAGCGTGAATCGTTCCGGCGGCCAGCGCTTCCGTGACAGAGGTGAACGCCCGCGCGCCGAACTCGGCTGCGATGGCAGCGGCTCGCGCGGCATCCGAATCAATCACCGCCACCAGCCGCACGGAAGAATCTTCCAGCGACAGCTTGTGGTAAACGCGAGCATGATTCTTGCCGAACGCGCCCGCGCCCACCACCGCCAACTGCAATTGAGAATCGGAACTCAGAAAGGTTTCTCCTGGATGGTTGGATAAGATCGCGACGCTCAGTATAACGCCCGCCCGCGAACCGGGCCCAGGCTCGACGAAGGATTGGTAGTGGGTGAGTTTTGAGGTGAACGGTTGAGGTGACTCGAACGAAAACCCCACCCTAAACGCAAAGTGCGCGTTTAGGATGGGGCACCCGGCTGAAATCGCGACGCCTACAGACCAGCCCCGCTCAGTTTGCGACCGAGGCGATACCACGCAGCCCCGAAGCCCAGGCCAGCAATCAAGAAAGCCACCGCCTCGCTCGGAACATTCCGCCACATCATCCAGGTGAACTGACCGTGGTCAAAGATAAAGCTGAATGGCATCGCGCAAAAAAGAATCGCAAACGCCAGCAACCAGGTACGCTTGCGCAACTGCGCCTTGGTTTGCTCCAGCGCCCGCACTTCCAGATTCGTCGGGGGCTCCCCCAGCGGTCGCAAGGCGGCGAGGCTGTACCCCCGCTTCTGCTGCTCCACCTCGCGCGCAAACGCGGGGTCAGCGGCGAGAAACTCTTCCACCAACTGCTTAGTATCTGCCGAAGCATCCCCAGCAAGATACACGGGCAGCAAGTCTTCCACAACATTCTTGGTTACGTTCATGTTTGCATTCATCGTTTATTCCCTTCTTCCGCGCCGCGCATGGCGGCTAGTTTGACGCGCGTCCGGTGAACCTTCACCTTGGCCGCGCCGACCGAAATCTGCAGCGTGGCCGCGATCTCCTCATAGGCGAGTCCCTCCACGGCCCGCAGCAATAAAGCGGCGCGGTCGGTTTCAGGAAACGCTTGCAACAGGTGCATCACATGATTTAGCTCGGCTCGCGACTGGCGGGCTGCCTCCGGCCCCGGACGATCCGAGCGCACATCCGCCACCAACTCGACCTCCCCGCAACGTCCACGCTGCCTTAGCCGGTCGCGATAGCAGTTCCGTGCGATCGCAAACAGATAGGACTTAACCGTTTCTTCGCGAATGGCTCCGGGAGCTGCCCAAGCCCGGGAAAATGATTCGGCTACGATGTCTTCGGCGTCCGCCGTATTCCCGCACAAGTAGAGCGAGAAGCGGTAAACGTCCGTTGCATAGCGCCGATAAAGTGCCTCAAACTCAGTCATCATGTTCGTGGGAGATTACGGTCGGAGGAGAGAAAAGTTACAGCCGGCGAGCCATCACTTGCGGAAATTTGCGGGCAGCCTCTGGCAATCGGGAGATTGGAGGCTGCCAACGCTATACCAGTTTCTTCAGGATCGCGATCTGCCCGGCATGGTAGAGCGTGTGCTGCACCGCGCCGTGCAAGGTTGCATACACGTCCCAGTCATTCGCCAGCGGTTGGGCCAGACGCGCATCACTCAAGGTAATGGTTTCGTCAATCAACTGGGCATGGCTCTGCCGCACCCGCATCACACTCCGCCGCCACGCACCCTCGCTTACTTCGCTGGCTTCAAGCGGACCCGGAAAGTTCTCTTTCTCGCTCGCTGGCTCCACCACTTCGCCATGCAGCCTGCGCCGCGCTGCCTCCACCCAAAAGCCGCAGTGTTCCAGCAGTTCCCAGATGGAATGCGCATCGGGGATCGGATGTTTCGCCGCCTGCTCGGGGGTAACACCCTCAATCGCTTCCAGCAGCGATGGCCCATGCCAAGCCGGCCCCTCTAGTGCGTTCCGGATCTGATCGGCAATACGGGATGCTTCGCTCATGGCATCTTCCTCAATTTTCAATCTGCGTTGCTTTTTCCGGTCACTTAGTCTGCCACCAACGCAATCCCAAACCGGTTCGCGACTTCGATCCCTGCTTCGCTGTCAATCAGCAGGCACTTGCCCGAGTCCACTGCGAGACATCGCGCGCCCGCGGCGTGCATCGTCTCAAACGTTTTGACGCCGATCACCGGGACGTCGAAGCGCATATCCTGATTCGGCTTGGCAACCTTCACCACCACCAGCGCCCGGCTTAAAGTGGATGCTTCGCCACCCTCCGGGCCAATGCTCAGCGACCGCATCAACTCGCCTGCACGAATAATGGTGGCGTCCGTGCCTTCCATCGCCTCCACTGCAACGCAAGCGGATTCCGCCACCACCACGGTTTGTCCAATGTCATACTGCGCCAGATGACGCGCCACCGCGCGGCCATACTCGATGCTCTTGCGCTCGCTTTCGTCCGGGGAACGGCGCGTTGCAACGCCTGGCTTGGCGAGCAAAGGTTCGAGCAGCGACGTGGAATTTTCCAGTACGATGCCTTCATCGCCCAACACTTTGGCCACCGCGCTCAACAGCGCATCGGTGTTGCGCGTGCGCAACGAGAGCAGCAGCTTGGCCAGCCGCCAATCGGGGCGAATCGCCGAGAAAATCTGCTTATGCCGCACCTGCCCCGCCATGATGGCGCGGGTCACTCCTTCCCGCTGAAACGTTTCGATCAAGCGGGAGAGTTCACCCAGTGAAAACCAGTACACGGCTGCGGCGCCGTGCTGCGTAATTTCCGGAAACGTCTCCTCTTTGATCGCTGCAACGACAACCTCATCGCCTCGCGCCCGTGCGGCATCCAGCACCAGCATGGGGAAGCGTCCGTTGCCTGCGATTAAGCCGAGCTTCATGGGAATTGGGAGTACCACTGCAAGCAGAGTCTACTTGATGACGCCGCGCTCAGAACTTTCAATGAAGCGTAGCAGCATCGCCACGTCTTCGCCTTGATCGCCCTCGGCGTGAAGTTGCTCCAGCGCCTGCGTGGTATTCAACTTCGAGGCGATTAATACGCGAAAGGCGTGGCTGATTTTCTTGACTCGTTCGGGAGTAAATCCGCGACGCTGCAAGCCGATGGAGTTCGCGCCATACGCTGCTGCTCCGCGCTCGGCCGATGTTTTCGAAAACGGCAACACGTCGCGCGTGACGATTGTGCCGCCGCCAATATAGCTGTGCTCGCCGACGCGAGTGAACTGGTGTACGGCGCTCATCGCACCAACGGTGGCCCACGCGCCGACCGTCACGTGCCCGGCCAAAGTCGCGCCGTTCGCCATAATCACATTGTCGCCGACGATGCAGTCGTGCGCGATGTGCGAATATGCCATGATCAGGATGTGACTGCCTACATGCGTCACGCCATGTCCCTTCACCGTGCCGCGATTAATGGTGACGAACTCGCGAATCTCGTTGTGGTCGCCGATTTCGAGGCGCGTCGGCTCGCCCTTGTACGAAATATCCTGCGGAGCCATGCCGATGGAGCAGAAGGGGAAGAAGCCGTTGTGCTGGCCGATTTTGGTGGGGCCTTGGATGGCCACATGCGAACCCAGATGACAGCCTTCGTCCAGTTCAACTTCGGCCCCAATCACGCAAAACGGGCCGATCTCGCATGTCTCGTGAATCTTCGCGGTGGAGTGGACAACTGCCGTCGGGTGAATGCTCATGCGATTTCCCAAGACTAAGGCAAGTGGGCCTTGGTCGCTAGCCCTCTGTGGAGTCTGCCGTGTCAGTCTTCTTGCCACGCGGCACCAGACGGCAGGTTGCCACCGCTTCGCAGACCTTCTTGCCGTCTACATAAGCAATCCCCTGCATGCGCACGGCGTTGTTGCGCCATACCAGTACCTTGATCTCAATCCGCAACTGATCCCCGGGCACCACTGGACGGCGAAAGCGCGCTTTTTCGATGCCAGTGAACACCATCAGCATCTCGTCGCGGTTCGGAATCTCCATCAGCAGCAGCGCACCACCGGCTTGGGCAATCGCCTCCACAATCAGCACGCCGGGCATGATCGGCATTTCTGGAAAGTGGCCTTGGAAAAACGGCTCGTTGAAGGTCACATTCTTGATTGCGGTGAGCCGCTCTTTGCGGACGTATTCAGTCACCCGGTCAATCAGCAGAAACGGATAACGGTGCGGGAGCAGCTTCTGTATCGCCAGCACATCCAGCGTGGGGGGGAAGGTGGCTTCGGTTGCCGGGGCTGTGGCTACTGGGGCTTCGGCGACTTCCGCAACAGGTTGGTTCGTCTCAGTCATAGTCGGGAACAGGGCGCGAACTGGGATTATACTGCACGAGCCAGTATCCTCAGAATACGGCTCCGCCTTACACTCGGCGTTCTGCCTGATTTATCCTTGAAGCACTGCCATGACGCCTACAACAACGACTACACCGACTCCGAGATCATTGAGATCATCGAGATCATCGAGATCATCCGCCCAGCATTGGCTTGATCACTTCCAATCGCGCCAGCCCCAGATAATCGCCGCGATCCGCGAACTGGTGGAGTTCGAGTCGCCCAGTGACAACAAAGCTGCCCTGGACTCCTTGGCAAGCGTGCTGGCGGCACAGTTCACCACGCTCGGTGGGCGCCTAAAGGTGCATCGCACGAAGCTGGCGGGCAATCATGTGCAGGCGGACTTCGGCCCCGCGAAAGGCGCGCGCATTCTGCTGCTCGGGCATTACGATACGGTGTATCCGATGGGCACTCTGGCGACTATGCCGTGCAAAGTCGCCAAGGGCCGCCTGCACGGCCCTGGCGTATTCGACATGAAGGCTGGCCTCGCGTTCGCCATGGAAGTGATTGCAGCTTTCAACGAACGCAGCGGACTGCCGTGCCCGGTGACTTTACTCGTCGTTTCAGACGAAGAGATCGGCAGCGACACCTCGCGCAAGATCACGGAATCAGTTGCAAAGCAGTGCGCAGCCGTCTTCGTTCTGGAGCCATCGCTTGGCCCGGGTGGCGCGCTAAAAACTTCTCGCAAGGGCGTCGGCGAGTACAAACTTCGGATTAAGGGCGTCAGCGCACATGCCGGTCTCGAACCGGAAAAAGGTGCCAACGCCATCCACGAACTGGCCCACCAGATCACGCGCATCGCCGGGTTCGCCGAGCCTGAGCGCGGACTCACACTCAGCGCGGACATTATTCGCGGAGGCAGCCGGGTGAACGTAGTGGCTGCGGAGGCGGAGGCCGACATAGACGTTCGCATCTCGCATCTGCGCGATGCCGCAGTCATCGAAAAGCGGATGCGCAGCCTGCGCGTAGTAGACCGCCGGTGCAAGCTGGACCTCACCGGTGGTCTGAACCGGCCTCCGCTGGAACGGACGGCTGCCGGAGCGAAGCTTTTTTCCATGGCGCAGCAAATAGCGGCAGAGATCGGCTACTCGCTCGATGAAGCCGCCGTCGGCGGTGGTTCGGACGGCAACTTCACGTCCGCGTTGGGCATCCCCACGCTGGACGGCCTCGGTGCAGTGGGCGAAGGTGCCCATGCGTCGCACGAGTCCATCTCCATCGCAGATATTGCCTGGCGGTGTGCGCTGCTGGCGGGGCTGATGGAACGGGTTTAGTTCCGAATTAGGGATCTCCTGGGAATTCCAGGATCACAGGCTCGTGAGTAATAGTTACATCTTGGTTGCCGTATGGCACGTTCGTGCTTTGACCCCCCGGCTCAACTCTCCTACAATCAAACTTGTACGGATACTGCCGTTTCCTCGGGCCTAAGCCCGCCGGAATGTTCCGGAGATTCGCTCCGGTGGAGGATTTTCATGCCATTCAGACTTGGACCCATGGAACTGTTGGTCATTCTGGCCATCGCCATTCTCATATTTGGCCCCAGCAAGCTTGCCGATTTGGGCAAAGGCTTGGGCGATGGAATCAAGAACTTTAAGTCCGCCATGAAAGATGGTGAAAAGCCAGAAGACCCAAACGCTGAGAAGAAGTCGTAGTTCTCTCCGAGTCTTTCGGTTCCGCTATTTCTGCGTAAATCCTTCGCATACCCAACCGCGCTGAATGAGACGCCGGACGGGTGTGCGATTTCTTGCGCGTGAGCACGGCGTCTCGCCCAGGTCTCGCATCGGTTTGGCCCGTCATATAAAATCAAGGCAATACGCATGACGACCTCTCCCCCTGTTGTGGCCGATGTGCGGCCCACCACGCCTGCTTCGCCCACCAACAACCAGACGCGAACCCATCTGCTACTTCTGCTGGTGTTGTGGCTGTGCACCTATGGCTACAGCATCTTCCAGCCACCGCTGATGGATGATGCCGACACGATCCACGCCGAAGCTGCGCGGGAGATGGTGCTGCGCGGCGATTGGGTGACACTTTACGCGGACGGCATCCGCTATTTGGAAAAAGCTCCGCTGATGTACTGGATGACTGCCGCCAGCTACACCGTGTTCGGTGTGCATGACTGGTCCACGCGTTTGCCGATGGCGCTGAGTGGTCTGGCGTTGATGCTGTTGGTGTACCGGCTGGGCAGGCGCATCTACGGCGCAGATGGTGGCTTCTACGCGGCGCTGGCTGCGGGCCTCGCGATTGGCCCCTACATCTATACCCGTTTTCTGATCCCCGATCTTCTGGTCGGCGTATGGCTGGTCGTCACCTTCGGCCTGTTTCTGCACTCACTGCGAGGTGAGGTTCCGTCGCGGTGGGCATGCTGGGGCATGGCGGCGGCTTCCGCGGCAAATGTTCTGAGCAAAGGCTTGATTGGACTCGTCTTTCCGGTAGCAGTGATTGGTTTTTATCTTCTGCTCACCGGACAACTCAAGCGCTTGCTCAAGATGCACGTGTTCTCCAGCCTGCTGGTCTTCCTTGCGCTGGGGGCACCGTGGCACATCCTCGCCGCAATCCAGAATCCGCCGGTCGGCCAGTCCAAGGGTTTTTTGTGGTTCTATTTCGTCAACGAGCACTTTCTGCGTTACATCGGCGAGCGCTATCCCAAGGACTACGACAAAGTTCCTCTGCTGGTGTTTTGGCTCCTGACGATTGTATGGATGTTTCCTTGGGCGGTTTTTCTTCCGCAAGCTCTGCGCGAAGCGCCGTGGCGTTTGCGCACCTGGCGCAACGGGTTGAGTGAACGCCAGCGCGCGAACCTGATATTTGCCTTGTGGGCGTTGCTAATTGTCGCGTTCTTTACTTTTTCTACCCGGCAGGAGTACTACACTCTGCCAGCCCTGCCCGCGCTGGCGCTGCTACTGGGAGGATGGCTGCAACGCGAAGCGGATTCGGAGCCGGATTCCGCCGAACGCCGCAGCGGACGCGTCTCGTCGTGGATTTTATTGGGAATCGGTGTACTGGCATTCGCGGCGGGAATGCTGCTCCTTGCAGAATCGAAAACTTCTGCCGTCGGGGCTGATCTTGCCGACCTGCTGAAGAAGAATCCGGAAGATTACCAACTCAGCTTCGGACACATTTTCGACCTGACTCCACGAGCTCTCGGCGTCTTCCGCCTGCCGCTGGCGGGTGTGGCGATTTCCATGCTGCTGGGGACGGTGTTGAATTGGTGGTATCGTCGCAAGAATGAATCGGCCAAGGCCAACTTTACGCTGGCCACAATGGCCGCGATTCTATTGTTGTGCGTGCACGCGGCCTTCACCACTTTTTCGCCGATTCTCTCTTCACAAAAACTCGCCGTCGCGATCGAGCAGCAATACCAGTCCGGCGACGTGATTGTGATTGATGGCGAGTATAAAGTTGGCTCGTCAGTCAATTTCTACACCAAGCAGCAAGTCCACATTCTCAACGCCCGTACCGGAAACCTCTGGTATGGTTCGCTCTTTCCGGACGCGCCCGCCATTTTTGAGGATGACAACTCGTTGGCGGCACTGTGGAGCGGCCCGCATCGCGTCTATCTGTGGACAGATAAGCCAGCCCCGCCTCAGCTTGCCAGCGTGGCCATCTACACACTAGCGCAGAGCGGTGGCAAGTTCATCTTTACCAACCAGCCACTGCGCTAGCTTTCAACGGAACATCGCGACTTACCCGACTCTCTTGGTTCGGGTAAGTCGAGGAACTACCAGACGCGACAGCGCTCCTTGGGAGCCATGGCCGTACCTGAAGCGCAGTGAAAAGCCTGCTGGAACTGCGGCATGTTTACCAGCACCCCGTTAGCGCGATACTGCTCCGGCGAGTGCGGATCGGTAGTCGCGCGCGTGCGCTTCTCTTCTTCGCGTTCGTTGGTACACCAGCTCTGAGCATAGCCGACGAAGAAACGCTGCTCCGGCGTAAATCCTTCGGCGGAGTCGAGGTGCTTGTCTTTGCTGGCATCCTGCCAAGCAACATAAGCAAGGATGAGCCCACCTAAGTCAGCCACATCTTCCCCTAGGGTCAACTTACCGTTGATCTTGATGTCATCCACGATGGTGTATCCCGAGTACTGCGTAGAGATACACGCGGCACGCTTCTCAAACTCCTTGCCGTCCTCAGGCGTCCACCACTCTTTCAGGTTGCCTTCGGCGTCGAAGCGGCGACCCTGGTCGTCGAAGCCGTGAGTAAGTTCATGTCCGATAGTGCCGCCGGTGTTGCCGTAGTTCGGCGCGTCGTCTTCGGCGGGGTCAAACAGCGGCGGCTGCAAAATTCCCGCCGGAAAGTTGATATCGTTCATCTGCGGGTTGTAATAGGCGTTGACGGTGGGCGGCGTCATGCCCCACTCGCCACGATCCAGCGGCTGGCCAATCTTGCGCAGTTGGCGCTGGAACTCGAACTGGCTGGCCCGCTGCGAGTTTCCCGCAAAGTCGCCGCGCGTCACTTCCACGGCCGAGTAATCGCGCCACTTATCGGGATAGCCGATCTTATTCGCCACCGATTGCAGCTTCTCCAATGCGCGCTTCTTGGTGGCGTCGGACATCCAGTCGAGCGTGGTGATGTCCTGCTGCATGGCGTTCTCGATGCCATGCACCATAGTTACTACGCGAGCTTTTTGCTCCGGCGCGAAGTATTTTTCGGCATAAGCCTGACCCAAGGCTTCGCCCAGGTTGTTATCCACTGAACGGACGCAACGCTTCCAGCGTGGTTGTAACTGCTGCGCGCCGCGCAATACCTTGCCATAGAACTCGAAACTTTCATTGACGAACGCGGAAGAAAGCTCGTTCGACTCCTCATGCGCCAGGTGCCAGCGCAGATAAGTCTTCCAGTTAGCCAGCGGCTCCTTCTGTAACTGGAGGCTAAGCGTCTTGAAGAAGTTGGGGGCGTCCACATTGAGCGAACGGGCTGTATCCACACCAAGCGTCTTGAAATAGACATCCCAGCGGATAGCCGGGGCCAAGGCTGTAAGTTGTGCAACTGTCATCTTGTGGTAGGTGTTATCGGGGTCGCGGCGCTCCACGCGCGTTTGCGAGCCGTTGGCCAGCGCGGTTTCAATGCGCAGAACAGTGGCCGCATTCTTCTTCGCAACCGGAGGCTTGTCGCCCAGCAGTGCAAAGGTGCGGGTTACGTGCTTCACGTAGGCTTCGCGCGTTTCCAGTGACTTCTTGTCCGTCTTCAGGTAGAAATCGCGGTCGGGCATTCCCAGTCCGCCCTGGTCGGCGTCGGCGATGGTTTCGGTTGAGTTCTTGGCGTCCTGCGTAGAGCCAAAGTTGAATAGCATTCCGCTACCGACACGCTGATGCAGGTCGGCGACAAGCGCCGTAATTTCCGCCTTCGACCTCAGCTTGGCGATTCGGTCGAGGTCGGGCTTGATCGGTGCCGCGCCCTTCTCTTCCGCCGCCTTCTCGTCCATGCAGGCGGCATAGTAGTCGCCAGCCTTCTGCTGGTGCGGCGTGCGATTCGGATTCGGCTGGGCGATGTCTTCCAAAATCGCGCGCAGCCGGTCGCGGGTTTCGTCACTCACCTTGGAGTAGGCGCTCCAGTTGCTCTGGTCGGCGGGAATGGGATTGGCCTTCATCCAGCCGCCACAACTGAAAGTGTAAAAGTCGGTGCAAGGGTTAACGGTGCGATCCAGCGAGGTGACGTCGAGGACGGGCTTGGGCTTTTCGGACTGGGCAAAAGCCGCCAGAACGAGCAGACTGCATAAGATGGCGCAAGAAACAAACCACGAAATTCTTCGGAACATTGTGGCACTCCTGAAACAGCGGTAAAGAGAATGTGGGGAGAGCTTGTATCGGTTCCACTTGCCTGATTTTTATTTGACCCGGCGCGCCGGGGTCAACCCCTCGCATTCTAGAGCAGTCGAAGGCATTTCCCAAACGCCAGTGGGCTGCTGGGGTACTAGAATGGCGTGGTGCCCGAAGAAGACGAATCCCGGAACGTTGCCGCTCGGGGCTCCCGGCTGCCGCGTTTTCTATTGTTGCCAACGCCGCTTTCCCGCAAGGAAACGGCGGGGCTACTGCTGATCGGCTTCGCGATTCTGGCCTACCTGCTGATCCGCTATGGGCGGTTTGTGGATTGGGGCATCTGGTAGCCGAATGACAGATTCGGACTCCATGAAACCCTCGGAAACAGGAACGCTTGATCCTCTGCTGGTCGTCCTGTTGGGGCCGACTGGAAGTGGCAAAACGGCGCTCTCGCTGGCTCTGGCCGAGAGATTTGGCGGGGAGATCGTCAACTGTGACTCGATTGCCCTGTATCGGGGATTCGACATCGGCGCAGCCAAGCCCACACCAGAAGAGATGACTCGCGCGGCGCATCATCTGTTCAGCGTTGCCGATCCTCGTCACGAGGTGACGGCGGGCGAGTACGCGCGGCAGGCGCGGGCCGCACTGCATGATATTCGAGAGCGTAGTAGATTGCCCATTGTGGCGGGCGGGACTGGCCTCTATCTGCGGGCGCTGCTGCAGGGGTTGTTTCCGGGGCCGGAGCGATCCGAAGAACTGCGTGAGCGCCTGCGCCTCCGCGCCGATGACGAACGTCGCGGCCCGGCTTACCTGCATCGCCTCTTGCTGCGGCTCGACCCAGCAGCAGCAGGCAACATCCATGCTAACGATGTGCCCAAGGTGATTCGCGCCATCGAAGTGAGCTTGGCAGCACGACGGCCGATGACCGAGCAGTGGCAACAAGGCCGCGACGCGCTGACCGGCTTTCGCATCCTGCGCATCGGTCTCAACCCTGAGCGGGCACTGTTGTATCAGCGCATTGAGGAACGCTGCCAGCGCATGTTTGCCGCAGGGCTGGTCGAGGAAGCCGCCCGCCTCCTCGGCGAATATGGCAAGGCAATTCGTCCGTTGGGGGCGCTGGGCTACAAACAGGCGGCTGCGGTATTGCGTGGGGAGATGAGCCGCGACGAGGCTCTACGGGCCACGCAGCAGGGCCATCGCAACTATGCCAAGCGGCAGATGACGTGGTTCCGCCGGGAACCCGATGTGCTTTGGCTGCAAGGGTTTGGCGATGATCCGGGAATACAGTCGGAGGCTGCGGCTCTGGTGCGCGAAGCGCTGCCGCGCTTCTGCTAGTTGGGCAACCGGTCGTATCTCCCGCAATCCTCAAAATCGAGCGAAGCCTCGGGCGGACTGACGAATCAGGCCGCCCGCAACCGTTTCAGTGCTACGGCGTGATGGAAAAGATGGCGCCGTAAAGGTTGTTGGTGCCGCCGCCGTATGTGGTGCCATATAAAACGCCGTTGGCATCCTCTACCATAGGGCCGAGGGAATGCCCGCCCACTGAGGGGAATACCGCATCCGTCCAAGCGCCGCCAGCAACCGCCGGAGGCACCAGCTTGAACGCGCCTCCGTAAAAAAACGACGTTCCATAAAAAATGCTCGTCTTTTGGTCAAGAAAAAGCGACGGATAGTACCCGCCGCCGTTGCTCCCGTCAAAGGCCCCCAGAGGCGATTCGGTCCAGGACCCTCCCGCAATCGCGGGCGGCGAAAGCCGGAAGAATGTGCCATAACCAAGCGCTCCACAAGCCGTCGCCGTGCCGTAGAGTTTTCCGCCCTTGTCCAATATCAAATTCCCTTGCGGATAGCATCCCGGTTTCCCGAAATCGAAGGAGTACAGAATAGAGTTAGTCCACACTCCGCCGGATACGGGGGGAGAGAGCTTGAATACCGTTCCTAAATTGTTGGTTCCTCCGAATATCGCCGCCCCATACAAAGCGCCAGCTGAATCAAGAGTTAAGGGCCCGTAAGGCATATTCGAGTCGCCGCCCGCACCGAAGGAATAGAGCGTGGTCTCGCTAAAGCCGCTGCCTGCGGGCGCAACTTTGAACGCGGCACCGTAACCCAGAGCACCCCCGCCGAAGGTAATGCCATAAACGGCACCCTTCGAGTCAATCACCAGCCCGCCATAGGGTAGGATGCCTTCGGCAGTGCTAAAGGCATGCATGACCCGCTTGGACCAGGCACCACCAGCGACGGCAGGAGGTTTCAGCTTAAAGACCGTCCCGCAGCCACAGGACTGGCCTCCGCGTTGGGTTTCTCCGTACAGATTTCCACCCTTATCCAGCACCATTGTGTACGAGGGGTTTTGGCCGTCGCTGCCGCCCGCAAAGCTCCAAATCACGGTCTCGACCCAGGCACCGCCCGCAGTTGCAGGCGGCGACAACTCGAAGACCGTTCCGTTGTTGGAAAGGCCTCCGTGCTGCGTGGTTCCGTAGAAATTGCCCTTGCTGTCGGCGACGAGGCCCCCGAATGGATCCGCTCCGTCTGGAGTGCCGGTAAAGCTATAGAGCGTATTCACAGTTTGCGCGGACGCCGTACCAGCGAACGCGGTCACGAATCCAAACACGACGGCCAAGAGCACAAGCGCCGATGGCACATTACGAAGGGTAGAACAGCAGGGCTTCATCATCACATCACCTCATACAAATCAGCCGCGCACTTTCCTGGGGGATGGAGCGCGCATGGCAAAAGTCTATCCGAACTCGACGGATGGCGTCGAACATTGTGTCGAGCATGGGGTCAAGTAGTGGGTCGAGAATGGATTCGCGCGGAACCGGGAGGGCCTCGGTTTCGTATACTCAGGTGGGAACGGCGATGTTACAGGAGGAATCCTTATGAGCGTGATGAGTATTTTTGCTGGACGAGGCGCGGTGGTGGTCGTGTTGGGCGGGGTGCTGGGGATTCTTCCCGCCTGCTCGATGAATGTGAAGGATCAGGCTGGGACCGATAAGAAGCAGGTGGATATTGACAGCCCCGTGGGCAAGCTCCACGTGGATGACGCCAACAAGAAGGTGACCATTGATTCGCCGATAGGCAGCATGCACGTGGATGCGGGCGAGGTGAATCAGGATTACGGTGTGCCGCTGTATCCCGGAGCGACGCCGCGCAAGGGCGACTCCGATGGCGACAAGCACCGGGCCAACGTAAACATGGATACTCCGTGGTTTGGCCTGAAGGTAGTGGCTGGCGAGTTCGAAACGAGTGATGCCCCGCCGAAAGTGCTGGCGTTTTATCGCGACTCCTTGAAGAAGTATGGCAAGGTGCTGGAGTGCGAAGGTGGCGCGGATAACAGTGTCAATATGAAAAAAGGTGCCGACCATAAGGACGAACAGGACGGGCCACTGACCTGCGACCGTCCGGCAACGGCGAACAGCACCCATATCGAGTTGAAGGTGGGCACGCAGCACAATCAACATGTAGTGGGCGTTGAGCCTCTCGGGAACGGTTCCCGCTTCGGTATGGCTTACGTGCGGGTTCACGGTGGCAAAGGCGATTCGATCTAGCTGGCAGTTGGGCAGAAACTTTTGGAATACGGAGGCGCAATATGATTAAGGCTCTTGGAATGGCAGTCCCCAGTCCGTGGTTGTGGGTGTTGACCGGGGTCGTAACCCTGCAAGTTGCGCGCGTCGTCGTGCCGATTGTGGTGCAAGAGGTAGTGCCCGTGGTGGTGCGGACGGTGCTGGATGTATTGAGCCGCTGAGCGCAGCGCAGGCTTGACTCCGAGCCCGCTACGGACGGAGGCGGTTTTCATGGGGCAGCCACGCGGGACTCCTGTTTCCTTGCGACAATCCACCTGCGCTTCTTGCTCCCAACAGCCCGGTACGCGTATCATCCGACGTTGGCCCTGTTACCTCTTGGGCTGCCCGCCATGACTGAGCTTCGCGAAAAAACGCAACTGATGTCTGCCTCCGAGATTGAGCGGACGGTGGTGCGACTGGTGCATGAAATCGTCGCGAAACACGATGATCTGTCCGACTTTGTGCTGGTGGGCATCCGCCGCCGGGGTGTTCCTCTGGCCGAACGATTGGCAGCGTTACTTGAGCGTCAAACCCGGGTTAAAGTTCCGGTCGGAATGCTCGACATCACGCTCTATCGCGACGATCTTTCGGTGATGGAGACGCAGCCCATCGTCCACAAGGGCAAACTCGGAGTCTCCATTGCAGGCAAGGACGTCCTGCTGGTGGATGACGTTTTGTATACGGGACGCACCACCCGCGCCGCGCTGGATGCACTGTTCGAGCTGGGTCGTCCCCGGCGTGTGCAACTGTGCGTGCTGATTGATCGCGGACATCGCGAGTTGCCCATTGAGGCTGCCTACGCGGGCCGGGTGGTGGAAACACTCGCGAATGAGATTGTGGAAGTGAAGCTGCTGGAAGTAGATGGCGATGACCGCGTAATGCTGGTGGAGCAAGCCTGACGCGACCTGATACTGAGGAATTTTCCATCCGAATGAAGATACCGACTACGACGGCGACTACGACGGCACACCGCGGCTCGCTGCTGGGCATTGAGTCGCTGGAAACACCGGAGATCGAAGGCATTCTCCGTCTGGCCCGCAAGCTAAATGTGAACCGTCCGCAGCCCTTGCTGCGGAATCGCCGTATCGCGCTGCTGTTTTACGAGACTTCTACGCGCACGCGTACCTCGTTTGAATTCGCGGCAAAGGCGCTCGGCGCGACTACAACTCTGGTGCAGACCGCTGGCTCCAGCATCGAAAAAGGCGAGTCGTTGCTCGATACCGGCTACACCTTGCGCGCGCTGGGTGCGGATGCGATTGTCATCCGGCATCCCAGTTCGGGCGCGCCTTCTCATCTCGCCAAACATCTCGATATTCCTGTGATCAATGCGGGCGATGGCATGCATGAGCATCCATCGCAAGCGTTGCTGGATGCGTACACCATTCTGCAACACAAGAAGACGCTGCAGGGTTTGCGTGTAGCGATCATTGGCGATATCTTGCATAGCCGGGTGGCACGCTCTTCCATTCATCTGCTCAGCAAGTTTGGCGCGCACGTAACCTTGTGCGGCCCGCCGGAGTTTGTACCCGAAGTTGCGGTGACACTGACCAAGGGCTTGCGCATCACCCGCAACATGGAGGAAGCCCTGCACGGCGCGGACGTGGTGATGCTGCTGCGGGTGCAGAAAGAACGCCTCTCAGGATTGCAGCTTCGCGAATCGGACTACGTGGATCGCTACCAAATGACGGCGGAGAAACTGCGCCTGGCCAAGCGTGACGCGCTGTTGATGCATCCCGGCCCGATTATTCGCGGCATGGAACTGACGGGCGAAGTGGCCGACGGCCCACAGTCGCTGATTCTGCAAGAAGTGGCCAACGGAGTGCCGGTGCGCATGGCGATTCTGGTGCGGGCGCTGGGCAAGACTGCGGCCTCGCGAAAATCGCGAGCTGCGACGAAGGTTAAATCCGCGAGCGGACGCGCGAAATCAAGATGATGACGAACGGAAAGAATGAAATTCGCAACGGCGCGCATCATGCGCCCAGCCTGCTAATCCACGGTGGGCGGCTGATTGACCCCGCGCAGCGAATGGACGCCGACATGGACATCCTGCTGCGCAACGGCGTAGTCGCGGAGATCGCAGCGCCAGGCACAATCAAGGGCACGTCGGAAGAAAAATTCGCCGCGCGCGGACTGATTGTTGCGCCAGGATTTATTGACCTACACGTCCACTTCCGCGAACCGGGGCAGGCGCACAAGGAGACGATTGCCAGTGGTTCCGCCGCCGCTGCGGCGGGTGGATTCACCAGCGTTTGCGTGATGCCCAACACGAATCCGGTGAATGACAATCCGGAGACGACGGAATGGATGCAGCAGCCGGAACGCGGCTCTATCGTGAACCTGTTTGTGATTGCCGCTGCCACGAAAAAAAGTGAAGGCCGCGACCTGACGGACTTCCGCGAACTGCAACGCGCCGGTGCGATTGCCGTTACGGACGACGGCAAGCCGATTCTGGAAGACTCGGTGATGCGAGCCGTGTTGCAGCGCGCAGCCGAGTGTGACCTGGTGGTGATTCAGCATGCGGAAGACACGCGCATCACTGCGGGTTGTCCTATGAACACTGGGCCCACGGCGTTTCGCTTGGGCTTGCGGGGATGGCCCGCTTCTGCCGAGACTTCCGTCGTGGAGCGCGACATTTATCTTTCGCAGGCCACGCGTGGCAGGCTGCATGTCGCGCATCTTTCGGCGGGCAGCGCGCTGGAAGCGGTGCGCCGCGCCAAGCGCAATCGCGTGCCGGTGACGTGCGAAGTTACGCCGCATCACTTTACGCTGCTCGATGAAGGTGTTGGTGATTACGACTCCAACTACAAGATGAATCCGCCGCTGCGCGGCGCGGAAGATCGTGCGGCGCTGATCGCGGGCCTCGCCGACGGCACTGTGGATGCGATTGCCACTGACCACGCTCCGCACGCGGCCCATGAAAAGGCGATGGAGTTTGACCGCGCTCCCTTCGGCATCACTGGCCTGGAAACCGCGCTGCCATTGGCCATCACGCAACTGCATCGCGCTGGGCCAAAACTTTCGCTGAACCGCATTGTGGATCTGTTTACCAGCGGCCCTGCTCGCGTGGTGGGCTGGCAGACCCGCGGGACGCTACCCAAAGGTGCCTTCGGCGATATCACCATCTTCGATCCGAAAAAGCGCTGGACGTATGACGCTGCGAAGTCGGTGAGTAAGTCGAAGAACTCTCCGTTCGACGGCTGTCAGTTCACCGGGAAAGTGGTGGCGACGGTGGTGAAGGGAAAGATTGTGTACGGCGGCTAGCCGCTTTACCTCACTTCGCCCAGGCCAACCCATCCGCTACCTTGCTGGTGGCAATCGTGCGACTCACCTTCCATGTCGCCAAATCAATCTCGGCCACCTGATTGCTCTTGTCGCAGGAAACGTACGCGACCTTGCCGTCGGGGCGCACCACCACTTCCTGCGGCGGGCCGGGCATCTCGATCGTGCGCACTACGCTCATCTTCGCCAAGTCAATCACCGCAAGTTGATTCTTGTCCACAATCGTGACCAGCAACCACTTGCCATCGCTGGTCGGAGCGGTGCCATAGCCGTTGCCGGGTAGCGGAATCCACTTGGCGATCTTGTTCGTTTTGGTATCGAGCACGGCGAGCTGATTTTTCGTTTGGTCGGCGGTGAACACCCAGCGATCGTCATTCGAAATCGAAATTCGCTGCGTGTTCTTCGACACCGGCACCACCGCAATCACTTTGCGCGCGACGGTATCGAGCACCGAGATCGTGCCCGGCCCAACGTTCGCGGTGTAGCCGCGCGTGCCGTCGTGCGACAGCGCCAACATGTGTGATTCGGGCTGCCCTGTCGGAATGGTGCCCACGATTTTCATGGCACTTGCGTCCATCAGCGTGATTGTCTGATCGAGTTCGGTGGTGACGTACAGCAGGCCGTCCTTCGGGCCGAACACAGCGCAGTGCGGACGCACGCCGCGACCGAAGTCGAGCCTGTCCACAACTTTCTGCGCGGCGATATCAATCTTCACGAGCTCGCGGCCATCGGTGCCGGGCTTGCCGACCCCCGAGTTGCCGTAGATCGGCACGTAGGCGAACTTGCCGTCGGGCGACGCGGCGACTTCATGTCCGGTGATGCCGCCCTCGGGAACCGAGGCGACAACTTTCGCAGTTGCGGGGTTCACAATCGCGAGACTCTGATTGCCCTTTTCGACGACCAGCAGCCATCCACCCGCGCTACTTCCTGCTGCGTGTGCGATGAGAAAACCTCCGACCACCAGGAATACCGCAACCCCGACTACTGCGATGCGCTTCAACATTTCTTTTCACCTCGATGTGCGGAGAAGCATAGCAGACGATGCGAAAATAGTTTGCTAAGCGAGAATCCCCATGCGCTTGCCCACCCGCCCCAGCACTTCCAGCGCTTGCTGCAACTGATCGCTGGTGTGCGTCGCCGTCATGATGGTGCGGATGCGGGCCTTACCCTCGGGCACCGTCGGGAATGCGATGCCGGTGGCGAGCACGCCTTCGTTGAACAGCTCGCGCGAAAATTCCATCGTGAGCTTGCCGTCGCCGATGATGATGGGCGTGATTGGCGTCTCGCTCGCCGGAGTGTTCTTGCCGCCGATGTCGAAGCCGAGCAAGCCGAGTTCCTTCTTGAAGAAGCGCGTGTTGACCCAGAGTTGTTCCATCCATTGCGGCTCGGTTTGCAGCACGTCGAACGCGGCGATACACGTGGCACTGACCGACGGCGGATGCCCGGTCGAAAACAAAAATGGCCGCGCACGGTGGTAGAGAAATTCGATGAAGTCGCGCGTGCCGCAGACGTAGCCGCCGAGTGCGCCGATGGCCTTTGACAGCGTGCCCACTTGAATATCCACGCGGCCGTGCAGGCCGAAATGGTCTATGGTGCCGCGCCCTTCGCGGCCTAGCACGCCGCTGGAGTGCGCGTCGTCCACCATCATGATTGCGCCATATTTTTCTGCGACATCGCACAAGCCGGGCAGCGCACCGATGTCGCCGTCCATGGAAAACACGCCGTCGGTGATCATCAGCTTTCGACCCGGCAGATTCGCGACACTTGCGAGCTGCTCCTCGGCGTGGGCAACGTCCTTGTGTCGGAAGACGAGAATCTTGGCGCGCGAAAGGCGGCAGCCGTCAATAATCGAAGCGTGGTTCAGCTCGTCGCTGATGACGTAATCCTCTTTGCCCAGCAGCGCGGAAACCGTGCCCGCGTTGGCGGTGAATCCCGATTGGAAGACGACGCAGGCCTCGACGTTTTTGAAGCGCGCAATCTTTTCTTCCAGCTCCATGTGAATCTTCATCGTCCCAGCGATGGTGCGCACCGCGCCCGCACCCACGCCGAATTTGCGCGTGGCCTCCAGCGCCGCCTCCCGCAGTTTGGGATGCGTCGTCAGCCCCAGGTAATTATTGCTGGCGAGGTTGATGACCTTGCGCCCGTCAAAGGTGCAGACGGCGGCCTGTTCATCGTCCAACACGCGCAGCTTAAAGTAGGTGCCTTTCTGCCGCAGGGCGTTGAGCTCGTCGGTAAGGTACGAGAGCGGATTGGCGCGGGCGACCGGTGCAGACATGATGAGACCTCAAAAATCTCGGAATGATGGCAACTTGAGATTTTAGCGCGTTGAGGGTGGGGGAGCACCCTCAATGGCCACTCACCGGGTGCCCCGTCCAAGCTCTGCTTGGGCGGGGATGTTCACAGGTCACAGCCAATCTCTCTGGTCGCAGGGAAGAATGTCGTATGCCGTGGGCCCTCAAACGCTATCAGGATTCCGGGCATTGGCACTTTCTCACCTTCAGTTGCTATCGGAGAAAGCCCAAGTTCGGTGACCAATCATCGCGGAGTGTTTTCGAGGAATCGCTGGAGCGAGTCCGCCAAGACTACGGTATGTTCATCTTCGGCTACGTTGTCATGCCGGAACACGTTCACCTACTCGCTTCGGAGCCTGAGTTCAGCGACCTTGCCCACGCGGTGCAATCCTTGAAGCAATCGGTGGCGCGGCGGCTCGCTCTTCGCGCGGGCGAACCATTCTGGCAGGCACGCTATTACGACTTCAATGTGTTCAGCCAACGCAAGTTCGTAGAGAAGCTGCGGTACATCCACCGAAATCCGGTAGTCAGAGGACTCGTCGAGAAGCCCGATGACTGGAGATGGAGCAGTTTTCGTCACTATTTGACTGGGGATCCTGGCATTGTGGAGATCGAGTCGCATTGGACCTTCCAGGAACGTGAGGCGACTGGTGTGTTCCAGAGGTTGCACCTGCGGTAGCTCTGGCGAAAAACCCCGCCCAAGCGGAGCTTGGACGGGGCACCCGGCGCGAGGGCCTAAGGGAGATTTTTCCGGGCGGCATTGCCTTCGCGGAACTTCCTCTCTGCAAGATTGATTTCGTGGAACACCGGCATTCCAGGCTTCGGAGGCTTTCGCCGTCTAGTTCGTTTGTGCTGTTCACCCTCACCATCTTCAGATGATGATTCGTCACCTGATTTCTGAGGGAAGTCGATCAGCAAGCCAAAGTTGACGCCCTTCAGGGTTAAATATTTGCGCAGCTGTTGCCTTTCAGCATCGCCTGCCAGAGTTCGAGCAGCCTTCAGTTCCACAATGACCTGCTCGTTCGGCTCGCCAACGAGAAGATCGAGATACCCAACGCCAACATAGTGTTTCTTGTACTCAACTTCCAAGACTTTCTCAGACTCGAACCGGATCGATCTGAGCCGGAGATCAACCTCCATAGCGTTTCTATAGACAGATTCTGGGTATGGGGACCCCAGCTCTTTGTAAACATCATTCGCAATCTGCTTCAGTGTATCGATCAGTTCGACAACGGTCATCGTTTCACCTCGCCAAACCGAATTTTAAACTGCAACTAGCTTCCCACCCTTCAGCCGAAATCTCATGCCGCGCCACACAATCGTGTTCCCGGCGAAGCTGGCGAACCAGATCACCACAGCCATCACGTCGCGCAATGGAACGAGCCACAGCAGGCTCACCACCTGCCGGTCGCCAAGGATGCCGACGCCAAGCGTCAGCGCCAGCAGCAGGCGAATCACGCCGACGGTGCCGAGCAGCATCCATAGGAGGGTTGCGCCGGGGGTGCCCCACGCGGCGATAACGGCCAGCATCGCCCAAGGAAGGCCAAACGTGAACAGCACGCCGAGATAGCCCCCGCGTCGCGCGTTGCGCACGTTGCGCGCCCAGCGCATCTGGTGCTGCCAGAAGCCGCCGAAGCTGTAGTTGGGCAGAAAGGTGTCCACCACTGCGTCGGCGAGTACGATGCGATACCCCGCGCCATACAGCCGCACACCAAGCTGATAGTCGTCGGCGAGATAGTCCACGATGGGTTCCAGTCCACCGATGGCAGCGAGACCGGACTTGGTGAAGGCGAGCGTGGAGCCGAGTCCGAAGCGCAGTCCACCTTCGAGCAGGCGCGCGGTGAGCACACCGCCCACAAAATCCGTGCTGATGCCCAGCGATTCGATCTTCGCCCAAATCGAATTACTTGCGACGCCGCGATAGAGCGTCGTTACCATGCCAACCGGGCGGGAAACGTCGGGCTTCGCACCCAGCACCTTCTCGACACCGTCCGCTCCGAATGGCGCAAACACCCGCTGCAAGTAATCTTTATCCACTCGGATATCACTGTCGTTGATCAGCAGATGTTCATGATTCGCGTGCGGCAGCATTTGAATCAGCGTGCTGACCTTACGATTCGCGCCGAGCACTTCTGGGCACACGACAACCTGCATCGCGCGCTCAGGAAACTCGCGCTGCAACTGCTCGACCGCTTCCAGTGCCGGGTCGTTCGCGTCGCTCACGCCGAAGATGATCTCGTATTCCGGGTATTCCTGCAGGCAATGGCTGCGCAGACCCGCCATCATCTGCGGGTCGAGTCCGCGCAAGGGCTTGAGGATGGAGACTGGGGGCGTAAATGGCGCTAGTTTTGGTGCGCGCTCGGCTGCCCGAGCGAAGCTCATCGCGCTCCACAGGCTGAGCAGGTAGTAGGCCATGCCACCGAAGGTGCCTAAGAGGGTGAGGATCAGGAAGATGGATTGGGCAGTGGACATGGGCGAAGAAAGTTTAAGCCTGACTAGGCTAGCAGACCCACGGATCAGCGCAAACGCTTGACCGCCTCGTTTCCGTGCGATTCAAAGAGCTTACCTCAGGGGCTGAAGCCCAGATCCGATTAGGGCGTGTTGACGCGGGACTGGAAGTCCCGCTCTACCGATTGCGGCTCTTCCGTTTTGATGGGCCGACAAGCGAAATGCTTTCAGAGCTTCGCTCTGACTGGACAGGTGAGGCACCTGTCCCCACACAAACCAGAACGACGGGCGAGGGCGCCTGTCTAGACACAAGCCAAGCATTTCGCTCGTGCACGTGCCCTTACTCGTACCGCAGCGATTCGATCGGGTCGAGGTTCGCAGCCTTCCAAGCCGGGTAGATGCCGAACACCAGCCCAATAAATGCAGATGTACCGAAGGCGATGGTCGTCCACATAACAGACATGGAAGCAGGGATCGAAGCGAAAATTAGCCGCACGGTATAGGTGAGAACCGTACCCACCGCAATCCCCAGCACGCCACCCACCAGCGCCAGCAATACGGCTTCTATGGTGAACTGTAGCAGGATGTCTTTCTTGCGCGCGCCCATGGCTTTGCGCACGCCAATCTCTCGCGTCCGTTCGGTCACCGAAACCAGCATGATGTTCATCACGCCGACGCCACCCACCATAAGCGCCACGCTTGATACCGCAAATGCAAAGATAAACAGGCCGCCGGTCAACTGATTCCAGAAGTCGGAAAATGCTTCTTGCGTGAAAATCTCGAAATTGTCCGGCTTGTCCGGCGGAACGTGACGCCGACGCCGCAGCAGCTCACGCATCTCGTCCTGCAGCTTGGGCATATCTTCGTGCGAGGTCGCCTTCACACTGATCCAGTGCGCCTTCAGTTCCGGATGCAGCTTCTTCATCACTGAAAGCGGCATGTACACGAGGTTATCGTCCGGGTTGTCGCCACCGCCGAATGCGCTCTTCTGCTTCTCGGCCACGCCGATCACCTGAAATGCCTGGCCCGAGATAGTGACGTCCTTCCCAATGGGGTCTTCGCTGGGGAACAGTTCCGATGCGGTGTAATAACCCAATACTGCCACTTCGGAGCGATGGTCGTCGTCCACCTGGCTAAGCCACCGCCCGGAATGGATGGCGATGTCCACTACGTCCTTGGCATCCGTCAGATCACCTTCCAAAATCGTGTTCTTCACCTTGCGTCCGTTGTACTCCACGGCGAAAGATCCCACACCGAGTTGCGGATCAAAGTAGCGGACGCCGGCGCTGGCGGCTTTGGCGTGAGGCAAGTCGCGCATGGCGACTGCGTCTTCAAAGCTCAACTCCTTGCGCAGCCGGATCTCTTCACTGGGGCGGCCAAAGTTGAACACTGGCAGGTGGAAGGCGAAGACAATATCGGTTCCAATCGCAGAGATGGCCGACTGGAAGTTGTCGTTCATTCCCTGAATCACCGAAGAGATGGTGATGACGACTGAGATGCCGATGACGAGGCCGAGCACCGTGAGCCCAGAGCGCAGCTTATTGGCGCGGAGCGTATCCGTCGCCATCTTGAAAATTTCGCCAACATCTTGCCGTTTTGCCATTTTAGCGACCTGTTACCCGTTCTCCAGCTAGCTTTCAAAGCGCAATGCAGTAATGGGGTCGAGTGCCGAGGCCCGCCATGCCGGGTAGGCCCCGAAGAACACGCCAACCGCCGTCGCCACGCTCATGCCCGCAAATACAGCCCAAAGCTTTATGGCGGAAGGCAAGCCGATTAGCTTGGTTACCGTCAACGCCACCACAATGCCGCCAAATACGCCCATCAGTCCACCGATCAGCGACAGCACTGCAGCCTCAATCAGAAACTGGCGCAGCACATCGGCACGCTTTGCTCCCAGTGCCTTGCGGATGCCGATCTCGCGCGTTCGCTCGGTCACTGAAACCAGCATGATGTTCATGATGACGATTCCGCCTACGACGAGCGAGATGGCTGGAATAATAATCGCAATAAGGAACAAGACACTGCTAAGACTGGCCCACAGCGAAAGAAAATTGTCGTTGGTCTGAGCCTCAAAGCTATCGGGCTTGCCGGGAGCGTCGTGGCGGCGCGCACGCAAAATAACGCGCACCTGATCCATCGCCTGTTCCAGTTGCGTGCCCACTCCGGCAGCCTTGGCCACAATGGTGATGCTCTGGTGCGAACCATACTGGCTCATCCACGAAGTGATCGGAATCATCACATAGTTGTCCAGGCTTTGCCCCAGCGTCTTGCCACGGGCCTTGCCGATGCCCACAATCAGGTACTCAGTGCCATCCACGCGAATCGAGCGGCCCAGCGGGTCAATGCCCGGCATCAGGTGGTCGGTAACGTCAGGTCCTACCAGCGCGACCCGAGAGCCGGAGCGCAGATCGGCATCGTTCAGCGGACGCCCCGCGGTCAGATCAAGGTCGCGAATGGCAAGGTAGTCCGGCGTGATGCCCTGCACCAGCGTATCCGTACTGGAGTTTTCTCCGTACACGATCTTGCCGGCATTGTAGCGAATGCTGGCCGCCACATTGCTGCAGCGGGTGCAGGCCTCGCGCACAGCGTCAAAATCCTCAATGCCAAAGTCCTTGCGCTTTTGGGCCTCAAGAAATTGGTCAATATTGGTCACCACCGGCGAAACTTTGCTGATGATGAAGACGTCTGCGCCGAGGTTAAACACCTTTTCCGCCACGTAGCCATTGATGCCATTGATAAACGTGACCACCGCGATGACGGCAGCGACGCCAATCACTACGCCCAAAAGCGTAAGTGCCGAGCGCAGCTTGTTGGCCCAAAGGGACTGCAGCGCGATTTTGACGGCTTCAAGTAGATGCATGACAAGTGGCTACACAAGCTTCAGAAATACTATTCCAGTTTATCAGACGGATTTGCGGGGAATCGGTTTACGAACCGGCGGGATTCGTGGGATTCCGCGTTAAATCCTTCACGTCTACGTGAATTTCTACGTCCAGCCGATTCGCCTTGCGGCCGGCACGCGGCATCCGCGTAACGCCCGCTTCCCGCGAAACCAGGAATTTCGCCAAAGCTTTGGCCCGGTCCACCAATTCCACTGCGGCCTCGCGGAGTTCGACGCTGTTCTTTACGTCGGCAATGTTTTGTTCCATATCCTCGGCGGTCCATCCGCGCGAGTGCGCGATGTAGGGGAACTGCGGAAAGCTGAATCCCAGCTCGGCGAAGAAGCCCAGCATCTGCCCGGCGACGGCCTGAATGTTGTCCTGCCCGCCGGTGATGATGAACGCCGCCACTTTGTTACGAATCAGCACATTGTCGCGGATCGTCACTTGATTCTGTACGCAGTTCAGCCGTTCCGCCATCTTGAAGTACAGCGAACTGGCCGAGCCCCAGCGGATGGGCGTGCTGACGATGATCACGTCCGCCCAATGCACCAGCACTTCGTACACCTGATCGAGCTGATCTTTCGGGTCCATCTGCGTGATGGAGCAGGGCCAGGTGCAGGCCTGCGCGCTTTTTGAGTAGTAGCCTTCGCAGTTACGGAAGTTAAGGTCGTTCAGGCGAATCAGGCGAGTCTCGGCACCATCGGAGGCGCAATGCTTCATCGCATATTCCAGCAGCGCATCCGAGGTCGAATAGCGCGGGTTCGCCGCGTCCATGGCTGTGGTTGAAATTCCGGCCACGCGGATCGCTCCGGCTTCTCGCACCACCGGTCGCGCCAGCGGATGCCGTTCATGCGGCTTCTTGTTTCGCTTTGTTGCGGGCTCGACGCGAGCCCAGAGATGTCCGCCTTCGACCTTGCTTTCGTAACTCGGAACGCAGTCTTCCTCAAAGCCTGGTTCGCCCTTGCCAGTGCAGCGATTAAACTTCCAGTTATGCCAAGGGCACACGATGTAGTCGCCGTCGAGGCGTCCTTGGCCCAGCGGCCCGCCCACGTGGTTGCACACACCCGAGATCACGCCGAACTTGCCGTTCTTGAGCGAAACAGCGATCTTGGTGGTGCCGATGCGGGCTTCGTGAACCGAGCCGTTTTGAAACGTCTCGATGGCACCGAGATCCTGCCAATCTTGAGGCGATAGGGTACTCATGCGGCGAATCGTACCACAATCTGGCGGCTCCGGCAGGCGACTCCGCTCGACGGGTGCCTAACTGCCCGGGTTGCATTCGCCTTTCTGCGTGTAATCTAGAGGTAGCAGCCGGACCGGACGGTCGCTTCCGCGCAGGCGGGAGAGGAAAGTCCGAACTTCGCAGAGCAGCGTGCCGGATAACGTCCGGGGGGCCGGGGTTAAGCCCGGTTTACGGAAAGTGCAACAGAGAACATACCGCCTCGGCAGCCTTCGGGCTGGCGCGGTAAGGGTGAAAAGGTGCGGTAAGAGCGCACCGCTGCCGCAGTAATGCGGCAGGCATGGCAAACCCCACGCGGAGCAAGATCAAATAGGGAGGAAGTGTCGCGGCTTCGGGCGCGGCTGCGTGCCGGCTCGGTGCGCCAAACCTCCGGGTAGATCGCTAGAGCCGGGCAGTAATGCCCGGCCCAGAGGAATGACCGTCCCACCCCAGCCCGCAAGGGCCAAGGCGGACAAAATTCGGCTTACAGGTTCGGCTGCTTACAATTTTTTGCCAAAGTGAACCATGTCACGGAGGTTTCTGTGAGAAAGACGCTCAATTTTGTGGCTTTGCTATTTTGGGTTGTGACCGCACAGGCGGCAACCACAAGAATCATTCACACTTTGGAGCAAGAGGAAGGGATGGTCCCGGGTGGCCCGCCGATCCTCTACAAAGGTAATTTATATGGCACAACCGTTTACGGCAAACTGGGGTTCGGGAGCGTTTACCGTTTATATCCGCAGAAGGCGGGCGGGTACGCATTTGTCTGCCTGCACGAGTTCAACGGCACTACAGATGGCTCATTCCCCATGGGGCAGCTTGCTACCGATGCGAGTGGCAACTTGTTCGGCGTTACGACCTCCGGTGGAGGAAGCGGAGAAGGAACCGTGTGGGAACTGGTTCGACCCGCGAATCTGGCGGACTCTTGGACATTTCAGTTGCTCTGGAACTTCACGGGCCTCCAGGAGGGAGGGTACGCTGCGGGCGGCCTTGTTTTTAATTCCGGTGCTCTTTACGGGATTAACCCATGCCAAGAGTACCGCCTTGTACCGGATCAGAACGGCGTCTATCAGTTTCAATTGATCAACTCCCTAATCTCGACGGCTAATGCTTTGCCGTCATTCGATGCCGCTGGCAATATGTACGCAGTAGTCTCTTTTGGCGGGACTAACATATACCAGTTTTCACTGGATTCGCAGGGCAATTGGGTCTCGACGAGTATTGCGCCCATCAGTGGGGAGCTGGGCAACCCGATTAGTCCGGCAGGCGACATTCTGCGGGATCCGACGGGTGCGTTTTACGGCGTGAGTGCTGCCGGGGGCGCTTTCGGCGGCTTCCAGAGTGGCGGAACCCTCTACAAGGTCTATCAGGACAGCACGGGAGCGTGGGTCACTAAGGTTCTTCGTTCCTTCAATCCCGCCACCGAGAATGCCACGCCGATGTTCTCTCTTATCCACGTTAAGAAGGCATACTACGGTGTTCTTTACTCGAACGGCGGCGAGGTTTTCCAAGCCTACCCCTCAGCCACCACCAAGCAGTGGACGGTGAACGATCTGCTTGACGACACACAGGATCGATCCCTAGGCACCGGCTACAGTGCGCTCACGAGCGATGCCGCAGGAAATCTTTACGGTGCCTCCAATGACGGCGGTGACCTGACACAGTGCAACGGAACCGGCTGCGGCGTGATTTGGGAGGTCACCCCGTAACGGGAGCACACCTGCATTGCAATCAAAGAGGCGTATATTCTGGGCTCTGCCACATCAATGTGAAGGTGTGGCAGGGTGACGGCCGGATGTGTCCGGTGCTGGCGGGTTGAGTTTGTGCCACGCGCGATAGACGTCCGCTATGGCATAGGTAACGCCAACGAATACATGCTTTTGCGGCGCATAGTGGGTCAATCCGAAGTCCATGCCGCCATCCAAGACCAGGCGCGGAGTAACAGCGTAGGTAACTCCCCATAGGGTGGACGCATAGGCCAGCGCATTCTGGTTCAGAGTGCTTTCGCCATAGCCTTCGCCGGTAATGCCCCACTTGCCGCGTAGCGGATGCGAAAACGCCAGCGCCAAGTTGTAATTGGTGTCAAAGGCGTGCCCCGTGGGCCGTCCTGCCAGCAGATAACCCACATTGAAATCGAAATGGGTCTTACCCAGATCCTTGCTGGCCATCGCAGTCAGAAAGTGATCCACCTGCCCCGACCCCAACCCCTTGGAAACGGAAGCAACTGGAATTTTGGCTTCGTACCGAAACGAAAGAGTCGGCAACCTGGCCGTCTGGTGATGGTAGCGATACTGGAAGCCCAGCATATGGTCTCCACTACCGCTGGCGTGGTTGCCCGGCGATACCTGACGCTGAAACAGGTCATTGGTCCAGCGCAGCTCCAGATCGCAGCGCACGGCAAACTTGAACAGCCCTCCGAAGTCATGCAAACGCTGTCCGCTCCCCTCCCAGGTGGGTTCGTAACCGTATTCCGCTTCGAGCACGCCATATTGGGTGATGTCGGCTGGATCGGATATGGTGGGGCGATTGGGGTTCGCCGCAATCGAACCATCGGTCGGCTGGCCGGGACACTGGCCCGCCGCCGCTCGTACGCCTTGCTGCGAACCAAAAACAAACACGAACAGCAGCACAGCGAATCTCAGATTGGCAATTTTGCTCATAGACTGTTCCAGCACTACCCAGGCGAGCCCGCGCTGCTGGATTCGCATTAGCGCAAGTATACATTAAAACGTTAACTATAATTAAGTATGAATTAAGGAGAGAAGGCGGGGAGGACTGCGACCCAATGGACGGATGCATTGGGCGCAACTTTACTGCATTTGATTTTCGGCCTCCCTTCCCTGTAGCGTTGAGTAGCACACAAGGTTGGCATCGCAAACGCCGCTCGCGGCCAAGAGAGCCTCCGTGCCGCACTGTCCCCAGGAGGAAAGTCCAATGTCCGCACCCAGCCGCAGGCCAGAAATTCGCCGCCGCCGTACCCGCAGTGTCAAAGTCGCCAAGATGCGCATCGCCTACGTAAAGGCCAACGCAGCTGATAAGACCAAGATTCTGGCCAAGCTCTACAAGATGACGCCGCAACTGACCGTGGCCGCGTTTGAAAAGGCCAACGAACAGAAGTCGGCCTAGCCGCAGCGCTGCTGCTGCTGATAGGCCGTACGCGCAAGGAGGCGGATATGCTCCCCAAGCTACCACGAGAAGTGCAGATCGGCATCGTCGCACCGGGGCGATCCGGTGGGTCGAACGCGGGCTTCTATATGCAAGTGGACGCTGAGGTTACGGTTGTGCTGACCGGAACCGATGCCAGCTTGTTCAGCGTCACCAGCGTCGAGACCGAAGAGGTGGTCAGTGACCCTGACGGGCTTCACGGTCGTGTGATGACCTTGCAGCCAATACTCACGGTGAGTGGCCCCGGCCCCATTGCCGCGTCTGCGGGCGACGCCCTTCTCGTGTTCGTGGAATTCATCTGCCCAGCCGATCCCGACCACAGCCAGTTTCAGGCTGCGGCAATCGTGAGTGGGCCGGGAATGCCGCAAGCAGTCAGAATCCCAGTCTCTGCCTCCGCAGCTCTGGGCAGTCTCGATGCCGTGAGTCAGTCGTCGCCTCCGTTTTTGCCGGGACAGACCTTGGTATACCCCTTTCAGGTTTCCTCGTCCATCGGGCACGAGGTTGGCTTCGTCTTCGCTTATGACAGCGCCTTTGAGCCGAGCTTCTCCGCTCCGTCTCAATTCTTTGGGATTGCCCCCGGGGAAACGATCCCTGTGTCTCCTGTCATCACCTGTGCTCCGGGCACACGCGAAGGGCAGTACAGCCTGATCTTCCGGATGCGAGCGCCCGATGGCTCACGCGAGTTCGGCTCGGTTCAGCTTAGTGTGACTGTGACGCGGCAGGTTGCGATATTCCCCAGCCTGCCGCCTTCGTTCGCGGTGAATCAGGGCGATTCGTTCCGCTGCGAGCTGCGGGTGGTGATTGGCGGCAGTCCGGCGCAGTTTGAGATTGCGCAAGGCCCATTGCCTAACGGCCTGAGCCTTCATCCAAGTCAGCAGAGCTTTACGGTGGATCGCGCCGTCTTTCTCGGCTTCGATATTGATATCGCCCAAGATGCGCCGATTGGCCCGATGGCACCGCTCCAGCTCTTTTGGACGGTGCGTGAACCTGAAATTACTGGAGCCGTCGTCTTCAACATCGAGGTCGCGAGGGATGTTGCGACCTTCCGTTTGGCTTCGCCCATCTCACAGTCCAGCCAGTCGGGTGCCAACCCCAAGCCACTGGTATGCGACATGGCCATGATGACCTGCCTTCCTGATGGCAACTGGAACTTTACTGCCCACTTGGCAAATATGGAAACAGAGTCGGACGTGAGCTTTCTGTTCGAAGGCAAGCTTGACTTCGTGGATTCGCAGGACCGCCAGTTTGGAGATACGATTGATGGCGCGCTGAGCGCGGCGGGTAGCGGTGCCGCCAGCCAGGTCGGCTTGCGGATTCTGGGTTATCCGCCGGGCGGCACCTTCATTCGTAAAGGCGTGTTCGCGCCTTTTCAGGAGCCTGCCTTTTGGCAGGGTGTGAAGACTTCCAGCATTCAGTTCCTGATGCAACCGGCATGGCAAGAACCTCTGGGCGGTAACATTCCCGACCCGCCCGATGTTGCGGACCCTCCAGTACCGACCTTCGGCTCGGTGGGCGACCCGTAGAGCATCACTCGCCGCTCTGCAACAACAGCTTGGTGACGACGCCGGTCCAGCCCGTCTGATGGCTCGCACCCAGCCCTTCGCCAGTGTCGCCGTGGAAGTATTCGTAGAACAGCACCAGATCCTTCCACGCCGGGTCACTCGCATATATGCCGGCATTGCCGTGGACGGGGCGCTTGCCCTCACCATCGCGCAGAAACAGCCGCGACAACCGCCGCGACAACTCCTTCGCCACCTCCCACAGATTCATCATGTTGCCTGAACCAGTCGGGAACTCGACCTTAAAGTCGTCGCCAAGATAGTAGTGGAATTTTTGCAGCGACTCGATGAGCAGGTAATTCACCGGAAACCAGATAGGCCCCCGCCAATTAGAGTTGCCACCGAACAAACCCGTGGAAGACTCTGCCGGATCATACCCAACCCGGTATTCCTTTCCATCCACATTCATCACGTAGGGCTCATCCTTATGCTTCCGCGAGAGCGCCCGAATACCATGCGGCGACAGAAACTCCGTCTCGTCAAGCATGATCTTCAGCACCCGCCGCAACTGGTCGGGCGTCACAATTGAGAGCAAGCGACGTTCCCCGTCCCCACCCACATCCATCGCGGCAATGTTGTCCGTAAGGTCAGGACGATTGTCGAGGAACCACTGCATACGCCGCTTGAAGCCCGGCATCTTGTCGAGAAAGGCCGAGTCCATCGTCTCCACTGCAAAGAGCGGAATCAGCCCCACCATCGAGCGCACCTTGAGCGGGTTATGGCTCCCATCGGAGAACCGCAACACGTCATAAAAGAACCCGTCCTCCTCGTCCCACAATCCCACGCCATCGTTGCCGCGATGGTTCATCGCCTTTGCGATGTAAATAAAATGCTCCCAGAACTTGCTGGCCACGTCTTCATAAGCCGAATTGTCCCGCGCCAATTCGAGCGCAATCGCTCCCAGATTCAGCGTATACATCGCCATCCAGCTGGTGCCGTCAGACTGCTCCAGATGGCCTCCGGTCGGTAGCGGCTGACTCCGATCAAACACCCCAATGTTGTCGAGCCCCAAAAAGCCGCCTTGGAAGATATTCATGTCCTCGGCGTCTTTGCGGTTCACCCACCAGGTGAAGTTCAGCAGCAATTTGTGGAACACCCGCTCCAGAAAAGCCCGGTCGCCCTTGCCGCCGCGCTGTTTCTTCTCGATACGATAGACGCGCAACGCCGCCCACGCATGGACGGGAGGGTTCACGTCACCCAAGGCCCATTCATAGGCAGGCAACTGTCCGTTGGGATGCATGTACCACTCGCGCAGCAGCAGAATCAGCTGTTCCTTGGCAAACTCTGAATCCACCAGCGCTAGCGGAATGCAATGGAAGGCGAGGTCCCATGCGGCGTACCACGGGTACTCCCACTTGTCGGGCATGGAAATTACGTCGGCATTGAACAGGTGCTGCCACTGCCAGTTGCGGCCATGCAGCCGTTCGGCAGGCGGGGGCGGCTGCCCCGGATCGCCCTCCAGCCACTGCTTAACCACATAGTGATAGAACTGCTTCGACCACAGCATTCCGGCAAAGCCCTGGCGCATTACGTTTTTCGCATCTTCCGAAAGATCGCCGGGAATCACGCCTGCATAGAATTCGTCCGCCTCGGCATGACGCTGGTGGAAGTCGCGGTTGAAACTATCGTCAAAGGGGCGTGACGCGATGCCTGAACGGAAGTCCACATCGGTAAGGCGCAAACGAATTTCCGCTGTCTCGCCCGGAGCCAGCACAAAGCTGTAATGCGCGGCAGCCTTGGTGCCCCGCATCGCCGGATTCACCGCCGCGGCATTGCCGTGAATCACCGCCTCCTGGAAAGCGTCCTTCACATACGGCGAAGCATTCGCCGTACCAAAGATTCTCTGATTGTTGGTCTCATTCTCGGTGAACAACATCTCGGGAGAACCTTCGCAGTGCAGCCAGCGCGATCCGTAATATGGGTGCTGGAGTTCCACCACAGGATTTGCACCGTCCTGTTGCAGGTGTAGCTCTGGCCGCGCGGCGGCTTCCGCCGGGCGTTCGTCCCAGCTCCAGGTGTTGCGGAACCAGACCGTGGGCAGCAAATGCAGTGGCGCCGGTTCCGACCCGTGGTTGGTCACGCGCACCCGGATGAGTATGTCGTCCGACTGCACCTTGGCATACTCAACCTGCACGTCCAGATAGCGGCTGCCCTCAAAGCAGCCTGTATCCAAAAGCTCAAACTCGCGGTCCTGCTTGCCGCGGCGGTGATTTTCCTCCACCAGCCAGGCGTACGGATATTCGTGTGGATACTTGTACAGATACTTCATGTACGAGTGCGTTGGTGTGGAGTCGAGGTAGTAGTAGCACTCCTTCACGTCCTCGCCATGATTGCCCTCGTTGCCGGTGAGCCCGAACAGCCGCTCCTTCAGGATCGGATCGCGGCCATTCCACAACGCCAACGCGAAGCAAATATATTGGTGGCGGTCGCAGATGCCGCCGAGGCCATCCTCATTCCAGCGGTAGGCGCGCGAGCGTGCGTGATCGTGCGGAAAGTACTCCCACGCCGTGCCGCCAGGGCTGTAGTCTTCGCGCACAGTGCCCCAGGCCCGTTCGCTCAGGTAAGGACCCCAACGCTTCCAGTGAGTGGTGCGACTCTCGGACTGCTCCAGGCGCATTTGTTCTTGTGTCATGACTTTGCTTCCAATTCGTTTTGTTCTAATTTTTGAAAGAGTAATCTTCCGTTGTGTGATGCAGTCCGGCGCTCCCTGTTACACAGATTCCCAAGGATTCATCGGCAGAATCCATCATTTCCATGCGGGCGTTACGGGCTTTACCGCTTTTTCCGCGACACTTCGTGATACACACTGATGGTTCGCCGCACCGATTCTCCCCAGGAAAACTTGCGCACCTGCTGGTAACCCGCCATCTTCAAGCGCTCACGCACCGGATGATCGAGCAGGGCTTTTTCCATGGCCCGCATGATGTCAAACACATTTTCCGGATTCACCAACAGCGCCGCCGGCCCGATCACTTCGGGCAGTGCCGTGAAATTTGACGCGACCACCGGCGTTCCGTGCGCCATCGCCTCCAGCGGCGGCAGGCCGAACCCTTCATACAGCGACGGAAACACAAACAGCTTGGCGGCGTCGTAAAACACACGCAGTACCTCCACCGGCACAAACCCCAGAAAGCGCACATCCTGCTGCATGCGGCTGCGCACTACGGTACGACGCAAGTCGGGGTGACGTGACAGCTCATCGCCCACAATCACCAGTTTCAGGTCAAGCAACCTGCGCTCCGGATTCACTTCAGCCCGCATCAACTCCGCCTTGAGTGCGGCAAATGCTTCGATCAGGCGTGCCACATTCTTGTGCGGGCTGATGCGGCCCGTGTAAAGCACAAAGGGATCATTCACCTGATAGCGCTCGACAATCGCTTGCCGCTCAATCTCCGACGCATGGCCGAGCAGAAAGCGCTCGTCAATGGCATTGTGGACGACTTCGATGCGTCGAGAAGATACGCCAAAAACGCGGGTTACTTCTCTCCGTGTAAATTCCGAAACTGCCAATATCTTCTTGGCCCGGCCCAGCGTAACCTGCGCCAGCCGGTAGCGAAGCCACCGATCCCAGCGCGGCAACCGGCGATCCTCGTGCATATGCTCCAGCAGATCATGCACCGTCATGATGTAAGGGCACGGAAGCAGCCGCGGAATGCGAAACAGGTGCGGCACGTGTACCAGATCGCAGCCCAGCCGTTGAATGATGTGGCGAAAGGCGAAAATGCTGCGGAAGGTGTTGCCCTTGAGCATGAATGGAACAATGTGGAAGTTGCCCGGCAAGGGCCCCAGCATGGCCAACTTTTCGGGCGACCCGATAATCAAGTAGCGAGTTTCGCGATCCAGCTTGGCCAGGTTACCAATCAGATTGCGCGTGTACGTGCCGACGCCAAAATCTCCGATGCGCCGGGCGTCTATCGCAACCTTCACAACTTGAGTATAGCTGGGTGACGCAGCTTGCCCGGATGCGCGTGCTCAAGCCCCGGCTTACACGCCTACGGGTTGCCGCCGCCACGCGTACAACGGAAATGCCTCGCACAATTCGAGCACTTCGGCTCTCACTTGCGCCAGTGCAGCAGCGTCGGTGCGCTCGTTCAACGCGCGGGCAATCCATTGGCCGACCAGCTTCATCTCGGCTTCCTTCATGCCGCGCGTGGTCAGCGCTGGAGTGCCAATCCGAATCCCGCTAGGCTTCATCGGAGGATTCTGGTCGAATGGAATCGCATTCTTGTTCACGGTGATACCTGCTTCGCCCAATGCCTTTTCCGCCTCGCTGCCGAACATGCCTTTGGCGAATACGTCCACCAGCATCAAGTGCGTGTCGGTGCCGCCCGAGATGATGCGGTAGCCTTCCTCCGCCAACGTCGCCGCCAGCACCTTCGCATTGGCGACGACCTGCGCCGCATACTCGCGGAAGCTAGGCAGAAGTGCTTCGCCGAAGCAGATCGCCTTCGCCGCCATAATATGTACCAGCGGGCCACCCTGGATTCCCGGGAATACATTCTTATCCACGGCGGCGGCGAGATCGGCGTGGCAGAGAATCATGCCCGCGCGTGGTCCGCGAAGCGTCTTGTGCGTCGTGGAAGTCACGATGTGCGCATGTGGCACCGGTGAAGGATGCGCGTTTCCAGCCACCAAGCCGGAAAAGTGCGCCATATCCACCAAGAAGATCGCGCCGACTTTATCGGCAATCTGCCGCATGCGGGGGAAGTCAAACAAGCGCGGATAGGCACTGCCGCCCCCGATCAGCATCTTGGGGCGTGCTTCCAGCACGATCTTTTCCAGCTCGTCGTAGTCCACCGTTTCGGTTTCGCGGGTCACGCCGTAGGGAACGATCTTGTAGGTCTTGCCCGAAAAATTCAGCGGATGCCCGTGCGTCAAATGGCCGCCATGCGCCAAATTGAGCCCGACAATCGTATCTCCGGGCTGCAGGACTGCGTTAAATGCCGCCATGTTCGCTTGTGAGCCAGCATGTGGCTGCACGTTGGCGTGCTCCGCACCGAAAAGTTCTTTCGCGCGGTCACGCGCCAAGTTCTCCACCACGTCGGCGAACTCGCAGCCGCCGTAATAGCGCTTGCCGGGATATCCCTCGGCATACTTGTTGGTAAAAACCGAGCCAGCCGCTTCCAGAATCGCTTCGCTTACAAAATTCTCCGACGCAATCAGCTCCAGGCCCTCGTGCTGGCGGTCGGTTTCGTTCTGAATGGCTTGTGCGACCAACGGATCTACTTCAGCGATGGAGCGTGACATGGGATCAGCAGGCATGGCGGTGGTTCCCCTTTCAGAACGCGCAGTTATCGCCCGCTGTGGACGCCAAGGCAACAACGCGAAACTATTATTCTACCTGCGATCTGGAAGATTTCTGAACCTCGAATATGCGGAGTCGGGCTGACGCCGGGTGGCCCACTCAAGCCCGGTTTTGGCTTGAGTGGGGATTTTCATACGTCACAGGGTGCCCCACGTCTCGCGATTTTCGAGACGTGGGTATGTCTAACCCACTTATGCTTCCAGCTCCCGAAACGCCGACCGCAAAAACGTCACCAAGTGCCAGCCGTCCATGTACTTGAACGGCGCTTCGCCGGTGGTGTAGTGCCCACAGGGCAGCACCACCGTCTTTCCGCGAACACCGCGCTTGGCGAATTCATCCACCACCTGCCGCGAAAGATCGGGCGGGAACGTGAGATCGTAGCGGGCGTACAGCGTGAGCGATCGCCGCTCGCGAAAGCGCGCATACTGGTCGAAATACGCCATCGGCGAAATGCACATCCACAGCGGACGCAAACAATCAAGGCTAATCACGGGCTCAAGCCCTTCGCGTATATGCCGCGTGGATTGCCCGCGCCACACCACGTCCGCAAAGTAGCTCGAAGCATGATTGAAGGCTACCGCGCGCAGACGCGGCTCATGTGCCGCCGCCAGAAACGCCACCGCCGAACCCAGGCTGGTGCCCAAAATCCCGAACTCGCTGTAGCTCTGCGTCTCCAGCCAGTCAATGCAACTGCGCACGTCGCACACACCTTGCCGCGCCGCGGTAATCGTCCGCCCGATGTTCGCGGAGACTGCATAATCCGCACGGCTGATCTCAGGCGGCATACGCGCATCGTGATACGGCAAGCTTAGCCGCAATGCAGAAATGCCGATCTTGTTCAACAGCGAACACAGCCCGTTGTAAGAGATTCCATCCGCATTCCAGTGTGGCAGCACAATCACCGCACGCTTTGACGCATCGCCCTGCCCATTCTCCGCCGGAAACCACCTCGCATTCACGCGATTGTTCTCGGGATGCGGCGTCTTCACGCCTGACGTAAATCGCAGAAAATCCGCCGTCTGGCCTTGCACCTGCGCTTCCAGCTTCGGGTCAGGAACCTCGCGCGTACTGTAAACGTTCACCTCGCGATGTTCGATACAAAAGTCAGAGGGTGTAGGCACGGAAAAGAACGCGTCGCTGTTGGCGATGATATTTTCGCTGGTTTGCCGTATGAATTCTTCTGGATTCGCGTCAGCATCAACGGATATGCCTCGCGACGCATTCCACTCGCTCAGCCACTCGGTGCCCCACTCCATGGGCCGCACCACGCGGTTGTTGTCCACCGACGTAAGCCGCGTTTCCCAGTCGTGCATCCACTTTTCGTATCGCTTGCCAACCCAGCGCGCAATCATGCTTCTACCAATCTAAATGAGTGGTTCACTTGCAAAAGGAAGTCCCATGGAACAAGCGCCTGCGAAGAAGAAATTCAAGGAACATACTTACGCGGCACGCGCTTGGAGATGCTGCACAAAATTTCATACAGCGCTGTCGAGCCCCATGTCGCATGGTCCAGCGGAGTCACGCTGCGACGCGAATTCGTTAGCACATCGGGTGGCCCGTCGCAGCCGATCAGGCGCACTTCGTCGCCCACTTCTGCGCTGGGAATATCGGTCACATCCACCGCCGTCAAATCCATGGAAATCAGGCCCAGAATCGGCGCGTACTCTCCCCGCACCAGAAAACGCCCCCGATTGGAAATGGCGCGATGCAAGCCATCGGCATAGCCGACTGGCAGCGCGGCCACACGGGTAGGCCGGGTAGTTACGTGCGTGCCGCCATAACCGATGGCTCGGCCCTCTGCCGCCTCTCGAATCGAGATGATGCGCGTCTTCCACTCCAACGCGGGCAATAGTGTTGGCAGTTGTGGAGCAGTAACATCCGGCTTCGTCACCAGCGGCGGAAAGTATCCGTACAGCGCAATACCGGGCCGTACCATGTCCTGCCACGAGCAAGGAGTCGTGGCCACGGCTCCGCTATTCGCCGTGTGGCAGTAACGTGGCACGAATCCAAGCTCATGGATCGCGCGTCGCACCTCTGCAAACACCGATAACTGTGCCGCGACACTAACCGCGCCGATCACTTCCGACGACGCCAAGTGCGTGAACACACCTTCGACTGAAAGATTGCTGGCGTCGCGCAGCTGATGGCACAGCGCAGGTACAGCAGCTAAATCCGCACCCAGCCGCGTCATGCCCGTGTCAATCTTCAAATGCACTGGCTGCATCACGCCGAGCTTTGCCGCAGCGGCTTGCAAATCCGCGATGTGCCATGGCTCCCACACCGTCGGCGTGAGACGCTGTAGCACCACGTCTTCTGCCTCGCCCCGCCAAAATCCGCTGAGCAGCAGCACTCGCGCCGTGATGCCGCCGTGGCGCAGCGCGATGCCTTCCTCCGGCGACGTCACCCCAAACCACTCCGCGCCTTCGCGCTCCAGCGAGCGGGCGCACTCCACCGCTCCGTGGCCGTAGGCATCAGCCTTCACCACCGCGCACACAGCGGTGCGGGGGCCAACGTGTTCCTGAAGTTTGCGGAAGTTGTGACGCAACGCGCCGAGCGAGACTTCCGCCCAAACCGGGCGTGAACTCATGAAAGGTTGTGGCGCGAAAACTACCGCGCCAGCTTTCGATTATAGCGACGCAGCCCACCGTTTACGGGACAGGCTGCGCCGCGGGAGTCGCCGAGGCTGCCGCCTAGCGCGACAACGTAAAGTGAACAATCACCGTGGTCTCCACTTCCACCGGCTCTCCGTTCAGCAGATGCGGCCGGTAGCGCCACTGCTTGACCGCTTCCATGGCTGCTGCGGCCAGCAGCGGGTGTCCGCGAATCAGTCGAAGGTTCTGGATGGTGCCGTCTCGCCCGATAAGAGCCGCAAGCTGCACTTCTCCTTCCGTATGCGTCCTCTTGGCAATCTCCGGATAGGCGGGTTGCACCTTCTGAATCAGATAGCCGGGCTCAACCTCCGAGACGCGAATGCGCACCGGGTTCGCGGGCTTAGGCCTTTCCAGCACCGGGGGTGGTGGTCCCACGCCTAGCGGCAACGAACTGGCATCACTGCTCGCCGAGCCACAATATGGAGGACAACTGACCGCATCGGGCGGAGCCTCGGCGGGTTCGTCCTTTATCGCCCGGGCATGCGGAGCAAAGTTCATCGTGAAGCGCAACGGGTTGTATGTGGGAGTGGTAACGATGGGGTTCGGCATCCGCATCGCAGGCGGGGCTGGCATCTGGAACAGAACCGGCGCAGCCATCGGACGAAAAATCTCAAGACCTTCCGGATGCAGCAATGGCATCGCGATAAGCAGCAGCAGCAGGGCTGTCTGCAATCCAAAACTGGCAAGCGCAGAGTAAGGCTTCCGCGCCTGGGCATGGGAACGCTCAAGCAACGATTGATCGAACATTTTTAGTCCTCCGTTGCGGCCCGCCGTTGTACTCAGACACCAGTGGGGGATGAAACGGGCACAGGCCAGAGAAATAAATGCAGAAGAAAAGCGACAAGAGCCGCACCTTGTGGGTGCGGCTCTTGTCGCATATTTCAGGAACCAATCAGCGCTTCGCGGTGTCGCGAAACCTGCTTATTTCTTGGGCCCAGTCGCTGGCTTGGGCGCTGGCGGCTTGGTACCTGCGGGCGCACCCGGCCTGGCCGCACCGACTGGCGCTGCCTGTACCGGCACACCGCTGATCGTGTTGTACTGCTCTACAATCTGGGGCGTGATGTTGGTCGTCGCCGGAGCCCACAAAACCGGGCTGTTCTGGGTGGAGACATCGAGAATCACGGAGTATCCGTTGGTCTCGCCCCACTTGTTCAACACTTCCAGCATCTTGCTGCCAATCTTGTTGGCTAGCTCGCCCTGCTGAGACTGGTAGTCCGCGCTGGCATCTTCCACCACACGCTGCAGGCTCTTCTTCTTGTCGGCGATTTCCTTCACCAACTTCGCCCGGGTTTCGTCGTTCAGCTTGTCGCCCTGGGTGTCGAGCTGCTTCTGCAGGCCGTCCACATCGTCGTTCAGGCGCTTGATTTCATCCTTCTTCGGTTCAAACTTCTTTTGGAGCGCGCCAAAATCACGCTGCCCCTCATTGCAGGCGATGATCGCGTCCTGCATGTTGATGATGCCGATTTTGGCGGAACCCGCCGTGGTGGCCGTGCCAGCGGCCTGGGCCCAGGCGGCGGAACACAGCAGAGCGACAGCAGTAATAGTTGCGCGCACAATCTTGCCAGTCATGGGTTACCTGGGCTCCTTGGGAGAAACAAATTCCGGATAAATCTCGATTGCAGGACATTGGCCAGTACTTGCCATATATTGCCCTACAGCTCCGCGCGCTTTGCGCCACAGAGCCACCCTAACGGGGTACTACTCAGGGTGCGGAGCCTCTATTATAGTGCCCCACACTTTATAGCGTCAAACCATAAACTCAAGCACCTAAATCTTAGATGCACCCTAGAACGTCGTCGCCACCGAGAAGCGGAAGGTATGTACCGGTTCCCGCAACAGTGCCTTGGGTGCCAGCGCCGACTCAAACTGCTGGAACGTGTAGTCGCCCGCAGCTCCGGCCGGGAAGTACGACCGGTCAAACAGCGCGGGCACGTCGTATCGCTTATCCAGCCGCAACGGATTGTAGGCGTAATAGATACGGAATGGCGCATTGATAATTGGCAACTGCACCTGCAATTCCAGTCCAGCGGACATGCGAGGCGCGAAATTGGTGCCCGGAATTAGCTGCAACTGACGCTTGAACCCAATCGCACTTCCAGGAATACCGCCGGTGCAGTTCAGCGCGATATCGCGGCTGGGGCATCCGAATACGCTGGTGGTGATGTCATCGAATTGCCCTTGCGCGATATTGAGCTGCGAGGTACGCACCACGCCGTTGAGCCCAAAGTCCACAAACGGCGCCAGCACCACCGGTCCGGCAATTCCGATGCGGTATTCCACGTTGCTCACAAAGCTAGTGTCGCCACCGGCGAAGATCACGCGATTCACTGGCAGGTTGATGGTGTACGCGCCGCGATTGGGATGGCTTGGATCCAGGGGCACCGCGCTGCCATCCGGATTAGTCAAGGTAGCCACGGCCCGATCCGGCAACAGGGCGTAAGGTGTAACTGCACGGGTGTCAAAACCACGCAAGTCATTCTCGCCGCCCAGATAGAAGCGCTCAAATGGAGGCGCAACCAGTCCGTTAAACCCGCTCAGGTACGAACCCTGCAAGTTGAACCCAAGCGCGTTGCGTTTGATGGGAATCCAGTGCTTGTACTGCACGATCGGGCGGAAGTAGTTGACGTTGCCGCCCAGACCCGAAAATTCTCCCGCGAAGTAAACGCTGCTTCCCTTGTGGGGGTGAGCCGGGTTATCAATGCTGGAAAACGAAAAATTCGGAATCACCTTGCTGGTGATCACGCCCGAAAGCGAATTCGGCCCTGAAACGCCACGGAAGTTCAGCAGCTCAAAGTATCGCCGGGAGGCGTCGGTGAATGCCGTTGTGGACGAAGTGTCGTACGCATAGGTGATGCCCAGGCGTTTCAACGAACGCCGTAGCGGATAGCTAAGCGACGCGGTGAATCCGGTGCTGGCCTGGGTAAAGTTTTGCAGGTTCTGCAAGACGTCTTGCGAGATATTCAGCTTCTGCCCTGAAAGAATCTGCGAATTCTTGGCTTGATCAAACGTGTAGCGCCGCGTGAATACCGTAAAGCCGAGTTGCAGCGGCTTATCGAAAAGGTAGGGCTCAGTGAAGCCGAACAGCAGATTGCGCTGCAAGTTGCCGACGGAGGCCTGCACGCTCAACGTCTCGCCCAATCCAAGGAAGTTGTTGGTCTCGTAACTCAACCCGACAAATGCTCCGGAAAGTCCGCTGACGCCGCCGTTTAAGCTGATGCTGTTTTTGCCTTTCTCATGCAGCTTAAGCGTCAGGTCAACCAAGCCGTTCTTCTCGTCGAGACGCCGGTCAGTAATATTCGGATCGTCCGGCTTCAGCGCCTCAAAGTACTGGAGCTGGTTCAGGCGCAGCAAGCTGTACTCCCACAGCCGGGAGTTGTAAACATTGCCCTCTTCCAGCACGATTTCGCGGCGGATGACCTTGTCTCGCGTGGTGGTGTTGCCCTGGAACTCAATCCGGCGCACATAAAACTGCTTGCCTTCGTCCAAGTCAATGTTCAGGTCAATCGTCTTCTTCTCATCGTCCGGCACGGTGTCTGGAATCGGCGTGAAGTTGATGTAGCCGAGTTCGCCGTATGCCTTGCGAAGATTTTCCAGGCCCTTGCGCACGGCTTCTGCGTTGAAAAAATCCCCATCCTTCATGCCGAAGAAATTCCGCAGCGCGGTGAGATTGCTGACGGCCTTGTTGCCCTTGAAGGTAATCTTGCCCAGCCGGTAGCGCTCACCCTCTTCTATCGGCACGGTGATGTCCACGGCCTTGCCCGGCTTGATGAAGAGCAGATTGCCGCCGACCGATCCGGTGTCCACCATCTTGGTCTTGGGGTCGCCCACCAGCGCCTTGAAGTAGCCGCGCTTCTGATACTCAAACCGCACACGTTCGGCGTCTTCTTCCAGCTTGGAAGAGTCAAAGGTCTTGGCAAAGATGTTCTCGAAAAAGATCGAGTTGGGGATTCCAATGGGTTTCGAGTTCTTCATCGAGGCCCGCAAAGTGCGGCTGTTGATATTCTTGTTGCCCTCAAAGCGGATGGTGCCCACCTTCACCTTCGGCCCTTCCTTCACATTGAAGGTGATGGCAACTGCTGCGGGGGGAATCTTGCGAATCTCGGTGCGGATGACTGCAAACTGCCGACCGTGTTCGGAGAGCAGATCCTTCAGCGCAACTTCCGCTTTTTTCACCTTGGTGGGGTCGTATTGGCTTTCTTGCGAGACACCGACCTTGCGCAGTTTGAAGCGATCCAGCACGTCTGACGTAGTAACCGAACTCAAGCCGACATAAGTGATTTCACGAATGGTCGGACGCTCCGTCACATAAATGTGCAGTCGCCAGCCTTTCGCCGTCTGTTCGCGCTCAAAGCGCAAATCTTCAAAGTAGCCGGTGTTCCAAAGCGAGTTAAAGTCCCGCTCCAGCCCCTGTGCATCATAGGAATCCCCGGGCCGGGTAAATACGCGGGCCTTGATCGTGTCTTGCGGAATGCGGCGGCTGCCATGAACGGAGATCTCGGTCAACACGTCCTGCTGGGCGAACGCCAGCGAAACTGAGGCGAACATCCACAGTGCCAGAAGCAGAAGTAACCTGCGGCTGGATTTACGGGCTGTGCGGGGGAGTGGCTGGCACTTTGCCGCCGATTCTACCGGGGGGGCGGCGTGCGAACGCACAGGGATATCCTGATGACGGCGAATGACGACTACCTCGACCAAAGGAAATAGCGGAAAGAGAAAATTATACGGTACGGCATAGGCCCAGGGAAAACCGAGGGACGCACTTCTCGCTCATTCCGGGGCTGGCTGTACCTCAACTAGGACGGAATAAAACGTGGCGGAGTTGCCCAAGTCGGTAAGTTTTTCCGAAGTAAGCACATTAATGTTTTGGCCATCGGCACTGAACTTTGCCCAATTCAACCGCGCGGCCACCACCCCCGGCGCTACCTTTTCGCTGATTCTGGCGGTCAGGCGCAGATCACCACGCTGATTGAACACCCGAACGCTGTCCCCGTCGGCGATGCTCCGATGCGACGCATCCGTTGGGTGCAGTTCCAATAACCCGCGCTCTTCCATCTTCTGGTGCCCAGGAAGATTGCAAAAACTGGAATTCATGTAGTTGTCGGACTTGCGGGCCAGCAACTCCAGCGGAAACCGGGTAGCCCCCTGCCCTTGGCGCGATTCCACTGGCGGAATGAACTCCGCCACCGGGTTCAGCCCCTTTGCTGCCAGTTCTGGATCGGCAAACTGCGCCTTCCCGCTGGTGGTGAAGAAATTGCCCTCTGCAAAAGGCAGAAACGGCCGCGCTTCCCCATTTCTATCCAGCGATCCTGACAGATTCAACCGCACATGCCCTTCGCGTTCGAGACGCGCCCGGTCAATGCCCCGCATCCACGGGTCATCCGTCGTAACTGCTTCGTCAATCAGATCGTCCACCGACGCCCGGAAGCACGACTCGTCAAATCCCATGCGCTCGGCCAAAACAGCAAATAGATCGTGATTCGACTTGGCCTCGCCCAGTGGCGCAATCGCCTGTTGCGAAACCTGCAAGTAATAATGGCCGTAGGCGGTTACCAGATCCTTCTGCTCCAGCCAGCTCGTCGCAGGCAGCACGATGTCGGCATAATCCGTCGTATCGGTTAGAAACTGCTCGTGCACCACCGTAAACAGATCTGGACGCATCATGCCGCGGATCACATCATTGTGGTTCGGCGCCACCGCCGCCGGATTTGAGGCATATACAAACAGCGCCTTTACTGGCGGGTCATTTTCCGCACTGCGTTCTTTCGTCAACGCCTGCCCCAGCTCCACCATATTGATCGTCCGCGCCTCGCGTCCCAGCGTCGCGTGCATCAGTTCCTTCATCGCCAGCCGGTCAAGTCGCAGCGGAAAGCTGCCACTGGTGGAAAGAGTAAGGCCTCCGCCAACCCACCGCCACGCTCCGATGAGGCAGGGCAACATCGCCACCGTGCGCACCGCCGTGCCGCCATTTTCCGAACGCTGAATGCCGTAATTCAGCCGGATCGCAGCTGGCTGCGTCGTCGCATACTCGCGCGCGAGCTTGAGGATGTCTTCGGCAGCAATGCCCGTGATCTCCGCCACTTTCGCCAGCGGAAAATCAGCCACTGTCTGCTTCAACTCATCAAACCCAACCGTATACCGCGCCACGTAATCGGCGTCGTGCAACCCCTCGCCGATGATCACGTGCATCAGCCCCAGCGCCAGCGCCACGTCCGTTCCCGGACGAATCGGCAGATGCCAGTCCGCTAACTTTGCCGTGCGCGTCTCGTAGGGGTCAATCACCACCAGCTTGGCCCCGTTACGCCGCGCCTCTTCCACGAACGGCCAAAGATGAATGTTGTTGCCGTGAATGTTGGAAGCCCACGCGATGATGTACTTCGAGTGCGCGTACTGCTCCGGCTCGGTGCCAACCCGGTTGCCGTAAACCGATGTCAGGCCAGCTACTCCTGCAGCCGCGCAGATATTGCGCGCCAGTTGCGACGCGCCCAGCCGATGAAAGAAGCGATGATCCATCGCTCCATTGTTGATCTTGCCCAGCGTCCCCGAGTACGAGTAGGGCAGAATCGCCTCGGGCCCAAACTCCGCAGCGACAGACTTCAACCGCGATGCAATCGTGTCCAGCGCCTCGTCCCACGAAATCCGCTCGAAGGCCGCGAGATCGCGCGAGAAGCGGCTGCGGTTCGGTGCGCTAGCGGAAGAAACTTTACTAGTGCTGCCCTGCGTGCTTCCATGTGCCGAACCTTGCGAAATTCCCTCGCCGGTCGGCCCCTTGGGTGCAATCCGCTTCATGGGATACAGCACACGCTCAGGCGAATAGACGAGATCGAGGTATTTCGCCACCTTGCCGCACAAAAACCCCCGCGTCACCGGATGCGCCGGGTCTCCCTGTAGTTTGACCGCCCGCCGAGACGAGCCAGCCCCCTCCGCCCCATCGTCAATGGTGACCAGTACCCCGCAAGCATCCGGACAATCCAGCGGACAAGCAGCATGAACCGTAGTGGGCATAGCGAGATTATACGAGGGGGAACAGGAGAAAAATGGTAACGCATGTGTTACCATAAATCGTGATCGAGATCAAGGCGTACGTTGACTCGTCGGGCCGGAGCGCGTTTGCAAGTTGGTTTGATCGGCTGAATGAACCTGCCTCCTACCGCGTCGCGGCTGCATTGATCCGTCTTGGCCAAGGAAACTTCTCCAACGTCAAGTCCGTTGGCCAGGGTGTTCTGGAATACCGCATCAATTTTGGACCGGGCTATCGAGTTTATTTTGGCCGGGATGGCGAAGAGATTGTCATTTTGCTGGGCGGCGGCCACAAGCAAAGGCAAGACCGCGATATTGAGGACGCCCACGTCCGCTGGCACGACTACAAGCAACGCAAGCCTAGGAGACAAATCTAATGCCCCTGACAATCGACTTTAGAGAAATGGTGCAAGCCCGTATCGCTCGCGACCCTGCATTCCGGGAGGGCCTTCTTCGCGAAGGCGTCCAGTGCCTCCTCGACGGCGACTTTGACACAGGCAAAGCGATCTTACGGGACTACATCAACGCCACTGTCGGCTTCGAGAAGCTCGGTCAACTCACAGGGAAGCCATCGAAGAGCCTGATGCGCATGCTCGGCCCGACCGGCAATCCACAGGCGCGCAATCTGTTCGATGTGCTCGAACAACTACAGAAGGCCGAGGGCGTGGAGCTCGAACTGATATCGCGATAGCCCAGGAATATTGAGCGCGTATGAGGCCAAACAGAAAGCCCCGGCACTGGGCCGGGGCGTGAACGAAGCACAGCAAATAAGCAGCCCCTAAATCTCCATCAACTCTTTTTCCTTCGTTGCGTACATCTCTTCCATCTTCTTGATTTCGCCGTCCGTCAACTTCTGGATTTCGTCGAGCGCTTTGCGCTCTTCGTCTTCGCTGACTTTCTTGTCCTTCAGCGCCTTCTTAATGGCGTCGTTGCCATCGCGGCGGACGTTGCGCACCGTGGTGCGATGCTCTTCCAGCACCTTCGCCAAGTGCTTCACCATCTCCTTGCGGCGCTCTTCGGTCAGCGACGGCACCGGCACCCGCACAATCTTGCCGTCGTTCTGCGGATTCATCCCCAACCCCGCATTGCGAATGGCCTTTTCGATGTCGGGAATCAGCGAAACGTCATACGGCTGCACCGTGATGAGCTGCGGCTCGGGCGCATGCACCTGCCCTACCTGATTCAGCGGCATCTGCGAGCCGTAAGCTTCCACGTGAACCGTATCCAGCATGTGCACGGACGCGCGGCCAGTCCGCGCTGACACCAAAGCTTTGCGAAAGTCCTCGACCGCTTTATCCATGCGGACTTTGAGTTGCGAATGAGTCTCTTTCAGCGCGGGAATTGCGGCCATGATTGACATAAATGGGCTCCAGAAAATCGAAATCTCAACAAATGATTATAGTGCGGAGGCGAATCAGTCTAGGTAACGTTGTCATCTTGAGCGAAGCGAAAGACCCCTACCGCGCCCCAGGTGCTCGTCGGATGGAAAAATTCAGCGAGCCGTCGTAGGCCTAGCCGCCCACGCGCGAGCCGACTTTTTCGCCCCGCACCACCCGCCCAATATTGCCCTTCTGATGCAGGTTGAACACAATAATTGGCAGATTATTGTCTTTGCAAAGCGTGATCGCCGTCAGGTCCATCACCCGCAGGCCCTGCTTCACCACGTCCATGTAGCTGATCTGGTCAAACATCTTGGCGTCAGGATTCAGCCGCGGGTCGGAGTCGTAGATGCCGTCCACGCCCGTGGCTTTCATAATCACTTCCGCCTTGATCTCCATGGCGCGGAGCGCGGCGGCGGTGTCGGTGGAAAAATACGGGTTGCCCGTGCCCGCCGCGAAAATCACTACGCGATTCTTTTCCAAGTGCCGCATCGCCCGCCGCCGGATGAACGGCTCGGCCACCTGGTTCATCTCTATCGCCGACATCACGCGCGTCATCACGCCCTGCTTTTCCAGCGCGTCTTGCAGCGCCAGCGCGTTGATCACCGTGGCCAGCATGCCCATGTGGTCGGCGGAGACGCGATCCATGTCTTTGGCGTGGGCGCTGACGCCGCGAAAGAAGTTGCCACCCCCCACCACCAGCGCCAACTGCACGCCCAGCTCATGCACCTCGCGCAACTCGGCGGCAATGCCATGAATCTTGGCGGAGTCCACGCCAAAGCCTTGGTCAGCGGCGAGCGCTTCGCCGGAAATCTTGAGCAGGATACGTCGGTAAGCCGAAGACATGACTTTCAGTATAGCGGAGGGCGGAGGGAGCGGCGGCTCTGTGTGCGCCGAGAGAACTTCCTGGCCTTGGGCTGGCCATCAGACCAAATCCCCGCCCTGCTACTCTGCAAACAGCCGTCCAAAGTTGTAACGCCACTGCAAAGCAAAGCTCATCCCAATTCTGCCATCAAGCGGGCCTGACTTAAGCCGATTCCATTCGTTGTCATTCGGCAAGCGACCCGCATCTTTCAGATTTTCGGCTACCCAGTTGTCAGCAGCATCCGTCACTGCGACGATCAACGGGCTACCTTCACGTATGCCACGCAGTGTCTCAAGAGCCGCATCCGGGATGAGTTCCCTAAACTCCCGCTCCCTCTGGGTGTTCTGTCTCACGAAGTCCGTCTCGGCGGCTTCGATAACTTCGCGGACAGCCTTGGGATCGTTCATCTTTTCTATGAGCGAAACCAACCTCTTTCCGAGCCAGTCGCTCTGGTTTACGTAGGCAAGAAACCGGAATAGTCTTTGCGCCCTCGCCTCTCCGTTCACAAGAAGCTGCGCCCGGTGGCCGCGCGCTATCCGGCAGAGGGCTTCGTCCGCGAGCTGCGATTTCGTGACGTACTCCCACTTTATAATCTGTAGCCGGAGGGGGGCTTGTCTTTGGCGGTCTGATAGTCCGTAAGCAGCACCAGACAGTCGTATTCGCTCCCATACAATCTCTCGTAGGCAGAGAAGAATGGTTCGCTTGTGCAGTAGTTCTCCGACGGGGACTTGATACCCAAATCCAGATCTGGCAAATCAACTCCCCGGGCCGGATTTACGCGGAGGAGCGGAGAATCGATGCCCTTGAAGGTGTGGGTTTCAAGAACACCGATCAACAACATCTCGACTACGCTGCCGACGCTTTTTCCGTCGAGATTAGGAAGTACCCCTTTGTCGCGCGACAGTCGCTCGAACCAATGGGGGACATTGCCGCCCCTGCCTACGCGCTCCAGAGTGGGCCGAATGCTCCGGAGGCCCTTGCCATCGAGGGCATCATTGACCTTGGCAACTATGTCGCCGAGGTTTCCCCGTACGAGTTCCCGAAGCTCTTCTTTAGTTTTCATGTTATTAGGTGCCCGTGCGCGGCTATCCAGCCCGAAGTGCCATCCGGATCTGCGTTCCTGAAGTTGGTACTCTGATCCCGTCGGTCATTGCCTTTTCCATCACCCAACGGGCCATAGGCGGCGGTACAGCGTTTCCGAACAGGGCATACTGATCGTATACCGAAGTGGTCCTACAGTGGTCGTCCGGAAAGCCCTGTAGTCGTGCATATTCAACATTTGTAAGTCGCCTGTAACGGCTCCCGATCTTGTATCGCTCGTAATGCCGGCTTGCTGTAGCCGTCAGAGTAGGAGCGACGCCTCTTGTTCCGAATATCGTGTAACCCATGCGGGCACCACCGCCTTGATTGCTGAGAATCTCGACGCCATGAATCAGACGCTCTACAGGATCGTTCTTGTGGAGCCACTTCAGCGTCGCCTCCGTGAAATCAAACCGTGGATCGACGTGCTTCTCCAAGACGTCCGAGAGCAGAACTGGGGGATACTTGTCCGGACAATCAGAGAGATCCGCCGCAAAAAAACGGCCATCGTGACATACGCCCCAAGTCGGAAACGTGGAACCGTGGCTGTCAAGCCTTGACCAGCATTCCGGACTGAGCAGGTCCGAAAGATCTCTGGGATTTAAACTCGACAATTCATCATGGGAGGACAGGTGAACGTGTCCGGGCTTCGAGAAAGCGGTTTGTACCCCGACGATGAAGACTCGCTGACGGTTTTGGGCAAGGCCGAAATGAGTAGCGTTTAAGAGCCGCCATTCGATTCGGTAGCCAAGACGAGAGAGCGAATCCAGGATGGTGGCGAAGTGCCACCCCTTTTCCATCTCTAGCAGACGCTTAACGTTCTCTAAGACAAAGTATCGAGGTTCCCTATTGCGGAGGACGTCCACAATGGCCCTGAACAGCGTTCCCCGTGGATCTCCGATGCCTTGTTTTTTCCCCGCGTTGCTGAACGGCTGGCATGGGAAGCCCCCAGATAAGAGATCATGTGGCGGGGCGTCCTGCAGGTGGTGCCTCACGTCTCCTTCAACGATGGAGTCTTGGCCGAAGTGTTCCCGATAGACCGAACACGCCTTGGCGTCAATATCGTTCGCCCATACTGTCTGCAGACCCAGAGATTCCGCTGCGACTCTGAATCCGCCAATCCCGGCGAACAACTCAACGTTCTGATAATTTCCATCGAATTAAGCGAATCCCCACAGGAATAGCGCGCCAGCCCCTTCGCCCCTGATTCTACACCCGGGCGGCGCGTGGCCGATTCAAGCCCAGCATTTGACTTGAGTGGGGCAGTTCGACGGGCATGCGGCCCATCCTCTCGCCCTTAACCTAACCCGAGCTATAGAGTGGGGCACCGGATGCGGTCGATGATACTCACACTCAACGCTCCTCAGTAGATTCCAGGCACGAGCCGTTTGGTCTCTTTCGAGTAAGTTGAGTATTCCAGCCCGAATGCTTCGACCAAAGCTTTCTCCTCGACATGCATGCGATAGGGCAGCGCAGCCGCGAGGAAGACCACCGTGTCATCTCGACTGGAGTGATTCTGCTCCCGCAGGGAGCAGATTCACGCAGTGGAGAGACCTTGTGTTTACGTCGCGCCACTAAACCTTAGGGGTGAAAACACAGGGTCTCTCCACTCCGCAGCTTCCGCATTGGCGGAAGCCGCTCCGGTCGAGATGACATCTGATTAGGGAAGCAAGACGCAGTGCTTGAGGCGCATGAACCCTTCAGCCGAATGCCGCCTGCCGGTGCCTCACTCTTTGCGGTTTTCAAAGGTCCGACACATCCGGACTTCAGTGTTTTGAGCAATAGAGCACATCCCCGCGACGCCGGATGTTCTACAAATCTCCTTGAGGTACTCCAGCTTATGGATCGACGCAGCTTTCTGGCCAGCGGCGGAAAAGTGGCTTTGGCTGCCTCATTGCCATTGCTGACGCGACCGTTCCCAATGGCCCCGCAAGAGCGATCTGCGCTGGCCGATGAGAATACAGCGCTACTGGCCGAACTCGGGCCACCTGCGGTTGAAATGTTGCTCTTGGCCACTCGGGCTCCCAGCGGGCACAATACCCAACCATGGACTGTTCGGGTTCTCGACAAACAACAATGGATCATCGGAATTGATCAGTCCCGCCGCCTGCCCGGGGTTGATCCCACGGCCCGGGAGACACTGCTGTCGCTCGGAGCTTTCCTCGAAAATTTAGTGATTGCCGCCACGCATTATGGCTACGCAGTGGATTACGACGTCATCGCTCGAACGCCAAGCGACGCGGAGATAATCGACCTGCGGTTGCGCACAACCAGCGCCGTATCGCAGGCTCTCGCCCAAATCAGACTTCGCAGGACGGTGCGGAACGGCTATCTCTCAGGCGAAATCAAAGCAACGGACATCGCGTCCGTCGTAGGCAAGAACAACGGCCAAAGCAACGTCGAGAGCAACGCCCAGAGCAACGATTTCCACTACTTCCCGAGCAGCTCGGCAACGGCAAAATACCTTGCAGAGGGTACCGTCGAGGCGAACCGCCAACAAGCGTTTCGCGATCCAGCCGAGGAGGAACTCGCGAACTGGATTCGCTGGTCAGCCGACGACGCCGCAAAGTACAGAAATGGGCTGACACCTGCTGGCATGGAAATTGATGGACTGGCCGGATGGTACGTGAGTCATTTTTATGACCGCGCGAATGTGTTGTCGAAGTCATTCCGCGAAACAACGATCAAGCAAGTGGTGGAACGGGTCAGCCAAGGCGGCGGATGGATGGTCGTGTCAAGCACAGGGAGCAGCGTTGCAACTCTGATTGAGACCGGAAGACAGTTCGAGCGAATGTGGCTGCGGCTCCGCGACAAGAACATTGCGATCCATCCCATGACCCAAATGCTGGAGGAATCGCCTTGGCGCGAGCAGGTAGCCAAAAATCTCGGGATTGACAGCGCGCAGTTTCTGCTGCGCATCGGATACGTTGGCTCCTATCCCAATCCAGCAAGTTTACGTATGCCTCCAGGCTGGATCACCAAGGTGACCAAGTCGGCCGCACCAGGGAAGAACTCATGAGCGGAGCATCGTCGCTTGACGATTTATGGAATGCGGCTCCGTCCAGCACCCGCGCCTTCGAAGCGGCACCGGTCGTAGGACTTCCTGTCGGAGCGCAGCACTATCTTCTTCACGCTATCGCCGTAGGGACACCGCTCGCTTCGGCTGTTCGTCTGCGTATGCACGGCGAGATCAGATTGAAGGGTCGGTGGTATCCGTTCTCGGCTGAGCAAGTCATCTCTTGGGGGCGGGGGATGATCTGGCGTGCCGCAGCCCGGATGCACGGCATATCAATCCGCGGAAGCGATAGCTTCCTCGGCGGTTGCGGCGTCATGAAATGGAAGCTTTTCGGCATCTTACCTGTCGTCAACGCGTCCGGTCCAGACATCACCCGGTCCGCTGCCGGTCGCGTCAATATCGAATCCATGTGGTTGCCGTCTGTGCTTTGTGGTGATGGGGTTTCATGGACTGCGTCGGACACATTCCGCCCTCACGCCCGGTTTACCGCCCACGAAGAGGTTGCAGACCTCAAGTACCTGATCGACGAGGAGGGGCGGCTGCGGACTGTCGAGATGCCGCGCTGGGGAAATCCTGACGGGACCAAGTTTGGCTATACGAGTTTTGGCGGTATTGTGGAGACGGAAAGAACCTTCGGTGGCTACACGATTCCGTCTCGCATGCGCGCCGGCTGGTACTTCGATTCGGATCGGTTTGATTCCGATGGCGAGTTCTTCCGCGTGACGATCGACGACGCGATTTATCGGTAACAGAAGGCACTTGAGGATGTGGCAAGACGTGTCAGACTTAGTCTGGATCAAGCTCCTGCACACGGCGATCTGGTGCTTTTTCGCCGGCTGCATCCTGGCCCTTCCGGTTGCCGGCATGCTTAGGCGCTTCCGCTGGGCCGCTATCCTCACGACGCTGGTGCTGGTCGAGTGCGCAGTCCTGGCGTTGAACCACTTCCGTTGCCCGCTGACGGACCTGGCGGCCCGCTATACGCAAGAGCGGTCGGACAACTTCGATATTTACTTGCCACTCTGGTTAGCCCGGTACACCAAACCATCTTTGGGACACTCTTCGTCGCAGGGGGATTGTTCGTGTTGTGGCAATGGTTGTGTTCCCGGCGATGAAGGGCTGTGGCTCGAGATATTTGCACCAGCGACCGTGTGTTTGGTTCACCCCAGCGCGGCGCAGTGCGCAAAAAACGGAGGGTCTCTCCGCTCCGCGCATTCCGAATTCGCCGGAAGCCGCTCCGCTCGAGATGACAACGCGGCGGACGTGTAGAAGCCGCACCAGTGAAGACCCCGCGCGCGCTTGCATTCGCTGTTAGCATCTTAGCCGTGCGCTCCGTCACACTCGCACCACGGACACTCAGTCGCTGCCGCGCAGTTCCCCGCCGCGAACTCGAGCCTCGTCCGCAAAAAAGGAAGGTAAAGTGCTGAAAAGAAAAGCTATTCTTTCGCTGGTTCTTTCACTTATCGCCACGTTGACCATCGCAGCCTCGGCGCAGACACTCACCAAATTGACTCATCAGCCTCCGGGTGGAGCCGGCATCGCCTTTCTGCTCACCGACGGCACCGTGCTGGCCCAAGGCAACAACCAGGCCAACTGGTGGAAGCTCACTCCCGACATCACTGGCAGCTACATCAACGGCACATGGGCCCAGATGGCCAGCCTGCCCTCCGGCTACTCTCCGGACGCCTTCGCTTCGGCCGTACTGCCCGATGGCCGTGTCGCCATCGCTGGCGGTGAGTACAACTTTGGCAGCTTCGTGCTAACGGACCTCGGCGCAATCTATGACCCCGTCCTTAACACCTGGACCAGCCTTCCCACCCCCCCAGGATGGACCACGATCGGCGACTCGCCCTCGATGGTGACGGCGAGCGGCAACTTCATAGTCGGCCAGAAGCTGACCACCAACGTGGCCCAGCTCGATGCTTCGACCCTCACTTGGATCACCCTCGGCTCGGTGGGCAAGGATCAGGATCACTTCAACTCGGAAGAGGGCTGGACCTTGCTGCCCGACGGTACCCTCGTGACGGCAGACGTGAAAACGGCACCTGATTCAGAGATCTACAACCCAACGACTGGCATTTGGCAATCGGCGGGCAGCACGATTGTTGACTTACATTCGCCTACCACGGTCGTCGGCTGCCTCACCTATCCGGGCGGCTGCTACTATCCGCCGGGAGAGATCGGCCCGCAAATTCTACGTCCCGATGGCACGGTATTCGTCGCGGGCGGTACGCCCACGGGCGGAACCTCCGGCCACACTGCGGTCTATCATCCGGCAGCGGGCGGAAACGCATCCTTCTGGGCAGTGGGCCCCGACTTTCCTCGCGGCGACGACGCGGGCGACAACGGTGCTGTCCTTTTGCCGAACGGCAATGTGCTGGTCGGCGGAAACTCCGGCAACCTGTTCGAGTTCAACGGCACCACGCTTACCAAGACTCTGCGGCCCAACGGCCCGCCGGTACTAATGTTGCCCACGGGTCAGGCATTCATCGAAGGCAGCAGCGTTCAGGTATACAAAGCTACAGGCACTTACTCCGCCTCCTGGCAGCCCGCCATCAAGACGGTCTCCAAGACGCTGACCCACGGCCAGACTTACACTATCACCGGAACCCAGTTCAACGGGCTCTCACAGGCTGCCGCCTTTGGCGACGAGTTTGAGACCTCGACCAACTATCCGCTGTTACGCATCACTAACATCTCCACCAAGCATGTCTTCTACGCCCGCACCCACGGACACAGCACCATGGCCGTGGCCACCGGCAGCGCCATTGTCTCCACCAACTTCGATGTGCCGTCTGGCATCGAGCACGGTGCTTCCAGCTTGCAGGTTGTCACCAACGGCATCCCGTCGAGGACGGTCGCCGTGACGGTGAACTAAGCAAGTAAGTAACAACCAGTACAAAAAGAGTCGCGCCTGGAATTTCTCCGGGCGCGGCTCTTTTCAATTGAGCGCCAAAGCTCTCTCGCCGTTTGCAGGCACTGAGCGGCCCGAAATTCAGCGCCGCCTGGAACATTTTGAGAGTTTCTGGCGTATTCGTTTTAGCTGCAAGGGTGCGTGCCTGGACAAGAGCCCTAACACGCTCACGCAGGTTGACGAGGTGGCGACATCAAGCAACTTCTGTTCGTTCTAGTGTGTCTAGGGTCGGCTTTCTTCGCGCAGCAGCCCGCGGCCGCGCAATATGAAACTGTTCCCGGCGTCATCTACATGGACCAGCCGACCGGCATTGAGCTGGCTACCTACCTGGAAGTCTGGCCAGCGCTTGAGCCCTACATCAAGCGCCTGAGAGCTTCGCAAGCCGCAGCAGTCGAAGCCGACCTACACCTTCGAGCACAATCGCCCGAAGTATCAGACGGCGAACTAAACCTCTTGGCGCAACTCGAATGGCAGCATGGCGAACTGGATGCGGCGGATGGGGATGCAGCCCGGGCAGTCGCGCGGCAGCCCAATCAATCGCTCAATGCCTTCCAGCATGCCATGGCTAACTTCGCGCATCTGCGCCGGGCAAAGGGCGTTTTGGAGCAGTGGAAATGGCAGCAGAAGACGCGCGACGCTTATCAGCGGACCTTCGCTCTCGACCCTCGCAACGTTTCGGCCCGTTACTATCTCGCATACTCTTACATGAACACGCCATGGATTGGCGGGGGCGACACCAAGAAAGCCCTCACTCTATGCGATGAGGGGATTGCGCTGGACTATGTGGGATTTTATGCGCTGCGGGCGGACGCCCATAGGCTGCGGGGCGAAATGGACCAGGCCGACGCCGACTACGATGCCGCGATCCACTTGAGAGTCGTAAAATTGAGCGCATTTCTTGACGCAGCGCAAGAAGAGCTAAAGCGCAAACACTGGGATCGCGCTAAACGATATCTGGATTGGGCTCTGCACTGCCGCCCCGACTCCAGCAAAGCGCAGGAAGGAATGGGCGACTATCTTGTTACGATCCATGAAACAGACAAGGCAAAAGCCTTCTATCAGGCTGCGGTACAGCGTGACTCCAGCGATGACTCCGCACGAGCCAAGCTCGCTGAGCTATCAGGGGTACGCTAAGAGTAATCAGAGCTCCGTGCAGCGTTTTCCCGATGCACTGCTTTGGATCCCTCGCAAGCAACCTGCTATTACTTCTTCAGTCTCTCAATCCGCTGCTTTGCCTGACTTACTAACTGCCCGCGCTGTTCTGCGTTGAGCGTCGTATCTTTTTCAGCCAAGGTCAGCACGCGCTCAGCAGCGACAATCGACTCAGGCTTCTTTCCCGCTGCTTCGTAAATTTCAGACAAGCCATCCTCCACACCCGTCCGCGTGGGGTAAAGTTCTTTCGCAAAGTTCAGCACGCCAATCGCATCGTCAAACCGCTTGCTGCTCGCTAGATCGCCTACGACCTCGCCGAAGCTATCCATCTCAAACGCCTCCGCCTGCGGAGACTTCTTTTGCGCGACTCGCACGCTCGCCTCGGATGCCGCCCACCCCTTGGCAAGAATCTGCCGGGTCATGCGTTCCCCAGAGAGCGGAATCTCCACATCCGGGCGCACGGTGCCCTTGTCATACGCCACCGCCAGCAGCTTGGGATAGAACTGCACAAACGTGTTGTCCACTGCGGCGTTTTTGGCGTGGCAAGCCAGGCAGTTGTCGCGCGAGATCGCCGAGGCCGCCTGCGTATCTCCGCCAAAGGCGTAGAAGGCCCAGCGGTCCGCGCCTTTCGACTCGTCTTTCACCTCGGCCACCAGCCCCGCCTGCGACGACTGATAATGCCCGCTCTGATTGATCGAGCCGTGACTGGTGGAGCTGTACTCCTCCAGCGCGAACACAGTCTTGTCGGGCCACGTGGCATTTTGCAGAAAGTAGCGATACGACGCGGGCGTCACAAACACATTGGTGAACTGCGGATGATCCGTGCCCCCCGGCCCATAGCTCATGCCAAATCCCGAAGAGACGTAAATCCACTCGCGATAGTCAGCAGGACGCAGCAGCTTGCCAGAAGCATCGTACTGCGGCCCAGCGGCCGTCGTACCTTGGGCCATCGCTGCGTCGCCCGCCTGAACCCGCGCCATACTTCCGCTGAAAATCGCCAGCGCCATCCCCGCCGCCACGCTTAAAGAAGTCAAACCCAGACCCAAAGTTCGCCGCATCCGATTTTCCCCCAGTTGGAACACACCGATCCCGCCCGCAGATTTCTGCACGCAAGAATAGTACGTGGAAAGTTGGAGATCCGTTCCAAGGTAAAAGCCCACTCTTGTCCGCAAACTGCGCGGACAAGAGTGGGGCACCTGTTCTCACCTGAAACTCGAAACCAGAAACTCGAAGCTGCTCTGTTACTCCGCGGCTACTTCCACAGCTTTGGCAATCGCCACCGTCTGGCCCGGGTCGCCGACCTTGAACCTAGCGAACCGGCGCACGGTGATGTTTTCGCCGAGCTTGCCGACGGCCGTCGCGATCAACTGCGCGATCGTGGCGGACTGTTCCTTGATGAAGGGCTGGTCGTACAGGCAGACCTCCTCATAGAACTTGCCCATCTTGCCCTCGACGATCTTTTCCACCACCGCAGGTGGTTTGCCAGTCGCGGCTGCTTGCGCACGATAGATTTCCTTCTCGCGCTCAAACGCCTCGGGGGTCACTTCGTCGCGCTTGACGAACTTGGGGTCAGCGGCGGCGATGTGCATGGCAATATCGTGGATGAGCTGCTTGAAGTCGTCGGTACGGGCCACAAAGTCGCTCTCGCAGTTCACTTCCACCAGCACGCCAATCTTTCCGCCGGCATGGATGTAGTGCGCTACCACGCCTTCACTGGTGGCGCGGTCGGCCTTCTTGGCCGCAACAGAAACGCCGCGCTTGCGCAGCATCACGATCGCGTCGTCCAGATTGCCCTTGCTCTCGACCAAGGCCTTCTTGCAATCCATCATCGGGGCTCCGGTCTTGTCGCGGAGCTCTTTTACCTGTGCAGCAGTAATGTTCTCAGACATAAATGATCCTGTATGGCAAATGAAATTTGTTGGTGCCAGAGGCAGCTCGCGCCACCTGCTTAGCGGTTGACAGAAAAATGGCCCGCGAGCGAACCGTTGCGCGCGGGCCGGGTCCGTTCTAGAACAATCCCTGGGTTAGACGGTCAACCCGTCGGCCACAGCCGGAACTTCGACAGCGGCTTCCGCCGGAACCGAAGCCGGAGGCTTAGGTTTGGCGCTGCCCGCACCGAGCAAGTCTTCCATGCTCAGGTCTTCGACGACGGCATCATCCGCAACAGCTTCTTCTACCGGAGCAGCCTGTGCAGCCGCTTCGGCAACAACTTCCGCGGGCGCAGCTTCCGCCACGGCAGCCTGGGCTGCGTACTGCGCAGCAGCATATTCCGCCGACTGCTTGTCATGCGCCGCGGCTACGCCGTCCACCACCGAGTCAGAAATCTTCGAGGTGAACAGGCGAATGGCGCGCAGAGCGTCATCATTGCCGGGGATTACGTAATCCACTTCACCTGGATCGCAGTTCGTGTCCACCACCGCAACCACAGGAATGCCCAGCTTGCGAGCTTCCTTCACTGCGATGGCTTCCTTGTTGGAGTCCACCACAAACATCGCATCGGGCAGGCGGTTCATGTTCTTGATGCCCGCCAGGTTGAGCTGCAGGTGCTTGCGCTCGCGCTCCAGGTAGATGACTTCCTTCTTCGGCAGCAGCTCGTAGCGGCCATCGGTGGCCATCTCGTCGAGCTCCTTCAGCCGCTTTACCGACTTCTGCACCGTCACCCAGTTGGTGAGCAGTCCGCCCAGCCAACGGTTGTTGACGTAGTACATGCCGCAGCGGGTTGCCTCTTCGGCAATGGCATCCTGCGCCTGGCGCTTGGTGCCGACGAACATAACCGTCTTGCCTTCTGCTGCCAGGTCGGTCACAAACTTCGACGCTTCCTTGAACATCTTCAGCGTCTTTTGCAGGTCAATAATGTAAATGCCATTGCGCTCGCCGAATATGTATTCCTTCATCTTGGGGTTCCAGCGCTTGGTCTGATGCCCGAAGTGGACGCCTGCTTCGAGCAGTTCCTTCATGGTGATGTTAGCCAAATCGTCTCCCTTTCGAATCGCATCCGGCGATGCTTCTGTGCGCCGGATTTATTCCCTACACCCCCGCGCCCGTTGCCGGGATGCGGGAAGATTGAACTCCCTAAAACAAGTTGCCAGTGCTTTACCGCTTGCTGAACTGGAAGCGCTTGCGAGCGCCCTTCTGTCCGTACTTCTTGCGTTCCTTGCCACGCGCATCGCGGGTGACCAAGCCTTCGGCCTTGAGCTTCTTGCGAAATTCGCCGTTGAACAACATCAGGGCGCGGGCGATGCCGAGGCTGACTGCGCCAGCTTGGCCGTTCACGCCGCCACCAGCCACATTCGCCAGAATGTTGAAGGCAGCCAGAGTCTCGCTCGAAAGCAGCGGACGCTTGGCTTCACTGCGCTGGGCTTCGGTCACGAAATATTCCTCGAAACCCTTGCCGTTGACCTTGAACTCGCCGCTGCCGGGGCGCAAAAATACGCGTGCCACCGCTGACTTGCGGCGTCCCGTTCCGTAGTACTGAACCAATTCAGCCATTGCTTCGTTTCTCGCTATTCTCTTGATTCTTATTCGGGGCGACGAGCGCACCCGGCAAAACATTCATGCACTGGCTCTAATACTTTAGCGCCAGCAACTCGGGCTTCTGCGCTTCGTGCGGATGCTTTTCATCGCGATAGACCATGAGCTTGTCAATCATGTTGCGTCCCAGCTTGCTCTTGGGCAGCATGCCATGCACGGCTTCGCGGATGATCTCTTCCGGCTTGCGCACCAGCCGCTTCTTATACTCTTCATGGCGGATGCCACCTGGGTATCCGGTGTAGTGGTGGTACATCTTCTGATCCGACTTCATGCCGGTGATCTTGATCTTCTCGGCATTGATCACGATCACGTGATCGCCAGTGTCCAGAAAAGGTGTATAGCGCGGATTGTTCTTGCCGCTCAGAATGCGCGAGACGAGGCTCGCCAACCGGCCCAAAGTCTGGCCCGAGGCATCCACAACGTGCCACTTCCGCACTATGTCCCCCTGTTTGGGGAAATAGGTAGACATCGAAATCGCTCCAAAGAATACGCTTTACGCGAAAAAGTCCGCTGAACTAAACCCTGCGCAGGAGGCGCAAGCGAATCAGGCGGGCAACCGCTGGTACTCCAAAGGTTTTAGGATACTGGCGTAGAGGGGGTGTTGTCAAACCCGCGTGGCCGAAAAGAGAGAATTTGCGACCCTCTCTATGAACGAGCACCGCCCCTTGTTTTCAGTATCTCAGTGGCTCTCCGGTATGGCAAACCGCTGGTCGTCCACTGCGGCGTTGGCTTCTATTTTGTCCAGCTTCACGGTAAACGCTCCGCTAGGCCGCGCAATCGTCCATTGAAAGGGTTGCTTGGCGCCGTTCACCTCACGAAAGTCGGCGTAGTCCACCTGTGTGGGGTTACGGCCAAGTGGCGTTTCCACATAGCGCACCATGCGGACGAGCAGACCCGTGTCCTCGGCAAAGTAGAGCCGCACCGGCGGCTTGCCCTCACGTTCGCCCATCACGAGGCGCACCGATGCCTCGCCTCCCGCAGAGCTAATTTTCTCCACGCCAAACACTTGCGTCTTGGGGAACAGTTCCTTGAGCCGCAGCGGCAGATAAAACTCCCCATCGAGTTGCTGCCCCTCCAGTTCGCCGCCGGTCACTGGACGCACGCCGTGACTGCTCGTAAGAAACCCTTGCCTGCCATCAAATACAGTCGCACTTTCGCCGTCAGGAAATTTCACGACTGCCGCACGCTTATTCGGAGCAGTCGCGTAGATGTCCATTGGCGTCTTTAGCCCGTTGGCCAGTTCCATCTGGCCGTGCATCACACGAGACGTCGTTTTCCGAATCGCCGCCCCTCCGCCCAACGCCTGCACGTAACGAGCAAAGACCGCATCCGCGGTTGGCGCGTCCTTGTCGCGTTCGGGATGAGCCACCGCCTCCTCAGCTGCAACCGGCGGCGCCACTCGTGGCTTCAGCGCACCTTGATGACAGGTGAAGCACGTGACGGCACGCTCACCCTCAAAGTGACTCTTGTTGATGGCGAACATCATCTCCATCATCTTCCGGGCTTTCTTTTTCTCGTCCTTGTCGTCGCGGAAGGGTTCGCGCTTTACGTGGCAGGTGTCGCAACTGGTGCCGAGCGACGACGCGATGAACTGCATCGCTGGCACCAGCTGATCGGCGGGCGCATCTTTGAGTACAGTCACATTCTTGAACACTTGGCCCGCCTTGACATCGGGCGGCGGCTGCGCTTGCCCGCGCAAAGGAAGGTAAGCCGAAATCGCAGCAAGAGCGATGGCCAATACAGCGAGCAGCAAGCGATTCACTCTTTCTCTCCTTGGAGGATAGTAGGGTTGGCAGGCTTCATAAACTTCGCAACCATCTTGGCATTGAACTCTTCGGTCTTGCCGCGAGGCACGCTCAGCGTCTGCCACTCCGCCGCACGCAGGTGCTTGGCCAGAAACACGATCTGGCCTACGTGGTACACCATGTGATTGAGCGAACGGTTAATGGCCTGCAAAACCGTATGCGGCTCATGGCGAATCTTCACCGTGTTGCCCAAATCATCCGGCTTTAGTGCGGCGAGTGATGCGAACAGAATCGCCCACGACTCTTCCCAGCATTGCATCAGGGCTTCGCGCGTGTCTTCGGGAGTGATGAGGAACTCGTTGTCGCGATGGCGGTCGGGCTTCTCGCCGTCGCTGGTACCGAAGTCCGCCCAACGCGAACGCAGATTCCCCGCAATGTGCTTCACCAGCAACGCGAGGTTGTTCGACTCTTCATCGAGCAGCACAAAGAACTTATCGTCCGCAACTTGCGCCATTGCAGTTTCAGCTCCGCGCTTGTGCGCGCGAAAGGCGCGGAAGGCTTCGTCGAGATAGGCTGCTTGGGATATGTTGGTCACCTTGCTCATTCATCCTTACTTAGCGGAGATTATCCAACTTACAAGGGATCACTAGAGGAGTGCGCTGAATTCTGCACGGGAGCCTCGATCATGACTAGAACCCCTCCAACCCATTTTGAAAAAATGTTATAGCTTATCGCGACAAATGCGCCGACAAAGGGGCCCGCGATGATTGAGATTGCCGCAAGTGCGAGAAAAAAGGCATGCCCGAAGCCATCTGCCAAGACAGACCACGCAGTAAATATTAGGGCGGGCGCAATATGCATGAGTGCGGATATTTTCGCGCAGGAAAGAATTCCAATTCTCTTTATCCGCACCGTTTGAGTTGTTGTATTCATCTCAATTTCTTTACTTCCCCCAGCCACCGCCGCCCGGCGACTCAATCCGAATCTTGTCACCCTTGCGCAGTGGACGACTGAACTTGCCCGGCATCGTTTCTTCTTGCCCATCCTCGCGAATCACACTCGCCTTGCCCAGTGCCCCATCGCTGCCTCCGTCGAGCCCATAGGGCGCAAACCTCCTGCGCTCTGCAAGCAGCGTCACCTGCGCGTCCGTCAGCAGCTCGATCTCACGCACAATGCCATCCCCGCCGCGATGTTTGCCCGCTCCGCCGCTGCCGCGCCGCAACGAATATCGCGTCACCCGCAGCGGATACGCATACTCCAGCGCCTCGGCTGGCGTGTTCAGCGAATTCGTCATGTGCGTGTGCACGCCACTTACGCCGTCCTTTGTAGGCCGCGCGCCCATGCCTCCAGCCAGCGTCTCGTAATAGGCGAACGGTTCCGGCACACCGCCCGAACCCACAAATCGTGTGTCCATGCCACCAATGGTCAAATTATTCATCGTGCCCGCCGCCGCAGCAGGCACGCGATCCGGCGCAGCCTTCGCCAGCGCGCGTAGCAACACATCCACGATGCGTTGTGACATCTCCACGTTGCCGCCCGCGACGGCCGCTGGAGGTTGCGCATCCACGACGGTTCCCTTGCGGGTGATCACGCGCACCGGACGCATCAACCCCGCCGTGGCAGGCACATCCTCTTGCAGCAGACAGCGGAACACGTAAAAGCACGCCGAATACGCAATCGCTTCCACCGCATTGGTGGAGCCCGCAACTTGCGCATCACACTCGGTGAAATCCACCGTGACGAGCGGTGAACTTTTGTGCAACGCAGCCTTGCCATGCCGCGCGGGTTTGCTAATCGCAATCTTCACCGCCAGCCGCACCGGATTGCCGCCAGCCGCATCGTCATCCAGAAAGTCTTCCGCCTCGTACACGCCCGGCGGCAGCGCAATCAGCAACGCGCGCATCAACCGCTCGGAATAGTCCTGCAACTCGTCAGACGCTCGTTGTACCCGCAGCACTCCGTAACGCGCGCACGCTTCGCGCAGCTGTTCCGCACCCGTATGGCACGAAGCCAGTTGCGCGCCCAGGTCGCCTTCGCGCTCGCGCGGCGTACGCACGTTGCGCAAGATCAGTGCCAGCACATCCCGCTGCATCTCGCCGCGCTTCACCAACTTGATCGGCGGAATGCGAATGCCTTCCTGAAAAATCTCCGTACACAACCCCATGGAACCAGCAAAGGTACCGCCCACATCGGCGTGATGCGCGCGGTTCGCTACATAAAAATCGGGACGTCCTACAGGGTGCGCATCGCCATGATGGAGCGCCTTTCCGCGCAGCGGATTTTCCTTGCTCTGCTTTCCCAGGATGTACACCGGTGCCACCAGCGTAATGTCGGGCAAGTGCGTCCCACCGCAAAACGGATCATTCAGAATCGCAACGTCGCCGGGCCCGAGCGTAAGTTCGCGAATCGCAGCATCCACCGACATCGGCATCGAGCCCAGATGCACGGGCATGTGGTCACCCATCGCAACCGCTTGCCCAGCCGCGTCAAACACGGCGCAGGAGTAGTCGCGCCGCTCTTTTATGTTGGGCGAAAACGCGGTGCGTCGCAGCGCCGCGCCCATCTCTTCGGCAATGGAATGGAACAAGCTCTTGAAGACTTCCAGCTCAATCGGGTCAAACTGGGAGTCCGAGCCGGCCCGCGAAGTTGCGCTCGAAGAAGCTGCCCCCAGACCGGGATTGGAACGTTCGTTGCTGTTTCGCGCTGCGCTCATCACAGAAAATCAGTGTAAGGCACAAGCACCCACCTGCCCGTCAAGTGGCACAAGATTCGCCGGATCAGCGTCTTAGCAACGAGCCTGTGGAAAAATATCTGTTGACATTGTTGAGCAGACACCACAAAATGTTGTGTTAGCAATGCTGTTCATTCTAGTAATGGGCAGCAGGGGTAGAAGTCACCCCAAACTCAAGGGAAAAAATCAACGGAGGATTACATTATGCCTGCTGCTAAAAAGGCTGCACCGAAGAAGAAGGTCGCTGCGAAGAAACCCGCCGCGAAGAAGCCCGCTGCGAAGAAAAAGCACTAACACGCGAGCTTCGGCTATGCGCGTTGTAGAGGCCTCCGCTGCGCGGAGGCCTTATTCGTTGGAGGCGTACTCTACGCCGACAGTACCTGTGCCGGTTGTAGCCGATCACTAAATTTGCTAAAGATAGCAATAGCGAATCAGTACCGGAAGTGTTGGGCGAGTTGCTGAACTCCCACTCGCCGCTGTTTCATCTCATGCCCGTTAGAAAACAAACCGCGCGCCGCACACGAATCGAGAGCGCCAGCATTCCCGATAAGCTCTACTTTCGCATCGGCGAAGTCTCACGCCTGTGTGCATTGCCACCATCCGTATTGCGATTCTGGGAGTCCGAGTTTCCGCAGTTGCGCCCCACCAAGAGCGATACCGGGCAGCGTATGTACCGGCGCAAACATGTGGAGTGCGTGCTGCGCATCAAGACGTTGCTTTATGGCGAAGGCTTTACCATCGCAGGCGCGCGCCAGCAGTTGCGGGAAGAAAGCAAGACGCAAGCAGTCACGCCTCCTCTCAATTTTGGCGCGGCACCTCCGCCTTCGCTCAGCCCCTTGCGCCGCGAACTGCATGCCATTCTTGGCATTCTGAATCACAAGCACTGAGTTCTTTCTTTACGCCAGATTTGGCCTCCGACCAAGAAAAAGGAGATGGAATTAGTTTCCTCCATCCCCCATCGTGCGCTTTTTGTCGAGCTGTTCGAGCTGCCCGTTAGTGTGCCAGGAACCACGGCGTCGCCGTGACATCCGTCTTAAGGAAGTTCAGCAGTGCCTCGGCCACCTTGTTCTTGCCGCCAGTGTTGGGATGCGTGCCATCCGAATTGAGATCCTGGCAGGTGTACAGCAAGTTCGTGCTATTGGGTAACATGCCGTTGGTCCAGTAGTAGTTAGCCCACGAAGTCCACGGGGCCAGCACCGGCCCCTTCGCAGGATCGTAGTTGATGGAACTCAGTCCATTGATCTGGTCTGCAATGGCCCACTTGTCTCCCCAGCCCATCTCGTAAGCCCACGGCTCCGGATTCGTCGTCACGATCCCATTCGAATAGCCGCCATAAATGCGTGGTGAAAGGTACATCAGCTTTACATTGGGGAACTTGATCAAGACATTTTGCATAACGGTCTCAATCTCACCCTGCACCTGTTGGGAATCCGTAGGAAACGCGGAACTAAGCGAATCCACCGGCTCAAATTGCACCACTTCCACCTGGTTCGCAGTAACGCCAGCGGACGGTAAATTACTGTTGATGATTGAGTTCCAGTAAGAACTGGTGAGCTTCATCAATTCCCCGACGGTTTCTCCGCCCTGCGCTCCGCTCACGAAGACCAGCTTCGGATTTTTCGCCGGATCCGCGGCAAAGAATGTGGAAAACGACTGCATCTCCTTCTGTTCAGTGGAGGACCCGATTGAGAGCAGCACGTACTTGCCCGTGGAACTGGGATTGCCGTTGCCGTCGAGGGGCTGGATAGCATTCGCCTGCGCTATGCCAAATGCCTCAAACGCAGACGGACGCTTGTTGCTGCCTCCTGGATACAAACCAGCCTGAAATCCCTGATACAGGCCTGTGTCAAGTGAGTCAATCGGCGTGAGCAGCCCCGACCCGTCCGTGGCATTGAAGGTCGTATCATTGCAGTTTGCACCGGTGGCTGCCGCCACCGGCAAGGTGAAAATGCGCTGTGCCGTGGCCAGCGAAACTGTGTCGGTTACAGTGAGCGTGAATGTGTAGGTGCTTAACGAAGCACCGTTGAGACTGCCACTCAGCGAGCCATTGCTGGCTAACGTCAGTCCCGGCGGCAAAGTGGAGCCCGCCACCACGCTCCACGTTGTGTTCCCGCTTCCGCCCGCCGTTTGCAGGGGTGAATAATACGAGGCGTTCTGTGTGCCCGCGGGCAGCGTGGCCAAGGTTGCAATGCTGAGCGCGGTGGGCGCGACGCCCGTACCCGTCACACTCACGCCGTTGTCCGACAGCGTGGCATACTGCAAGTCCACCGTGCCCGTATAGGGCCCAACATGATCCGGACTGAACGTTACGTTGACATTCAGTGTGCTTCCGACTGTGACCGTGATCTTTTTCGTGGCACCCGTCTGGCTGAACTCGAGCGGGCCCACTACCGCCGGATTCACCGTAACCGATGCCGTGCCCGTGTTGGTCAGGTGAACCGTTTGCGCCGCACTCGTGCTGCCCACCGCTACGTTTCCAAAATCAATGGAAGTCTTATCCAGCGTGATCTTGCCCGCGGTTGTCGTACCCATTCCGCTAAAGGTCACCACGAGCGTTTGCCCGTTGCTGATCGTGAACGTCATGGTGCCGTTGACCAGACCGGCCGCAGTGGGTTGGAACTGTACTTGATAGTGCGCCTTGATCCCCGCATTGATCGTGGCCGGCACCTGGCCGGTGATCAGGACAAACTGCGAAGGCGCAATGGTCACGGTGTTAACGATGGCTGAACCGGTCCCCGTATAACTCACAGTAAAGGTAAAGAGCGCGGACGTCTTGCCCACCGACACATTTCCGAAGTATTGCGACGTAGGTGCAACATTGGCTTGCCCGACTGCAAACGCGGTCAGCGACAACATCAGGAACACTAGCAAGCTAGACTTGGCGACGATGGCGGTTCGACTCTTCATAACTCGACTCCTCGGTATGGCTTAATCTGCTTCAGTCGCTGCCGGTGAACCCGCAAGCAAAACAGGACGAAAAGGCAAAGTGTTGCCCAATATAAGCCGCCCAGCTAACTTAATTCCGTAGCTAGGCTACCAGTCAGCAACTCTTGCATTACCGGGGGGAGGGATGACTTGACTAGTATAAGGCGAATCCCGGCGTGGGTAAACCAAAAAATAAATTCACTGACTGCTCTTGAACCTGCCCAGGGCCATAGTGAGGAACCGAAAATTGCTGAAGCAATTGGTCGGGACGGGCAGATTTGAACTGCCGACCCCTCGCACCCCAAGCGAGTGCTCTACCAGGCTGAGCCACGTCCCGACGGTAAAAAAGCGAGGCAAACGAACCGCCCCACAGGGTCTTCAGATTTTACACGATTCCCCGAATGCGGACGTTTAGCGCCTCTTCCGCCGCTTCTGGCCCCGTTCCCGCTCCGCGCGCTGCCGCTCTTCTTCTTCCACCAGCGCAAACTGCACCTTCTTCTCCACTGGATCAATCCGGTCTACCAGCACCCGCACCCGGTCGCCGAGACTGTACGTGATTCGGCTGGTTTTGCCCACGATTTGCCGGGTTCCTTCGTGGAACAAGAAGTGGTCGCTGGTGAGCAGGCTGATCGGCACCAACCCCTCAATGAACAGATCAGTGAGTTCAACAAAGAGTCCATTCTTCGTGATGGAAATAATCAGCCCGTCAAACTCATCACCCACACGCTGCTCCATGAACTTCACCTTCTTCCAGCCCATAAGTTCGCGCTCGGCATCATCGGCGCGCCGCTCGGACTGGCTGCTCTCAGTGGCGATGGAGTTCAACTCTTCGACCGAAATCGGCCCACCCAAGGCCTTCCGCAGCTTCTTTTCTGGATTCGCGCCGAGAGTTGTGCCTGTAAGTGCCCCGTTGCGCACCGAATGTTTCCCCCACGGAGACGTTCCCGATCCGTCCCGCACGATGGGGCCGATGCCGACCGGCACCACACTGCCATTCTCCTCATGTTCCTGCTCGGCATCATCCCGTAGCACTTGCTTCAGGATGCGGTGCACGATCAAGTCCGGATACCGGCGGATCGGCGAGGTGAAGTGCGTGTAACAGGGAGCGGCAAGCGCAAAGTGCCCGCTATTTTCTTCGGAATAGCGTGCCTGCTTGAGCGACCGCAACATCAGGAACGAAAGAATCCGCTCCTCCGGCGTGCCAGCGATTTTCTTGGTCAACTTCTGGTACATACGCGGCGTCAGGTGAACTTCTTTGGGCAGCTCAATCGGCGCAGCCCGCTTGCCCGTGCCCCGGCTTGCTCGTCGATCCGACTTCAAATGCATCCGCTCGATCGGCAGGCTCCCCACTCCAAGAGAATACCCCCAAGTGGCCGCCACGACTTCAAAGTCATACACCCGTTTCGCGTCCGGCTTTTCATGAATGCGATAGAGCGAGCCGACGCCCTTTCCTTCCAGATAATCCGCAACGCACTCATTCGCTGAGAGCATGAACTCTTCAATGATCCGGTGCGCAATGTTGCGCTCGGAACGCGATACGCCAGACATTAGTCCGAATTCGTCGAACTCAATCACCGCTTCCGGCAAGTCGAAGTCAATCGAGCCGCGACGCTCGCGCTTCTTGTTCAGCAGCGTTGCCAAATCGCGCATGCGGTGGAAGAGATCCACGAGGGGTGCAAATTCCAGCAACGCGTTGGGGTCAGCCTGTAGCACCCGATTCACATTGGTGTAGGTCATTCGCTGGGCCGAACGAATCACGCCTTCACACAGTTCGTAGCGCACCAGTTCGCCACGACGGTCAAACTCCATCACGCAACTTAGCACCAGCCGATCCACATGCGGCCGCAGGCTGCAAATATCAGTAGAAAGCTCCAGCGGCAGCATCGGAATCGCGCGGTCGGGAAAGTAAACGGAAGTCCCCCGCAGACGGGCTTCCGCATCCAGCGGCGACTCTTCCGTGACGTACTGCGCCACGTCAGCAATGTGTACTTGCAACTCGAAATTTCCGTTGGCGAGTTCGGTTACGGTAACGGCATCGTCAAAGTCGCGGGCAGTTTCTCCATCAATGGTGACAATGGATAGATCGCGGAAGTCGCGGCGCCCCGAAACTTCGTCATCCGCAATTTGCGAAGGAACCGCGCGCGCCTCAGCCAGCACTGCCTCGGGAAAGATGCGCGGCAGGTGATGCTTGCGGATGATGATCTCTACATCCACACCAAAGTCGTCTTCGCGCCCCAGAATTTCGACGACACGTCCGCGTGCGCCCCGGCTGGTCGTCGGCCATTCCGTGATCTCAACATCTACAACCAGGCCTTCCAAATCATCCCAAGTCTGAGCACGACGAGCCTCGGCCCCCAGCACACGATGCGCGCTCAGGTCTTCGCCTGCTCCGCCATCCTTGGAAACGGACTTCGGCCGCTCCATGCCGTTCGGGATCATGATCTCCTGCGCCAGCTTGCCGTCCATGGGAACCACGTAGTTGTGCCGCTGGCCATAGTGGAAGGTGCCCACGACCGTGGGGTGAGCACGCATCACCGTGCGCACAATCACGCCTTCGGCCTTGCCATCGTCGCGCACCGAGCCGACTTCTACCAGCACCCGGTCGCCGTGCATTGCCGTGCCAACGGCATGGGGCGGGATAAACACATCGCCCGTCAAACGGCCCTTGAGATGTTGCGGAATCGAAATCGCGTCAGGAATCACAAATCCGAAGCCGTCCCCGTGCATCTTGAGTCGGCCCACCAGGGCATTGCGTGACTGCTTGGCCTGAATGGCTTGCGGCAGAGCATAACGATCCGGCTCAATTTCCACCAGTTGGCCGCGTCGCACCATGCGCTCCAACAGGTCGGTCAGCACACGTCGCATTTCGCCACGAGCGCTCAATTCGCGCACCAACTGCTTGTAGCCAGCGCTCTGCTTGGGCTGGCGTTCAATGTGCGCGAGAATTTTGGCGTCCGTCAGCAGGTAAATGGCCTCGTTTTATCCTGCCAGAATCGTAGCTGGTTCACTGCCGGGTTGCCAGTGCGGGCTGGTTCCGCACTCCCCAGACCTTCGTAAGGTATCCAACGGCAGTTGCATCAGCGAGTTCCTTATTCGGGAAATCAAAAGAACATCCCTTGATACTCTTGCGTTTTTCACACTGTTCCGTAGAATGCCAGCGGGCGTAAAATGAAGACTTGGTCAGTTCCTCCGTTCAAGCCTGAGCCGACCGACATTTTTTAGTTTGTTATCACGAGGTTATAACCTTCATGTGGAAGCCATCCAGTCAGTCCACCCCCAGCCGCCCCACCGAACCGGAACGTCCGGCCACGCCTGTTACTTCTGCCAGCGATAGCTTTACTCGTTCCTCGGCGTCATCGCAAAGCTCATCGCTCGCGGACGTAGCCACGATCGGCAAGTCGCTGTTCATAAAGGGCGATATCACCGGAGCCGAGTCGCTGCTCATCGAAGGCAAGGTGGATGGCACCATCAGTCTGCCCGGCAATCGCGTGACGATTGGCCGCCACGGCGCCGTCGCCGCCAACATTCAAGCTCGTGAGATTGTCATCCACGGCAAAGTACACGGCAACCTCGACGCCAGCGATCGTGTGGAGATTCGCGCTGAGGGTTCGCTCGTCGGCGACATTACCGCAGCCCGCATCAGCGTAGAGGATGGCGCATTCGTCAAAGGTGGCATTGACCTGCGCAAGCCACCGAAAGAGGCAGTGGCGGAGCCGCGTGGTGTGCTGGCAACTCAGGTTGCACCGGAGCCTCGCATTGCGGAACGGCCTGCGGCAGCCATGCCAGCGATTTCGATTCGCGCCTAAAGGCTCACACTCTCAGTCGAAAAAAACGCTGAATAGTTTGCAGTGTGGGCGTCCTTGCGGACGCCCACACTATTTCACGCTGCTGTTTCAGAAGCCGCCGTTTCCGGACGTCCGCGACGGCGCAGTTCCCCCGGCAAGCTCGACCGCAGCACCAGCAAACCCAACGCAACCGCTCCCGCCCAAGTCAAAGTCACCAGCCCGAGCGACAGCAGATCATCCAGCCGCCTACCACTCGCCGGAATAATAGTCGCCACGCTCAGACTCACCGCGCCCGCGAACACCGCAGTCACCACGGCCTTGGCCAGCTCACCCCACGGCAACGTCGCTCTCACCAAGCCCTTGCGATGCAGCAGCCACGCCAGTACCAGCGTATTGGCCAGAATGCCAATGTCCGACGCCGCCACCAGCCCCGTCACTCCGAAGCGCGCGAATAAATTCGAGTAAAGGGGCAGTGAGGCAAGCGTGACCACTGAGCACGCCACCATCGGCGTCAACGTGTTGCCAGCCGCATAGTAGGCGCGCGCATAGAGTCCTTGCGCGGCCCAACACGCCAGTGATAGCGCAAACCAAAAGAAAAATAGCGCCGTCTCTCGTGAATCGGTAAAGCTGAAATGTCCGCGACGGTACACCAGATCCACCAGTGGCAACGATGCCGCCATCATCCATCCCGTAACCAGCAGCGACGCCGCCACCGTGCGATACACCGCACCGTTCACCGTCTGGGCAAACTCTTCCAACTTGTTTTCCCCAAACAGTCGCGCAAAAAACGGAAGGGAAGCCTGCCCAATCGCCTGCCCCAGCACCGCGATCGGCACTGCAAATAACCGCTTGGCATAGTTCAGCCTCGAAATATCGCCCACGCCACCCGAGGCAAAATAGCGCAGAATCCAATCGTCCGCCGTTACCAGCGACACGCCCAGCATCAATGGAATCGTCAGTGAGACCCATTCGCGGAACGCGGGGTTCTTTACGTCAAACGAGATGCGAAACCCGGTGCCAACCTTCGCAGCGCCAATCGCATTCACCAGAAATGGGCCAACCACTGCTCCGGCCACCGCGCCATAAGCCAGCGACGCGATACCCAATTGACTGCCCAGCAGCGCCCCGCCCAGAATGATGAACACGTTGTAGAGCAAGGGCGCGAAGGCGGGAAACAGAAACATACGCCGCGCCAGCAATACCGCCGAAACCACTCCGCCAACATAGAAGAAAATCTGCGCGGGCAATAGAATGCGCGTCAGGTATACGCAGAGCGCGAGTTGCTGCGCTGTAAAGCGCGGGAAGATGGCGCGTTCAATCTGCGGCGCGAATATCTCCGCCACTAGAACGCCCAAAGTCAAAACCGTGGTCATCACCGTGATGATCACCGAGAAAGTCTTCTGAGCTTCCTCTTCCTGGTCCGCTGCCATGAATCGCGAATAGATCGAAACGAACGTGATGGATGCCGTGCCACCCGCAACGATGTAGTTGAGCCAATCGGGGATCGTGAATCCGGCAACGTAGGCGTCCACCACGGGGCCCGCGCCAAACGCATAGGCTATGTACGCCTCGCGCACATAGCCGATCACACGCGACGCCATGATCGCAACCACCAGCAGAATCGTCGCCGAAAACGCCGAGTGCTGATGCGACGCCTTGAAGAGCCGCTGGAATCGCTGAAAGAGGGAGGATGCCATTACTGCGATTGTAAACGGCGCAGAAAGCCTTACCGTTATAGCTATGGGGCTTCAGCGCCCAACACCCTATTCTTCCCGCTGACCTCATCCTTGTAAACCGCGCCACCCTTCATCACGAAGGCAACGTGCTCCAGCGACTTCACATCGGCCAGCGGGTCGGCCGTCACGGCGATCAGGTCGGCGTACTTGCCCGGTTCCAGCGTGCCCACATCCTTGCTGCGGCCGATCAAGTCTGCCGCGCTCGAAGTCGCCGCGCGAATCGCCTGCGCTGGCGTCATCCCGCCTTTCACCATGTAGTAGAACTGCCGCGCGTTGTCGCCATGCGGATACACGCCCGCATCCGTGCCAAACGCCATCTTTACGCCCGCCTTGAACGCCTTCGCAAAATTCTCGCGCTGCAATTTGCCCAGCGAACGCTCCTTCTCAATATTCTCTGTCGGCAGGCCGTTCTTGATGGCGTCACCCAGCAGATAGTCGTCGTTGTAGATGTCCATCACGAAGTATGTGCCGTGTTCCTTGGCCAACCGGATGCCTTCGTCGTCTACCAGGCTGGCGTGCTCCACCGAGTCAATGCCTGCGAGAATGGCGTTGCGAATGCCTTCCGCGCCATGGGCGTGCGCCGCGATTTTGCGCCCCGCCTTGTGAGCTTCATCCGCTGCCACCTTCAACTCGCCCAGCGTAAACTGCGGTGCTCCAGGACTGTCGCCCTTCGATAACACGCCGCCGGTCGCCAGAATCTTGATCACATCCACGCCGTACTTGATCTGCGCCCGCACTGTCTGCCGCACCTGATCTTCGCCGTCGGCAATCTGGAAATCGCGACCCTCCGGGAACAAGTCCGCCCGCACCCACGGCGAATAATTGTTCAGGTCGCCGTGTCCGCCGGTGATGGAAATACCCGGCCCCGACGCCACGATGCGCGGCCCGGGGAGAAACCCATCGTTAATCTCATCGCGCAGATCCGCCGCCGCGAACGGTGCCGAGCCAACGTCGCGCACAGTGGTAAAGCCTGCCATCAGCGTTTTCCTGGCGTTCACCGTGCCATAAATGCCCGCTCGATAGGGTGTCCAGTGGAACCGCAAAATTTCCGAATATTGATCCGCGCGGCCCGTCAGATGAGTGTGGCAATCAATGAGCCCCGGCAGCACGGTCGCCTTGGAAAGATCAATCACCTCGGCTCCCGCAGGAATACTCACCCCAGCCGACGGCCCAATGGATCGAATGCGCTCCCCTTCCACCACAATCGTCACGTTCTCCCGCACAGAACTTGCGGAGTCACTGGTCGCGTCGAACACGCGCCCCGCTAAAATGTAGGTAACCTTGGGGGCGGGCTTGTCGGTTTGCGCGACGATCGATGCCGAACTCACGAGGCAAACGATAGTAAATAAAAGAGTTGTGATGCTAAACACGCGACGAATCATGGAGTCTTCTCCCCCAGAGAGCTGCTCAACCTTTGCTGACGACACCAGCCCAATCAGCATCGCGCGATTCTAGCACTTGACGCTAAGCAAACTTTTTTTGCTTAGCATTTTGCCAAGCAAAGGATAAGGCCTTATCCTTTGCTTAAGAAACCCAAACGCTGCCAAATTCCATGGATTCCACCCGCCCCGCCGCATTCCCGCGCTCGTTCCGCAAGCACTTTCCCGACGCGGTGCGCGGCGAAGGCGTTTACCTCTGGGACGCGGACGGCCATCGCTACCTCGACTTTTCTGGCTCTGCTGCGGTCAACTTCATCGGCCACGGGGTGCGTGAAATTTCTGCGGCGATGGCAGCGCAGGCCGACCAGCTTGAATTCGTCCACACCAGCCAGTTCACCACGCCCGCTGCGGAAGCCTTCGCTGAAGAACTGCTCGACTTCGCTGGCCCGCACTTTCGCAACGGTTGCGTCTATTTTTGCAGCGGAGGATCGGAAGCCGTCGAGACGGCGCTCAAGTTGGCGCGGCAATATCAGGTAGAGACCGGACACTCTGAGCGCTTCGAGGTGCTCAGCCGCAATCAGAGCTATCACGGCTCCACGCTTGGCGCGCTTGCGGTGTCGGGCAATCGTCGCCGCCGCGAGATGTATCTGCCCATGGTGCGCGAATTCGCCCACATCGGCATCCCCAACTGCTACCGCTGCGAATATTCCTGCGATCTCGGTTGCGACGACTGCGGACTGAAGTATGCCAACGAACTCGAGCGGGCCATCGCCGACGCCAACGGCGCTGCGGCAGCATTCATCTTCGAGCCGGTGAGCGGAGCCACGCTGGGCGCGGCAGTTCCACCGCCGAGCTACGTCCCACGCATTCGCGAAATCTGTTCGCAACACGGCCTGCTGATGATCGCCGACGAAGTGATGACCGGCATGGGACGCACCGGGCGAAATTTTGCAATGGAGCACTACGCCGCCTCTTTAGGCCCAGCGGGCGAGTGCAGTGCCGCGCCTGACATTCTTATCACGGCCAAGGGTCTTTCCAGCGGATATGCGCCGCTTGGCGCCGTCATTGCCAGCGCCAAGGTTGTGGAAGCAATAGCTGCGGGATCAGGCGCATTCCTACACGGCTTTACCTACAACGCACATCCGGTGAGTGTGGCCGCAGGTCGCGCAGTGCTGCGACGGGCGCGCGAAGAACACTTGGTGGCGCGGGCCAACTCGGACTCTGGAGAAGCAGGCGTTGCGATGAAGAATTCGCTTCAGCAACTGTGGCAACTTCCCGCCGTGGGCGATGTGCGTGGCATCGGATTGTTGTGGGGAGTAAAGTTCGTTAGGGATCGCAAGAGCAAGCAGCCGTTTGTACCAGAAATTGGCTTTGCCGCACGTGTGGGCCAAGCAGCCGCCAAACGCGGCGTGCTTGTGTATCCCATGCAGGGGTCGGTGGATGGCCTCGCAGGCGATCATCTGCTGCTAGCCCCGCCTGCCGTGATTACGCCCGAGCAAATTAATTGGGCAGTGAGCCGTTTGGCGGAGGTGATTGAAGAAGTTACTTTGGCAGTTGTTGCACCCTAGGCAACTTTCGTAAGCCCGAACGCCGCCAACACACTCTCCGCCGCTGCCGCACCCGAGCGGATGCAGTCTGGTACGCCGATGCCACTGTATCCGTTGCCTGCCAGCGCCAGCGACGGCAGTTGCGCCGCAGTCTCTTGAATCCGCCGAAGGCGTTCGGAGTGTCCCACCTCGTACTGCGCCATCGCGTTCCGCCAGCGATGAACGCGCGCAAACAGCGGCTCGGCATCAAGTCCAAGAATCGCCTTCAGGTCGGTGCGCACCAGCTTTTCGATCTCGCTGTCCGCAAGCTCTATGCTCGCCTTCGCCGCGCTGCCTCCGACAAAGCAGCGAATCAATGCACGATCTGGCGGAGCACGATGGTCGAACTTACTATGTACGAAAGTCGCAGCGAGAATATTGCGCTTCTCACTGCGCGGCACCAGAAAGCCGAATCCCGCCGGCAAGCTGCGCCGCACCTTTTCGTCATATCCCAATGCCACGGTTATGGACGAAGTGTAGTTCACCGCACTCAGCTCCGCCGCCAAGTCGCGAGACACTCCACTCAACATTTCCCCCGCGCGTTGTGCGGGTAGTGCAACAATGACTGCGTCATAGTTTTCCGCGCCGCCATCATGGCGAACGATCCAATCGCTGTCGGCTCGTTCAACAGCCAACACCATCTGTCCTAGCACTATGGATTCCGGCTCGAGCTGTGCTGTAAGCCCGTCGGCGATCTGTTGCATGCCGCCCTTAAGCGTGGTGAAGATTCCCGGCGTCTGACTGCCGGAAAGTTCGGGCATCTTGCGTCGTGCGGCGATCATACCGCGTCCCAGGCTGCCGTACTTCGCTTCCATCTCCACAAAGCGCGGCAATACCGAGCGCACACTAAGCTGCGCGGCTTCGCCCCCGTAGATACCTGAAAGTAGCGGGTCGGCGAGTCGCTCCACTACCTCGTCGCCGTAGTGACGCCTCACGAAATCCGCAACCGATTCGTCGCCTCTCGTTTGCGCAGGATGAAACAACTCCGCAACCATACGCAGCTTCGTGCCACATGAGAACAGCGGCGAAAGTACGGTAGGAATAATCTTGGTGGGGACGAGAAACATCAGCCCCACTGGCATCTCCACCAGCCGATTGCCGACGATGATGTAGGTCTTGCGGCCCGCGTCATTGGAGCAGATGAGTTGATCGCCCAAACCGATTTCGCGGCACAAATCCGCCGCCCAGCTCTTTTCCGTCAGAAAAGAATCGGGCCCCGCTTCTACCACGCAGCCTTCGACATGCTCCGTCAGCAGGACGCCGCCGAGTCGCGGCGAGGCTTCCAACAACTTGTAGCAGAAATCATCAGATTCGCGGCGGCGTTTTTCCAGCGCGTAAGCCGCGCTTAGGCCAGAAACGCCTCCGCCAATCACTGCGATGCGCTTCATTGGTGGCCTACTGCCCCGTCCGCTGGCTTGCTGAATATTCGTGTACAAACTTCGCCAGCGCCTTCACATTCTCCACCGGAGTTTCGGGCAGAATACCGTGGCCAAGATTAAAGATGTGGCCAGGCCGCGCTGCCGCCAGGTCAAGAATCCGCTTGGCCCGAACTTCCACTTCTTTCCAGTCCGCAAACAGGCTCACCGGATCAAGATTGCCCTGCACCGCGCCGCGCCAGCCCAGCGTCTGCCAACCTTCATCCAAATTTCCCCGCCAGTCGAGACCCAGCACGTCGGCACCGGTCTCCTGCATAGCAGTCAACAGCGTGGCGGAGTCGGTGCCGAAGTAAATCACCGGAACGCCCGTCACGCTCTTCAGCCGCTGCACCATCTCGCAGGTGCGAGGCAACACGTAGCGACGATAGTCGTCCACGCTGAGGCAGCCCACCCAACTGTCAAAAATTTGCAGCACGTCCGCACCCGCGCGAACCTGCTCCACCGAATACTCGCAGGTCACATCCACCAGTTTGCGCAGCAGTTCATCCCACGCCTGCGGGTGGTGATACATCATCTTCTTCGCGTGAACATAATTACGCGAGCCGCTGCCCTCAATCATGTAGCTGGCCAGCGTAAACGGCGCGCCACAAAAACCGATCACCGGCAACTTTTCGGCAAAATGATCGCTCACCAGCTTCACTGCTTCCGCAACATAGCCAAGATCCGCCGCGCGATCCGTGCGCAACTGCGCGATGTCTTCCGGCGTGCGCAACGGTTTTGCAATCACAGGCCCTTCGCCAGCGGAAAAATGGAAGTCGAGTCCCATCACCTCCAGCGGCAACAGCAGATCAGCAAAGATGATCGCCGCATCCACCTCCAGCGCCTCGGCGGCCGTAATCGTAACCTCCGCTGCAAGCGCGGGCTTCTTGCAGATTTCGATCAGCGAATACTGTTTGCGAACTGCACGATACTCCGCCATGTAGCGGCCCGCCTGCCGCATAAACCAAACCGGAGTCACAGGAACAGCCTGCGCTTTGCAAGCTTGCACGAAGATGCTTTTAGAAGCTGCCATGAAGCTTTAAGGTTAGCAAAATCGGCGGAAGCAGGCAGCGGATTGCATCACATCAGCCTGTAAAGCCGACCCAAGCTGATGTTAAAAGGGCGGTTAGCTGGTGCGGCTGGGGATCAACTTCAACTTGGTGGCTGCGGAAAATATCTGCTGTGCAATGCTAGAGGCGACCCGGGTCGTCATCGTACTCGCGGAGCTCACGCAAGTCGCCATAAAGTCAGGAGGCTCGGCGACTTCCGCACTACGGGTGGTCTCCGCCATCTCTCGCATCAACTTCAAGAAGCGACCAGCGATCACCTCCCAGCGATATTCGCTCGCCGTCGCCAGCGCCGCTGCAATCTTTGCGGAGCTTTCTGCCTCATTCTCCATCAGACTTCGCACCGCATTGGCAAAGGCTTGCGACTCCGGCTCTACCGCCCATGCGTTTTCCGAGTTCGCATATGTCATGACGCCGCCCCGGTTCGGGCACACCAACGGTAAGCCGGACGCCATCGCCTCCAGCGGAGCAATACCAAACGGTTCGCGCGGATTGGGATGCAGAAACGCATCACAGTTCGCGTACATCTCCGCCAGCGCAGCGCGGTCGCCCATGTGGCCCAGCATCTTCACTCTGCCTGGGGCAAACTCGGCAGCGGCGGCAGCAAGTTTCTCGCGTTCCTCGCCTTGGCCAACCACCAGCAGGTAATAGTCGCGATGCGGGTCGTTGCACAAATGCTTCATCGTCTCGATCAGCAGCGGCAGATTCTTCTCCGCTGCGAGCCGCCCGACGTAAAGCAGCAATGTCGCTCCCGCTGGCACATCGGCCTTTGCCTCGATGCGCGCACGCGCTTCCGCGCTGCGCAACTCTGGCGAAAGTTGCACCAGATCTACTCCCGGCGGGCGCACCCAAATACCTCGTGACTGGGGCAGTCCGCGACCGGCGGGCACCAACTCTTCCGCCGTATACAGCGAATTGGCAATGTGATGATCGAAGAATGGGAAGTAGATCCAGCGCATATACCAGCGGCTAAACCATTCACCCAGAGGAATCATCTTCAGGTAAGTGCGAAAGTTGTCGTCCATGCGCTCGTGGCTGGTTCCGACCACCACTGGACGGAACGGAATATCCTTCAGGCCGCGAATGCGCAGCACTGCTCCCAAATAATTCAGCGTGTACTTGTCGCAGATTTCTACCAAGTCGGGCTGCTCCGCCAGCAGAATCTTCTGCAACGTAGTGCCGCTCTGCAAGAATTGTGTGGGATAGATCAGCCGATAGCCGGGATCAAATGGCGCGGGAGGCGCGGCCACATGATAGATTTTGCAATGCTCGCCGACCAGCTCAGTCCAGCTTTCGTCATCAGGAACTACCAGCCGCATCTCATGCCCGGTACGATTGGCCTCCGCCATCAGTGCGCGATAGAACTGAGCCACACCGCCCGATGTTTTGTGCCAGTAGTTATTGAAGTGCAGAGTTTTCAAACTTAACCCGCCTCACTCCCGACTCGCTAGCCTACTCCTGCCCTGAGCCACTCCGCCGCAGACTTTCGATCAGAAGCTGCGGACCCGCAGCAAAGAACCGCCCCAACAAGCGCGGCAGGCTGGCAAGATCTCGCCCAAAAGACTGCGATTTTTCGCCCATCAAAAGCGTGCCACACCGCATGGCATACCAATTAAACAACGATGAGATGGCGCTCATCACAATGGAACCGATAATCACATAGTGCAGATGGTGCGTACCACGGTAGAGATGCACCAGATACTCGATCCACTGCATCAGGACAGGCATCAGAAAAGTAACGAGCAGCGCGGTCAGCCATTCCGGCTCCGCGTCACACAACGCCTGGGTGATTGCCCCATAAAACCCTGCGGTCGCCGCACAGTAAACAACTTCAGCGGCCACTGCTCCGCCCACTTCCGCCCAGCCGTGGCGAATGCTCGCAGCAAAATAAATCCAGCCCCGTAAGGCAACACTCAACAGCGCGGATTTCCAGTTCCACCGCGCAAAGATAACCCCTACTGGATCGCGAAAAATCGCCGCAATGGCAGCCGCGAGCGAAGGCCCCTGCTTCTTGAGCAAATCAGGCGTGTCAGGCAACAACTCGGCAGGTTGTGGTATTGCGACCGGGGAGCCACTCATAGTTCCAGTATAGGAACCCCATCGTATTCCTGTAGTGAAAAGGGGATGAAAAATCGAAATTAACAAAAAAATATTCCGCAAATAACAATCATTTCACCTGCTTCATGCACTCTATCCAGTAATGCACTATCGGAATGCACTTCAAGGGAGGTAGCTTGCATAGCACGATCTCGTATCTTTGGAAGGAACCTGCCGCCCCCCGTCCTTTTTCCAGCGCCGTCTGTCTTCATGGCCACACTAATCAATCGCGCGAAAGCCTGTTTTTTCTGCCCCAATATGCTGCCAGGTTCCCGCTGCTAAAACGCGCCCTCGATTTTCAGCAGAACCGCTCTCCCATCCCAGTAGACTTCGACAACCGTTTCTGGACTCCGCCCTTGCCGGTTCGTGCCGCTTTCGAGTTGGAACAGAATCAGATTGAGGACGGCTTAGGTCTGGCCAGTATGGTCTCGCTCACCGACCATGACAGCATCGCGGCACCCATGCAGTTGCAAGTGATGCCGGTTGCGGCGCAGGTGCCGATTTCTCTCGAGTGGAGTGTCCCTTTTCACGGTGCCATCTTCCACGTAGGCGTGCATAACCTGCCTTCAGCCCGCGCGCACCAGATCGTTGCCCAACTGAATATTTTTACGAACGCGCCAGCGGAAAGGCTGTTGCGCGATCTGCTGGCCATGCTGCACGGCTACCCCGAAGTACTGGTCATTCTGAATCACCCGCTGTGGGATCTGGGCGGCATCGGCCCCGACGGTCACAGCCACGCGCTCAGCGAACTGCTGCAGCGTTTCGGCACCTTCTTCCACGGACTCGAACTGAACGGCCTGCGCAACTGGAAGGAAAATCAGGCCGTCCTCAAACTCTGCGAAGGCTGGAATCAATTGCCCGTTGCTGGTGGTGACCGCCACGCCTGCGAGCCTTCCGCGTGCCTAAACCTGACTCGCGCCTCCAGCTTCCCGGAGTTCGTGCACGAGGTTCGCAAGGAGCGCCGCAGCGACGTTCTGTTCATGCCCCAGTATGCTGAACCGCTGGGCTTGCGCATCTTCAAATCGCTCATGGATATAATCCGTTATTATCCCGAGTATCCGGCCGGATCGCAGACTTGGGATCAGCGCGTCTTTCATCCGGATGCGAACGGAGTGCATCGGCCACTAACTTCACTGTGGCAGAAATCGCCCGTGTTCATTGAGGCGATTTTCTGGGCGATGCGATGCTTTGAACACGCTGCGGTGCAGAAGGCGTTGCGCGCCGCACTGGCCACGGATCCGCGTGAGCAGCAGTTGAAGTTGAGCAAGAGCGAGGGAGCGCTTTCTTGAACCCTGTGATCCATAAGGACGGCCTGCGGGTGGCCTTTTTTCCGGACATGTTTCACGAAGTGGATGGCGTTGCCAACACGGCTCGTCAGTTTGACGCGTTTGCGCGTCGCTGGAATCGCCCATTCTTGAACGTTCACGCTGGGCCAGCAAATCGCACCTTCACCGAAGCCTCGGTGACCACGATTGAACTGGAGCGCAGATGGCCACTCGTCAACTTCGACAAAAATCACGACTTCGACGTTTTATTGTGGCGCTACTATCGCGAAGTCGAAGCGGCGGTGCGTGACTTCCATGCCGATGTCGTCCACATCACCGGCCCCACCGATATCGGATTGATGGGCGCGATGATCGCCTATCGCCTGCAGATTCCGCTGGCTGCCTCATGGCACACCAACGTCCACGAATACGCCGAACGCCGCTCCACCAAGTTTTTTGCAGCGCTCCCGCCTCACTTCGCTGACACTGCTGGCGATGTAATCCGCAAGTCTACCTTCCAGATCGTCGCGCAGCTTTATCATGGCGCAAAGGTGCTCTACGCACCGAATCAAGAACTTTGTGACCTGCTGCATCGCACCACCGCCAAGCCCTGCTTCCTGATGCAGCGCGGCGTGGATACCCACCTGTTCGACCCCGTGCGCCGTGATCGCACGGGCGAACCGTTTACGCTGGGCTACGTCGGTCGCATCACACCGGAAAAAAACGTCGAGATGCTGATTGCGCTGGAAAGAGGGCTGATCGCAGCGGGCGTGCCCGAGTTCAAGATTTCCGTCATCGGCCAAGGGCATAGCGAAGAAGCATTGCGCGGCGCGCTAAAGTATGGCGAATTCCCCGGTGTGCTGAAAGGCGAAGCCCTCGCCCGCGCCTTCGCCAACCTTGACCTGTTCATCTTTCCTTCGGAGACTGACACCTTTGGCAACGTGGTGCTGGAAGCTTTGGCCTCCGGTGTCCCCGCTCTCGTGACCGACAAGGGCGGACCAAAATTTATCGTGACGCACGACAAGACAGGTTTTGTGGCAGCCAACGTACAAGAGTTTGTGCAGCGTGCGCATGAGGTGATGACCTCACCCGCCACGCACGAGACCATGCGCGTAGCGGCTCGTCAGTACGCCCTCGCCGCTTCCTGGGACGCCATCTTTGAAGGTGTCTATGGCGGCTACGATAAAGCGCTGGGCAACAATCCGGTCGCCACTGCCGCCTAATGATTTGACCAAAACAGGACATCAGCGCAATCGAAGAAAGAGTACAGTTGTGGAACGCGGAGGAACGAGACTATGACCAAACCCAGCCGCAGACTTCACTTCGCCGCGCGCGTGTGTGTGCTGCTACTTCTCACTCCCTTTTCAGTCCTGCCAGCCAGCCCGCAGTCCTCAACTCAGCTCACCACCGAGCAAGTAGTCAGCAACCTGGTGCGGCGCAATGCCGAGCGTGCAGAGGCCCTGCGCAGCTTCCACGCTATGCGCAGCTATCAGCTCAACTTCCGGGGATTCACCGTCAGCAAAGACAGCTCCATGCTGGTGGACGCTCGTTATGATGCGCCCGCAAGCAAGCAGTTCACTATTGTGAAAGAAGATGGCTCCCGGCTGCTGCTCGATCGCGTATTGCACAAATTGCTGGAAAGCGAGCAGGAAGCACTGACGCCGGAAAATCGCGATCGCGTAGGACTCACTCCAGCCAATTACGACTTCAAGCTCATCGGATCGGAAGCCATGCCCTCCGGCCCGGCGTACATGTTGCAAGTCGAGCCCAAGACGCACAACAAATTTCTCTATCGCGGCCGCGTCTGGGTGGACGCACATGATTTCGCCGTCGTCCGCATCGTGGCCCAGCCTTCCAAAAATCCCTCGTTCTGGATCAAGCAGAGCGACATTGAACACACCTACCGCAAAGTCGGTGACTTCTGGCTGCCGGAAAAGAACCACACCGTTACCCAGGTGCGCCTCGGTGGCAGATCCGAACTCACCATTCTCTACAACGATTACAAAATCACCGACGCACGCCCGCTCGGCCACGGCGTAAAGTCAGCAGCTTTAACCGACGCCATCACGCCGCCCATCAGCAGCATAGCCGTAGGCCGCTAATTGCTTTGGTGCCCCACCCTCATTCGCCCGCCGTTGGCGAATTAGGGTGGGATGTTGCGACCCGCCCTGGAACCTCCACACCGCCCTCCGCGTACCTCATAATGGAATTGTTAAAGGAGAGTCATGATGCAAAGCCGCATCCAGGGCACTACCATGCCCGTCCTCGAATTCATCCTCGAACCCAACGAATCCGTCATCTCCGAAGCCGGAGAGCTTTCCTGGATGTCGAGTAACGTCCAGATGCAGACCCACACCCAATTTGGCGGAGGCGGCGGATTTTTGGGCGCCCTCAAACGCGTCGCCGGAGGCGGAACGCTCTTCATGACCGAATACCGCGCGACCAGCGCTGGCGCCGAAGTCGCCTTCGCCACCAAAGTTCCCGGCCACATCCTCCCCGTCGAAATCGGCCCCGGCCACGAGTACTTCATCCACCGCCACGGATTCCTCTGCGCCACCCCGCAGATTCAAGTCGGCGTCGGCTTCCAGCAATCGCTCGGCGCAGGCATCTTCGGCGGAGACGGCTTCCTGCTCCAGCGTCTCACCGGCAACGGCATGGCGTGGATCGAACTGTCCGGCGAAGTCATCCTCAAGGAACTTCTACCCGGGCAGACGATCTTCGTTCACCCCGGCCACGTCGGCGCGTTTCAAGCGGGCGTCAACTTCCAGATCACCACCGTGCCCGGCATCAAAAATATGATCTTCGGCGGAGACGGCATCTTTCTCGCCTCCCTCACCGGCCCCGGCAAAGTCTGGCTGCAAACCCTGCCCATCTCGCGCCTCGCCCACAAGCTGATGGAATACATGCCATCGCCAGGAACCCAAGGCGCAGAAGCAGGCGGCGTAGCCGGAATCGTAGGCTCACTGTTAAAGGGAATGTAGGATCGCAAGGTATTCGCGATGGAGCGTCTCGAAGAGACCGCATGAATTGGGCCCGGCGCTTCCAGCGCCGGGTAAGCTAGGATCAGAAAGGCTAGTCCTGAAAGGACAACGGATGTATTCGATGAAGCCGGGTGCCCTGCCCAAGCTTCGCTTGGGCAGGGCTTTGTTTACTCGTACCGAAGCGCCTCAATCGGATCCAGCTTCGACGCCCGAATCGCGGGAAACATCCCACTGATCACGCCAACCACTGCCAGAATCGCCACTGCAATCAGCAGAATCTGCGGAGAAACCAGCAGCCGTATATCGCCTGCTTCCGCATATTTGGCGCGGGCGCTATACAGAGTAATGGTCCCCACAGAGTAGGAAACGGCGTAGGAAAAAATAATCCCTACCACGCCGCCCACCGCCGTAATCACCAGCGCTTCCGACAAAAACTGTAGCAGCACATGCCGCCGCGTCGCGCCCAGCGCCTTCTGCACGCCGATTTCACGCGTCCGCTGCGTCACTGAAACTAGCATGATGTTCATCAGCCCCACGCCGCCGATGCCCAGCGTGATGGTGCCCACAAACGCCAGCAGCACCTTGAGTCCGATCGAAATCACGTTGAACTGCTCCAGTTGCTTCTGCGCGTCGAAAACGTTCAGCGCACGCCGGTCGTCCGACCGGAAGCCGTGCTGCAACGCCAGCGAATCGCGAATGGATTGCGTCAGCTTGTCGTGGTCCAGCCCCTCAAAATCCAGAAAGATGCCGTTGGGATAGTGGATATCCTGCAACGCCTCCATGGAGTTATACGGAATGTAAATCTGCTGGTTGATGTTGTTGTCGCCCTCTTGCATGCGCGGCGCCGCTTCGCCGATCACGTCGAAACTCACTCCATCTATGCGCACGGACTGCCCCACCGCCGGAATGCCCGAGAACAACTTCAGCTTAGCCTCTGACCCAATCACCGCTACCCGCGCGTGGCTCACACTGTCGCCATCGTTAAAAAAGCGCCCTGACGAAACCCCAAGGTTCCATATCTTCTCAATACCGGGATCAGCCCCCGTGATTTGCAGCGTAAAAGTCCGGTCGTCCTGCCGTACCGTGGAGTCCTTGAATGACATGCGCGAAACGTGCCGCACCAGCGGGGCAACATTCTTTACGATGTCTACATCTTCATCGGTAAAGCGAATCTGCACCCCCGCTTTGTTGCCGCCAGCCTGTTGCGACGTGCGTCCCGGGAACACGCCCACCGCGTGTGCCCCGAAGCTCTCAAAGATGCGCGTCACAGCGTCGCCAAAGCCCTGCCCGTAAGAAAGCAGCAGCACCACCGTGGCAATACCCCACGCCATACCCAACACCGTGAGCAGCGTTCGGCGCAGGTCATGCCGCATGGCAGTATAGGCTTCGGTTAGTAACTCTCTCGTCATAGTCGCTTCTTCGTTCCCACAATTTCTTATTCCTTGCGCAATGCTTCCACTGGCTCCAGCAACGCCGCCTGCCGCGCCGGATACAATCCCGCCACCACGCCCGCGATGGAAAGCGCCACCATCGCGATGAACGCAGTGGAGGGCACTAGCTTGGGGGTATCAAATCCGTTCGGCATATTCGCCCCCAGATACTTCACCAGCGCATCCACGCCAGACATGAATCCTGCAGCCCCGGCGATGCCGATGCCGCCACTCAGCAAAGTAAGAAACGCGCCTTCAATAAAAAATTGCAGCATGATGCTGCGATTGGTCGCACCCAGCGCCTTGCGCAGTCCAATCTCACGCGTCCGGTCCGCCACCGCCACCAGCATGATGTTGATTACGCCAATCGCACCGAGTGCCAGCGTCACCAGTCCCACACTGCCCAAAAATGCATTCATCGCATCGAAGATCGCGCCCACCGAATCCGCCGTCTGGATGGTGTCCCACTCGTCGAACACGTCGGGACCTTTGCGATCGAAGCCGTGATTGCGCGCAATCACCTTGTGTACTTCTTCTTTCGCCACATCATGCAGATCGCGGCTCTTGGGCTGGTAGTTCATAAACGAAATGGCGTCGGTCTGGTCGGTTCCCTTGGGCGGAAACATCTCGTGCATGGTGTTGAAGGGGATGAAGCTGCGCAGGTTCAGATTATTGTTGTCGCCATGGCCAATGCGCTGAACCGCGCCAATCACCTCGAAGCGCGTGCCATTCAGCAGAATCGTCGCGCCAACATACGGATGTCCCGGAAACAGCGTCTTGCGCACCTCGTCGCCAATTACGATCACATTGCGCTTCTGCTGATCGTCCAGCGGATTGATCCAGCGCCCATCCGCCACGGGGAGATACCGGATGTCGTGAAACTCCGGGGTGACGCCAATCACTTGCCCGCTGGCGGTAAAAAACTCGCTCACCGCCCGCAAATCCTGCCGACTGATGGCCGGAACCACCGTTTTCACACTCGGGGATTCCGCCTTCACGTCCAAATAATCCTGATAGGTCAGCTGATACGGCCGGAGTGAATTAAAACTGCCGCCCACCGCCGGAGCCCGGCCCGACCAGATGAACATTACGTTCTCGCCCAGCTCATCAAACTGCCGCCGATTGCCCGCCCGAAAGCCTTCCCCCACCCCCACCAGCAACAGCAGCGAACCCACGCCCCAGGCAATGCCAAACATGGTAAGGAACGAACGCAGCTTGTGCGCCCACAGGGTGCGCATGGTCTGGCCAAAAATGTCGAGAATCTCGGTCATGTTCTTCTAGGATAACGCGACGGTCGCGACGAAGACGGTGTGCCAACGAAAACTCTTTGAGACTCTTGTTGAACTCTTGAACTCACTCTTTGACATTTGGACGAGCTGCAAGCCAAAACGTCACCGCAGCGGAATCGCAAGGACTTCTTCTCGATATTCTGGCCAGGCTTTCACCGTGTAGAAATTCGCTAGTGACAGAACGCACCCCAAGCCCTAGAATCAAGCGGCTTGTACAGCGCGAATGCCCCCAGCCTAACCAGCACGATGGGTGGCAGCAACCCTAACGAAGTAAAACTACCCATGTGGAGTGAGTCGCCTATGAAGATTCTCAGTTTTGCCAAGATTTCTACCTACTCTCTGATCGCCGGAGCCGCGGCTCTTTTCGTGGCTGGCACCGCGCACGCGCAGGACGCCACCAGCAGAGCTAAACAGTGCGAAAGCGTCATCGAGCAGAAGATTCGCGCCGATCATTCCGATGCCACCAACATCAACTTCCATGGCGTCTCCCACACCGACGAAGGTAAGCATGACTCGTGGATTCACGGCGAAGTCGGCTTTCAAACTGGCAACGGCACCCAGCAGTGGGGAGCCAGCCTCCGCTGCGATATTGATCCCACCAACGGACAAATAGCCGACGCAAAGTATAAGGTCGCCCTCGGCTTCCCCAAGTCAGTGAAGGCCAAAGCAGCAACGCCGGCAAAATCAGGCACACCGGGCAAGCCCACTGCAGCCGCGCCAGGCCCGTCCACAGATGCCAGCCTCAAGAAGACTTGTCAAGACGCCATCGCCCAGAAGATTCGTGCCGATCACGCGGATATGACCAACCTGGCTTTTTCCGAGCATGACATGGGGATCACCAGCCAAGGGCCAAAAAACTCCTGGGTTCACGGCGAAATGAGCTTTCAAACGGGCGCGCAAAAGTGGGCAGGCAGCCTGCGTTGCGACATCAACCCCACAAACATGAAGGTAACCGACGCATCCTACAAAACCGTGGCACCAAAGGTCACTAAGATCGTGCCACCAGCCAAGGCAACTGTTAAGCACTAACGGCTTGGCCTTCAGCCGTGTCTTGCAGGTGTACAAAACCAGGAAGTGCGCGATAAAACAGGGCCGAACCGAAAGGTGCGGCCCTGTTTTCTGATGCAGCAGATCTACTAAGCCGTCGCTTATGCCGTAGCTGCATCCATTTCAAACAGCATCTTCAGGGTCGCGCCGGGCGCATGGCTCATCCGCTCCATCGCCTTTTGTCCCTGCTCTAAGGCAGTACACTCCGTCCACGAATCAAGGTTCACTTCGTTCGCAATCAGCAGATTGAGCGCACGGCGAAAGTCCCCCGGCGTGTAGGCAAACGACATCACCACGCGATGTTCTTTGCGAATACTGGCCACAAAGTTCAGCTCACTCTTCTGCGCACCCATGCCGAGCAAGGCGACCAAGCCTCCCGGACGGCATAGGTCAAACGCCATCTGCCGCGCTGCCGCACCACCACTGGCATCCAGCACCATGTCGAAACCGCGTCCGGCAAATTGCAGAACCGCAGCACTGCCATCTCCAGTAACGTTCATCGCGGCGGCGGCACCAAGTTGCCTTGCTACTGCCAGCCGCTCATCGTTTACATCCACAATCAAGATGTCGCGTGCTCCCGCCAGCTTCGCCACCGACAGCGCCAATGCGCCCATCGTTCCTGCACCTACGATTGCCAGACGGAACATGGGCGCTGGCGAAGAAATTCGGAACACGTGCACCAGGTTTGCGAGCGGCTCCGCGAGTACCGCCTGTGCCGATGGCAACGACTCCGGAATATCGAAAACCTGCGACGCTGGCAACGCCACAAATTCCGCAAACGACCCCTGCGTCTGGCCGAGCCCAAGTAGCCTCCACGAAACACACTGATTCTGTGCCCCGCTCAAGCAAGATTCACATACGCCGCAACTCATCAGCGGATTCGCCACCACTCGTCGTCCATCCGGCGTCCGGCCTACCAATTCGTGGCCCAGGATCAATCCCGGTTTGCGCAAAGCGCTATGCCCCAAAAAGCCCGAAATATCTGATCCGCAGATGCCCGTCATCTGCACCGCAATTTCCACTTCCCCCGCGGCCAAGCTAGGGCGGGGTATGTCTCTCAACTCGACTTGTTCCGGGGCGGTATAGACCAAAGCTCTCATGGGGCAGGAGTATATCGCAGGCCATACCATTCCGTCATAGAATGGTTTGACTCCACAGGAATGGATGACTCAACATGAAACTTCTTCGCTACGGCGCGGTCGGCAATGAAAAGCCCGGCGTTCTTGCTGCCGACAACACGATTCGCGATCTCTCAGGCGTCGTCCCAGACATTGCAGGTGCCGCACTTTCACCCGATTCACTCGCACGCCTGCGCCAGCTTGATATCACTCAACTCCCTCGCGTCCCCGGCAATCCGCGTATCGGCCGGTGCGTCGGCCAAGTCGGCAAGTTCGTCTGCATCGGACTCAACTATTCCGACCATGCCGCCGAATCTGGCATGCAGGTGCCCGCCGAACCAGTCCTCTTTATGAAGGCGACTTCAGCCATCATCGGCCCCAATGACGACGTGGTAATTCCGCGCGGCTCCACCAAGACCGATTGGGAAGTCGAACTAGGTGTCGTGATCGGTTCACATACCAAGTACGTCGCGGAGGCTGACGCCCTCTCGCACGTCGTTGGTTACTGCGTAGTCAACGACCTCTCCGAGCGCGCCTTCCAACTCGAAGGCACCGGCCAATGGGTCAAGGGCAAGAGCGCCGACACCTTCGGCCCCATCGGCCCGTGGCTGGTGACGGCAGACGAAGTCCCCGACCCGCAAGCTCTCGATATGTGGCTCGAAGTAGACGGACACCGCTTCCAGAACGGCAACACCCGCACCATGGTCTTCGGCGTCGCCCATCTGGTGAGCTATGTAAGCCGCTTCATGAGCCTCCAACCCGGAGACATAATCTCCACCGGCACCCCCCCGGCGTAGGCCTAGGCCAGAAGCCCCCAACCTACCTCCGCCCCGGCAACCAAATGCACCTAGGCATCACAGGACTAGGGGAACAAGCTCAAAAGGTGGTGGCAGAAGACTTTTAACGGGAATAGTAGATACGCCTCTGGCTTGTTTATGGGAGGGAGGGATTCGAACCCCCGATACCCTTTCGAGTACGCCAGTTTTCAAGTCCCAAAGAGTGTTCTGAAGCGTCTTGACTGTGGCTGTTTTGTCTATATTTATCAAGCACTTGCGAGGGTGGCGACTAGCCGCGTTCTGAGCCGTTCGGCTTGGTTTTGAACGAGCAGCTACTACGGTTCCACTACGCTTCCCATTCGCAGCGTTCACCCCTGTAGCTGGAACTTGCTCATCCGTCATCCCTGTCGATTAACCCCTCTCCCTCCCCTCCGACCGATATTGTCAGCTCCATCGTATAGCGAGGAGCAATCCCGAGCTCTCGGCCGATTCCTCCGCCAGAAGCGATCTTCATCGCCTCGTTATCGGAGGAGCCCTCGTAGCCCATCAGCATCCGGTAGACGAGAAACCAAGAAAGCGCGTGGGTATCGTTCCACATCCTCTCATACACCTCACGAGCCGTCGGGGGAGTTTGTTTCGGCTTTCGCACCAAGCGCGAACCCGTGCCATCCGCGCTTCGCCGTCGATCAAAATAGCGCTCTTCCAGCCAATTCGGCCAGCTCACGAGCAAGCCGGGAAAATGCCTCTTCGGGTCGGAGGCGTACTCGTCCAGGTGCCCCGAGCAAGAAAGGAAGCCGTATTCCTCTATCCAGTGAAACGGATGACGCTTCTGCCAGACCGACATCGGGAGCGTCAAGTACTTGAGCACCTTTCGCGACTGCTCATCGTATGCTTCGGCCCTCGGTCCGTAGAAGAGGTAGTAGATGAACCGACTGTGCTGCGCTCCGAGCTCGATTATCCGCTGCAGTTGATCGATTTCGAGGCTCTTGAAAATGTCCCGCTCGGAATAGCTCCGGGCGTCGCGGGCCGAGGCAAAGATGCGCTTTGCTTGAAAGAGACCTGCCTTTGAAAAGGTTGCTCCTGGGCGGAACGAGTTGTTGTAGCGAAGAATGACACCCAGGTCAGCTTGAGTCAGCTTGTTCTCAACGTGCGCCGAGTATTCATTGGCCTCGATCGTCAGCGAGACCTTCACCGCGGACTCATCCTTTGCGAGGTCCGCTTTCAACTCCGCCAGCGAGTAGGACATGGTGTGAAACCCGGTGAACCGCTCGTCGAGCGTCTCCCTGAGAAGCGATGTGAGGTGGCGTTCATCGACCGTGGCATCCGGCAAAAGGCGGGCCGTCACCACGGTATCAACAGAATCGAGGAAGCGCACGAGCAGCTTCGCGTCACGCGGGGTCAGGCACATTCTCTCTCTCGGCATTGGCACTTTCCGCTTAATCACCGCCCAGGCTGTCGGGCGTAGAACCCTTACCAGCAAAGGCACTGCGCCATTCCGAAATTGGCGGAAGGCTTGTCCGGTGATCCGTTGAAAGACCACTCTATCCTAAGCAGGTTGCGAATGGGAACCGAGCGAGGCAAGGCACCCACCACTGTCTAATATTTATCAAGCACTTCCACGCAAAGTCAGTTTGGTCCGTCTCAAGTCGATCTGCATGGTTCTACGTGCCAACAGAACAGAATTTACTGTGCCGACCCAGTGTCAAACCGTCTGCGCTTTTTTTCCCAGAAAACGAGGCAATGCTTACCCTTTTCGAAGCCCAGATCGTCATGCTCCGTGGTAAAGACTCCGTCAGGGTCGTATCCGAACTTCTGAAATGAGATCGCTCGCAGAAACCATGTGAAGCAAGGAAATTCATCACACATTGCGTCCGCGATCGGATGAGTAGTGACGACTCCCGCGCTCTGAGTGAAATGATTGCCGCTCTTGACTGCGTGTGTCGTATTAACGCGCTCCGCGTATGGAAATTTGCCGGAGTACAAATGGTGAGCAGTCCAGTCGTTCGTACTCCCCGTCCGCTTTGGACGAACTCCACCCGCAAAGTCGAATGCGGCCCTAGCCGGTCCGTTTGGCCGTCCGTCAAGAGTAAATCCGAGTCGCTTCGCCGCCAGCTTTATCTCGATGGGATAAGCGTGGTACTTCTGCTGATTTCCCGCAGGCTTGATACGGTCACAACCCTTCCAAAGAAGAACTGCCAGCTCTGAAAATATGACAAAATCCTGCCAGTTTGCCCCAACGCAGATCGCAACCCGCCGAACGGCTTCTGGCTCAATCTGCTCGACCTCGAGGCTGTACCAGCGCGGCAGGTCATGTAGATCGACCGGCCGTGAAAGTTGCGTTCTTGAGCCTAGGTTGTACGCCATGGAGTGGGCTCGATTCTTCCCATTACGACACTTTTCGGAGGAGCCAGCTCACAAGCCCTGCGTTAAAGACCATTTCAGCGAGTTTGTCCGGGCCGATGACGGTTACACCATCTCGGATCTCATCGGGCACGTGGCCCGAATGGTAAACGTAGAACATTCGATCAAACAGGTCGTTTTCTTCAAACTTGGCAAGGTACTCCTCAAACTCCGCCCCGGTCGTTCTCGTTTTGACTTGAACGAAAGCCCTTTCGCCTGTCGTTGGAAGCTCGATATCCAAGTCGAGGGTTTTCTGGGTTTTCCCAACGACGCCCAGCCGACGCCAGCCACTGGATGTGAACACGAGGTCCACGAGAGTTTCGAAGTCACGGGGCCCGAGCAGGGTCAGCAGCTCCTTCGTCGATCTCTTTACTGCCTCCGTTGCGACCACAGCTCGCTCAACCTCTGGCATCTTCTTGCCATTGATCCTGCGTATCACGTACTGGTCAACGTCCACGCGACAAGAAGTTCCCCGATATGCCGCCAATTTGGTTAAGGCTCCCGATAGCCGATCCTTGGTTAACGGCTCGCCGTTGATATCGGTCGACTTCCAGCCCCCGGCGACGGACCGCCAGACCCCCTCACCGTCGGCATGGGGCTTCGGGGCTGCTCCTGTCAAAAAGCCCCAAAGCAGCCTCTCGCCGACAAAGGTAAGCCACAAAGTCGAGCCTTGGTCCTCGAAGAAGAGGCGGGTCTCGTTCGTGAATCGAGTCGCTCGCCCCTTATTCTCAGGGCTCTCTGCCAGAAAAGCGGCTTGAAGATCATCCCAATTGTGGGCGCGACACAGCGAAAACCTTTCGGAACTAGCGCTGCCGAAACCAAATCGAATAACGCCCCTCTCAGCGCACTCCTTTTCCCAGTTCCCACCAGTCCCAAGTTTGATGTAACGGACTCGCACCGGGTCAATGGTAGTGTGAGTGGCTTGGCCTGAAGCTGGTGTGGTCACTTTGGAACCGTCCTTTGCGCAAATCGATGCCCCACTTTTTGTGGGGGGGGCCAGACGCACCTTCCGGTCAAAAGGCTACTGCTGTCTGCCTAACTTTCGCAAGTGTAGGAGAAGGAACCGCCCCCAAACGGCCCATCTTTGATTTTGGCGAGGCACTGCCCCGAAACTATGCCCCGAAAGTCCTTGACATTTCAGCCGATTAAGGTGTACAGTCCGCAGCGATTCGGCTTCGTTCTGACACGCCGATCTCATGCTGTGAGTTACCTGCAGCGACCCTTGGGAACGTTCGCATTGATGCCGACTGTCGTGCCCGACAAGGTGCGCGAGTCCGATAGCCTTCGTGATGGAGATCTGCTCATGAGATACCATTGCAATACTGCCGCTCGCGATCTAAGATGGGCGCCATTCGTTGTCTACAGTCTCACCTTTCTGTGTCTGCTTCTTGCGGCGCAGGAGGCAAAGGCGCAATCCTTACAGACCTTGCCAGGATGTGGGGGAACCACCTTTCAGGCCGACTTCTCAAAGGTCGAGACCACCATAACGGGGGGCTGGTATCTGACATTCCCTCTTTGCGATCACAGTGACACAGATACCATCATCAACACCGTGATGGATCACTATTCTCCTTCCCGATGGTATGACAAGGATAAGACTACTGTTCCCTTCTCGGGAGAAGCTGCGAGCAAGATATGGGGGTACTCCACAAAGACCACGCCGTACGACTGCACCGACCTTTACCAAAACAGTAGCGCAACACCATTTTCGCTCGGCGGACGGTATAGTGGAGTCAGCTCCTGCGCCGACAAAGGCCTTGCCTCTTCATATTTTTTGAGCTATGACGGTCATCCGGGATTTGACTTCAACGTCGCCTCCGGGGGAGAGCTCCGCGCTACCGCCGACGGCGATCTGATCGTCCCAGCTACCGACCTCGTTAACTGCCCTCGAGGTAGCTGCGGGCCAAACAATGTTTCTCCGGGCCAATGCTTTAACACGTTCTATATAGACCATCATAACGGGTATACGAGCTGGTATCTCCACGCCCTCGACCACAATACGCCGGGCCCCGTCAAACGGGGGCAGCTTATCGGGCACTCAGGCAAAACCGACTGCATCAGCGCCATCGGCGCTCACCTGCACTACGAGCTCCGACTAGGCACCGACACTCCAATCGACCCCTTCGGCTGGCAAGGGGGGCCGACCACCCTCCAGGACACGCAAACGCTCGGCGTCGGCGACCCATACATATACTCAGACCCCTCAGCACCAAAGAGTACTCAGATCAACTGGGCGCATCTTGGCGCGTACTTGTGGACATCGAGTGGCACAAGATGGGACTTTACCTTGATCGGCAACTCACTTGGATGGACCCCCATTAACGTCGAGAACTTCAGCATCCAGAACGGCGCAATCAATCTCGACCCGGCTGCGAAAGACCCACAGCTCATCGGCCCACCACTCAATAACGTCAATGCGGCTGACTTCCAAAGCATCGAAGTATCGATTGCAAGCGGCGGCCCAAATGGGCTCGCGAGCATCTATTTCACCACTGAAGCGGATCCAGTTTTTTCTGACTCGAAGCATGTCGACTGCCAGTTGACAACCGACGGAAGCTTTCACGTTTATCGTTTTCCCATGAAAACAAACTCCTACTGGCAGGGCACCATCAGCAGGCTGCGGCTTGACCCCGCTGGTACTGGCGTGATGGGGTCATCTTCGGATACCGTCGCGATTCAGCACATATACCTATCACCATCACCTGCAACGTCCAATTGCTCCTCTCCTTCAACTGAGGGCTCTCCCTTGATTCCCTTTCTTACGCCTAGCAACCAATCCGTTCCGGCCGGAGGCGCCGCCGCTTTTAATGTTAATGTCCAAAGCGGCGACCTCTCGTCACACGCGATCACGGTCAGCGTTAGCGGACTTCCTCCTAGTTCAAGCTCCTCCATAGACCCGCCGCTGTCTGTCACTGGCGTGACCTCCTCCCTCACCGTTCGAACGCAAACGTCGACCCCGCCGGGGACGTACCACGTTCAAGTTTCCGCATCAACGGGCGGCACCGCAGCGACGACAGGCGCCGACTTGCAGGTTCTGCCAAGCGTGTCGTCGCCGTGCGGAGGCTTCAGTGGCGTCAAGCAGCCTATCTGGCTCGCCGAAGACGGTGTTACGCTTTTCGTCGGTTCGCAAGGACAGTTCAGCGCGATTAAGGAAGCGTCTGGCTCCATTTCATCAGCCACCTTTGGCCCCTACCCGGGGTCGTACTCCGGCAGACCAGTGATCTCAGGCGGTGTGGTTTACGTTCCCTTGTGGAACCTCGGCGACGTAGGGCAAGTCGCGATGGTTGATGAGAATAGCTATGCGATCAAGGGTTATATTCAGGTGCAAGGGCAACCATGGGCGACCGCTGCAAATAATGGCAAGATCTATGTCGCGCACAATCTTGTTTTCAACGATGGTAGCCCCTCCACGGTAGAGGTAATCGATAGTGGAACGGCGAAAGTGGTAGCACAAATTCCCGTCGGCATCGGCGCGGTGTATATTACAATCGATCCTGCTACCGCCCGGGGATATGTCGCAAATAGTAGTAGTATGAGTATTTCTATTATTGATCTGTCGCAGAATGTAGTGGTGCAAACGGTGCCCCTTGACATTGCGCCAAACGCACTGATGATCTTTAACTCGCAACTTCTGGTCGTAGGGAATGTATTTCAAGCTCAATCGGGCATGCTTTTGGAACTCGATCCGGTCACCGGCCGCGAACTTCGGAGGCTGGCTATCGGGCGTGATCCCGCCGACATCGCAACATTCGGAGGCGTCGTATTAGTTTCAGATCAGAGCGACTATAACGTTGTCGTCATCGACCCCGGAACACTAAGCATAGTCAAGACTGTTGCCACGGGAAGTGCACCAACGGGGCTGGTCGTCGATCAGTCTACACAGACTGGCTTCGTCGCAAACCAAGGCGACATGAGCATGTCTCTGTTGTGTCGGTCCGCAATAACGCCAGTGCCAGCGGCATTGATCCTTGATCCATCCACTATTCAGGCTGGTGCTTTAGCAAGTGCCACGATGGCGCTCAGCGGGCCTGCGGATCCCGATAGCGTCGCGACGCTGCAGGCGTCAGGAGGCGGCGTCGCTCCTCCCAACACCGTCTCTGCTATTGGCCTATATCCTAAGAGATTAGCCTCGTCGGCGTCGAACTTGACGCTAGATCAATCTCTCACAGCCGGGGTCGGTTCAGCCGTCTTCGCATTGCGGACGCAGCCGTCAGCGACGAATCAGGTGGTTGACATCTCCGGCACTTACAACGGCACGAGTGTCAGCGGATCGTTGACGATCACCCCTGGGGCGGTGGCGTCGGTTGAACCGGGCAGCTTGCAATTTGCACCGCAACTAATCAACTCGAACAGTGCAGTACAAACCATCACAGTTGGGAATCATGGCGCGCCCCTAACGGTAACGTCGGTCTCGCTCGGCGGCGACTTTGCTGCGATCAACCATTGCGCGTCGCCAGTTCCCGACGGAGCCTCATGCACCATAGATGTAACGTATAGCCCCAAGACCGTGGGCGTCGCGACGATATCTGGCCTCTTGATCGACACTTCGTACGATAGCCCACAGCAACTGATCGCGTCTGGAGTGGGTGCGGATCTTCAACTTGGCCCTGCTGTGGGTAGTTCCCTTACTCAAACTGTGATAGCGGGAGCATCCGCGTCCTATGATCTGTCCTTGATTCCTGTTGGCGGTTTCAATGACAGCGTGGCTCTCAGTTGTTCGGGAGCTCCTTCGACGACAATCTGCTCGGTATCACCTGGTTCGATTTCGCTCGACGGAATCAATCCTGCTTCCGTCAGCGTGAAAGTGACGACTGTGACTCGATCAGCACACCTAGAGGTACCGCGAATTCTGTTGCTTGCATTCGCCTCTCTTGGGCTTCCGCTGATTTGGAAAAAGCGTACTCATTTCTTATCGTTAGGCGTGGTGGCAATATTTCTGGTGCTCACGTTGTCGTGTGGAGGCGGAACAGCTTCGCCTCCATCTCCAAGTGGAACCACGGCAGGAACCTATACCCTAAACTTGACAGCCTCAGCTTCACGGGGGGGCTCTCGAACGACAGCCTTAACTCTCGTAGTGAAGTAGAGGAGCCCGAGATGGCATGGAGGACTTGGGGGCATTTTCAAGTTGAGCCCGAACCTCAACGGGAGTTGGGCATTTACGCACCTGTACGACGGAGCCGGAACCCCAGGAGTTCCTTTGGGCCCTCTGTTGATGGATGTCCAGGGTGATCTTTATGGTACCAACGGCCTCGGGCGGCATCTCAAGTCTCGGCTCCGTCTTCGAATCGACTCCGATCGCAGGGGGAACATACGTATACAACCTCGTCTACTCGTTTCAACGGGGATCCACCGACGCTGCAGGGGAATCTCTTCGGAACGACATCCGGAGGTGGATCGTGCTCCAACGGGTGCGGAACTGTGTTTAAGATTGCATTTTGGAATCGCCGGAATGGAGCGACTGTCGTCCTGCAACTGGAGTGCCCGGCTTGAACTGTGCCAGTGGAGAAGAGAGACACTGGACAAGGAGAGCGTATGGGACGAGGCAAGAAGTACCAACCTGAGCAGGTTGTAAATCTGCTGCGGCAGATCGAAGTGGCTGTAGCAAACGGGAAGA
>JBBROM010000011.1:0-138668 GCA_038229415.1 Terriglobales bacterium
CAGCAGACCCGCATTGTCGCCCGCCTGACCTTCGTCCAAAGTCTTCTTGAACATTTCAATGCCAGTTACAACCGTCTTGCGCGTAGCCTGGAAGCCGACGATTTCTACTTCCTCGCCTACCTTCACAATGCCGCGCTCGATGCGGCCGGTAATCACCGTGCCGCGGCCCGAGATCGAGAAGATATCTTCAATCGGCATCAGGAACGGCTTGTCCACCTGACGCAGCGGCTGCGGCACATAGGTATCCACCGCCGCCATCAGCTCGTCAATTGACTTTTCCCACTTCTCTTCGCCATTCAGCGCGCCCAGTGCACTGACCCGGATTACCGGCAGCGTGTCGCCAGGAAACTGATAGCTAGAGAGTAACTCGCGTACTTCCAGCTCGACTAAGTCGAGTAGCTCGGGATCATCCACCGCATCGCACTTATTCAACGCGACTACGATGTAAGGTACACCGACCTGCCGCGCCAACAGCACATGCTCGCGCGTCTGCGGCATCGGACCATCCGTCGCCGCCACCACCAGAATGCCGCCATCCATCTGCGCCGCGCCGGTGATCATGTTTTTAATGTAATCCGCGTGACCCGGGCAATCCACGTGCGCATAGTGACGGTTCGCCGTCTCATACTCCACGTGCGCCGTCGCAATCGTGATTCCGCGAGCCCGCTCTTCCGGCGCGTTGTCAATCGAATCAAACGAACGGTAGGTGTTCTTCGGATTGTGCTTCGACAACACCTTGGTGATCGCCGCCGTCAAGGTCGTCTTGCCGTGGTCAATGTGCCCAATCGTCCCCACATTCACGTGTGGCTTGGTACGGTCAAATTTCTCTTTGCCCATCGCTCGTCTCCGTTAGAACTGATGTTGCATAAAGCGTTGCGTAAAACTGACTCTTAAGTGGAGTTACTGTTATCTCTTGGTTGCCGCGCCCTGTACCCGGGCGATAATCTCTTCCTGCACCATGCGCGGCGCTTCTTCATACCGGGCAAAGTGCATCGAGTAAGTCGCACGCCCCTGCGTCGCCGACCGCATATTAGTTGCGTAACCGAACATCTCGCTCAGGGGCACATGCGCCTTGATTACCTGCGAGCCCGCACGATGCTCCATGCCTTCAATGCGGCCGCGTCGTGAATTCAAGTCGCCGATGATGACGCCCATGTAATCCTCAGGCACCACCACTTCCACGCTCATCAACGGCTCCAACAGTACCGGAGACGCCTTGCGCGCAGCTTCTTTGAAGGCCATCGAACCGGCAATCTTGAACGCCATTTCGTTCGAGTCCACATCGTGATAGCTGCCGTCGTAAAGCGTGATCGTAATATCTTCCATGGGGAAGCCAGCCAGAATGCCGCCTTCCATTGCCTCGCGAATGCCCTGATCAATCGGCTTGATGTATTCGCGGGGAATCGAACCGCCCATAGTGTCGTTGATAAACTCGTAGCCCTTGCCGGGCTCATTCGGAGCAATGCGAATCTTGCAATGTCCGTAGTTACCCGAACCGCCGGTCTGCCGGATGTACTTACCCTCAGCTTCGGCCTTCTTGCGAATCGTCTCGCGGTAAGCTACCTGCGGCTTGCCGACGTTCGCCTCGACCTTGTACTCACGGAACATACGGTCGCAGATGATTTCGAGGTGTAACTCACCCATGCCACTAATGATTGTCTGGCCGCTATCAGGATCGGTGTGAACCTTGAAGGTAGGATCTTCCTGCGCCAGCTTGGCTAGCGCCATACCCATCTTTTCCTGGTCGCTCTTAGTCTTCGGCTCCACCGCCACCGAAATCACCGGCGCCGGAAAGTCAATGGACTCCAGCAGGATGGGGTTCCGCTCGTCGCAAATGGTGTCGCCCGTAGTAATGTTCTTCAGGCCGACGCAGGCGCAGATATCGCCCGCCAGAATTTCGGTAATCTCTTCACGCTTGTTGGCGTGCATCTTCAGCAGTCGCCCAATGCGTTCGCCACGCCGCTTCGAGACGTTGTACACCGAATCGCCCTGTTTCAATGTTCCGGAATAGACTCGGATAAACACCAGTTGCCCGACGAACGGGTCAGTCATGATCTTGAACGCCAGCGCTGCAAACGGCTCTTTGTCATTCGCCGCGCGCTCGACGACGATCTCGGAGTTATCAACATCGTGACCCCTGACCGGCGGAATATCGAGCGGGGAGGGCAGGTAAGCAACCACGGCATCCAATAGCGGCTGTACGCCTTTATTCTTGAATGCAGTGCCGCAAAGTACGGGGAAGACCTTGAGCGCGATGACGCTCTTGCGCAGCGAAGCCCGCAGCTCGTCTGCGGAAATCGTTTCGCCTTCCATGTACTTGGGCAGCAGGTCATCGTCATTCTCGACGATGGTTTCCACCAGAATATTGTGGGCAGCGTTGGCGCGCGCCTTCAGCGTCTCAGGAATCTCTTCCACGTCGTACTCGGCACCCATCGCCTCGTCGTTCCAGATGATCGCTTTCATCTCGAACAGATCAATGCAACCCTTGAACGCCGCTTCTTGACCGACGGGAATTTGAATCGCAACCGGCTTGGCGTTCAAGCGTTTGCGGATGGTGTCCACCGCATGCTCAAAGTCCGCGCCCGCCTTGTCCATCTTATTGATGAAGCAGATGCGAGGCACGCCGTACTTATCCGCCTGACGCCACACTGTCTCCGACTGTGGCTCCACACCGTGCACGGCGTCAAATACCGCAACCGCACCATCCAGCACGCGCAGCGAACGCTCCACTTCGGCGGTGAAATCCACGTGTCCAGGCGTATCAATAATGTTAATGCTGATGTTCTTCCAGGTACAGGTGGTCGCAGCGCTGGTAATGGTGATGCCGCGCTCCTGCTCCTGCTCCATCCAGTCCATGGTCGCAGTGCCTTCATGGACTTCGCCGATCCGGTGCAGCCGACCTGTATAGAACAGGACGCGCTCCGTCGTCGTCGTCTTTCCAGCGTCAATGTGCGCCATGATGCCAATGTTCCGGCAACGATCTAATGGAATCTGTCTCGCCACTTGTACTCTTCTGCTTTCCCGGCTTCAAAAAACCTAATGCTGTGTTGCAATTCTCGGACGGCACGCTATCGCAAATCGCCCCGGCGAACTTCGCCTATTACCAGCGATAGTGCGCAAATGCCTTGTTGGCTTCGGCCATGCGGTGTACGTCTTCGCGCTTTTTCACCGCGCCACCCTTGCCAGTTGCGGCATCGAGCAACTCATTGGCCAGCTTTTCCGTCATGCCCTTTTCGCCACGGCCACGCGCGTTGCCGATGAGCCAGCGCAGCGCCAGTGCGGTACGGCGGTCGGCGTTGACTTCCACCGGCACCTGATAGTTCGCACCACCTACACGGCGGGTCTTGACTTCCAGTAGCGGCTTGCAGTTCTCCACGGCCTTGATGAACAGCTTGAGCGCACCCTCTTCACCACCGCGCTCTTGCAGCTTGGTCATCGCGCCATAAAAAATCGTCTGCGCCGTGCTCTTCTTGCCCTGCCACATCATGGAGTTCACGAACTTGGTCACCAGATCCGACTGGTAAACCGGGTCTATCGGAACTTCACGCTTGGCGATATGTCCTTTTCTCGGCATGTGCTAACTCTCCGCTACCTTCTTGAAACTTGCTGCTGCTAAATTTGCACTACAAATCCGCTAAAAACCCTTACGACTTCGGACGCTTGGCCCCGTACTTCGAGCGGCTCTGCTTGCGATTGGCCACGCCCGTCGCATCCAGCGTGCCGCGTACCACGTGATAGCGCACGCCCGGCAGATCCTTCACACGGCCACCGCGGATCAGCACAATGGAGTGCTCCTGCAGGTTGTGGCCGACGCCGGGGATGTAGGTCGTCACTTCAATTTTGTTGGTCAGGCGAACGCGGGCCACTTTGCGTAGCGCCGAATTCGGCTTTTTCGGGGTCTGGGTGTACACGCGGGTGCAAACGCCGCGCCGCTGCGGGCAACTCTGCAACGCCGGACTTGCCGTCTTGTACTTCGGCGCCGTGCGGCCCTTGCGTACCAGCTGATTAAATGTAGGCACTCGTCACCACTCCTTGTTCAATCTGCGTTCAATCTGCGCCCAATCATCAGGACACGTTTGCGCAGCCCGGTGCGCATCCGTCAATCAAAACTCTTCCACACGCACAAAGGCGGCAGCCCGAACGCTGCCCACGCCTCCGCTTGCGCGGATTCTCAAAACTTCCCGTTTTCGTCGTGTTCGCCGACGACGGTGTCGCTTAGCCCCAAAATTCAGGGAAGCGATCCGTATCGCCTGCCGCAACCCGCATAGTCTTCCGAAGATCCTCCACTTGCCGAGGACGGAAGGGTTTCGCAGGTTCTGTTTCAGCGAGGACGCCCGGAAGCCCGACGGTGCTGCTCCCGAACCACGTCTCTATAGTAATGCTCTACTGCACTAGCCGTCAATTCAGCACACAACGCTCATCAGCCGCACCCTAAAAGTGCGGTCGCAGCGCGACAGGCCAAACCCAACTCGCGGAACCTTATAAATATAACAACCCGGCAGCCTTAGGTCAAACCAGACCGTTTCACCCGGAAAATCACCCCATTTCATAAAAGTATGGTGCCCCACCCTAGCGCCGCGCTGTTCGGCGCTAGGGTGGGATGCAGGATGTGGCCCGTGGCCGTCCATCGCAAATCAGGTGTATATTGCGCAGGGGCTCTGCTCTGGTAAGCGTATATTCGAGAAAAGACAAAGGAAACAACGCCAGTGTCGACTCCAAATTTTGTCAAGGCCAATCCCTTGAATTACCTTTTGGCCGTCGTTCTGCTGACGAGCGCGTCGTCCGCACAGCACGTAGCCGCCGGGGGCTGCTACGCTTCCGTGTTCGGCAATGAGAACGCAACGGCTGCGATCACCTTCGACCGTGAACTCCACTATGCTTCTGCCCAGCACGACGCTGGCAAGATGGCTCTGCTGGTGCACTACCCCCTGCGAGTCAACGACCCACGCGGCACCTTCTACATCAAAGATGCGTATTCCCTGCAAGGACGATTTGACGATGTTTTCACCGCTCCGGTTCGGCAGGCAATCTCCCGTACGCCACTTGAGAAGGCAAATTGTCTTGCTTCAGGCGTCATGTATGGCAACGGTGAAGTCTGGGTGGGTCTCTCAGACCATGGCTACGTGATCACAGCGATCAACATTGACGAAGGCAAGCGACCAACGAAGCCTCAAGTGGGCCGGGTCAGGTTCGCCTGCAGAACGGATCGTTATCGCGTAGTGGTTGACATGGGGCGCGACGGAACACCGCGATACCGGGCCTGGGATGAGGGACACTCCATTGCGGAGAAGCCGGACGCGGAGGTTGCCGGGGGCAAGGAGGAATATAGCGGCAAGGGCGGCTGCGGACACATCGAATGGTCATTCACCGATGGCCCGATGAAATTTGAAGTTAGCGAACTGGGCTGCTTCCCTGATTCGAATCAGCCACCACCTGCCGCTACAGGCTATCTGGCGATGGACAGCGAACATCCCAAGGCTCATGAATTTTGGTGGTGCGACTGAGTCTGGCTAGCAGGCGAGCTTTCCCACCCCCCAGTTTGCCCAACCTCCCGCCAACCTCTAAACTAAAGTTTCCATCTAACCAGATTGAATCAACTCGACAAAATGACTCGTCCGAGGCTGTGGAACGGACGGGGAGGGTGCATGGGTCGTTCTTTTTCGCGGAAAATAGTTCTGCAATCATTCATGAAATCATTGAGTTTGCTGTTGGTGGTCGCGGCGTTCGCCGGGCTGTCCGGCTGTGGCAAGAAGAGCACTCCTGCCGTGATCGTGGCCAAGGTCACGCTCACCAGCAACATCACCTCAATCGAACCCGGCCAGACGTTCAACCTCAGCCCCCGCGCCACGGACGTGAATGGCGGGGTCGTCCCGATTCCGGCCTTCACCTTCAGCATCAGCAATCCAGCATCGCCGCAGACGCCGCCGCCAACGTACGTCTCCATCGCTGCGCTTGGCGTGGGCACCAATAAACTGTTCATCGGCTGCGCCGGTTCGTGGGACTCCCTGACCAATCCTGTGATTTGCACCCCCGGCCCGGCGGGCACCGTGCAGATCACGGTTTCCGCCGTCAATGCAAACAGTGACCCGATCACGGTTCACATTCATCAGCACGTGGATCAGATCGTGGTGGCGCCGAGCAGCAGCAATCCCATGGCCTGCCTTTCGGCGCGCAACTCGCTGACCGTGCCAGACACTGAAAACTTTAAGGCCACCGCTTTCAGCAACGGGCTGGACATCAGCAACACCGTGGGGACGTTTACCTGGACGACCACCAACTCGGCCCTGCTTGGCACCAGCACTACCGCCTCCGGACTCCAGTTCAACGAGGTCCAGGTCGCGGCGCGGTTGCCCGGAGCCACACAGATTTACGCTTCGGTGGCGGGTAGCCTCACCGCCAACACCACCAGCGTTCCCCTCATCGTGACGGTCTGCCCGGTGCAATCCATTCAGGTGCTGGTGCAGGGCACCAACGACACATCATTTATCGTCTCCAAGGCTGTGGGCAAGACTCTGGAAGCGACGGTCTTCGATTCGCTGGGCAATGCACTCAACAACGTGCCGCTGACTTGGCTTTCCTCGCGCCCCACGGTTCTGACTGCGACTGGCGGCTCGGCCACTGGCACCGACCTCAAGATTCCCGCGAACGTAGCCACCACCAACGTAGGCGGAGCCGCCATCACCGCGATCTGCGCCCCGCCCGGCTGCAATACCGGACTCAACCTGCCACCGCTCTACTCCAACATCGTTACCGGAACGGTGACGGGCACCCCAAACACCGTGGTCGGTTTTGTCACCAGCACTGGATGCACGGGCAACCCCGCCTGCACCACTTCGTTGTGGCCTTTTGGACAAGCTACGCCGGAGTCCACCATTCAAATCGGCACCAGCGCGGTGCTGCCCGCCACGCCCAACTCTCTGATCATGGATTCTGGCGGCAGAATGATTTTCGTGGGCAGCGACGATGGCCTCGCCATCGTGAATCCCGCCAACAATCCGCCTGCGATTACCGTGCCCAATACGTCCGTAGGCAAAGTGACAGGCAAAGTGCTGGCGGCCTCGGCGGACGGCAACCTCGCGATCGTTTCCAACACCAAGATCACACCGAATGTGGTGTGGATCGTGAACGTTGCGAGTCCGAACACCGGCACCAAGGTGTTTAACCTCGACGGCATCACAGCCGCAGCGTTTATGCCGGATTCTTCGAAAGTCTGGCTGGCGGGCGGCAACAAACTTTACGTATATTCCGCCACCGCCCCGCTGGTTACGCTCGACCTGACCGCGCAGGCCAACGACATTACTATTCTGGGCAACTCGCAGTTCGCCTACGCATCTGTACCGACGGGCGTCGATCCCTTCGCCACCTGCGCGAACTCGCCAGTTGCAACGGTTGCCACTCCCGGCCCGCCTGCCGCGATTCGCGCCACGGCCGACGGCACGGCCGTGATCGCCGCCGACTCACCAAACCTCGACGTGATTGATGCCACCATCACACTCACCGGCAATCCGGCAGCGATCGGCTGCCCGCCCATCGTGAGCCACACCGTAACGCCAGTCTCGCTGGGGATTGGCTCGTTCACCGTGCGCAAGATGGAAGTCGCCGCCGACAGCCACAGCGTCTTCCTCATCACCAACGAATACAACAACGTGCTGCTCTACAACCTGCAGACGCAAAGCCTGCGCTCGATTCCGCTACAGGGCGGTGCGAATCTGCTCGACGCCTCACTGAGCAGCGACGGCAACAGCTTTTTGGTGGGAGCCGACGACGGCAAGATTCACTACCTGACCCTGCAAACCGGCGACCTGCAACAGGTGACGATCAACGCCTGCACCGGAACGGGCGTGACTCCTTGCAATCCTGATTTGGTAGTGCTGAGGCCGTAGGCGTACTTGCTGCGAAACATCACTTTGGCGTAATGTTGGCTTATGACAACCTTGAAGGCAAGCGACGCGGGCGAACGGCTCGATCAAATCCTCGAGGAGGCCTCCGACGCCCATCAGCCAGTGCTTATCGCTGGCTCACGCCGCAATGGGGTGCTGGTCGCAGAAGAGGACTGGAACGCGATTCAGGAAACCCTGCACCTGCTCTCGGTGCCCGGTATGCGTGAGTCCATTGTGGAAGGTCTGGCGACGCCAGTCGCTGAATGCAGTGAGGCTCCCGGCTGGTGACGCCTTGGCGGGTCATCTTCACCAAACAGGCCCAAAAAGACGCACACAATCTGGACTCAGCAGGCCTTCGACCAAAAGCGGAGAAGCTGCTTGCGATTCTCGCGGGTGACCCGTTTCAGACTCCGCCGCCATTTGAAAAACTTCTGGGTGATCTAGCTGGAGCCTACTCGCGTCGCATCAATATCCAACATCGGTTGGTCTATCAGGTTCTACAAGCTGAACACACCGTAAAACTACTACGTATGTGGTCACACTACGACTAGAAATCGTCGCCCTAGCCCTTCTCCAGCTCCTTCGCCACGCTGTCGAGCACGCCGTTCAGGAACTGAACCGAGTCCGGGCTGGAAAATTTTCTGCCAATCTCAATCGCTTCGTTAATCACCACCGGACGCGGCGTCTCGGGATAGCCCAGCATCTCCGCCACTCCGGCGCGCAGCACGTTGCGATCCACCGCCGCCATACGCTCCATGCGCCAGTGCTCAGCATGCGCCTCGATGCGCTTGTCCACATCCTCGGCGCGATCCGTGTAGGCGCAGAAGAGGTCTTCGGCGAAGCCCCGCGTCTCTTCGTCCACGTCCTTGCGCTCGTTCCAGAAGGTCTTGCGCACCTGCTCCGCCGTCTGCTTGCCGACGTCCATTTGGAACAACATTTGCAAAACCATTTCGCGCGACTTGCGCCGAGTACCTATCAAAACATTCTCCAGTCGTAAGTTGCCAATTGCTAGTTGCCGGTTGCCAGTAAGAACCGGGTGCCCCATCCTTGTCCGCGTTCTTTGCGGACAGGGTGGGGATTTTCGCAAGCCTATTTCCTGCGCGGTACGTTCCTCTTCGGCGACGCCACCTTCTTCCGCAAACTCGCCATCTCCACCGCCGCCATCGCCGCCTCGAATCCCTTGTTGCCCATCTTCAATCCCGCGCGGTCAATGGCCTGCTCGAGATTCTCACACGTCAGCACGCCGAATCCGTGCGGCACGCCCGTCTCCTGCATCGCCTGCCCAATCCCCCGCGCGCACTCGTTCACAATCACGTCGTAGTGCGCGGTATCGCCGCGCAGCAGGCAGCCGAGGCACACAATCGCGTCGTAGCGCCGCGTCATCGCCAGCATTCGTGACGCGCCGGGCAACTCAAACGCTCCCGGAACCCGCACCACGCTCAAATCGGCATCGCGCGCGCCCGAACGCCGCAACGCATCCAGCGCGCCGCTCAGCAACCGCTCGGTGATGAACGCATTGAACCGGCTCACCACCAGCGCCACGCGCATACCCTTCGCGCTCAGGTCGCCCGCCAAATCGTCTTGCAAGCCGCGCAGCTTCTTGCGCTCCTCGTGATACGCAAATACGACCACGCGCTGTCCTTTCACAGGCTCGACGAAGAACATCCGCGCGCCCCACGCAACATCCTCAGGTGCGGCCAGCGCCTTGAATCCCGCCGACTTCAGCGCTGCCGCAGCGGTGTCGGCGTCGGCCACTTCCACCATCCAAGCGGCCTCGGGATACAGCTTGCCATACCCCACCTCAATGCCCGTGCGCGGCGTGCGGAACAGCGTTCCCGCCGAAGCATTCTTCCCGCTTCCACTCTCCCAGCTTTCGCTGGGCTCAACGCCCAACGCGACGAGGAACTTCTCCATCGCCAACTTCGCGCGCGCGTTCGGCACGCGGCTCAACATATAAAAGGACTGGATCATATACAAGAATCTTACCCGCTGGAACAATTTCAAGGAGTTCTTCATTCGGGTGGCGGTGCGGGCGGTGCCAGAGTTTCACTTTCTGCAGTCGCCTCGCTTCAAAACCTGTAGTACCGACCAGTGCCTCTAATATCTGGAATCAAGTGTCGAAATAAGTACACGAGCTTAAACCAACCGGAGCTCTCGATCAGCAGAAGCGCACCCCACAAATCGCTGTGATCGCCCTTGTACCGATCTTTCGAGTGCCAAATTGTCACCACAAACAGGTAAATGAATCCCGGAAGCACGAGCACAAATATCAGGAGGATGTACCACACCGGCGCCGGGTCAAGCCAGAAAACAGCAACGAAGAGAATGACTCCGCCGATGGCTGGCATTGCCAATCCCTTCAGAATCTCGAAGCGCTTTCTCCACTTTTCCTGCAAGCCAATCCTCCCTTTCTTTGTTCTCTTCGTTTTTCCTCTGTGAAGCTCTGGTGCCCCCGTGCCTCCGTCGTGAAGTTCTCACTTTCCGGAGAACACCGCTGCGCGCTTCTCCAAAAACGCGCGTGTGCCCTCGTTTTTGTCTTCGGTGGCGCAGCACAGGCCGAACAGCGTCGCTTCCAGGAACAGCGCTTCGCTCAGCGGCATATCCGCGCCCTTGTTCACAGCCTCCAGCGCATACTGCACCGCAAGCGGAGCGTTCGCAATCATCTTCGCCGCAATCGCCTCGGCGCGCGCGATCAGCTCGGCCTGCGGCACCACCTCATTCACCAGGCCAATCCGCAGCGCCTCTGCGGCCCCAATCATCTCGCCCGCCAGCACCAGTTGCATGGCGCGGCCCCTGCCCACCAGCCGCGTCAGCCGCTGCGTGCCGCCGTATCCGGGGATAATCCCCAGCTTCACCTCCGGCTGCCCGAACTTCGCGTTCTCGCTGGCCAGTCGCATGGTGCAGGCCATGGCCAGCTCGCAGCCGCCGCCCAGCGCAAATCCGTTGACGCACGCGATCACCGGCTTGCCCAGGTTTTCCATCCGGCTCAGCACCGCCTGCCCGCGCAGCGCAAACTCCTTGGCCTCCACGGGATTCTGCTGCGCAAGTTCGTTGATGTCCGCGCCAGCGACAAACGCCTTCTCGCCCGAGCCAGTGAGTATGACGACGCGCACGGAGTTATCGTCCTGAAACTCGGCAAACGCCGTGCCTAGTTCCGCCATGGTCGCCATGTTCAGTGCATTCAGCTTGTCCGGCCGGTTGACCGTGACATAGCCGATGGAGTTACGAGTTTCACAGAGTATGTTGGTGTAGGTCATAAGGATGAACTCCCGAGTCCAGCGAGAAAGTACTACTTCAGTGCATTCCACAACACAGCGAGCATGATCGGCAATAACACAAAAATGACCCAGAGGTGTGTAGCGATTCTGTTAGCAATATGCCTCGCGTCCGCCGACACCTCGGTACGTGAGTCAAAAGGATTGTCTTGCAACTCGGCCCGCTTCTGAGCTCTGGCTTCATCCCTCGTCGCCATGATTTTCGCGCCATGCGCACGCCTTTCGGCAAGAAAAGCAGCGGCATTGTCCCTCTCAATACAATTGGGATCGGTCGCCCATTTTTCGAGTTGATCGTTTGAAGGATCACCCAAGCCACTAGTCGGGATGTGATACATCTTGTTTTTCTCGCTTGCCCCATCTGAATTCATTTCGCCCCCGCAGATTTGAAAACACTGCTGCACGATCACCCCGCTTGGTGCCCCACCCTCGCCGCCTGCAGTTGGCGGCTAGGGTGGGACGATTCGAACTTGAAGCCACCAAGAGCGAAATGCAGATTCCTCGCTGTGCTCGGAATGACAATTCCATCTTTATACTTCATCGGCGCCGCATGTGCCGCCCCTCCGGGGCTCTATCATTTCTTCTGCCTACCCAGGACTTACGTCCTGGGCTATCATGTGCCGCCGCTGTGCGGCTGGCTCGGTTGGCAACTTTGGCAGCGAAGCTCGCCGGAGCAATCTCAAGCCTAGCCTTACTCAGCGTTCCTCAGCGCACTCTGCGGTTCAAGCCTTAGCTTTTCTCTGTGCCTCAGTGCCTCTGTGTCAGAACTGGCGTTTGCACTTACAAACTCGCCGCCGGATTCACCGGATCACTGTAATCGTAAAATCCCTTGCCACTCTTCCGCCCGTACCATCCCGCCATCACCATGCGCTTCAATAGCGCGGGCGAGGCGAACCTCCGCTCTTTGAACTCGTCGAACATAATTTGACTAATATAGTAAGTCGTGTCGAGGCCCACAAAGTCCAGCAGCGTGAACGGCCCCATGGGATACCCGCATCCCAGCTTCATCGCCTGGTCAATATCGGCAATCGAACCTACTCCTTCTTCATAGGCGCGAATCGCGTCGAGTAAGTAGGGCACCAGCAGCCGGTTCACGATGAAGCCCGTCTTGTCGCTGGTACGGACGGCCACCTTGCCCAGCTTCTCGGCGAACGCGAACACCTCGCCGTACACCGCCGGGTTGGTGGCAATCGTCTTTACTACCTCCACCAGTTTCATCAGCGGCACCGGATTGAAAAAGTGCAGCCCCACGAATCTGGCAATTCGCGCGGGCGAAGTCGCAGTCATAATCTCCGTAATGGAAATCGAGGAGGTGTTCGAGGCGAAGATGCACTCAGGCTTCACTGCGGCGTCGAGCGCCGCATACATCTTTTTCTTCTCGCCGACGTTCTCAATCACCGCTTCGATCACAATGTCGCACTCGGCAAGGTCGGCCATGTTCGTTGTACCCTTGAGCCGCGCCAAAATCGCCGCCGGAGCTTCGCTGATGGTGCCCTTCTCGGCAAACTTCGCCAGCGATTTCTGCACTCCAGCAAATCCCTTGTCCAAAAACTTCTGCTCGACCTCCAGCACGGTCACGTCAAATCCAGCTGTCGCTGCGACTTGCGCAATGCCGGAACCCATCAGCCCGCAGCCCAACACGCCTACTTTTTGAATTGCCATAGAAATAGAACTCCGCTCAGAAAAAGTACGCAGCCAGAAAACTGCCCAGTCTAGCAGTGGACGATGCGGGAAGTCGAATAATGGTCAAGCAAAGCACAAGCAAGATACAAGCAAGACACTGACCCCTTTTGAGCATCCCCCGAAGCAAAGAAAACGAGGAGCACCCTGTCCGGGCGCTCCTCGTGATTCGATGGACTGCGTGAAACGCAATCTTTACACTAGTTCACCGTAAAGTTCGTAGCGCTGCTCGCGGTGCCAGCCGGATTCGTCACTACGATCTTGCCCGTGGTAGCGCCAGTCGGCACCGTGGCCGTAATCTTCGAGTCCGACACAATCGTGAACGAAGTAGCGGCAACATTGTTGAACGTCACCTTGCTCACTTGGGTCAGTCCCGTGCCGTTAATCGTCACCAGCGTGCCCACCGGCCCGCTCGCCGGAGTAAAGCTGGTGAACTTCGCTTTCACGCTGAACGTCTGGGCTGACGTCAGCGTGCCGCTCGACTCCACCACGGTCACCTTGCCAGTGATGGCACCTGCGCGTGGAATTGCGGTCATGAATGTGTCCGATACGACTGTGAAGGTGCCGGCCACGCCGCCGAACTTCACTGCCGTCGTTCCGGTAAAGCCCTGGCCCAATATGTTCACCGTGGATCCCACGATGCCGCTCTTTTGCTGGATGCTGACGAACGGTGCCAAGGCGGGACTCGTGGTCTGGCTGTAGAGGATGCCATCGTTGTTGAAGCCGCCCTGATTGGTCACGCCGTAGAACGTGCCATTGGTGTGCTGGGTCAGCGGCCCGGCGGGAATGCACCCATCCAATCCGCAAGGTACTACGAAGCCGCTGTACAAGGTGGTGTAGGCACCTCCGCCGGTCAGCTTAAATAGTTCCGCGGAAACACATCCACCAGCATTGCATCCGTTTGTGACCCCATAAAAAATGCCATCGGTAGCCTGAATCAAAGTAGACGAAGGATACCTTGCCGCAGAGCTGGAGTCATGCCGATCCGTCTCTACGCCTGCCGCCGTCACGCGGTAAACATAGCCGAAATCGGTGGTAGCGCCGCCAAGATGCGAGATGCCATAGAAACTGCCATCGGTTCCCTGCAAAACACTGTCAGAGAGTGATGTACTGAAGCCAAAGTCGAAACTGTGAACCAGACTCACGGCTCCTGCCGTGGTCATTTTGAATTCAGTTCCGGCGTTGCCGTTGCCACTGATTCCACCCAGAGAACTCGCTCCATACAGATTGCCATCCTCACCCTGAATGAGCGCACCCGTTACACCGCAGGGTTCATTCGACCCCCCGCCAAGAAAAGTGTGGAGATTGGTCAGAACGCCAGCGGAGGTCATCTTGAAGGCGGTGCCACAGTTTGAGGAGCCACCAGCGTTCATCGTGCCATAGAAGTTTCCGTCCGCCGCTTGTACCAGCGGGCTGGGAGAAGAACCTTGCGTTGCCAAACTGGTCAAAAATATGAGCGTTCCGCTGAGCGTGCCCACGCCGGGTGTGAACTTGAAAGCAACGGCGACTCTATGATCGTTGTCCTGCTGAGAACAGGTGCCGTAGAAATTGCCGTCAGTGCCCAGAATCATGCCGCTGTAGCAAAGGGTTCCGCCAGGGGTGCTGGATGCCAGCCATTGCAGGGTGAGCGCCCCGGCGGGGGTGGCCTGGTAGATTGCGGTAAGGTTGAGGCCGGCAACGCCATACAGATTGCCGTCGCGCCCTTGCACGGGGCTACCAAAGCCAAACCCGGTATTGGGGAAATTTAGTTCGACCAACGAGGTGTGGGTTTGCGCCTGCACCGGGAGGGTCACCCCGGCCAGTACAACTAGCATCAGAATTGCGGTGCCGATGCATTGAATCATCTTCCGACTTATTTGTGCGTTTGATTTCAATTTGCCGTCCATTGTTTTCTCCTGAGAATTGCGATTTTTGCCGATGCAGCCCTGGGGGAAGCGAGTTCCCCACCAGCCTTCCTTGTCCGCGCTTGCGATAGAATCAGGGTTCCATCCGGCCCGCACAACGGGCGTTAGCGGATGACATGGGACACTTGCGGACATGACGGGCTCAGAGTCCAACAAATCGGGGCAGCGGCTGGACTCCTGGAAGGAAATTGCCGCTTATTTTGACCGGGACGAAAAAACTGTGCGGCGCTGGGAAAAAGAGTTTGGCCTGCCTGTCTATCGCTATCCCGGCTCCCGTGGCCGCATTTATGGCTTTGTGGAGGAGTTGCAGGAGTGGGCCAGGTCGAGCCGTCCACAAGAAACCGAAGATGTGGGGGTAGGGCAGGGTGAGGACTTGGCGTACGCTACCGCACCCAGTTCCGCCCCGAGTTCTGTCCCCAGCCCGATCATTGTGCTGCCCATCCGGGTGCAGCCAACTCCTGAGCCAGATTCCCGAGTTGCGATCACGGGATGGCGCGGAAGATGGCGATGGTTTCTACTGGCGGCGGCATCGCTCTTGCTGGCCGTAGGCTTTGCAACGTGGCAGATCGCCTCTGGTGGCCGGGCGCGTGCAATATCGTCGGCCCATCCCGCACATACACCGGTACCAGCCGCGGAAGAACTCTACCTGCGCGGGCGCTACTCCTGGAACAAGCGGACACCGGAGTCGCTGAACCAGGCGGTGGACTACTTCACCCAAGCCATTGTGCTCGACCCGGCGGATGCCAAGTCTTACGCTGGGCTTGCGGATACCTACAACCTGCTGCCCGAATACACCGGCATGTCCGATACGGAAGCCTTCCGGCGTGCCTTCGCGGCGTCGTCCAAAGCAGTCGAGCTCGATGACTCGTCCGCAGAGGCTCACGCCTCGTTGGGTTTCGTGCTGTTTTGCTGGAAGTGGGACGCTGCCGGTGCGGAACACGAGTTTCAGCGCGCCATCGCCTTAAACCCCAACTACGCCGTCGCCCTTCACTGGTATTCCAATACTCTGATCGAGCAGGGCCGATATCAGGAGGCTCTCGCCCTCATGAACCGGGCCCAACAGCTTGATCCGACCTCACCCTCCATCCGCGCTGATCGAAGCTTTCTGATCTTCAATCTGGGCCACCGCCAAGAAGGCATCGCTTTACTGAAGCAGATGGAGAGCACCGATCCCGGGTTCGCCTCCCCCCACAGCTACCTCTCCCACATTTATCTGGCCGATCTCGATTGCCTCAACTACCTTGCCGAAGCTCGCCAAGCTGCCACTATGCTGGGGGATGCGGATGCTCTCGCAGCGGTGGGAGCCGCCGAAAAAGGATTCGCGCAGGGCGGTGCCACTGCCATGCTGCGGAGTCTTCTAGCGGTTCAACGGAAGCAGTTTGCTCTCGGTCGAATTCCCGCTTTCCTTCTGGCTGATACCTGTGCTCTGCTTGGCGATAAGGCAGCCACGCTAAGCTATCTCCGCGAGTCTTTCCGCCGACGTGAGATATCTCATCTTGCAGTGCGTTTACAGCTTCCTCTTCGCGGCTTTTTGAACGATCCAGAGTTCGACAAGTTGCTGAAACAGCCGGATTTGTCGCCACCATCCTAGGCCCCACTAGCCCTAGCGTCACGGTGGCGAGTTAGCGCGGGAAGCAAAAGCGAAGAGCGCTGCTGGCCGCGGCGCTCTTCGCCTTCCTTTTGTTACCGGTTACAACTAGATCACGGTAAAACTGGTAGCGCTGCTCGCCGTGCCGGCTGGATTCGTCACCACGATCTTGCCCGTGGTAGCGCCCGTCGGCACCGTCGCCGTAATCTTCGAATCCGAAACAATCGTGAACGACGTCGCTACCACGTTATTAAATGTCACCTTGCTCACTTGGGTCAGCCCGGTGCCGTTGATCGTCACCAGCGTTCCGACGGGCCCGCTTGCCGGAGTGAAACTGGTGATCCTCGCCTTCACACTGAACGTCTGCGCCGAAGTCAGCGTTCCGCTCGGCTCCACCACGGTGACCTTGCCACTGATTGCGCCTGCTGGCACCTTAGCTGTCATGAACGTGTCCGAGACCACGGTGAAGCTGGTCGCTGCCACTCCGCCAAACTTCACCGACGCGGTGCCGATAAAGCCCTGACCAAGAATGTTGACGGTGGCAGCAACGTTGCCGCTCTTCTGCTGTATGCTGACAAATTTGCCCAGCGGCAAGGGCAGCGCAAAGCTGTAAAACACACCAACAAACCCGGCGGGGCCAGCCGCGGTGACGCCGTAAAATGTCCCGTTGGTGTGCTGGGTTAAGGGTGAATTCGGAATGCACCCATCCGGATTCGAACCACAGGTCTCATCGAACCCGCCAAACTCGGTTGTGTATGCGCCAGTGGTCGTGCTCTTGAAGATGTTCCCCGTGGTGCCGCAGTTGTTGCCGACACAGCCTGAGGCCACGCTATACAGGTTGTTGTCCGTAGCCTGAATGAGGGGCTGATTGGGGAAGCCGCCGAATTCTGTTGCAGTGTTGAAGTTGTGCAGATCAAGGAACGTTCCCGCCAGGCTCACCTTGAAGATGGTTCCGCCATTGTTCACACCAAAGTCCCGCGCTGTGCCATAGAGGTTGTTGTCTGCCCCCTGAATCACTCCGCCCATGGGGTCCCGCCCATCTAATGCTCCTGCGGTGAAGGAGTACACCACGGAGGCGGTTCCGGCAGTGGTCAGCTTGTAGACCGTGCCAAAGTTCAAGCCGCCTTTTCCGCCAGCAATACTGGTGCCGTAGAGATTGCCGTCCTTGCCCTGAATAAGAGGGCCAATGGTGCCGCACGGTTGATTGACGCTGGAACCGGCGAAGATATGGAGGGTGGTCAGCACGCCTGCCGTGGTCAGCTTGTAGGCGTATCCGCAACCGCTTCCGGTGTTGTTGGGGTCGTACTCGGTGGTGAAATAGAGGTTGCCGTCGGCCGCCTGTATGGGCCCGTTAGGTTCAGCCGTGCCATTCACCTGGGTGAACGCCGGAATGTCCGCCAGGATGGTAAATGTCCCGCTTAGCGCCCCAATGCCGGGGGTGAACTTGAAGGCGACTCCACCCAAGTGGTCTGGCAGGTATTCCCGGCAGGTTCCGTAGAAGTTGCCATCCGTGCCCAGAATCATCCCAGTGGAGCAGTTGGTGGGTTGTCCGGTATTGGAGGCAAATTGCAGGGTTTCAACCCCCGCCGTGGTGATTTGGAATATCTCAGCATTGCCCGAGCCGTTCAAGAATCCATAGAGGTTGCCGTCGCGCCCTTGGGTCAACAAGCCACCGGGGCTGCCGTTGTCAACGGGCAGCCCGAAGTCGCGGATAGGGGTGAAGGTTTGCGCGTGGGCGGTGGTGGCAGGTAACGCCAAGCCAAGCATCCCTACAAATATGGTTACGGCGGAGGTGCTGAGACCATGCTTCACTAATTTTTTAATGCAGTTCATGTTGTTCTCTCCTGATAAACCTGCGATCTTGGAAAACCCCGGGGTAGTCGTAGACGCTTACCGTTGTCTTCGCACCTTCTCTGCCTCAGGGCATTTCTGGGAGGAGTCCGCCAGCAAACGCAGAGTAAGGTGTCGCGCTTGCGTTAAACTAGGCGTTCGGGCGGCTCCGCACAATGGACGTGACTGGGCAAGAACGGACAATATAGGACGATGACCGCGATTGAGGCTGGAAAAGCCGATCGGCAACTCGAATCGTGGAAGGAAATTGCGACTTTCTTCGACCGCGACGAGAAAACCGTCCGTCGCTGGGAGAAGGAACTCGGAATGCCGGTTCACCGATTTCCCGGGCGTACCAAGGCGCGCGTTTATGCCCTGCCTCGCGAACTGAGGGAGTGGGCCAAGCGTCCACAGCCCAACGAAGCCCATGTTCTGGAGCCCTTTCCTCTTCCGGATCCGGGCGGGCAAATCGAGGACTCGCCATCAGGCCCAAAGCTGGTGCTGTCCTTCCCCAGCTCGGGCGTCGAAAGTTCTGCTGACCGTCTGGAAGCTCGGCCCAAGTCGTACCTTTTGCTTCTGGTCGCGGCTTTGGTGGCAACTCTTGCAATCGTCGCCATCCAGAGCCGGAGTTCTCACTCTTCCCCAGGCGGTGGACAGGCTGTCGCCGATGGCGCAAGGAATATTCATCAGCCCGTCGCGGAGGCCGAAGCTCTGTACCTGCGCGGCCGCTATTCATGGAACAAGCGCACGCCTGAGGGTCTGAATCAGGCAGTGGACTACTTCACCCAAGCCATTGTGCTCGACCCGGCCTATGCCAAGCCCTACGTTGGCCTCGCCGATAGCTATAACCTGCTGCGTGAATACTCAGCGATGCCAGAGGAGGAAGCATTCAAGCGCGCCTTCGCAGCGTCGTCCAAGGCGGTGGAACTCGACCCAGGCTCGGCGGAAGCGCACGCCTCGCTGGCCTTTGTTCTCTTTTATTGGAAGTGGGATTCGCCGGGGGCGGAACGAGAGTTTCAGCGCGCCATCGCGCTGAACCCCAGCTATGCCGATGCCCAGCACTGGTACGGAATGGCGCTTGCCCTGCTGGGCCGACCGGCGGAAGCCCTCGCTACTATGAATCGCGCCCAGCAACTGGACCCCTCCTCGCCGTCCATCCGCGCCGATAAAGGCGTCCTGCTGGTGCTGTTGGGCCAGCGCGAAGAAGGCATCGCCATGCTGAGGCAGATGGTGAATACAGACCCCGGTTTCGCCTCGCCCCACAAATATCTCGCCCTGATTTACCTCGCGGACCTTGACGCCCCAAACTATCTGATCGAATCGCGCCAGAGCGCGGTACTGCTAAAAGACGCTGCCGCGCTCGCAGCCGTGGACGCTGCGGAAAAAGGATTTAGGCAACGCGGTGTACGGGGAATGCTGCACAGTATTTTGGAGGTTCAGAAGCAGCAGTTTGCATTGAACCAGGTTGCAGCTTCGGAACTGGCTCAAACCGCTGCGCTGCTTGGCGATGAGAAAGCCGCGTTGGGCTACCTGAACGAAGCGCTGCGCCGGCATGAGACGCCCGTCCGCTATATCGGTTTGCTGCCATCCCTGCGCAGCTTGCACCATTCGCCGGAGTTCAGTGAGCTACTAAAACAGGCTGGCCTACCGCCGTTAGACAAAATACATCCATAAAACATTTCGGGGAGAGTTCCGGAAACTGCTGGCAGAAATGCGCCTGCAGCCTGCTCAGTAACGTCGCACGCCTTCCCCCCTTGCTCCACTACAATAATTTCTATGGCTGACGATCTGCTCCGTTACCGCTCGCAGTTTCCGATTCTCGCCGATTCTACTTATTTGATCTCCAACTCACTGGGCGCGATGCCCGGCGCGGTGCATGACGCCATGCAGGCTTACACCGACATCTGGGCCACGCGCGGCGTCGCTTCGTGGGAAGAAAAGTGGTGGATGCTGGCCGCAGAAGTCGGCGACCAAATCGGCGCTCTGCTGAATGCCCCAAAAGGCTCCGTGAGCTGCCACCAGAACGTCACGCTGTGCCAAGCCACCATCGCCAGCTGCTTCGACTTTTCCGGCCCGCGCAACAAAGTTGTCTACTCCGACCTGAACTTTCCCAGCGTGATGTACTTCTGGGAAGCGCAACGCGAACGCGGCGCACACGTCCACATGGTGCCCACCGACGACGGCATCCACGTGCCACTCGAACGCCTGCTGGATGCCATTGATGAGCACACGCTGATCGTCCCGATCTCGCACGTAATCTTCCGCAGTTCGTTTATTCAGGACGCCAAAGCCATCATCGAGAAGGCGCACAAGGTGGGGGCCTACGTGTTGCTCGACAGCTTCCAGTCGCTCGGCACCGTCCCCGTGGACGTGCAGGCGCTTGACGCCGATTTTGCCGTGGGCGGTGTGTTGAAGTGGCTATGCGGTGGCCCCGGCACGGCCTATCTCTATGTGCGTCCCGACCTTGGCGAGAAGCTCGAACCGAAACTCACCGGATGGACCGCGCACCAGAATCCGTTTGCCTTCCAGATCGGGCCGATCCAGTACACCGCGCCCAGCTACAAGTTCATGAACGGAACGCCGAATATCCCGGCACTCTACGCGGCCCAGCCGGGCCTGCGCATCGTGACCGAAGTCGGCGTAGACCGAATCCGTGAAAAGTCCATGCGGCAGACTGCGCGCCTCATCGAGTTAGCGGACGCGCGCGGGTGGCGGGTGAACTCGCCACGCAACCCCGAGCAACGTGGCGGAACGGTTTCCATTGATATGCCCCACGCGCCGGAAGTCTGCCGCGAGTTAGTCAAGCGCCGCATCTTTGTGGACTATCGCCCCAAGGCTGGCGTACGTTTCTCGCCGCACTTCTACACCCGCGACGAAGAGATGGATATCGCGATCAGCGCCGTGGAGGAGATTTTGGCGGAGATGCCAGTGGCTGCTCGGTAGGTGAATTTTTCACGGTACTACGGTCACAGTTATGATATTCGACTCAGCCCTACCTTCTTTTTCATCCGCCGAGACCTGCCGAAACGCACGAATCTTATAAACGCCTGGCTTTGTCATATCGTAGCGCGCACTGAGTGAACTCCCTCGCTCGTCCGTGCTTTCACCAGGTTCTAATGTGCATGTGCGAAGGCTTGTCGGCATATGCCCAAAGTGTGGATATTCTCTCTGCTTAACTATCTTGCCATTGTCTCGCGTGACCTCATATTGAGAGAGCCTGTCAATGCCATTCGTGTAAGCTCGAGAACAATCCACATCATGAGTTGATAGGTTAGTGATTTTAAGCTTGATTTCGACATTTTGCCCGGTTTTGACTTCTGTGCTGTCTGTGCTTATGACCAGTGCTACAAGGACTTTGCGAGATACTTGACTAAGTGCGTATTGAAACATCGTGCTCATCCCGAGAATCAGTACGCCGAACAACGCAATCTGTTTGCTGCCCATTTAGCTCACCTGTTCTTCCACTAGTTGTGGCATGTTGTCATAGCAGACGTCGTCCAGGACGGGTAACCTTTGTTAGACTGACCGTTTGACGGCGGGTAGCGCACCCTTCCGGTCTTTCCTTCCCAGATCTCAACTCTGGGCGCCCCATCCTTTGCGATTTTCGAAGGGTGGGATTGCACACTGCTCGGACCACCTCTTCAGAGGGATGGTACCACTGCGCAAGAAACAAAAAAGGGCCGCCGAAGCGGCCCGTTCCGCACTACCCCAAGCCCTACTTACCCAAATATCTTGCCAGCGCCAGGTCGGCGATGCCCTTGCTGTTCAACGTCTGGCCCACAGCCACGATCTTGCCGTCGGACTGAATCAGCACCGCAGTCACCTGATCCGCGCTATTGAACTTGGTAGTCAAGGTGCCGCCGCTGCCGAAGGTGGTATCGAGCACTCCGGTCGAGCTAAGCCTCGCCATGCCAAACGCCGTGGTGCCACTGCCCGAAAGTCCGCCGACCACGACGCTGCCATCGGGCTGCATCGCCACGGCCTGCGCTGCGTTGGTCACGAAAGCCGTCTCCGGAGCGAAGTCGAACAGCGGAGCATTGAACGTTGCATCCAAAACGCCAGTGGAACTGAAGCGCGTCACCGAAACATCGGAGTCGTGGCGATTGGTGGCATTGTCTGTCGCCGCGCCGCCCAGCAGAATCTTGCTGTCACTCTGAAAGACGATGCCGCCCACCTTTGAACTAGCCACAATCGTACCCGAGATTACGCCCGGCTCCAGCACGCCATTCGAGGTGAACTGCGCCAAGCTGGTCACATTGGTTCCTACGGCCAAAATCTCTCCCGTCGAAAGCAGCGCCAAACCCCGTACTTCGCCAATCGCGATCATGGAGACAGTGCCTCCGGTGCCGAAGCTAGTGTCCAAGCTGCCGTCGGTGTTGTAACGAGCCAGAGCCGTGTTCTGATCACAGTCTTCACACTGGCTGGCCAGCCCAGCCGCCACAATCTTGCCGTCGCTCTGGATGACAATCGCATTCGCCGGATTCCGCACTCCACCCAGCATCACGCCAACAAAATTGGTGGTCACCTTGCCGCCGGTGCCAAAGGAGGTATCCAGCGTACCGTTCGTATTGAACCGCGCGATCGCAAACTCGGAGGTCTGCCCATCCGCGCTGCTGGCATTGCCCGCCACCACGATCTTGCCGTCGCTCTGCAACGCCAGCGCTGCGGGCGCGTTAATGAAGTTGGTGAACGAGGTAAACACACTGCCTTTGGTACCGAAGGTCTGATCGAGGCTGCCATTCTTGTTGTAGCGAACCAGTCCAAACGCCTCGGTGGCAATACGCGTGTTGTCGAATCCTGTTGCGACGACAGTCTTGCCATCGGCCTGCAAAATTGCGTCCGAAGGAATTACGCTCAGGTTGAACGTCGTTTCCGTCTTGCCGCCTTTGCCAAAGGTAGTGTCCAAAGCGCCTGCCGCCGCATGGGCCGCAGAAGCTGTCATCGCCAAACTGACTGCGATCCCCAACGTGCTCTTCCATAAAGTTAAAAAAGTTGAAGAAGATAAAGCTTTCATTTTCGTCTCCTGTACCGCTGCCGTTTGGCATGCACTCAATGCAAGATTAATTTCATACGCCAATGGGGTTGTCACGCTGATGTAAATTCACGCTTGGCGGCGTGCGAACCAACCCGCTACCTGATCTCCGTCAGCTCCCCCAAACTTGCCACCTCTCACCGAATAGATAGTGAAACCCGTTCGCCCTGCCTTTCTGGATAGTCCTGCAAACCGTGCTGCATCCCCTTCCCTTGCCCGTAAGTTGTTGCAGATAAATGATAATCCTGCTCTTGCCCACTCCCCCTCCAACTTGGGCAGCAAACTGCTTAATCCAATACTGAAGCGAGCAGCAACAAGCCTTGCCTTGTGGCGCATGGAAGCGCACCTGCTGCTCGCTATTCGTTCCGCGCCCGCAAAACGCATCGCGGCGCACATCTCAGGAGGACTACATGAAACGCATACGAATTCCCTCTTCGCTCTTCTCCGCACTCGCCGTTTTGGCCTTGTGGACGGCGTTCGCGGCACCGGCTTCGGCGCAAAACTACAACTGCGGCACGCCCCAGCAAAACCATTGCTACGGCCAGACCGCCTGGAACCAGACCGGAGAATACTTCGGTGCCTATAGCGACATCATCGTCGGCAACCTGAACTGCCCCAGCGGATGCGGCGGCTTTGTGGACGACGAAATGTGGCTAATTGACTACAACTCGGCCAACTGCACCAGCAATCAGTTTGGTGCCTGCTGGGTAGAGGCTGGCTACCTGACCAGCGATGGCGGCAGTCAGGTCTACTTCTGGGCGGACGCACGCGAAGGCAATGGCAATACCTTCAACTTGCATCTGCTCGGAGGAGTGGATTCCACCGGCACCGAAGATCACTACATGATCGTGAAAGACGGCCGCAGCAATCCCAACAACTATCTGGTGTTCATCTACAACGATTCGCAAAGCACGCTCTACAACGGCACCAATGTACCCACCAATCCCGGACAGATGACGCCACATGACATTCACATTGGGCAGGAGCTGGCCGGATCGAACAGTGCCTCAGCTACCGAGGTCAACTTCTGCCGCAATCGCTGGGCGACCTCTGCGCTGGACGGTAGTTATACCTTCTTTGCCAGCTCGCAGACCACACAAGGCAGCGTCCGTAGCGATAAGCCGCCTACCGCTTCCTGGCTGGAAGTTCCCGGCAGCATGGGTGCGCCCGACGGCGGCATCTTCCAGACTAACTGCTGCGGCACTTAGGCCTTATCAGGCTGTATATGCAAGTTAAAGATTGAGAGAGAGAGGAACATTTCATGAAACACACTTCGAGTTACTTACTAGCTCTAATGCTGGCGACGATCATCGGTCTAGCCGCCTGTGACAACGACAAACCAAAGATGAGCAAGATCGCGCCGCCCACAGGCACGGCAAAAACGCCGCAAGGTCTGCACGCACTGAATGTAAGTGCCGGCCCGGAGCCGTTCAGCAAGGCGGACGTTACCGCCTACTTCCAGACGCATAACCTTCCCCGTAATCTGGCCAGCAACGCCAGCATTCAGGTGGAAAGCGTCGAGTTCATGTCCAGCAGCGACGTTTCGTCGCGACTGGCGGGGGAGCGCACCGGTTTGGCGGATAGTGCGCGGCTGGGCTTTGTAACCCTGACTGGCGAGTTCCTGCTCACCGGGCCGAGCGGCTCGCACGTGGCGCGCTTTACCCGCGCCTACGCCGCCTTCGACGCCAGCAGCGGCAATCTGCTCATGGTAGGCACCCTGCCCGAGGCATCGGACAACAATAACGCTAACGCGGGCAAGAAACCGCGCGGGTAGTTAGTGGAAGTAGATGGAGGTTGCCGGCTGTTCCGTGGCGGGGTGGCCCATTCAAGCCCGCTTTTGGCTTGAGTGGGGATTTTCGGATGACCTCAATTCTGTCATCTCGATCGGAGCGGAAGAATCTGCTGTTGGGACGCCAACCAGGCGTCGGCGGCCGTGGAGATCGAGCCGGAGTGGACACGAAAACGCAAGCGAGTGGAAGGACTCCTGTCCAGCTATAGACCTACCCCACTCAAGCCAAAAGCAGGCTTGAATGGGCCACCTGCGAGATCGTCAGTGTAGTGAGGCTCGTCATACACGAATTTTCCTGCGCCACAACCGCATTTGACTACCGATGTCGAGTCGAATTCCAGTCAAGTTTCACACTTTTGACCACGATTGAACTGTCGCCGTATCTAGTGATTCCCTCGCAGGTCGGAAAATCGTAGTGGCATCGAAAGAGTCCCACGACCGTGCCGCTGACGCTCTTGGTTACCCGCTCGTTTACGATTTCACCCGGATGCGCCTCTCCAAGAGCTCTGTCCAATGCCTTCTTGCTCTGAGGTTCAGTCAGGAAGCCGTACTTCTTCAAATCAGGCTCATGGAGTGATAACGAGATTCCGAGACGCCCGGAACAGGAAAACGTTATGTCGCTTCTCTCGAAGCCTACATTCAGCGTTCCAGCGACCTGAACCAGTTGGCCATTATAGCGGCCGGGATTGTGCAATAGGGCACATCCCGACAAGTGTTTCGGGTGCTCGATAGCCCCTGGGGGTTGGGCGGAGGCAACTGCTGCCGTAAGCAACAGGGCAGCAATGAGAAAGTTATTTGTGATCGCTTTGAACATCTGCTTTATAGTCCCCGAATCCAATCAGAAATGCGGCGGAAAGAGTACCCGATAGCTGGCCAGGTTCTGACCACGATGGACTCCACAGCACCATGTTGTTTCGACTCGGAATCGTGAAGTCGCCAAAGGAGGCGGGTGCCCCACCTTTCTTTCCCAAATCATAACGTGGGTGCCCCATCCTCGTCCGCGCGACTTTCGCGGACTAGTGTGGAATACAGGATGCCTCGCGCCTATTGCCACGGATTATAGCCAGATGCGGTCGTCGCCTCAGGCCGCTGTCATATATGTCCACGGATGCAGTACGAACAGAGTGTGCACCCTGCCCCGCTACTTACTTCGCCGTAATCTCCAGAGGCACATCCAGCGTACCAATCTTCTGTGATCCGCGATCAATTACGCCAATTCTCAGATGATACTTGCCCGGCTTCAGGTCAAGCTCCTGATGATGGCTGAATCCCCCAGCTTTCAGCCAGGTCTGTAACACTTCGGGCTTCACGTCGCCGTCCACGGAATCCTGTTCATGACCCGCCGTCTTCAGACCGTCATCATAGGCAGTCGCCAGAAAGTCCAGCGCCATGTGCTTCTTGTTGCCGACGTCGGCAAAGCTCAGCTCCGCGGGATCAAGAATGTAGTCAATACGCACCTTATTGCTGGTGGCGTCAGGCGGCAAAACGCGGGCGCGGACGAACAGCATGGTGGAAATCGGACGCACTGGCTGCACCGACGACGCCAGCAGCGTGGCGGCGCGGTCGCCCTTGAGCGCCTCCCGCGGTTCGCCATAGTAGCCCTTGCGGTTGTGAACCTTGAGTCCGGGCGTCTTCGCCTTGATCTCCAGCTTGCGGTAACTGCCGTCCCACTTCGTATTCTGCGGAACATAGGCCAGCGTGTAGTAGTGGCTGCCATCAGCCAGGCTTTGCTGCAAGGCGCCGGTCAGGTCATTCGTGCCATGAAAGGCGCGCCCCCCGGTCTCAGCCGCCAGCTCGTCAATGGTAGTGTCAATTTCGTAGCGGGAGTTGAACTGCTTGTTGGTAAGCGAGCGGCCAATGTTGGTTTGAGGAGCACCGCCGCCGCCGGGACCGCTAGGCGCGGAGGGCGTCACTTCCACTCCGGTGGTTTGCTGCTCCACCTGGCCGACAAATGAACTCTGCGTGTCGAGCCCGATGCCTGCCGTCTCTTGCCCGCGTACGCTCATGGGATACACCGCAATGGAAGACGCGGCAAGCAGCGCCTCGGTCTCGCGCACCTGCTTGCCGATCTGTGGATCTTCATTGGCGAACTGGCGCGCAAAGTCGCTATCGAGCCGCACCGGAAAATCCGCCGAGAGCCACAGTAGATTCTTGCGTCCAGCGTAGCCCGAGAGCATCCGCGCCAGGCCGTTCAGATTGTCCAGCGTAACCTGAGCACGAAAGTTCGTAGCCACTACGTCCTGCTGATTGACCGCGTTGAGCAACTGAAGTGGTGAAGGGCTGGGCGAATCCGGAAACGCGCTGATGGCCAACTGCTGGCGGTCAGCCTCGGACGTAACCCCCGGCGCGCCGCTGGCGTCGGCTGCCTTTTTTGCTGCCGCCACCAAAGCGGTTGAGTCCCCAGTAAACGTTTGCAGCAAACGCAGATGAGTATCCATGGTGAACAACGCCACCTGCTGGCCCACTGGCAATGCCTGCAAAAAATTCAGCATCTGCTTGCGCGCATACGCGCGATCCAGGCTGGTGGTGTTCAGCACGTCTAGCAGAATAACGGTCGCGGCATGGCCGGGCTGCAGCGGGGTAAAGTTCGAATAGGTATTGGGCGGCAACACCGGAGCTTGCACCTTGGCGGCTGCAGAATCCTGCGGCTTCTGCTCGGCGAAGGCGACGATCGTCTGCGGCTTGCCGTTTTCCAGCAGCAAAAAGTCAGAAGCCTTCAGCCCCGGGATGTAGTTTCCCTTGCTGTCGGTCACCACCGCATCCACCAGCACCAGGCGTGATTCCACCTTGAACACCGGCGTCGAATCGTTAGAGGGTGAGTCCGGCACGGGCCCCGTGTCGTGCGTAGCATGATCGCCAATCTGGGCGGAAGCGGCGGTAAGGGCAAAAATTAGCCCCAGAATTAGGCAGGCGAATTGCCCGCAACGGCTTGAAAAGTGAGTGCGAACAGTAGTATTCATGGCTGGGCTCATAGGTATTTTTACTTCAAGAATATCGTTCATGTAACGCGAATGAGTATGGCACTATGGGCGCGCCAGAGCAAGTGCGAAGAAAACTGCAAAAGCGGATCCAATTGCTACGGGCAGTCGCTCACAGTTGTACCAATTTGGTACTCGTCCCAGCACGATAATTTACTTCTTGCTTGACATTCGCCTTTCATTCGCTAAACTATCGCTATGGCTATTACCAAGCGGCAGCATCAGGTTCACGAATTCATTGCGCGTTTCATTGGCGAGCACGGCTATTGTCCCTCGTATGAAGAGATTGGGCAGGGCCTTGGTCTGAGTTCGCTGGCCACCGTGCACAAGCACGTCACCAATCTGGAAAAGAAGGGGCTACTCAAGCGGCAGGAGAATCGCAGCCGCTCGATAGACGTGTTGCCCAACCGCAGCAAGGTGAAGATGCCACCGCTGGAGCCGCGGGTCACAATCATGGACTTGCCTCTCGTCGGTCGCATTGCGGCAGGGCAACCGGTGGAAGCGCTGGAGAATCCCGAGACGATTTCGCTCTCCGACTTCACCCGCTCGAAGGACGTGTACGTGCTGGAAGTGAGCGGCGAATCCATGAAGGACGATCACATTCTCGATGGCGACTACGTGCTGATTGAGAAGACGAAGACCGCACGCGATGGCGAAATTGTAGTCGCGCTGGTGGATGGCACCGACGCCACCCTCAAACGCTGGTTCCGGCAAGGCGACCAGGTCCGCCTGCAGCCGGCCAACTCGGCCATGCAGCCGATCTTCGTTCCAGCTGCGACAGTAGCGGTGCAGGGGCGCGTGATTGGTGTGCTGAGGAAGTACTAAGTACGCGATTTAGGACACAACGGAAAAAGCGGTCGCCTGGGCGACCGCTTTCGTATTTCCAGCTGCGCTGGCGGCCCTTACACCCGCTCGTAATCCGCGCGCCAGTTCACAATCGCGGCCTTGATCTCTTTCGGCGTGGCGCCGTTCAGCGCCTTTTCCACCAACCCGGACACTTCCCCGTCTGACGCAAAGCGCAATGCCACCAGTTGTTTGATGGTCAGCTCACTGATGCGCGACCGCAGTGAACCTTCCAGAATCGCGGACAGCCGGATGCGCTCTTCCAGCCGAATCACGCGATCTTGCACCTTCAGCGCGTAAACGCGGATATGGAACACCGCGACCAGAAGCGCCAGCGCGATGATCGCGTGCCAAACCGAGTGCACACTGAGATGCGTGATCGCGACCCAGGTGAACCCAATGAACGTGATCAAGAATACGGGGATCAGGAAAAAGTGGAACGGCGGGTCGAAGCGGGTGTGGTTTCCGAGATTCTGGGGAGCTTGTTCAGCCATTTTGAGTTCTGTCTTTCCTTTGCGTTAAGTTGCTTCGTTCCGGTCTCACACCCAAACTTCGCGTAGGCTTAGACGCCGGCCTTGGCCAAAGCCTTTTCGATCACATCTTTGCCCACGTAGCCCACGATCTGCTCGGCAACCTGTCCGCCCTTGAACACCAGCAGGGTAGGGATGCCGCGGACGCCATAGCGCGCTGGCGTGGCCGGGTTGCTGTCCACGTCCATCTTGCCGACGACGGCGCGGCCCTTGTAGGCCACCGCCAATTCTTCCACAATGGGGGCAATTGCGCGGCAGGGGCCGCACCAGGTAGCCCAAAAATCCACGAGCACCGGCTGTTCACTCTTCAACACCGTCGCGTCAAAGTTTGCGTCGGTGACTTCCAAAATTGCATCGCTTGCCATGTACGTTCTCCTCAATCTGTGCCGGTCTGCGCTCTTACGCCGAGCCGGACTTTACCCTACAGTTTTCTACGCTTGCTGAGCGTTCCATCGTAACACCCGTTTAGATGCCGCTGGGGTGCCAAGGTCGCAAAAGCCGAGGAAAAGCCATTGTTTTCAATGCGCAGCTAGCAAGAAAGGGGCGCAGCTTGTGGCTGCGCCCCGGGTATTGCTGGTTAGCCCACTGTCGTTTCGGAAAAGGCTACTTGTTCTTAGCCTTCCAGTCGTCCTCGGCCATTGGCTTGATCGGGTCGAGCTTGGCCTTCGCCAGTGCCGGAGTCATGGCAGTAGCTTCAGCGCCCTTGGCCTGCAACTTGGCGGCAGCATCGTCCAACTGCTTGCTCAGGGTACCCATGTAGTCGAGTTGCGACTGCGTGGGGCGTCCGGGGAAGCCGTTGACCGAGCCGTAAAGCTCACCCAGCTTTTCGCGTAGCTTGCGCTCCCCGGTAATCGCGCCGCCTTCCTTGATCGCCAGAATCGAGGCGCGCAATTCGTTCATGTCGTCGGCAAGTTTGGTCAAGCTGGCCTTCAGCTTTTTGTCGTCTTTGCTGGTGCCTGTGACTTTCGCCGCACGATCTTTGGCTTGGTCGCGCAAATCGTTGCCCGCGTCCACCACATAGGTGAGCTTGGCCAGCATGTTATAGAGCTTGAACGCCGTCTCATTGGAGAAGGCGCGATCCGCTGGCGAATCCGTGGAGCGCGGATCAGCCACCAAGTTGATTTCGCCGGTGTAGCTGTTCTTGCCCTTGGTCATCTTCACCGTGTACCTGCCTTCGGGCACCTGCGGCCCTTGGAACGCATACTGGCTCTGAATCAGGCTGGCCGCTGGCGGCACCTTGGGAGCCTTGAGGCGTTGCGCCCAGTAGATGCGGTTCATGCCTTTGCGCTTGTCGCCTGCAATCGTCGTCAGCAGGTTGCCCTTGCTGTCAAATATCTCGAACTTCAGGTCGCCAAACACGTGCCGCTTTTTCTGGTAGTAGATGATGGGCGAGTCGCTGTTCAGGCTCCGGCCAACGAATTCGGCATCGCCGTCCGACCGCTGTTCGCCGCTGGGCAGGGGCAGTAGCGCTGGACGCGCTGGCAAAATTGCTGCTTCTGACGCCAGAATCTGTGGCGTCAATGCCCGCAACGGGGTCAGGTCATCGAGAATATAAATGCCACGACCGTGGGTCGCAATCAGCAAATCCTGCTCGCGAGGATGAATCACGATATCGCGCACAGCGACATTCGCCGGGAACGATCCCTTCATCTGTGCCCAGTGCGCGCCGCCGTCCAAGCTGATGTATAGCCCGAACTCGGTGCCCGCAAAGAGCAGATTCGGATTCACTGTGTCCTGCCGCACCGTGTGGGCGTAGCCGGTAACGTCCGCCGTTGCCAGCGCGGTCCACGTCTTGCCCGAGTCGGTCGTCTTGTAGATGTAGGTCTTCTTGTCGCCCTTGGCATGACCGTCAAAGGTGGCAAACGCCGTCGCGGAATCAAACGTACCAGCATTCACCGTGGAGACCCATGTCCCCGTGGGCACACCGGTCACGTTCGCAGAAACATCCGACCAGCTCTTGCCGCCGTCGCGCGTTACCTGCACTTTGCCGTCATCGGTGCCCACCCAAATTACATTGGCGTCCTTCGGGCTTTCGCTGATGCTGATGATGGTCTCGAACTTTTCCGCATCGGAATTGTCAGTGGTCAAGCCGCCCGACTTTTCCTGATGCTGGCGTTCGGGATCATTTGTAGTCAGATCGCCAGAGATGCGCTCCCACGATTCGCCGCGATCGGTCGAGCGGAACAAAATCTGCGCACCAATGTAGAGCGCACCGGACTTCGGTCCTACGTGCATCGCCGCATTCCAGTTAAAGCGGAAGTCTGGCTCGCCCGGACGCGGCAGAGGCTGCACATCCTTGAATTCGCCATTCGATTTGCGATGACGCAGAATGTGGCCGCCCTGGTACTCGACGTAGACAACGTCTTCGTCCTTGGCATCCACCAGCGCCCAGAATCCGTCTCCGAAACCAATGTTGTTCCAGTGGCGATTGTTGATGCCGCCATCATGTTGCGAAGGGCCGGTCCAAGTCCCGTTGTCCTGCAATCCGCCATACACGTTGTAGGGCACAGCCATGTCGTAACTGACGTGGTAGAACTGCGAAACTGGCAACGCCTGCAAATAGCGCCACTTGGCACCGCGATCGAACGACTGATACAAGCCGCCATCACTCACCGTGAGCAACTGCTCGGAGTTGCTGGGGTTGATCCACACCGCGTGGAAGTCGCCATGCACGCCTTGCGAATCCTCGTCGCCGATGCCAGCGCCGCTAAAGGTCTTGCCGCCGTCGTCGCTCACCGTGTTGTTGAAACCCGGCTTGTAGACGCGGTCGGGATTATTGGGATCCACCACAAGTCGCGCAAAGTAAAACGGTCGCCCAGAAATGTTCGACGAGCTGTTCGTCTCAGCCCAAGTCGCGCCCGAATCGTCCGAGCGGAAGAGCGCAGTGTGGTTGAGAGCTTCCACCACGGCATAAACCCGCGACGGCTGCGAGGCAGCGATGCCGATGCCAATGCGTCCGAGGTCGCCTTTGGGCATACCGTTACGTAGTTCGGTCCAAGTCTTGCCGCCGTCCGTGGTCTTGAAGAGTCCGCTGCCGGGGCCACCAGAGGTAAACGTGTGGGGTTCGCGCTTTACCTGCCACATCGCGGCATACAGCACGTTCGGATCCTTGGGGTCCATCTTCAAGTCCGCGCAGCCAGACTTGTCGTCGCGATAGAAAACTTTGGTCCAGTTCTTGCCGCCGTCGGTGGTCTTGAAGACGCCACGTTCTTCGTTGCTGTCCCACAGATGGCCCAGCGCGCAGGTATAAACCGTGTTGCCGTCCTTGGGATTGATCGCAATCGCGCTGATGTGTTCGCTATCCTTCAGGCCGACCTGCGTCCAGTTTTCGCCGTTATCATGCGTCACATACACGCCAGTGCCAACAGAAACGCTGTTACGCGTCCACGATTCGCCCGTACCGACCCAAACCGTTTTAGAATCCGACGGGTCAACCACCACTGCGCCGATGGATTGGGTATACTTGTCAAAGACGGGCTTGAAGCTGGTGCCGCCGTCCACCGAGCGCCACACGCCGCCGCCCGCTGAGCCGATCCAGATGGTGAGGCGCTTGCCGTCCACCGCCGTCATGTCGGCAATGCGGCCGCCCATGGTTGCCGGGCCAATCGCACGCGGCGCGAACCCGCTGATTGTGTCGGAATCAAAGTCCTGTGCAGCCAAACGAATCGAACCCGCACACAACGACGCTAGTACTATTGCTACCGCCAACCACGGACGTAGACGCACCCACATAAGAAAGCCCTCGCTCTAAATCGGGAAATTTATGACTGCCGGAAACGAAATCCACTGCGGAAGTTCAGCGGGGCCAGTCGTCCGGCCCCGCTGCCATACTTACTGCATTATTTCTTGGGAGCTTCTTTCGGTGCTTCCACCTTCGGTGCCATCGCAGGCATCTTGAACGAAGCATCTTCCAGCGGAGCATTCACCTCGTACTTCTCGATGGTGATCTTCTGGTGCTGGTCAGAACCTTTCAGACCGCTATCCATGGAGTGCGCCAGCATCAGGCCGTCCACTTCTTTGTAGTCGCCCAGGGCAGTTTCAAACTCCTGGTCGGTGCCGCGTACGTTGCGCTTGCCCTCTTCCTTGATCTCCAGGAAGTTGTCAGCATCAATGTATTGGGTCATCACATCGCCATTCTTCAGCGTGACTTTGAGCTTGTAGACATCGGTGCCCTCGACCTTTTCCTTGCCCAACAGTTCGACCTTGTGGCCCTTGTCCTTGTAGTCCACCAGCGGGCCATCCATGTCGGCCTGCTCTTCGATTTCCTTCTTGTCATCGGCGGTCATGGGTTCGGCGTCTTTTTTGCCGCCAAACGGCATCAGCGCCCAGCCATTGGAGCCGTCATAGGCCTGAATACCGGTCATGCCCTGAATCGTGAACTCCATGCGGGCCATCATCGGGCGCTTCAGCGCCAGGGTAAAGGGTGCTTCCATTGGCCCCATGCTCATCTTGCCAGTGGCCTTGATGCTTTTGACGGCCTTGATCTTGGCCACGCCGCCGCGTGCTTCCAAGTGCTTGGCGATAATCTCATCTGCGGTCTGCGCCATCAGGGCGGGAACGAAGAGGGTGAGGGCGAACAGCGCGAGAACGGACTTGCGAATCATGCGATTTCTCCTGAAAAAATAGGTGTGCTGTAACCGAAAACGGACACAAAAAGAGCGAGACTACCCGCTTTGAGACCATAGCTCCGGGCCTCGGCGAAGTCAAACCGTTGCCGCTGTCTTTGGTATATACGTACTAGCGCCGAAAAGGTTTCGCCTTCTTGCCAATCTTCACGATGATTTTCCCCGTTTTCTGCTCGTCCGTCGGAAAATTGCCTGTGCTGCACATCACTGGCATAAATGCGGCGGTTCTGTACACTGTTGGGTCGAGATATAGCGCCCGGAAACGACCGCCAAACTTTGTTCGCTGGCTTCTGTCTCTTGTTGCCAGCTTGCGGACTCTAACCGCTTGAAGAACTTGACGAACCCGACTAGAACGACCGGGACGACGAAATCGAGGACTCATTATTCATGCAAAGCGAAGACAAGTTTTATCGCGCCACCATCACCGACCGCTCCGATTTTGCCGAAGACCTGTGGAGCATCCGGGTGAATCCCAACGGCGAGTTCACCCACGTGCCCGGCCAATACGCAACGCTCGCCGTGGAAGTGGATGGCAAGCCACTACAGCGGGCTTATTCTATCGTTTCGTCTCCGTATGAGAGCGAGGTCGAGTTCTTTTTCGAACTGGTGCCGCAAGGCGCGCTGACGCCGCGGCTCTATCCGCTCAAGCCCGGCGACCAGGTCTGGATGCGCAAGGGCGCCAAAGGCCGCTTTACGCTCGACCTGAAGTCTGGCCACAAGAAGCACCTGCTGGTCGGCACTGTGACCGGCATGGCCCCGTTCGTCAGCTACATCCGCGCCATGTACAAAGACTGGAAGGAAGGCAGCGAGTTCTTCCCCGCCGGACACCATCTTTACGTGCTCGATGGGGCCAGCCGCAGCCACGAATTTGGCTATCACGAAGAGGTCCTGAAGATCGCCGCCGAAGTGCCGTGGCTCACCGCCGTCTTCACCGTAAGCCGCCCCTGGCTGGAGCCGGAATGGAAGGGAGAAACCGGCCGAGTGGACGAGCTCATCCGCAAGTACGCCGATATGTGGGAGATGACCGGCGCGAACGCCACCGGCTACCTCTGCGGCCATCCCGACATGATCGAGAACGGCAAAGGCATCCTAAAGCGCGCTGGCTTCGCTAAGGAAACCACCTTCGAAGAGGTGTACTGGATTCCGAGCAAGGACGCGGGAGCGGAAGAGTAGGGGCGGGAAGCGAAAGCAGTTCGAATAAGAAGGTCGCAAAGATGCAGAACAAACGAAGCTCAACGAGCCGAATGCGAGTGCTCCCAAGAATTTTGCTGGCTTGTCTGGGCTTCGCCGACATTGGGTTAGGTCAAGCGGTTCACTGGAGTCTATCGGGCAAAATCGAGCGCGCGGAGAAATTTCTGAGCGAAGCGAAGATTCCCGCCAAGGAGCGGGCTGCGATTGTGAAGGCGATCCTGGCGGAGTATCGGGGCGACCCGATTGAAGAAAAGGACGCCTTAGATGCCAGGGTTCGCTTCGTAGACCTGAATGGCGATGGAGTTCCAGAGGTCATTGTTCAGGGGCCGTCGGCCCTGTGCAGCCCGACGGGAAACTGCGCCTTTCTGGTTCTGAAGAAGACGCCTCAAGGGTACAAGCGGATCTTTCGCCGTGGTGCTGTACAGACCTTTGCGATATCGAAGCACCGGACCAACGGATATCTAGACCTTACGATTGGCATGCACGGCTCTGCGTTCGAGCAGACGTTCCGAGTGGTGCAGCGCACTGCTCGCGGCTACGAGCTCACCGCCTGCTACGACGTGAGATTCCGCAGTTCCGACGATCCTGATGCCGAACAGAAGACTATTGTGACCCGTTGTCAGTGATCTACACAAACAGCTTCGCGTGTTGTATATTCGCATTATTATGAGCGCGACCAGCTTTGCCTACATGGAGATCATCGAATTCATCGCTGCGGGCAGTACGCCGGAGCAGGTGATCGGCTTTCGCCCGTCTGCCGAGGCGGAACAAAGGCTGGAAGCATTGATGGATCGCGAGCGCGATGGAAAGCTCTCCGCTGATGAAAAGATGGAGCTTGATCACTTTATCGAACTGGAACACATCCTCCGCATGGCCAAGGCTAAAGCGCGCGAGATGACTCGTCCTCCTGAAGAAACTACCCGCCAGGGTTAACTTTGGATCCGTCCACACGACTGCGCATCGCAAGGCTCGCCTTCTTCCAGTGTGAGTACTGCCGAATCCACGAAAACGACACCGGCTTTCGCCACCAGGTGGATCACATTGTCAGTTTGAAGCACGGCGGCAGTTCCCTGCCGGAGAATCTCGCGCTGGCGTGCATCCTTTGCAATCGCTACAAGGGCAGCGACATCGCGTCCATCACATCACAAACAGGCGCGCCAGTCAGGCTGTTTCACCCTCGCAAGGATTCGTGGAATGAGCACTTTCGCGTGGAAGGCGCGAAGATCGAGCCGCTGACAGAAGTCGGCAAAGTCACGCTCCGGCTGTTGCGGATGAATTCTGCGGAGCGTGTCGCTGAGCGGGAGATATTGCAGAGGCTAGGTCGATATCCGCGCTAGCTGAGCGTCGGGGGGATTGCGATCTTCTCACGAATCAAAGTGTTTAGCTGCGTCACCTCCGCTTCGGTGAGAAACGAACCCCAACGGCGCGGCAAGAACTCATAGTCGAAGCATCCCGTGCGCTCCTCATGGTAGCGATAGGCATGAATTGGCTTCTCATAGCGGAGGTTGGATACTCTCAGCGCATCAAATCGCTGATTCCAGCCGATGCCGAACACCTGGTCGCGAAGGATTACGTGACCGCGAGTCACATAAAGCTTTTCCACGCCCCCCAATATCCATATCCAAGGGTACCCGATATAAATTGCTAATCCTGTGGCTACGACTAGCGCTGTCCATGCTAGCCCAGCAATCGAAATCAGGCTGAGCATGAATACTATGAAGATGATCGGCGCAATAACAAAAGTCCACCAACTCCACTTCGCCCGGATCGTAATGCGAAGCTCATCGGGGGAATCATCAACCGCTGCCCGTCCAAAGGTAAACTGGCTCGCTCCGGGTTGAGCACTTGAGGATTCCATCGCGCCATCATTGTGCCCAAAATGGCCGCGAATCGCAAACTTTCCCTGCATCATGTGACGCTCGGCGCTTCTCGCTTCCCTTCGTGCTATACTAAGTTCACGCTCAATTGTGCGGTGGTGTGTGGTGCGGTTTACTGGGCTTGGGACCAAGCAATCAACGGTCGTTCGGGCCTCTTAAGATCAATTCAGATCTTCCCGCCTTCGGTCCAAGCCGTTTCGTCTTCAGCGTAAAAATTGCATTGCACTGGCCATTCCAGTCATCCGGCTGCCCGGACACCTGTACGTTTGTATTCAAGTACTTCCACACTCGCAGCCTTTGCCTAGCCAGACAGAAAGAACACAAATTGAATCACTTTTCTGAGCTGCCTCTCTCTGCTTTCATGCAGGAGAAGCTGGCAGTCGCACAATTCTCTGTGCCCACCCCGGTACAGGCAGCAGCGATTCCCCACGCCATCGAGGGCACAGACGTTCTGGCTACGGCACAGGCGGGCACCGGCAAAACGCTGGCCTTCCTCATCCCCATGCTGGAACAGCTGTTGAAGGATCGCGCGGCCATGTCTCCGGTCGAAGCCAAGATGGTTGGCATCCATGCCCTGGTGCTGGTGCCGACGCGGGAACTGGCCATTCAGGTCGCCACGCAGTTTAACGTTCTGCGCGGCACCAAACTGGCTCCGGCTGCGGCCGTAGTCGGTGGTATGAGTGAACAAACACAACTCCAGGCCATCCGTCAGGGTGCGCGGCTCGTGGTCGCCACTCCCGGACGTCTGGAAGACTTGCTCAGCCGCCGGCTGGTCAAGTTCCCGGCACTGAAGATGCTGGTACTGGACGAAGCGGACCGCATGCTGGACATGGGCTTTGAGCCCGCCGTCCGCCGCATTGCGGCTGCGTTGCCCAAGGAGCGCCAAACCATGTGCTTCTCGGCGACGCTCGAAGCTTCCGTCGCTCAACTGGTCAAAGACTTTATGCGCAAACCAGCGCGAGTCGCGATCGGTTCCGTCACCAAGCCTTCCGATTCGGTTACGCTTCATGCTTTCGAGGTTCATCCGGACGACAAACCAGCCGTCCTGCAGGAGCTTTTGGATAAGAATGATGGTCGGGTTCTGGTGTTTGCGCGTACCAAGCGCGGTACTGAACGGCTGGCCAAGCGTTTGAGCAGTGATGGCTTTGCCGCCACCATGATTCACGGCGACCGCTCGCAATCGCAGCGGAACGCCGCGCTGGCGGGATTTCAGCAGGGCCGCTTCCAGGTGCTCGTCGCAACCGACGTCGCCTCTCGCGGCATCCACGTGCAGGATATCGCGCATGTCATCAACTATGACCTGCCGGAGATTGCCGAGGACTTTATCCACCGCATTGGACGCACCGGACGCGCGGGCAAAAAGGGCACCGCGTCCACCTTCTTCGAACGCAGCCAGACGCGCGAGATTCTGCAACTGGAACGCACGCTGGGTGTGAAGATGGAGCGCAAAGTTGCTGCATCGGCGAGGGTCGCAGGCCAACCAGCCTCCGCCCACAAGCCGATGGAAAATATGGACGAAAGCCGTGCGCGGCGTATAGCGGCTAACCCGCCGTCTTACGCTTCGGTGTTTGAGCGGTCTGCGAATTCTCCGAGTTCGCAGAAGCCGGGCAAGCGCAAGTATGGCAAATCAGCGCAAGGCAAGTCGGCGAACGGCCCCGGACGCAACAAGAACGTCGTGGTGCTGCCCGGCGAAAGCCGTCAGCGCGACCGTCGTGATGGCCAACGTCGTTACGCGTAAGGCTTAGACGCCCAGAGCTGCTGGCTCGGGCAAGACCATAGCAAGCGCAGTGAAACTCAGCGCCGTGCCCAATATTGGGCACGGCGTTTTTTTCTGTCTTAGGATAACGGGCTTGCTGGTTCTGGCTCCGCTTGGGCTTTCTTGCCGTGCGGCAAAACGATTCCGTCCTGCTCCAGCAGGGCCTCGTAAATCTGGACCGGCAGGTAGTGCTTGGCGATCGCATACGACGTCATATTGGCGATCATAAGTGGAAGAATCAGGCCGTAACTGCCGGTCATCTCGAAGATGATGAGAACTGAGGTAATGGGCGCGCGGATGGTTCCGGCGAAAACGGCGCCCATGCCCACCAAGGCGAAAGCCCCCATGGAATCCGGGGCATGCTGCAAGCCGACCACATCAATGTAGCCGATGGCTCCGCCGAGCATGCCGCCGACAAAAAGCGCTGGAGCGAAGATGCCGCCGACTCCGCCGCTGCTATAGGAAAAAACCGTTGCGATCAACTTGAGGATGCACAGGCCGATGAGCACCTTCAGAGTTAACGACCCCGCTAGTGCCTGGTTCAGCGCGTCATAGCCACCGCCATTGATTCCGCCGGACTTAAGCCATAACAGGGCAGTCACTGCCACCACTCCAGTGACAAGACCACCCATCGCTGGGCGCGCCCATGCTGGCACAAACGACATTGCACGGAAAGTGGTGCGCAGATGCAGCAAGGATTCAGTGAACAGAAGCGAAACGCCTCCAGCAGCGATACCCAGCGCGGCGTAAAGCAGCAGCGAGGATCCACTATGCAGCGTGTATTGGCGCGTGACCGTAAACACCGGATGCTCACCCAGCACCGAGCGCTCTACTGCAGCTGCAATCGCAGCCGCCACCACCACGCCTGTAAGCATCGTCTGGTCGAGATCGCCCAAGACTTCTTCCACTGTGAACATCACCGCCGCAATGGGCGCATTGAACGCCGCCGCGATGCCCGCCGCCACGCCTACCGGCAGCATCCGTCGCTGGGCTCCGCGCGGCAGTTTGGCCAAACGACCCAACAGGCTGGTAATGCCAGCACAAATTTGTACCGTCGGCCCCTCGCGGCCCAGTGAAGCGCCGGAGCCCACCTGTATTGCACCAACAAAAAATTTGCCGAGGCCATCGCGAAACGGAACCCTGCCATGTTCCAGCGCATACGCCACTTTCACTTGAGGAATCCCGCTGCCCACGGCTCCGGGCACTACATATCGCACCATTAGCCCCGCGAACAGACCCCCAAGTGTGGGAACCAGCAAGGTCAGGGGAATCCATGCCGGAAGCCATCCGCCACCGGATGCCGTCATGGCGCGACTGATCATTAGACTCTCGGCCAGCTTGATGGCAAGATGAAACACTACTGCAACCAGCCCACAAACTCCGCCACTGACGACGGTCAGGGCGAAAACCTTCTGGCGCTCGGTGGGGGCGATACGCCGCAGCAGCGGCAGGACTAGGCGATTCCACAGATTCAAGGCGATATCCTCGGCACACTCCAGGACTCGAAATGGAGCCAAACTAGAAGACGGCGTCACAAAAGCAGGCCGCAATTAGAGCAACGCACCAAAAATTCGGCATATTTTGGTTGGCTTACCCTAGTTTCGAGCCTATCACCTTTGGTACTGGCACTTTAGTGCTACTACCCTGCGCGGCGGTGCCATAGTCGCCGTGGCGAAACCGCTTAATAATCATTGGAGCCGAGGCATCATCCCCCGAACCCGGTCAATCCTGTAGTTGGAGAACTCCCATTATGAGCAAGGCCCCTCAGAACGACGAAGTCATCAAGGAAACTCCCAGCCGTCGCAAGTTCCTCGGTCAGGTAGGCGGCGCTGCCGCTGCAGCCCTCGCCGTGGGTGCAGTCAGTTTTGATTCCATAGCGGGCGCTGAAGGCAAGGCCGTTAGCCCCCTATCTGGAAACCTACATGGTCAGGCGCGGGCGAATGCATCTTTCACAAACCGCAAAAACGCCGCAGCAGCAGAGTTAGCGGTTCCGATTCCTCTTCACCCCACCAACGGTGATGAGCAGCGCTACGCCAACAAGGCTGGCAGCTACTCCAAGGCGCTGCCCCACGATGCTATCGGACAGGTGGATCTAGCGGCTTGGGGAACGCTGATCAATGCCCTGACGACTGGTCAACCCGCAGATTTTGAAGCCATCACTTTGGGCGGAAACGTAAAGCTGACCTGTCCACAGTCTGGACTTGCATACGATCTCGAGGGCACCGATTCCCATCAACTTCAGTTGACGGCGGCCTACCCAGTCGGTGGTCAGGATCGTGCGGACGAGATGATCGAAAACTACTGGATGGCATTGTGCCGTGATGTCAACTTCCGCGATTACGGAACTGACCCCACCGCCCAAGCTGCCGTTGCGGAACTCAGTGGATTGGCCAAGTTCCACGGGCCCAAGGATGGTAGTGGCCAGGTAACCTCCGATTTGCTCTTCCGTGGCAGCCTGGTTGGCGAAACCAGCGGTCCCTACATTTCGCAGTTCCTGATTCAACCATTTAACTACGGTGCTTTGACCGTCAACAACGCGATCAACACCTATCAAGCGAACCTCGACTACATGACCAATGCCACCGACTATCTGGCGGTGCAGAATGGGCAGGGTCCGTTTGCCGCCAACACTACCGATCCTACGGCCCGCTTCATCCGGAATGGTCGCGACCTGTCGGCATGGGTACACGTGGATGTACTGTTTGAGACTTACTTCAATGCCGTTCTGTTCCTGTTGGATGGCGGAGCGCCTTTGAATCCAGGCAACCCTTATAACTCCTCGCTGACCCAAACCGCGTTTGGCACCTTTGGCGGGCCGCACATTGCCTCGCAGGTCTGCTCAGTTGCCCATAAGGCCCTTAAGACGGTCTGGTACCAGAAGTGGTTTGTGCATCGTGCATTGCGTCCGGAAGCATACGGTGGCTTGGTTCACTTCCGCAAGACCGGACTTGACCAAGGAGCCTACAGCTTCCTCCACCACGATGTGCTCAACTCCAATGCAGTGGCTCAGGTTGGCGAGAAGTTCAACGGGAATTACTTCCTGCCAATGGCGTTCCCAGAGGGTTCGCCGACACATCCGTCTTATGGTCAGGGCCATGGAACCGTTGCTGGCGTATGCGTAACCGTCGCCAAGGCATTCTTCGACGACAGAGTTCCGTTTAGCAGCTTGGTGAATGGTACGGCGAAGTTCTTTCAGGCTAGCCAAGATGGCACAACACTCAACGAGTACACCGACAGCGATACTACAGGCATCACGATCGGCGACGAGTTGAACAAGCTTGCTGGCAACATTGCCCTCGGGCGTGACCATGCCGGTGTGCACTGGCGGTCCGACTATTTCTACTCTCTGCTGCTGGGCGAGCAGTTGGCCATCAGCATCCTGTCGGATCAGAAGGGCAACTACAATGAGTCCTTCAGCGGCTTCACCTTCACCAAGTTCGATGGCACGCGCGTTACCATCTAACTCTGCTGCTGCTGTAACCCGCCCCAGGGTCAATCCGGGGGCGGGTTCCCCGCGGCCAGCCCAGTCCGGACTCTTCGATTCGCAACTTAGGTGCAGTAGCTTGCAGGGTGCAGCCCGCAGGCGGGAGAAAAACTTTGAACACTCAGCGCAGACTATGGGCGCTAATGTTGGGCTCAGTTCTTGGCCTGATCGGTAGCTTGATGCCGGCGATGGCTGGAACTCAAGCCGTCGGTGTGCCCGTGCGGTCTTTGGTGCGGGCCGAATACGGTACCACTGGTCATATGGTGGATGTGACTTGGCTAGTGGCGAAGTCGTTTCGTGACGATGGATTCTATTTCAAGGTCAACGACGAAGTGCTGTGGGCGGGTGCCGGGCATGGCCAAAACAAGACCTTGATCATCACCGTGCGCGATGACTGGTTCACCTTCAATCATCTCAAGTTTGCGGAAGGCTCAGTGGTTCGACTGCCCATGGGTGGACGCGGATCTGCGGGGCGAATGGGGGAAGGAACGTCCAGCCGCATCATGCTGCCCGCGACTATGTTTGGGCCCTGGTTGATCGAGCGCGCCGAATACGGCGCAATTGATGTGACCCAAAAGGTGCGATCGCTAGACAAGGATCAGCACTTGGACTTCACAGTGAGCTCCGCGACGCTGGGTACTAAAGCTGGCGCGGGTGCCGCTACGAAGCTGCGAATTCTGCTGATGCGCGGTTTGGCTGGCGAGACAGTACTGACCTTCGCTAACGGCGAACACGTGAAACTTCGGATGGCCAAAGCACCGGACGCACCCGCTTGGAGCGTGACCAAAGCAGAGATCGGGCGCACCGGCTCTTTTCAGGATGTTACCGCGAAGGTGGCGACTCAGCTCAAAGGCGATCAATTCAACTTTCGCGCGGCGGATTCCGACTTGGGTGTCCGCGTGCCGAAGGGCCTGAACGGCTTGTCATTTCGCTTGTTGGTGCACAACGCCGCAGGCAAGGGAATGGCGTTTCAATATGAAGCCGGGGAGTACATCAGATTGACGTTACCGTAAGAGTTAACAAGGTAAGTTGGCTGTCCGAACTATCCAACACAACTGCTCCCAGCAATACGCTTTTAGGAGTGAAAAATGAGTGCGATATTCAGGGTTCGGATTACGATTTCTTGCGTTCTTTTCTTATCACTGGGTGTCAGGGTCGCACCTGCCCAAGCGGCTAATGTACCGAATGAGTTTCCAAACAGACTGATTCGCATGATCGTTCCGTTTCCAGCAGGTGGATTCGTGGATCAGTGGGCACAGCTCTTGGCGGAACCCATGGCAGCGGACCTGAAGCGCCTGGTTATCACGGAGAACCACCCAGAACTCCACGGCACCTTTGGTACACAGCTACTGGCCGCAGCAATGCCGGACGGTTACACAGTCATCATCGACTCAACGGGCCCGCTGGCGTTGCACCCTTTTACCTATCGCCGCGTGTCCTACGACGTGGATCGCGATCTGGCGCCAGTGGCGTTGCTCGAATCTTCGCCCGTCATTCTTGTGGCGGGTCCCGGGTTCCAAGGCAAGGATCTCAAAGATCTCGTGGCGATGGCAAAGGCACAGCCAGGGGGAGTCCGCTTTGCTTCCAATGGCAACGGCAGTCCTGATCAGGTGGCAGCAGAATACTTCAGCAGGCTGGCGGACATCAAGATGGAGCACGTCGCATTTGATGGTGCCGGCCCAGCCCGCAAGGGTCTTGCCGCAGCAAATGTGGCGATCATGTTTGACGCCACCAAAGCTGTCGTCTCCAAAGTGAAGGAAGGAAGACTTAAGGCGCTTGCGGTGGCCAGCTCCAAGCGGCTGTCGGTACTGCCTGATGTGCCCACATTCGCCGAACTTGGGTTCCCGAAAATGGAAATGACGATTTGGACGGGTGTGCTGGCGCCCGCTGGCACTCCATCAGTTGTTATAGAGCGGTTGAATCGTGCGGTGCAGTCAGCATTGGTGTCGCCGGATGTCGAGGCAAAGCTGGCCGCAGAGGGCTGTACTACGGGTGGCGGTTCACCGGATGACTTCGCGCGGTTCATTCACACCGAGCAAACACTTTGGTCACGGCTGGCCAAGGCGACGGGGATCGAGGATGTAGTTCGTCCTTGGCCGTAGTTGCAAGTCCGCGGGCCGTATCTCTTGGGGAAGAGCCGGCCCGCATGACGTTCACAACTTGCTGGCGCCCTGGAGCAATCCAGGGCGCTTTTTCGTTGCGGGAACGCCGCATTTGACGTGTCCTAGGGGCAACGGGTGGCCACCCCCGGGTGCCGGAGGGCACGTCAGACTTAAACCCGGCACGTGGTCCGGCGAAGGTTGCGACTAAGTCCCAAAGGGACGACTGACCCCAAAGGTTGCGTGGTATCCTGAAAGAGTAGTTACATTCTGCCAGTGGGCCATTTTTTCGCTGTGTTTTTGACGCCAGCGCCCTGCAACAGCGTTGTAAAACTTAACGCACTGAAACTTAAAAGAGCAAGCCATGATCTCAGTCAGCAATGTTTCCATGCGCTACGGCGCCAAAGTTCTGTTTGATGAAGTTTCCACCGGCTTTACGCCGGGCAAGCGCTTTGGCCTTACCGGGCCAAACGGCTCGGGCAAGTCCACGTTTATGAAGCTGCTGACGGGCGAACTCGACCCCCAGAAGGGCAACGTGGTGCGTCCGAAGAAGCTGGGCGTGCTGAGCCAGGATCAGTTCGCCTTCGACGCGTTTGGCGTGATTGATACGGTCATCATGGGCAACAAGCGGCTGTGGGCCGCGATGGAAGAGCGCAACCACCTCTACGATAAAGCCGAGATGACCGACGAAGACGGCATGCGGCTCGGCGAGCTCGAAGGCGTAGTTGGCGAAGAGGACGGCTACTCGGCCGAGAGCGATGCGGCGATTCTGCTGCAAGGGCTCGACATTCCTGACGAGCTGCACTCGCGCAAGATGGCCGAGCTGCAAGGCGGACAGAAAGTTCGCGTGCTGCTGGCGCAGGCGCTGTTCGGCAATCCTCCGGCACTGCTGCTGGATGAACCGACGAATCACTTGGACTTGGACTCGATTCACTGGCTGCAGGAATTTTTGAATCGCTATCAGGGGATTTTGATCGTCATCTCGCATGATCGCCATTTTCTGAACAGTGTCTGCACCCACATCGCGGATATTGACTACGAAACGATCATCACCTACACCGGCAGCTACGACGACATGGTGATCGCCAAAACGCAGATCCGTTCGCAGATCGAGTCGCAGAACGCACAACGCGAAAAGAAAATTTCGCAGTTGAATGAGTTCATTGCGAGGTTTTCAGCGGGTACGCGGTCGAGCCAGGTGCAATCGCGCAAAAAGGAAGTCGAGCGCTTGCAGGTCAACGACCTGGCCCGGTCAAACATCGCACGTCCGTTCATCAAGTTTGAGATGAAGCGGCCTTCGGGCAAGTATCTGCTGGAAGTGGAAGGCCTGACCAAGGAATACGACGACGTGACGGCAGTGCAGCCGTTCAGCACCGGCGTGATGCGAGGAGACAAGATTGGCATCATCGGCCGCAACGGCGCGGGTAAAACCACGCTGCTCAATGCCCTGCTGGCGAACTCGCCGACGGTGCCGTTGAGCGAACTGCGCGATACCAGCGGCTATGACGGCGATTTTGTAACGGACGGAAAAGTGATCTGGGGACACGAAGCTTCGGTCGGCTACTTCGCGCAAGATCACAAGGCCTCGATTCAGAAGGGGATGACAGTATTTGAGTGGCTCTTCCAGTTTGACCCGGCTTCGTCGAACGAAGAGATTCGCGGCCTGCTGGGACAGATGCTATTCCAGAAGGATGATGCGCTGAAGTCCACCTCAGTGCTATCGGGCGGCGAGGCGGCGCGGCTGCTCTTCTGCAAGCTGATGCTGCAGAAGCCCAACGTGCTCATCTTCGACGAACCGACGAATCACCTTGACCTGGAATCCATCAACGCGCTGAACATCGCATTGCAGAAGTATCAGGGCACGGTACTGCTGGTGACGCACGATCACGATTTGATTGACGAAGTCGCCACGCGCATCTGGCACGTAGAGAACCACGAAGTGGAAGACTTCAAGGGCACCTACGAGGAATATCAGGCGCAGGTGGCGGTGTAAGCCGTCCGGACGAGTAAGCAGCCTAAGATATATGTTTTCAAATTGGGGGATGGGCCAGACCGGCAGTAAAGCTCGGTTCTGAACCATCCCCTTCTCTTTTGCACTTATCCAGCTTCAGCCGCCTCCTGCTGGCAGTCGTCCGCATCGTCATAGGTCGGCTCAATCAGCACGAACCCAATCTGGCGCGCGGAGCGCTCGTCCACGCGAGTTTCGCGGGTCGAGCAGAACACCAGGCTCGGAGCTACCTGACGCAGCGGGCCTCCGTAGGTGCAGGAGATGGTGGGAATGCGGTCAGCCGACCACTGTGCCTGCACATAAGCGCAGCCCTGGCAGACTGAGTCCGATGCAGGGCTTAAAACTACGACCGGCACCATCGGCTGCACTACGGGGCGAGTTTCGCGCAGCGCCCACAGCACACAGCGGACCAGCAGCCAGAGACCAGAAATTGCAGAAGCAATCAGCATGTTCGGCCTCCTTTCGGGCCGGGTGTGCGCGACCAAGCGCGCCACATGGGGAGATACGCTAGCCAAAGGCATGGGCCTACGGCTGCGCTAAGAGTCTATGGGGGAAAGGATGAAGGCCGGACGAAGAAACGACTTAGGCCCGTGGCAGACTAAACCAGTGTGCGCGACACACACGAACCAGCCCGCACAGGAAGTCGGGAGACTTCGCGTGATTCATCCGAAGGGATGCGAATTGGATATGTTTCATCATGTGTCAGCTCTCTGGCGGAAACAGGTGCATTCCTCAAACGTCAAGTACTAGGTTGCCACGATTCGGCGAGGCGCGCAAGCGAAAAATAAAAAAGAGGCCAGCTCAGGTGAGCTGGCCTCTGACGTTGCGCGACTCGAGCAGCTTACTGGAACAGTGCCGTCATGGTGTTTACGCTTTTGTCGCAAGCATGGTTCAGGCAGGGCAGGCCGAGGAAGTTTTCCAGAGTCAGCACCAGCGAGAAATGGGTATAGAACTTGTTGTCCTGTTTGCCGTGACTGCCGAAGTTCGTATCCACAATGGCAGCGACTTGGTTGATATTAGGAGACAAGCTGTAGTCATTTTCGTCCCATACGATGACGATGGCGTTGTGGCCCTTGGTGAACGAGGTGGAGGACTTGATGGCGGTTACAATCTTCTGCACAGCCAGATCACCCATGTAGATCAACGCTGGATTGAGGCTGGCCTGAGTGCCGTCAGAACCCGGATCGTAGTTGCAAAACGCCGTAGAGTTGCCGCGCCCATGCTGGTCGTTGCACTGGTTGGGCACAATGAAAGAGTAGGTAGGTGCAGTGCCCGCGCGCAGGTCCGCAAACAATCCATTCGCACCATCGAAACCCACTGTGTTCGTCAGGTTGTTCTTGGCGTTGGTGCCAGCTTGTACGTTCGCAAAATACACAAACGGATTGTGCTTGGAGGCATAGAGCTTGACGACATCGCTCTGGCTAAGCGGAGGAGTTAGTTGCGGATTGATCGTGGAGAAGTCGGTCAGGTTGGTGAATATTCCGTCACTATAGTCTATGTTGTCCACGCCAGTAACTGGAATGCTTTCCTGATAGCTCTTGTAAGTCTTGCCAACGGCAACCAACTGGTCCGCAATCGTTTGGCCGGTGGTTTCCCCCGACGCGTAAGAACGAATGCCGTCAATGTTATTCTCACCCGGCAAGCCCTGGGTTTCATTCACGATGTCTACAGCGGGAGTTGCGGCATCCAGGCCAGTGCCGCCGATGGGGCAGATGGCCGGGCTAGGCGGGTTATCCGTATTCGCGACGCCCGTGGCCAAGTTAGTCAAACAGCTGGGATTGTGCCAGTCTGGGTTATTGTCGCTCTGCACACCGAAGTTCGAGGCGCCGACCAGCTCCAGATAATTGGTAAGACTCGGATGCGCGACTGCGAAATAGTTCGTCGCCAAGTTCGCGGACGCAGCCTCCGCATTGATAAACGGAGCATTGGGGTTGTTGATGATTTGTCCGTAGCCGTGATTTTCCATCACGATCACGAACACATGGTCCAACTTATTGAGACCAGCAGGGGCAGCGTCAGCTGCGAACGTGAACGTGCTGAGTGCAGTCAACAGAACGGTAAGCGCAATTTTTTTCATGGATTTTGCCTCGTTTACATCTGGGATATCGAGCCGCCTCGGCGGGCTGGGCAGATTCTCGAGCCACTTTAACGGTAAGCAAGCGCTGTCAATGCAGGGTTACGGAAGGCTTAATGTTGCGTGAATGTAAACGTAGGAAGCTACGCGAAAGCACGTGCAAACCCCTTTTTACACCGCCAGCAGGCCGGTGTAGATGGCCATGCCGACGACCGCGTCTACATGGATCGAATCGAGTGTGGCGACTTCTTCCATAGAGCGGATGCCTCCAGCGACAATAAGCTGACGTTGGGTAAGGCTGCGGAGGGCGCGAGCCTCATTCAGCGGAAAGCCCTGCATTGTGCCTTCGGTTTCAATGTGGGTGTAGAGAAAGGCAGCACAATAAGGCTCGAGGGCTGTGATCGCGGCAGCGGGAGTAAGTGCAAGCTCGTGCTGCCAGCCACTGACCGAGACTTGGCCGCCCCGGGTATCAATCGCACTTACGATATTTTCACGCCCGACAGCTTCCCCAAGAGATGCGGCGAAATCCGTACGCACTCCCGTGGGATGGAACAGTGCCGACCCGAGGATGACGCGCTTGGCACCTAAACGTAGAGCGGCTTCTGCGGCAGTAACGGTGCGAATACCTCCACCTATCTGGCAGGGCAGTTCTGTGGCGATGTGGGCAATGAGCGCGGAGTTACTTCCCTTGCCCATCGCGGCGTCGAGGTCAATCAGCTGCACCAGCGGAAACTTTCGGAAGCGCGCTATCCATTCAGTGGGGTCGTCAAACTCCAGCGCCTTGCGCTTGCCCTGAATCAGCTGCACAACCTTGCCGCCCATAAGATCAATCGAAGGAATTAGCACGGATACCTCACCGGTATACCTGCATTAGCCATAGCTTGCTTTACAGACGCGATGGCGTGCTCGCCGAAGTGAAAGATAGAAGCGGCGAGTGCAGCATCCGCACGGCCTTCACGAAAGACTTCTACAAAGTGCGCGGGAGATCCAGCGCCTCCAGAGGCAATAACTGGAACACGAACGGCATCAGCGATCTGCGCTGTAAGTTCGCAATCAAAGCCCTGTTTGGTGCCATCCCGCTGCATGCAAGTAAGCAGGATTTCGCCAGCACCGCAGCATTCGGCTTCTCGGGCCCAGTCTGTTGCATCCCAGTTTGTTGCTTTACGGCCACCACGGACGGTTACATTCGCGAGTACGATGTTGTTCTTTTTGTTAAGTAAGTCGCCAGCTTGTTGAGTTATTGGCTGCTGAATGTCGGCGCGTTGGGCATCAATCGCCAGTACTACAGCTTGCGAACCGAAGCGATTGGCGATCTCGGTAATAAGCGCAGGGCGTTGCACGGCGGCCGAGTTGAGGCTAACCTTGTCAGCCCCGCACTCCAGCACACGTGCGGCATCGTCTAAAGTGCGGATGCCTCCACCGACACAAAATGGCACGAAAAGGCGCTCCGCAGTGCGGCGTACCGTAGTCAGAAGCGTCGAGCGCTCTTCGTGAGTGGCGGAGATATCGAGCAGCACAATCTCATCCGCGCCGCTTGCTGCGTGACGCCACGCCAACTCCGCAGGATCGCCCGCCTCGCGCAGGTTGACGAACTGTACGCCCTTTACGGTGCACCCTGCATGAACATCGAGGCAGGCAATGACGCGTCTGGCGAGTGTGACCGGTAGGCTCATAGACGCAGAAAGTTCCTTAGAATGTGAAGGCCTGCGTCGCCAGATTTTTCCGGATGGAACTGCACACCATATAAGTTGCCTTGGTTTATGGCTGCTGGAAAAAGGCCTTGATAGTTAGTAAGTGCACTGGCAGCCGGGGTAGAAGGCACAAAGTACGAGTGAGTAAAGTAAACGAAGGTGCCTTGCGGCAGCCCTTCCAGCAATGGTGATTCACCTTGCAGTTGCAGCCGGTTCCACCCGACGTGCGGACACTTCGCGTCAGCTGGAAAACGCTCGCAACGGCCAGGGAGCCAGCCCGCGCCGGGGACATCGGGAGCCTCGCTGCTGCCGCCGAACATCCATTGCATGCCCACGCAAATGCCCAAGAACGGTACTTCTTTTGCCGCGCGTGCGAGGATGGCGTCGCGAAGACCTGACTCTTGCAGCCGTTGAGTGGAAGAAAAGTGGCCAACGCCCGGTAGTACGATCTTCGATGCGACGAGTACATCTTCAGGCCGGTTCGTAACTTGAGCATCTGCTCCGCAGAAGCGCAATGTCTTGGCGACCGAGGTTACGTTGCCTGCACCATAGTCTACGATGGCGACCATTACAATAATCCCTTGGTGCTGGGCAGCACTTCCGCCAACCGCTGATTGCGTGAGCAGGCGACTGATAGCGCACGCGCCAGCGCCTTGAATAAAGCCTCGACTTTATGGTGATTGGAACGACCGTAGAGAGTCTTAAGATGAACGTTGGCATGCGCGCCACGCGCGAACCCTTCTACAAAGTCAGGAATCAGTTCCGCCTGCAAGTCGCCCACTATGCGCGCGCGCACTTTGGTTTCTGTTACTGCTGCGGTGCGCCCACCAAAGTCCACAGCGGCAAGGCCTAGCGTCTCGTCCATTGGCATAAGAAAGTATCCAGCACGCAAAATGCCTTTCTTGTCGCTAAGTGCCTGGTCAAACGCCATACCGAGCGTAATGCCGAGGTCTTCCACAGTATGATGCTGGTCAACGTCTAGATCACCGACGCATCGAATCTTCAAGTCAAACCCGCCGTGACGGGCAAATAGCTCCAGCATATGATCTAGAAAGCGGATGCCCGTAGACACATCATATTGTCCGGTTCCTTCGATGACTAAAGTTAGTGTGATCTGTGTCTCCGCCGTGTTGCGGACGATGTGCGCCTTGCGCGGTGCGTTAGCTAGCCTCTGATTTGGCACCTTGCGAATTGCGATACTCTTCTCTGAGCTTGCGCTGCGCACGGACTTGTTGATTGCGTTCATGCCGACACCTCGTTGCGTGCTTGCAGGCCTAGTTGATCCAACACTTTGGGAAGTTCAGCGAGTAAACGATCCATCTGTGAACGCATTCCGATGGTGATGCGGACGCATCCGTCGCAGCCTGGATCTGTACTGCGGTCGCGCACCAGCACGCCGAGCGAGCGAAGGGCGGCGCAGAACTCCGCTGACCGTGCACCAATGCGACAGAGCACGAAATTGCCGGCGCTGGGCCAATAGTGAATCCCGATATCCTTGAGGGCGGCGGATACACGTTCGCGTTGCTCGCGAACTTCTGCGACATAGCTTGTTACGTAGTCGCGCTCGGCGAGGGCGGCACCAAGAACCGTGAGTGCGGCGATGTTGACGTTGTAGGCAGAAACAATTTTGCGAATCAGTTGAACTTGGATAGGATCGCCGCAGAGCACCCCGACCCGAAGCCCAGCCATGCCAAAGGCTTTGGAAAACGTCCTCGCCACCAAAAGGTTAGGAAACTCGTGGAGGCGCGACAGTAAGGAGAAGCCGTGGAAATCATAGTACGCCTCATCTACTAATACGGCTGCTGACGGCGCAGCTCGCAGAATACTAATTAAGTGGCACTCGCTAACTGCTTGCCCAGTCGGGTTATTTGGGTTGGCAATTAGCACTACCCGCGTGCGGACAGAAATGGCAGCGAGCATGTTCTCGAGTGGAAATGCGAAATCCTCGCGCGCCTGCACGCGGACGACCTCCGCACCGGTTTGTGCTGCATAGACTTCATACATGCCAAAAGTTGGCGTGGCGATAAGGGCTTCCGTTCCCGCCTCAAGATAGGCCCCGCAAATGAGATGAATGGCTTCGTCCACTCCATTGGTAAGTAGCGTTTGTGCTGGATCGAGATGCAGAAACTCAGCTACTCGGCGCTCCACTGGTCCGCGTTCGGGATAGGTTGCCAATATGTCTGGCGTAAGTGAACTTAGTGCTGCCAGCACCCGCGGTGAACAGCCTGCAAGATTTTCGTTGAAATCCAGCCGCAGCCCACTGCGGCCGTTGACAGGTGGATGATATGGCTTCATCCTAACGATTGCATCACGCACGCAGAGCATTGGCCGCCTCACTTTCTGGGGCAGCCGCTTGTGGTTCCTGCGGTTCACTGCGCAAGGCTGCAGCACGAGCGTGACCCGTTAAGCCTTCCGCCTGCGCAAGGATTTGCGCTGTCGCCGCCAACCTGGCCGCAGCGCTGGGCGTTGCGGACTGCACGGTAATCAACTTCACGAAGTCGAGTGTGCTAAGTCCGCCACGAAAGCGTGCGGCACCGGCTGTGGGCAGCACGTGATTCGGGCCGGATACGTAGTCTCCAAATACCTGCGAAGATGCGTCTCCGACGAAGACCGAGCCTGCATTGGTAATGAACGGCACGTCCGCTTCCGCGACGGTGAGATGTTCAGGCGCGATCTGATTGACCCATGTAAGAGCTTGAGCGTGCGACGCCGCGAGCAGCACTGCACCATTCGCACCTAAAGATGTGCTTGCGATATGGTTGCCAGCCGAGAGTTCGCCCACTTGCTGTAGCACCGCACTCGCCAGTTGCGGAGTGCTGGTGATGAACACGGAACACGCTTCGGGATCGTGCTCGGCTTGGGCTACTAAGTCAGAGGCTATCCAGCTTGCGTCACCTTTCTCGGCGACGATGACAGCTTCTGTGGGCCCTGCAAGCATATCAATCGCGCAGTCGAATGCGACCAGCTTTTTGGCTGCGGTAACATACAGGTTCCCCGGTCCGACGATTTTACTCACTGGTGGTATGCTTGCAGTTCCGTAGGCAAGTGCCGCGATGGCCTGCGCGCCACCAACAGCGTAGAACTCTTCGATTCCGAGCAGCGCCGCGGCAGCGAGAGTTTCTGGTGCGGGATTCGGCGAAGTAACAACAATGCGTGACACGCCAGCAACCTGCGCAGGAATCACCGTCATGAGCAGCGTCGAAGGCAGTGGATAGCGGCCTCCGGGAACATAGCAGCCGACCGATTCGAGCGGTCGGGCTAGCTGAGTTAGTGTAAGCCCGTTAGAAGCGTAGGTCCACTCGCGCGGCAGTTGCCTTTCGGCGAAGGCGCGAATGTTAGTGGCAGCGATGCGCAGAGCGGCGAGAAAGTCTGGGCTTACTTGCGACAGCGCGGCTTGCATCGCGGCTTGCGACACGCGGAAGCTACTTCCCGAAGGCAGTGCGTCCCAGCGTTCCACATATTCACGCAAGGCGGCATCGCCTTCGCCATGCACCCGCTCCACGATAGTGCGCACGGTTTGCTCTACCTCAGGCGGAATGCGCGAGGCGCGATTAGCGCAATCGTTCACGAAGGTATCCGCCGCAGCGCCTTGCAGCAGCCGCATCACAGCACCACCTTGTTCAGCGGATACTCTACGATTCCGGTGGCACCCGCAGCTTTGAGCTTTGGAATCACCTCGCGCACTGCGGATTCTTCCAGGATCGTGTTCACTGCGTACCATCCCGCATCACTTAGCGACGAAACCGTCGGGCTGTTAAGCGCGGGCAATACTGCCAGCACCGGCTTGAGCGCTGACTGCTCTACATTCAGCATGAGGCCCACGCGACCTTGAGCTTCGATGGCACCGCGCAACATCAGGGCCACATTCTCGATCTTCTGGCGCTTCCACTCATCGGCGTAGGTTTTGCGATTTGCGATCAGTTGCGTCGTAGACTCCAGCACGGTCTCTATGATGCGCAGGCGATTCGCCTTGAGCGACGAGCCAGTTTCGGTGACTTCCACGATCGCGTCGGCCAGCACAGGCGGCTTCACCTCGGTCGCTCCCCAACTGAACTCAACTTTTACGCGCACGTTGCGTTCGGCAAAGTATTGCCGTGTGGCACCAACCAACTCAGTCGCGATGATGCATCCCGCGAGATCCTCGGGCTTTTGGAAGCGCGAATCTTCTGGCACTGCCAGCACCCATCGTACTTTGCTGCGGCTTTGTTTGGCATAGACGAGGTCAATCACGCGCACCACGTCCAGCCCACTTTCCGCGACCCAATCGCTGCCGGTGAGGCCGGCATCAAGTGCGCCGTGCTCGACGTAGCGCGCCATCTCCTGGGCGCGAATCAACATGCACTCGATCTCCGGGTCATCAATGCCCGGAAAGTACGAGCGTCCGTTGGCGTAGATGTTGAAGCCAGCGCGGGCAAAGAGTGCGATGGTCGCATCCTGCAAGCTGCCTTTGGGGATGCCAAGTTTCAGCTTCATTGGGCAACCTCGGTGGCAGTGCTGTTTCCGGCTTGCGTCTCCACGCCTAACTCGATGGGTCGAGTAAAGCAGGCGCGAGTTCCCTCGTGGCACACCAGACCATCACCTTGCACTTGCACGCGGAACAGCAGCGTGTCCTGATCGCAGTCGGTGGCAGCGGTTACCACGCGCAGGCGGTTGCCGCTGGTTTCGCCTTTCATCCACAGCTTTTTGCGGGTGCGACTGTAGAAGGTAACGTATCCGGTTTCCAGCGTGCGCGCATAGGACGCCTCATTCATAAAGCCGACCATCAGTAGTTCGCTGGTGGCGGCGTCCTGCACAATAGCGGGCACCAGGCCGTCCATTTTGGCAAAGTCAATGGTGATGCTTGTTGCTGGGCTCGCTTCTATATTCGCTTCGGTCGTAGCTTGCATATTCGCTCCTGAATATTCCTTGTTGTGGCTTGCCATTGCTATGGCCGGAACCTCTGGACTACGCGCGGAACGCCCCAAAAAGCGAACGGCCCGCTGAGTGGGTCAGCGGGCCGGATAAGACCAAACTTAGAAGTGCTTCTATCCGCAGAACCTCGCTGACACGCCGCCGGCATGAGTATGGTGGTGATGGCGATGGGTAAGCTGATTCATATCGAAGTTAGAGAGTAAGGCATCGGCGCAAATAAAGTCAACTGGCAAAATGAATGCCGCCAGAACAAAGCGCGCAGAGTCCAGAAAGTGAGAACCCGCCCCTTGCGAGGCGGGCTTACCGGTCTACTTCAGCTGCATTTTACGCGAGTGCGCAACTCTACGGCTGCACCTGGTAGATGACGCCGCAGTAGCCGTCGCAACCGAACAGGCCGCCGTTGATGGTGGAGCCATAGAGAAATCCCGTGGTGGAGTCTCGCGTGATGCGGCCCTCTGAAGTGGCACCATCGCCAAAGAAGGCAAAGTTGTGCAGGTTGGTCTCAGTCCACTTTGCGCCGACGACAGTGGGCGGCGTCAACTGAAACACCGTACCGCTGGCGCTCTTCAACGCATTGCCTGCCGACGTGGTTCCATAGAGCGTTCCTGTGGAGATAAACGTCAAGCCAGCGAGTGGATTGAAGCCAGATCCGTTGGCAAAAGTGTAGATGATGGTTTCCTTCCACGTGCCAGTCTGCGGACTCAGCTCATACGCGGTCCCGTTGCCCTTGCTGTTGCCACCGGTGTTGGTGACGCCATACAGGTTCCCAATGCTATCAAAAACCAGATTACCGATCGGCGTCGCGCCAGACGACATGGTGCCAGCACCAAAGGAAAACAGAAGCGATTCTGTCCAAGGCTGCCCAGTGATGGCAGGCGGTGCCAGTTTGTAGACGGCTCCGAGATTAGAGGTGCCGCCTTGGCAGGCCACGCCATACAGGTTGCCAGCAGAATCGAGTACCACTGGCCCATTCGGCACGGCTGCATCGCTGTTTGCGCCAAAAGAGTAAAGCACACTGGCCGTGTAGGTGCCGCCCGTCTTCGGAGCCAGCTTAAAGACGATGCCACCATTGAACGCTCCGCCCTGCTGAGTGACGCCGTAGATATTTCCGCTAGCGTCGAAGACTAGCGCAGCATTGGGAAGCCGGCCATCGCTGCCACCACTCGTGAAAGCGTAGAGCACCTGCTGCGTCCATGCCCCCCCTTGAGTGATAGGTGGCACCAGCTTATACACGACGCCACAATTGCAGGTGGAGTCACCGCCCGACCACGTCGTGCCATACAGCGCACCGCTGCTGTCGGCCGTCAGTTCAGAACTGGGCACGCCACCGCCGATGCCGTAAGAAAGAAAGTTGAAAATGGTGGTTTTGGTCCAAGTGCCGCCCTGAGTCGTCGGTGGGGCCAGCTTAAAGGCGCTGCCCACGCCATAGGTGCCTCCACCCAAAGTAGTGCCGTATAAATTGCCCGCGGCATCTTCCACTAATCCGCCTTGCGGCCAAAAGGCGTCGTTCAGGGTAAAGCTGTAAATCGCCGTGAATGTCGTGGCATTAGCCCGCGCTCCGAGCGTAAGCAGCCCCAGCAGAACAACAAAACCGAGAATAGAAATTTTACGATGCATAAATTCTCCTTGATGACCTCCGACCCCTGAGCCGGAAGGTGGGCATTGCGTTGTCCGTCCCCGCTCATCCTTTATGCCAAATGAGTGATGCGTGCCTGGCCGAGTGCCCGCCTATTGCGGACACGGACATAGGCCGTACACATCCAACTCATTTTGCGTTCCAACGTAGACTTTTCCATTCGCCACCATCGGCGCCTGGTACTTGACGAATGGGCCTGACCGATCGCGTCCCGAGACTGCCTGGGTGCTGTTATAGAGCTCAGTCATATTGTTGGCATTCACGGCATGCAGCACCAGCGGCGTGCTTCCGGGCAACAGGTCAGGACTGCCCTGAAAGTCGAGACCCCAGACGATGCCGTTGGTGGCCCCATTGGCGGAGATGACGGGCGTGGTGCCTCCCGCGAATGAGAATGAGGTATGCATCACGTCCGTGGCGCTTACCCCGGCTGAGGAAACTGTATAGGCACGCAATGCGTCATCGGCTCCGCCGTTGTAAATGTAATTGGTGGTGCCATTCGACCAGTAGGCGGCGGAAGCTTCGGTGCCTCCATCAGCAGTGGTGCTGAAGCCAATTTGTCCGCCCAGGTGCCCCATATTGTCGCGATTCACGATGTAAGTCTGCGGCGTCGGATCGCACAGTGTGGTGGCCTTGCCACTCTGGAAGATCATGTTCGGGGTTGCACCGCCCTGCGAAGGGATGATCAACGGCCCCGCCGAACCCAGATCGTAGCTAAGCTGCCAGCGACAAGTTTGATCAGTGGGAGTAAACCAGTCTGCGGGCAAGAGCGAATAGGATTTATCGGCATTCTGCGTAAGCGTCAGCTTTACCAAGCTGTCGCCCCAGTTGACAATACCGTCATAAAATCCATCGCCCGAGACTGCGTACACATTTCCGCTGGTGTCCGCCGTGATGCCGCCCCACATGCCGCTGTGGCCCTTGCCGGGCAGACCGGGAATCGAGTGCGGCTTGCCATCGTCGGTGAAAAATGCGGCGAGAAACTGCAGGGTCTGCGCGTTGTATGCCACAACCCAGCCAGAGTTGCCCGCGAAAGCCATGAACAGAACGCCTTGGGCAAACCCCGTTTCCGGCACCAGCAACATACCCGGACGGGATTGCTGATGCGCTGGCTGGAAGCTGCCTGCGGTTCCAAGCCCGCAGCTCTGGTTGTTTGTTCCCGAACAGATCACCACGGGACTACCTGTTCGTTCCCCTCCGGTTGTGATGCTGAGCGCATGTACACGGGCGAAGTAGGTAATCGTTCCGTCCGTACCAGTCTCCTGCGTCCTCACGTTGACATAGATCGTGTTCGTGTTCAGGTTGATGACCGGTGTGGCGGTGATGCCAACCACTGGATACAACTGGCAGATGCCCGCCCCAACATTGCAGGGAATCGGCAGCACCGTAGGTGGAGTCAGAAAGGAGGTGTGCCACAATGGCTTGGTATTCGACTTGGCGCTGTCGGCGTCAAAGGCATAAACGCTATCGTTCTCGGTGGCAATGTATACGACGTTGTGGACGACGCCTCCGATGGTCACGCCTTGCACGTAAAGAGGCTGCGCATAAATCTGGCCATCCACGGGATAGCTGAACACTTTGCCGAACGTCGTGGAATTGACATTCGCCGGGGTCAGGATGGTCTCCTGAAGATTCTGGCCAGTGTGCTGGTTGTCATTCTGTCGGGTAAGTACGTTGACCGTAGACGCCGGAACCGGTTTTTCAACCGCCGTCTGGGCGAAGCTTAGGGTGGAAACTAGGATCAGGCCAAAGGCCAGCAAACGGTACATCATTCACCTCCGAAGTTTGTTTCGCTTGCTCCAAATAACGCAGATCGCATCCAAACACACGGATGCCCAACCTCTTAGAGCATGAGGGTTCTTTAACCTAGGGGAGAAGCCTAGATTAGCACAATCTAATCGTGTGCCATAACGATATTTTCAAGCTTTCTCCAACGTGGATGACGTACTAGCGAGATCGCAGAGAGATTGGGGGGACAGCGGGGAAGAGGTAGACCGCAGCGGCGTGCGTTCGCACTCCCCATGCGGTCTCTTCATACAATACAAATATAAGAAAATAAAATAGTTAACAGCCATTTACCCGCGCGGCAGTCATTCGCTGGCTGCCACCTTGATGCGGAAGGCAAATGCGCTTTTGCCGGGCGCTTCCCCTGGTAGTTGAAGGTGCAGGCCATCCGCCTGCTGCTGGAATGAAACCGCTCCCGAGCCCAGCAATTCAACGGACGCGACCTTCTTTTTGCCGTCGAGCGATCCCGTTGCCAGAGAATGGATCACGCACTCGTGCCCGCCTGGCCAGCCCAGTTCGATGGCGAATATGTCGTCACCCTTCGCGGTGAAACGGAAATCCTCCGCTGTGTAAGCCTGAGTGTCCGTATCGTGGAACGACCCGCCGACGACTTTCGTCGGCCCCTCTCCGTAAATCTTCCAGGTGTGGGTGCCGTGGATGGCATCGCCGTTGACCTTGAGCCAGGCGCCGACTTCGTGCAGCGTGGTGATGACTTCGTCGGGAATGGTGCCGTCTGATTTTGGCCCAATGTTGAGCAGCAGGTTGCCGTTCTTGCTGACGATATCGGCGAGCTGATCAATCACGAATGTGGACGACTTGAAGGTCTCGCCCTGAATGTATCCCCAGGACTTGATGCCGAGCGAGGTGTCGGTCTGCCAGTGGGGTTCGCGGATGCCAGCGAGCTGGCCGCGTTCGATGTCGAGCACGCCAGAGTTGTCCTGCATGGCGTCGTCCTTGTAGTTGATCACGCCGACGTGGTCTCCGTACTTGAGCGAGGCGTCGTAATAGAAGGCGGCGAACTTGGCCAGATCGCGGCGAACGTAGGCCTGCCCGATCCACCAGTCGAAGTACATGATGTCGGGGTGGTACTTGGTCACGATTTCGGCGTTGCGGGCGAGCCAGTCGTCGGTCCAAGCCTTCGAAACGTAGGTGAAGTCGGCCGAGAGCGGCGAGTTGGGGCGATTGAGCCAGGGATGCGCAGGGCCGTAGAGAGCTGCGAATTGCGGGTCGTTGACGTCGGAGTCAATGCTGCGAGCAGTGCTCATGAAGAAGTTGTGCTCGACGCGGTGGGATGACGCGCCTAGATGCAGACCTTCGGCGCGGACGGCCTTGGCTAGCTCGCCCCACAGGTCGCGGTGCGGACCCATCTTGACGGCCGTCCAGTCGGAGAGGTCGCTGTCGTACATCTGGAAGCCGTCGTGATGCTCGAAGACGGGGACGACGTACTTCGCGCCGGAGTCCTTGAAAAGCTTTGCCCAAGTGACGGGATCGTAGCTCGCGGCCTTGAACATGGGGATGAAGTCTTTGTAGCCGAACTTGGTTTGCGGGCCGTAGGTGGCGAGGTGGTGCTTGTACTCGTCAGAATCTTTCACATACATGTTGCGGGGATACCATTCATTGCCGAACGCCGGAACCGAGTACACGCCCCAATGGATGAAGATGCCGAATTTGGCGTCCTTATACCACTGCGGGATTTGGTAGTCCTTGAGCGACTCCCAGTCGGGGCGGAAGGGGCCAGCCTCGATGGTGTGGTTGACCTCGGCCAAAACCTTGTTGCGCTGGGGGTCGTATTTGGCGACGGCTTTTTGCCACTGACGGTCGAGTTCGGCGGGAGGGTTGGTTGCCGTGGGCGCGGTGGGCGGAGCGGCAAGAGCCGGGCGCGAAGAAACTAGCGCGGCGAATACGCCGAGAGCAAAACATGCCCAGAGTAAACGATAACTTTTTTGCGAAAGCGAAATTCGGAGCATGGAGGCCTCACGCTTCATTTTGACGTCAAAAGCTGACTGATTGTGGAAGGAGAATCAGGCCGCGCGAAGATGAAGCAAGCGCGGCCCGAAACAATACTACGCTCGCTACTTTACCCTCGCCGGGCTTAGTTTCACAAAAGCAACGCCGTGTTCTGGCACTTCCGCGGAATACGTTCCATTGGCAGAGCCCAGATCCTTGTGCTCCCACAGGTCGCGAAGTTTGGCCGAGCCGGTGACGCCAATCACGCTGAGAGGCAGGGTCATTTTGATCTTGCCGGAACCGCGATTGAACAGCGCGACGGCATGGCTGCCGTCCGCCAGCGGACGCGCCCAAATCTCGAGCGGGCCTTCATGCCAAACCCGGCGGCCCTGATGCCCGAGCTTATCCTGACTTACGGCGATCACGTCTTTATTGGTGAGCATGTCGTGAGTTTCGGCGTTCATGGAGCGGATGTCGTTGCCCGCCAGCAGCGGCGCGGCCAGGATCGCCCATAGCGCCATGTGGGTGCGGTACTCGTCCTTCTTCATGCCGCCATTGCCGACCTCCAGCATGTCGGGATCATTCCAATGGCCGGGGCGCGAGAACTTCTCGAGGCCGTCCTGACTGAAGCCGATGGCGCTCATGCTGTCCCAGTTGTCGCTGATGTCTCCGGTGGTGCGCCAGGAGTTGCCGGTTTTGGCGCCCCAGCGCCACGGGGCATTCACGCCCCAGTTGCACAGGCTGAATACGATGGGGTGGCTGGCGGTGGCAATGGCGTCGCGGAACTTGGCGTATTGGGTCTCGGGATCGAGCCCTTCGGCATAGCACCAGTCAATCTTTACGTAGTCAACGCCCCAGGAGGCGTAGGTATCAATGTCCTGCTTTTCATGGTCGTAGCTGCCGGGGCGCTTCTGGCAGGTGTAGTGACCTGCATCGGTGTATACGCCCAGCTTTAGTCCCTTGCTATGAACATAGTCGGCCAGCGCCTTGATGCCGGAGGGGAAGTGCTCATCCACGATGATGCTGCCGTCGGCAGCACGGCCGACCTGCCAGCAGTCGTCAATATTCACGTATTGGTAGCCTGCGTCCTTCATACCGCTGGAGACCATGGCGTCGGCGGTTTCGCGGATGAGCTGTTCGTTAACATTGCAGGCGAACTTATTCCAACTGTTCCAGCCCATGGGCGGAGTTTGCGCCAGGGCGTGGGGACTCTTTGCCGCCGACGCTGAGGGCTTCGAAGCGGCGGGGGCAGCCAATAAGGTCGTTGCGCAGGCCAGAACGGCCAAAATCGGTTTTGCCAGACGAAATTTCATAATGCCTCCGTAAATCTAACCCGCCAAAAAACACTAGTTTGCAGACGTGGAACCGGGTTCTGACACGCCGATTGGCAGGCAGATCTGAACCGCTTCCGTCGTCCGCAGCCGAAGCGGTTGACTTAATTCGTTCCAGATTGTACAACAACGGGACGAGTCAGTTAACCGCTTTCGTATAGGAAACCATATTGTTTTTGCCAAGCTTGCCCGGCGAGGGGTGGGCCCGAAAGGCCTTACATGCATCCGCAACCGCACTGGATTGACTACCTCATCCTCCTGGTTTATCTGGGGTTCGTACTGGGCATCGGCTTCGTCTTAAAGAAGCAGATGAAAACCAGCGCGGACTTCTTCCTTTCCGGACGCTCGATTCCGGCCTGGATCACTGGCTTGGCCTTTCTTTCCGCCAACTTGGGAGCGCAGGAAGTCATCGGAATGGGAGCCAGCGGTGCCAAATATGGCATCATGACCTCGCATTTTTACTGGATTGGCGCGGTTCCGGCCATGGTCTTCGTGGGCGTGTTTATGATGCCCTTTTATTATGGTTCGAAAGCACGTTCGGTACCGGAGTATTTGCGTCTTCGCTTCGATGAGAAGACCCGCGGATTGAACGCTGTATCGTTCGCTGTGATGACCGTTTTTTCCTCCGGCGTTTCGATGTATGCGATGGGCAAACTGCTGCAGTTGCTGCTGGGCTGGGACTTCAACCTGGCCATCGCAATCTCTGCTCTGATCGTGCTGGGATACACCTTCCTGGGCGGGCTCACCTCCGCAATCTACAACGAGGTATTGCAGTTTTTTCTGATCGTAGCGGGCTTCATTCCGCTGGTATACCTTGGCCTGCGCGATGCCGGTGGCTGGGATGGCCTGAAGGCGCGTCTTGCCGATGACACCATGGTGCACTCGTGGAAGTACATGGGTAGCGCCCATGCCAACCCAATGGGCGTGGAGTGGTTTGGCCTGGCGATGGGTCTGGGATTTGTGCTTTCGTTCGGCTACTGGTGTACAGACTTTCTGGTGATCCAGCGGGCGATGGCGGCAGACTCCATGACATCCGCGCGGCGCACGCCGCTGATTGCAGCCTTCCCCAAGATGCTGTTTCCGTTTCTGGTCATCTTGCCGGGCATGATCGCTGGTGTCGTCGCCGCGAATACAACCGCGAATTCCGCGACACAGGCAGTAACCATGTCCGCCCCGTCGAATGCAGGCGCGATTTCACTGGTGGGCGGCAAGGGCATTATTCCTGCCAAGCTGGACGACGCCGGCAATCCAATGGTGAAGAACGGCAAGACCGTGCTGGACTTTGACTTGGCGACGCCGATGATGCTGGTGCGCTACTTCCCTTCTGGTTTGCTGGGCTTGGGATTGTGTGCGCTGATCGCTTCGTTCATGTCGGGCATGGCAGGCAACACTACGGCCTTTAACACCGTGTGGACCTACGACATTTACCAGAGCTACATCAACAAGACGGCCAGTGACCAGCACTATTTATGGATGGGACGGGCGTCCACTGTGGTGGGATTGCTGGTCGCAGTCGCGGCCGCCTATGTGGCGCGGCAGTTCAACAACATTATGGATGTATTGCAACTGGTATTTGCGTTCGTGAACGCGCCCCTGTTTGCTACCTTTTTATTGGGAATGTTCTGGAAGCGGGCGACGGGGCACGGCGCATTTTTCGGGCTGCTCAGCGGAACGATTGCAGCTTCCATCCATCACGGTCTCACGCTGCCGGTTGGCTCAGAGATCGGCATCAAGGGCGGATTCCTGGGAACGGTGGTGCACTACTACCCCAGCGAAATGGCGCAGAACTTCTGGACTGCCATCTTTGCCTGGACCACCTGCATCGTGGTGACGATCGTGATTTCCTTGTTGACCAAGGCCCCGGCGCCAGAGTCGCTGGAGGGGTTGGTTTATGGCATGACCAAGTTGCCCAAGGATGAAGCGACGGTTTGGTACCAGCGGCCGACATCGCTGGCGGTAGTGGTTCTGGTGTTGCTGGTTGGATTCAACCTGATCTTTTGGTAGGGCGAGCAGTGGTGACGCAAGACGAGAGTTGCGGCGAGCAGTACCGCCGGGAGTGGACAAATGGGATTTGATATTCGGCTTCCAATCGGTTTGATGTTTGGGGCGTTCGGCCTATTGTTAACCGCTTACGGATTAGCCACCAGCGGCAGTGCAGACTACGTGGTGCACTCACTGGGCATCAACATCAACTTGTGGTGGGGGCTGGCGTTGCTGGTGTTTGGAGCGGTGATGCTGGTGCTGTCGCGGAACGGGCGGCGTACGTAACTCCGCGCGATTCTTTGCGCTTTTCTGATTTGTTTTCCCTTGGCCCGCGTGGGGAGTTGTACCGGGCACGGGCTCTGTGCGGTATGCAATTTTGGAATGTCTATGGAAACGATGCGACTTGCTAACCCGGAGGATCAACTGAACGCCCTGCAAGCGGACTTTCAGCAGAGATTCGGCCACACAGCACGGCTGTATGAAGCGCCGGGCAGAGTCAACCTGATCGGTGAGCACACCGACTACAACGACGGCTTTGTGATGCCCGCTGCGATTGGCTTACATACTCAAGTCGCAGGGGCGATCCGTGCCGATCGCAAGCTGCACATCTATTCCGAAAACTTCGGCGAGTTGGCGGAGTTTGACCTGGATGCCCTGCCCGCCACGAAACAGGATCATTGGAGCGACTACGCGGTAGGCGTTGCCACCATGCTGCTTCAGTCCGGCATGGTTTTGCGTGGGGCCGACTTGCTGCTCTCTGGCAATGTTCCGGTGGGCGCGGGACTGAGTTCTTCCGCTTCGGTGGAGGTCGCAGTCTGCAAGGCCCTGCTGGATCTAAGCGAACAACCACTGAACTCGAAAGCGATGGCGCTGTTATGCCAGCGCGCAGAAAACGATTTTGTGGGCGCCCGCTGCGGAGTGATGGATCAATTTATTTCGGTGCACGGCGTGAAGGATCACGCCCTGCTGCTGGACTGCCGGTCACTGGGCTACCGGCTGCTGCCGCTGCCTCCCGAGGTAACGCTGGTAATCTGCAACACGATGGTGAAGCACAGCGTGGCGACTGGCGAATACAACCAGCGCCGTGCCGAGTGCGAGGCTGGCGTTCGCGTATTGGCTCGGCGCCGCCCGGGAATTCGTGCATTGCGCGATGCCACGGAAGCTGACTTGCATCTGGATCGAGATGCCATGACCGATGTGGTCTTTCGGCGCTGTCGCCACATCATTCGCGAAAATGAGCGCGTTTTGCAATCGGCGGAAGCGCTGGAGCAGAGCGATTTAAAGCGCTTTGGACTCTTGATGAATGAGTCACACTTGAGCATGCGTGATGACTTTGAAATCAGTTGTGCCGAACTCGATACCATGGTGGAGATTGCGTGGAAGATCCCTGGGGTGCTGGGCGCGCGCATGACAGGCGGCGGCTTCGGCGGCTGTACCGTCAACCTGGTGCCGTTGAGTTTGGTGGATGGCTTTCGCACACGTATCGCAGAAGAGTATCGGCAGGCCACCGGGTTGACGCCTGAGATCTATGTTTGCGCGGCGGCGGACGGAGTGCGGCGGCTGTTGTAACAGTTCGTTGTTCGCACCGGTTCGTCTCGCATCCTTCGATTTGCCAAGGCACGGCTGAACATGAGCAACCCGCAATTCACTTCTGATCCCCATCGCCGTTACAACCCGCTTACGGGTGAGTGGGTGCTGGTATCACCACACCGGACGCAGCGTCCCTGGCAGGGCCAGGTGGAACGCGCGCCTGCGCCAGAAGCGAATCCTTACGACCCGGCCTGCTATTTGTGCCCTGGTAATAGCCGGGCAGGAGGAATCAGCAATCCTGCTTATACTGGAACTTTCGTCTTCGACAACGACTTTGCGGCCTTGCTACCCGATAAGCCTACGTGGGAAAACAACGAAAACGATCTGCTGATTGCGCGTAGTGAATTCGGCCGATGCCGCGTGATTTGTTTTTCGCCGCGTCATGATCTGACGTTGGCTCGCATGACGGTGGAACAGATTCGGCAAGTGGTGGATGTATGGACCGCGGAATTTACAGCGCTAGCCGCTGATCCTAATGTCGCATCGGTGCAGATTTTTGAAAATCGCGGTGCGATTATGGGGTGCAGCAATCCGCATCCGCATGGCCAGATTTGGGCCAACCAGACGCAGCCGAACGAACTGGCGAAGGAAGTTGCGCACTTCCAGCAATATCAGCAGAAGCACGGCAGCGGACTGCTCGCTGACTATCTCGTGCTGGAGCTGGAAAAGCAGGAACGCATCGTCTGTGCGAATGAACATTTTGCGGTGCTGGTACCGTACTGGGCGGTGTGGCCGTTTGAGACGATCTTGATCAGTCGCCGGGCTGTGACCGCGCTGGATGAACTAACCGATGCTGAGAAGACCGCGCTGGGCGACATTCTTCACCAGACGACGATTCGTTACGACAATCTTTTCGAGGCTCCCTTCCCCTACACCATGGGCTTTCATCAGCGCCCGACGGATGGTGGCGCATATCCAGAGTTTCATCTCCATGCGCACTTTTATCCGCCATTGCTGCGGTCGGCGACGGTGAAGAAGTTTATGGTCGGGTACGAGATGCTGGGCATGCCGCAGCGCGACATCACGCCAGAAACGGCAGCCGAGTGGCTGCGGAAGTTGCCTGCGGAACATTATCTGGGCGTGTAGACGGGGTTCAAGCTGGGTGAAAAAGTGCGGCCGGGGAGAACCTCCCGGCCGCTTCTCTTGTCTGCTGCATCAGTGCGTCTTCGCCCGATCCTTGAGCTCGTGCGACATATCCTCGAAGTTCTGGCCGCCTGGATTGAGGCGAACATAGGTGAGCGTCTTCTCGGCGGCGGTGTCGCCACGATCGTCACGCAGCTTGATGCTTAGGGTGAGGTCGGTGCGTTCGCCATGTTCGATGCGCTCGCTGACGACCATTGGAGCGCCGAGATCGGCCACCGGCTTCGTGCCGCTCTGTAGCAGCTTGTTGGTGCCATCGCGCAACTCCCACGTCAACTGGTAGCCACGAATCGTGAAGGACGGCAGTTGCGTGGCGGCGTTCTGCGTGGCTGTGATCGCATAGGAAACGGGCAAGCCGTTACTATCCGCCGTCCACGTAGCGGTAACCAATGCAGGCTCGTTGACATGCTTCCACACCTCGAACGATGGCCGCCGCTGCCACTTCTCATCCACCACGCCGTGGTCCACGTAGCCTTCCTTGTTACCGGGCCACAAATTGCGATGCGATTTGTAATCCTGATAGCACCAGAAGATGGCGCCCGCAATCCAGTCGCGTTTGGCGAAGGCCTCCATCTGGCTCTCAATGATGTGGACGCGCAGTTTGTCGGCATCGGCGGAGCTGTGGGCGAACACGCCCGGCGTACCGAACTCCGAGATGATGAACATCTTGTCGGGGAATTCACGCTCGGCCCGATCCAGCAGTGGCCCAAGGCCTTCTTCCGGCCCGTTCCATGCACCGTAATACTGGTTCATCATGATGAAGTCAGCCTCGACTCCGGCGCTGGTCGCGCGGCCTACGCCGTAGGAAATTTCATTGTCGGCCCAGGTGATGAAACGGCCCGGATCAATGCGGTGAATCATCTCCTTCATCTCTTTCACGTAGGCTTTGCCGGGCGGGGTGCTCATCGAGCTTTCGTTTGAGATGCTCCACGCCATGATGCTGGGATGATTGCCATCTTGCTCGATCATCTCGGTCATCATCTGCTTGGCTAGCGCGACGGCCTCCGGCTTGGTGAACTGATCCTCGTTGTACTGCCAGATGGGAATTTCTGGAATCAGTACGATGCCGTGGCGGTCGGCGTAGTCGAGAATGAAGTCGTTCTGCGGATAATGCACCGGACGCGTGAGCGTGACGTGCAGTTCGCTGAGGTCGCGCCAGTCGTGCAGCATAGTGCCAGCCGTCTCGGCAAGGCCTTCGTTCGGCGACTCTTCGTGGCGCGTCATGCCGCTCAGTCGAACGCGCTCTCCATTCAGCAGCAGGTGTCGATTTTCAATCTCGAACTTGCGGAAGCCGAAGTTGTCGGTGCGGGTGTCGAGGACTTCGCCCGCAGCGTTTGCTAATTCGAGCCGCAGGGAATAAACGTTGGGCTGGCTCACGCTCCAGAGTTGGGCGTTGGGCACCGTTACGCTGACTGGCACCGCAGACGTTGCAGGAGTCGTACCGACATTGACAGGCACAGAAGTGGCCGCAGTTGAACCGTCGGGTGCGATCACTTGGGCAGTGAGATGCAGCGGGCCATGCGAACCCGCGAAGGTTTCCACCTGCACTGTTGTGGTGACGGTGCCCGCGCCGCTCTGCGCATTAGACACAATCTTCTGCCGCCGGATGAGCGCAGTGTCGCCGACAGTGAGGTACACGTCGCGCACGATGCCGCCGTAGTGCCACCAGTCGTACCAGATGTTTTCGGGTGCGAGTTTCATAGCGAGGCCGGGGATGGTGCTGTAGCCGGGCCTATTGTCGAGCTCAACGGCGATGTAGTTCAGGCCGGAGTGCATCTCCTTGGTGATGTCAAAAAAATAGGCGGTGTGGCCGCCCTCGTGGCGACCCAGTTCCTTGCCGTTCAGAAAGACGTGCGATTGATAGAAGGTAGCGTCGAAGTGCAACTCGACGTTACCGTGCGCCGGTATGGCAGGCGCGACGAAGCTGTGGAAGTACCACGCCACACCCTCGTAGTCGTCGTGCGCGCCGATGTTCCAAGTGTGGGGAACATGCACGGGCTCGGTCGTCGTTGGCAGCTTGCCAGTCCAGCCCGAGGCGACACCTTCGTGAGCCGGGTCGGTGCGGAAGTGCCAGTCCTGATTGAGATCCACGCGGGTGCTGGCGGTGGCAGAAGCAGTCAAGCAGCCGATAGCGATCACGGCAAGCGCCGCGAACATGCCCTTGCGGCGCGGCTTGGGCGAGGAGTGGTGGAGCATCATGGCGTAGTTCCCTGTCTTTCGGAGGATGGTGGTTAGGGTCATGGATTCCCAGAGCATGAAGTTGCTTGACAACGGAGTGCAGTCAGCATACAACACAATGCGAGGCAAAGGTAAGCGCTTGCGTAGAGTCTGGCTCACGCCGCAAGCGCACTCCCGAAAGGTAATGGACTTTGAAACTTCAGGCTCAGCGCGTAATTCTCGGTGGTTTGGTTCTACTGGCAACCGCCAGCCTCGCTTTTTCCGAAGAGCCCTTCCGGCTGCAATCGCCCAATCAGAAGATTACGGTGGTGATCCGCGCGGCGGATCGCATCAAGTATGACGTTCTGCTGGGCGAAAAGGTGCTGCTGCAGGATTCCAGCCTGGCACTTGATGTTGACCATCACTTGCTCGGAGAAAATCCGCACGTACTTTCTGCCAAGCGCAGCTCGGAAGACCGGGTGTTGGAGCCGGTGATTAAGCGCAAGTCGGCGACGATTCGCGAGCACTATAACCAGTTGCGGTTGGTGATTGAGGGAGGTTTGGCCGTTACCTTCCGCGTGTATGACGAGGGCGTGGCGTATCGCTTGGAGACCTCGCTGCCGGAAAAGGAAGTCAAGATTTACAAGGAGGAAGTGAACTTCCGCTTCCCGTCGGATTTTTCGGTGTGGTATCCGCAGGAAGACAGCATGATGTCGCACAACGAGCGCATCTTTGTGCCGCGTAAACTGTCAGAGATTGCCAGCGACTCGCTGGCCACCATGCCCGCAGTGGTAGATGCGAGTGTGGCCAAGATCGCGATTGCGGAATCGGACATTGAAGAGTATCCCGGATTGTGGTTCCACGGCACCAGCAGCCCGGCACTGGCTGGCACATTTCCGCACTATCCTTTGAAAGAACGGCAAGCGAATGACCGCGATGTATTCGTGGCTCAAGCCGCAGACTATATCGCTGCCACCACTGGTACGCGCACTTACCCGTGGCGGATTCTGGGCATCGCAGAAAAAGATGGCGACCTGATCACCAGTCAACTGGTATGGCTGCTGGCCAAACCCTCGCAATTGCAAGATACTTCGTGGATCAAGCCCGGCAAAGTGGCGTGGGACTGGTGGAACTTTAATAATGTGTATGGTGTCGATTTTCGGGCCGGGGTAAATATTGAGACTTACAAGTATTACATTGACTTTGCCTCAAAATACGGCCTCGAATATATCGTGATTGACGAAGGCTGGTATAAACTCGGCGACTTGATGGACGTGGTGCCGGAAATCAATATCCCCGAACTTACTGCCTATGCCAAGCAGAAAAATGTCGGCGTCATTCTGTGGGTGGTGTGGAAGTCTCTCGACGATAAGTTGATTCCCGCGCTAGATCAATTCCAAAAGTGGGGCGTAAAAGGCATTAAAGTTGATTTTATGCAGCGGGACGATCAGCTTTTGATCAACTATTATCACAAGGTGTCGCGGGAAGCTGCCAAGCGTCACCTGATGGTGGACTTTCACGGGGCGCAGCGCTCGGCGACTATGACTCGTACTTGGCCTAACCTGATTAGTAATGAAGGTGTACGCGGCATGGAGTGGAGTAAGTGGAGCGCAGATGCCAACCCGCGCCATAACCTTACATTGCCCTTTACCCGGATGTTTCTGGGTCCGATGGATTACACGCCGGGAGCGATGCTGAACGCAACCCGCGAGACGTTTGCGGTTACGTTTAACCGGCCCATGGCGTTGGGCACTCGGTGCCATCAGTTAGCCATGTATGTAGTGTTTGAGAGTCCGCTACAGATGCTGGCGGATAGTCCGAGTAACTACTACCGTGAACCCGAGGCGATGGAGTTTCTTGGACCGGTTCCGACGGTTTGGGATGAGACTCGGGTACTAGATGCGAAGTTAGGTGAGTATGTGGTGGTCGCCCGGCGCAACGGCAAGGATTGGTATGTCGGGGCGATGACTAACTGGACGGCCCGTGATCTGGAAGTGGATCTCTCATTTCTTGGAAGCGGCAAGTATCAGATGTTGTCGTATCAGGACGGAGTAAATGCAGATCGTTATGCGGGCGATTTCAAGCAGACAAAGTCGGCGATCGCCGGCTCAGGCAACATCAAAATTCACCTTGCGTCGGGCGGCGGTTTTGCGGCGCGATTCCGGCCGTAAGTGGCGTGCTGGCCGTAATTTAGGGTGTGTTACCATCAATCAATTTCTTAAGCTCGATTGAATGCGCGAATCAAAGACGTGGCGGCCTTGGCCGGAGTCTCGACTGCCACGGTTTCGCACGTTCTGAACGAGACCCGTTTCGTAAGAGAAGAGACCAAAAAGCGGGTGCTTGAGGCGATCGGGGAGATTGGATATACACCGAACGCCAACGCGCGCAACCTCGCTTCGGGCAGCAGCCGCACCATCGGCCTCATCATCTCCGACATCACCAACCCATTCTTTCCCGACTTGGTGAAGGCGATCCAGAACCGTGCGCTCGATCACGGCTACGAAGTCATCGTGACCAACACGGACTACGCGCCGGAACACGAGGCATCGTGCGTGCAGCGGCTGCTGGAGCTGCGCGTAAACGGCGTAATTGTGATGACGACCGAGCAGAACAACGCTGGCACCGAGCGGCTGTTGCAGAGCCGTATGCCTACCATTTTTCTTGATATCGGCGAGGCCGGGCGGCATTGTGGCATCGTTCGCGTTGACTACGAAGCTGGCATCCGCAGCGCGGTGGAGCACCTGCTGGAGCTTGGCCATCGCAATATCGCGTTTATCAACGGACCCAATGAGTTCATGTCGGCGCGCATCCGCTGCGAAGCCTTTGTGAGTGCGATGCAAAGCCGCCAAGCTGCCCTGCAAACTCAATGGCATGTTCTGGAAGGCGACTTCCGGCTGGAGAGTGGCGTGAAAGCGGTACGCCAGATTATGACCTGGAATCCGCGGCCGACCGCGATTGTAGCCGCCAGCGACTTGATGGCGCTCGGAGCGTTATCCGAACTCAAGCATCAAGGACTGCGGTTGCCACAGGATTGTTCGTTGATTGGCTTTGATGATATTTGGCAGGCGGAACTGTCGGATCCGCCGCTTACTACGATTGTGATTCCCCGGGCAGAGCTGGGCCGGGTTGCCGTGGAAGAGCTGCTGGCCATGACCGGGGCAGATGACGGCAAGGGCAAGAGTGTGCAGGTGGCGACGCGATTGATGATTCGGCGCTCCACTGGGCTAGTACCCAGCAGCGCGAATGGATCCGCGTAAGCGGTCAAATTGTATTTTTGCATCCAGCTTTAGCGTTAAGTTTTGCGCGATTCTCTCGTGAGGTGATTCCCTTGACTAATCTTCGCAATGTTGTTTCCGTGTTCATTGGCGCGATCTTGCTAACTCTTGCCGCGTCTTCTGCCGCTCGTGCCGCCGAGGCTCCCAAGCTGGTGCAGAAGGATGGCCGCTACGCCTTTATGGTGGATGGCCGCCCGTATCTGATTTTGGGCGGACAGATTCATAACTCCAGCGCATGGCCTTCGGAGCTGCCGCAGGTATGGAAGTCGTTCGCCGCGCTACATGCCAATACCATCGAGGCGCCCGTGTATTGGGAGCAGATGGAGGCCCAGCCCGGCCAGTTCGATTTCAGCATTGTGGACGCGCTGGTAAAGGGCGCGCGTGAGCACAATCTTCACCTCGTGCTGCTGTGGTTTGGCACGTGGAAGAACGGCAATATGCACTACGTGCCGCAGTGGGTAAAGACGGACACCACGCGCTTCCAGCGTGTTATTAAGGCCGATGGCGAGCCGATTGACGTGCTCTCGGCTACCTGCCGCGCCAATCTGGATGCCGACAAAGCAGCGTTCACCGCGCTGATGCGCCATCTGAAAACGGTGGATGGCGACGACCACACCGTGCTGATGCTGCAGGTGGAAAATGAGTCGGGCATTGTGGGCAGCGTGCGCGATTATTCGCCTTCGGCCAGCGCCATGTTTGCCGGGCAAGTTCCGGCTGATTTGCTGGCGATTGTGAAGAAGCAGCCGGGCACTTGGAGCCAGGTGTTTGGCCCCGAGGCCGATGAGACGTTCCAGATGTATCACCAGGCGAAGTATGTGAATGAAATTGCCGCGGCGGGCAAGGCCGAGTTCGGCATTCCGCTGTACATCAACGTGTGGTTGAGCTATCCCCCGGCGGAGCTTCCGGAACGGCGTATGGCGATCCCCGGCATTCAGTATCCCAGTGGCGGAGCGGTGCAGAAGTATGTCGGCTTGTGGCGTGCGCTCGCGCCTTCGATTGACATGATCGGGCCTGACATCTACGCCTCCGATACCGGATTCTTCCGCGAGGTTGCGGGCGTCTACAACCGCAAGGACAATCCGTTGTGGGTTCCGGAAACTGGCCGCAGCGATGCGTTTGGGAAGCTGGTCTTTTACGTGGTCGGAGACGGCGGCATCGGCTTTTCGCCTTTCGGCGTGGATCAGAGTGGCTGGAATATTTTGGGCGATGAGCCTTTCAAGCAACATGCCAGCAACTTCGCTCTACTGAACTCGATCAATCGTCAAGTGGCGGAACTGAACTTCGAGGGTAAGCTCAAAACTTCGGTGGAAGAGCCGGGACACGCCGAGCAGGAGCTCGACTTTGGCAACTGGCAGGCTAGTGTCAACTATGGCTTTCCGCAGAATGATGGGCGGCGTCCGCCGGGCAATGCGGACGCGCATGGCGTGGCACTAGTCGGGCAACTGGGGCCGGACGAATTTCTGGTGACCGGCGTGGACAGCAGCGTCAGCTTCCACGCGCCGGGCCACTTGCCCGGACTGCGCATGCAGATTCTCTCGGCGGAAGAAGGTTCGTACGAGAATGGCGTGTGGAAGACGGTGCGACTGTGGAACGGCGACGAGACGGATCGTGGGCTGAGCTTCCATCAGGAAGGGACTGTGGTGCGGGTGAAGTTAGGGCGGTTCTAGCCTTGACCTCAATGTGGCGGTTAAGGAAATTTCTTGTATTGGCGTGGATAGCTTTGTCGGCGGCGAGTGCGACTCAAGCTGCGCCGCTCCCGCCGACTCATGTTGACGACTTCAGGGGACGACCGCGCGTTGTTGTGATTAGTGATATCGGCAACGAGCCAGACGACCAGATGTCTATGGTTCGTTTCTTGATGTACTCCAACGAATTCGACGTTGAGGGCCTGATTGCCGCCACATCCACGTGGCAGAGGAAGAGTAATCATACGGAAACCATCCATAAGTTAGTCCAGACCTATGGACTGGTGCGTCCTAACTTACTATTACATGCGCATGGCTGGCCGCGCGCCGAGGATCTGGATCGTATGGTATTCACCGGCCAGCCCAGTTACGGAGTCGCTGCGGTTGGCCCTGACAAGATGTCGCCCGGCGCGGAGGCTATTATCCGGGCAGCAGATAAGGCGGACAGCCGACCACTCTGGATTTGTATATGGGGCGGAGCAAATACTCTGGCGCAGGCTCTACTGCATGTGCGCGAAACCAGAACGCCTCTTGAAGTCGAGCGCTTTGTGGAGAAGCTAAGGGTCTACTCCATCTCCGATCAGGACGACGCCGGGCCTTGGATTCGGCGTGAGTTTCCTGACCTGTTCTATATCGTTCAACCTACTACGCAAGCTGGCGACGAATACTACTACTCGACTTGGACCGGGATTAGTGGTGATATTTACTACCGCAATGGGGCGGGCGCAGACTCCACGACAATTACCAATGAGTGGCTGGACGCGAACATCCGCAGCAAAGGCCCGCTGGGTAAGGTCTACCCCAAGTTTGCCTACATCATGGAAGGCGATACGCCTTCTTTTCTGGGATTGATTGACAATGGTCTCAACTCCTATCGCAGGCCGGATTGGGGTGGTTGGGGCGGACGCTATCTCTACCGTCAACCTCGCGGAGAGACGCATCCGATTTGGACGCAGGGCGGCGACTTATTTTCTCGCGTGACCTCGCAAGATACAGTCGCGGGAAGCGACGGCAAACTCTACACCTCGGACCAGGCGACCATCTGGCGCTGGCGTGAAGCGTTTCAGAATAATTTCGCTGCGCGCATGGACTGGACCATCAAGGACTATCACCAGGCCAATCACAATCCTGTGCTGGAGGTGAATGGGCAACCGGGAACGGCCGTTATTGAAGTGGACGCCGAAGTCGGGAAGCCAGTCTTATTAGACGCCAGCCACAGCGTGGATCCCGATGGCCAGAATCTGCATTTTTCATGGTTCCACTATGCGGAGGCGGGCGCGGCAGATGCAAATCTGGCCGCAATCACCATTACTGGCGCCGATACTGCAAGGGCCACGGTGACGGCGACTGCAGTCTGCCGTCCCAAGTGGTTGCCAGCCACGGCCTCGTGTTCCGGGGACGGAACAGCACATATCATCCTCGCGGTAACGGACGATGGCACCCCTCAACTGACTTCGTATCGGCGAATCATTCTGCGGGTGCGAGCCGCTCCAGTTCACGCGCCCGAGGGATTGCCAGTTCCTTAGCCGGTATGAGAGCCTGCCCACCCGCCATTTCCAGCCACGAAATATGGGCTGAAAATCCGCAAAATCTCTTCCCTCCAACGTACTTTTGATGTAGTGTTCTGAAGGAGTGAATAGATTGACTTTGGCCAACATACCGAAACAAGCTTTTGATCCGATCCAGTTCCTTGCCACGATTGGAGTGGGCAGGCGGATTGTCTCGATCAAGAAAAAAGCGGCGATCTTTTCTCAGGGTGACGACTGCGATGCCATCTTTTATATCCAAGAGGGCATGGTTCGCTTAGCGGTAATTTCTGAAGGCGGCAAAGAGGCCACAATCGGCATGCTCGGAAGCGGCGATTTTTTTGGCGAAGGCACCCTTGCCGGTCAGCGTCTGCGCATGGGATATGCCATAGCGCATACCAAATGCACCCTGCTGCGCATTGAGCGCAAGGCCATGCTGGAGGTGCTTCGCGACGAACAGAACTTTTCGGATATGTTCATCGAACATCTGTTGACGCAGAATATCCGCTACCAGGAAGACCTGATTGATCAGCTCTTCAACTCCAGTGAGAAGCGGCTGGCCCGTGTGCTGCTTCTGTTCGCTGGCTTCGGCAAAGAGGGCATTCCGGCGATCACGCGAATTCCTAAAATCAGCCAGGCAACGCTGGCGGAGATGGTGGGCACCACCCGGTCAAGAATCAGCTTTTTCATGAACAAATTCAGGAAGCTTGGCTTTATTGACTATAACGGCCGACTTGAGGTTCATAGTTCGCTGCTCAGCGTGGTTCTCCACGATTAAACGTGTTTTAGCCTGGCAGCATAATCGGTTCTAAATCTTCCCTTGGCTTCCCTCCCCTAACAATTGAAAAGCTCGCTACGTGGGATCACCTGGTGTGTTAGGGTGTCGTTGGGGTTATCTCGCCTCTTTCAGGTCCTTTGAGCTAAGGCAGTCCATCTGAAGTTCTTCCCCCCTAGCCTTTTCTTTGAAAGGGCACCCATGCTTGCAAAAGCTTTACTGCGGGAATCCGACCAGCTCAAGGTCATCAGCCAAAATCTGGAACTGCTTGCGGAAAAACACCCGACGGCCACGGAGGCTCTGCTTACCATCGGCAGTTCCGTCCGGAATACGGCCACGTTATTGGAAGTCTACGTAGCCACTAAATTGCCACTTCCTGCCTGAATAGAAACTGCCTTTAGATCGTTCGCCTGTTACCGGCAGGTTAGTTTGAATGCTGGCGTGGAATCCGGTCGCTAAATTTCCCCTATTGGGCCGGTTCAGCTTGCAGGTAAATTCGCCTTAGCCAAAGCTGGGGCACCCGTACACGACTGTCGTCGTCCCACTTAACCAGAGCATCCTCTTCGTTTGACCGCTCGACTGTTCCGGATTTGCCTGTGGGTTTCCCGAAGTTGCCCAGACCCTCGACTCGATCCCCAGGCTTTAGTTTTTCATCGTGATCCTGTGGCTCGGCGAGGCGGGGCCGCTTGGCCCGGTCTGAGTCCAGCCGATCTCCGATGTATGACAGGGGCGGCTGAAGTGCCTTGGGCAGCTTGAAGATCTTTTTGATATTCATAAATTAGGCATGGCCTTGGCTAGGATCAAACAGTGCGCAAACCTTTTACATGAGCTTCCGCATTCTCTAATTTTCAAAATATAGGCTTGGATGTATGCCTTCGACTGGTCTGTATTGCTCGGAAAAGTTATTGCATGCGGGGAGGGACTGCGTAGGGCGTCCTACGCCATCCACGACAGCAACTGGCTGATGTCTCCAGCGGAGGTAGAGGCTGTGCCCATGGAGAGCGACGGGGCGATGGCGACGGCGGTGTTGTGCGCTTCGAACCAGACGAGGAAGGACGAGCGCTCGGCTCCGGGCAGGCGCTGCTGGTTGAGCCAGTTGTAGTAGGCGCCCATGTCGCCATCCACGAGCGAACCGAGGGGATCGAGTTCGGTGGGCTCTTGCGACTTCGCGCCCGAGAGCAGCTCGCTCATGGGCTTTTGCCGCTGCCGGGGAGCGAAGCGCACCAGCATAGTGAGGGGCTGGGCGCGGCGCAGGGCTTCGCGGGCGGCCCATTGGGTAAAGCTGGTGCTGAAAATCTGTGTTCCCGAGCCTTCGGTGAGCAGCTTGACCTGGAAGCGGTCGAGGGTCTCGTCGGTTTCGCCTCCGTTTTTGGTTAGGCCGAGGTCGGCGGGGCGCAACTGCGCCATGTGGGTGCGCAGAGCTTCCGGCCCCATGCCGGGCTTTTGGGTATCGGAGCCGATCTTTTGCAGCAGGGAGGAGCGGGCTGGCTCCAGCGCTCCATAGGAGACGCAAGTGATCGCGGGATCGTGCTCCGCCGCCTGACCACCGTCTATGTACCAATGGGCGTAAGGCTCCGGATGCGCCTTGGCCCGGGCGGCAACCGCTGCCAGCAACTGCGCCAAGCCATTTTCTGGCTTGATGTGGTTGAAATAGACGCCGTGAGGCCGCAATTTGCGGAATAAAGGCCCCTCGTAGGCCTCGACGCCCTGTCCGACGACTGCGATGCCCAGCCGGGGCACAGCAGGCGTTTCTAGGGGCACTGCGGCGCGAAGGCGGGCGGCATAATCCATGGCAGCGGTGCGGAAAGCGTCCTGCTGATGGGTCGTCCAGAGGTGGGAGGAGAGCTGTTCGACGTAAAGTGCAGGCTGGTTGACCCAATCGAGAGTTTCGAGCTCGGACGACAGCGCAATCTGCTCGAACCCGCTCATCCACTCTTTGAGTTGCTCGGGCTTCAGGGAAAGCGAGCGCAGGTGGGCCAGTTCGCCTGCCAGCGCCTTGCGCTCGGCGGGGAACTTGTAATCGTAGTCAATGGCCTCGCGCAGCAGGCTGGGCAGCAGGCTCAGCGGCAGCCGTTGCAGGGTGGCGAGGTAGTCCGTTGCCAGCTTGCGGGCTTCGGGCGGATACGCCTTGAACAGCTCTGGCTTGAGGTCACTTGGGCGCATGGCTACGCGAGCTCCTGGATCGGTTTGCCCTGGGAGTGCGAGGCCGAAAAATTGAGCATGGAGCCGATGGTGGGCACGAGATCCGTGGAATCCACCGGGCGGTCGTACACAACGCCTTCGCGAACCCCGGCACCGAGCGCCATCATCCACGTGGTGCGAGAGAGTGGGCCGCCGGTGCGATGATGCTGGAATCCGTTGCCGCCAGCATCTTCATCGGCATCGCGGCCAAAGTCGGGCAGAATGAACAGCGTGGTATTGCCTGCGTACTCGGGCTCGCTCTGGATCATCTTCCACACGTCGGCACACAAGCGGTCGGTGCGGCGGATGCCGTCAATGTAGAGGGAGTAAGCGCCTGCGTGAGCGATGTCAATGTCGTGCATGGTGATCCACAGCAGGCTGGGCGCGACCTGTCGCATCAACTGGCGCACGATGTACACCGAGAGTTCGTCGGGACTGGAAAGCGTGAGGGCATGTGCCTTGAAGTCGTCCACGGAAAGCTTGAGCATGCGGTCGAGCTGTTGCAGCTCGAACTCGCCACCCTTCAGCTCGGGCACCTGGAAAGGCGTTTCGTAGTTGTCGCGCAGCAGATGTTCGAGTTGATCATGGCCGCTAGACATCGCGGCGGAGAGCAGATGCTTCGGCAGCACGACGGTCGCTCCGAGCCCAGGGCCGTAGGCCGCATTGCTGCTTTCGCCGATGCGGTTGAATCCGTTGCTGGGCGCGACGACGAACGCGTCGGACGCCGGGCGGTTGAGCTGCTTGCGGTAATACTCGAACGCGGTGGGATGCTCGGGCGGAAGCGAGGCGAAGTTGTTGACGGTTTCATACACGCCAGTGGCAAGGCTCGCGGTGGCTACATAGTGGCCGAGGATGCCGCGGTTCACCACTTGGGTGAAGAAGCTCGACTGCGGAATCAGCTCACCCATCAGGTGCGGAATGTATTCCTGGCCTTCGGGGGCGATCGTCTCCTGATCGCGCGCTCCGCCGCCAAAGGTGATGACGACGATTTTGCGCTTCTTGCGCGAAGGCGCGGCAAACGCTCGGGCTCCGGAACTGAGCAGAGCACCACCGATGGCAAGCCCAGCCGCGTCGCGCAGAAACTCGCGGCGATTGTAGGCAAGCTGCCGCACAAACTCACGAGGCGAGGTTGCCCGTGCGGCGGCGAGGCTTAAATCGGATTGTGAGAGTCTGGACTTCATTGCTGTCAAACGCCTACCGAAACCGGCTACGGCTTAGCGGCTTGGCCGTCCTTTTCTGAATACACGAATTGCTTGATGTCCGCGCGCTGCTTGTCGAGATCGGCCATGTGTTCGGCCCGGACGCGCTGATAGATCTCAAACTGTGGCTGGGCCAGATCCTTCTTTCCGGTGCGCACGTAAGCCTGCCCCAAACGATAGTAGACGTCGGCGAGGTTGGGGTCGAGTTCGAGCGCGCGAAGATACTCGGGAATCGCTGCGGCAAACTTATCCTGATCGGCGTACAGGTTGCCGCGCTGCAGGTGCGCCTCGGCAAAGTTGGGGTCAAGCGCCAGCGCCTTTTGCAGTAGATCCTCGATCTGGTGCGGATCAAGATTCGGATCCTGCGAGCGATGCCCTTTCCACAGGCTGATCGCATAGTAATACGCTGCCCTCGCATCGGTGGGACGCAGATCCCATGCCCGGCGGAAGCGCTGGATTACGTCATCCGCCTGCGCGGGTGAACTGTTGTACGCCTTGGAAAGAAAGTCGTAGCCACGCGGATCGGAGGGATTCAGGTCCACCGCGCGGATCAGCGACTTGACGGCTTCGTCATAGTTGCCGCGTGAGTAGAGCGCAATGCCGAGTCCAATGGCGATTCGGGGCGAGGTCGGATATTGTTCGCTTGCCTTCTGGAACACGGCGACCGCGGGGTCAAGTGTGCGATGTAGCAGCAGCTCGCTTCCCCAATCGAACAGGTTGCTCTCACTGGGTTCCTGATGGGCCGCGATTTCAAATTCGTTGGCGGCGGTGACGAACTTGCCGTCTTTCTCCTCGACCTCGCCGAGCAGATTGTGCAACTCCGCCGTTTCCTTCACTTGCAACAAGCTCCGCACCTGCTGGCGAGCGTCGTTGAACTGCCCAGTCATCAGCAACGCGCGGGAAAGGTCGTAGCCGTTGTCATAGGAAGGCTGGATACGCTGCGCGGCCTGCAGGCGAGGCACTGCCTCCGCCATTTTCCCTAAACGAACGTAGAGTTCGCCGAGATTGTGGTTGGCGTCGAAATTTCGCGGTTCGAGTTCCACGGCCCGTTTCAGATGCTGCTCCGCTTCTTCCAGCTTGCCGAGGCGCACCAGGTTGGTGGCCAGGTTGGTGCGTGCCTCAGGAGAGTTTGGCCTGAGCCGTACCGCGTTCTCAAAGGGCGGATTGGCGAGGTCGTCACGAGACTGACCGGAATACACCAAACCCATGAGTTCCTGAACCTCAAAACTCTGCGGCAGGGATCGCTTCAACTCTTCCAGATGCTTGGCGGCTTCCTCCAAATGACCTGATTCGTACTCACTTGCCGCAAGTTTGAACTGCTGTTCGAGCCGGGTTTGGGATTGCGGCGCTGCCAGCAGGGGCACGGCAGCGGCTAACAACAGGTGAACGAAAAAAACAGTTCGACGTCGGATGTTCACGAAGCGAATTTTACCACTCATTCAAGGCCATCTGGCCGCACGGTTTGCCAGTCCTGACGTACCGTACAAAAAAGAGAAGGCGCTTGTAACAAGCGCCTTCTGAGTGGAGATGCATCGTCGGAGACTAGAAGTAGAGCTTCAGACCCAGCTGGATTTGGCGTGCGTCATACGGAGCATCGCGAGTCGCGCCGATTTCGCCGAAGTTGGAACTGGTAAAGTTCGTGGCTCCGCCGATCGAGGTGACACCGTTGCCGCCGAATCCGGGGGCGTTGAAGTTCGGGTGGTTGAAGATGTTGAAGAACTCCGACCGGAACTGAAGCTTGAAGCGTTCCGAGAGCTGGAAGTCCTTGAAGAGTGAGAAGTCGAGGCGCTTGAAGCCGGGGCCATTCACTTGCGCCTGGCTCCCGCCCAGAACGGCCAAGCCGGTCAGCGGAATGCAGCCACTTGGTGAGTTGGTGGGAACGACATTGCCGGAAGCATCCCGTCCCAGTACGCAGGGTTGAGCGAACGCGGCCGGGTTGCCAAAGAAACTCAGCTTCCCATTCGAGTCGGTGTGTAGGCCGGTTCTTGCATCCTGTCCCGCCACCTTGAGAGCGTAGCAACCTACGCCCGCAGCAGGTCCGCTAGGACAACCGAGGGTGATGGGCTGGCCGCCTTGCAGCGTGGCTACCCAGTTGATGCTCCATCCGCCTAATGCTGCCTGGGCGAAGCCGCTGGGGTTGGTCATGTAGTGCTGGCCCTTACCGATGGGCAGCGCATAGGTACCACTGATGTGGACTACGTTCTTGATGTTGAACGAGGCCAGACCGTAGTCCTTCTGGATGCCGAAGCCCGGTACGTCGGGAGCACGGTAACCACCCAAGCTGCCGCCGTTAAGCGAGTCGCCAGCATCGGTCAAGGTCTTGGACCAGGTATAGGTGAACAGGAAGCTCAACCCGCCGGAGAAGGACTTCTCCAACTTGGTCTGCAACCCGTGATAGTTGCTGTTGCCGTTGGTCACACGATAGCTGCTGCCGCGTCCGAAGTCCACGAACGGCTTGAAGCTATCCGCGTTGTCCGAGGCTGCCAGAATCTGGGTGACGTTGTTGGCGCCAGGCGAAGTTTCCAAGTGCCGGCCCAAAGAAGTGACGTAGCCGACCGAGGTAGAAAGAGAGGGCGTCAACTGATACTGCATGGTCAGGTTGCCGCTCATGGTGTAAGGGGTTCCGTACTTGAACTGAATGCCTTCCAGACCCAATCCCGATGCATTCACCGTCGCAGGGTTGAAAGAGACGCACGACAACCCTGATTCCAGAGTTGCTGTGCCTGTGGAAGAAGCAGTCGAGCAACCGGCATAGGGGCTGTTGGGGCCGATCGGCGCGGAGTCGTTCGGTGCGAAGTAGGAGAAGTTGAACACGAAGGGATAATTTTCTCCGATGTTCGGACCATAGCCGCGGTTTTCGAAGGCGTTGTAGAAGATACCGAATCCGCCGCGAACCACCAGCTTGTTGGATGCCTGATAGGCAAAGCCGAAGCGCGGGGCAAAGTTCGTCTTTTGCACCGTGCCCAAGCCCAGCCCGTACTTGTTCCCGATCTGCAGGCCGATGCCGTCCTTAGCCAGCAGGGTGGTAAAGCCCGTGGCGCCGGAGGACAAGTCGCTGGCGTTCGTCCCTGAGGGAATCAGGAACTGTGCGCTGCCGCTAGGAGGTCCGCTAGGAACAAAGTTGGCTTGCTTGCCGTTCTGTTCGTAGACCAAGCCAAACCGATCCCAACGTAAGCCCAAGTTAATGGTCAGTTTCGGAGAAACCTTCCAGTCATCCTGCACGTAAGCGCCGAAGTAATTTTTGCCATCATCGGTGGTGGCAATGTTGGAGGCAAACACGCTGTTGGGGCCGCCAATGTTGTCCAGTCCGCCTACGGTGGAGGCTGTTGGCGAGAGCAGGAACTGCGCTCGGCCGGTGTTGCCGCCGCCTAGGTTAGCAACGTCTGTGTAGCCGCCACCGAAATCGAATTCACCACGTGACCAGCCCGGCTGCAGGGTGGAGAACTTCACGCGCTGATACTCGATGCCCATTTTGAAGCTGTGCTTGCCGAACGATTTGGTGAAATCGTCCGTATACTGCTGCGTCTTACTGGTTTCGTCCGAAGGCAGAAAGGCGCTGCTGCCGAGGTTGGTAAGGCCGTTGATGCCCAGTGTGGGCAATCCACCGTTTTCCTTGGACTGCTGGATGCCCTGAATGCCGAACTGACCCGGCAGGTCGGTGAGGTTGCTGCCGAGCGGGCCGAAACGAGTGGTGTGCAGATCGTTATAGCCGAACCGGAACACGTTGATGGTCGTTGGGGTAAATACGTGAGTGAAAGCGATCACCGACTGCTTGGCAAGCGCCGTCTGGATACCATCTTGGAAAGCTCCGCCGTCGGCTAACCCGCCGAAAACACCCGGGTAGGTGATCGGGTTATCCACGTAGCTAAACCGGCCAAAGAACTGGTTCTTGTCGCTCAGGTTGAAGTCGCCGCGAACATCAAACGCCTTTTGCGTCTGCGTAATCTTGGGTGAGTTTGCGAAGTTGTTGAAGACCGAAGAGTTGGTCGGATTGGGGTACAGGTTCAGGAGCTTGATCGCATTGGCGTCGAGACGGCCAGCGGGCAGTAAATTCAGGCCGCAGTCTGCGAGCGTGAATTCAGCTGTGTCCGGGTCGCAGGTGCCGAAAGGATCACGCACATTGATGCTGCTGACGCCGTTATTCGTAAAGCCAGAGATCGGATCAACGGCACCCGCTGCAACCGTACGGGTAGTCGAGGGATCAAGAATGGTTCCAGTCGGAATGATGCGTCCCAGTCCATCTGTGCGAGGCGCAGCGCCTGCTTGGGCTGGTTGGCCCGTAATCAGATCCGAGAGATCGGTGTAGTTGCTGGCCCGCTCCAACACCGTGGGGACGGTCGCGGTCTTAATCGTACCCTGCAACTTGCGCAGACCTTCGTAGTCACCAAAGAAGAAGAGCTTGTTCTTGACGATGGGGCCGCCAATGGCGCCGCCAAATTGATTCTGGCGCAACTCGCCCTTTTTGATGCCCTGCTCGAAGTAGTCCTTGGCGTCCAGAGCGTCGTTGCGGAAGAACTCCCAAGCCGCGCCATGGAAAGTGTTGCTGCCAGAGCGAGTTGAGGCATTCAGCACGGCTGCGCCGGAACGGCCGAACTCAGCGCTGAAGTCCGAGGTTTGCACCTTGAACTCCTGAATGGCGTCGAGTGGAGGCAGAACCACGTAGTTGGTGCCGTTCAGAAAGTCCACTGTGTCGGAATTGTTGTCAATCCCATCCAGCAGGTAGTTGTTCTGCGCGGGCCGGTTGCCGTTGGCCGAGAAAGCGCCAGAGGCGGCGTTGCCGCGTGTGTCAGCCTGCGGCGTATTTACGCCAGCGGCCAACTGAGCCAAGAAGGTGAAATTCCTGCCGTTAAGCGGCAGATCCACTATGGTCTTCTGGTTGATGACCTGACCGACCGATGCATCTTCCGTCTGTAGCTGTGGCTCGGTGGAGGTGACTTCAACCGTCTGGCTCTCGCTGCCCAGCTTCAACTGCAGATTGACCTGCAGACGCTGCTGCACGTTGATCTCGATGTTCGACTGGGTGGTGGTAGAGAACCCGGTCGACGTGGCGGAAATTTTGTAATGGCCGATTCTTACCGGTGAGAACGTGTAGCCGCCGCTGCCGTCGGTGTGCGACTGCAGGGTGAGCCCGGTGTCGGTGTTGGTAAGAGTCACGGAAGCGTTTGGAACCACTGCGCCAGTGGCATCCTGCACATAGCCGGTGATGGCTCCCTGGTCAACCTGGCCGAATGCTTTTTGGCCAGAAAACGGGAGGAATACGAGGCACACCAGCACGACCCAAAGCGCTGCTTGCCACGATTTACGGTGATATTGAAGTCTTATCATGCCCACAATCCCCTCTTTTCGGATCCTCGTAGGATCGTTTTCAGCCTTGGACTCACCAGTAGTAAACGATTTCCCTGTAGCCGTAAGCGCTTACTTTCAAAACGTGCAAATCCCAAATTGCTGAAGCGTTGCGAAGAATAATCGGAAAGTACTAGGGTTGTCAAGGAACAAATTTTTTCGATAGGGAAAACGCCTTTTTTGCGAGGTTGCCCGGTGACAGGTTCTCCTCAGAAACTGTGATTGGCATACAACGTGACCCAGAGGCTCGAAGAGCCCCCCGAAGGATGGTTGCGCGGGTCAACTTGCGCCCGCAAAGCACAACCTGCAAGATGGAGAGGAGCGGCAGATGCTCTCTAGTAGCCGAAAAGCAAGTGGCTTCTGCCCTGCTTTTTGCTCAAACCGAACTGGGCTCATTTTGCGAATCATCGAATGACGACGCGCCTCAAACCCGCCAACACCGCTATTTCAAGGCGCAATTTCTTGCACGGAATGGCATGGACGCCACTCGCATTTCTTTCGGCGCCACTGCTGGCCAGTCCGTTTCAGGCGGTCGCCCGAGGGCCGCATCCGGAGACAGGACACGGGTTGCCTTTCGCTGAAGCCCATCTGATTCCGCACTATCCCGAGCAGTCGCCGCTGGAAGCCATCCTACAAAAGGCTGCACCTGGAACAGACGAGTACATCACCGAACTCTATGCGTCGGAGCTTACGGAGTTGCTGGCCCAATTTGGGAATCTGCTTAAGACATTCCCGGAGAGCGTTACCAGTTTGGTGCCTTGGCTGCACTCAAAGATCGAAACCTCGTCTTTAGTGCCCAGTGAGCCGCGAATCGTGCGGTCTGGAGGAGGAGTCGAGGTGCGGAAGCGGCAGTTTTCCGCGGAAGTGGTATCAGGGCAAGAATCCTTCCTGGCCGCGCTGCAGACGTATCTTGCTCCCCTGACGAGGATTGAAACCGCGGAACTGCAAGTGACGGCGATTGCCGAGATTCCCGGGCCAGATCTCGCTGTGGAGGCAGAAATTCGTTACGCCTTAGTTGGCGATATAAATGCCAATAGCTTCAGCGTAGGGCGCGAACAACGTAGTGGGGTCTGGGATACACAATGGTCGCGCGACGCATCCAAGGGATGGCAGCTACGGCGATTGCAGGCCAGTTCAGAAACGGTGAGCCAGACTCGCGGGCCAGTTTTTCGCGACATCACCGAGCAAGCACTGGGTCAAACTGAGTCCTACCGCAAGCAGATGCTGCGTGGGGTGGACTATTGGCGCACGGTTCTCGATGGTGCTTGCGGCATTGACGTTTACGGCAATAACGGCGTTGCTGTTGGAGACATTGCAGGCGATGGCCACGACAGCCTCTACGTCTGCCAGCCTTCAGGTTTGCCGAACCGGCTTTATCGCAACCATGGCGATGGCACCTTCGAGGACGTGACCGAGGCTGCTGGCGTTGGTGTGCTGGATGCAACTGCCTGCGCGCTTTTTGCGGACTTTGAGAACAAAGGAGTACAGGATTTGCTGGTCGTCTGCGCCAGCGGCCCGCTGCTGTTCATGAATCAGGGGAATGGCAAGTTCGTGCTGAAAAAGGATGCGTTCCGGTTCAGTAAACCGCCTCAGGGAGCGTTCACGCACGCAGCCATTGCGGACTACGACCGCGACGGCTTTCTGGATATTTATTTTTGCCTCTACAGTTATTATGTGGGGCTTGACCAATATCACTATCCGGTGCCCTACTTCGACGCGCGGAACGGTCCGCCCAACCTGCTGCTGCACAATGAAGGCAATGCCACATTCACGGATCGCACCGAGGCGGCTGGATTGAACGTGGATAATGATCGCTACAGTTTCTCGTGCGCGTGGGGTGACCAGAACGCAGACGGCTGGCCGGATCTATACGTAGCCAACGACTTTGGCCGCAGCAACTTGTACCGGAATAATGGCAACGGCACCTTTACGGCGGTTTCTACAATAGCGCGCGTGGAAGACACGGGTGCGGGAATGAGCGCCACCTGGCTCGACTTTGATAACGACGGGAAACAAGACATCTATGTTTCCAACATGTGGTCGGCCTCGGGCCTGCGAGTCGCTGCTCAGAAGAATTTCCATGAAGGTGAGCCGGAAGCGGTTCTCGCCAACTATCGCAGGCACGCCCGGGGTAATTCGTTGTATCGAAATCTGGGCGACGGCACCTTCCGCAATGTTGCCGACGAAACTGGCGCAGAGCTGGGAGGCTGGGCCTGGTCGAGCGACGCATGGGACTTTGATCATGACGGTTATCCGGACATCTACACAGCGAACGGCTACCTTTCTGGGCCAGACAAGCGCGAAGTTTCCAGTTTCTTCTGGCGGCAAGTGGTAGGAAAGTCGCCCCAGAATGGCATCCCTTCCCTCAATTACGAGCAGGGATGGAATGCGATCAATGAGTTGATCCGTGCAGACACCTCATGGGCGGGCCCGGAGCGTAACGTTTTTTTTGCCAACAATCGCAATGGAACCTTTACGGAAATCGCCGGGGTGCTCGGGCTGGATTTCCCGGACGACAGCCGGGCGTTTGCTTTGGCTGATCTTGACCACGATGGCAGGCTGGAAGTTGTGCTAAAGAACCGCAACGCCCCACAGTTGCGAGTTCTGCACAACGATATGGCGGAGATCGGCCATTCCATCTCGTTCCGCCTGCGTGGCACCAAGTCGAATCGGGATGCCATCGGTGCAGCGGTGACGGTGGAGACGGGCTCACTTCGCCAGACCAAGTATCTACAGGCCGGATCAGGCTTTCTCTCGCAACACTCGAAGGAACTCTTTTTTGGCCTAGGCGGCAACGCCGATTCTGTCCGCGCCAGCGTTCGCTGGCCCAGCGGGGCAACCGAAGTATTCGAGCAGCTTCCTGTAAATCACCGGATCGAACTGACCGAAGGGGCGAGTGTGAGTAGCTCTACCCCGTTCCAACACGCAGCGGCGATTCGGCCAGCACCAAGCGTACCCGCGCTCGAAGCGCTACCGACTTCGGTCGAGACATGGCTGATACAACCCCTGCCCGCGCCTGATTTTGCACTGCCCAGCCTTAGCGGGGAAACAGTGGAACTGCGTGGGTTTCGCGGAAACCCCGTGCTTCTTACATTCTGGGCGGCAACGGGGTTGCCGTCAGGAATCGAGCAGCTCCAAAAGCACCAATTGCTACACTCCACCTTGGCGGCCACCGGGCTGCGCATTCTTGCTATCCATGTGGATGAAGCGACTGACCTGGCGGCGATTCGCCAGCTAGTCGCAAAAGAGGCTTTGTCTTATCCTGTGTTGCAGGCCACCCCAGAAATCGCTGGAGTTTATAACATCGTTTATCGCTACCTTTTTGACCGTCGTCGCGATATGGCTCTGCCCACAGCGTTCCTGGTGGATCAGGCTGGCATGATCGTGAAGGTATATCAGGGTGTAGCAACACCTGCACAACTGAAGTTGGACTTGGCATCCATGCCGACTTCGCTGGCTTCGCGAATAGAGAAAGCGCTTCCCTTCCCAGGCACGCATCATCAAGGAACATTCCAGCGGAACGATTTTACTTACGGAGTTGCATTCTTTCAGCGTGGTTATCTCGAGCAAGCCACCAATGCGTTTCAGCAAGTAATTGCAAATAAGCCGGACGACCCCGCTGCGCATTACAATCTGGGCACGCTCTACCTTCGCCGAAATAACCTAGCAGAGGCGCAGCGATACCTTGAGAAAACGGTGACACTACGTCCTGACTACCCAGAGGCATGGAATAATCTGGGTATGATCTCCGCTCAGCAGGGTCTGCCAGAACAGGCGATAGGTAACTTCAGGGAATCTATCCGGCTCAAACCTGATTACGGGACGGCGCTGCTGAATCTTGGCAATTTATATCGTAGGCAGCATGCGTTCGCGGAAGCCGAGACTTTACTGCAGCGAGCTCTCGAGGTGCAAGGCAATGACGCGGAACCGAACTATAGCTTAGGCATGCTTTACGCCCAGCAAGATCAACCTGATCGAGCCGTGCAATACTTGCAGCGCGCGATCCAACTACGCCCTGATTATCCAGACGCACTTAACAACCTTGGAGTGTTCTTTGTTAGACAGCAGCGATATGCTGAAGCCGAAGCGACTTTTACTAAGTGCGTTCGGGTGGCCCCGCAGTTTGATCAAGCATACCTGAATCTAGCCCGCCTTTATGTTTTGTTAGGCGAGAAGGACAAGGCAACACAGGCACTTACCTCGCTGCTGGTTTTGCAACCGGGGCACAAGATAGCGCAACAGGCATTGGAGTTGCTCCACTAACATGAAACACAATCGCAAGATACAGTTCATCTACGTCATCGGCGCACTGCTTGGCTTCGCCGCCACATCGCTCGGGGCTGCGACTCCTGCAGCCCATCGCAAGGCTTCGTCGGTCTCAAGTGTTCAATCGCAACTCGCGGCTGCGGAGGCCCTGCTGCACCAGGGGCGCACCGAAGAAGCGAGGGTTGCGGTGCAAGCCGTCCTCGCGGCTGAGCCGACCAACAACGCAGCCTACAACCTGCTCGGAATCATTTATAGCGGCCAGAAGGACTTCACTCACGCGCAGCAGGCCTTTGCAACCGCCTTGAAGTTCGCCCCTTTCTCTACCCGGACTCGTAACAACTTAGGAAATGTATACGCAGCCCAGGGTCTCAACGAGCGAGCTGAGCATGAGTTTAGTGCAGTGCTACGGCTCGAACCCGCAAACCAAGAGGCTAACTACAACCTTGGCATATTGCTTATTAGCAAGGGTGCGCCAGCCGAGGCGATCCCACATCTACAACATATTCACCCAGCAAACCTGCCTACCAGCTTCAATCTGATTCGTGCCTATCTTCGAGCTCGCCGAAACGAAGAAGCTTTAAGACTTGTGAAAGAACTTTCTTCCCAGACACAAACCAAGAGTGACGTGCAGTTTCACTTTACGTTAGGAGTGCTGCTTGCAGCGGAAAAGCAATACAAGGCAGCTCAGTTTGAGCTTGAGACAGCGAACAGCCTGAAGCCTGAAACATTTGAGATTTTGTATAATCTCGGCCAGACGTATCTTCGCGGCACCGATTATGCCAAAGCGGAGTTCTCTCTGAATCGCGCGCTACGCATCCAACCCGACTCGCCTGACGCACTCTACTTGCTTGGTCAGGTTTATTCCGAAGAGGCGCGACCTGTGGATGCTCTCGATCTACTGATTCGTGCTCACCACCTCGCTCCAGAAAACGCTGACATTATTTTTCTTTTGGCACGCGTTAGCATGTCGCAGAATTATTGGGAAGATGCTATTCCACTACTGGAGTCAGGCTTGAAGAGCGCCCCGCGCAGAGTAGACCTGCAAGCCGCCCTCGGGGAAAGCTATTTTATGTCAGGTAAAGTGGAAAAGTCTATTGAGTCCTTTACCGAGCTCATAAAGTTGGAACCTTCGGCTCGCTCATACGTCTTCATGGGGTTGTCTCACCGTCACTTAGGCCGTCTTGACGAAGCCCGCAAGTATTTCGTAGCGGGCCTCAAGCTCGATCCGCACAATGCCTCGTGCCTGTACAACCTGGGGTATATTGAAGAACGGCAGGGAAATCAGGCGAAAGCCGAGGATCTCTTTCAGCAGGCGCTCCGTTACAACCCTGATTATCCCGACGCTCTGCTAGAGCTAGCGAACTTGCGCTCGGCTCGCAAAGAGTTTGCGGAAGCGGCGGAGTTGCTGAGGAAGTATGTGAAGGTGAGCCGTAACCCCGCCACTGGGTATTACAAATTGGCCATGGCCGAACGTAGCCTTCACCAGATGGAAGCCGCTCAGCGTGACCTCAGCGTGTTTCAAACTATTTCCAAGAATGCTTCGACTGGGCCTTACCCCTATCAACATCTGTTTGACTATCTTGACAATCGCTCGACGCTAGCGCCGCAGCAACAGAGCCAGCTCGATGAACATGCATTGATTGAACAGTTACAAAAACATCCCGATCAGCCGCAAGATTTATATCAGTTAAGCGAGACCTATCTGAAGCTCGGGAAAACAGTCGAGGCGCGAGCCACCCTGACGCAACTAGATCAGCTTAGTGCTGGAGACTATCGAACTCAGACTGGAATTGGGGTACTATTAGCTCGCTATCATTTATATGACGATGCTATCTCTCATTTTCAAGCGGCACTCCAGGCTAATCCTGGCTCTGACGATGTAAAGTTTGATTTAGCCGATGCATATTTTCGCCGTGGCAGGTATGATCTGGCTCTACAGACGGCGCAAGGGCTAACCGAACAAGGACGGCAAGACGATAGCTTTCTCGCTCTTCTGGGTGATATTTATGGGCATCTAGGCGAGACCAGTAAGGCGACTAGCATTTATCAGGAGGCGATCACGCGGAGCCCCGACAATGATCAGCATTATCTTTCGCTAGCACTGGTTAAGTTTCGTGACAACGACTTAGATGCTGCGGAACAGGCGTTGCAGGCTGGCCTCAAGCGCGTCCCAAGCTCTGGCAAGCTACTCTGGGGCATGGGCATCGTTTCCGTGTTGCAAGGCAAAACGCCTCAGGCAGGCGACCGATTTGAGCGCGCCGTGGATCTGCTGCCGGAGTGGGCAGGCAGCCATTCCACCCTGGGAATTTTTTATTACCAGACGGGGCAAATTGAAAAAGCTCGCGAAGTATTAAATCGGTTTAAAGGAAGCGCCGCAGCTGGCCTTGATACACGTCGCATTGAGGAAGCCTTGGCAAATGCGCCTGCTTCCATCACGCCCTCTCTCGGCCCCATGCCAGATGCCGCCAAGAATCAGTTCTTGCAGTTAGCTCTTTCTATCGCGGACCGTACTCTCTAATCACCCTATGCTAAACTCAGCCTCAGTGGTGTATCCGTCGAACTGTAAACTTTCTGAAGGTACCCGGCCAATAATCCCTGCTGCTCAACTATTGATGAGTTCAGACACACTATGACCTTCTCGCGGCGGCATTTGCTGGGATCTTCTCTCGTCGTTATGGGCACTACTCTGCTCGACGCCCTTACCACCCCTTTATATCGTTGGACGAGTGCACCCTTGCTGCACACTACGGCATCAGCGCCAGCCGCAACGCCCCAACAGGTCACCTTTGTGGATGTGGCCATGGAGTCTGGAGTTGTCGCGCCAAACGTCTGGGGTAATTCACACGAGAAGAAATACATCATAGAGGCGAAGGGGAGCGGACTCGCTTTTTTCGACTATGACAATGACGGCTGGCTCGATATTTATTTGACCAACGGCACTCAGTTGGATGCTCATTGGCCCGCAGGACAAGCGCCGACGTCACACTTATACAGGAATAACCGCGACGGCACTTTTACCGACGTTACGGAGAAGTCCGGTTTAGGGCGCACCGGATGGCAGACTGGCGTTTGCGTTGGTGACTATGACAATGATGGGTGGGATGATTTGTTTTGTTGCTTCTGGGGTCACAACATCCTATTCCACAATAATGGCGACGGTACTTTTACTGATGTGACTCGCAAGGCTGGCCTATACAACGAGCAGATTCGCTGGGGCGCTGGCTGTACCTGGCTTGATTATGATCGAGATGGGCGACTCGATCTTTTTGTATGTAACTACATCAAACTTGACCCGGCGAAGAATCCAGACCCGGCCGGGCCTGCTTTGTGCCAGTGGAAGGGCATTCCAGTCATGTGTGGGCCGCGTGGCCTTACGGGCGACACGAGCCTTCTGTACCACAATAATGGGGATGGCACTTTTACTGACGTTTCTGAAAAGGCTGGCATATTGAAGCCGGGTCCGCGCTATTCGATTACGGCGGTTTCGTATGACTTTGACAATGATGGCTGGCCAGACATTTATGTAGCGGTGGATTCACAGCCTAGTATCTTATTCCGCAACAATCATGATGGCACGTTTACGGATACAGCGGTGCTGGCTGGGTGCGCCTACAGCGACAATGGTCACGAGCAGGCTGGCATGGGTGTAGCAGTTGCGGACTACGACTGCGATGGTTGGTTTGATATCTTCAAAACAAATTTTGCGGACGATACGTGCAATCTCTACCATAACAATGGAGACGGCACATTTACCGACGTGACTTTTTCTTCCGGTGTAGGAGTTAACAATAAGTATGTGGCTTGGGGTTGTGGTTTTGTAGATATTGATAACGATGGCTGGCCGGATATTCTTCAGGTGAACGGACATGTCTATCCACAGATAGATGGTCACAATACTGGCCAAAGCTATAGGAACCCCCGACTTGTTTACAAGAATCTAGGAAATGGACAGTTCAAAGATATTTCAGCGGAGATGGGGCCGGGTATTAGCGAACAGTTCTCGAGCCGAGGTGCTGCATTCGGTGACTACGATAATGACGGCGACATGGATGCGCTGATCCTGAATCTGGGAGATACTCCTTCACTTCTGCGGAATGATGGCGGCAATCAGCAGAATTGGATCAAGATCAAGCTGTTAGGAACGGTGTGCAATCGAACCGCTATTGGAGCGCGGGTGCGCATCATCACAGGCAAGCACATCCAGATGGATGAAGTGCATAGTGGAACCAGCGTAATGTCGCAAAGTGATTTACGCCTGCATTTTGGTTTGGGCAAAATTCAGACGATTGACCTAATTGAAGTGAAGTGGCCGACCACGCAAAAGGTCGAGCGTTTTCCGCAGGTTAAGGCGAATCAGATACTCACGATCAAAGAAGGTAGCGGAATTATTGCTACGATTTCATCTAAGAGTAAGTAGCTATATGGACGCAATCAGGGTTGATGTTTCTCAGGCTCGGGCTCTTGGGTCGTCGTGGGTTTCTCGTTCTTGAGAATGACGACAAACTGTTGCAACTCGCGGTGTTTCCGCTCTTCCTCTTCCGCCTTGCTCTGTTCCAGCTGCTTATAAACCTGAATTTCCTGCTGTGCCTTGGTGCTATCGCCCATGTGTTTATAGGTGTTAGCCAGGCGGTAATGGGCTTCGGCGAGATCTGGCGTGGCGGCAATCGCTTTGCGGAAGGCGGCGGCGGCATCAACATCATCGTGGCGGGCTGCATATAAAATGCCGATTTGCAGACAAGCTTCGCCGAGTTTGGGATCGAGCGCCGTGGCTTTTTCCAGAAGAGTGAGTGCTTGTTGCGCTTGTTTCCATCGCGCAGTATCGCCTTCGCCTTTCTCGCCCTTCCAGATCGCCACAGCATAGTAGTAGTTACCAAGCGCGTTGTTGGGCTGGTCGTGTGCCAATCGGGCTAGCCGCTGCTCCACGCAAGGAAGCGGTAAAAGTGATGCCATCTGCATTTGGCCCAAAAAATAATAGGCGGCGGTGTCAGCTGGTGCCAGGTCGGTAGCCTCACATACTCGTTGCGCTGCCTCTTCGACGGAGCCACTCGCATACAGGGAGACGCCAAGCCCGGCCAGCATTCGGGCGGAACCGGCATGCGCCTTGACTCCGTTGCGGAAGACTTCCAAGGCTGGCACAATCGCACGATGCAGCAGTAATTCCGCCCCCCATGCAAAATAGTTTTGCTCATCGGGCGCGAGGTGCGTGGCCCTTTCGTACTCACGAACTGCTGCAACCGGGTCGTTGAGCTGTTCATAGACTTCGCCCAGAAGGCGATGCGTTTCGGCTGAATCCTGCTTTACCAGCATTTGTTGAAGGCGATCACGCGCCTCGGTCAACTCGTGGACGCTCGAAGGCTTCGCCTCTGAGGTGCTGAAGATGGTTGCATCCGAGCCGGGCTTCAGGCTCAGTGTCGCTTTCGCGAGCGTTTCGCTGGTTCGAAGTCCTTCGCCTGACCCATGCCCACCGGCAGCGGTGGTGTCGGTAACTCCGGCGACGGTGAAGCTGGGCTTGTCGTCAAATTCCATAGAGGGAGCAGAAGACGGGGATTGCGACTGCCCGTTTGCAACCTGAAGAATTAGTTCGAGATGCTTTTTTTCGGCGGGTAAGAGTATGACTCCATCCGCAACCGCTTTGCCGATTTCGCCCTTTTCGGCTTGTAGGTTAAAGGTTCCGGGGTGGTCGGGTTCGAAGTAAAAGGCACCGTCGCTGGCGGTCATCGTCTTCAGAATATTGGTGTGCCCGTTTTCCTGCAGCGTCACCGATGCACCGGCTACCACTTCCCCGGTTGCGCTGCGAACTATTCCCTGGATCGTCGGGGAACTGGGGGTTCGATCCACCGTGGACTGCGCAGACAAGGAAGCGGGCGATAAAAGGACTATCGCCAGCGCGACCGTAGCAGCTAGGCGCGGCGTGCGCTGGCTGCATCCCGGGGAAAGAAATTTGCGCAGTACGTTCATTTGGAGACTCACCTGCAAATATATTCCGTCTGCTTCGGTAAATGAAGCTGCCGTCAGCAGTCGTGGAGGGTCTCAGCGATGGTGGCAGTGCTATTCTTGAAGGGACTCCTACCGTAGAAGGCTGCCCTTTTCATGTCTACCATGTCCAACACAGACGTTCCCGAGATTGATCTTTCCGTAGAATCCAATGATTCTGAAGCCTCCGAATCGTTCGGCGATCTTCTTTCCGATTTTGAGCGCAGCCACTCGCGCAAGGCCACCGATGGCAGCCGCCAGATTGAAGCCACTGTCGTAACCGTGACAGCGGACTCTATGCTGCTGGACATCGGCTACAAGAGCGAAGGCATCTTGCCCCTGACCGCGCTGCCCGGTGGAGCGGATTCGGTGAAAACGGGCGACAAGCTGCGGGTGACAGTGAAAGGTCGCGACGCCGAGGGCTACTACGAAGTGTCTCTGTTTAAGATGGCGCAGCCGAAGGATTGGACTGCGTTAGAGCGAGCATTTGCCGAAAAATCTGTCATCGCGGGCACGGTGACGGCGGTGATTAAGGGTGGCCTGAGCGTGGATGTAGGCGTCCGCGCCTTTATGCCTGCTTCGCGGAGCGGCGCGCGCGAGGCTGCTGAGATGGAGCAACTGGTCGGCCAGGAGATTCGCTGCCGCATCACCAAGCTCGACGTAACCGAAGAAGACGTGGTGGTGGATCGCCGCTCGGTGATGGAGGAAGAAGCAGTTTCCGCCAAGGAGAGCCGTTACGCCCAACTGAAGGAGGGCGATGTCGTCAGCGGGCAGGTACGCAGCCTGGCGACATATGGTGCGTTCGTGGATTTGGGCGGATTGGACGGTCTGTTGCATGTCAGTGATATTTCGTGGGGCAGAGTAAACAATCCCGCGGACGTGCTGACTGTGGGCCAAACAGTTGAGGCTCGCGTGCTAAAGATTGATTCCGCCAAGGGACGCATTTCATTGGGACTGAAACAGTTGCAGGCGCAGCCTTGGGATGGCGTCGCGGAACGGTTCAAGGCTGGCGAGCGGGTGCGTGGAACCATCACGCGATTGATGGATTTTGGCGCGTTTGCGGAGCTGGAACCGGGTATCGAAGGCCTGATTCATGTTTCGGAGATGTCGTGGATCAAGCGCGTAAAGAAGCCGAGCGATCTGGTGAAGACCGGTGACACGGTGGACGTGATGATCCTTTCCGTCAACCCAGCTGAAAAGCGTATTTCGCTCGGACTAAAGCAGGCGTTGGGCGACCCGTGGGCCGACGTGTTGAAGAAGTTTCCCGAGGGATCGGTGATCGAAGGGCCGGTCACCAGCCTCACCAAGTTCGGCGCGTTTGTGCAACTGACGGAAGGTGTGGAGGGCATGGTTCACATCAGCGAGATCACGGCGGAGAAGCGGCTGAACCATCCGCAGGAAATGCTGAAGCTTGGACAGACCGTGCAGGCACAAATTTTGGCGGTGGACGCCGAAAAGCGGCTGATCAAACTGAGCATGAAGCAGCTTATTCCCACTAGCGTGGACGAATACATTGCCGAGCACAAGGCAGGCGACGTGGTAACTGGCCGCATCGTGACTCTCTCTGGCAGCGTTGCGCAAGTGGAACTTGGAGAAGGAATTCGCGCGACGTGCAAGATAGCCGCAGCACCTGCGCAGAGTGAAGAAACGTCCGAGGCGACGACAGACTTGGCGCAGTTCAGCGCCATGCTGAAAGCACGTTGGAAGAGCGGGGGGGACGCATCCGCTGCGACTCCAGAAGCACTGCAACCCGGCCAGATTCGCAGCTTCCGCATGGTGAAGCTCGATGCAGAGTCTAAGGAAATACAACTCGAGCTGGCATAGGAATTCGCGAACTCGCCTCAGGTTAAGCCGTTCGCCGGATCTACTTGCCCCGTCCAGTAAGTTCGCGGATTAGATCAACCTCATGCTGACGGTATGGGGTGTCGTCTTGGCGGAAGACCTCGTGGAACCAGATTGGTGGCTGGGATAGCACGTAGGGCCGCTGCCAGGAATCCCATGGAAAATAAGTTTGCGTCTTTCCTGCAACAAAGCCCCAATTGATTGCCGCAACGTTGTACTTTTTGGCAATCGGCAGAGTGCCATCGAAGGTGCTGCCGTTGCCGCGCGCCATATACTCGGTGCAAATCAGCGGACGTCCATACTCCTGCAATCCCAGTACCAGCCGCTCAAACTCTTCTGGCCAGCCGTAGTTGTGGAATGAGATCACGTCGGATTCAGCCAATTGAATCTTCGTGGTCTGGCTCTCTTTGGCTGGATCGATCCAGTCGCCCATCCAAACCCCGCTGGTAAGCGGCTGGCTGGGATGCGCGGATCGCGCCCAGGCAAATACTTGTGGCAACAGTTCATTCACCCGCTTGATCTTGGCCTGCTCGTCTTCTACAGTGTCGCCACCCCGGTTGTCCGGCTCATTCCACACGTCCCAGCCGAGGATTCGATCGTCGTTTGCGAAAGCACCGACGATGCCCTGCACATAGGCCTTCAATTCTGGTTCTACCGCGCGATCCATCAAGCGCTGCTTGCCGGGACTCTGCACCCAGCCAGAATTGTGAACGCCGGGAATCGGCGGATGCTGCCGACCGAGCTTGGGGTCAGTCTCCCAGCAGGAATCGAAGAGCACAAGCAGCGGGCGAATATGATGCTTCGCGGCAATCGCGAGAAATTGGTCGAGCCGCTTTTTGAATCCTTCAGGGTCCTGCTTCCACAGCTGATCTTGCAGGAATACGCGCGCCGTGTTCATTCCGATGGACTCAGCCAGCCCCAGCTCTTTGTCGTTCAAGGCTGGATTGAAGGTTTCTGCCTGGAACATTTCCAGTTCATTGATGGCGTCGGAAGGAATAAAGTTCGCCCCTACCAGCCACGGTTGGCGTGCGTACCAGGCGTTGGCCTGCTCGGCAGTCCAGCGCTGATTTTTCGCGGACGCTTCCCCGTTGTTCGCAAACGTGACAGTTGTGAAGCCGATCAGCAGAAAGGCAAGGCAAGCAAGTCGATTCATCATTTTCTCCGCGTCAGTGACGCACCGATCTCTAGCGTGTGCTAAGACTTCAATTGCACATAAGTGTTGTAAGTCTCGTCCGCAATTTGCATGAACGGACGTAATGTAATTTTGCTGCCGTCCGTAGAAACGGCCACGTTGTCCCAGCTTCCCGACTGTACGGGCGCTGCGCGCAGCAACTCTGCCCGCTCGAACGTGGGCCGGGAGTCCTTCACCGCACCCAGCACAACCGGGCCACGCACCAGTGCGACCAAGTTGGGATGTTGTTCATCCACCGCCTCCAGCCGTAGGGGCAGCGGCATCTCTAACTCAATGCGGTCGCCGTTGCGCCAGTTGCGCCGGACGGCAGTGAAGCTGCCAGCTTTCACTTCGCCGGGTATGCGCTTGCCATTTACGCTGATAATCGCACCCGATCCTGCCCATTCCGGAATGCGCAGATAGACCGCAAATTCCCCTGGGCTCGACAAGGCCAGATGAAGCGTTATCTGGCCGTCGGTGGGATAGTTCGTCTCCTGCGTCAGCGAGCATTTCACGCTGCCAGCAGTCCAATGAACGCGCGAGGGCACGTAGAGGTTTACATACACACCGTCCGGCGCACGTAGGTAGATGCTCTGATGGTAATCCGCGACGAGTTGCGGGAAGGTTCCTGAACAGCAGGGCCACTTGTCGTGCGAGTAAACCTTCTTACCATTCGTGCCAAAGTCAGAGTAATAGAAGGTGGTGCCGTCCGGCAGAATCGGCTTGGCCCCGAGAATGGTGTTATACAGCACGCGCTCCATGCTGTCGCCGTAGCGTGAGTCGCGCGTGACGCGCATCAGGTAGCGGGCGATCTTGAAGTGTCCGTATGCACCGCAAGGCGTCTCGAAACTGGCGTGGGTCTTGTCCAGACTCTCGCCGAGCGCGCCCTTGCCAGGTTCGAGCAAGCCTTCGCTCGGTCCCCAGCCGCCAGTAGCATAGCTCTGGGCCAGCACCATGTCGAATCCGTTTTGCGCGGCGCGCAAGTGCTTGCGGCTGGCCAGCGTCAGGTACGCCTGCATGGCAGAACTGAATGCGTTGATGTGGCTGTAGGCATGCTCGCCCGCCAGCACGTTGATTCCATTCGCCAGCGGATTGAAGTAGGTGTCATCTTCCAGAAAACGTACGGCGAGGTCGCGATAAAACGGTTTACCGCTACGCTGATAAGCCAGAAACAAATTTTCTGGCAGGGTGTAGGTTTCATCCCACGTAAACGACTCTTCCTTGTGCGGACGAGCGCGCTGCTCCGGACGCGACAGCGCCTTTTCTGGCAGAAACTTCAGCGCAGAACGGGTGAGTTGTTCGTGCGCGTGGAGCGCAATCGGGTCGTGAGCAAATTCGTGCGCGTCAATCAGCCCGCAAGAGAGCTTGTCATAGGTATAGCCCGGCAGGCGATAGCCGTCCAGAAAGTTGGTCTTGCCGTCCAGCGTTTGCGCGTAGGCTTTTACCAGCTTTTGCACCTTGGCGCGCGTTGGCTCTGAGCCGGTGACGGCATAAGCACGCGACAGCCCGGAAACGTATTGCCCAAAGCTGTGGCCCGGCACAAAACCTGTCCACTTGTCGTGCGCGAGGTCAAAGCCCTCGAGGTCATACCACCCGCCCATGTCCTCACCCGGAGCAGGCATACCCGCCTTCTGGCGGAACACTTTCAACATGCGATCGTCGTCGAGATTTAGAAAGAGCTGGTGATGGTAGTCGAACTGCTGCTTTAGCGGGCCTGCAAGTAGCTCTACGTCGCGATAAGGAAAGACGGGCAGTGGCACCGGGCTGGCTTCCGCCCACGCGGGCATAAGTTGTGCCGCATAAACACCGGCGATTGCAACGGTAGAGGTTTGCAGAAAACTACGGCGATGCATGCGTGCGGACATCCGACCCTCCCGCAACTACGGACGCTCTCGATTTTCCAGCACTTCATCTTAACGCGTCGAGAGCCTAGCGCCCGCAAAAATTGCTGCGAGTCTAGGATGCAACTAGCGCAGCGGTCGGCCTCCACCCTGCCCGGCGGGCACGATGACATGCAATCCGCACTCGGTCTTGTCCAGATGCGGCCAGCGGCCGGCGCGTTCGTCTTCGCCGGGACGCACCGCCCGCGTGCAATTGGTGCAGCCGATGCTGGGATAGTTCGCGTCATGCAGCACGTTGTAGGGCACGTCGTGCTGGCGGATGTAGTCCCACACCTGATCCTTGGTCCAGTCGGCCAGCGGATTCACCTTCACTAGGCCGTACTTGGCGTCCCATGCGATTTTCTGCGCGCTGGCCCGCACCGACGTCTGGTTGCGGCGCACGCTGGTGATCCACGCACTCAGTTCCGCGAGTTTGCGGCGCAGCGGCTCGACCTTGCGCATGTCGCAGCAGCGGTCGGCGTCGCGCATCCACAGCGCCGCCCCGAGCTCACGTTCCTGCTCTTCGGGAGTTTGCAACGGCAGCACTTTTTCAATGGTCACGCCGTAGCGGCTCTCGATGCGATCCATCAGGTCGTAGGTTTCGGGGAAAAGAAATTCGGTGTCTATGGTGAAAAGGCGAAAGTCGGCCCGCAGCTTCGATGCCATGTCCACTGTGACCATGCCTTCTGCCCCGAATGCGGTGGAGATCGCCACGCGGTCGCCGAACTGCGCGAAGGCCCACTCCAGCACTTTTTCGGCGCTCCAAGTTTCGGAGTCGGGCGGCACCACAAACTGTTCACGCCCAACGAGGCGTCGCGGGCTAGGTGTTACGACGCTGCTAGCCGAAGGCTGATGTGCTGCCGAGTCTGTCGGTCCGCCGTCGCGATACAGCTCCACGCGGTTTCGGTCGAAGTCCTGATAGCCCATCAACACTGTGGAAAAGAAAATGTCCGACGGCAACGCGTCATCCATGGCTCCGGCGGCGCTGTCCCACCAGCCTTCTTCCGCCGCGAGATCGGGCAGGTACATCTCCACGTCCGCATGATTCACGACTTCGCCGACGATCAGCAAGGTTGGGGCGGGCACGTCCGGAGTGCGATGCAGATGCGCCAGCGTAGTGGCGTAGACCTGCTGTTGCGGAGTGGAAGCGCGTGAGATGACGGCCACCGGAGTCCGCGCCGGAGTGCCCGCGGCGACCAATCGCCGTGCGACCGATTCGCGATCACGTCCCGGCATGTAGATCACCAGCGTTGTATCCGGCCCGGCAAAGCGCGACCAGTCGGCTCCGGTACGGCCTTGCGCCGTATGGGCGGTAACGAACACTACGGCTGACGAGGCGTTGCGATGCGTCAGCGGCATCTGTGTGACGGCTGCCGCACCGAATGCAGCAGTAACGCCCGGCACGATTTCAAATTCGATGCCGCCCGCACGCAGCGCATCAATCTCCTCGGCCAAGCGCCCAAAGATCAGCGGATCGCCGCTCTTCAATCGCACGACGTTGCGGCCAGCGGCGGCGTGTTCCACCATCAGAAAGTTAATCTCTTCCTGACGTACGTGTTTGCCCTGTCCTTCTTGGAGGCCCGCGCTGCGTTTGCCGACGTAGTGAACTTCCGCTGCTTCCGGCACAAGCGCCAGCACTTCCGGCGACACCAGGTCGTCGTGCAGCACCACTTCCGCGGCGCGCAGAGCGTTCTGCGCCTTCACCGTCAACAGATCGGGATCGCCTGGTCCTGCGCCTACCAGCCAAACTTTGCCTTTTTGCACTGCGCTCATGCCGTAACCTCGGTTTCAGCGTTATCCGTAGTCGCCGCCAGCGCGGCATCTACTTCGGCGCGCCGAGCTAATCCGAAAAGTAATTTTTTCTTGGTCTCATCCGGCAGCACGCTGGCTCGAATGCGCTGGCGATTCTCGCCGAGCTCTGTCACCAGCTCGCCAAACTCGGGGCCGTACTGCTGCTCCAGATCCTTACGCAACTTTTGCGCCAGTGCCGGACTATGGCCGGCGGTGGAGATCGCAATTTGCAGTTCACCACGCCGCACCAGTGCCGGATAGTAAAAGTCGCACAGCGGTGGCACGTCCACCACGTTGCACAAAATGCCTCGCGCCTGCGCCTCGTGGAACACCAGCTCGTTCACTTCGGGCGCGGACGTCGCTGCAATAATCAGATGCGAACCTTCGATGTCCGATACTTCAAAGCCGCGATGCTCGAGTTGAATGCGACCTTCGGTGGCCCACTGTTGCACCGTCTCCGTAGCCCAGGTGGCGACTACGCGAATGTGCGCTCCGGTGCCCAGCAGGCTAGTGATCTTCTGTTCGCCAATCAGCCCGGCACCCACCACCAGCACCGCGCGTCCGGTGAGCTTCACGAAGATGGGGAAAAGTGAGTCGAACTCCGGCGCATTGTTCGGCGTTTCGCTCATCACGTCGGTCACCCTTCCACTCCGTGCGGCACGGTGCCGCTGGGCAGGTCGCGCGCGGCGGCGTCCACCATAGTTCCGGCCAGAAAGCCTCGCAAATCGTCATTGCTGTGACGGGCGATGAAGCCGCGCAGCTTTTCTTCCCCTGCGCGCTCTTGCTGATACTGGTTCAGCAGGCGCTCGATGGCGTCGGGCACCTCGGTCGCCAGGCAGCGATAGCCCACCGGACGCGCCGTGGCTTGGTAGTAGCCCAGCGCTCCGCCGACGCAGAAGTAGTAGGCATCCTGTAGGCCGTGCTCGGTCTTGATCTTTTTGCCCTCGATGCCAATGTCGGCAATCCAGTGCTGGCCGCAACTATTGGGGCATCCGGTCACATGCAGCTTCAGGTGCTGGTCGAACCCCGGCAGCCGATCTTCCAGTTCGCCGGTCAGCCAGCGGGCAAACCCCTTGGTCTCGGTAATGGCCAGTTTGCAGAACTCGGTTCCCGTACATGCCACGATGCCGCGCGCGAAAGAAGAGCCTCCTACCGGCAAACCGAGCTGCTCCAGCTCCTTCGCCAGCTCCTCTGTTTTGTGGTTCGGCACGTTCACCAGCAGTAGGTTCTGCATCAACGTGGTGCGGATGTCGCCGCTGCCGAAACGGTCGGCCAGATCGGCCACCGCGAAAAGCTGGTCGGCATTCAGACGCCCTCGCAACACGGTCGCACCGACATACGAAAAGCCCGCCTGTTTCTGCGGATGGATGCCCACATGATCGCGATAGACACTTTCGGGGCGAACTTCTTCCGCGGCTGGTTCCAGAGTAAAACCGAGACGCCGTTCCAGTTCGGTGAGGAATGTTTCCGCCGTCCAGCCGTTGCGCAGGAACAAATACTTGAGCCGAGCACGGTCACGATGCTCGCGCAGGCCGTCCACTTCGCGGAAGAGTTCCGCGACGGCCTTGGCGACTGCGACTGCCTGCTCGGGGTGCACAAATACATTCAACTTCTCGGCAAGATGCGGCTCGGTGGAAAGTCCGCCACCCACGCGAAGGGAGAAGCCAACCCCGCCATCCGTGCGTCGCACGGCGGTCAGGCCCACATCGTTAATTTCGGGATGCACGCACCACTCGTTGCATCCGCTGACGGAAATCTTGAACTTGCGGGGAAGATTGAAAAACTCAGTGTTGGCGGAGAGTTCTTTGGCGATGTCGCGGGCGATGGGCGAAGCATCAAAAATTTCCGATGGGTCGAGCCCCGCGACCGGGCAGCCGGTCACATTACGGACGACGTCGCCACAGGCTCCCTTGGGGTCGAGTCCAGCGGCCCAGAGCGTTTCCAGAACCTCGGGCAGAGATTCGATGGTCACCCAATGCAGTTGGAAGTTCTGGCGGACGGTGATGTCGGCGACACCACGTCCGTGCTTGGCGGAGACTTCCGCAATCGTGCGCAGTTGCCGAGAGGTGAGGATGCCGCTCGGCACCTGAATACGCAGCATCAGGTAGGGTACGGCTTTGCCCTCGCCGCCTTTGCCGCCGGTCACGCCCGCGCCATCGCCTTGGGTGTAGATGCCCCACCACTTGAAGTACACGCCGAGCCATTCGGGCGGAATCGCATCAAAGCCTTCTCGGGCAAAGCGCCGGAGTTCCTCGAGCGCGTCCCAAGGATTAAGCTCACGCTTTAGGCGCTCGACGCGCTGCGCTTTTGTTTCGGAAGGCTTCTCAGCCGCGGCGACTCCGCCGTTTTGCTCGATTGCTTGCGACATTGCTCGTGATCTCCCACTTGCGAGTTCAGCTAAGACAACAAAACCCACCCCAATAACATCTGGCGGTGGGTGCTCGACTTGCTGTAACTCTAAGAAATGACTAAGTCAGCAAACCTCCAACGCCGGACGCACAGACGACCAACAACAGCAGGAACACATGGCCTCTGCGGCGCTGTAAATGGGATGCATGGGTTTTAGAGTAGTGTCTGGCGAGAAAAGCTGCACTTTTTTGACAAAGTTTCAGCTATGCATAATTTTAATGTGATGCATCCGCTACCTGGCGACGATGGCTTCGGCTCTCCACCATAGGCGTATTGCTCCCATTCTCAGAGCGCCTTGCTTTGCTCCATATCACCGATTGGATAGGTCCGACCACCAATTCAGATAGTGAAAGCTTTCGGGTTCGACGGACCGATTGCTTCACAAATTTCAGCTGTCCGGGCTAAGTCATTGATCAGGTTGCCGTTAGCAATTTTCTCTTTAGCCCATTGCAGCTTGGCGCACGGAATGCTCTTGAACGTGTGTCGCGTTTCTGCGACGCGGTGTTTCGAAAACCATTTCGGATTTTGCCTCAGTCCGAACGGCGCTCATCAACGTCTGGCCCCTCCCCGAGGTCAACCGCTGGCACCACCACCGTCCTCACCGCAACTTAAAGGAGCGACTGCCATGCCCGCCACCAAAACTTCTTCCGCCAAGACTCCCAGTTCCGCCAAAGCCCCCATAGCCCTTGCCCAGCGCATTTCCGCGCTCAAGTTCCCCAACGCCAAGGCTGCTGGCACACAAGCCCGCAAGCTCGGCATCACCGGCAAGTCCATGGGGCCAGCAATCGCCGCCGTCATGAAGTCCAACCAGGCGCATGCCATTCGCCTGGCCCAAGGCATGCTGCTGACCGCGAAGACGCCAGCCCGCGCGCAGGCAGACGGCAAACAACTGGTTCAGTGGGCCCAAAAGGCGGGTTCCGCCGAGCGCCGCGTGGTAGTACAAGCGTTCCGGCAGGCCAAGTCCAGCATTTTTCTGGTGCACCACATCTCAGAGATGAGCCGGGCCCACGCCGATGATTTTATGAAGGATTTTTTCTCAGCTGGGGGCAAAATCAAGAGCGTTTCTGAGTGGTTGAGCATCGCTGGTGCCGAGATCGCCCAGCAGGCCAACGAGGCTCCCGCCAAGGGCGAAGCCCGCCCAGAGAATATTTTTGGCGACATCGGCCACGCCATCGGCGGGGCCGTTAAGAACGTCGTCCACGCCGTCACCAATGCCGGCAAAAGCCTGGGAAACCTCATCTCCGACGCTGCCAAATGGGCAGCAGGCAAGGTCGGCGACCTGGTTCGCGCCCTCATCTCAGCTGGCAAAAAGGTCGTGGACATCCTGGCTGAAGCCGCCAAGCACGGCATCGAGATGGTGAAGAAGATCGTCCACGGACTCATTCAGGCTGGCCGCAAGGCCGTCGAAGTCTTAAGCTGGGCGGCCCAGAAGGCCGCCAACGTGTTCAACGACGTGGTGAAAGCTCTGCACGACGCCGGTGTCACCGCTGCCCACATGCTCGAGTGGGCCGCCAGCCAGACCGCGAGACTCGCGCAGAATCTGGTTCGCGCCCTTATCGCAGCTGGACGCACCGTAGCCCACATTCTCGGCGAAGCGGTGCAACTCGCGGCTAACGCCCTTCAATCCACCATTCAGGCCTTGCTCGCCATCGGACACACTCTGGCTCAGCTGGTGAACTCTATCGCCACCGCTGCACGGGATGCGCTGAAAAAATTTGCGCTGGCTGTGTTCGCCTTGGGTCATAAACTGGCCGACTTGTTGCAAAGCGTCGCCAGCCTCGCGCTACAGGCAGCTGCCAAATTTGTCAAAGCCATTCTGGACGCCGGAAAGACCTTGGGCGAATTCCTGAAACAAGCCGTCAGCTTCGCTGCTGACATCGCCCAGAAACTCATCCAAGCCGCCATCGCCGCTGGCAAAACCGTCGCTCACCTGCTGAAAGAAGCAGCCCAAGCCGCCGGACAGCTGTTCGAGAAACTCGTCGGCATCATCACCAAGGCACTCAAGTCTGCCGTCAGCATTCTGGACTGGATCGCCACCCAAGCGGTGAAGATCTCCGGACCGCTCTGGCAAATGGCTCTGGCCGCACTGAAAGCCATCGGCCACGCCATCACCGAAGTGCTTGACTGGGCAGCCCGCAAGACGAAGGAGATCTTTGCCGCGATCCTCAAGGCGTTCAAGAAGATCGGTGGCGCGATTGAGGACGTGCTGAAGTGGGCCAAGAAGGCGGGCGAAAAGGTGTGGGAATGGCTCGGTGCCATCGTCGAAAAGATCGGCTATACCGTCGAGTACATCCTCTCCTGGTTAGAGAAGGACTTCATCCCCGGCATCGTCAAGTTCGTGGAAGCAGCCTTCAAAGCGGGCTTCACTATCGTCAAGTTCATGGCATGGTGCGTTGGGCGCACGGCCCAGATTGTGGTTGATGTGGTCAAGACGCTGCTGCGGTTCGGGGCTACGCTGGCGCAGCTCGTGGCGGCAACCATCGCCCATCCCAAAGACGCGCTCAAGAACCTGATGGCCGCTTGCAAGGCGGCTGGCAAGACGCTGAAAGACCTGGTGGACGCGGCTCTGGTGCAGCCCGCCAAAGATGCCAAGCAAAAGGCGCTTGAGGCGCTTCGCGATCTCGGCGAGTCGGCGCTCGACATGCTCAAGGCTGCTGCCAACATCGCGGCCAGCGCGCTGGCCGACGCCCTCGCCATCATCCTGACATGGTTTGGCTCCTACCGGCCACTCACGGCGCAGGAAAAGGTGGAGGCTACCCGAATCTTCGGCAAAGCCAACCTCATTCAATGCGTGCAGGTTGCGGTGATGGCACCGATTGTCGACCTAGTCGAATGGATCAATGGCCAGCGGCCGTTCACTACGATGTACTTCATCAACTTCGCCTCCGGGGCGTTAGTAGTGATGGACAGCCTGATCCACGAGATGACCCACGTCTGGCAGAGCCTGCAAGTGGGCCCTCTGTATATGGTGGAAGCCATCGAGGCGCAGCTATCTAAGGCTGGCTACAACTATGGGTGGGATGTCAATTCGCCCCAAGGGGATCGGCGGGGCGATGGCGCGGATGCGGCTTTGGATGCCGCCAACGGCAACTTCGACAAGTTCAACCGGGAGCAGCAGGCCCAGATCATCCAGCACTACTACGTGCGGCGATTTGTGGACATGCTGCCCGACTCTAGCTGGAAGTCCTGGCTCCCCTATGCCAAGCAGGTCATGGCCTAACGCCTGAACTGATCCCCAGACGGATGTCGGGGCTTCCCCGCCATCCCCGATGGGGCCACGGACAAAAAGCCGGGTCCCATCGGAACCAACATTTTATGCCGCTGACTTACCTTGCAACAGGGAGGCGCACATGGCTACAAAAACTGGCAAGAAAAAAACGGGGATTGCTGCTGACCCCAACCAGGCACTTATTCAGTTGAACTTGGTGGATGGCACCCGGTCTCCGATTGCCGACGATCAAGACGTTCTAATTCGAATCACCGACGGCTTTCAGAGACTCTGGTTCAACCATGACAAACAAGGGCCACGCCAATTCTTCTCGGTGCCATTTTTCGACAACCTTGAGGACAACTACACCGTACTGGTTTCGTCGGATCACTGCGTGGATGCCGGCCTCACGCCGATCAAGGTTTCACCAGACTTGATTTCACTGGTGGATCTCATGATCTTGCCGGACGCGGCGGACTTCCGCTTCATGGACTGGAACGTGATGGAACAAGTCAACCCCGATGTCTTTGCGTTTCTGAATCTTGGCCTATCCAGGAAAGATGCCAAAGCGAATTACACCCAGTTGCAAGGCGACAAACCCGCTACTCTGGCGTCTTTGCTGAACCTGGCGACCGCAATGCAGAGCATCCATCTGAACATAGGAACAGCGCTTGACTACTTCAAGGAAATTGAGTGGGACGATTCACTAGCGCAAGATCGTTTCTTTGCGTATGCCGATCAAGACCTGATCGTGCAGGTGAAGACGGCGGCAGCTGCGCCCCAACCGACCTTCCAAGCCGAGGTCAGCCCAGGAATGTTTCATCCCGGGGCCACGCTCAGCTATAAGGAAATCCGTCTTGGGGAGGCCAACGTCCAGCTCACCTTCCACGGGAACGACACCAAGATGATCGGGACGACAACCTGCGTCAAGGTTGAGCCCGATATTGACTACTTTCGCGACCCCGCCGCGCACGCGCTGCTGGAAGTTATCCCCAACTCAGTTGCGCATGGCCTGACGGATCCCAAGAAAGTTTACATACTGCGCTGGATGGCGGGCCGGCATGCCGGACTTCCCGAGTTCAATCCTCCCTACACTCTCGCGGCCTAAAAAACTTTGAAAAATCCAGGACGAAACCATGCCTAACCCGATGCTCAACATGAAGCCCAAAACGAAAACCGCCATCCCTAGAGACATGCATGCCTTGCGCCTGCTCGCCAAGCAGTTCCAAAGCAAGCAAAAGCATGCCAGTATCGGCCTACTGCCGAATCTGGCTGCGCGCACCACTGGGCGCACTCCGGTGGAGCACGCCAACAACTACTTTCGCAACAAAGTCAGTGCTCCCTTCATTGGGCCACTCGCGGCCCAATACGAATTCCAGGTCGAGGAGCCTGCTCAGGTCAAGGTGCCTTCGCGCAATGCCTTGGACTTGATTTTTGCGATCCAGGATGAGCTGGACCATTACCACCTCTATCTCTCTAACTTCCTCACCCATCCTCGCTACGGCCCGGAAAATCAGGTAGGCTTCAGTCGCGGAGATACTCTCCGCCCCCAAGGACTCAAAGAGGTCAGTCCCGGCGTCTTTCAATTTCGCGTCCACGGTCTAGTCGTCGGCCGCCACAATCTGTTCACCTACTTGCGCGGCAAGTATCTCGACGGCCCTCAGCCGCCTCCAACGGATACGGCAAAGGAACCGTCGGGCACTGTGCGCATTTTCCTTAGCATGCCGTCGCGTCCCGACGCCCGCGAAGTCGGCAACACCGAGTGGTATGACTTCGCGCCGCGCACCTGGAAGCGCCACCATCCGTCCATCCCTCTGCGCCCGCCGATCCCCATTCTCTTCAAGCACGCCAAAGACACTACCACCTTCGGCCCTGCTTACAGCCATCTCTATGAGGACGGCGTTATCCGCGTCAGCTTTATCTTTGGCTACGACGAGCACGGCCACTTAGCTGACAAAGACGCGAAGGCGATTTGGAGCATCCTGACCTCTCCGCCGAAGAAGCAGTTCACCAAGGGGATAACCGGAGACTTCGGGTATCACGGTCCGGGATTCGGCTGCAGTGACCCCACTGGCGGCGATTACCGCAAGCTGAACTTCGACGGCACCAGCGTCTTCCGCCGCGACTCCATCAGCGGCGAAGGACCTATCGTCGTCCGCTATCGCCTGCACAAACCCCTGCGTGTCGGTTCAGCCAACACTCCCGCAGGCTCTGCGAGCGTGGGCGGGAAGCTTGTGCCCGACGGCAAAACCATCCCCGCAGGTACTATCGTTGACCGCGGCGTCTCCGCCGAAGTTCGCCTCTACAACTTCGACAAGGCGGCCCCACGCGTCTCCGCGCAAGATCTGATTGACCGCTTCGCCAAAGTTTTCGCGGATAGCGACGTCATTCACTACGACGGCCACGCCAACTACGGCGGCGGCTTCTATATCGGGGAGCAGCCTGACGACATCCTTTGGGCCAGCGACATCGGATCCTACCGCAAGGATTTCAGTGCGCGCTATCAACTGTTTTCGATCGGAGCCTGCCACGGCGCGGGCTACTTTGCCGACCTGTTTTACAACGAGCTGCACCCCAGAAAGTCGCCTCGCAACCTGGATATTGTCGCTGCCGTCAATGAGACGGCGTTTGAGGATGCGGTGCATCAAGGGCTGGCTCTAATCTCGTCCGTGTTGCAAATCAAGAAGCATGGAAGTGGTGAGCCTCCTGACTACTTGCAGATTTTGCTTTCTATGAGTAAGCCGGCTGCATTTCAGCCCTATGTAGGCGTATTCGGCCGACCGGAACGATAGCACCACCAACCGGAACGAAAAAAGAAAGAGAGGAACTGATCATGGCTTCAGAAAAGCAGATTCTTCAAGCGCTAGACGCGCTTACAACCTCCAACGTAGAGTCCTTGGGCGCCAAAAAGAAGGACTCCGCACAGCAATTACGACAAATCCTCGACAGCCCGAATGTGGTTGGCGTGGGGATCTCGGAAAAGATCAGCAAAGGCAAGCGCATGGGAATACTCGCGCTCACCTTTTACGTCATAAAGAAGATCAACCGGAAGAAGCTGCTCGGACATGAAATGGTTCCGCCCGCGATTCCGCCAGCCCTCAGTGGCCCGCAGGCCATTTCCACGGATGTCTTCGAGCTGGGAGGGCCGATCGTGTTGCAGGCGAACGTGAACCGGTCACCCATCCAGCCCGGTTTCTCCATCGGCCACGTGAAGGTGACTGCGGGCACCTTGGGGGCGGTGGTGAACGGCGGTGGCAAAAAGATGCTGCTCAGCAATAGTCACGTGTTCGCGAATAGTGGTAAGGCAAAAGCGGGCGACAAGATTCTTTACCCCGGCAAGGCTGACGGCGGCAAGTCCCCGGCCGACGTGGTGGCTACTTTGACCAAGTTTGGCAAGTTCGTGGTCGGTGGAGACTACGTCAATTCCGTAGACTGCGCCGTTGCCACACCCACCGCCGCTGCCTTGGCGAAAGTGCAGGTAGCCATCCCCGGAATCGGCGTTCCCAAGGGCACCACCGCCGCGCAACGCGGTATGAAGGTAGTGATCGAGGGCCGCACCTCCGGCAAAAGCACCGGGGAGGTGAAAGATACACACTTTCGCTTCACCGTCACCTACCCCGGAGTTGGCAAGGTCGGGTTCAAGGACCAAATTCTTTGCACACGATATTCCAAGGGTGGTGATTCCGGCTCACTGGTGCTGGATCAAAAGACCAGCAAGGCCGTTGGCTTGCACTTTGCTGGCGCGCCCGAAGGCAGCGTGTCGAATCCCATTGGGTTGGTCTTGAAGAATATGGGTGTAACGCTGGCGGCTGGTGGCCCAGCGCCAAAGACGCCCAAACCGCCCAAGGCAAAACCACCGATCAAGAAGCCAGGTAAGAAGCCTGTCAAAAAGTCGGTTAAAAAGGCCGCCAAGCAGTAGTGTTAGGCCCGGAAGAGAGGTTGTTATGACTGGATTGCAGATCGCCGAACTCGCCCGCGTGCGCTTCTCCAAGAAGCTGAGTGCGCTCGGTGCACACGCCCTTGAAGTCGCCGAGGAACCACAAGGCTCCAAGAAGAATTTTGCCGTGGTCGCCCATTTTGCCAAGAAGCCGAAGACGAATGTCCCCGCAGTATTGAGCCTTAAGAGCGGCGGCAAAGCGTTTACGGTTCCCTTGCGCGTCAAGATTTCCCAACCATTTAAGCCTGAGTAACAGGCAATCCGCGCTTCCTAAGGAGCGCAACCTCCAAGGAGATAACAATGTCACCGGTAAAAATGCCCAAAGCAAGCCCGGAAGCCCTGCAACAATTCGAAAGAGCCGGAACTCCGGAAATGGTTGGCCGTGGATGCCAACTGGAAACCTACACCCCGATCGCAGACATCCCCACCTTCAAAATTTCGAGCGACTTTGTTGCTTTTGCCTCACCCGAATCCACCTACGCGGTGACCAAGGACTTTCTGGACAACGCGCAAAGCTCCATCCTGATCGGCATCTACGACTTCACCGCTCAGTACATCAAGGAGCGGCTGTTCAAGGCCATGCGCCGCGGCGTTAAGGTCTCGCTGATGCTCGATCTGGATGGGCGCACCGGCGAAACCGAGCTTTACGATGACTTGGTGGCACATGGCTGCGAAGGGGTACCCGCACCCTCCTGCGCCAGCAAGAACGTCCACTATTTCTCGTCTTCGCATGAGAAGGTCATTGTGATTGACGACGAGTGGTCGTTGGTGCAAAGCGGCAACTACAGCGAGAACAGCGTTCCCGAAAACGAGACCGATGGCGGTGACCCCAACAATTGGGTACCCGGCAATCGGGACATGGGAGTTGCGGTCAAGAGCAAGCCTCTGGCGAAGTTTCTTACCGGCGTGCTGCGTAGCGACATGAAACTCGAACTCGACGCGACCACTCCGGAAGCACTGGGCGGTTTGGCGGGCAAGGCTGAAGTCGAGATGCTGGAATCAGCTCCGGCAGAGATTCCGACCAAGCTGTTCAAGAGCAAGAAGTTCAATCCCGCGAACGCGGTCAGCGTAACGCCGATTCTTTCCCCAGACAACTACATGTCGGTGATCCCTGATTTGCTGCGCAGCGCCAAGAAGTCAATTTCCCTCGAACAGCAGTACATTCGCGGCGGCCAGACGGACATTGGCACCCTCCTTGCCGCGATCAAAGAAGCGATGGACAACAACGATGGCCTTGATGTTCGCATCATCCTGGCCAAGCCATTCCCCGGCAAGCGCTTCGACAAAGAGGCGAACGAGATCAAGAAGCTCAAGAATGATTTCGGTCTGGCGCTGGGCAAAAACATTCGCATCCTAAACCCCAAATACTTTGTCCACTGCCACAACAAGCTGATCGTGGTGGACGGGGAAAAGGTGCTCATTAGCTCGCAGAACTGGTCTGACTCGGCTGTCAGCAAGAATCGTGAAGCGGGTCTACTCCTGGAATATCCGCAGATGGCCAAGTACTACGAAAGCATCTTTGACTCGGACTGGGAAACCGGCGTCAAGACTCTGACCAAGAAGAAGGGCGCGCCCGAGTTCTTCGGTCCGGAAGCACTGGCGAGCGGCAAAGTGGTTCCGCTCAACTGGGGCGACTACACGATCGTCTAACGTCACCATCCGCAAGTTGCTACCCGCACCCCGTCCAGCGAATGATTTCTGGGCGGGGGCGGGTAACTCACCGAAAGCATGCCCTGATAAGACGACACTGAATAACAAAGACAGCATCGCGAGAGGCTTACTTACGTTTCCGACGAAAGCTGTTCAAACAACCGCGGGACGCACTCTGCCAGTCTGCTGGCTAGGAATGCGTCGGCAATCCCCGCAAGCTGTTGCTGCGGGTCATCACTTTGCTAGCGATTGGCGCACTGGAGCAGTTTGCGCTGGAATGGCCGTAAGTCATTGAAACATTGGTCGGGGAGAGAGGATTTGAACCTCCGACCCCCTGGTCCCGAACCAGATTCAAGGCATTATTGAAATCTATTGATCTCGGTAGATTTTAAGGGCTTTGTATTCAATCTGTTGCGGTATGCCGGGCTACGCCTGTTGAAGTTTGCGGCTCTTGGAGGCTTTGACCGACACAAAAACGCCTACACCCGGCGAGACTGAACCCTTCCATTGAGACAGTTCTCCAGCGGTTCAGCACTCAGAAACCGATTGCGCAGAGCCAACAATCGGCTTAAAATAGCTTATTTTTCATTTTGGCGAGGCACAGCAGCAAGGCCGCCTCCGAAGAGACGGCCCTATTGTGGTGACAACGCTCTTTTAGGAGCGGCTTCCCGATTAGTGACGGGAGAAGTCAACAGCGATTGCAAGTAGCCACACCGCCGCAGTGATGAGCCACCATCGCCTTCTTTTGGACTCCCCGCCGCGTAAGAGCAAGCCTCCCCATACGACATCGGCCAAGAAGAAGACACCCAACACAGGCAGAGCTAGAGCCCAGACGAAGGGCTCTCCGGCGATAGGAACCATCCCATGCTCCTGCGGTATTCGCCAGGCACGAGATGCAAGTCGAAGGTAAAGCCCGATGCCGACTGCATTGGCAGCTAGGAACGCGATGTCTAGGGGCTTCACGGAACTGCCCGATGAGCGGTCTAGGGTATTGATGGTTGACATGAGTACGTCCCCTTTCCAGCAGCCAGAGAGAAGCCTAGATTTCTGAATTGTCCCTGTTGAGCAGTGGCTCCGTTTGAAGATTTGAAGAACGCATAGGTGTTAGAGATCGCGCTGGCCACCCACTGAGGCGCTCCCGTCCCTTGAACGTAGGCTCCTACCGCGATGTTGGCTACCGGTGTGTACCCAGAGAAGAATTGTGTGACGGAACCGACCTGAAACCGCTGGAAGTCGAAGTACCCGCCTTGCCCCACAGCAGCTCCTGCGCCTGATAGCCCGTTCGCTGCTCCATTTGCAGCTATGTTGCTGACGCTGAATCCAGGCGGAGCGGGGAAGCTAACCCCAGTGCTCGTGGTGCAATTCAGATGGTTTCCGGGAAGTGGCATTCGCTGGAAGTTACTTGGGGCTGGTCCGTTGTTTGAAGCTGGTCTGTAGTCTGGGGCATTTGAGCCATCGGACAATGGGTAGGTGTAAGTGTACGCCGACGAGCCGTTGAACGTGATGAGCCGGTTCTCGGCGTCGTAAACGTAAGTGGCGTTCAGTGTTCCGGTGGGACAAGGCGCGTTGAGCAGCAGATTGCCCGCCGCATCCTAAGGCTTTATCCGCCCATCCTGCACCCACTCAAGCCAAAACCGGGATTTGGTGGGCAATACGCCGTTAACTGAATCACTCTGGGTGACAGTCTGCTGCAAGTTGTAGGCAACGCTGTCGTCGCTTTTTACATTGGCCCTAAGCTCAATCTGTGCGCCCTCGTAGCCTAAGTCTTAGGCCTGATTCGTGTAAACATTTGTCGTAAGTGATACTGTGGGCTTATCCCTGTTCTCCGCCGAAACCAACTTCCATCTTATTGAGGATCGGGCCAGTTAAGCCTACCTTGCGATCCTGAACGCAATTTATCCAAATTAGCGTCAGACTGGTAGGTGATCTCGCTGGCTGCGTCGCGGTTTGGGTCGTATAAATAAGCATGGAACTCTGCATAGCCCATCTTTCCGGCTACCACACGCATGCCTTCAACATCTCGTATCTTCGATGCGGTCGTTACGAACAGAAGCAGGCAGGGCCGGGGTGAAGCTTTCTCCTGCACTCGAAGGTAGTCGATATCAACAAGGTTGCCAGGAACTCTCGTACCGTCAACGTAGTCGATTTCGCGACCCCCTTTAAAAACCATGTCGACAATTCTGCACTCCGAGTCCTTGTTCTGAGCTGGCATTCGCGCGAAACTGATAGCAGAGATTCGACTCATCGTCAGCGTAATAAACAACAAGCACAGCATCTTCCTCATAGTTCAGTCCCCCGTGTAGCGTCGATATACAACATCAGCATAGCCGTGGATAAACTTGGAGTTGTATTCCACGCCGTGATCTCCAGCCTGGATTGCCGAGAGTCCGTTCCCGCGCTTCACAACGATCGCGGAGTCGCCGGTCGCGCCAGGATGTGGGTGTTCGATATGGACGGCTGCGACATCGCCTGGCGCTGCTTTTTCCTTTGGTCCCAAGACCTGTGGCTCGCCAAAATTAACGCCAGCAATAGAATCAATCGGTTAGCGCCTGAGGGCCCCCGCTCGATTCGGTATGATTCTATGCCATGATTGCGACGCTTTGTCATCTTTTCGGCTGGGTTGGCGACTGCTTTCGATCTCGTGAGGACCTGATCCTGGAGAACCTAGCCCTTCGACAACAATTGCTCGCGCTTCACGCAAAGCTACCTCGCCCAAGGCTGGGCCTAGCCGAGAAGGTTTTCTGGCTAGCTCTCCGGCGGTTTTGGTCGGGATGGAAGAGTTCTCTCATCGTCGTCACCCCACCGACGGGTCATCCGCTGGCATTGTGCCGGGTTCCGTCTGTACTGGGCTTGGCTATCGAGGCACCAACCTGGCGTCGGGCGGAGGCCCCTGACCAAGCACCTCCGTGATCTGATTCAGCGGATGGTCGCGGAGAACCCCACTTGGGGTGCGCCACGTGTTCACGGCGAGTTGCTCATGCTCGGCTTCGATGTCTCGGAGCGATCAGTTTCGCGCTGGGTGAAAAGGTGCAAGGGCAATCCCGATCCTGGCAAGCAATGGATTGCCTTCTTGAAAAATCACCGCGACAGCATTGCCGCGATGGACTTCTTCACCGTGCCTACGCTGACGTTCGGGGTCCTCCACTGCTTGTTCGTCATCGGACACGACCGCAGAAGAATTCTGCACTACAACGTGACGCGCAACCCGAGCGGGTTCTGGACTGCGCTGCAACTGAGGCAGACTTGGCAGTTTGAGGATCCGTGTAAGTTCCTGATCTTCGACCGGGATGCCAAGTTCTCTGCCAACGTCTTGTCCACGATTGAGGAGCTAGGCGTCACGTCCGTTCGGACGGCGTTCCGCAGTCCGTGGCAGAACGGAGTTGCCGAGCGTTGGGTGGAAGCATTCGGAGAGAATTGCTCGATCACTTCATCGTTCTAAACGAGAGGCATCTGCGCCAGCTGGTTCGAGATTACGTCCGCTATTACAACGAAGACCGCACACACATGGCTTTGGGAAAGCAAACGCCGGTGAGGCGAACTGCTGCACCAAAAGTGCCCGCCTCAGCCAAGGTTATTGCGCTTCCCCGGCTCGGCGGATTGCATCATCGTTACGAAATCGCGGCCTAGGCGCAGCCTGGCGAGCATCCTTGGAGTTGAACCAGGGCGATTCGCGCGCGGATACCCATGCTGCAAACTCGCTTCGACACCCGTGAACACACGTCGGCTGGTAAGCGAAAGCCTCCGTCGAATATTTCTGGCCCCTTGAGACACCGGTCGGCGACCGCCAAAATCCGCTCCAAAATGCCTATTTTTTATTTTGGCGAGGCAGCGGTGCAATTGCGCCTACGGATCAGCCTTCGATCCAGGGTTGTAGGACAATCTTGCCGGTGCTCTTGCGGTCCTCGATCAGGCGATGCGCGTCAGCGGCCTTGGCGAGCGGAAAGGCTCCGCCGCTCTGCAGCTTGATCTTGCCTGCAAGGGCGAAGCCGATGAGCTCGCCCAGGGCTTCCTGGATGATCGAAGGCGTCTCCGCAAAGCCGAAAATGCGAAAGCCCACGATTGACTGGTTGTGTTCCTCTAGGCTCCAGGGGGCGATGGCCGGGGCTTCGCCCGCAGCCTTGCCGATGACGACCAATCGCCCGAATGGCGCCAGCGCGTCGAGCGCTTGGGCCGTGGTCTTGCCACCAGCCAGATCGAGCACAACGTCCACGCCGCGCCCGTCGGTCAGATCGCGCACTGTCTTGGCCCAACCGGGCGCCGTATAGTCGACCGACGCATCGGCCCCCAGCGCTTCGGCTATCGCGCGCTTCTCGGGTGAGCTGGCCGCGGCGATGACCTTGCTGGCGCCGTAGAGCTTGGCCAGCTGCACCGCGAACGAACCCACACCTCCGGCCGCCGCTTCGACCAGCACGCTTTCACCTGGCGCCAGCCGTGCGCTTTTGCGAAGCGCCAGTACCCCAGTCAGCCCTTGTGCCATGAGCGATACCACTTCGACTGGGCTGAACCCCTCGGGGATTGGGAATGTCGTCGCGATGGGTGCGACGACGAACTGTGCATAGCCGCCCGATGGCGGCGCTGAGACGACAGGGGTGCCGATCTCAAAGCCGGTCACATTCGGCCCCACGGCGACGACCGTCCCCGCCACTTCGGCACCGGGGATGAAGGGCAGCGGCGTCTCGAAGTCATACTCGCCGCGCCGCCACATGATGTCCGAGAAATTGACCCCCGCAGCTTCGACGCGGATCAGAACCTCGCCAGCACCGGGGGTGGGTTCCGGCACGTCGCGAAGTATCAGGACGTCGGCGCCGCCGGTGTTGACTATCTGTATTGCTTTCATATCGATGTCTCCAATGATTGATGTGGGGCAGTCAGGTAATACCGAGTTTGGTGCGGATCTGTGCGCTATGCCTGGAATTGCATCGATTACGCCCCAACCGGAACCAGCTTCTTAGACGCCTTCCAGAGCTGCCTGTTGATGAAATCCGGGGCGAACCGGCGCATGAAAGCGAGCTGTTTGGCCTGCCCCGGCCGGATCTCCAAGACGCCCGCCTTCAGCGACGCAAAGGATTGCTTTACCAACTCGTCCGTGGTGATCAGAGTAACGCCGTCGCCCTCGGGAAGATCTCCTGTCATGTCGGTCTTCACCGCTGGGGGCATGAGTTCGACGACCTCCACGCCGGTTTCCTCCAATTGGAACCGCAGCGACTGCGTGTAGGAATGGATCGCGGCCTTGGTGGCGCAGTAAATTGGCGCCGCTGGTAACGGCACGAAGGCGAGCGCGGAGGACACGTTGATCACCGTGCCCTTGTTGGCCGTGAGGATGTCGATGAACGCGGAAGTCATGCGAATCACGCCTCCGACATTGACATCCATTTCCACCGTCAACCCTGTGATGTCGGCTACCGGGGCTTTAAGGTTCTTGCTGAGCATGATGCCAGCGTTGTTCATCAATACGTCGAGCCTGGGGAAGTCCGCCTTCACGCGGGCCGCGAGGGCCGCGATTTGCGCGGGGTCCGCGACGTCGCTCTGGATGGTGTGGAGCTTCGGGTACTTCGCCTTCACTTCATCGAGCACCGCCCGGCGTCGACCGGTCACGATGACTTTGTTGCCGAGTTCGAGGAACTTGAGGGCGAACGCAAGGCCGATGCCGGCAGAGCCTCCGGTGATGAGGATGGTGCGATTGGTGAGTTTCATAGGTGTCCTTTGGTAGTACGTCATTTCTGGTAAATCGAAATCTTTTTAAGACGTTGCGCTCGTCTTCCGATCCCGCGGCTGTCTCATAGGATTATGTATGTAATCTAAGGGATTCAAAAAAAAGTCAAATGCTGCCACTCCACTTCGTCGCCTGAGCAATGCCGATCACGTGAATTATCGTGAATAGCGGAATTACAAACGTGGGGCTCCCTATCCCGCCCCGACCGGCACCAGCTTCTTAGAGGCCTTCCATAGCTGCCTGTTAATGAAATTTGGGGCGAGGCGGCGCAGCAACGCGAGCTGGTTCGATGTGCCCGACCGGATCTCGAGGGCGCCCGCCTTCAGGGACGCAAAGGAAAGCTTCACCAGTTCGTCTGTAGTGATCAGACTGATGCCGTCGCCCTCGGGGAGTTCTGCCGTCAGGCTGGTCTTCACCCCAGGGGGCATGAGCTCGATGACCTCAACCCCGGTTTCCTCTAATTGAAACCGCAGTGACTGCGTGTAGGAGTGGATTGCCGCCTTGGTAGCGGAGTAGATTGGCGCGCTCGGCATCGGCACGAAGGCGAACAGTGAGGACGTGTTGATCACGGTGCCCTGGTTGGCGGTGAGAACATCAATAAAAGCGGAGGTCATCTGAATGACGCCAGCCAAGTTAACGTTCAACTCCGCCGTCAACGCGGTGAGGTCGGCCGCCGGGGCCTTGAGGTTCTTGTGGAGCATGATGCCCGCGTTATTCATCAACACGTCGAGCTTGGGAAAATCCGATTTCACACGTATTGCTAGGGCGGCGATTTGCGCCGGATCTGCGACATCGCTCTGGATGGTGTGCAGCTTCGGATGCTTCGCCTTCACCTGATCGAGCACGGCCTGGCGCAGACCCGTCACGATGACCTCGTTGCCGAGTTCAAGAAACTTAAGGGCAAAGGCATGGCCGATGCCGCCGGAGCCTCCGGTGATGAGGATGGTGCGATTGGTGAGTTTCATAGAGTCCTTTCGTTACCACTGCCCACAGAAATGCGTTTCGTTTCTGGCCGACCGAAGAATTTGTCAGCCCTCACGAGTCATCTTCTGACTTCGTATAGGATTATAATAATAATCTAACGGTCGCAAAAAACCCTCAAAAGCTGTGCAAAAGATGATCTCGCATACTCGCTAACACCTTCTGCCTGTCGGCAGGCTCGGCAAGAACACGGGCAATGGACACAGTCCCTGCCATCGCACTGAAAATGACGAAGAAATTTTGTTCCTGCTCTTTTGCGGTCACTCCTGGCATGAACTCCACCCACTCTTTCATCAGGCCAGTAACTCGTTTTCTAACACTGATTTTGGCACGAGCGATCTCAGGTGCCAACGCCGCAAGCGGGCAGCCCGTGTCGGGACGATCACAGTGCTCGGTCGAGAGGTAGAGCCGAACGATTTCCTTCCACCTGTCCTCAGGCAACACGTTTTGAAGGGAGGAACAGATCTTCTCGCAAGATTCCGAGAATCCGTGCGCAATGGCGTCGGCGAGAAGTTCGTCCTTACTCCTAAAGTGCTTGTAAAACCCGCCCACGGTCAGACCCGATGCCTTCATCACGCTGGCAACGCCAGGACCGCTCAGCCCTTCGGCGCGGAGCTTGCGGGATGCATTGCGCACGATACGGTCGCGGGTGTGGGTCTTGTGTTCCGGTTTGTAACGCATATCGGTTCTTTGTTAGATTATATATATAATTCCATGGTGTGCCTCGCCAAAATTAACGCCCGCAATAGAATCAATCGGTTAGCGACGGATGGCCCCGCCCGATTCGGTATGATTCTATGCCATGATCGCGACGTTTCGTCATCTTTTGGGCGTGCTTCTCGCCTCCTTTCGATCCCGTGAAGACCTGATTCTGGAGAACCTCGCTCTTCGACAACAATTGCTCGCGCTTCACGCGAAGCGACCTCGCCCCAAGCTGGGCCTTGTCGAGAAGGTCTTCTGGCTAGCCCTCCGGCGGCTTTGGTTGGGATGGAAGCAGTCCCTCATCGTCGTCACGCCACAAACGGTCATCCGCTGGCATCGTACCGGCTTCCGCCTCTACTGGGCGTGGCTCTCGAGGCACCAACCTGGCGTTGGGCGCAGGCCCTTGACCAAGCACCTCCGTGATCTAATTCAGCGCATGGTTGCGGAAAACCCGACTTGGGGTGCGCCGCGGATTCACGGCGAGTTGCTCATGCTCGGCTTCGACGTCTCAGAGCGCTCAGTTTCGCGCTGGGTGAAGAAGTGTCACCGTAGGCCTGATCCCGCGAAGCAGTGGCTCGCATTCCTGAAAAACCACCGGGAGAGCATAGCCGCGATGGACTTCTTCACCGTGCCGACTTTGACCTTTGGGGTCCTTCACTGCTTGTTTGTCATTGGGCACGACCGCAGAACAATTCTGCACTACAACGTGACGCGCAACCCGAGCGGGTTCTGGACTGCGCTCCAGATGCGACAAACAGGGCAGTTCAGCTCTCCGTGCAAGTTCCTGATCTTCGACCGTGATGCCAAGTTCTCCCATGAAGTCTTGGTCACCATTGAAGATCTAGGTGTGACTTCGGTTCGTACGGCCTTCCGCAGTCCTTGGCAAAACGGAGTTGCTGAGCGCTGGGTAGGAAGCATTCGAAGAGAATTGCTCAACCACGTGATCGTGATGAACGAGCGACATCTGCGCCGCCTGGTTCGTGACTACGTTCGCTACTACAACGAGGATCGGACCCACATGACCTTGGGGAAGCAGACGCCCGTCACGCGAACTGTGACGCCGCGAGTGCCAGCCTCAGCCACGGTCGTTGCTCTTCCCCGGCTCGGCGGTCTGCATCATCGTTACGAGATTGCGGCCTAGCCGCTGCGTGACCATTCCAGGAGTTGCAACAGCGCGACTCGCGCGCGGTTACCCATGCGTTCGATGAGACTCCGCCCCCTCCAACGGCTGTCGGTGGTAAGCGAAAGCATCTGTCCAAGCGCTCCCCGGCCCTTTGCAAAATGGTTCGGAGGCAGTCAACTCGCTGCCAAACAGCCTATTTTTCATTTTGGCGAGGCACAAGGTTCATAGACTCATTCTCAATCAAGAATTTGGAATCTGCCGATTGAAACATGCCAGCAGGGCTGATCCCCGTCCCACCTTTAGACGATTTCGATGGTACCACCGACTTCTGAGTGATTTTGCGAAAGTCGATCTGGCAGGCTGAAAGAAGAAGAGCAGGAGCGGCTAGGCGCTCCTGCTCTTGGCTTGAGAGACAAGCTAGAAGATCAGCTTGAGTGCGAACTGCATCTGGCGGGCTCCTGTAGTGCCGTCGGCGCGTCCCACTGTAGAAGTCGAGTGACCGAAGAAAGAGCCATCCTGCAGCAAATTATCCGGTCCCGAAAAATTCGGGTGGTTGAAAATGTTATAGCCTTCAGCACGGAGCTGGAGCTTCAGTTTTTCGGTGAGAATAGTCGTCTTGCTGGCAACTAGATCGCTGGACACAAACCCCGGTCCACGGAAGGTGTTCCGGGTTGCATCGCCAGGGCGACCAAACGGGGCAAAGGCGAACTGGCTCGCATAGGGTCCGGTTTGAGGCAGCCCGGCGGAGTCGTCGGCTACCTTCGGTCCTCCGATAAAGTCCAGACGGCTGCTGAGTCCGGTATGCTCGGTATCCCGATTTCCAAATACATCCACGGGGAAACCGGTTTGCGCTGAAGTGATGCCAGAGACTTGCCAGCCTTCCATCACCTTGCCAATCACCCCGTCGGAAAGATACTTCTTTCCGTGGCCAAAGGGCAGTTCAAAGGTGTAGTGGATCACAGCACGTTGCCGGATGTCGAAGCCTGAACTGCCGCGCTCTTCCCGCAAGTTAAACGAGTTGCGGGGAAAGCTCCGGCCACCGCTCCCGGCTGCGACTAGCGGGTCATTGGCATCGTCTATGCCATGCGACCAGGTATAAGCGGCACCGATATCCACCCCATGGCTGAAGCGCTTCTGCAGGTTGATCTGGAGCGAGTTGTAGGTGGAGTTGCCAATGGACTTGTTGAGCGCCACCGAACTGAAGGCGGTGTTATTGACCGCCGCAACGGGGTACGCCTCGCAGAGGAAGTCGAAGTTCACACAGAAGAAGCGACCAAGTCGTAGGGTTCCGAATTGGAGTTCACCCAAGATGTTCTGGTCGCCGTTGGCGTTGGCCACCAGCTGCGCGATCAGATTGGGTTGCGGCGGATTGCCATCTACAGTCCGCAATTGCCGGGTTCCATGGGAGGCAACATAGTTCACTTCCAGTGAGAGGTTGGGGGCAATTTCACGCTGAATACCAATATTCCAGTTCTGGCTATAGGGAATCTTTAGGTTCGAGTCGAAGGTGACCGGTGCCGACAGCCAAGGCCCGCCTGTGAGCGGATCAATGTCACTTATGGTGGCTGTCGGAGTAGCGCTTGGCAACAGTGGTACGGCACTCAGGACGTTAAATGGGTTTTGAGTCTGATCACGCTGGAAAGGCGGATTGCCACGGGCGTTGCCAAACAGATTTCCGAAAATGCGGTCGTGGAAGATGCCGTAACCGCCGCGAATGGATGTCTTGCCGTTCTTGTACGGATCCCAGGCAAAGCCGACCCGCGGTTCGATATTCTTGTAATCCTGGTTGTACAGCCCATGACTGGCTAACTGGAAAGTGAAAGGGGCGAATCCGCTGGCATCGGTGTAAAGGTTGGAGAGGTTGCCATCGCGCTCGTAGGGGATTCCATTGAGCTGATAGCGCACTCCGTAATTTAGCGTCAGATTCGGGCGAAACTTCCAGCTATCCTGAAAGTAAACGCCAGACTCGCGTTGCCGGAAGCGGCGATAGTCATCCGCCGTGCGGGTGCTCGCCTTATTGAAGTACTGGGACTGGAACTGGTCGGTCACGAGGCCTAATAGGGCACCGGAAAGATCCTGAGCGATCTGATTGTTGATGTTGTTGTTGAAGCAACCCACACCGGCGCCATTACATGTAACCCCTGGAGCGAAATCTACAATGTTGGTGCCAAAAGTTGATACAGGGTTGAAGCCGATGGCTTCGCGCGAAGAGAAGGAGTCGTAGCCATCTTCAAATACGAAGCGGAATTCAGCTCCGAACTTTATGGTGTGATTGGCCTTGGCGATGGTGAGGCCGTCGTTAAGGGAATAGGTGCCGGTGCGGCGGCTTTGGCCGTTGGAGTCGCCCAGAACCCCGCATCCCCATCCGGTTACGCCGTCGAAGCCATAATCGCGGCCGCGGCCAAAGGCATCGAGAGCGCTTACGCTGTTGATGGTGGAAAGGTTACTGCACAAAAACGGCAGGTTGGTGCGGTTAAACCCAGCCCGGAACTGGTTGACGATGGTGTTGCTGAGCGTCGAGGTCAATCCCGCAGTGAAGCCTATCGCGTTGACTTTGCTCGCGACGTTGCCGATGCCCGGGAGAAAGTCGTCAAAGAAGGGGTTGGGGTCCGACGAAATGTTGTAAGCGGCGCGGAAAGAGAGCGTCTGCTTGCTGGTCAAATTGTGATCTAACTTGACGGTGTAGGCGGACTGGTTGAACTTCGAGCTGCTGGCAAAGAACAAGATGCCGCGCAAGGGATCCAGATTGCCACCGTTCGGCGTAGGGTATTTCGAGAAAACGCTGGCAATAGTGGGATCCAGGGGCAAGCCGAAGAGATTATTGGGGGACGAAGGGCTGGTTAGATCCACAGTATAGGGGTTGCCAGCGTCGTCCTGCACCTGAAATATGCCGGACTTGAAGGCCGCCGTGGGGACGGTGGCCGATGAGTTCACTGTGGTGCGGAACCGCTCATAATCCCCGTTGAAGAAGAAGAACGTCTTGTTCTTGATAATCGGCCCGCCGATTGAACCCCCAAAGGTGTTGCGAACGTAGGGATTCTGTTTGCCGGTGGCTTCCGCAGTGTTGAAATAGTCGCGAGCCCCAAAGTAGTTGTAGCGACCGAACCAGTAAGCATCGCCGTGGAGGTTATTGGTGCCGCTCTTGGTGACGACGTCGATAATGGCGCCGGTGTTACGACCGAATTCCGGGGAGAAATTGTTTGTGATGACGCGGAATTCCTCGGTAGAGTCGGGATTCGCGACGAGCAAGCCCGAGGGGATACCTGGTACCGACGTGTCATTGTTATCCGCGCCATCCAGCAGGAAATTGTTGTTGCGTTCGCGGGAGCCGTTGACTGAGAACCCGCCCAACCCGCTGTTGGACTGAACCGTGCCCGGCGAGAGCAGCACCAAGCTGTACGGATCGCGCAAAATCAAAGGCAGGTCCGTCAGGGTTTTGGAGTCTACGATGTTGCTGACTTGGGACGTTTCGGTATCGACCACCGGATTTACGTCCGCCCTAACATCCAAAACCTGGCCAGTGGATCCAAGCTTTTCAAACTTGATGGTCAGGGACAGCACCTGATCCACGGTTAGCACCAGGTCGGAGTACCTGGCGTCGTTAAAGCCGGTGCTCTGCGCCGTCACCTGATAGGACCCCGGAACCAGACTCGGGATGGCGTAGGCGCCGCTGGAACCGGAAGGAACTGAACGCTCGGCTCCGGTTGATGTGTTTCGAGCGGTTACAGTGGCCCCCGCCACGACCGCGCCGGTCGGATCTTGAACTACGCCGCGAATCGTGCCTGTTTGGGCTGCAGCGGTTAGCGAAAACGCGAATAGCAGGCCTAACGTAGGCCAGAGATTCTGTCCAAGGTGCTTCATAGATTTCCCCTCATCTCTCTTGGCGCGAGACGCGCGACCTTTTAGTCGCGCAGCCCACACTTTCCGCTCACGAACCGGGAGACAGCGGTTAATAAGGACAGGTGCAATCTGATAGCCATCTTCAAACAGGGGTTGGTGTCCGGCATCGCATTGCTAGGAAAGGGGTTGCGAAAAGGAAGCCTGGTCAGTCGAACATGCGCTTTTCAGAAATTGGAACTGTTTTCTACCGAAAACCACGAAGTGATGGCGGCGGCGCGGAGGCCCGTCGCCACATCTGGGCGACGCGGAACGCCGGCAGTCACCGTAAGCTGTGGCTCGCCAAAATTAACGCACGCAATGGAATCAATCCGTTAGCGCCGGAAGACCCGCCGCCCGATTCGCCAGGGTTCTATGCCATGATTGCGACGTTTCATCATCTTTCGGGCTGGTGGAGAGATCCTGTGCCCAGAATGGCTCTCGCGGACAGATTCTTCTGGTTAGCCCTCCGGAGGGTATGGTCGGGATGAAGCAGCCCCCTCAGCGCTGGGCACCGCAGGCGGTCATCTGGGATCGAGCCAGCCTCCGTCTCTCTTGGGCATGATTGTCGAGGCACCAGCCCGGCGTTGGACGGAGGCCGCTCGGCTCCAAACCACCCATTTTTCATTTGGCGAGGCTCAGGTGGCAGTGGTGGCGCGATTCGCATCGGGTCCAACACGATGAGTGGAAGAAGCGCATTAGGGGTTGGGTACACGGCTGTTTATGGCCAACACGCGGGAGAAGGACATGTGCGCCTGGAAGCGTTCACGATCAGTCTTAGCGGATTCGTGCAGGGCAAAAGCCCGTTCACTCGCCGACATCGGCTCCAAGCCGACTTTTCATTTTGGCTCGGCATAGACGGCTTACCCCAGACCAACGACGAAGTGGGCACATCCATTTCCACCTCGCTTTTTGACTGCATACATGGCCAGATCTGCACTTTTCAGCAGACCATCCGTGTCGGTTGAATCTGTGGGGTAGAAAGCGACACCCATGCTGGCCGTAACGAGCACCTCCTGACCGTTTACGGCAATTGGCTGCCTGACTGCGCCCAGAATTGCCTCCGCGATCTCCTCAACGCGTTGCCGATTCCTCAAACCGGGAAGGATCACGGTAAATTCGTCACCCCCGAGGCGGGCCACAGTGTCGCCGTCGCGCACGCAGCCGATGATTCGACGCGCGGTCTCCATAAGTACTTTATCGCCGCACCCATGGCCGGACGAATCGTTGACGACTTTGAGGTTGTCCAGGTCCAGGAAGAGGAGCGTTAGGGCGTCGCGCTCCCTGCCCAGGTTCCTGATGGCGTGGTTGAGTCGAGCAAGGAACAGGTTCCGGTTTGGTAGGCCTGTCAGGGAGTCGTGGTTTGCCTGCTTCCAAATTGAAGAATCGTAGAGTCGGCGTTGTTCGTCCTTGCTTTTCTGTGGAGTTATGTCTAGGAAGATCGCGAGTACGGCAGGGATCCCGCCAAACAGGATTTCTGCACGATTCACCTGAAACGTTTTGCCCCCGAGCATTCTGAGCTGTTCTTCGTCCCAGCAGGGTCGTCCCATGTCTCTGAGCACCGTCCAGCAACCGTCACGCTCTTCTGAATCCCCAAGAGCGTTTTGCATCGTGACGTTCCGGAACAATACTCGACCTCCCGCTCCGATCACGTGGACGGGTAACGGGATCGCTTGGAGCAGCATCTCGAACGCGTGCGTCTCTCTGAACTCAGGGCTTCCAATCTCACGTACAGTCTCTGCCGCCACCATGCCGGGGCGCATTCCGTTGGATGGCCTCGCGCTCGTTGGTACCTCAGTAAGTTCAGCATCCCGCCCTGAACCGCCCGCCTGGGGGCGTGGTTCGATAATGCGTGCCTCTTCAGAGTTCACAGTCCGGCCCTCAGGGTTCGTCCGGGATGCGCGATGCGCAAAAGCCTGGTCTGCTAACCGGCTTTGCCGCGGCCTACGGGGTTCGCACACACTCGTAGACAGAGCCTACGCGCACACCGACGGAAATGTCTAACACGGAAGGTGCGCTGAGTAGTCGAAAGGTTCGGGTAGATAGCCTGACCTCCCGCCAGCTGAAAAGTCGTGTCGCATTACGTGCACACTGGGCAACGTCATCATGTGGTGGGAGTTCGTCTAGCCTGCGACATCAAACCCGACTGCTGTAAATCCGTGCGCTGCTACCCGCCGGTGTCACTTCACAAGTGACTCCCGGAACAACGGCAAAGCCGCAAGGCTGCTCTCGGCGGCTGCGAGCGTCCCCAGCGGCACGTTCCCCATTACGGTGACTGGTTCTTCGAATGGTCGATCGCGGAGTCAGACAGTCGCCCTAAACCTGTCGACCGTTCCGGACATTCCCTGTGCCTCGCCAAAATCAATAATGTGTCATTGTGGTGCCGATGTTGGCGACTGCGGAACGAGTTTCTCAGGCATGGGCGCTTCACCTCAAAAAGGTCGACAACAGATCAATAGAGATGAAGGCGGTTCTGGGGCGGAGGCGATTGGCGTATAGTCGGATGCTCCGGACGCCAAAGTGGATATCCTGGCTAATCGCCCTCGCCAGACTCTGGGTTGGACCGAATTATTAGGCATTATCAAGACTTACCTGAGGAGGACAATACAATGAAGATGCGTGCGAGATTGAGTCGAATGTCTGGTCTTTGTATGATCGCGTCTGCGGCGGCGATTGTACTTGCACTTAACCCCGTCAAAAGCTTCGCTCAATTTGACTGCGGCGCGCTGGGCTGCGAAATAAGCGGCCAGGTCGTGCTGGCCGAGCCCGGCGGCAACGGGAGCATTGCTGTGGGCTTCGGTTCGCTCCTCAGCAATTCTGGCACATTTAACACTGCCGCTGGGGTGCTTGCACTGCAGTCCAACACCACCGGATCATTCAACACTGCGACAGGCAACTCCGCGCTGCAGTTCACCACTAGCGGGAACCACGATACGGCCGATGGCACAGATGCGCTCGTGTTTAACACTACTGGTACCGACAATTCGGCTGTGGGCGAGACTGCGCTCTTTGCCAACACGACCGGGAACAACAATACGGCCTTGGGCTTCCAAGCCCTGTCCGCCAACACCACTGGGAGCCTAAACACGGCGCTAGGTAACGGGGCCTGTTTGCATATTACCACCGGCACCAACGTTATGTGTCTTGGAGCTACTTCCGGACCTGCGGCTAATATTGCTGGGCCTGCCACCTACGTCGCCGGCGTCTTCAGTATCCACACCACTGGAACCAATAATCCCCTAGTTTGCATCGACAAAACCGGAAAACTCGGAACCAGGGGCTGCGCGATGAATGGGATACCGGTTGAGCTGCAACAAGGGATGGATGAGCAGCAGCAGACCATCCGAGATCAAGGAGCAAAAATCGCAGACCTCCAGCAGCGCTTATCGATGCTGGAGTCACTCATGACAAAAAAGTAACCTGATCCGGCATGTTCGTGATCAAGTAGTAGTTATAGGATGTCGGCTCCTTCGTTGAGGAAATCAAGCAAGGAGCCGATATTCCTTTCTCGCTAGTCTGCCGACAAATGCGCTTTTGGCGGCGATTTGACTTGTGCCTCGCCAAAATTAGTGAACGCAATGGAATCATGTGGTTGGCGCCGGGCGCCCTGCCCGATTCAGTATGATTTTATTCCATGCTTTGTCATCTTCTCGGCTGGTTGGCAGCCTGCATTCATTCGCGCGAAGGCCTAATCCTAGAGAACCTCGCCCTGCGGCCAGCAGTTGCTCGCTACCATGCGAGGCGACCTAGACCAGGATGGGCCTCACCGACAAGGTGTTCTGGTTGGCTCTCCGACAGCTCTGGTCGGGATGGAAGAGTTCTCTCATCGTCGTAGCACCACAGATGGTCATTCGCTGTCATCGTGCCGGCTTCCGTCTCTACTGGGCGTGGCTATCGAGGCACCTGTGCCTCGCCAAAATTGATGAACGAAATGGAATCAATGGTTAAGTGCCGAACGCCCGGCCGGATTGGGAATGATGCTATGCCATGACCTCGTTGCTTCGTCATCTTCTGGGCTGGGTTGCTGATTGCTTTCGGGCCCCTGAAGACTTCATTCTGGAAAGCCTCGCACTTCGCCAGCAGTTGCTTGCTCTCCCTGCTAAGCGCCCTCGGCCAAGGATGAGCCTCACAGACAGAGTCTTCTAGCTAGCCTTCCGGCGGTTTTGGTCGGGATGGAAGCGGTTGTAACTCGCCCAAATGACAATGGAAGATTTAAGCTAATTTGGCTGCTTCACAGCTTTTCGCGTATCTTTTCGTCGAGAACTTTTATGTGCTTCTGGAAGAGACTCTTTGGGGCCAGAGAACCGAATGGTACCGACTGGAGACTCCGATTAACTAGGAGTCAAGACGCACCACAGTCTGCTCCTCGCAATGCGTCGCCCGAAAACCTCGAGTTGGTCGGTGCCGATGCCATACTCAAAGAAAATCTCGATCCTGTGCCTCGCCAAAATTAGCGCCCGCAATGGAATCAACCAGCTAGCGCCGGATGGCTCCCGCTCGATTCGGTATGATTCTATGCCATGATTGTGACGATTTGTCATCTTTTCGGCTGGGTTGGCGACTGCTTTCGATCCCGTGAGGACCTGATCCTTGAGAACCTCGCCCTTCGCCAGCAACTGCTCACACTGCACTCTAGGCGACCTCGCCCAAGGCTGGGCCTTGTCGAGAAGGTTTTCTGGCTGGCGCTCCGGCGGTTTTGGTCGGAATGGAAGAATTCCCTCATCGTCGTCACCCCACAGACGGTTATCCGCTGGCATTGTGCCGGCTTCCGCCTCTACTGGGCTTGGCTCTCGAGGCACCAACCTAGCGTTGGGCGCAGGCCCTTGACCAAGCATCTCCGTGATCTGATTCAACGCATGGTCGCCGAGAACCCGACTTGGGGAGCGCCTCGCATTCACGGCGAGTTGCTCATGCTTGGATTCGATGTGTCAGAGCGATCGGTTTCGCGCTGGGTCAAAAGGTGCAAGGGCAATCCCGATCCTGGCAAGCAATGGATTGCCTTCCTGAAAAATCACCGGGAGAGCATCGCTGCGATGGACTTCTTCTCCGTGCCGACTTTGACGTTCGGGGTGCTGCACTGTTTGTTCGTCATCGGGCACGACCGCAGAACAATTCTGCATTACAACGTGACGCGCAACCCGAGCGGGTTCTGGACTGCGCTGCAGCTGCGACAAGCATGGCAGTTCGATCGTCCGCCCGAGTTCCTGATCTTCGACCGCGATGCCAAGTTCTCCGCCGATGTCCTAGCCACCATCGAAGACCTAGGTGTAACTTCAGTCCGAACGGCGTTTCGCAGTCCGTGGCAGAACGGAGTTGCGGAACGCTGGGTGGGGAGCATTCGGAGAGAGCTGCTGGATCACGTGATTGTGATCAATGAGCGGCATCTGCGCCGACTGGTTCGAGACTACGTCCGCTACTTCAACGAAGACCGGACGCACATGGCCCTCGGAAAGCAGACGCCCGCTAAGCGAGCTGCCGCACTGCAAGTGCCAGTCTCAGCCAAGGTTATTGCGCTTCCCCGGCTCGGCGGTCTGCACCATCGTTACGAAATCGCGGCCTAGCCCAACTGGCGAGCGCGGCTGGACTTGAAACAGCCCATTTTTGGGCGCGGATACCCATTCTTTCCGCATGCTTATATATCCGCGAACACACGTCGCCGGGAAGCAACAACATCCGTCGAAGCGTTTCCAGCCCGGAGAAATCTGGTCGGCCACCGCCAACATCGGCTCTAAAACGCCTATTTTTCATTTTGGCGAGGCACAACAGCCGCTCGGCGGCTGTCCAGCTCTGCTCGTACTCCAGCGTCAGCATCCCGGCGAAGAACACGAACGTCCCCAGGATCGCCATCCACGTCCACACCGGCGTCCGGCTCGGCCACTTTTTCGAGTATTCCTTCCGTCCCCATTCCGCCATCGTCAGCCCTCCTCCGGTTCCATCTCCACTGCCGTTTTAGCTTCCGATTCCAGCTCCGGCCCGGTCGTCCGAGCCGCCGCTCGAACCGCCGCCATGCGCTCCCGCGCCCGCTCGATCTTCGTCCCATCCGCCCGCTCGATCAGCCCACGCATCTCCGCCTCGGCCACCGGTTCACCCTTCGCCGCACGGAAGTGCAGGTTGAGAAGTAGCGACCGCAGGGCCAGAACCTCGGCCAGCGCGACCTCGCCCGAGTCCGGCCCCGAGTGCGACACCGGCTCCGCCGGAGCGGCCAGCAACGCCTCTCGAACCCATTCCGCCAGACGCATCCCCGCCTCACGCGCACGCTCCTCCAGCAAGGCGAACTCCGCCTCGCTGACCTTCGTGCCGACTGATTTTGTACGGAGCGGCGGCTTCAGAGAGCACCGCCTGAGAGAGATTTCGGGGAGAGGCCGCACCATGCCTGTGTGTCGCTCGGATCGACAACAGGGGGCCGGAGGCGGGCTAAGGGGTTGTGGCTCATATGGTTCCCCATCAGCAACGTGCGCTCGCCTCTAGCATAACGCCAACATAGTCAGTTTTGTCTATGCCGCCTGTTTTCAACAAGTTCCCGAAGAGGAACTTTTAGTTACTCCACAGCATCCGTTCCGGGGTGGTGTGTCACCCTACTTCCGGTGCAGAGCACCGTAGGCTTTTCGTCGGACGCGGCACAGCTCCAGATCGGAGCCCCAGACGCAGCGAAGCCGCCCCGAAGGACGGCCTCGCTTGAAGCTCTGCCAGTTCAACAGCCCTTCACAAGGGTCAGTTTCACGGCACGGCCATCAGAGAACGTGACCATCCACTCGCTCTTTCCGAGCATCATGGAGTTCCCGGCAGCCAACTCGGTTCCTGCACAGGTCTGCACGTAGGCTGACGCCTGATTCAAGGGAACAAGAGGACCGAACTTCTTATCGACCTGATCCTTGCTCTTCCCAACTACTAGACTGGCCGGGTCTCGGTCATGCGTCATGATCGACAGCGCTCGGGTCGTCTCGATCTTCCAGAGATCGTGCTTCCACAGCACGTAAGCGATGTTTTTCGGATCGTAGTAGCCACTGTAAAGCGACGCCCACCCCGCGACCAACAGGCAGGGCAACGCAACTAAGATAAGGATCAACGAACGTCTCCCTTTGTTTGTCATGGCAGACCTACCCATTGTCTGACGACCGGACCAGCATCGCCGGGATGTTCGCCGTTCTGTCCAGGACCCCGGAATCCCCAGTCGTTTACGGTGATCCTTCCGCCTTGATAGAAGTTGGCTGATGCAGTCCTGCCATTCCCTACATAAATTCCGACATGGCCCTCGTTGTCGTCGTGGTGCCCCATCGCAATTACATCTCCAGGGCGGGCTGCACTCAGCGGGAGGGGACCGGAGTAACCGGGTATGGCCATCGTTGCCCACTCCTTTGCCGTGGGATCACGAGTGAACCCCAGCCATCCCAATATTCCAGATTTTGGAACCTGAGGCCGATATCCGGTTCCTGATTGAACTGAATCGCATGCAAACTCATTGCACTTGTTCGTGCCCTTGCCGTAAGTGACGCCGCCGCCAGAAATCGTCGTACCGTTGATCGAATACTTCATCGATCCGGCTTGAGACGATGCTGCATTCGCAGTCTGTTGTTGGGCCTTCAGATTCTCTCCATGATTCCCGACGAACTCTCCGGTTTTCGCACCAGAGCAATTTGCTCCAGGAGAGTCACACTGATGCCCATCTGGGTCAATCCGATCCATCGGGTTGTTGCGCACGTAAGCGTACAGGTTTAACGACTGCGGGTCGCCAAAGTCCGCGTAAGGCACGTCTGTCGCCTTGGCGCTCCAGTCTGGTATAGTAAACCGCCCGTACACCGACGTGTAGTATCTCGCCCCAAACTCATCCAGCCCACTCTCGCCGTCGCGCTCTTTGCCGGTGAACTTATAGTTGCTGTTACAGATACTCGTGTACGTTCGTTCGCCGCCGAATGGATAAACATCAGCGTCGTAGCACAGGGTAGCCGTACTCTGCCCTGATAGCACTTGCGCCATCGCCTTGGTAGTCCCCAGATGGTCCGTTAGGTAGTAATACAAATTGCCGCCGGAATCGCGCCGCGATACCCGCTTGCCGCCAAAATAAATGTATTCGCTGAATGTGCCATTCAAGGTGCTACCCGAAAGGTCAGTCTCGTCCAGCACCGAGCCGTCCGCCCCGTACCAGTAAATCTGCGACGTGCCGCCAGTCTTTTCCACCCGCTTGCCGTCACCATCGTAGACGTAGGAGGTGGTGGAGAGCGCCGTTATCGAAGTCATCTGGTTCTCAGCGTTGTAAGCGTAGCTGTTCGTCCCGCCTCCCACCAGCGTCGCCGTCATGTTTCCCGCCGAATCGTAGGAGGTACCGCTCATCACTAACTGGTTCTGGTTGCTCGCGGACGCCGTCCACGCGTTCTCTTTGATGGTACATCCAGTGTAGGACGAGTTCATGGCCGCCATCGCCGACATGTTGCCCATCGCGTCCATAGAGTACGCTTCGCCCCAGCAGTGCCCGACGCTGGTGCTGCTGGTCGAGGTGGTGCTGGCGGTCATCAACCGGTTCAGCGAGTCGTAGGCATAAGTCGTGCTGCGCGTCGTGTCGCGATTGTTAGTGATGCCCATGACGTTGCCATTGTCGCCCGCGCTCCAGTTAAGATTGTACTGGAGGTCCAAAAGGTTGCCCGCCCCCGATTCCGTATCCGAGCACAAGTGCGTTCGCGCAAATGCCGTGCTGGTGGTACCGAACACCCAGCAGGGCTGAAGGCGGTTGTTATAGATCTCGGTCATGGAGATCGCTGTGCCACTAGCCCCCATGCCCATCGAAGACATCGCGCCCTGCGGCGCGTAGTGCATCAGGGACACATAGGACGTGCTCGAGTCGGACGCGGAGAGCAGTCTGTCCGCCGCGCCGACTGTGTAGTTCACCGTCCGGCCGTTGAAAGGATAGGCGACGCTGGCGGGTGAACCGTCGTAGTTGTAGGTATAAGTCGAGCTCTTGGTAATGGCGTTGGTGGTGCGCTGGTCGGTCAGCGGACGGCCCATCTTGTCGGACGCCCAGTGCTCCGATCCAGCGGCGTCCGTCATGCTGGTGCGATGCCCCATGTTGTAGCAGGAGCCGGAACCTCCAGCGCACGATGCTTCGTCATACGTATACGTGATGACCGGCGAAGCGCAGGTTGTGCTGCTGCCGTACTGCTTCTTCGTCAGCCGGTTCGCGTTGTCATAGCAGTAAGAAATCGTGCTGGTGGCGGTTCCAGTCTGGTTCTGCGCGGGAAAGGCCTTCGACATCAGATTCCCGTTCACGTCGTAGCTATACGTTGTGGCTACGATGGTTCCGCCCGAATAGGCAGTGTTCGCCTCCGGGTTGATCGAGCTGGTGAGGCGAGACAGCGAATCATAGATGAATGACCGCGGTCGCCACGCCTTCGGTGCGGCTGCACAGGTGGTGAAAGCTGTCGTATCCGTGCCCTTCTGTACCGCGCACGTCATGTTGTTGAGCACGTCGAAGGAGTAAAGGGTGGTAGCAGGAGCGGTGCCCGTGCTACCAGAAGCTCCTCCCGTAAGGGTCGCAGGAGTAGACGTAGTGAAAGACGATGATGCGAATAGCGCCGTATTCCAAGTCGTCGATTGTGAGACGAAGTAGTTCGATTCCGCTCCTGCTTCCCGCGATGTGATGGTAATCACAGCGCCATTGGCAGTGGCATCCGCCGGAGAGTTGGGGTCGCTGGTGAAGGCGACAGCAAGCGCCGACGCGATCAAGGCGGAAGTGCTATTGCCCGTCTGGCTGTAGGCAGCCGTCTTGCTCACTGCGTTCACCGTCAGAGTCACGTTTCCGCTGTCATAGACCGTCGCCCCGTTGCCATTCGTTCCGCCAGTCAGCGTTGAGCCAGAGCGGCTCGCGGTAAACGAAGGCGGGTCGAAGTCCGTAGGATCATTGCTAACCGAACTCGTCGACAATGCGAGATTTGTTGTTGTGCCAGTTCCCTTTGCTTGTATTGAAATCACGCCACCCGAAACCGTGGCGGTCACGGGAGACGCCCCAGCGTTGAGAAGATTTGACAACGCGCTTGCAATATACGTATTTGTCGATGGCTGACCGTAGGCCACCTGGACCTGGAAACCGCCCACCGTTACCGTTACCGCGCCGCTGTCGTACGTTGTGCATCCCGAGGGGGTCTGCCCACCGCCCCCTCCCCCCAAGCATTGCTCGCTGCCAAGGATTGTCACCCTGCCGGTGCCCGGCGTCCCTCCAGACTTCGTGCTCTGCAGAGCCCCACTAACAGTCGCAGTTCCCGATCCAAAAGTCGCGGTGCTCGCGCCGGTTCCGGGCTCAAGAACCAGATTGACCCGCCCAAAGGAGTCAGCGCAAGTGGTGCGGAGGTGCCCAGCCTCATCGCTATGCGTCACGCAATTCCCGGAATAGCTGGTGAGCATTGCCGAACCGTCCGGTTCGGTTACCTCGACGGTGCGTCCGAGCGCGTCAAACTCCATAGTCGTGCTGCCGTAGGTGGAGTCGTTGGTTGACCGGTACGGATTCGTGACGGTGAACGGTTGGCCAAATCCGTCATACGCTGTTGCGGTCGTGGTGATCCCGTCAGGATCGGAGGTGAGTTGAGTCTTGACGGTGTGACGCATTCCGTCGAAAGAGGTGACCGTCGTTAAATTCGTGCCTGAGGTGATCGCCTTTGTCGTGCTTACGCTGGGCGTTCCGTTTGCAGCGCTGAAAGGCGAATCGTTATAAGAGTACGTGGTCGAACCGCCGTCCGGAAAGTTCGCCTTTGTTGGCCGGAAGAACACATCGTTGTACAGGTAGGTGCTCTGAAGGCTGTTCGGGTCCGTGAGGCTGGTCAGTTCGCCACTATTATAGTCGTAAGAGAATTTCATCGTGTGACCCAGGGGATCGGTAATCTGGGTCAGATACGAATTCGTTGCAGTGGACGGCGTATAGGCTTGGTTCGACGCTCCTCCGGTTGCTAGTTTCGTATAGCTGTCTGCGTAGGAATACGTTGCAGTGTGGCTCGATCCGGTCATCTCCGCACAGGCTCCATTGCCACATGGATCTTTCTTGGACAACACCTGTCCCGTACTGTCATACGTATACGCCGTCACTGCGTTCGTGCATCCGATGCACTTCGCAGTCTTCGAGGAAAGATTTCCTCGCACGTTATAGCTAGAGCTATAGTTCGTCTCATCGTGGCCGGTGACCGAGCCAGCGGACGCAACGCTCGCCCCGTCATACGCATAGTCGGTCTCGGACATAAGCGTGCCGCTGCTTGAACCTGCATATATCTTCACCGTCAAAGGACGATCCAATATCGATGCGGAGCTTGAGAATGTCGGTGTATTAGCGAACGACGCGTACGAGGTGACCGTCTCACGGGTAGGATTCGCGGGAGCGTTCGCGTTGATTCCACAAGCTGTCGACGAGGTGATAACGCCGTAGTCGTATTCTTTGACATCAGTGATTTGCCCTCCCCCGCTATAGGAATACCACTTTCCGGAGATCAGTCCGCTGTCGAGCTGCTCCAGCTCGCACTGGATAAGATTTGTGCTTTGCCACCCCTTGACAACCGTTTTGAGCGTGTTGCCGCCGCCGTCCTGATAAGCGACACTCTGTTCCACTGGTATCCCGGTCTCGGCTGCCACGGCGGCGTTTGGGGCAGACTGACTGCTATATCTCAAATATGAGTACACTTCCTTCCTTTGTGCACTTGTGACGTTATCGGTCGTTGTGACGGTCGTGGTCTTCCACGTGCACGTTGTGCTGCATTGCCAATTTGTCGTATAGCTGAATGTCTGAGCTTGAGCCACCGTCACGCCGTCATAGCTCACCGTCCTGGACGCGATTGCAGGGCTGTCATAGTAAGCAGGACACAGTCCGCCAACGGCAAGCCCGGACCCTGTCAACAACCCAAGTTCTGATGCCATGTTGAGCGACCAAGTGTATGCAATATAGCCGCCGTCTGGATAAACAATCTTGTTGAGCAATCCATAAGTTGTGTCGTAATAAAGACTATAGGTTTGGCCATTAGGAAGAGATAATGTTTGAACGACGAAATTAGTCGTGAATGTCGGCGGGGCGATTCCTACGGCACAGGGGTAAGTCTCTCCAGATGTTGCGACTTGGAATGCCGATACCGGCACATTGCCATAACTGGCAACGTACGGAGTTGACTGACCAAGAACGGCGAAGGAAGCTGACGAGGCGGTGTCGCTCATCGTGAGCACTTGGCGGCCCGCTGAGTCGGTAATATTTTGGCAGATAAAAGTCTGGCAGCTGGGCCTGCTGATTGTAGCGATGTTTCCGTTTCGATCTTCAATAGTGGAAGCAGGCCCCCAATACGCTGTTCCAAACCGCGCTGCATAATTGGATGACTGCGGCGTTCCTCCGTAGTTGACTGTGCTTCCGTCGCTTCCAGGGAAAGATGTAAATGAATACACGGTGCCATCTGCGTCCGCGACCGTAACCGGGTTGGGAATATTTGGAATACAGCTGTCACAAATACCCGGAGTGACGGCCTTCACAAATTCGTCACCGCCGCTCAGGTAGGTAAAAGGCTGATTAGATACGTGATCGCATCCCGTTGAACCTTGATACGTTCCGCTTTGGGCAAGCGAAAGACCTAGAGGATGCGATGAGCCGCTCCAGTCGTGCATGATGTAGTAGCTGATATACGTGCAAGAATAGGTCGTCGGCGGTTCTACAAAGGTGCTATAGAACGAGTTGACTCCCTGCATAGCGGACACGGATGGAATAGAAGTAGTCCAGCCACCGTTTCCAAATGCCGAATCATTCACCCAATAGCCGCCACCGTTGACATTTCCAGTGACCCGTTCGACACCTGTGGAATTGTACACGAGGGCGAATGGAAGTTTCATTCCTCGGGCGGCCGGAAGCGGGATGTCGAAACGCAGACTAACTGAACCGTTGCCGGGATTTACGGTCTCGTTTAGCTCTTTGAGGTAGTCGTGCCCAAGACCTGAAGTCGGCGGCGCTGTATTGTTGTCGAGGTTGTAGACCTGCGCCAAGACAGGACATGCTGCGGTGAGGAAAAGAGAGAAACAAAGGATACGCAGGTTCAGCCCGCGAAGCTCGGGTCGTGAAATGCAAAAAAAACGACGCATAGGATGCGCTCCATGAGTTAAAAAATCTCCCGGGGTCGCTGCTAGGTCGGAAACAGCCCGGTTCCCAGTGGATCGAAACCGTGAGGATCAGGCTAAGCGCCAACGTAGTTGCCTGTCAAGTAATTCGCAGAAAGTTCACAATCTTGTTCCAGAATAAGAACAAAAGACGAGTGACTGTTTCACTGGTTTCCTGATCGTGCTTAGCCAGGCGCGCGGGCGTTATGCACCGGCATTTCGGGACATTATCGAGACGGACCGGCTGTACGCAATGGAGAATAGCCCTTCAGATGTGTATGGCTCTGCTGGAACACCGCAGACCAATACCGTTCCATGTGCTCTGCCCGATCTTTTGTACCAGTTCGAATGTTAGTGTAACGCATCCATTGGGTTCGTTATAGCCTCGCCGCCGGGGGTGTGGAGAAGTGGGAAGCGTAGTTTGCTTTCCACTTCTCCATGCCCCATGCTGTTTGCCAC
>JBBROM010000012.1:0-124374 GCA_038229415.1 Terriglobales bacterium
AGTGCAGGCTATGTAAATGTGGAAAGCCAACCGCGCTTCCCACATTTACACAGCCCCGACTACGGCTGCGAGGTAAACTCAAGGCCAAATCAAACCCGGGAAACTCCAGTTATGACTGGTTGAGCAATCGGGGGCAGGTCAAGGGCATCTCGGCCCGATAGTTGACCCCAGCTTGAAGTGTCGAAGTAGGAATTGCCGTTGTCAGGATCAGAATCTAGAAGACCGGCAGGATCGAGCCCAAGGCGACTTTAATACGAATCCAGATCGGTGCTCGTAAAGCAGTCTATGAGTTAAGGAACCGCCGCGCATCCCAGGTCTGGATTTTCAGACCTAGGATCGCACACTCCCAATCGCTGGCCCCAATCCTGAGTCCCGTAGGGACGCAACTCCCCGCAAAAATCACAAACTCGCTACAAGAAATCGAATGAAATCTCCCGCCAGTTTTCCAAAATTTTGCAAATTGCAATAAATTTAGATTTCGCGCCAAAGTCCGTGACAAAATCCAAATGAAAAATCAATGCAAACCATTCATTACAAGAGTGTTATATCTCATGCTGCTTCGCAGGATCCGCCTCGGTTTTCGCGCAATTCCCTCACATCGCGAACCATACATATGTTATTTGGGAAATTCGTAAAAATGGCCCGCTTCCGGTGTCAAAAATCAACCACCAGAAAGCGTTAAGAGAAGAATTTCGCAATCGCGCTAACCACCGTGTTTTGTTCATCATCCCGCAACTCAGGGAACATCGGCAGGGCCAGCACTTCGGCTGCTGCGCGCTCAGTTTCCGGCAGGTCTCCCGCCGTGGTTCCCAAATACGCCAGCGCGGGCTGCAAATGTAACGGAATCGGATAGTAAATCTCCGACCCGATCTTGCGCTCGGTGAGGAACGCCCGCAGCTCGTCGCGACGGGGCACGCGGACCACGTACTGATGGTAGATATGCGTCCCGCGCGCATCCTCTTTCGGCAGCACCACTGGCCCTCCAGGCGAGGCAAATCCCGCCTGCCGAAATAATCGGTTATAGGTAGCAGCCCGAGCCTGCCTTTTTTCGTTCCAAGTGGGAAGATGGCGCAATTTTATGCGCAAAATAACCGCCTGAATGGAGTCCATGCGGCAGTTCCATCCCATTTCCTCGTGCAAATAGCGCTTCGGCATCCCGTGATTCCGCAGCCGCTTCATCCGCGCACCCCACTCCGGATCGAGCGTCGTAACGCACCCCGCATCGCCCGCCGCACTCAGGTTTTTTGTGGGATAAAAACTGAACGCCGCAGCCTTCGCCAGCGCCCCCGCCTTGCGCGATTTTTCACCAGAATTCCACGTCGCGCCGAAGGCCTGCGCCGCGTCTTCCACGACGCCAATTTTGTGCTCGTCCGCGATTGCAGAGAGCGCATCCATGTCCGCACATTGCCCATACAAATGCACTGGCAAAATCGCAGAAATTTTCGATTGATTTCCGCGCGATTTTATCGCTGCCAAAACCTTCGCCGGATCAAGGTTGTAGCTGTCCGAATCAATGTCGGCAAACACCGGCGTCGCCCCACACCGGACGATGGAGCTGGCCGTCGCGAAGAAGCTGAAAGCACTGGTGATAACGGCGTCACCGGGCTTCACGCCAGCAGCCAAAAGCGCGAGCCAAAGAGCATCCGTTCCCGACGCGCAAGCGACGGTGTCCGCGCAGCCAATAAACGCAGAAATCTCCTGCTCCAACTCCGTAACTTCGGGGCCAAGAATGTACTGCTGCGAGACGCAAACCCGCTCCACAGCAGGCAAAATTTCGTCACGAATCGATTCAAACTGGCGATGCAGATCAAGCATGGGTACGGACATAGCGATTCGATGGTATCACCGAGGCGGAAACAACACTCACCGCCGAAGTCGAGAAACCCTAGGCCTTGATGCGTTCTTTTGTGAGGAAAAAGTGTCTAAAGCGCTGAATTTCCTACGATTTTCGCAAAAAGGCTGCCGCTTCCCCTTCGATTTGCTGTTGAGCGTTTAGTTGACCGTGCTAGAACGAATCGGAACTTTGCGATTGCCCACGCGGCGGGGTGCCTGTAGTATGCAGTCCCATACGCGACGGTAGTGAATTTTTATGCATTTTGGTAGGGGAGGCGGGTGGGCTGGCAGCAAAGTGTTGCTGCCAGACAAGTTACGAGGGTCGTAGTATGGCCCTTCCCATGCACGCTGTCAGATCACTTCGGTGCGCCGCTAGCTGTGCTGGCGTCGGGTCTCTCAGTATTTTGATTTGTCTTACGTTTTGCTTTACGGCTCCCGGGTCTCAGTTCTAGCCGCCGAATTTCACAGCTTGAAGGAGCGTTCCAAGTGACAATCACTAGATTGCTGGAGCGAGCAGGGCTGCCGCCTTGTTCGTGATGCTGTTCACGTTGAGCCTTTCCGCACAGGTGTCGAAGGGCTCGATTTCGGGTACGGTCGTGGATCCCACTGGAGCTGTGGTGCCGGGGGCGGCAGTGAAGGTGGTCAGCACCGAGACTAATCAGACATTCTCAACAGTGAGTGACAAAGCGGGGCTGTTCAGCCTGCAACTGTTGCCAGTGGGCACTTACCAGGTAGACGTCAGCCGTCCAGGATTTCGCAAGACAGCCATCAACGGGGTTGTGGTGGGATCTGGTACGGATCGAGGTCTCGGCGCGGTCAAACTCGAACTAGGGGTAACGACTGACACGGTGGAAGTGACTACGGCTCCACCACTAGTTACCGCAACCGAAGCGCAGATCAGCAACACCTTCTCCTCGAAGAGGAGATCAGCCAGATCGCGGGGGTTCAGGAAAATAACGGCCTCGACTTCCTGGCGATTCTGTTGCCGGGCGTAAACAGTCCACGTGACCAAGGCTTCTCGAACGCCAATGGTGTGGGGTTTTCGGTGGACGGTCTGCGCGGCCGCAGCAATGACCAGCAGATTGACGGGCAGAATAACAACGACAACTCGGTGGCGGGTCCCGGCGTATTTCTTTCAAATCCGGAGTTCGTGGATTCGTACCAAATCACAACCGGGAACTTTGGGCCTGAATACGGACGCAACTCTGGTTCGGTGGTCAACATTCTGACCAAACAGGGCACCAATACGTTCCACGGCGCCTTAGTCGGCACGGAAAGCAATTCGGTACTGAACTCACGCACGAACGCGGACAAGCTTAACGGTTTGACCAAACTGCCACGGTCTAACAATGAATTCAGCACGGTGACCTTGGGTGGGCCTGCCATCAAAAACCGTTTATTCTTTTTTGGTGGTTTTGACAACCAAATCATTTCGCAGAATGCTACAGACACCACGGGATTACTTACACCTACGCCGACGGGGCTGACTCAACTGGCTGGGTGTTTTCCGGGCAGCGCGACGGTCTCGGCCATCCAGACCTACGGCCCCTATGGCATTAAGCTGGGTAACCCGCAGCCATTCGGCACATCGCAGACGCGGTTCTTGGATGGGGCGAGTAACCCAAACCAAGAAGATGGCACTTGCGCGGTGGAGTATAACGGCGTTACCCGCACCGTGGATAACAGCTACCACCAGTATGACTACATTGGCCGTTTGGATTTTGTCAGCTCCAAGGACAACATTTATGCCCGCTTCCTCTACCAGACAGCAACGAGTTTTAACAACAGTGACAACGGCGCGGCTGGCTACTTATTCAACGTCCCGGCGACCGGCAAGGCATTCAGCACCAGTTGGACGCACAAGATCAGCGATCGCATGATCAACGAGCTGCGGTTTAACTACGGATACCTTGGAGTAGACTTTGGCGGAGGCACGGAGCCACTCTCGAATCAGGTGGGCACAGCTGTGGCGCAGGTGATCTTCCGTGATCCGACGTTGCTGGGTTACGGTGGTGCCACCAACTTGCCACAAGGCCGCACGGTGACGACCTATCAGGTGCAGGACAACTGGAGCTATGCCAAGGGGCGGCATACCCTGAAGGCAGGCGTGAACTATAGCGACCAGCAATCCACCAACAACTTCTTACCCAACTTGAACGGACAATATCGGTATACAAACGCGTCTTCTTATGCGCAAAACGTGATTTATGACCCTGCAGACCCTCTGCGGTTTAGAAGCGGCCGGGTTCGCATCGCGCTTGGCGACCCTACGCTCAATTTTGTGGAGCATGATACCTTCGTGTATTTTGGGGATGACTGGAAGGTTGGCAGTCATCTTACGTTGAACCTGGGCTTGACCTATTCGTACTACGGCCAGCCAGCAAACCTGTTCCACGACAAGACACTCAAGCGGGAAAGCAGCAGCGACCCGCTGTTTAACCCGACGCTGCCACTCTCCATCCGGACCTTCCCCAAGCTGCCTACGGTGAAAAACACCTTTGGACCAAGCGTTGGTTTTGCCTATAACCCGGGCGGTGGCAAGACGACATTCCGTGGCGGATATCGGCTGACGTATGATCCGGCTTATTACAACATCTATCTGAACATCGCCTCCTCGGCACCACAGGTGCTGGCGGAGACACTGACCGGCTCCTTGCTGACCGGCGTAACCCTGACAGCGGTTCCAACTGGCACCAACACTCGCGCATCGCTGTCAAGCTTCTTACAAACGGGTGTATCCGACCCGCGGGCGCTGCCTCTGACGGAAACGCAGGTTAGCCCTGACTTCAAGCCCGACCGGGTGCAGAGTTGGAGTTTCGGCATTCAGCATGAACTCAGCAAAGGTGCGGCGTTTGAGATTCGCTATGTGGGCAACCACGCTGATCGCCAGTTCCAGTCCATCAACGGCAATCCCGACGTTAACTATCTGGCAAACAGTTTCCCGAATGCGCTGCCGTCAGGTGTGACTCCATGTACCGCGACGCCAGACACCAATCCCGGAGTGGCAGGAAGCGCGAACTGCGACGTAGCCAGCGTGTTGCGCATACGCACCAACAGTGGATTCTCGGACTACAACGCTTTGCAAACCGAGTTCCGCACCAATCAGCTGTGGAATCAACTGACCATGAAGGCGGGTTTTACCTGGAGCAAGACGACCGACAACGTCAGCGAAATCTTCTCGACTTTCGCTGGCGGCAACAGCACTGCGTTTTCACAAAACCCGTTCGACAACACCAAGGGCGAGCATGGGATTTCGGGACTCGACTTCCCCAAGAACTTCACAGTCTCCTTCTATGAGGCGCTGCCATTCTTCCAGCATCAGGATGGATTTACGGGCAAGGTGCTGGGAGGTTGGGCGCTCTCCGGCACGTATATCCTGTCGTCTGGTCAAGCCTACACACCGGTGCAGGCGTTCTTTAGCCAGGCGTTGGGTGGATGCGGCGGCGGCGGCTGCGCCGATGGGGCGTTTACGGGAACCTTCATCGGAGCGGAGAACATCCGTCCGTTCCTTGGCAATCCGTCGGCGCCTGCAAACTCGGTGGGAGCGTATGCCGGGGACGCATGCAATTTCTTCGGAGTTGGATGTGAACTTGCCGTCAATCAGCTGGTTTCGTTCAATGATGCCAATTTCTCGGGAACCGAGACCGTTGTCACGAAGAGTCAGGTGCGCTACATTGCAAACGGCCCCCAAGCGAACACCGAGTTTGGTACGCCGTTTGGTAATGTGCCGCGTAATTATGCTCGGGACACCAAAACCAACAATGCGAATGTAACCTTCTACAAGAACGTGAAGATCACCGAGCGGGTGAATTTCCAATTCCATGCTTCGATGCTGAATGCGTTTAATCACCGGAACGCCAACAGCATTGATCCGGTCATTGAGGATGCAGGTTTGGAGTCGCTAAATTTTGTCGGATTGGGTTTTGGCAGTCCGGCGGTATTTAGCGGCGGCGCGCGTACGGTGGCCTTCGGCTTCCGGCTCACGTTCTAACAGCAACTGCTCGACAATCAAAAGGGCTGGCCTTCGGGTCAGCCCTTTTTGCGCTTGGCAAAGCTTATTTCCCGAACAGTTGGTAGTGCGAGGCGGTGGCCATCAGGAAGAGCATGGGGAAGCTTAGGTAGAAGTTCGTCCGGGAGCAGAGGAAGGCAAGGCGGGCGAGGGCGGCGGATTCGGCTGGGATGGCTGTGCCGTTTGCGGCGAAGGATTGATTCCACGCGATGATCTTTTTGTTGATGCGCCAGATCACTCCCCAGACGTTGAGCAGCATGACCCAGCCCATGCCTCCGCCAAGTCCGATGGCGAGCATGCGCGAGCTTTCCCATCCGTGGGTGTTGAGGGCGAGGAAGGCGTAACAGCCAGCGCCGACGATGGTGGCTGTGACGAGGCCGAGGACGTATCCGTTATTGATTTTGAGGACGCGTAGGGCGAGGTAGGTAAGGGCCCAGACGAGCGTCCAAATGAGGAAGAACGAGCCTTGGCTCATGCCGATGGAGGCGGTGGGGAAGTCGGCGAGGCGAGCGTTGTGGGCGTCGGCTGAGGCGATGTGGCTCCAGTAGAGAAAGCCGACGAGGACAGTTCCGACGGCTCCCCAACGGAAGAAGTAAAGCGCCCGCAACATGAGTGGCGGGATGATTTTGGGCTTGGTGGCTCCGTCGAGTTCCTTGAGGAAGGGAATGTTGACCAGGTTAAAGAAGTAAAGCAGGCCGACCCAGGTGATTCCGAAGATGAAGTGCAGAAAGCGCAGGATGATCTGGTAGTTAGAGTCGAAGTCGCCGGGGAACGAGATGGTGGGCGCGAGCATGAGGCCTCCTTGTGGGAAGGATGATTGTAGCGTGGGGATCCGGGCGTGGAGCCTGCTAAGGCTGAGCCGCATCACAGAAATCGCTGGAATTGGTGGTGGCGAGGTTGAAAACTCTTGGGGTTCGCCGTATTGTTGGCGTAGGCTCCCGGCGGCGTGTTGGCGCGGGTTTTGCGCTTTGGCGGTGATAAGTAGAGGGCCAGAATTGGAGATCGGCACATGGAAGCAAAGCCGACACAAAATATTCAGGATTCGTTTTTGAACACTGCCCGAAAAGAAAAGGCGCATGTCACGATTTATCTAGTGAGCGGCGTGAAGTTGACGGGGCGAATCCGGTCGTTTGATAAATACTCATTGGTGCTGGAAGCCAACAATCAAGAGCAGTTGATTTTCAAGCACGCGATTTCGACGGTGGTGATGGGCCGCGTTCACACCGGGCCGCCTTCGTTCCACGGAGAGCGGGCGGGCGAGAGCGGCGGGCCGGGAACAGCTTCCGGGTCACTTTCCGGAACCGAGGGGTAAGGCATCCGGCGTCGTAATACGGATTCTGGACGAGGGACACGGCAGGAAGCTGCTGCGCCAGTGGCTGGGATAGTTCTGCGTCCGGCGGAAGGCTGGAGCACAGCGGCTGTGCCGGATCGCGCTTTTCTGGTGGGCGTGGAGTTGCGGGATGGTGCTGGCGGGAAACGGCGGGTGGCTGAGGCGGAATCGGCGATAACTCCGCAAGCGGTGGCAGCGCGGGATGCAGCTGCACGTGAGGGAGGGCAAGGTCGGCTGCCGACGGCGGGGAATCGGGTATTGGCTCCGCAGTTTTCAGCGGATGAGTCGCTCGACGAGTTGCGGACGCTGGCGAAGAGTGCGGGAGCCAACATTGTTGGTGAGCTGATGCAGCGGCGCGACCGGCCTGATCCGGCGACGTTGATCGGCAAGGGCAAGCTGGAAGAGATTGTGGCGGCGGTGGCTTCGAGTGAAGCCGACGTGGTGTTGTTTGACCATGACCTGACGCCGACGCAGCAGAGAAATCTGGAACGCGCAGTGCAATGCCGCGTGATTGATCGTACGCAGTTGATCCTGGATATTTTTGCCAAGCACGCCAAGACTCGCGAAGGCCAGTTGCAAGTGGAATTGGCGCAACTGGAATATATGCTGCCGCGACTCGCGGGCAAGGGGCAGGGACTCTCGCAGCAGGGTGGCGGCATTGGCACGCGTGGGCCGGGCGAAACCAAGCTGGAGACCGACAAGCGGCGGATTCGTCTGCGTGTGGATGTGCTGAAGAAGCAGGCGGAGAATGTGCGTCAAGTGCGGGCGCAACAGCGGCAACGTCGCGAGGCAGTTCCGGTGGCAACGGTGGCGCTGGTGGGGTATACGAATGCGGGCAAGAGCACGCTATTCAATGCGCTCACCAAGGCCGGAGTGCTGGAGTCTTCGCGAATGTTTGCGACACTCGACCCGACGATTCGCGGAGTGCGGTTGCCGAGCAAGCGACAGGTACTGCTGAGCGATACGGTGGGGTTCATCCGCAACCTGCCGCACTCGCTGGTACAGGCGTTTCGGGCGACCCTGGAAGAGGTGCAGCGGGCGGCGCTGATTCTTCATGTGAGCGATGCGGGGAATTCTCTGGCCGCTGAGCAGGATGAGCAAGTAGAAGCGGTGCTACGTGAGCTGGAGTGCGAAGGCAAGCCGCGCCTGCGGGTGATGAACAAGGTGGACTTGCTGAGCGGAGAAGAGCGCAGGGCGGTGCTTGCGGCACAGAAGGCGGATGCAGGTAGCGGCGGAACGGTGTATGTGTCGGCGGTGCAAGGGGACGGACTGACTGATCTGCTGGCCGCGATTGACCGGCATTTGACGGATGACGCAGTGCGGCGGGTGAAGTTGCGGATTCCGCAGAGTGAAGGCAAGATGCTAGCCATGCTGGAAGCTAAGGCGAGAATTTCTGTGCGAGAATACGCGGGTCATACGCAAGGTGATGCGGCGAGCGACTTCGTCGAGATGGAACTGGATGCTCCGGAGTCCATCCTCCGGCAAGTAAAAGTGTGGATCGTTCCCTAAGTTGCATCATTTCCTAAAGCGACTCATCGCGAGGAGGCCCTTGTGAAATCTATTGTGTTCTTGACGATGGCGACGTGGGTGGCGCTAATGCTGCTCCTGACTTGCGCAAACTCGGCTGAGGCACAGGCCGCTCCCATGAGGGTCGGCATGGTCGGGTTGGTGCATGGCCATGCCGAAGGCTTCTTGCATGGTGGCGGTCTTACGCCTGCGGGCGGAATCTTGAATCGTCCGGATGTGCAGTTGGTCGGAATTGTGGAGACGGACCAGAAGCTGTTTGACTCTTACGCGCAGCGTTTCCACCTGCTAGCGAGTCTGCGATTCGACAGCATTGGGGCGATGGTGAAAGCGGCGCATCCCCGGGCCGTGATGGTGCTTACCGCGCCGAGCGATCACCGTCGTGTGGTGGAAGAGTGCGCGGCGTTGGGCGTGCACGTGATGGTGGAAAAACCTCTTGCCACCACCTACGAGGATGCGTTGTCGATTCAGGATGCGGCGCGGCGTGGCAAGATCCACGTGCTGGTGAACCTGGAGACGACCTGGTACGCCAGCAACGCCGAGGCTTATGCATTGCTGAAGCATGGCGATCTAGGAGCCATCGTTAAGACGGTGATTCGCGATGGACATGAAGGCCCGGTGAAGATTCACGTGGGGCCGGAGTTCATGGCGTTTCTTGGTGATCCCAAGCAGAATGGCGCAGGGGCGCTGTTCGACTTTGGCTGCTACGGCGCGAATCTGATGACATGGCTGATGGACGGCGAAGCGCCGCTCTCGGTTACAGCGGTTACACAACATTTGCAGCCGGAGTTGTATCCCAACGTAGACGATGAGGCGCAGATTATCCTCAACTACAAAAGTGCGGTGGCCGTGGCGCAGGCTTCGTGGAACTGGCCCTTTAGCCTTAAACAGATGGACGTCTACGGGCGCACGGGCTATGCCAAGGCGATTGATTCGTCGCGGCTTGAAGTGCGAAAGGCAAATGAGGCGGAAGGTACGGTTAAGAGCGGATCGAAGCTTGCCGCGCCTTACGATGACCCCATCCACTACCTGATTGCGGTGTTGAATGGAGAGATTGAGGAGGGGAATAGCCCTTCCGCGTTGCAGACCAATCTAGTGGTTGCGGAGATTCTGGAAGCGGCGCGGGAGTCCGCGCAGACCGGTAAGACGGTCAAGCTGCCGCTGGGGAAATAGCGCGACGGAGCGGAGGAGAGTTTACTGCGGGGGATGAAGCATTGTCACTTGACTTCGTGGCTTGATCGCAATAAGCTCGATACAAAGTTGATATACTAGAGTTTGTCTTTGATGTAGCTGTTATTTTAGAGAAAATCTAACTTCATTCGGAGATGATCCGACTAGTTCTCGACCGAATTCAATAAGTTAGAGGTAAACTAGATGAACACAGCAACGATTTCCCAATTGGAAGCCACGCTTCTTAATTCACTAGCTCCCCATATCCGGAAGACCCTCACCGACAACGGCTTCGCTCTTCCAGACTCAGCCGAGCCTTACCTGCGACTGCTCGACGAGGGTGGCCGCAAGAAACGCAGCACCGCAGCGGCGAGTCATTGGAACCCCGCAACCGACCTCATTGAGCTTGGCTTCGAAGAAGTGTCTGACGAAGCTGATTCCGTTCCGCAACAAGCGATTGCTGCGCCGGGGGCCGAGGCGGCACCCCTGTCGGGCTCGATCACGTCCGAGAACCAGAGCTACCCTCAGTCTGCGGTCACCGTTCCTTCAGTGCAGGACGACGAGCGTTTGGACGATTTGGTGCGCGTTCTTGACCGAATCGAGAGCAGCCCGGGCATGAGTTTCGTAGCCCTCAAGCGCCTCCGAGACGACGTCCTGCCTTATCAGGGTTTTCCGTGGGCAGCAGAGACCGCGGCCCGCAAGGATGTCCTCGGGTGTGCTGTGGATCTGAAACTTGTTCTCATTGGAAAGCAGCCGAATCCAAAATTGCCTGAATTTCCTGTGACGAGCGTTCGTCTCAACCGTTATCATCCACGGGTGAGAAAGGCACTCGCCCTCGATCCGGTGGATGAAATGAAGTGGGAGCCGATCACGATTCCTGGTGAGCCGCTCTCGCACACAGTCATCCGCGATCGAGGTCCCCGCTAATTGGGCCTCTACTACCTAGACACCAGCGCGCTGGTGAAGCTCTACATCCGTGAGCCGGGCACAGACTATGTGCTCGGCCTTTCGGATGATTACGACGCACATCGCAAGGTCATCCTTGGCTTGGCCGTCGTGGAGTTCCGCGCAGCTGTGCGGGCCCGACAGCGACTTGATCTCCCGGCCGAGATGGCGGATCTTGCGCTTAGCCGATTCGACAGACACCTCTCGCGACGATTTACTGTGCAGCCGGTGAACGATCAAGTGATTGATGCTGCTGTGCGTGTCGTGGATCGGTGCGGTTTGCGAGCTTACGACGCGATGCAGCTTGCGGGCTGCCTCGTTACTGCTGAGATTTCGCGCGAAAACCCGCCAACTCTTGTGTGCTCGGATTTGCAGGTGATTGAAGCAGCCAAGGTGTTTGGCATCACCGTAATCAATCCTGAAACGCAGTAGCCTTTCCCGTTTAAGGACAAAGCGTTTTTATTGAGTTTCGATTGACGCAAGGGTGCCCGGCTGGTAACCTTAAATGTTCCAGTGACCTTCATATTCCGGGCCTATTCCGCATAGAAATCAGATGCAAGAGACTTTCCGACAATTAGGCGAATTACTGCTCAACTCCGTACCCACGGTGGTGCTGTTCTTCATCCTTTACCTCGCATACAAGGTTTTGGTGGATGGGCCTTTAGGGAAGGTGCTGGCCAAGCGTCATGGGCTAACCCAGGGGGCCGTGGAGAAGGCGCGGGCAGACGTTGCCGCCGCGGAGGCCAAGACTGCCGAATATGAGCACAAGCTGCGGGATGCGCGGACGACTGTGTTCAAGGCGCAGGAGGCACGGCGGCAGCAGGCTGTGCTAGTGCGGACAACCGCGGTGAGTGCGGCGCGGGAGAGGGCTCAGGCGCAGGTTGAGACGGCCAAGGTGGCACTGGAGGCGGACAAGACTGCCGCCAAACAGGGCATTGAGGCGCAAGTGGATCGGCTGGCGGAGCAGATTATTCAGGCGGTGTTAAAGCCTGCCGGAGTGGGCGGCGGAAGCTAGGAAATCTCTGGCAAACGGTGTGAAGCGGTCTAACAAAATCATGAAACCAGGCATGAAAAAGACGAAAAAGAATTGGCTGGCGTTCGGGCTAGCACTGCTGTTGCTGGCGGGAGCGGCGAGGCCGCTGCGGGCGCAGTCTAGCGAGCCTGCGCAGGCGTCTCCGGCTGCGGCTGGTGAGGTGAAATCAGGCGAAGCGGTAGAGGCCAAGTCTGAAGGCAAGGAAGCCAAGAAGGAAGAAGCCGAGGATGCCAGCAAGAAATTTTTGCAGTCTCCGGTAGTCACAGCGCTGGGCAAGTTGGTGGGGCTCGATCCGGAAAAGATGTCTTTCACTGCGATTGTGGTGAACTTCCTGATTCTGGCGGCGTTGCTGTTCTTTGGTCTTCGCAAGGCTCTGCCTGCGATGTTCCGTGACCGGACGGCCACGATCCAGAAGGCGATGGAAGAGGCCCACAAGGCCAGCGAAGATGCGAATCGCAGGCTGGCGGATGTGGAATCGCGGCTAGCCAACCTGGGCAAAGAGATTGAGCAGGTAAGCGCGCAGGCGCAACAGGCGATCGTGCATGAAGAGCAGCGCTTGCAGGTTGCGGCGGAAGAAGACTTGAAGAAGATTGTGGCGGCGGCGGAGCAGGAGATTGTGGCGGTAGGTCAGGCGGCGCGCCGCGAGTTGACGGCGCATGCGGCGGATTTGTCTGTGGCGCTGGCGCAGCAGAAAATCCATGTGGATGGCGGAACCGATCAGGAGCTGGTGCGCAGTTTTACGGGGAGTTTGAGCGGGGCGGCGCAGGCACTTGCGAGCAGCGCCTCGAATCCAAATGCAAGCGGAAAGGACGGGCAATAACATGTCAGCCACGTTCAGCCGTTATGCCCGGGCGTTTGCCGATGTCCTACTGGAAAAGCACATTGATTTGAATGAGGCGTTGACGGAATTGCAGTCGGTGGCCGGAACGGTCGCGGGCAGCCCCGAATTGCAGAAAGTGTGGGCGAGTCCGGCGATTCTGGGAGCCGAGAAGCAGATGCTCTTGGCGGCAGTCGCGGCCAAGGGCGGCACCTCAAAGTATGTGCAGAATTTTCTGGCGGTATTGATTGATCATGGCCGCATTGGCGACCTGCCGCACATTGCGGCGCAGGTGGAACAGGAAGTTGCCGACCGCATGGATGTGGTGGACGCGGAGATTGTGAGTGCGCGCGCGCTCGGAGACGACGAGAGGCAAGCGCTGGAGCAGCAGGTGGCGCGGCTGAGCGGCAAGCTGGTACGAGCAGAGTATTCGCAGGATGCAAGCCTGCTGGGCGGTGTGGTGGTGAAGCTGGGCAGCACAGTATACGACGGCTCGGTCAAAGGCCGGCTGGAAAAGATGCGCGAGCGGTTGGGCGCGGCAGTTTAGTGGTGAAGATTTAAGCCGCTGCGGCGGACGATTTGCGAAGACGATAAACGAAAAACGAACACCAGAGACGACGGAATTATGGCGCAGATTAAAGCAGACGAGATTACACAGCTCCTGCGGGAGCAGATTGAAAACTACGAGTCACGGATTTCCGTGGACGAGACCGGCACGATTATTTCGCTGGGCGACGGTATCGCGCGCGTACACGGGCTCGACAAGGTTATGTCCGGAGAGTTGCTGGAGTTTGATTACGGCGTGGCTGGCATTGCCATGAACCTGGAAGAAGATCAGGTCGGCGTAGTGCTGCTGGGCGAGTATCAGGCGATCAAGGCGGGCGACCAGGCGCGGCGCACCGGACGCATCATGAGCGTGCCTGTAGGTGAGGCGATGGTGGGCCGCGTGGTGAATGCGCTGGGCCAGCCGATTGACGGCAAGGGGCCGATCGCGTCCACGCAGTTTTCGCCGATTGAGCGCATTGCGCCGGGAGTGCTGGAACGGCAGCCGGTAAAAGAGCCGATGGCGACGGGATTGAAGGCGATAGACGCCATGATTCCGATTGGTCGCGGCCAGCGCGAGTTGATTATTGGCGATCGCCAGACCGGTAAGACCGCGGTGCTGCTGGATACGATCATCAACAACAAGGGCAACGACCTGATTTGTATTTACAACGCGGTCGGTCAGAAGCGCTCGTCCGTCGCACAGGTGGTAAAGATTCTGGAAGACAACGGCGCAATGGATTACACCATTGTGGTCGCTGCGACGGCCTCGGAGCCTGCTCCGATGTTGTACTTGGCGCCTTATACCGCGACCGCGATGGGTGAGTTTTTCCGCGACAGCGGGCGGCATGCGCTGGTGATGTATGACGATCTTTCCAAGCATGCGGCGGCGTATCGCGAAATCTCGCTGCTGCTGCGGCGTCCTCCGGGCCGCGAAGCATATCCCGGCGACGTGTTTTATCTCCACTCGCGTTTGCTGGAGCGGTCTTCCAAGCTGAGCAAGGAAAAGGGCGCGGGATCGCTAACGGCTCTGCCTGTGATTGAGACGCAAGCAGGCGACGTTTCGGCATATATTCCGACGAACGTGATTTCGATTACCGATGGCCAGATTTATCTGGAAACTGACTTGTTCAACGCGGGTGTTCGTCCGGCGGTGAACGTGGGACTTTCGGTAAGCCGCGTAGGTGGCAGTGCGCAGATCAAGGCGATGAGACAGGTAGCGGGTTCGCTGAAGCTGGAACTAGCGCAGTACCGCGAACTAGCGGCGTTTGCGCAGTTCGGTTCCGATCTGGACAAGGCGACGCAGGGACTGTTGAATCGCGGTCAGCGGTTGGTGGAATTGCTGAAGCAGAATCAGTTTTCGCCGCTGCCGTTTAGCAAGCAGATTCTGATTATTTTTGCCGGCACCAACGGCTATTTGGATGATTTGCAGGTGAGTCAGGTGCGGGAGTTTGAATTGGAGTTGGGTCAGTACGCCGACACCATGGGCTCGACGGTGCTGAGCGACATCATGGAAAAGAAGACGATTGATGACGACCTGAAGGCCGCGATCAACAAGCTGCTGAGTGAGTTCAAGGCCAAGTTTGTGGCTGACCACGCGACGAAGTAAATGAAGTAGCAAAGTAGTTCGGACTTAGACGATGCCCAATATTCTGGATATCAAACGGCGGATTCGTAGCGTAGTTAATACGCGGCAGATCACCAAAGCGATGAAGATGGTTTCCGCTGCGAAGTTGCGGCGGGCGCAGGAGCGCGCCTTGGCGGCGCGTCCGTATGCGCAGATGCTGACGAACGTGCTGAAGTCGCTGGTGGCGCGGGCGGATGTGTATGACGAGGCCACGGGCGAGGTGCTGAATCCGCTGCTGATCGAGCGTGATGAGCAGAACATCTTATTTATTGTGGTGACTGGCGATAAAGGTTTGGCGGGCGCTTTCAATACCAACATCTGCAAAGCCGCGATGAAGTTTTTGGGCGTGCGGTCGGGCAAGTCCGTAGAAATTGAAGCGGTGGGACGCAAAGGGCGCGACTTTCTGCGGCGGCGCTTCCCCAGCGCGGAGCCGTTTACAGGCGAGGGCAGCGCGGCAAGGCTGCCGGTTTCGGTAGTCGGTGAGCAAGTCGGCGTGCTGGGCAAGTTGCAGTTTGCCACAGCGAAAGAGATTGCCGATAGCGTGGTGGAGCGTTATACCCGTGGCGAGATTGACTCGGTGTATGTAGTGTTCAACGAGTTCAAGAGCGTGGTGGCGCAGCGTTTGGTTGTGGATCGCATTCTACCCATTCGTGAGATTGGGGCCGACGAAATCGCGATGTCTGAGGAATTGAGTGCGGAAGCGCGGGCCGAAGAAGGCAAGGCGGCAATGTCGGCAGGCGTGAGTTTGAAGTCGCCGGACACGAGCGCGATGGATGAGGCGGCGGCGCACTTTGCCACGGCTCCAGTGGATTACATTTACGAGCAAACGCCGGCAGAGATATTCCAGTCGTTGTTGCCAAAGTATGTGGGTGTGCAGATCTTCCGGGCGTTGCTGGAGTCGGTGGCGGCGGAACATGCGGCGCGCATGACGGCGATGGAATCGGCGACGAGCAACGCGTCCGACATGATTGACCGTTTGACGCTAGTAATGAACCGGGCGCGGCAGGCGAAGATTACGCGCGAGATTATTGAGATTGTGAGTGGTGCGGCGGCTGCGGGATAGAAGCGCCCGCTGTAGTTGGGTTAACGAAAATCCCCACCCTGTCCGCACAAAACGCGGACAAGGATGGGGCACCCGAACCGGGATAGTTCCCGGTTGCCAGTTGCCAGAAGAAACAAGTTTAGAAGGCGAGATTCATACAGAGAGCGCAAAATATGGCTGAGAATGTTGGCAAGGTAATTCAGGTTTCTGGTCCTGCGGTGGACGTGCAGTTTTCCGAGAGCACGATTCCTCCGATCTATCAGGCGATTCGCGTGGTCAGTGAAGGCTTCGTGACGTCGGAGCCGATTGACGTGATTCTGGAAGTGCAGCAGCACCTGGGCGAAGGCCGGGTGCGGTGTGTAGCCATGCAGGCGACTGAGGGCATGGTGCGCGGCATGAAGGCGATTGATCAAGGCGGGCAGATCACCGTTCCTGTAGGTCGGCAGACGCTGGGCCGGGTGCTGAATGTGATCGGCGAACCGGTGGACAATCTGGGGCCGGTGAACGCGGAGAAGCGCGATCCGATTCATCGTCTTGCACCAGAATTTGAAGATCAGGCGACCACGGCCGAGATGTTTGAGACGGGCGTAAAAGTCGTGGACTTGATCCAGCCATTTTTGAAGGGCGGCAAGATCGGTCTGTTCGGCGGCGCGGGCGTGGGCAAGACGGTGTTCATTCAGGAATTGATCAACAACGTTGCCAAACAGCACGGCGGCTACTCGGTGTTTGCCGGCGTCGGCGAGCGGACGCGCGAAGGCAACGATTTGTGGATTGAAATGTCGGAGTCGGGCGTGATCAAGCCGGGCGATCCGGCGAACTCCAAGGCCGCGCTGATTTATGGCCAGATGACCGAGCCTCCCGGTGCGCGTTTGCGGGTTGCGCTCTCGGCGTTGACCGTCGCAGAGCACTTCCGCGATGAAGAAGGCGCGGATACGCTGCTGTTTATTGACAATATTTTCCGCTTTACGCAAGCGGGCTCGGAAGTGTCGGCGCTGCTGGGCCGCATGCCGAGCGCAGTGGGCTATCAGCCGAACCTCGCTACGGAAATGGGCGAGTTACAGGAGCGTATTACCTCGACGAAGAAGGGTTCGGTAACGTCGGTGCAGGCGGTGTATGTGCCTGCGGACGATCTTACGGATCCGGCTCCGGCGACGACGTTTGCTCACTTGGACGCGACCACGGTGTTGTCACGCGCGCTGACCGAAATCGGGATTTATCCTGCGGTGGATCCGCTCGGATCAAGCTCGCGCATTCTCGATCCGCGCATTGTCGGCCAGGAGCATTATGACGTGGCGCAGGGCGTGAAGCGGATTCTGCAGCGTTACAAGGATTTGCAGGACATCATTGCGATTCTGGGAATTGACGAGCTGAGTGAAGATGACAAGGTGACGGTGGCACGGGCGCGTAAGATTCAGCGCTTCCTTTCGCAGCCGTTCTTTGTGGCCGAGCAGTTCACTGGGTCGCCGGGGCGGTATGTGAAGATTGCCGACACGGTGAAGGGCTTTAAGGAGATTTTGGAAGGCAAGCACGACGACATTCCGGAGCAGGCCTTCTACATGAAGGGCGGCATTGACGAAGTGCTGGAAGCGGCGGAGAAGCTGAAGAAGTCGGCGGCATAAGGTCGTTGACTGGGTCAGAGAAACCCCACCCTGTCCGCTAAGGACGCGGACAAGGATGGGGCACCCCGATCGTGAATGATTTAAGAAAACTGTTATGGCAGAGACTTTTCAACTCGAAATTGTAACGCCGGATCGGCTGGTTGCGAATGTCGCGGCAACGGAAGCACAGTTGCCGGGCAAGAGCGGCTATCTGGGCATTCTTCCCGGTCATGCTCCGCTGATTACCGAACTGGCGGCGGGTGAACTGAGCTATGTGGCCGATGGTGCTACGGTGCGGCTGGCGGTGGCTTGGGGATTCGCCGAGGTGCTACAAGATAAAGTGACAGTGCTGGCTGAGACGGCGGAAGCTCCATCGCAGATTGATGTAGCAGCGGCGCAGAAGGACAAGGCGGCAGCGGAAGATGCGCTGGCGCATCCCAGCGAAGACACGGACTACGATAAGTTGCTGGGTGAAGTGCAACTGGCCGATACGCGGCTTCAGGTGGCCAGCGGCAAGTAGTGCAAGGTTAGATACTAAGGATTAAGAAAGGCCCGCCAAATTGGCGGGCTTTGTACATTTGCTGATTAAGTTAGAAACCCCACCCTGTCCGCAAAGAACGCGGACAAAGTGGGGCACCCACAAGTGGCGCTTCAACCTTTAGCGGCGCCAGCCGTAGTCTCTCTCGGCGCGGCGGTATTCCTGGTCGTAGCCGTTGCGGTACGCCCTGGCGTATGCCTCCTTGTACCAGCCCTTGTCGCCGAACTCGCGGTGATAGCCACGGTCGCAACCATGGAAGCGGCCACGCGGGTCGGAATTAAAGCGCTTGTGATAGCGGATATCTTCGGCGGCAACCTCGGTGCCGTCCCCGAAGCCGAAACGGCGCGCAACTTCCACGCGTTCACCGTAGTTTCCACGGTCATAGCCGAAGCTACCGCGATTCCAGCCATCGCGATCATGATCCCGATCACGGTCGCGATTGCCGCCGTTCCAACCGCCCCGATCCTGATCGTCGTTAGGATAGTTGTATTGCGCAAACGCTGCTGTGGAACTGAGTGCGACCGCGAAGAACGCCGCGGCCAGCAACGTGGTTTTTCTAAAGATTGACTTCATGGCCCTTCCTCCTTGGACTATTTCTGCCCGCCCGCTCTGGGAGTTCTATTCCAGAGCATGGGTGAAGATTGTGATGCTGATTGGGGGCGGGCGGGTTATCCCGGATGCCTTACGAAACCCGCATGGATACAGGTGCGAAGATACTTTGAGGATTTTTGTGCCGAACCGCAACTATGAGGACGCCGTGGGGTTTGCATCACGATTCTTGCTGGTGCGTGTCGTGGCTTCGGCATCCCTTCTCGCCAGTTTTCCGGGCGCGCTAAGATAAACTAAACCCCGATGAGTTTGACGAAACCAAAGAAAACCTCCGACGCCGCGCTGGCGCAGCCTCCTGACCTAAGCGTCAGCTTCTGTGGCATCACGCTGAAGAGTCCCATCATTGCAGCCAGCGGCACGTTCGGCTACGGCATTGAGTTTGACGATGTCGTCCACCTGCACAAGCTGGGCGGACTGGTGGTGAAGGGCTTGTCCCGCGAGCCTATGATTGGGAATCCGCCGCCGCGCTTGTGGGAGACGCCTGCTGGGATGCTGAACGCGATTGGCCTGCAGAACATCGGCGTGCGCGCATTTGTGGAAGATAAGCTGCCTGCGCTGAATGCGATGCGAAGCGATGCCGGCAAGGGCGTGAAAGGTGAGAAGCGCGACTTTGCGGTGTTTGCGAATGTTTTTGGCTACACCTGCGAAGACTATGTGGAAGTGGTGCGGGTGCTGAACGATGGCGAAGGTATTGCGGCGTATGAGATTAACGTGTCGTGTCCGAACACCGCGCATGGCGGAATTGTGTTTGGCACCGACCCCTGGATGCTGAGCGAAGTAGTGTCGGCGGTTAAGCGGGTGGCGACGCGTCCGGTGATTGTGAAGCTGTCGCCGAATGTGACGAGCATTCCGCAGATGGCGAGTATTGCTGCCGAGGCGGGTGCGGACGCGCTGTCACTGGTGAACACGTTTGTGGCCATGGCGATTGATGTGGAGACGCGGCGTCCGCGGATTGCAAATGTGACGGCGGGGCTGTCGGGGCCGGCGATCAAGCCGATTGCGGTGCGCATGGTGTACGAGGCGTTCCGCACAGTGAAGATTCCGATTCTAGGCATGGGCGGCATCAGCCGCGCCGCAGACGTAGCTGAGTTTATGCTGGCGGGCGCGACCGCGATTGAGATTGGCACGGCGAACTATTGGGATCCTTGCGCGACCGAGGCGATTGCTGACGAACTGCTGCGCTGGTGCGTCGAGCATCGGGTGGAGCGGCTTAGTGAGTTGACTGGGGCTGTGATTGTGTAGCGGGTGGCGTAAGATAGCTCATCAGAATACAAAATCGAGGGAGCACCCTAACCCAAATGTCATCTGCAAGCGCCAATTTGCCTCCTATGACCGACGAGGAAATAAAGTCCGCCGTGCAATGCGCGATCGAAAAATTGAAAAGTGAAACTCCCTGTTTGAACTTCGAGATCAACGAGAGAGCAACAGCTCATCGTCTAGCCGTACATTTAGAGAACCTGTTTACTGACTGGAATGTTGATTGCGAATACAATCGCGATCTCGAGGCGATTAAGCTTATTGCTGAGACGAGTCAAACTGGTAGATCATCCATAGACATTGTTGTCCATCGCCGAGGCCAGCGGGGCCGGCAGAATAATCTTCTCGCCATTGAAATAAAGAAGAAAGACAGCGATGATATTGCTGACCAAGCAAAGCTCGTGGGTCTAACATCACGATCACATCAGTATCAGTATCAATTTGGGCTGTACATCAAGAGCGTCATTGATGGGCGCTTCGACCCTACCTGGTACAAAGACGGTGAGAAACAACCGCGTGCTGACTCAATTGGGGACACTATTGTTTAGTGGCCCATCTTTTCTGTCTTCTCGCTTGACTAGCAACACAGTCGGCACCCCGCTCTGGGGCGCGCTTTTTGGCGGACAAGGGTGGGATTGAGGCCGTTGATGGTGTAGAACTCCAGTCCTGAGAAGCAGACTCGGATCGTGAGCACTTTTGCCCGGCACTTACGTGCCGGGCTTTCTTCTTTTGTCCCGCTTGGCGAGACTCGGTTGCTGGCTGAGCTGGGGGTTTGCGGGTAGTCATTTTTGTAATCCCACCCCGACGACGAAATGCGCGGCGTGAGGGTGGGGCACCGGCGGTCCTTGTGCTCAAGCGGAATGTTGTGGCTTGGTAGGGGTCCTTCGCTGCGCTCAGGATGACAGCGCGATTTGGGGCTGGAAGTGCTGGCGGTATGGGGTAGGTTGACGGGCGCGGGGTCTTTCGACTGCGCAAGTGGATTCGCTATGCGAATCCAATCGCTACGCTCAAGATGACACGGCATGGGAAGGCTTGGCCAAAATCCCCATCCTTGTCCGCGAAGTGCACGCGGACAAGGATGGGGCACGATCGGGTCTTGTGCTCAAGCGGAGTGTTGTGGCTTGGTAGGGGTCCTTCGCTTTGCTCAGGATGACAGGGATGGTGCTGGCTGGCGCGATTTGAGTGAGAAGATTACATTCACAAGGGGCGAATACATTTCTATTTTGGGGAGTTTTCTTGATGCGGATGCGTAGGGTGGGGATGTTGTCACTGGTGTCATTGTTGTTGATGTTCGGGGCGGTTGGGTCGGCGCAGTCGGCTGCGGCCGGGGAGAACTTTTTCAGTGTTCCGGCGGCGGATGCACCGGAGTTGGCGGTGCGGGGACCTTTTGCGGTAGGCGTTCGTACGGTGGAGTTGAAGCATGCTGGGCAGGCGGACATTCTCAATATTGACAAGGCGACGGGGAAGGCTCCGCTGTATGACCGGCCGCTGACGGTGGAAGTCTGGTATCCGGCGGTGATTCCTGCGGGCAGGCAGGAGCGGACGGTTTATGAGATGGGGTATCCGGGGACTTCGCTGGCGACGGCGGGGAAGACGTTTGCGGTTTTGGGCAAGGCGCTGCGCGATGCGCCTCCGGTGGCGGTGGTAAACGGGAAGAAGTTTCCGCTGGTGGTGGTTTCGCATGGATATCCGGGATCGCGTTTTTTCTTAAGTTACCTGACGGAGAATTTGGCGTCGAAGGGATATGTAGTGGCGGCGATTGATCACACCGATTCGGTGATGGGCGCGGTGAAGGGCTTCCCGAGCACGTTGCTGAATCGGGCGAGCGATCAACTGTTTACCGTGGAGTCGATCGAAGCAATGGCGGCTCAGCCGGGATTTTTGCAGGGTCTGGTGGATACGTCGAATGTTGCGATTGTGGGATATTCCATGGGTGGGTATGGCGCGCTGGCCAGCGCGGGCGCGGGTTACAGCAAAAAGGGATTGCCAGCTTCGATGGTTCCGGCGGATTATTTTGACGAGTGGACGGCGGGCAGTGCGAAGTATCAGGCGCATCTGCGCAAGGAGGTGAAGGCGATTGTGGCGATATCGCCGTGGGGGTCGCAGCCTCCGTTTAATAGTTGGGATGCGGACGCGCTGGGGAATGTGCGCCTGCCGCTGCTGATGATTGCGGGCGATCAGGATGATATTTCGGATTATGCGAATGGGATGAAGCCTGCGTTTGAAAAGATGGTGCACTCGGATCGCTGTCTGCTGGTGTACGAGAATGCGCGGCACAATGTGGGCGGAAATCCGCCTCCGCCGGAGATGCTGGGGGAGTTTGTGACGCGGGAATATTTCGACGAGCCGGTGTGGCGCAAGGATCGGATTATGGCGATCAACCAGCATTTTGTGACGGCGTTTTTGGATCTGAATTTGAAGGGCGATGAGACGCGGCGGGCGTATTTGCATCCGGCGCCAGAGAAGTCGGATGACGGGAGCTGGTCGTTGCCGTTTGGGCAGTCAGTGGGCGGAAAGTTCAGTGATGGGGCGATGTATTGGAAGGGATTCCAGCGGCGCTGGGCGCTGGGGCTGGAGATGCATTGCTCGGGGGCGCAGTAGTAGGGCGGCGGTGGTGCCGTCCTGCTGAAGCAGGACGCGGATCTATTGCGCATTGCGACCCGGCACTTACGTGCCGGGCTTTCCTCTTTCGTCCCGCTTTGCGGGACTTTTAATTTTCCAGCATGAGTGTGCGTGTCTTCGACCAAACAGGTGGGTCGAGCGTTCATAGAAATCCCGCCCAAGCGGAGCTTGGACGGGGCACCCGGCGTTTCCCGCATTCCCGGTTCCCAGTGCTGCTTACTCAGCGGTAGCGCCCAAAGAGTAAAACCACGAAAACAAGGATTGGCAAGAAGATAAAGACTGCGCCCAGAAAGCGGTAGCCGGGCGAAATTTCTGCTGGATTCGCCCGCTGAATTTCTTTCCGGTACTGGGGTTTGAGCCACAACACAGCCCGCATGGGATCCACCATCAGCCAAATCCCGATCAGCACAAAGAGCGCGCCGAATATCGCCATCGCGATGAGGCCGAGATCCATACCAAACACCTCAGCGGATTATCTTGACCCGTAGCTCTTCGGGGATGCGATCGCGAATCTCTTCGGGCAGGCGGTCGTGGACGTGGCGGGCGCCGATTTTGGCGGCGTCGGCAATCGTCATGGGAGCGGGCGTGGCTAGGGCGACGCCGAGCCACACCAGCGCGGAAAACCCGAAGCCGGAGAGCGCGGCCAGTTCAAACCAGATGGAGTAGTGCGGGTTGAAGTAGCGGATCACTAGAAAGGCCAGCAGAAACACGCCGATAAAGACGGTGGAGATGGAAATGAGGGCGACGTCAATCATGCGGTGCATGCGGCGACGACCACGGCAGAAGGCGCACTCGTCGAAGTGCTGCTCGTAGTCGAGGCTCATCTCCGGGTGCAAGCCGGAGGTGTCATACCGCCAGCCGGCGAGGATGTTGCCGACGACCTGATCGGTGCAAGGTTGGCTCATGCGTATGATTTGATGCCGTTACCGCTCGATGCCGTTTACAGCTCAGGGAAACACCCATGAGCTTTGAGCTTATCGTCTAAAAACTTGCCTAAAACTGGATGGTCTCCAGCGGTTCTTCCTGGCTGGCGACCAGCAGTTGATTGCCCAGCAGCCGGGGGCGAAGCTCCAGCGCCTTTTCCGCGGCGCGGCGGGCTACCTCCGGGTGATTGTTCTCGCCGGAAATGTGACCCAGAACTAAGAAGGCTGCCCCCCCATCATAATCCGAGGCGAAGAAATCCGCGAGGGCCGTGTTGCTGAGGTGGCCGACGCGACTGAGCACGCGCTGCTTGACCGACCAGGGGTAGGGGCCGATGCGGAGCATCTCGAGGTCGTGATTGGACTCGATGAGGATGAGGTCGCAGCCGCGCAGATTTTCGCGGACGCTGGGCGGCATGTAGCCGAGGTCGGTGACGATGGCGATTTTGACGCCCTCGGCGGTGAAGGTGAAGCCGACCGGGTCGGCGGCGTCGTGGGGGATGGTGAAGGGGGTGACGGTTATCTTATCGATTTCTCCGACTTCGAAGCTGTGGCCGGAGCGGAAGGATTCGCGACGGCTGAGGGCTGGGCCGCCGTCTCCGGTGGCGTAGCCAGCGTTGCGCCATTGCTTGTACCAGGCGTGATAGGTGGCCTCCGTCATGTAGGCGGGGCAGCCGAACTTTTTAGCGATCATGGGCAGCCCGGCGACATGGTCGGTGTGCTCGTGCGAGATCACCACGCCGCTGAGCGAACCGGGGTCTTCGCCCGCGAGCTTGAGGCGGCGGCGGGTCTCGCGGCAACTGAGGCCAGCGTCTACCAGCAGGCGCGTGGCTCCGGCACGGATGAGCGTGGCATTGCCCTTGCTGCCACTGGCCAAAACTGTGACCGAAACCGCCATGTGCTTAAGGATAGGCGGAATTGCTGAGGAAAAGCGAGAAACGGAGGGTGGGGGGTAGGGGGGAGGTGTCAGCGTGCAGCCGTCAGGGGTCACGAGAAGACCGGCGGGGTGGCGCGTATGAGCACAGTGAGCGAACGGTACGGCTCAGGGGATGTCTGCAATCGGCGTCGAATGCCGCTAAGCACCGCCCTCGACTGAGATTGGAGCCCATTCTGTTAGACTGCCTGCGCTATGAAACTAACATATCTGCGCTGGTCTTATTGCGTTTTGATTGCGGTGTATATCTGGTGTTGAGAGATGGGCAATCTCGCTAGTCGCACTTCGGGCTCGTATGTTGCGATCGACAACTCGAAAACTCATATAGAGGTCTGGTTCAAGCCGTTGTCGTTAAGTATTCCCGCCGCGCTGCTTGGTCTTTTCATCCTGCTATTGTTCGCCAAAACATCGGATGGCACGACGCCTGTGCCCGGGTTGCTGCGGCGCTTCGCTGCATTTTATGTTGATTTCATGTACGTTGGCGCTGGTATTGTCAGACCAATTCAAGGTTTGGTGGATGTTCTGGCAGAGCGCTGGCGCACGGGCACATGGCAGTGGAACTTTGTGAGAGACTATGCCGCCAGGACCGACACGGCAGTGTTCTTTGTGAGTGCAGCGGCATATGTCCTTGCCATCATGGTCTATTTTGCGCTGCCACTCATGAGAGGACGGCCCACGATCGGCTCACTAATGCTTGGTTATCAGGTTGTAGCGGATGATGGCAATCCGCTAACTTGGGGTGAGGCCGGGCTGCGGGTATTTCTGGGGTTCTTCGCTGCATGCAGCACCATTATTGCGTTTTGGATCGGTAGGGACGCGAGCAAGGGCAAGTTCTGGCTCGACAAAGTGTGCAAGACTCATGCGGTCTGGATTCAGTAGCGCAATCCGCTACGGTTTCGTTTCCTTGCCACCCTTGTCGAAGATGTTGTGGATGGTGGAGCGGGTGAATTGGCCGGCGTAGGTGCCGACGATGGCGGGGAGGATGGCGAGGAAGGACTCCCATACTTCGGAGGTACGAGGCTTGTTGACGAAGAAGAAGTAGGCACCGAGGCGGGCGATGGGGATAAAGACGGCGATGACGATGGCCCAGCGCCACGGTTTGCGCGGCTGAATGCACGCGGCGGCCATGGCGAAGAAGACCATGGGCAGGGCGGTGAAGTCGGGACCCTGGTCGGGCAGGGCGATGATGAGCCATCCGCTGAAGGCTCCGAAGAGCAGGCAGAGGAAGTAAGTGAGCGGGTCGAGCCAGCGCGTGCGACGTTCGTTGTAAGTGATACCTTGATCTAGCATTTTCTTCCTGTGGTTCAGTCGTCCCTTCGGGACTTACATTGCCGTTGTCGCTTACCCGGCACTCCGCGAGCCGGCCCGCTTCGCGAGCCGACTCGCTCCGTACCGGGCTTACTTCATCGCGTCCCTTCGGGACAACTCCATACGATTACAGGGTCGCATCCCTTTGGTTGGAACAACTTTTCCGTTCTCGTCGACCATACAAGCTATGAAATGCGGGTTGTCGCCGCACCAAATTGTCGGCCCTGCTCCATCACGCCTCACGGAGAGCAAGTCGTTGGCGATTCTCGTCCTTCGCTTTGCATACGCGCCGATAATCTCATTGAAAGTAAGACCCGCTTTGGCAGTTAACGCCTTTAAGAGATCCCGGATCTGACTGTCCGTAAGCTGGCCGACTAGGATGCGTCTCTCAAAGATCAGCTCGGTGCTGTCATAGCCCTGTATACGCCAGTAGCGATTCTTCACGGCTTGTCTCCAAGGAATTAGACCCCTATTTCTCATAAGTGTAGAAGCCTTTGCCGCTCTTACGGCCTAGCCAGCCTGCGTCCACCATTTTGATGAGCAGGGGGCAGGGACGGTACTTGGGGTCGCCGAGTCCGTCGAGCAGGACGCGCATGATGTCGAGGCAGACGTCGAGTCCGATGAAGTCGGCGAGAGTTAGTGGCCCCATGGGGTGCGCCATGCCAAGCTTGAAGACTTCGTCCACGGCTTCGGGGGTAGCGACGCCCTCCATCACTGTAAACATAGCTTCGTTGAGCAGCGGCATCAACACGCGATTGCTGACGAAACCCGGCGCGTCGTTGACCTCTACCGGAGTTTTGTCGAGTTTGAGTGCTAGGTCGCGGACCGTCGCATAGACTTCGTCTGTTGTGGCCAAACCACGGATTACCTCGACCAACTTCATCACTGGCACCGGATTGAAGAAGTGCATGCCGATGACCTGCGCGGGGCGCTGAGTGATTGCGGCGAGTTTGGTAATCGAGATAGACGAAGTGTTCGAGGCGAGCATGACCTCGGGGCGACAGATCTTGTCGAGGTCGCGGAAGATCTCCTGCTTGATCTCAAACTTTTCCGACGCAGCCTCGACCACGAAGTCGCAGTCGGCAAAGTCGGCGCGGGTGGTGGTGGTACGGATGCGGGCGAGTGCGGCCTGCTGCTGCTCGGCGGTGACCTTCCCCTTGCTGGCTTCGCGCTCCAGGTTCTTGGTGATGGTGGCGACGCCGCGTTCGACGAAACGCTGCTCAATGTCGCAGAGGGTGACGTCGAATCCAGACTTGGCGAAGACGTGGGCGATGCCGTTGCCCATGGTGCCAGCGCCGATGACGCCGACCTTGCGGATTGTGGTGTCTGACATAGGAATGACCTCCGGGTGCGAGGGAAAATGTATGAAGTGCGGGGAAACAGGTAAGGATATCACCGGGCAGGCGGCTTCCTGGAGTCAGAAACACAGGGTCCCTCCACTTCGCGTAGCAGTCACGCGTTGCGTGGATGCTACGTTCCGGTCGGGATGACACGGCTGGAGAAGGTGCATTCATCGCAATTTTGCGGGGGTTCCGATAAACTTTGATATTCCACAGCTTATGTAGAACGCGCGTGAATGCACTGCATATGGTGCGGAACGCAGATTTTGCTACAGACTTCGAGAAACGAGACAGTTGATTCCGCCATGCTTGATCTAGCGTTTGTGCGTGCGAATTTGCCCTTGCTGGAAGAGAAGCTCCGCCAACGCGGGGCTGATCCGGCTGAGGTGCTGAAGAATTTTCGTGAAGTTGACCAGCGGCGGCGGGCGGCGATTACCGAGTCCGAAACGTTGAAGGCGCGGCGGAATGAGTTGTCGCAGCAGATTGGTGGGCGGAAGAAGGCGGGTGAAAACGCCGACGATCTGCAAGCTGAAGTGAAAGCGATGAAGGATCGTTCGGCCTCGTTGGAGGCGGATGCGGAAAAGGCGGACGCCGAGCTGCAGGACACGCTGAAGGGGATTCCAAACCTGCCGCATGAGAGTGTCGTGGTGGGCAAGGGCTCTGAAGATAACGTGGAAGTGCGGCGGTGGGGTCAGGCTCCGCAGTTTGATTTCGCCGCGAAGTCGCATTGGGAGATCGGCGAGCAGTTGGGGATATTGGATTTTGAGCGCGCGGTGAAGATTACGGGCGCGCGGTTTACGGTGTATTGGGGCTTGGGAGCGCGGCTGGAGCGAGCGCTGGCAAATTTTATGCTCGACCTGCACACCGGCGAGCATGGTTACACCGAGGTACTTCCTCCGTATCTGGTGAATTCGGATTCGATGTATGGCACGGGGCAGTTGCCGAAGTTTGAGCAGGACTTGTTCCGGGTGCCGCATGGCGAACGCGATTTGTGGCTGGTGCCGACGGCGGAAGTGCCGGTGACGAATCTTTATCGTGATGAGGTGCTGGAGGACGCGCAACTGCCAGTGAGCCTGACGGCTTACACTCCGTGCTTTCGCAGCGAGGCGGGTTCGCATGGGCGCGATGTGCGCGGGTTGATCCGGCAGCATCAGTTCCAGAAGGTGGAGCTGGTGAAATTTGCGCGTCCGGAAGATTCGTATGCAGAACTGGAGAAGCTGACGGGCCACGCCGAGCAGGTGCTGCAGAAGTTGGGACTGCACTATCGGGTGATGGCGTTGTGTACGGGCGACATGGGATTTTCGTCGGCGAAGACATATGATTTGGAAGTTTGGCTGCCGGGGCAGCAGGAGTTTCGCGAGATTTCGTCGTGCTCGAACTTTGAGGCGTTCCAGGCGCGGCGGGCGAATATCCGGTATCGTCCGACGGGGAAGAACAAGACGGAGTTGCTGCACACGTTGAACGGCAGCGGGCTGGCGATTGGGCGCACTTGGCTGGCGATTCTGGAAAATTATCAGCAAGCCGATGGCAGTGTACGGATTCCCGAAGCGCTTCAACCGTACATGGGCACCGATCACATCACGCCGCGCCAGCTTTAGCGAAAAATGCTGGACGCGGTGCCGCGTCGCGGAAGAGTATAGTGGCGCGGTATGCCTAGCGTGATTCGCAGAGCGGCGGACGAATTCTGAGAGCAGAAAAACAAGGGAACTGATGGGCGCAATTGGGCGCACAATTCGCGGCTTCATCCTCTGGACCTACGACCGGGGCACCATTCACTACGACGTGATGGTGACGCTGATTCTGTTGTTTATTTTCTTCTCTCCCCTCCTCATTAAATACGGGGACAAACCGGTAGAACAGAATCTGCATCTTACAGGTGTGCTGGTGGAAGCGACTGCGGATGGCGGATTTGTGTACCGAATTCCGGCGACCGCTGTGCAGGGCAAAGATGCGAGCACACTGGGTGACGATTTGGTGCGCGTAATCGAGCCGATTGCGGGCGATGTGATTCTGTTGGGCTATGAGCCAGTGGTGGATGCGCAGGGCAAAGTACAGGCTTACAAGGTGCGGGTTAGCAAGCGGTAGTTGCGGCAGCCAAGAATGGCATGAGCAGTGCGGGGCAAAATTCGCGGAATCGTTGGGCCATGTGGCTTGCCGCAGTGGCATTGGTTTTGTCTAGTATTGGCATCGCGTCCGCGCAATCGCTGGATACCGTACTGAACAAGATGGATGCGGCTGCCGAGGCGTTTCACACCACGCAGGCAGAGTTTGCGTGGGATCAGTATCAGCTGGTGGTGAACGAGACTGAGGTGCAGAAGGGGACGATTTACTTTCGGCGCGGCGCGAATGAGACGCAGATGGCGGCGGATATTCGTGAACCGGATGCACGTTATGTGAGCTTTAACGAAGGCAAGTTGCGGTTGTATCAGCCGAAGGCAGATGTGCTAACGGAATATCCGACTTCGACGAAGAGCCGGGGCGATATTGAGAGTTTTCTGGTGCTGGGATTTGGCGGACGCGGACATGATCTGGCCAAGTCATTTGACTTGAAATATGACGGCACGGAAAAGGTAGACGGAGTGGATACGTGGAAGATCGAGTTGACGCCGAAGTCGGCAAAGATGCAGGGCTGGTTCAAGCAGATTGTGTTGTGGATTGACATTGCTCGCGGCGTGAGCGTCCAGCAGAAATTCTTCCAGCCCGGCGGCGACTACAAGCTGGCGCACTACCAGAAGATTGAAATTAACCAAAAGCTGCCCGAAGGTGTATTCAAGGCGAAAACTACCAGCAAGACGAAGTTTGTGACTGCGAACTAGGATTTTGGGGTAATTCAAACGATTATGGCGGGACGCATTGGCGTCCCGCCATTCGCTTTTGGTGGAAGTTTACGATTCTGCACCCCACCTTTAACCGCCAAATACAGCGGTGAAGGGTGGGGCGTAGACGGATGCTTAGATCCCCTCTAGAAGCTATAGCGCAGAGCGAACTCCATGTCGCGGGGTTTGGTGAGCGTGTTGACGTACTTGCCAAACGACGAACTATTGGAAAGCGAGTGGTTGCCGTTGGCGGCGTCGAAACGCACGGAGTTGGTGACGTTGTAGACCTGCCAGGAGAACTTCAGCACCTGAGCCTCGGTGATCTTCCAGGACTTGGAAAGGCCAGCGTCGAAGCCATAGGTACCGGGCCCTCGTAAGTTGTTGCGATTGCCGGTTTCGCCGGGATAAGCGAAGCGGAACTGTTTGCTTGCGTTGTCAATACGGGTAGAGCTGCTGCCGAAGACGTTGGGGTCGCCCTGGGGGTCAATGAACTGGCCCGTCTTGGGTTTGGAGCCGGTCAGTACGGCGTGCGAGGTCAGTTGCCAGTTGGTGGGCCAGAAGCCGAGGCCCGGGGTCACGGTGAAGGGGAAGCCACTCGACCAGCGGAATACGCCAGCGAGTTGCCAGCCGCCGATGAGGCCATTGGTGATCCGTCCACTGTCGCCAAGGAACTTTTGGCCATGGCCGAAGGGCAGTTCAGAGATCCAGTTGAAGTTGACCTGGTGGGTCAGGTCGAAGTCTGACACGCTGCGATTTTGCCTCGGATTCCATGAGTTGATGATCTGGCTATTGAAGCCGAAGCCAGAGAACTCACTAATGCGCTCGGCATTGGAGCCATAGTCAAAGGACTTGGAGTAGGTGTAGTTGAAGTCGAATGACAAGCCGTGCGACATGGCATGGCGCAGAGAAAACTGGCCGGAGTTGTAGGCGCTATTACCTACACCGCGCCAAGCGTAGAGCGACGAATATTGGTTGTCGAAGAACTGGAAGGTGCTGGGGCCGTTGCCTGTGTCGGCACATCCCGGGAAGCAGAACAGATCCACTGCAAACAGTGCATTGGTCTCGTTTCCGAGGTTGCATGCAAAGGTATCGTACGCGGCCTGGGTCGCCGTTAGGTTGGTAGGAACGTTGCTCTCAAACCCCGCACCGCAGCCATAGAGCTGGCTGGAAGCGGGGCCTGCGGCATTGTGGAAGAGGTTTTCCCAGTAGGGGTCGTTCTTTATGTCTGCCACTGGCGTGCCTGCGCTTGCCAGCTGGGCAAATTTTTGAGCGGCTTGATAGTAGGTTGTTTTGGACTTTGGGTCGGTGAGGTTGAGCGGCGCCGCCAGGTCTTCTTCCTGTAGCAAGCGATGCGCGAAGCGGCCAACGTAAGTGGCTTCCACGACGAAGCCCTTGGATAGCTCACGAGTCCACGAGAGGTTGACGACGTGGGAATACGGCGTCTTGAGTTTGTCGTCGAGACCCCAGGTGATGGCGAAGCCACCGCTGCTCAGGTCTGTGGGTGGTGTCACTGGAAAGCCTGCTTTGGGCGCGGGAGGCTTCAGAGTGCAGGGTGGAGTAGCGCAGCCAGCGAAGCTGGTAGTTGGGATGTTGTTCAGGTCGGAGAAGCGGGCTGATCCATCCACGGTTTGCACGCCAGCTGGGTTGCTAATCGAAGTGGTCAGGCCGAAGGAGCCGTTGACGTCAAACGTATCCACGATGCCTTCGCCGAAGTGATCATAGTAAATGCCGTAGCCGCCGCGGATTGAGGTTTTGCCCGAGCTGCCGAAGAGGCGGCTCAAGAATCCGGAACTGCTGTTGGGTGCCCATGCGAAGGCGAAGCGTGGTGCGAGGTCTTTATAGTCGTAACCCCAGTAGGGCTGCTTGCCGTTGGCTTGGCCGGAAAGGTCGAAAGCGAGCACAGGCGCGTAAGTCTGCCCGGCGTTGGCGGCAGAGCCACGTTTCTGGAAGAAGTCGTGCAGGCTGGTGTTTGGTGCCACCTGAGTGCCGGTGGTTTCAAAGGGAGGCTGCAACAGGGAGTAGCGCAAGCCGAAAGTCAAGGTAAGGGTCGGCGTGGCGCGCCAAGTGTCTTGCGCGTAGAGCTCGGCTTCGCTGTTGCGGAATTTGCGTTGTACCGGTGTGCCATCGGCCAGAACGGAACCGTCCTTGCGGATGTTGTAAATGGCGTTGACATTGGTAACCAGGCCAGCTACAGCGGCGATCGGCGAATCGAAGTCGCTGTTGAAGCCGGCATCTACATTCGGAAAGCCAAACGCGCCGGGGTCGAGGCTGTTGCCCGTGTTGCCGATGCTGGAGGTGTCGAGCCAGGAGACGTTGGTGGTGGCCCCGGTGAACGACGTGGCATTCGAGGTGCGATTGTTGCCGATCAGGCGATAGTTCATTCCGTACTGGATGGTGTGTTTGCCCTTGGTCCAGGTTACGTCGTCCACAAAATTGTTGACTGGCACATTGCTGCTATTGGAACTGGTGAAGGCGTTAATGTCATCGAGGTTGCGGAAATGGACAAAGTCGCTCTTCTGCTGTCCGGCGGCGGCTTGGCTTTGGCGAATATAGCCATAGCGCAGGTTGTTGATGAGCGTATTGCTGAGGATGGCAGTGTAGCCAGCAATTAAGCCTTTGGATGTGAATACTCCACTTTGCGCCTGCGGCTGACCGGGAAACTGGGGAGGCAACACAGACTGGTGGTCACCGATGAGGCCGCCTCTGACAAACAGTTTGTGATTGCCGTTGCCAGTGATGTTGTAGTCGAGCTTAAGGATGTAGGTGTTGAGGTTATTAGGCGTGGGAGCGGAAAAGGTGTAACCGCCAAAGAGCAGTCCGTCGCCAGAGTTGGTGGAATTGGCGTGAGGATACTGCTGAAAGATCGCCAGTACGGCTGGATTCGCACCCGGGCCCTGCGGGCAGGAGCCAATCGCCGAGCAATTGGGGTCGGTGGAGGCGAACTGCTGTGGTGTGAGGGTAACGATGCGCGTCTTTACGTCCGCCGGATTATCTTGTACGGTCACGCCTGCGCCGGGATTGGCGCAAAGTGCGTCGCCGGCGGTGCATTTGTACTGGATGATGCCGTTGCGAAGATTGTCCGTGGGTACGGTGCGTGTAACCTGAGTGCTTTCACGCTGGCGCTGGCCTTCGTAGGCTGCGAAGAAGAACAGGCGATCCTTCTGGATGGGTCCACCGAGGGTAGCGCCAAAGGTGTTGCGAATCAGCTTGCCGGGCCGGTTGGGTAGTCCGCCCTTCAGTTGCGCTTGCTTGTTGAACCAGTCGTTTGCAGTGGTGAAAGTTGGGCGATGATATTCGTATGCGGTACCGTGCCAGTGGTTGGTGCCGCTCTTGGTGACGAGTGAGACCTGCGCGCCAGAAGAGCGTCCGGAGTCGGCGTTGGAGTTGGCGGTGGTGACGCGGAACTCCTGCAGCGAATCGAGGGTGGAGCGCAACGCACCTTGAAAGGCGAGTCCCTGAGTCTGGTCATTGTTGTCTACACCATCGAGCGTGACGTTGGTCTGGTCGCTGCGGGCACCGTTTACCGAGCCGCCACGGCTGTCAAAGCTCTGGTCCACATTGCCAGCGAAGGTGACGCCGGGCTGTAGCGAAAGGATGCTGACTGGGTCGCGGCCTTCAAAGGGCAGAGCGGCGATCTGCTCAGTGTTGAAGGCGTGGCCGACGGTGGCGTCCTGCGTGTTGACCAGAGGTGCGGTGCTGCTGACTTCCACTGTGATGGCTTCGGCGGCGACCTGCATGGCAAAGTTCTGCGTGGTCGGGGTATTCACCAGAAGCTGCAGGGCTTCTTGCTTGAGTGTGGCGAAGCCGGGTGCAGTGACCGAAACCTGATAAGTAGAGGGCGGAACCTGCAGAAACTGGTAGTCACCGCGCGCATCGGTAGTGGCGGCGCGGTTAAACCCGTTCTGGGTATCGCTGAGGGTGACCTTAGCACCGGGCACTACGGCACCGTTGGGGTCGGCAACCGTGCCGCGCAACGAGCTGCTGGCTTGTGCAAAGAGGGCAACAGAAGCGATCGCAAGGAGCGCAATACCTATGAGGCAACGAGTGAGAATCCTGACACAACGCATGACTTTGGAACCTCCGAGGATGACAGCGGTGATGCACCAGACCCAATACGCCCGCAAACCCGCGCAATGCAGAGCGAGTAGCATAGTTGGCCAGCCGCAATCGGGATGGCAATTCGTCACCCTGGAATTGAGAACGGGCCGTTACATTGCAAGAAGCGATTGGCTGAGATTTTGCGCGTTTGTGCGCAGGATTGCAAGGGCTAAGCGAGAGTCTGGGGGATACGATGGCGAATCCATGAAGCAATTGGCAAAAGAACTTTCGTGGCAGGCAAGAGCGAAAGCCGCTGAACCCAAACCGCCGCAAGAACCATCACGACAGGGAAACATTCGAGAGTGTAACGCGGCTCGGGGTTTTCCAGTGAGCTAAGAAACGCGGAGCGCAGCACCACGAACAGCAGCATGAGGCCGAGTGCGCGGATTGGAACTCGCTTGCGAAGAACCAGTCCGAGGCCGACGAGTGCGGCGGCGATGTAAGCGAGGTTGATGCTGCCGAGCGCCATGGCGCGCATGGAGTCGTTGGGATCGTTCTCCCAATCCCACCAGCGGGATTCGATGCCGAGCAGCTCAGTGCGAGGACGGAGCCACATATCCGCGATGCGCGTAAGGGGCAAAAAAGCGTAGTAACGAAGCGGGTTACGAGCGATGCGAACCTCCGCCAGCGCCGCGAATTGCGCGTCAATTTCGGGAGTGATGGTGGTGTTGGCGTTGTACTGTGCGAGCAGGTTGGCGGTCTGCTGATGCTCCTCGAAGGAGTCGAAGGCGCGCTCTGGCAGCTTCTCGATTTCCATGGGCGCGTCGCCTTCGTTCCAGTAAAACTCTTCCACGGAATCGTAGTCGGCCATCCAGGTTTTTACCCAGCGGTCGAAGCCGTGGGGCACGAATTCGCCGGGCATGTTGGCATAACGCGGGGCGACCGGCTCGAAGACGTGGAAGACGGCATAGTTGCGGATGGTCCAGGGAACGAGAGGCGCGAGTGCCGCTGCCGACATGAGGGCAGCGGCGGTGAAGTAGCGAAGGCGATGACCAGCATCGAAAAAAAAGCGCCACACAAGGTAGAGTCCGGTGGCTGCGAGCAGGATGCCGCCATCGGCGCGCAGCAGCACGCCGCAGGCAAGGGCTAGGCCGCAGAGTGTCCATACGAGGCGGTAGAGGCGGTCGCTACGAATGCGGGCGAGGCCAGTGATGGCTAGATCGAGCGTTAGAGCGGCGAAGAAGATGGCGAAAGATTCGGTGAGCGGTGCGGCGGTGTAGTTCGCGGTGAATGGACACAGCGCGGCTAGCGCGAAGGCCGCCATTGCGGCGCGATCGCTAACGCAACGGCGAGTGAGGTCGGCGACGAGGAAGCAGGTGGCGATCTCCGCGACGACCTGCGCGGCCAGAACGGCGTTGTAATTCTCCAGGCCGAAGATGCTCCAGACAGCGGCGAGAATCGCAGGATAGCCGGGCAGACGAACGAGGGTGGGCGCGGCGTTGGCACCCATGCCGAAGACGCCGCGCGTGAGCCAGTTCTTGGCGATGTCGCCGTAGATAAAGCCGTCGTCGGTGATGAGCGAGAAGCGCAGAACGAAGAGCAAACGCAGCGCAAGTGCGACTCCGGTGAAGGCGAGGAAGAATCGGCAATGCTGGCGGAGGAGAAAGCGCACTTAGCGAATATATCGTGAAGTGCGGTTGTTACGAAGACACAGGCTGTGGAGCATCTCCCCTCAAGCCCGCGCTACTGGGATCACGACCCGGCCCGGCGGGGGCTGCTCTTAACAGATTTTCGCTTGCCCGCAGAGGTTCGCTTTTGCGCTGTCAGCTGGATGTTGTGGGCATTCACGATAGCCAAAATCAATCCCGGAAATCGCTTTTCGATTTCCGCGCAGCGAGAGGTGATCTGCATCTCGACGCCGCGCCGCTCGCCGCGAATCAGGCCCGCTTCCCGCAGCGCCTTCAAATGCTGGGAGAGCGTTGATTTAGGGACAGTCCTTTCCTGGATCTGTAGGAAACTCGAGCAATTCTGCGAACACTGGGAGCCGACAATGTCGGCATAGATCGCCACGCGCACGGGATCAGAGAGGGCATGCAGGATGGCTTCGACGGTTACATCTTTAACCGAGGGGTGAAAGAGAGGCCTCATCAATCACCATGGTATTCCGATTGCGCCCATTGTTCAATAGTTCGTAATACCAGAACAAAAGAATCTTCTCGAACTCTGCATCATCTTAATTCGCAGCAGTGAGTTGGGATCTGCAAGATTCAAGCGGATTCAAGAGTTCAGGGCAGCATCAAAATTTTGGCGAGACGGAACACTAAGGGGAATACATATGAACAGACTCAAAGGTAAGGTAGCAGTCGTAACGGGCGCTTCCAAGGGTATCGGCGCAGGCATTGCGAAAGCGCTAGCCTCGGAAGGTGCATCGGTCGTGGTGAATTATGCTTCGAGCAAAACTGGCGCGGACACCGTCGTCGCCGCCATTACAGCAGCAGGCGGCATGGCTGTTGCGGTGAGCGGAGACGTTTCCCAGGCCGCGGGCGCACAAGGCATTATTGACGCCGCGATCAAGAATTACGGGCGGCTCGACATTCTGGTGAACAACTCTGGCGTCTATGAGTTTGGCGCGGTTGAGGCCATCACGGAAGAGAACTTCCACCGGCATTTCAACATCAACGTGTTGGGCCTGCTGCTGGTTACGCAGGCGGCGATGAAGCACATCGGCGAAGGCGGCAGCATCATCAACATCGGCTCTGCTATCAGCCGCATGAAGCCGGCCGGATACGCAGTCTACACCGCGACCAAGAGCGCCGTGGATGCGATCACCAGCGTGTTCGGTAAGGAGTTTGGCGCGCGCAAGGTACGCGTGAACTCGATCAACCCAGGCGTGGTGGAGACCGAAGGGACTCACACCGCGGGGATCATAGGCAGTGACTTTGAGAAGGGCGCTATCAGCCAGACTCCGCTTGGACGGGTTGGCAAACCGGGCGACATCGCGTCGGTCGCCGTGTTTCTGGCCTCGGACGAATCGGCTTGGATTACGGGCGAACTGCTGATTGCCAGCGGCGGCCTGTGAACGCAGCGTATTGATCGTTGTCTGTCATTGCCTGTCGTTGCCTGTCACGCCCCATTCGGCCAAAATTACTTCGGTTGAATGGGGCAGCGCAGTGGAAATTGGAATTCCAGCCAAGTTATCCCGCATTGACCCCACCTCGCCTGCCGCATACGATTGAGTTTCCGCGTTTCATCGTCTTGTTAAGTGAGTGAGCGTTTGAGCGCGGGCAAACCTTCATGGCCAAACCCATCTTTCTTGATCCGCGGCAGAGCCGGTGGAAGCGCATCCGGCGGGCGCTCGACGTGACCGGCGTGGCACTCACGTTGCTGATTCTGTTTTTCGGTTACAAAGCGTGGCAAAACACCAAGCTACAAGCGCTGGCGCTCCCTGAGGAGCGGCGGCCATTCCGGGCGCTAAAGGATACGCAGAAGGAAAAGCCGAAGAAAACGATTCAGGGCGGGCGCTGGAGCCAGCGTCGCAAGACCGATGCGCCAGCGTCGCAGATCAAGTTGAATGAGGATGAAGGGGTGCGGGCGGCGTTTTATGTGCCTTGGGATGCGGCCAGCTTTTCCTCACTCAAGGAGTACTCCAAGCAGATTGATTTGCTATATCCGGAGTGGCTGCATGTGCTGACGCCCGATGGGCGGCTGCAGGGTGTGACTGCGGAGAACAAGCTGTTCGACATTTATGCGGGCGGCACGGCGCGTCCTGTGGATGAGCAGGTGATGCCGTTCTTGAAGGCGAATGACCCGGAGATGGAAGTCTTCCCCATGGTCAATAACTTTGACCCCATCCAGAACGACTGGGTGGATATCGGGCCATTCTTAGGCGACCAGGCGGCGCGAGAAGGTTTTCGCAAGCAGATTGAGCAGTGGATCACGACCGATAAGTACAGCGGGTTGATGGTGGACTTTGAGTCTTTTGCGACTTCAGCGCAGCCCGGCTACGTGGCGCTACTGGAAGAGCTGGCGGGGGACTTGCATCAACATGGGCTGAAGTTGTATGTGGCGGTGCCATCGCGTAACGAAGACTTTGACTATAAGGACGTGGCAGGCCGAGTGGATGGCATGGTCGTGATGAACTACGACCAGCATTATCCGGGTGGAGAGCCGGGGCCGATTGCTTCGCAGGACTGGTTTACGGAAAATCTGCGGACTACGCTGAAGCTGGTTCCTAAAGAAAAGATTATTTGTGCGATTGGCAGCTACGGCTACGACTGGCCGAAGCGGCAGGTGAAGCATGGCAAACCGCTGCCACTTCCAGCTGATTTGCGCGACAGCAGCGTGACCTTGCAGGAGGCGTGGCTAGCTGCGCGCGACGCGGAAGAGAAGATTGATTTTGATGCAGCGTCACTGAATCCGCACTTCAGTTATTTGGATGACAAGAACTGGCGTCACGATGTGTGGTTTCTGGACGCAGTGACGGCGCTGAACCAGATGCGGGCGGCGGAGTCGCTGGGCATCAACACGTTTGCGTTGTGGCGGCTGGGGTCGGAGGATCGCTCGCTTTGGCAGGTATGGGACGTGCCGGGAGACGCGAGCGCGCCCGACAAGTTGAAGGTGGTGCCTCCGGGCCAGGACGTAGACATGGAAGGCCACGGCGAGATTCTGCATATTCAGCAGCAGCCTAGCCCGGGCGTGCGGACGATTGTCTATGACACAGCCAGCAGCCTGATCACCGCGCAAGATTTGGTGACGACGCCTCTGCCGTATCGCGTTGCGCGATACGGTGCGAGCCCGAATCAGATTGCGCTGACATTTGATGACGGGCCTGACCCGAAGTACACGCCGCAGATATTAGACGTTCTGAGGCAGAAGCAAGCGAAGGCGACGTTCTTTTTGATTGGCGTACAGGCAGAGAAAAACGCTGGGCTGGCGGAGAGAATTAAAGATGAAGGCCACCTCATCGGCAACCACACGTTCACGCATCCGGACATCAGTGAGATCAGCAAGACGCAGATGAAGCTGGAACTAAACCTGACCGAGTTGCTGTTTGCGGCACGGCTTGGGGTGAAGCCACTGATGTTCCGTCCGCCATACTCGATTGATCAGGAGCCGGATACGGAAGATCAGGTAGGGCCGCTGGAACTGGTTCAACAACTGGGCTACGTGACGGTGGGCAACAAGATTGACCCCAATGATTGGCGCGAGCGCCCACACAGGTCTGGGGAAGAGATCGCTGCCGAAGTGTTGGCGCATCTGCCGCCCTGCGGCCAGTTTGATCTGCAATGCGGCAATATCATTCTGCTGCATGATGGTGGCGGCAACCGCGAGGAGACGGTAAAGGCTCTGCCCATCATCATTGACGGCATTCGTGCGCGCGGATTGACCGTGGTTCCGGTGACGACGCTGATGGGCAAGACGGAGGCGGATTTGATGCCGCCGATTCCGGCATCCGAGTGGTGGCCGGCACGGTTACTGCAGGCAGCATTCTGGCTGGCGGATGCGATTTTGCTGATTGTGGTGTTCACGTTTTTTGCAGGCGACGTACTGATGACGTCGCGACTGCTGTTTGTGGGCTTCTGCGCGGTGTTTGACCGCTTCCGCGAAAAAATGCTGAAGATGCCAGAGTACGCTGAACCATTTATGCCGCAGGTGGCAGTGCTGGTGCCAGCCTACAACGAAGAAAAAGTGATTGAGCGCACGGTACGTTCGGTGCTCGAGTCGGACTATCCGAACCTGCGCGTCATCGTGATTGACGATGGGTCGAAAGACCGTACGTTTGCCTTGGTGCAAGAGCTGTTCGCGGCCGAAATTGCATCCGGCAAGGTGATGGCGCTTACAAAGCCAAATGCTGGCAAGGCCGAAGCGTTGAACTTCGCGCTGAACTATGTGACCGAAGAGATATTCGTCGGCATTGATGCGGACACGATTATTGCGCGTGAGGCGATTGGGCGGCTGGTGCCGCACTTCCGCAATCCGAAGATCGGCGCGATGGCGGGCAACGCCAAAGTCGGCAACCGGGTGAATTTATGGACGCGGTGGCAGGCACTCGAATACATCACCAGCCAGAACTTCGAGCGGCGCGCGCTCGATTTATTTGGCGTGGTGTGCGTCGTACCCGGCGCGATCGGGGCGTGGCGAACGGCGGCGGTGACGGCGGCGGGAGGCTACCATCCGGATACTGTTGCTGAAGATGCCGACTTGACGATGACACTGCTGCAAAGCGGCTATCGCGTGTACTACGAAGATCGTGCGCTGGCTTACACCGAAGCGCCGACGAATGCGAACGGACTGATGCGACAGCGCTTCCGCTGGTCGTTCGGCATTTTGCAGGCGGTGTGGAAACATCGTGGAGCGATGCGGAAGCCGGGCCCGTTCGGCTGGTTCGCTTTGCCGAATATCTGGATCTTCCAGATTTTTCTGCCCCTATTTTCTCCGGCAATCGACATCATGTTTTTTGGCAGCGCGATCTGGTACGGGATTCAACGGTTGAACCATCCCGAGTCGTTTGACCCGGCGAGTTTCCAGCGCTTACTGCTGTACTTTGTGACGTTTCTGGTGATTGACTTCATCGCTTCGACGATTGCATTTCTGCTGGAGCGCCGCGACGTGGGTATGCCGGAGGATCCGTGGCTGCTGAGTCAGGTATGGCTGCAACGGTTTGCCTACCGGCAACTGTTTTCGATTGTGCTGATCAAGACGCTGCGGCGGGCGATTGAAGGCAAGCCGTTTGCGTGGGACAAGCTGGAGCGGACGGCTGCGGTGACGGCTCCGGTCAGAACCGCGCGGCAGGCCTAGGCAAGTCTAGCGGCCTGCCCGGTGCTAGAATGGGCTGTTTCCTAATGATGACACCCTTCCCCGGGGCAGCGAGGTTCCTATGGCATCCACTCTTTCCGCGACTCCGATTCATTTGCATGACGGCCCTTTTACCAATGATCCGGTGATTGATTTTTCGGTTCCGGAAAATGCCCGCAAGATGCGCGAGGCGATTGCGCTGGTGCGGTCGGAGTTGGGCCGCGAGTACGACATCGTGATTGGTGGCAACAGGCAACGCACCGAGAAAAAGATACGCTCCTTGAATCCGGCAATTGCGGGCGAACTGGTGGGGTTACATCAGGATGCCGGAGTGGCGGAGGTTGAGCCAGCGATGCAGGCGGCGCTAAAGGCCTTTGAGAGTTGGCGCAAGACGTCCGTGGAAGAGCGTGCGAGCTTGGTGTTTCGTGTGAGCGACATCATCCGAGAGCGCAAGTTTGAGTTTATGGCATGGTTGACGGTTGAGGTGGGCAAGAACTGGGCTGAGGCCGATGGCGATATCGGCGAGACCATTGATTTTTGCGAGTTCTATGCGCGCGAAGCGCTGAAGCTGGCCACGGTGGAGACTCCGGTGCAAATGCCGGGCGAACGCGATCGGCTGGTCTATGTTCCGCTGGGCGTAGGCGCAGTGATTCCGCCGTGGAACTTTCCGTGCGCCATTATGGCGGGCATGACCGTAGCCTCGATTGTGTGCGGCAACACGGTGGTGCTCAAGCCGTCGCACGACGCGCCGACGATTGCGGCGAAGTTCATGGAAGTGCTGGAAGAGGCTGGGTTGCCGGATGGGGTGGTCAACTTCTGCCCGGGCAGCGGCCCGACCTTTGGCAAGGCGATTGTGGAGCATGCCAAGACGCGTTACATCGCTTTTACGGGGTCGCGCGAAGTGGGGCTTGACGTGAATGCGCGCGCGGCGCAGCAGCAGCCGGGGCAGATCTGGATCAAGCGCACGATTCTGGAGATGGGTGGCAAGGACGCGATGATTGTGGATGCCGACGGCGATCTGGATGCTGCGGTGGAAGGCACGGCGCTGGCGGCGTTTGGCTACGCCGGCCAAAAATGCTCGGCGTGTTCGCGCGTGATTGTGGATGAGCGTATTTATGACGTCTTCCTGGAACGGCTGCAGGAGAGGGTGGCGAAGATCACCGTAGGTGACCCGGCGGATAACGCACACATGGGGCCGGTGATCAGCGAAGCTGCCATGAATAAAATTTTGGGCTACATCGAAAAAGGCAAGCAGCAGGGACGGTTGATTGCTGGCGGCGGTCGCGACGAAAAGGCGGGCAGCGGCAACTTCATACAGCCGACGGTGTTCGCTGACATTCTGCCGGGCTCGACGCTGGAGCAGGAAGAAATTTTTGGGCCGGTGCTGGCGGTGATCAAGTCGCGCAACTTTGAGCATGCGATGGAGATTGCCAATGGCACGCAGTTTGGGCTGACTGGCGCGATCTACACCAGCTCACAAGCCAAGATTGACGTGGCCAAGCGCGACTTCCATGTGGGGAACCTGTACATCAATCGCAAGTGCACGGGCGCGATTGTAGGAGCGCATCCCTTTGGCGGATTCAACATGAGTGGCACGGATTCCAAGGCAGGCGGGCCGGATTATTTGCTGCTGTTTACGCAGGGTAAGAGCATTGCGGAGAAGATTGTGTAGGACGCCAAGCGGGCTAACAGAACCCCGCGTTTGCCCGGGAGCTCAGGGGCGGGCGTGGGGTTCTTCTTTGCCATTGAAGGCAGGCGCGGATGTAGGGCGCGCCGTGGCTTCGGTTGCCGCTGCGATAGTCCGGCCAACGGAGGCAGCGCGAGCTGCGGTCACCGGATTCTTAGGCGGCTGGGGCGTGTTATGCGTGGCGGTGGCGGCTTCCATCAGAATGCGGTGATGGATGGTGAACAGGGCGAGTTCGAGGCGGTCGGAGACGCCGATCTTGTCGTAGACATTGCGCAGGTAATTTTTGATGACCTGTTCGGTGGTGCCAAGCTGCGTGGCGATTTCCTTGTTCTTGTAGCCCTGCACGATCAGTGCGACAATCCGTAGCTCTTTAGGCGTGAGGCGATCGCGGACGCGCATACCTACCATGTCGGTTTCAGTGGGCTCGTTGGCGCCGCCGGTGTTTTGCAGCCAGCGCTCGCCGCGGGCGACTTTGCGGACGCACTCCACCAGCGAGGCGGCGGGGACACTGCGAAAGATGACGCCCATGGCGCCGGCGTTTTGGAAGCGGGTGGTGCCCGTGCCATTTTCTACCAGCACGACGACGCGGGCTTCGACCGCGCTGGCGGCCTGCATCACCGTGGCGAAGTCGGGATGAAAGTCACCGCCCACCAACAGGATGCCGGGCCGAAACTTCTCAATGGCCATCAGCATCTGCTCCGGGGTTTGGGCTTGCGCGACGATGCGGATTTCGTCTTCCACAGCCAGGACTTTGGCCATGCCAGCCCGAAAGATCGCCTGATTATCCGCCAATATAAGCTTCAACATCCGTGATTACCTCGGTTCAGGAATTGCGAACCATTTCATACGAATCAATAACGCAGGCGACCCCTTGGGAGCCTTCCGCGCTGTTAAGTCCATCCGAACGCACTACGCGCCCTTTGCACTGCAGCACCACCGGACTGCCGCCGCCTGTGACTTCGGAAGGCAGTGCAATCTGGAACTCAATCTGGGATCCAACCTCAAGCGATCCTTCCGCCCGAACATAAACGCCTGCTGCGCTCAGGTTGGTGGTGTGTCCCTTGACATCCTGATTGGTGTCGGCCGAGTGGATCGTAATAGGAAGTTCGAGAGGAAAGCGTTTTCCGGTACGCGCATCTGACACTAGGAAACCTCCTCGGACGCAGCAATCAAGCGGCGGCGGTGCGAGTTGCGATCAACTCCCTTATAGCACGGCAAGGGGCTCGGCGAAAGCTAGTCAAAGGTATACCCACCAACGGAAAGTTGCGCTACGCGAATATCGCGTGAAATTTCAGTATGCATCGCAACCCCTTGTTTCTAGCGGGCATAGTAGCCCTTCCGCGTACGCAACTTGACTCCCGGAACATGGGGAATCAAGGTGAGAGCGTGAAACTTGCCATCAGAACCAGGACGTGCTGGCCGGAACGAAAGGATGTATTGGCTGCGCAACTCTTCCTCGGTCTCTACCAACGCCTTGTTCACGTCATGGCGTGACGCAGGGTAGAAGGTGCGGCCACCGGTGGCATCGGTAAGCTGCTGCAACCACTTGTCGCCCCGCTCCACGGTGGGGCTGTCGCTGGTGTTGATGGCGTACACGATGACTTCGGCGCGCTGTGCGGCTTCGATGGCCATGGCCAGAGTGGCGGCGCTCTGGTTGTCATTGCCGTCACTCAGCAAGAGCAACGCACGGCGCGCGGGTTCGCTGGAAGTCGAGGGCCAAGGTCGACGGCAAAGGGCGACGATGGCGTCGAAAAGGGCGGTTCCGCCGCCTGAGTGCAGGCGGGTCAGTGCGTCGTTGAGCAGGCGCTGATCGGAGGTGAGGTCTTGCGCGACGAGTAGGTCGGCGTTGAAGCCAGCGATGAAGGCGCGATCGCCGGTGCGGTGCAGGATGCGCGCCAGAAAGTCGCTGACGGACTGTAGTTCAAAGGGAAACTTGCTGTGGACCGAACCGCTGAGGTCCACGACCAAGCCGACGTCGAGTGGAAGGTTGGACTCGCGGCGAAAGTCGAGGAAGGGTTGCACGTCTGTTCCGTCGTCGAGAACGCTAAAGCTGGTGGGGCCGAGATCGTGGACGAAGTGGCCGTGCGAATCAATGGCCGTGACGACGAGGCGAATTTCGCGGACTTCCTGGCGGATGATGGGGATCGGTTCCGAAGACGATGGTGTCGCCAGCGCGCCGCCACTGGCTAAAAGCACAGCGGTGAGGAGAAATCGCAAGTGCCTCAGGTTGGATGGTGGGAATGACATCGGCAAAAGGCTGGGAACTGGAAATGCAACAACCGGAACACAACGAACTTTGAAATCCAAGAAATTCAGGCTCTAGGTCAACGATACATGAGGAAGCGGGCGGTTCGCGACCCACGCAGCCGCCGAAAGGACACGTTTGACTGGCATAGTCAGCGCTGACAAGGAGCGTAAGCTGTTGGATAATGATGTGATTCCAAATGGACCATTTGCTTAGCTGATATGGTGAGCGGAATTCTTTCTGGAGGCTACATGAAGCCTGACAATTTTCTTTCGATGTTGCGTTTGGTTGTCACTTTGATCTTCGTAGTAATGGGAGCGGTTGTGAACGTGAATGCAGAGAGTAAGCCGACGGTTGCGGAAGCTGAAGCTTTTATGAATCGCGCTGAGGCGCGCCTGGCCGAGCTGGCCGTGAAGGTGAATCAGGCAACGTGGGTGCAGTCCAACTTTATTACGGAAGACACGCAGGCTTTAGCCGCCGCCGCGAATGACGAATTCACGGCAGTGACGACTGAGTTAGTGGAGGAGTCGAAGAAGTTCGATGGCGTGAAGATGAGTCCCGAGCTGGCGCGCAAGTTTATGCTGCTGCGGCTGGGGCTTACGGCACCCGCTCCGAAGGATGCCAAGCTGCGCCGCGAAATGACCGAGCTGGGTAGCTGGCTAGAGGGCGAGTACGGCAAGGCGAAATACTGCCGCAAGGCTGCGGATGGGGCTACAGGTGTTGCGGGAAAAGAAGACTGTCTCGACATTACCGACATCGAGCGGCGCATGGCCGACAGCCGTGATCCGCAGGAACTGTTGGAGATGTGGAAGGGCTGGCACGCGATTGCTCCGCACATGCGCGACAAGTACACCCGCTTTGTGGGGCTATCGAATCAGGGCGCGCGAGAGTTAGGGTTCAAGGATGTCGGCGCGTTGTGGCGCGGCGGGTATGACATGACGCCCGAAGAGTTCAGCACTGAGCTGGACCGGCTCTACGATCAAGTGAAGCCGCTGTATCTGGCTCTGCACACGTATGTGCGGACACAGCTTTCCAAACATTATGGGCCGGGTGTGGTGCCGGCGACGGGACCGATTCCAACACATTTGCTGGGCAACATCTGGGCGCAGTCGTGGGGCAATGTGTATCCGCTGCTGAACGTACCGGAAGAGACGAAAAGTTTCGATACCACCGAACTGCTCAAGGCGAAGAATCTCGACGCCAAAGGCATGGTGCACTACGGGGAAAACTTCTTCAAGTCTATGGGCTTTGCTCCACTGCCGGATACGTTTTGGGAGCGGTCGCTGTTCGTGAAGCCAAGGGATCGCGACGTGGTATGCCACGCCAGTGCGTGGGATCTGGATAACGCCGATGATTTGCGCATCAAGATGTGCATCAACGTGAATGAGGAAGACTTCGTTACCATTCATCACGAACTGGGGCACAACTTCTATCAGCGGGCCTACAAGCACCAGCCGTACATGTTCCAGAATGGCGCGAATGACGGTTTTCATGAAGCGATCGGCGATGCCATCGCGCTGGCGATTACGCCGGCGTACTTGCACAAGGTGGGATTACTGGAAGAAGCTCCGAAGCCGGGGAACGATGTGCCGCTGCTGATGAAGCAGGCACTGGATCGCGTGGCGTTTTTGCCGTTTGGATTGCTGATTGATCAGTGGCGCTGGAAGGTGTTCTCAGGCGAGATTAAGCCTGCCAATTACAACAAGGCATGGTGGGAGTTGCGCAAGAAGTATCAAGGCGTGGTGCCGCCGGAGCCGCGCGGTGAAGAGTTCTTTGATCCGGCGGCGAAGTATCACGTGGCGGGGAATGTTCCATACACGCGCTATTTTCTTGCACATGTGCTGGAATTCCAGTTTTATCGCGCGCTGTGCCGCGAGTCGGGCTATCAGGGGCCGCTGCATCGCTGCACGTTCTTTGGATCGAAGGCGGCGGGGGCCAAGTTTAATCAGATGCTGGAGATGGGCCAGAGCAAGCCATGGCCCGATGCGCTGGAGGCTTTGACCGGGCAGCGGCAGATGGACGCTGGGGCGCTGCTGGAGTATTTTGCTCCGCTCAAGCTATGGCTGGACGAGCAGAACAAGGGCGCTCAGTCGGGTTGGTAGACAGGTGCCACGAGAAATTTCATAGTTTGTTTCTAGCGCCAAATGGCGCTATGATAGATGACATATGGCGTCACAATTTCAATCCGTTGTGCGCGAGCTTGGTGGGGAGGCTGCACTGGGTCGGCGGGTGCGCACCGAAAGGGATGTGCGCGACTCTATCCGAGAGGGGTTCCCCCATGCCGCGCTGGAAGAATTATTGCGGACGTCCGGCCTCGGGCTGCGAGACCTGGCTTCGGTGCTTGATCTTTCTCCACGCAGCTTGCAAAGGCGGAGTGGCGGACGTCTCGCGCGGCATGAGTCAGACCGGCTTTACCGGCTGGCGCGAATTCTTGCCTTGGCCCATGAATTCTTAGGAGGACGGGAGCGAGCCCTGCATTGGCTGAAGCGCCCCAACGTTTCGCTCGGCGGCGGCATACCCCTCGAATGGCTTGACACGGAAGTGGGTGCCCGGCAGATCGAGAACGTGCTGGGTCGCATCGCCTACGGCGGGGTCAGCTAGTCTCACGTGGTTCTCTCCTCAGCACCTCCAACAGGTAACACCCGCGTTTACCGGCTTCTGCGAGCTCGCTATGCCCAATCTCCGTTCGATGGTGAAGGCTCGTTCCGTTACGGGGGGCGGTGGTCGAGTCCGGGGACGCGATTGGTATACACCTCTGAACGAGAGTCGCTGGCCCTCCTGGAGTATTTTGCCCACCTTGATCCTGCGGATCTGCCTACTGACCTTGTGCTGGCGGTTGCGGATGTTCCGTCAAATCTGAGCCATGTGAGTGTTCCCGCGAACGATTTACCGACAGACTGGCGCTCCACGCCCGCGCCTTTGGAACTGGCGCGTTTGGGCGATGAATTCGTTGCACAGGGACGCACTGCGATTCTGGTGGTGCCCTCGGTACTGGCTCCCAATGACTCAAATTGGTTGCTCAATCCGGCTCATCCGGATTTTCGGCGAATCGCGATAGGAGAGGCTGAACCTTTCGCCTATGACCGTCGTAGGCTCGACCGGAAGAAAGCGCGGAAGCGGGCGAAAGAGTTAATCAGTTAAGAATCCATCGTCAATGTTTTGGTTTGGCGCATTCGCGGCATGAATGGCTACACGGTGGGAGTTGGTTGCATCTTCAGAACTGACCGCCCGGTTGGTTTTTAGCCGTTATCCTTACTGGTTTTCCGGGCAGTCCTTCCGATTTGGGATTTCCTCGCGATATTGTGGCTTCTTCCTGTCCTATTACTACTTAGTTACTTGTTATATGTAGTATTCAGCGTGTAGCATCGCTCACACTTTGCGTTGCCGGGGGCAACGCAATCGGCTCTCTGGATTCCCGGTTCAGGGAAGACGCTGGTCTCCCCGGTTTTGTGATGTGAGCGCGGCGGCACCGTTCTGGTCTCGACGGCGACCAATCTTTGCTACACGGAGAATTAAATGTTGAAGCGGACACGCATCATTACGGGAATTCTTAGCCTTACCGCCGGATTGCTGTGCGCGGTTGCGCCGATGGCGGCGCAGACTGTCACTGGGCCAATCGTGCGGAAAGAAGTGCATCACGATACTTCACTGCCGTTGCGTGATTTGGCGCGACTTGCGCCGCCGGCGACGATCCACGTCAAGCATGAAGCCGAAGCCTGGCGGCGGATTCCGTTGCCTCCGGGAGCAGACCAGCCGGTGGACGATCCCGTTTTGCAACGGACAACCGCAGTGGCTGCTCCGCTGAATACGCCGACGGTTGGCCTGAGCTTCGATGGCATAGGACAAGGCGTGGCTGGCTTTACGGTAGGCAGTGCGCCGCCGGATACGAACGGTGCAGTGGGCGCGACCCAGTTCGTGCAGATGGTCAACTCCAGCTACGCGGTTTATAGCAAGACAACTGGTGCGCTGGTGCTAGGCCCGGTGGCCAACAATACGCTGTGGTCCGGGTTCGGCGGTGGCTGCCAGACCAATAACGATGGCGACCCGGTGGTGCTGTATGACAAGATCGCCAGCCGCTGGGTGCTGACCCAGTTTTCGGTAACGACGCAGCCGTACTTGCAGTGCCTGGCGGTTTCGACGACCTCGGATGCGACCGGCACCTACAATCGCTATTCATTTTCCTACACCAACTTTGATGACTATCCGAAGATGGGTGTTTGGCCGGACGGCTACTACACCACCTTCAATATGTTCAACGGCAACACGTTCGTGGGTGCCGATTCCTGCGCCTACAACCGCACGGCAATGCTGGCTGGCAGTGCCGCCACGCAGGTCTGCTTCCAGCAGGGTTCGGGCGTGGGCGGACTGTTGCCCGCGGATATGGATGGCACGATTCAGCCACCTGCCGGGTCTCCTAATTACCAGATCTATTACGGCACCAATTCGCTACAGTTGTACAAGTTTCACGTGGACTTTGCGACACCGGCGAATTCAACGTTTACTGGTCCGACGAACATTCCGGTGGCGGCATTTTCAGCGGTATGCGGCGGCGGCACCTGCATTCCACAAAAGGGCGTGACGCAGCAGCTCGATTCGCTGGCGGATCGTCTGATGTTCCGGCTGGCCTACCGCAACTTCACCAACCACGAATCGCTCGTGGTAAGCCAGTCCGTAGTGGCAGGTTCCAGCGGCGGTGTGCGCTGGTATGAAGTCCAGAACCCGAACGGCACGCCGAGTGTGGCGCAGCAGAGCACCTTCGCGCCGGACTCCAACTATCGCTGGATGAGCAGTATCGCGATGGACTCCGCTGGCGATTTAGCGGTTGGATACAGTAAATCCAGCAGTACGCTGAATCCCTCAATCTTCTATGCAGGCCGGGTGCCGGGCGATACTCCGAGCACGCTGGAGGCGGAAGTACAACTGGTTGCCGGTACAGGATCGCAAACGGGCAGCAGCCTGAGCCGTTGGGGTGACTACAGTGCGATGACTGTGGATCCTGTGGACGACTGCACCTTCTGGTACACAACGGAATACATCAAGACCAACGGTGCCTTTAACTGGAACACCCGCATCGGCAACTTCAAATTCCCCGGTTGCGGTACTAGTACGCCGGACTATACGCTCTCTGCCTCACCGACGAGTTTGTCGGTAACACAGGGCAACAGTGGGACAAGCACCATTACGGTGAATCCGCTGAGCGGCTTTACGGGCAGTGTGGCCTTGACGGCTAGCGGCTTGCCGACGGGTGTCACTGCTTCCTTTAACCCGACCAGCACCACCGGCACCAGCACCTTGACTCTGACCGCCAGCAGCACGGCGACCACGGGTACGGCGACAGTGACCGTCACCGGCACCAGCGGCTCACTATCGCACACCACGACGGTGAGCGTTACGGTGAACTCGGCAGGTACGCCGACGGCAACGCTCAGTCCTTCGACGTTGACCTTTGGAAGCACCAGCGTGGGTGCTTCCAGTGCATCACAGGCGGTGACACTTACGAACTCTGGTACGGGAGCGTTGGTGATTACCGGCATCGGCATCGGCACCAACTATTCCCAGACCAATAACTGCGGTGGTCAGGTAAATGCTGGGTCGAGCTGTACGATCAACGTTACCTTCACGCCCACGACGACAGGTACCCTCACCGGAACCCTGACGGCAGTGGACAATGCGACGCCCAGCCAGCAGACGGTAACGACTACGGGAACCGGTGTGGCCGCAGCCGACTACTCACTCTCCGCGTCGCCCAGCGGCCTGAGCATCGTGCAGGGCAATGCCGGCACCAGCACCATTACTGTGTCGCCGATCAGCGGCTTTAGCGGCAGCGTAGCCTTAAGCGCTTCTGGTTTGCCCAGCGGCGTGACGGCTGCATTCAGTCCAACCAGCACGACATCCACCAGCACCTTAACTCTGACTGCCAGCGGTACGGCAACTACCGGCACTTCTACCGTGACAGTGACCGGAACCTCGGGCACTCTGACGCACACCACCACCATCAGCCTGACCATAACGGCCAGCGGTGGCGGCGGCGGGGCGCAGACAGCGGTTTATGACAGCACGTTGAAGGCTCCGAAATGCGCGACGACAGGTTCGTCGTGCGACTCTGGCGCCAGCTTACTGCTGGGCCGGGCGACGCTTGCGGGCGGCACCGAGCCGAATCAACCGAACACCATCAACAGCACTTGTGCCGACGGCACCAGTGGCACCTTCCACTCGGATGAATCGAATGATCGTCTGTTGATCGCGACCACCGATGGCAGCACGATGGCGCCGGGCAAGTCGGTGAAGGTGACTGCGACGGTGTGGGCTTACAGCGGCTTTACTTCGGACGCGCTGGATCTTTACTACGCGGCCGATGCGACGAATCCTGTGTGGACAGCGATCCAGACGGGCATTGTTCCCACAGCGGCGGGCGCACAGACTCTGTCGGGAACGTTCACCTTGCCAGCGGGTTCGCTTCAGGCGGTACGCGCGGTGTTCCGCTACACGGGTACGGCGGGCTCCTGCACCACCGGAGCTTACGACGATCATGACGATCTGATCTTCGCCACCGGTGCGGCGGCTCCGGACTACTCGCTCTCGGCCTCTCCGGCGAGCGTGAGCGTCACCCAGAGCAGCACGGCGACCAGCACGATCACGGTCGCCCCGTTGAATGGCTTCACCGGCAGCGTTGCGCTGACGGCGAGCGGCCTGCCAGCGGGCGTCACGGCGGCGTTCAGTCCGGCCTCCACCACTTCCACCAGCACCCTGACCTTCACCGCCAGCAGCACGGCGACGACGGGCGTGGCGACGGTGACGGTGACTGGCACATCGGGCAGCACCACGCACACTACGACGATCAGCCTGACGGTAAATGCTACAGGCGGCGGGGCGCAGACTGCGGTGTACGACGCTACGTTGAAGGCTCCGAAGTGTACGACGGTGGGTACGTCGTGCGACTCGGGTGCCACGTTGCTCAACGGTCGCGGCACGGAGACCAACGGCAACGAAGTGAACCGGCCGAACACCATCAACAGCTCCTGCGTAGATGGCAACAGTGGCACCTACCACACGGATGAGTCGAATGACCGGCTGAAGATCGCGGCGACGAGCGGCAATCTGACCCACGGCCAGACGGCCACTATCACCGCAACCGTCTATGCCTATAGCACGGGCTCGTCCGACACACTGGATCTGTACTATGCCCCGAACGCCAACAGCCCGGTCTGGACTTTGATCGGGAGCATGGTGCCTGCGGCTGGCGGTGTGCAAACCATCACCAAGACCTTCACGCTGCCCACGGGCAGCCTGCAGGCCATTCGCGCCAACTTCCGCTATCAGGGTACCGCGTCGTCATGCAGCACAGGTACGTATGACGATCACGATGACCTGATCTTCGCGGTGCAGTAGGCAGCAACAGTTGTAAAGGAAAGGCCGGCTCCTTGGAGCCGGCCTTTTTCTTTGTGTGAATCTTCTTTACATGAGCCCGGTAAAAGGGCGATGAATTAGAATCAAGCCCACGCTAGGATGACGTAGCGCAAAATGATTTGTATTAGAAAGATTATCCGGCAAGGGTTAGGGGATCGAGCATGAAAACGCAGCGAGCATGGTGGTTTGGGCTTTGCCTGGGGGTATCGCTGATACTTGGGTTCCGTTTTGTGCCTGCCCTAGTCGCAGCGCCCGTGGAATCGCCCATCGTTGGACAATGGAGGGGAACTCTTGATCCAGGGGCCCAACCGAAGAAGCGAATCTTGGTGCACATTGCGCAGGAGCAGGACGGGACACTGAGTGGCACGATTGACTACCCGGACCAGGACACATCGGGCATCAAGATGACGGCCATCAGCTATACGGAGCCCACGCTGCACTTCGAAAGTAGCTCCAATCGCAGTGCGTTCGATGGGACCATGAACAAGGACAATTCGGAGATTGCGGGCACGTGGCGCGATGGTGGTGCGCCGGTGAGCCTAGTGCTGAAGCGAACGCCTTAGCTGACACATTTCACAAGCGGTTCGAGCATCAGGTGGCCCTGCGCGGAATTACTGCTTGCTGAAATTCGGCGAGCCTGCTTTACAATAAGGAATCCCTCCCAAGCCGGGATGGCGGAACTGGCAGACGCAGCGGACTCAAAATCCGCCGACCTTCGGGTCATGGGGGTTCGACCCCCCCTCCCGGCACCAATGCTGTTTTAGAGTGAGATGAGCTGCCTCTTTTCTCGTCTGCTCCTCTGGCACTATACTTCCGCTAAGTTAACGTATGACTTCGTAACCCAGCGGGGGCGGATTTGATCGCTCCCAGCTTTTTTGAGGGGGTACTGAAATTGTTGGACGAATCTCGAGCAATTCCGCATTCAGCTGAGTACAGTTTAGGTTCAGACGTTGGATGGGCTCGCTGCATGGCCGATGGCAGAGTTGAGCTTTGGACGGGTGACGCTGATCCGATGGATCATGGAGTTATTTTGACCGCGGAGCAGTTGCCGATTCTGAGAAAGATTGTGAAACACCTTGAGCGCGGGGGATTCTGACAATAGGCGATCGCTTTGAACGTCGTTTCGGAAGATGGTTCGGGTGGGAAATTCGGACGGCTACCGCATTAGTGGGTTTCAATTTGAACACTGCCAGTGAAATTGGGTGGCAAATTACCGCGAATATCGGCGGACGAGACCCGGTAAATGTGCAGTGGTTTACGATGGGGGGGTCTACGAGGCACGAATAGTAATCTTGTCGCACGCGCTAAACGAGACCCAGATTGAGATTGGCCGTGAAATTCAGCATGTCCCTGTCAAGGGAAAAGCGGCAATTCTTAATGCGATTACAGAATGGCAAAAATCTGAGCAGGTACAAGCGCGAAAAATCTTTGTTGGGAGGGTGCGCATAGTGTTGAACTGGCTGAAAGAAAACGCGTACTTGGCAGCCTGGCTTGCTCTTCCGGTGGCGATTGTCGTCGGACTAGTTCAGAATTCGCGGACTGATTTTAAGGAGCTTGATTGGCCGCGGTCGCTTATGTACATCGCGTTTCTTACCGCGCTTCCTGTGGTTTTTACTCCGACTTTTGACGAAACTGCGCGGAGTTCTGCGCGAAATATAGTTTTTGCTCTACTTGGCGTGCTTATCGTTGATCGCAGAAGGCGACCGTAGGCCTAAATTCCCAATTCCTTGAACGGCAGCTTACAGCGTACGCGTAACTTTGGCCAGTGACCGCGACTTATCGGGGTCGAGGCCTTTGGCTTCAGCTAACAGGGCGGCGAAGAGTTGGGCGGGGATCAAGTAGGGAATCGGGGCGAGGAATTCGCTGATCTCTGCGGGCATGGTGATGCTGCGGGTGCAGGTCGCCGCGAGTGTACTGTCTGAGGTGATGGCGAGCGTATCGGCGTGAAGCTCTTGCAGGCGCGCGGCGAGTTGCATCAGTCCGGGCATGGTCGGGCCGGGCACGGCGAACAGGATCGCCGGGAAGTGGCGGTCAATCAGCGCCAGCGGGCCGTGGAAGAAGTCGGCCGAGGAAAAACGCTCGGCCACGACGTAGCAGGTTTCCATCAGCTTGAGCGCGAGTTCGTAGGAGTTGCCGTAGAGCAGGCCGCGTCCGATGACGACGCAGTTCTCCATGAAGGTGTAGCGCTGCACGAGTTCGCGAATCGCCGGTTCGAGGGCCAGCGCCTGCTGGCAATAGTCGGGGATGCGCTCGAATCCTGCGATTCGCGCGGGGCCGGCCGGGTTCTTTTCGGCGTGGTGGGCCAAGGCTTCGGCGAGAAGGTAGAACATCATCATCTGTCCGGTGACGGTTTTGGTAGCGGCGAGCGAAAGTTCTTTGCCGCCATGCACCAGCAGAGGATGATCCACCAGCTTGACCATGCTGGAGGCGGCTTCATTGGTGATGCCGATGGTGAAGGCGCCGCGACAGCGGGCTTCGGTGAGCACAAAGTTGATGTCCTCACCTTCGCCGGATTGCGAGACGCCGACGAAGAGGGTGCCGTTGAGGCGCATCTGGCTGCCGTAAAGCGTGTACACCGATGGCGCGGCCAGCGAGACGGGGATGCCGGTGGCGATTTCCAGCAGATAGCGACCAAAGAGCGAAGCGTTGTCGGAGCTGCCGCGGGCGACCAACACAATCAGGTTGATTTTTCCGCGCAGGCGGTCGGCGACGTCGCGCAGCGATTCGCGTTCGCGGGCGACAATGCGGGCCAGCACGTCGGGCTGCTGGCGAATTTCATCAAGCATTAAGGACAAATTGGTCTCCAGTGCCGCTCATTGGGACATAGAGTGACAAAACCACCTGAATCACACCACAGAGCGGAACCCCAATACCATACCATTCCCGCCGGGGTGAGGCGGTTGGCGAAATGGCCGCTCGGGGAAAGCCGAGGTGCTAGAAATCGCTCTTTTTCTTAATGTTACGGTTGAGCCGGGCAACTTGCGGGGCAGCAGACGCTACTAATCTTAAAGTGAAAAGTTGTAAAAGTGCGTCGCCGCACGCACAAGTCTGACAACCGGGCGCGGCGGGATGAACGTTTTTGTACACTAGTAGCTGCGTATATTTCGTCGAAATCCTAGCGAACGTTTGCGTGCCGTTCCCGATTCTTTATTTGCTCTCTTACACCGAGGAGTCTGCTCCATGAAGTTGCACCCGAGGCGGACTTTTTCCGCCCTGCTGACCGCTGTTCTGCTGGTTCCCTGTGCTTTGGCGCTGCCAGCGCAATCGTCTTCCGGCTCGTCTTCCTTTCCAGTCAGTGAAAGTTCTGCTGTACGCGGCGCGACGTTTCGGCCTCGTGTAGCGGCGGGTTCTGCGTTGCGGGTCGCCGAGTTGAGGCAGAAGGCGCTGGAACAGAAGGCGAAGCTGCGCATTGCGCGCATCAAGCAGGGCAAGGCAGCGGTGGTGCGTCCGGCTGGCGGATTGACTGGGAAAGTTGCGAATGCCAAGGCTTTGGCGACGATTGCGGGCGACTGGACGTCATTGGGCCCGTCACCCGTGATTTCCGATCCGGGAGTGTACGGGCAGGACTATGGCGCGGTGTCCGGGCGGGTGACGGCGATTGCGGTGGATCCGAACGACGCGACAGGGAACACGGTTTATGCGGGGGCGGCTTATGGCGGACTGTGGAAGTCCACCAGCGCGACGGCAGCCTCGGCAAGTGTGGTGTGGACGCCATTGCTCGACAGCCAGCCGACGTTGGCCGTGGGTGCGGTGGCGGTACAGCCGGGCAGCGCTGGCGTCGTTCTCGTGGGCACCGGAGAAGCCGATGGTTCGGCGGACTCCTACTTTGGTTTAGGCATTTTGCGTTCGACCGATGGCGGTAATACATGGACGCAGATCACGACCGCGGACAGCGGGTCGAGTTCGTTCGTAGGCGTGGGCTTCAGCAAGATCGCGTTCAGTTCGTTGAATCCGAATCTGGTGGTGGCTGCGGTTTCTGGCGCCACTAATGGCAGCAAGTTCGACGCGGTGAGCACTCTGGCTGTGCCCGGGCTGTATTACTCGACGGACGCTGGCGCGACTTGGCATATTGCCACGGTGAACAATGCTGGTGTGGCGATCACTCCGACGGCTTCGGCGACGGATGTGGCGTTTGTGGCTGCTGCAAATGGTGGTGCAGGAGCGTTTTACACGGCGGTGCAGGATCATGGCGTGTTTTCGTCTACCGATGGAGTGACGTGGTCGCAATTGGCGGCACAACCGAGTACGGCGAGTGCGTCAACCGGATTATTGCCATTCCACACCGGGCGACTGGCAGTTGTGTCGGGCCGCACCGAATTGTATGCATGGTTTGTAGATGAGCTTGCGGGGGATCGCGGGATTTCGCGCAGCAGCGACGGCGGTGTTACCTGGGTCAGTCTTGATGTGGCGGGAATCGAGATTTGCGGCGATGTTTCCGGTTGCGACACGGCATCGAATCCAGCCGCGTTGACGTTGGCGGCGGTTTCGCTGGGCGCGACGGGGACCGATCTTTACGCTGGAGCCACGAATCTCTACAAGTGCTCCACAGCGGATGCCGCTGATCCAGCCAGTACCTGCCAGGCGACGAGCGGTACGACTTCCACCGTAGGCTTTGTGAACCTGACGCATGTGTATGGCTGCGGCGGGCCGTTGGCCACAACGGCACACATGCACGGCGGGCAGCATAGTGTGGCGGCTCAGCTTACTGCCGCGGGCGATGCGATTCTTTACTTTGGCAACGATGGCGGTGCATACCGCGCACTGAGTGGACAAGCACTACTTTCGGGCGGCGTTAGCAGCAGCGCATGCACGGGGTCGAATCCGATTGACGATCTGACGGGCACCCTGGGGTCGCTGAGCGGCGTAGTCGGCTTTGCGCAGCACCCCTCGGACTCGACGACGTTCCTTGCGGGTTTGCAGGATAACGGTGCAGCGGGCGTGGCGCAGGGCTACAACAGCGCGCCTCGCTACGGCACTGGGTCGCTTCCGTTATCCACGTGGACGGCGTTGGCGGGCATCAACAGTAGCAATGGTTTCAGCGAGATTGACGCGACCACTCCGGATAACTGGTACACATCCAAGCCGAACGGCGAGATTGATCTGTGTACGGCGGGCTCGACTACGCCACTGGGATGCATCGAATCTGGCTTCAGTCCTGTCGGTGTCGGGTATCCGAATGCGACCAGTAATCCTTGGAGCGGCGACCCCACAGCGACGTATCTGCCGTTTATCTCCGACCCGCAACTCACCAGTAATCTGCTGGTCGGCACTTGTCGCATTTGGCGCGGCAATGGCGTGAGTGGAGCTTTTACAGCGATCAGCCCTGAGTTCGATTTCCTTAAGGGCACGAGTTGTCTTGGCAGCGGTCAGAAAAATGTGGTTAGTGCGGTGGCGGCAGGTGGGCCGGTGACGGCGAATGGCTCACAGGTAATCTACGCGGGCACGGCTGGCACAGGTTCGGTCACCACGCCAGCGACCGGACGCGTTTTCGTCACGACCAGCGCTGACAGTGGCAATACTGCGTGGCGCGAAGTGACGAATACGGTCAACCCACGAGGCTTTGATGTTTCCAGCATTTATGTGGATAACTCCAGCGACCCGTCGGGTCAGACCGCATATCTTTCGGTGCTGGGGTATTTAGGGCAGCAGGGCGGCCGGGTCTGGAAGACCACCAATGCTGGTGGCCTTTGGACGGACATCAGCAAGACGCTGCCTGATGTGCCAGTTTCCAGTGTGTTGCTCGATCCGCTGGATCACATCACGCTATACGCGGGTACGGACATTGGGGTGTTCGTGACGCAGGACGGCGGAGCAAGCTGGGCCGAGTATGGCACTGGGTTGCCAAATGCCCCAGTGACTCAGTTGCGGGCTTTCAACAGCGGAGGCGTGTCGGAGCTGCGCGGTTCGACTTTCGGGCGTGGGTTGTGGAGCATTCCACTTCTTGGTGTGCAGAGTACGTTGCCGAATTTTAGCTTCGCGGGCATAAGTAGTGGAGTGACGGTGCTGCTGGGTAGCAGCGCTACGACTTCCTTCACGGTGAATTCTACGAACAGCTTTAGTGATGCGGTGAACCTGAGCTGCCCGAGTGCTCCGGCAGGGGTTACTTGCAGCTTCGACACGAATCCGGTTACACCAGCGGCTGATGGCAGTGTGACAGTGAACCTGACCATCGCTGCCGCGTCTTCGGCATTACCGCAACTGGTGAATCTGGCGGTGCAGGGTACAAGCGGCTCATTGAAGCAGTCGGCGACGATTCCAGTCACCGTCACCGGAGTGCAGCCGACATTTGTGTTCCGCATCACTGCACCGGATGTGGTGAGTGTGGTGCCCGGCGGTTCGGTGTCTTACGGCATCAGCATTGATCCAGTAAGTGGATTTAGCGAACCCGTGACCTTCTCATGCATCGCTGGTATTCCGCAAGGAGCGGCATGCACCTTCACGCCTCCCATCATCACTGGCAGCGGAACGGGTAGCTTGGTGATTCAAACGGCACCACCCACCAAGACGGCTGCGATCGGTACGAAGAGCGATGTACTGAACGCGCGGACTGGGACTTGGTCGTTGCCGTGGCCACCTCTCGCCGGACTTGCGCTTCTGGGTCTTGCGGTTGGCGTGACTGCCGGACGTCGCAAGAGGACTTGGTGGCTGGTCGGGGTTGCGATCACAGTGGCATCGGTGGCGCTGCTGCTGGCATGCAGTGGCGGCAGTTCCAGCACCACGACTTCTACGAGCGGCGTGGCGATTACGATTTCGCCTACCACAGTCTCGCTGTTTTCCGGCGCACAGCAGCAGTTCACCACAACCGTCACTGGTAGCACCAACACAACCGTGAACTGGACTGCGACTCCTGGCACGATTGATTCCAACGGGCTTTACACCGCACCCTTCTATGCTGCGACCACGGCGGAGACCGCGACGGTTACCGTTACGTCGCAAGCCGACACCACGCAGTCGGCAAAATCCACGGTGACGATTAATGCCTACACCGGCGGCACGCCGCCGGGCAACTACACCGTGACCGTACAAGCCACGTCAACCCACCAGACGCAAACTGGCAGCATCAGCATCACCGTGCAGTAGTACCACCTGAAATTTATCCTGCCGAAAGTCCCGCCCCTTGAGGCGGTACTTCCGGGTGTACCCCGCTTCCCCATTCCTGCATTCTCGCTCCGTGATTCCATTCCTCGTACACACTCTTCAGTTGCGCTATATTGGTGAACGCAATACGTAGCGAAAACTTGCTACGGGATAGTGCAAACCTCAAGGGGGGCAGTCATGTTCCAACGGATTGGTGCGCGCACGATTCTGCTGTTGTTGCTGGTGGCCCCAGTGGTGGCGCAGGATGGCTGGAAGCAACTCTTTAATGGGAAAGACCTGACAGGATGGAAGCATGTGGGGCCGGGCGGCATCACCGTGGAAGACGGCATGATGCGTACCCACGGTGGTATGGGCCTTACCTACTGGGGTGGTGGCAAAGTCGGCAATTGCGTGATTCGCGTGGTATTCAAGATGCGCGATCACAATGACAATTCAGGTGTGTATATTCGTATCCCGCTGGAGCCGCGCGAGGCGTGGATGCCGGTGCACTACGGCTACGAGGCGCAGATTGACAATCAGCCGGAAGACTCCAAGGAAGATGAGTATCACGTCACCGGCACGCTCTACTCGCTCACCAAGCCGCTGGCGCGTCCGGGCAAGCCGGGGCCGGAGTGGAACAACATGGAGATTACGCTCGATGGTGCCCGCACGATTGTGATGCTGAACGGCGTTAAGGTGACGGACTACACCGAAGGCCAGCCAGTGCCTCCGCAGAAGTTTGACTTTGAGCCGTTGCGTGGGCGACGTCCGCTCATGGGCTGGTTCGGCTTGCAGAATCACAGCGACAATGATGTGGTGATGTTCAAGGAAGTTTCGATGAAGCCGCTGCCAGCGAAGACGGCCAGCACAAAGAAAGCAGATAAGTAAAACACGCTCATGCTGAAGAATTTGAGATCACGAAGGCGAGGAGATTTGCTTTATGAGTAAGAATACGGTTTCGCGGAGAGATTTTTTGCAGGTGGGTGCGGTGGCAGGCACAGCGCTGATTGCCTCAGGCATATTGGCGGACGCAGAACCTGCCGAGGCGCAGGATATGGCAATGGCCGCTTCTGGCGAAAAGTTGCGCTTTGGCATGATTGGCATCGGCATGCAGGGCTCGGGGCTGATGGCGAACGCGCTGGAGCTGCCGAGCATGGTGTGTGGTGGCGCGGCCGATTTGTACGACGGGCGCCACATTCTGGCGAAAGAAATCGCCAACGATCCCAATCTGTTCACAACACGCCACTATGAACAACTGCTGAACAACAAGGACATTGATTGCATCGTGGCCGCGGTGCCCGACCATTGGCACAAGCGTGTCGTTGTGGATGCGGTGAGCGCTGGCAAAGACATTTATTGCGAGAAGCCGATGTCGCACTCCGTGGCCGATGGTGTGGAGATGGTGGCGGCGGGTAAGAAGACCGGGCGCATCATTCAGATCGGTTCGCAACGCGTGAGTTCCACAGTCTGCGCGAAGGCGCGTGCCCTCATCGCTAGTGGCGCACTCGGCGACATTCTTTCGGTGGAAGGATCGCTGGGCCGCAATGATCCTACGGGCGCCTGGGAGTACCCGGTGCCGTCGGATCTTTCACCGGAGACGCTGGATTGGGACACTTGGCAGGGCACGGTGCCCAAGCGCGACTTCGACGGCAAGCTGTTCGCGCGCTGGCGCTGCTGGCGCGAGTATGGCACAGGTGTCGCTGGCGATCTGATCGTCCATCTAATCAGCGGCATGATGTACATGCTGAACATCAATGAGCCGCCCAAACGCGCGACGACTCTGGGTGGCATTACTCGCTGGAAGGACGGGCGCAATATGCCAGACATTAACCTGTCCCTGTTTGAGTACGGCAGCGTTCCGGTGTACATCCGCATCAGCCTCGGTACTGAGACGCCGGAGGTCTATCGCATCATGGGTTCCAAGGGGCTGCTTGAAGTGAACGAGTTCGGCTTCACCTTCCAGCCGCAGCCGGGGATTGATCTCGGCCCCAGCTACTACGCCCAAGGCTTTCCGAAAGCTATGCGCGAGGAGTATTTTAAGCAGTGGCACGCGGAAAATGACGCTGCGGTGGCAAAGGCCCAGAGTTCCGAGGGATTGGTCTACAAGAGTAACTCGTGGGATGATTTGAAGCCTCACTTACACAACTTCTTCAACGCGGTGAAGACTCGCAAGCCGGTGGTGGAAGACGTAGTCTTTGGCCACCACGCCGCCATAGCCTGCCACATGGGCAATGAATCGTTCTTCCGGCAGAAGGGCGTAACTTGGGACGCGGCGACTAATACGATTAAGAGCTAAGTACGCTTCAGTACAGGGAGGTCTTCCCTTCAACATTTCAAGAATGGTAGACCTCTAACTTCACAAAATTATTATCTGGTTCGACCTTGCGCCTAACGGAGCCAACCGTGCGAATCCGCACAACCATTCTCGGCATTCTGCTGTCAGTTACTTCTCTTGCAGCTGCACAAAGCTGGACAATTCACAACGAAGATATTTCGCGCGTACTGCGATTTAGTGAAACTGCGGGCCTCGCTACCGAGGAACTATCCGATCTGAAGACACACAACGACTTCATTCTGCAATCCAAGCCCCGCTGGAATGTGCCTCAAGAGTTTGCGTTTCAATGCAACGGGCGGAATTATCGTGGAGCGGGCTCTCAATTTGTACTGCTCGGAACTAGCGAGGATGCGCTGTCCAACGGCAAGTCTCTAACTATCCGGTTGCGAGCAAAAGATGCGCCGCTGGAAGTCTCGGTGATCTATGCGGTGTATGACGGGCATCCCGCGATCCGCAAACATCTGATGCTGCGCAATACTGGAACCGAGCCGCTGCATATTTCGCACATGAACATCGAATCTATTGCGCCGTCGGTGGGACCGCAAAGTGAAGTCACCCTGAACTCGCAGTACGGTGCACAGCCACGCGAGATTTTTTATACTGGCCGCTCGGAAGATGCAGGGATATTGGTGGCGAATGCCCGAACTGGCATTGGATTTGCCGTGCTCAGCGAAGTGCCGGGATACATGAAGCGTACGGAGATATTGGGGTGGGATGAGTTCGACCGGACTCCGATTGGCGTGATGTATGACACCGACCTGATGCCCTTTGCGCGGTCGCTGCGGCCTGGCGAAGAGTTCACAACCGCAAGCGTTTCTTTGCTCACGTATCGCAACGGCGATGGCTTTCGCGATCCGCACTGGGTGCTGCCTTCCTATACGGCCAAGGTGCTGATGCGGCGCATTGACGCGAACGGTGGCGCGCCGTGGATCTACAACACCTGGGAGCCGTTCGAGCGCACCATTAATCGCGATACTGTGATGAAGTTGCTCGATGTAGCAAGCAAGATTGGCATTGATATCTTCACGATTGATGACGGCTGGCAGCAGGAATACGGTGAGAACGAGGTGAATCTCACGGCGTTTCCAGGCGGACTGAAGCCGATACGGGAAGCGGTTGAGGCCAAGGGAATGAGGCTCGGGCTGTGGATTCCGCTCGCAGCGATTGGCACCGCGACTACGGACTATCGCAAGCATCCTGACTGGGCTGCGCTTGATATAGATGGCAAGCCCAAGATTACGGGGACAGCAGCCGGGGACAAGAACGTCATGTGCCTGGCGAGTCCGTTCGCCGATTCCGCGGCCGATCGCGTAAACGATGCGATCGAGAGATTCCACCTTGCGTATGTGAAGCTCGACCTGACGACTATCTTTAACGCCTACGGCGAAGCGCCCGGATGTTGGGCGAAAGGACATGATCATGGCAGTTGGGCTGAGTCCCTGAGCAAGATTTATGAAGGCATCGGGCATGTTACCAGCCGTGTCTATGCCAAACATCCCGACGTGCTGCTCGACTTGACGTTCGAGCTATGGGGCCAGAAGCACGTGATTGACGCAGGCTTGCTTGCGGCGGGCGATCTTGATTGGCTGAGCAATGTGGATGACCGGGTCGCAACCTCCGCGGGGCCACTGCAGGCGCGCACGCTGCTTTATCAACGGGCGATTTCGATGCCAGTGGAGAGCCTGCTCATCGGTAACATTCACGCCGACGTGCCGACGATTCAGGAGAGTTTCGCGACCGAGATCGGGTCGGCCCCGGTCCTGCTCGGCGACCTGAGCAGCCTGAGCGCTGAGGATCAGCAGTGGTGTCACGAGAAAGTCGCGTGGTTCAAAAAGCTGCGCAAAAGTACGAAGATCAGCGAAAGCTTTTTCCCGCTGGGTAGTTGGAGGCAGCCCTCAGCGACGACGTGGGACGGCTTCGCACGCCTCGAACATACCGGCAATGGAGTGATCGCGCTCTTCCGCAACCATTCTGGATTGACGAACGTCGTCGTACAACTGCCCCTATTGCCCGAAGGCCGGTTCAAGGTGCGCTCGGCAATGACGAATACCGAGCTAGGAGTTTTTACGAAGGCGCAGTTGGGGGAGGGCGTGAAGGTGAAGTTTACGGAAGCGGAGACGGTCGAGATCCTGGAGGTGACGGCACTCCCGTAGGCTGATCTGTAAGTAACCAGTGGTTTGTGGTATTTTCGCTAGCAGACGTGAGTCCCTAGCAAGGCTGTACCGAACCAGTCGGCGCTTGAAGTCGGATGTTAAGGCTGGATGTGTAGCTCGAAGTAATGGATGAGAGGAGTAATTCCATGGCCGATCCCGTGGTTCCAAATGGAAGTGCCAAGCGTGTAGTTGTTGCGACTAAGGTAAAGTTCGAAATTAACGCGCGGAGTCGTTTACGCAGAGTCATTTTCGGGTTGGAAAAAGATACGAACGGCGACCAGATCAACTGGAAGATTCAGTTCCAGTTGTGGGAACGTGATAAAAACACCGACCCCTACGATGACCAGCATCCCAACCTGGATGTTGAGATCGAAGTGGATACAGTCCTCTACAACAAGGCTCAATCCATGTCTGACCATGGCATGACGACCGGACAAGCCGCACATGCGCTTGGGCCAGCAGCGGAAGACCAAAAGGCTGCAGCGGCAGGCGAGATTGATCAGGCCGAAGCAGACGATACGACCCAGGCAACGCTGAAAAAGAAGTGATTCTGGCGATGCGCGTTGTGGTTCAGGGCAGGGGTAGCAGTATGCGCCTAGGGTTGTTGATGCTAATGCTGACATGGGCGAGCGTGGCATTTGCCGGTGACGCCACGCCCCAGTCTGCAAGCAACTGCCCAACCCATGCCAGTCTTGAGGGCTACACCATCCGAGATGCTCGCGTTGAGCATCCTTTTGCATTTTTGCGCTGGCTGAAGCCTGTGACCGACGATGCTGACAACGCAATCGCATTCCTGAAGGGCCAGAACTACCGAGTCTCCCTGGTGAGCGACGGCATCGCTGCACTGGAAAAGAAAGCGTTTCTGCCTGAAACGGGCGACCCAGCAGTTCGCGTCAACATCCTGATTGCGACAGTGGAGAACTGCGACGGCAATCAACTTGATGTGGTGTATCGGGTCTTCTCCACGCAAGTCCTCCGGACTATCTCCCCAACCCTGGAATCAAAACGTGCAGAGCGCGAGGCACCGCAGCAGAAAGCCGGGTTGACGACCGAGTCGCGCTTGGTTCTTCAGCCGCGTTTTGGGTACAACCGGTCGGACGGCTTCGGGGCTGGTGGGCACTTGGAATCTCATCTGCGAAATAGTGCTCACCGGCCTTTTGAGGCACTGATACTTGAGGGATTGGGGTCGGCTTCCAGCTATTCCGTTTCGGCGGCGCTAGCGGGCAAGCATGATGCAGAGAAGGCTTGGCTGCGCCACGCCGAGTGGCAAGTAAACTATGCCAACTCAGATGCCGCCACCGATCAGCAGAACCTGCGCAACGGCCGGCTGGCGGCGCAGTTTGCGGCGGCCTCGCGGCCAGCGGGTTCGGCGGAGTGGGCGTTGCGCTTCGGGGGATTGATTGAGGGTGGTAATTTGCAGAGCGGCTTTTCCGCCAGCCAGCTCGCTGCCAACACCCTGCCGAGTTCAGGCTATGGGGCGATGAAGTTCTACGTCGGCACCAGCGCGCGTTCGCCTCATCAGACTTTCGCGGCTTCCTACGGGCTGGAACTAGGCTCTGCGGGCGGCGCGCAAGTGGATTGGCGGAAACATATTGGCGACGTTGCCCATGAATTCTGGTATCCGCTGGGCAATCATCGGCTGCTGGAATTGGAATCGCGGTTCACTGCCGGAGCCATCCAGATTCCAGGCTCGATCCCCGTGGCTGCGCGGTTTTTTGGAGGGAACACGGAGCAGAATTTTATCTCCGGCGATAACTGGATCATTCGTGCCAACCCGCTGATTCGCAGCATTCCTTCCAACCGCTTCAATCGCACCAGCGCCGGGGCGGGTGCAGGCAGCTTTGCGAGCTACAACTTTACCGGTGCTTATACAGTGTGGCGAAAGCCCATCGTTCCCAACGAAATTCTGAACGACGCCGACTTCAAGAAACAGAAGGACGACGGGCTGACCGCCGCGACGAGCATTCTCGACGCCAGCTTCCGGTCCGCGGATATGCACTTCAAGAATGCAGCGGGGAAGTTGCCAGAAGTGCGCGATTCGATTACCCGCATGCAGGCAGCGGAGAAGGCAGCGGAGGCGTCGCATCAGGGACAGCTCACAGCCGAGTTTAAGCACTGCAACAGCGCGCTGCAGCGAGCCGGGGACCGCGCCAAATCAGCGACGGAGGCTAAGTCGGAGGAAGATCGCTATGGCAATGTCGCGGCATTACTCAATGACGACGAAACCGAAGACCGCCTGCACCGAGCGAACCAGGCATGTGTGGTGGATTTGAACGGCACGTTGCAGGACGCAGCGTTAGACGTCGAGGGTGCCAAGCTTGACGCGCTGCGGGTGGCAATGCAGACGGAGTTTGACCAGATAGATCAGGCGTCCGCCTCGGCTCGTGCCGCAGCGGAGATTCTGCCCGCGCGCACCACGCTGGATACGATCCTGAACGATGTGAATTTGCTGTCAGTGAGCCCGGTGGGCGTGTTCGATGTGGCCCGCATCGGGCCCGCGAAAGATGCGATTGGCGGCGTCCGCTATGGGCTGGGCGGTGGTGTGCGCTTTACGCTAGTAAGTGCGGTGAGCTTCACCGCCGGATACGCGTGGAATATCAACCGCCATCCTGGCGAAGGACAAGGCGCAGTGTTTGTGTCGCTCAAGTTCCGGGACTTGTTTCAGTAGGGTAGTAACCTAGGTAGCGGTTGGCATATTGACCGAGTCGTTTTTCCGAGTGCTTCTCGATGATAGTTATAGAAAGTTAGACCACACCCGCATTATCCCTGCACTATCTATTTGTGTATTGCACTAGTTGGTTGGATAGCATCGTGGCTTGTCTCTGCGGATACCCAGATATTCCGCGCACTATATCCCAGACAAGGATTTGTCACAACTATATCAACAACTTAGGCAAAGATTTGGTTCGAATCAAGAGCCCCGCCCCCAATTGGCCCGTAATTTGCTCTCCCTGAGATTGCCTGCGTCTGGCTGGTGATGGACGCAGAGACACGTAAACAAAAAGGAAGGCAACACAATGAACACTAGGACTCGCTCCGTGCTTACCCTCTTGGCAGCATTGCTGGCAGTCATCGCTATCCCCTCAACCACTCTCGCACAGAGACCAATGCGGCACCGCCCGATACGGCAGATTGGACATCCGAGTGACCCCGTCAACCCGACGAAGGTACCAACGCTGGCTTGCTGCCACTGTATCGGCGACTCCAACTCTCTTGATCTGAGTACCGGTGCCGCCGTGTGGACGGTTGCGCCAGTTGGGGGAACTTCCTCAACTGCAGTTCTTGTAACCCCTAACGTTTCGTGGACCAACAATTTGGCGCCCGCCAAGTGGATTGGACCTCCTGGAGCGCCTCAGTCCGTGGGAAGCTGGGCGTACGAGACCACCTTCTATGTCCAGCAGGGATGTGTAATCCCCTCGACAATTTCATTGAGTGGCAAGTTTGCTGCTGACAACACTGCGACGTTGCAGGTTGACAATCAGGCACCGGTCTCTTTGCAGGGGACGCCTAACTACGGCTTCTTGCCAGGTAGCGTCACTTCGTTTGGTGGGGGCAGTGTGTGGACTGCAGGGCCGCACACAATTCGAGTGACGGTGGGGAATGCGGGGGGTCCGACCGGTCTTGTTGTAAGTGCGACTCTGACGCGCAAGTGTACAAGCAGTGTGGTGCTCGATTCGCGCAATCCCATTGATCAGGAAGGGAACGATCCGAAGAATCCACGCTGAGAAAGACTGATGGGTATTGACAAGTCGCAAGGGCCTCGAAAGTCTAGGCCCTTGCGACTACTCGTTTGTTTGCCGAGTTAAATGCCACCAACCAATCCTACAACTCCTGCCGCTTCATAGCCTCCACCGCATAGTTCACTGCCCTCGCCGTCAGCGCCATGTAAGTGAGCGACGGATTGACGCACGCGGTACTTGCCATACAGGCGCCGTCGGTGACGAACAGGTTCTTGGCGTCGTGGGCCTGGTTGTGCGAATTTAGGACGCTGGTCTTCGGGTCGCGGCCCATGCGGGCGCCTCCCATCTCGTGGATGGTGATGCCGGGGACGTTGTCCTCGATAAAGGGCTGGACATCGCGCGCGCCAGCGGCAGAGAGCATCTCGGCCGCGCAGATGGACATATCGTGCAGCAGCGCACGTTCATTTTCTCCGTACTCGCAGGTGATGCGCAGCGCAGGAATGCCCCACGCGTCTTTCACCTCGGGGTCAATTTCCACATGATTTGTTGCACTCGGCAGCGATTCGCCGAAGCCGTAGAAGTCGAAGGTCCAAGGGCCGGGCTTGGAGAGTTCGGCTTTGTAGTCGGGGCCAAAGCCCGCCATGTCATTGCCGCGCTGCCAGCTTTCTCTGCCACCTCCACCTTGGTAACCGTATCCGCGGAGGAAGCCCTTGTGCTTCGTCTTCACGTTGCGGAAGCGTGGCATATAGATGCCGTTGGGTCGGCGTCCCTGGGTGGTCTTGTTTTCGTGGCCCGGCATTCTGCCACGTGCGCCTCCGCCCATGCAGTGATCCATCACATAGGTGCCAAGCACGCCGCTGGAGTTGCACAATCCGGTGGAAAATTCGGGTGTGTGCGAGTTCAGCAAAATGCGCGTGGATTCCAGCGACGATGCGCACAAAAACACGATGCGCGCGTTAAAGTCCATCACTTCTTTGGTTTGGCCGTCAATCACGCGAACGCCCTTTACGCGGCGTGTGGCGGAGTCGTAAATCAGGCTATGGACAACGCTGAAAGGACGCAGCGTGAGCTTGCCGGTGGCGCGGGCGGCGGGCAAGGTGGAGTTCAGGCTGCTGAAGTAGGACTTGGTGCTGCATCCGTGGTCGCAGGGGCCGCAGTAGTGGCAGGCGGCGCGCCCACGATGGCGCTGGGTGAGCACGGCGGTGCGGCCAATAGTCAACAAACGCTCGTCGCCAAAGTATTTAGCGACGGCGTCGCGCATATCGCTTTCTACGCAGAAGAAATCCATTGGCGGAAGGAATTTTCCATCGGGCAACTGCGGCAGGCCTTCCATACGGCCGCTAACCCCGATGAAGTCTTCCACGTGGTCGTACCAAGGCGCGAGGTCGGCGTAGCGAATCGGCCAATCCACGCCGAGGCCTTCCTTCAGGTTCGCTTCAAAATCAAGGTCGCTCCAGCGATACGATTGGCGCCCCCACATGATGGAGCGCCCGCCAACCTGACGGCCGCGAATCCACAGGAAGGGCTTTTCTTTCGGCGTGGTGTATGGATTTTCGTGGTCGTTTACGTAGAACTTGGCATTGAGTTCGCCGAGGGTTCCACCCTTTTTCTGCACTGGCTGGTCGCGTTCCACCTTTTTCCGGTCGCCGAGATCGCGGAAGGTTTTCTCCCACATGGGCACGTGTTCCACATAATCTTTGTCAGGATCAATGGGGCGGCCTGCTTCTAGGACGAGGGTTTCGAGGCCATTTTCGGTGAGTTCCTTGGCGGCCCATCCGCCGGAGATGCCGGAGCCGATTACGATTGCGTCATATTGTTTGGGCATATTATTTCGCAGCCTCCGCGGATGCAGCCGGTGCAGGTTCAATGAGTACGCAGGCACCGTGCTTGGTGGGCACCACTTCGTAGTGGGTAAGCGCGGCACCGGCTTCAGAGGTAAAGAATCCGATCAGTGTAAGGTGCTTCATGGCGCGGAAGAAATTCGTCTCCACCGGCTTGGGGCGATAGCGATTTTCCCCGACGAAAGGTGTGATGGCTTCGCGCATCTCGGTGAGCTGGTCATCCCACGAGGTCAACATCAATTTCTGCTGCGTGGGAGTGCAGTCGAGGAACTTCGCGCCGAAGGTGGTCTGGCATTGTGCGTCGGCATTATCCAGTGCTTTCAGAAAGGCGTCGCGCTCTTCTGGTGCATACCATTCGGTGAGCAGCAAGTCTATGAACTCGTTTACGCGGACCGCCTTTGCCCCCGGCGAATCTGTCTGCGGAATAATCCACTCCGCAATCGAGGTAACCGTTGCGTCCTGATGCGCACTGAGCGTCTTGCGCGTCGCGTCGGCCGTCGCGGGCATCTGCTCATGGACACTGTGCAGCATAGCCAGCGCGTTGCTGGAAAGTATGGGCAAAGCGACAGCTCCGGTAAGTAGCCGGATTACATCGCGTCGGCTAAGTTCGGGCGATGATTGTGCCGCTTCGAGCGGCCTGGAGTCAGGCATGGTTAGCACCTCAGGAATTGCGATTCAGCAAAGATTTTATGGGCGGCCGTGCTGGCGTAACGCCGCACGGCCGCATGTGCACTAGAGTTTTGCAGAGCGAATCGCCAACTCACGCGCAGCCTTCAAACTGGCCACCGGATCGCCGTTCGGAATAAATTCCATGGCGACGTAGCCGCTGTAGTTCAACTGATGCAGCTTGCGGAAGATGCTCCCGTAGTTGATCTCGCCCGTACCGGGATCGTGGCGTCCGGGCACGTCGGCAATGTGGAACAAGCCACACTGGTCAATGTTCTTCTCCATCTTCTCGATCAGGTTCCCTTCGGAAATCTGCTCGTGATAGAAGTCGTATAGAAATTTGACGCGCGGGCTACCCACGGCGCGGACGATCTCAAAGCCTTCGGCGACGGAGGTCAAGTAATACTTGGGGTTTTCTTCTCCGTCAATGTTTTCCAGCACCAGAGTCCAATTGTGTCGCTCGGCGATTTCGGCGGCGCGCTTCAGGTTCTCAATGCAAGCCTTGTGATGCGCCTCGGGTGACAAGCCTTCCACGCGATTACCGGAAAGTAGGATGAGGCTGCGTGTTTCGAGAGCGTCCATCGTCGGCGCGAAGGCGTCGAGATCGGCGAGGAGTTTTTGCTGATTGCTGGGGTCGGCGATGCCAGTCCACACACCAGCGACGCAGTCCACCACCATCTTCAGTTCGTGCAGCTTGGCGGTAGCGGCTTTAAAGTCAGAGGGTTCCCATTTCTTGTACTCATTCACCAGCTCCACGGCGTGATAGCCTGCCTCGGCGATTTTTTCCAGCCGTTGGGCGAAGGGCATCTCGTCGTGATAGACCGACCAGAGCATCACGGAGAACTTGAACGACGGCTCGGACATAGCCATCGCATCTGCGGCAGTGGCTGGCGAGGAGAGGGAAGGCAGCACGGCGCTAGTCAGTGCTGCGCCGGAGAGAAGTTTGGAGAAGTCGCGACGATTCACGAGATTGACCTCGATGCGGATGTGTGCTGATGAACGCAGCGATTGTACCGCACTTGGTTAAGGGTGTGCAGTCTGACAAGGCAAAAGCCGTGCCGCTCAAACGATTTACTAGAACAAATCAAAGCCCCGCTCAAGGGGAATGGAGCACCGTCTGATGCGTCTCACAATGAGCCAGCACCGCGGCGCGTTGCTGCTCCACCCAATTCGGGTCTTTACCGAGCTCCTGCGCCATCACGGACGCAACTTTGCCAGCACAGGCAGCGCTGGCGTTGAGGTCAAGGAAGAGCGAACGGGTGCGCCGGGCGAGAGCGTCTTCCGCAGTGCGCGCCATCTCTTCACGCGCAGCGGCCACGATGCTGGCATAGGTGTAGGGCAGGTTGGTATGCAGTGGCTCGACAAGGGCGCGGTCTACGGCGGTCAGCGCGGTCATATTGGGCTCAGCGGCAAGTACAACTTCCGCAGAGCGACAGGCGCTCGCAACCAGTCCAGAAACTTCCACCGCTTTGTTGACGGCATCTTCGGCCATGCGGCGATAAGTCGTCCACTTGCCGCCTGCGATGGTGACCACACCGGACTCCGACACGGTGACCGAATGTTCGCGCGAAAGCTTTGCAGTACTGCCACCTCCGCCGGTTAGGAGTGGACGCAGTCCAGCGTACGAGGCTGTGGCATCCTCTGCCACGAGAGGCCGGGCAAGGTAGCGGTTGAGTTGGGTGAGGAGGAACTGCGCTTCTTTCGTAGTGGGCACCGGGTCATGCACGGCGCTTTCGGCTTCCACATCGGTGGTCCCGACGATCACGTGATTGAGCCATGGGATGGCGAACAGTACGCGTCCATCGTCCGTTTTGGGCACCATGATGGCACTTTGAATCGGCAGCGTCTCGCGAGGGAAGACGAGATGGCTGCCCCGACTCCAGCGCAACATGGGAGCAGCGGACGGCGAATCCTCGGTGCGAATCTCGTCCACGAAAATGCCCGTCGCGCTGATGATGGCGCGGGCACGAATTTCCACTTCCTGACCAGACTCTTCATCGCGCGCGATGACTCCGGTGACTTTGCCCGTGCTAGCGCCGCCTTCGCGTATGAAGTGCAGCGCGGGCATGTAGTTCAGCATCACCGCGCCGTTGGCGTTGGCGGTCTTGGCGAGGGCGACGGCCATACGAGCGTCGTCGAACTGGCAGTCGGAGTAAAGCACCCCGCCGACGAGACCTTGCGGCTGTGCGCCGGGCAAGCGATCCAGCGTCTCGCTGGCACCGAGCAGACGCGTGGGCGAGAGGCCGTAGCGGCCCGCCATCAGGTCATAAATCTTCAGCCCGGCAAAGTAAAACGGTGCATCAAAGTAGCGATATACCGGGACGATGAATGAGACTTCGCGAACAAGCGCGGGCGCGTTGCGTAGCAGAATGGCGCGTTCGTGCAAAGCTTCGCGCACCAGTGGAATATTCCCCGAAGCAAGATAACGCACGCCGCCATGCACCAGCTTGGTGGAGCGGCTGGAGGTGGCGCTGGCAAAGTCACGCGCCTCGATGAGCGCGGTGCGGTAGCCGCGCGTGACGGCGTCCAGCGCAGCGCCGAGGCCTGTAGCGCCGCCGCCGATTATCAGCACGTCAAAGATGCCATCCAGCGAGCGCAGATTGTGTTCGCGATTCATGATTCGGCGAAATCTCCAGCAAGAACGATAGATTCTGGTTAGTTGGCGTCTTCTGGCGCATCCCAATTGCGGCAGCGCTCAATCGCGCGTGCCCAGCGCCGCAACGTTTTCTTGCGATCATCGTCGCTGATCGCCGGTTTATAGCGCACGTCAACTTTCCACTTCGCCGCAACATCGTCTGGAGTCTTCCACAACCCGATTCCCAGCCCGGCGAGGTATGCCGCGCCGAGCGCGGTGGTTTCGCTCACCACGGGCCGTACTACGTCAATGCCGAGCAGGTCAGCTTGTGTCTGCATGGCGAAGTTGTTTTGGGAGACGCCGCCATCCACGCGCAGCTCCGGCAGCGTGACACCAGACTCTTGCTGGATTAGGTTGATCACGTCGGCAGCCTGACAGGCGATGGACTCCAGAGCAGCGCGCACGATGTGGGCGGGGGTGGTGCCGCGGGTCAAGCCCAGAATCATGCCGCGAGCATAGGGATCCCAGTGCGGAGCGCCGAGGCCAACGAAGGCAGGAACAAACACCACGCCGCCGTTGTCGGGTACGCTACGCGCCATGGCATCGGTTTCGGGAGAAGTCTTGACGAAGCCAATCTCATCGCGAAGCCACTGAATCGCAGCACCGCTGACGAACACCGCGCCTTCCAGCGCGTAGGTAGCTTTGCCTGCTTCGCTGGAAAAAGCGACGGTGGTCAGCAGCCCCTTCTTGCTGTGCACGATCTTTTCGCCAGTGTTGGCGAGGACAAATGACCCGGTGCCGTAAGTACACTTTGCCGCTCCGGCACTGAATCCGGCTTGGCCCACAAGTGCGGCCTGCTGATCGCCAGCGATGCCGTGAATCGGAATCGCGGAACCGAAGAGCGAAGGGTCGGTGTCTCCGAAGTGCGCGGTGCAAGGCAACGGCTCCGGCAAAATAGCGGCAGGAACCTTGAGCGCTGCCAGCATTTCGCTGCTCCAGGTGAGCGTCGCTAAATCAAACAGTAGGGTGCGCGAAGCGTTGGTGTAGTCGGTGCGATGCTGTTTGCCGCCGGTGAGTTTGTAGAGCAGCCAGCTATCCACGTTGCCGAAGCAGACTTCGCCGCGCTCGGCGCGGGTGCGCAGGCCGGGAACATTTTCCAGCAGCCAGTTGATTTTTGTACCAGAGAAATAAGGATCAAGCGGCAGCCCCGTGATGCTGCGGGAGCGGTCTTCCAGTCCGGCAGCTTTCAGCTCAGCGCAGAATGCAGCGGTGCGGCGATCCTGCCAAACGATGGCGCGATGCAGTGGCTGCCCGGTCTTGCGATCCCAAATGACGGTGGTTTCGCGCTGGTTGGTAATGCCAATGGCCGCCACGTCCGCCGAGGTGATGCCCGCCTGCTGCATCGCCTTGCGGGCAGTGGCGAGCTGGCTCTGCCACAGTTCGTTGGCATCATGCTCAACCCAGCCCGGGTGCGGATAGTGCTGCTCGATCTCCTGCTGCGCGAAGGTGACGAGGTTGCCATCGGCGTCAAATACAGCGGTGCGGGAACTAGTAGTGCCTTGGTCGAGGGCGAGAATGTATTTCATCTGAGCGGCTCCGTAAGCGCTTGCGTTGGTGGCACAAAATTTCGCGTTCAAAAATGTTCATGACGGGGGAGTGTTTAACGCCCCCGCGCTACCGCTTTTCTTAACTCGTACTCGACGGTGGTTTCATCCAAGGACGCAGGCAGACTTGATAGATCGTTGCTCCAAGCACACCACCAATGAGCGGCCCTACCACTGGCACCCACCAGAAGTTACCCGGTGACGGGAAGGCCTGCGTTTCCCATCCCGCGAAGAATGCGAACAGCCGCGGACCGAAGTCACGAGCCGGATTGATGGCCCATCCCTCCAGATAACCGCCAGCTGCGCCAATGGTCGCAACGAGAAGGCCAATGGCGAGTGCACCACCATTCGCCTGAGGAGCAACTGTATTGAACTGGTCGGTGATGGCGAAAATACCCAGCAGCAGAATCGCCGTGAGGATGATCTCGTCGCCAAAGGCGTGCATCGGCGTAATCGCCAGCCCCGGATGCGTGAAGAAAATGCTCGCGGTGGTGCCGCCTGAATCCAGATTTCTCACCGCGTTGTGAATCGTGTTGTAGTGGTCAATCACTGGGCCATACATCTGGTAGACCACGGCGGCACCAATGAATCCGCCCGCGACCTGTGCAACGGTATAGGGGAGCAACTTCTTCCAAGGAAACTGCCGATACACGCACAACGCGAGGGTGATGGCGGGATTGGCATGAGTACCGGAAACCGTTCCCGTAACGTAAATGGCCAGCGAGACGGCCATGCCCCACGCGATGCAAACGCCCCAATAGGCCTGCGCAAAGGGGCTGGGGTCATAGAGGAAGTACATGGCGGCGACCGAGTCACCGATTGCAATAATGATCGCGACCGCGATCATTTCAGCGAGCAATTCGCCAGCCAACTGTTTGGCGGAACTTGAAGAACTCATGGGCCTGCCTTGCACCGTCAACTTAAACGGACGGCATGGAATAGCACATCAGGATTGAGCGCTGGCAGGTTCCACAGGCTCAGGCCGCGTGCGGCTTAAATAGTAATTCATGGCAGGGGTTACCAGCAGGGAAAGCACCATGGAGACCAAAATTCCACCGATGACCGCGATGGCCAGCGGTTGCAGCATCTGTGATCCGCTGCCCCATGCCAAGGCCAAAGGCAGCATACCAGCCATTGCAGCCAGCGCCGTCATCATGATGGGGCGAAGGCGACGTCGGCCTGCATCAAACATTGCTTGTTCTGCGGGAACACCCAGGCCGCGCAGTTTTTGTTCGGCATCGAGCAACAGGATTCCATTCTTTGCCACAATGCCGATGACCATGATGAGTCCCATGAACGAAGCGATGTTAAAGCTGGTGCGCGTGAGGAGCAAGGCCAGGAATACGCCCGACGTGGAAAGCAGCGCGGAAACCAGGATGGAGAGCGGCGCAGCAAAAGTGCGGAACTCATAGAGCAGCACTCCGAATACGCACACCACGGCCAGAATCAGCACTAGCAGCAGGTCATGGAAAGAGCGCTGTTGTTCTTCATAAGCTCCGCCATAAACCACTCGAATGCTATCAGGCAGATGGAGTGCCGCCACTGCCTGCTTGACGGCCGCGACGCCACTGCCGAGGTCGCGGCCTTCGAGGCGCGCCGTGACGGCCACAAGGCGTTGCAGGTTCTCGCGGCGAATTTCCTGCTGGCCCGGAATCTCGGTCAAAGTTGCCAGTGAGCCCAGCGTGGCGGTTTTCCCGGCGCTACTGTTGAGCAGCGTATTGTTCATCGCCTCCAGCGAACTTCGGCTGTTGCCACCGAAGCGCACGCGAATCGTGTAGGCGCGGTCGGCGACGATGACAGGCGAACTCGCAGGCGCGCCTTGCAAGATGGCCGAAGCATCCGTACTCACTTCCTCGGGTGTGAAGCCCGCTCGCGCTGCAACGGAAGGGTTCACTTGCAAGTTCACTGCAGGGCCGCTGATGGTGTTTTCGATGCCATCCAGCTCGTCCACCACGCCAGGAACTCTATGGATGGCGTCGGCGACCTTGGGGGCCCATTGGCGCAACAAAGCCGGGTCAGGGGCAAAGAGTTTGATTTGAACGGGCTCGGGCGCGCTGGTCAGGTCGCCAATCATGTCTTGCAGTAGCTGGATAAATTCGACGTTGAGGGCAGGCTCCTCTTGGGCGATGTGGCCCCGGACTTCGGAGATGACCTCATCAATGGAGCGCTTGCGATTGCGCTTGAGCTTGACCGTCAAGTCGCCGGCGTTGGCCTCGGTTACGGCCGCAAGCCCCAATTGCAGTCCAGTACGGCGGGACGTACCCTCGACCTCCGGCACCTCCGCCAGCATGCGCTCCACATGGCTTACGACACGGTCGGTCTCTTCCAGCGAACTGCCAGCGGGCATGATGTAGTCGAGTATGAAGCCGCCTTCATCCATGGCGGGCAACAGATCGGACCCGAGAAAGTTGTAGGCCACGGCGGAAACAACGACCACGGCAAGGCAGAAAACAATCAGCAGACGGGGCCGCGCCACAGTAAGGCGTAGGCATTTTTCGTAGAAGCGAAGCAGCTTGCCGAAGAAGCCAGCCTCTTCCTGCAGGGCCAGTGCTTCTTCGTGGTCGCGGGCATTTTCATGTTCATGAGTGTGCTCTATGCTCCTCTTGGCCTCCGCAGGATCCACTTCCAAATCACGAATCAGGAATTGGCTCAGGCAGGGGGTCCATGTAACGGCCAGCACCAGCGAAGTAAGGAGCGATGCGGCCACGGTAACGGCCAGCGCCCGGAAGAAGGTGCCAGTCACGCCCGTGATGGCGATAAGCGGCAGAAAGACCACGATGGGCGTAATGGTGGAGCCGATGAGCGGCTTGGTGATTTCCCGAAGGGCGCAGTCAATGGCGTGCAGGCCCTTTTCGCCGGCATCGCGGTGCAGCACGATGTTCTCCACGACGACGATGGCGTCATCAATCACCAGCCCGACGGCAGCAGCGAGGCCGCCCAGCGTCATCAGGTTGAAGGTCTGCCCCATCAGCTTGAGCACGATGAACGTGATGAGCAGCGTAACCGGGATTACCATACCCGCGACGATCGAGGTGCCCCAGTCGCGGAGGAAGAGCACCATAATGATGGAGGCGAGGACGAGTCCGATGAGTACAGCGTCACGCACACTGGCGATGGAGTCGCTGACGATATCGGATTGGTCGTAGAAAACCTGCAGCTGCACGCCGGGTGGCAGGCCCTTGCGAATCTGCTCGACTTCGGAATGCACGGCGTCGGCTACTTGCAGCGTATTGCCGTCGGGCTGCCGATTGATGTTGAGCAGCACCGCAGGTTTACCGTTGGCGCGAACCACGGTATATACCGGCATCACCGACGGGCCAACTACAGCTACATCCCCGATTCGCACCGGAATACCGGCAGCGGTCGTTTTAATGACGATATCGGCGATCTGCCCGCAACTATTCACTTGCCCGTTGACGAGAGTGAGAAACAACTGATGATTACGCTCAATCAGACCGGGCGAATCAATCAGGTTGGTACGACGTATGGCGTCGAGGATGTCACTCACTGTGATGCCAGTGGTGAGCAACTTTGCCGGATTGGGAGCGACCTCGAACTCGGGTTCCTGTCCGCCTTGGACGATGACAGTGGAAACGCCGTCGAGCCGATTGAGCCGAGGCTTCATCTCGTAGGTGGCCAGTTCCCAAAGTGTGGTCTGAGGCACTGTGTCTGATGTGAGGCTGTAGCCGAGAATCGGAAAGCTGGCAAAGGTCAACTGATGGCTTTGCACCTTGGCCGTGGCCGGCAGCAGCGCCTGCGCGCGTGCCAAGGCGGAATCCACGCGCTGTAGCGTGAGCGGCATATCCGCGCTCCAGTCAAAGAAAAGGTCAATCTCTGCGGACCCGCGGCCGGTAATGGAGCGCACTTGCCGCAATCCTTGTACGGCGTTGATCTCTTCTTCCACTGGGCGCGTGATGGTCACCAGCATCTGGTCAATCGGCATCACCCCGTTATCAATCGAGACCAGCACGCGCGGAAAGTTGGTAGCCGGAAAAACCGTGACAGGAATGGTAAAGGCAAGGTATCCGCCAGCCAGCGATAGCGAAAGTGCCAGCAGCATGATGAAGCGCGGATTCGCCTCCACCCAGCGTGCGGCGACGCTCTCCAGCTTGGCGCGTGTCTGCCCGCGCGTCCCAGTCTTGGTCAGGGCGTCGAGAAACGAGAACGTTTTTTTGAGCAGCGGCATGGGTGAATGGTGAAGGTCGAAGCCTACTGGCTCTTCGCCTCGGGTTTGGTATCGGTCGTTCCCGCTTCGGGCTTCTCGTCGTTGGCGGCGTCCTCGATCAGCTTTACTTGCGTGCCATCGGGTAGAGCAAAGGCCCCGGCAGTGACGACGCGGTCGCCGGGCTTGACTCCGGAGACGATCTGCACCTTATCGGCCTGACGAATGCCGACTTCTGCCTTTTGCTGGCTTGCTTTCAAATCCGAGCTAACCACCATGACGGTCGTTGCACCGTCGGTTCCGGTTAGCACCGCCGAGGAGGGAACAACTACTGCGTCCGGCACTTCCCGCGCAACGGCAGAGACGCGCACTGTCATACCGGGTTTTAGCAAACTCTTTGGGTTCGCTACTTGCACCCAGATTTCTATGGTCGTGCTGTTGGCATCCAATGCCGGGCTGATCAGTGTGACCTTGCCAGTAACTGGCTTTTCTAAGCCAGAGACTTCCAAGGTGGCGGCGTCGCCGACTTTCAGCAATACCGCGTCGGTCTGGGGCACGTGCGCTTTGGCGATGATCTGCGAAAGGTCCATCACAGTAAGAAGTGGCGTGCCAGCCGCAGCCATCTCTCCGGGATATGACGGGCGTTCGGTGACGACACCAGAGATTGGGCTGCGAATTTCGGAGTACGCCAACTGCGCTGCGGCACCGAGGTGATGGCCCTTGGCGGCTGCGAGTTGGCCGGCTGCGGACTTTTTCTGCAACTCGTGTCCGCCGGACTTGAGCGCCTCATAATGCTGCTTGGCAATCTCGAAGCTGTTCCTCGCCTGTAACAGTGTGACGCTCGACTGGTCGAGATCCTTGCGCGGCAGCGCGCCCTGCTGAAATAGACTCTCGCGGCTGTCATGTACCTTTTTCTCCGCGTCCAAGGTTTGCTGGGCGGCGTGCATGTCGAGTTCGGCTTTGCGCAACTCTTCGCCGAGCAGTGCGCCAGTGTTGCGTTCGTAGTCGGCCTGAGCCTGCTGGTAGGAGCCGCGCGTTTCCACTTCCGCGGCGTTCAGGTCGGTATTTTCGAGTACAGCGAGGAGTTGTCCTTCATGCACCAGGCTGCCACGATTCACCAGAAACGTCTTGACCGGCGCGCTGATCTTGGGTGTGATCGCTGCCTGATGAATGGGAAAGAGCACGGCATCGGCCGTTACCAGTTGCTGAATGGAAGTCTTCTGCGCCACGGCAGTGCGAACGGAGACTTTCGGCGGCTGCTCCGGCGCGGGTTTGGAGCAGCCAGTAAGCAGGGCTGAAAACACAGCAACCGTAGCGAGTGCCAAGCCGAGGCGCACATCATGTCTTGCGGCAGGGATCCGCGCCGCGCGTTGAGGATCGTTGGTCCCGGTGTCTTGCATGAGCCTTAAAAACTCCCTGTGAGAGTTTGCAGAGTAGCCAGCGCCAGCCGGTAGCGGGCTTCGCCGTCATCATACGCGTTGCGTGCTTGCACCAGCGTGTTCTGTGCATCTACTACTTCCAATGCGTTAGCTTCGCCTGCCTGATAACGCAAGGTGGTCAGGTGCAGGCTCTGAGATGCCAGCTCAGAGGAGTCGCGCAGGCCGTCCAACTCGGACCGGGAGACTTCCGCTTCGGCATAGGAGCTTTGCAGGTTCGCCAGCGTCTGTTTTTGCGCGAAGCTCAGTTCGAGCTTAGATTGCTCCCGCCGCAGCACCGCCTGCTTCACCTTGCTCTGAGAGGCCCACCAGTTCCAGATAGGCAGATTCAGGCTGACCGCTGCGGAGTAGCCAAGATTGCGAACACCGTTGCTGCTCGTCTCGAAGCGCGACGCATCGAGGCCGTAGTTGTAGTCAAGTCCGAGCGTGGGGAACAGCCCGCTGCGCGCGACTAGAACTTCCTTGGCAGAAATGCCGAGTGAGGCGACGGCTGCTCGCACGTCAAGGTTGTTCTGCGCTGCTAGGCGTGTCGCTTCCTCTTTCGTGGGCAGCGGCGGGCCGAGTTGCAGATCGTCCACCACGGCGAAGCTCTCGTTGAAGTTCGGGAAGATAAGAACCGCAAGGGCGAGTCGCGCCTTTCCCAGGTTCAATTCGGCTTCGCGGAAGTCGCGTACGCGATCGTTCGACTGTAGCTTAGCCTTGATGAAGTCCGAGTGTGCAACCTCACCCCCTTGCTCAAGTTGCTGCGTGATCTTAAGGAAGTGCGATGCCTCGCCGTCCGCAGCTTGAGTGTTGGCATAACGACGCTGTGCCACAACCAAGCCATAGTAGGTTTGTGTGACCACAACCGTCAGTCCACGGGCGGCGATCTCTGCCCTGGCCTTGGCCAGCGCCTGCGCGGCGGCGGAGCGCTGATAGTCCGCGATCTGGCCTCCGGCTATGTTCAAGTTCTGGTGCAGGTTGCCCTGCGTGATGTATTCATGCGCGGCATTAGCGGCGATAAAGCGACCGGTGCCTGTTTGCGTGCCATTAGCTTGCGTAAAGATCGCGCCTCCGACCACATTCACGCTGGGCAACAGTCCGGCGCGGGCCTGAATCGTATCCTGTTGGGCGGACTTGAAATTTGTCTGCGCGGACTGATACTGCGGATTCAGCGCTTGCGCGCGTTGCAGGGCGTCCACTAGGGAGACGGTGACGGGTGCAGCTGTGGCGGAATTGTCGGCTGCGACGGAAGCTCCAGGTACGCTGGTTTGTGCAAGAACCACCGTGGAAAAGAGAAGCGTCGCCAGCAGAGCTTGCGGTAATCGGGGGCGCGCATGGCGGCAGAAAGCTTGGCCGATAGACGGTTTCGCGGCATAGTTTGTCATGGCTTCGCGTGCTCCTGAGGATGTAACGCTAGCGATAGTAATTCTTTGCATTGTAGACGTTACTAGATGAATTCCGGATGAAGTGGCCCGCAAAATCGTGCATCCTACGGGTGCGATTCCAATAAAGCGCGCTCGCGTTTGGCATCCTCCGTCCGTCCGAGCTTGGCGTAGGCTTCAGCGAGATTTACATGTGCCGCTGCGAACTTGGGCAAGCGCGCCGACGCAATTGCGAGATGCACGGCGGCTGTCTTGGCATCTCCAGTCTTGAGCAGCGCCCTGCCGATTTGAAAGTGGGCCCAAGGTGACTCAGGCTGGAGCTCGATGGCGCGATGCAGCGGCGCGATAGCCTTGGCGAACTGCTTCTGCTGATTGAGTACGGTGCCCAGAGCAAATTGCGCGAGATAGGCGTTGGGCATGGCATGGGAAGCGTTTTGCAACACAATCGCAGCGCGATCGAGCTTGCCTTGTGTCATCAGATCCATCGCGCCGAGAATTCGATTGGCGTCCGCAATGGCATCCTTTGGATCAGTGCCGGTCGGCCCAGCACTGCTACTCGTCGTCTTCTGTAGCCCTACGTAGCCGAGCGAAGCGAGCTTTTGCATCTCTGTGGAAGAGAGGCGGGTGGTAGTCGCCTGGCTGGTGGGCGTGGTTAAGCGGCGGGTGAAGGCTTCCATCTGCGCGGCCATGGTGTCGAGCGTTGCCTTCGAACTCTGCGCCAGATTGCGTGTTGCTCCAGGATCAGCGGAAAGATCGTACAGCTCTGGCTTGGGCGCACGAATATAGAGGTACTTTCCCGCCCGCCATGATTCGATCACGCTCCAACTGAAGCCGCGCTGGCCAAAATCGCTGCGCGAATACACAGGCTGCTCGGCTGCCGCGCCAGCCTTGGCGATTCGCAGCAGGCTCTGCCCTTGCATTTGCGCTGGCACGGCGATCCCAGCTGCTTCCAACAGCGAGGGCGCGAGATCGAGCAGACGCACGCGGGTGCTGACTCGTGAGCCAGCCGAGCCATTCTGCGGCAGTTTAAGCAGCAACGGCACGTGCAAAGTCTCGTCATACAGAAAAACTCCGTGCGAATCTTCACCATGCGCCCCAAGACTTTCGCCATGATCGGCGGCGACTGCCATCACCGCATCGTCGAACAATTTCTTCTGGCGGAGTGCGGTCAGCAGCTTGCCGAAAGCCGCGTCCTCGGTTGCGACAGCGGCGTCGTAGGAGCCTTCGCGCGGTGCGGCGGCATCGGTGAGGTGAATCCACAAAAAGAACGGCGCGGAGCTGTTGCGCTCGATCCAGGCGATGGCCCGCGCTGTCACCAGTGCACCGCGCCTCCGAGCACCTGCGTCAAACGAATCGAAACCGCGATCAAATCCCTGTGCCTGTCCACTACGCGGGTCCAGGTCGAGCGAAGCAGTGACGGCAGCGGTGCGGTATCCCTTGGCTTTGAACAGCGCTGGCAAGTACGGCAGCGCCGGAGCGAGCGCTGTACCAAAGTCATTCACCTGATTGGTCTGCGGATAGGTGCCGGTGAGCATTCCTGCGTGAGACGCGACTGCGGACGGCACTTGACCATACGCGCGCTCAAACACTAACGACTGCTTGGCTAACGAGTCGAGACTCGGGGTCGAACTTGGCCGCGCGCCGCGCGCGCCCAGACGGTCGGTGCGGACTGAATCCAGCGTGACGAGGATGACGTTGGGCTTGTTCGCGGCCTGAGCGAAGGCCACCAAAAGAGTGAAAGCCGACAAGAACCTAACCAACGACGCCGCGTGACGGGAACAGGAATAAGTCATCTCTAAAGTTTAATTCCTTCGCGTGACCTGCCCGCGAGTTGCTGAGGAGCCGGTTCAACGCAAACACTTTGGAATCCGCAACCTGCATTCGGTATGCTTATGTTTCCAGCAATTACTGAGATCGGCGATAGCAGCCGCTGCAAAGCTGAGCCGCTGCCGCACAGGAGCAGTCCCTGAAGAAGTACTTGCTAGCCCTCGTCGCGTTGCTGGCTCTTGCCGTCGGAGCCTTCCTGTGGCTGCATCGTAGCCCGCATTGGCACGGTGAGCAGCGCATGGTGATTCTTGGGATTGACGGCATGGATCCGCAACTGCTCACAAAGTTCATGCATGAAGGCCACATGCCGAACTTTGCCAGGCTGGCAGCAATGGGTTCGTTCGTGCCGCTAGGGACCAGCATCCCGCCGCAGAGTCCCGTGGCGTGGTCGAACCTGATTACCGGGCAAAACGCGGGCGGGCACGGCATCTTTGACTTTATCCATCGTGACCCCAAAACGCTGGCGTTGTATTTTTCCACATCGAAGGTGGAAGGCCCGAAGCATTCCCTAACCGTTGGCCCTTGGGTAGTGCCGCTTGGCAGCGGCACAGCGGAGCAGTTGCGCCATGGCAAGGCATTTTGGGAGATACTCGACGAGCACGGAGTGCCGAACACCATCTTCCGCATTCCCGCGAACTTTCCGCCCATTGCGGCGAAGGGTAACACGCTTTCGGGCATGGGTACGCCCGATCTGCGCGGCACCTATGGCACCTTCACGTTTTATACTGACGATCCGTTGGCAGCGACCGGCATAGTGGAAGGTGGACAGATCGTGCCGGTCGAGGTGCAGGATTGGCAGGCTAAGGCGAACTTGATTGGCCCAGACAATAGCTTTCGCAAAGGTTCGCCTGCGGCAACGGAACCCTTTGTAGTTTCGATTGATCCCAATGGGGCAGTGGCTCACTTTGCTGTGCAGGACGAGCAATTTATCTTGCGCGAAGGTGAGTGGAGCTCGTGGGTGCATATCGAGTTCCAACTGATTCCGTTCTTCGGCAAGGTGAAAGGCATCTGTCGCTTTTACTTAAAGCAGACGCACCCACGTTTCCAGCTATATGTATCACCGATCAATATAGATCCAGCGGACCCCGCATTGCCAATTTCTACTCCGTCAAGTTACTCGCGTCATTTATCGGAAGAATCTGGTGAGTACTACACCCAAGGTATTTCTGAAGATACAAAGGCGCTCAGCGCCGCGGTACTGGACGACAAGGAGTACCTGCAGCAAGCAACGGAGGTTCTCGCCGAGCATCGGCGTATGTTCGCCAGCGAATTCGCCAAGTTCAGTAATCGCGAAACATCGAATGCCGGATTGTTCTTCTTCTACTTTTCTAGTCTCGATCTAAACTCGCATATGTTCTGGCGGCTTACTGATCCCGAGCATCCGGGCTACGATGCTGCACTCGCTGCTGTCCACGGCTCCGTGATTGAAAATTTTTACGCACAGATGGATGAAGTATTGGGCGAGGTTATGGCAAAACTCGACGAGCGCACTACGCTGTTGGTCGTTTCCGATCACGGCTTCGCACCCTATGCCCGCTCCTTTAACTTGAACACTTGGTTGCTGGAACAGGGATACATTGTGCTGAAAGAAGGCATGGCTGCAGCGACCGACTCTGCCGAGCCACTCGCCAATGTGGACTGGAGCCGCACCCGAGCCTACGGGCTCGGACTGAATGGGCTCTACCTGAATCTGCGCGGACGTGACCGCGAGGGAATCGTGTCGCCTGGGGACGAATCGGATCGTGTAATGAAGGAAATCAGTGGCAAGCTGCTCGCAATGCGCGACACCAAGAACGGGTTGGCGGTCATCACGCGCATGGATCGTGCGCAGGATGTGTACCAAGGTCCTTACGCACAAGCGGGCCCCGACGCAATTGTCGGCTACAATCGTGGTTATCGCGCTGGTTGGAAGACAATTCTGGGTGCCTTTCCGCCCGAAGTGCTGGAAGACAACACGAATCCATGGAGCGGAGACCACTGCATGGACTACACCCAAGTGCCGGGAGTACTGTTGAGCAATCGCAAAGTGCGCGCGGGTAGTCACGCACTGACTGATATCGCTCCGACTATTCTTGGCGAGTTTGGCATTGTTCCAACGGCGGAAATGAAAGGGCATTCCGTTCTAGAGCATTAGGTTAGGTTGAGTATTAGTAGAGGAGCGGCCATGTTTGGCGGATACAGAGTTAAGCTCGACGATGAGTTGGTGAGTAAGTTGAAAATCGTGGCCGAGGCTGGCGGCTACGAATCCGTGGAAGAGTTTGTGATTCACGTGCTGGAGCGGGAAGTTGGCAAATTGCTTCCTGCGGATGATGCGGACGCTTCGTCAAGGGACGCAATAAAGAAGCGCTTACAGGGTCTGGGATACATCGAATAGGCAGTCCATCAAAGCCCTTAACTTTTACGAAATAAGAAAGTCATGCAGACGACCACAACACTCACTGCCGTAATTTCCGGAACCAGTGTCGACTGGCCGTTAATGATCACGCTCGCAGCGTCAGTCGCGGTCGGTCTTGGCATGGTTGTAGTCTTCGGCTTCACCTCGAATCAGAAAGCTATCAAACGCTCAAAGGATCAGATTCAGGCGAACTTGCTTGCGGTACGGCTGTTTCAGGATCAGTTAGGAGCCGTGCTGCGATCGTATGTTGGCATCATCACTTCGCTGGGGTGCTATTTGCGTCTATCGTTTACGCCTCTGCTGATCGTCATTCTTCCACTGACTGTGTTCATCATCCAGATGGATCGCTTTTTGGGATGGACACCTCTGCCTGCCGGACAATCCTTTCTAGTCAAGGCGCGCGTGGCGAATGCTGACGCTTTGAACGAGATCACACTGCGAGGCTCGTCTGGCGAAGAGATTTCCGCCGACGTGGTACATATGCCTGGGAGCAATGAAGTTATCTGGCGTATACCAGCACTTGACTCAGGCAGCCAGACGCTGAAGGTTTCAGTAGGCGGGCGTACAGTGGCAAAAAGTATCGTCATTGGGGAGGGCAGTTACCCACGGCGCCTATCACTCATTCGCTTGCAGGGATCGGTGTGGAAGCGACTGCTTGATTCGGGAGAATCGCCGATTGAGGTGGATGCCGCAGTTCAATCTATTCAGGTGATCTACCCGACGCGCAAGATCTCGCTATTCGGATTTCGCATGAACTGGATTGTGTGGTTCTTCGTGTTCTCTATGATCGCGGGATACATTTTTAAGAGCCTGCTGGGGATTCAGATTTGAGCCGCATCGCACAAGTGCCAATAAGCCGAAATGCGCAGCGCCTTGTGTTGTTAGTACTGCTGACACTAGTCATCTTTATGCCTGCGTATGCTCACGCCTATGCAGGGCCTGGTGCAGGATTTGCAGTGCTGTCCTCTTTCTGGACATTGTTCGTTGCGTTTCTCTACTCAGCGTATGCCCTGGTTACATGGCCGTTCCGCACCCTGCTACGGATGTTTCGCAGGCGTAAGGCTTTCGCGAAGGCACTCGTGCGTCGTGCCGTGATTCTGGGCTTCGACGGCATGGATCCGGTATTAGCTGCACGCTACATGGATGAGGGTAAGCTGCCCAACCTTGCCAAGTTGCGCGCGAGCGGCACATTTAGTAAGTTGCGGACCACGAATCCTCCGATTTCGCCGGTGGCGTGGTCCACGTTTATGACCGGCGTGAATCCTGGGAAGCACAATATCTATGACTTTCTAGCGTGCGACCGCCGCAGCTATCTTCCTTTCTTGTCGTCCGCAGAGGTTAAAGGGCCTAAGCGGCGCATCAAAGTGGGCAAGTATTCTATTCCACTGGGTAAGACTGAGATAAAGCGGATGAGACGCGGCACGCCTTTCTGGCATCGGTTAGGCAAGGCTGGAATCTTCTCTTCTATCATTCGCGTACCCGTAACCTTTCCGCCTGAAAAGTTCTCTGGCGTACTACTCTCCGGCATGTGCGTGCCGGATTTGAAAGGCAGCCAAGGTACATTCTGCTTGTGCAGCACAGCAACCGGAGGCGCATTCCGCGAAGGTGGTACCCGTGTACCCATGAAGCGAAAGGGAGCGAGCCTCCAGTCCTATATTCCCGGGCCGGTGACCCCATTGGCAGAGCCTTCAAAATCGAGCGCCGAAGAGTTGCGAGTGCGATTTGAGGTATATCCAACTGCTGGGCTGGAGGGTGCAAAGATAGTAGTTGGTAAAAAAAGCTTCGTGGTCAAGCTTGGCGAGTATTCTGAGTGGATTCCAGTAGAGTTCAAGGCCGGGCTAGGGGTGAGGGCGCACGGCATTTGCCGATTTTACCTAAAGCAAATTAATCCAGAAGTGGAAGTATACGTAACTCCCGTGAACATTGATCCAGCTAAACCGGACTTGCCTATCTCGCATCCGATTACTTATTCCGTATATTTGGCGAAGATGTTTGGGGCATTTGCAACGCTTGGGCTGGCGGAAGACACTTGGGCTTTGAATGAAGATGTACTGGATGACGATGCGTTCCTTGTGCAATGCTACGGCAATCATGAAGCACGAGAGCGGCAGCTATTTGACGCGCTGGAGAAGACGCCGGAAGGTTTGTGTACCTGCGTCTTCGATACGACAGACCGTGTGCAACATATGTTCTGGAGGTACCTGGAAGAAGATCACCCAGCGACTCGGGGCATGGCGCAGAGCGAGAAGCCATTGGTGATTGAGGACCTGTATCGCAGGGTTGATGAGTTGGTAGGCCGTGTGATGCAGAAGGTGGATAGCAAGACCCTAGTTATGGTAGTCTCCGACCACGGTTTCCAGAATTTTGCCCGCGGCTTTAATCTGAACGCCTGGTTGCACCAGAACGGCTATTTGGCACTTAGGCAAGGCAAGACAGAAAGCGGTGACTGGTTTGAAGATGTCGACTGGTCGCGCACCCGTGCTTATACCATGGGCTTGAATGGACTTTTCCTCAATGTGCAGGGGCGCGAGAGTCAGGGCATCGTTGCCCCTGGAGCCGTGGCAGAGGCGCTGAAGGCTGAGCTGATCGCTAAACTAAGCGGGTTGGAGGATCTCGCAGCCGGACGTACCGCGATCACTGGCGTCTGGGACAGTGATGACGCCTACGCAGGCCCGTATACAGGGAACGCTCCCGATCTAATTATCGGTTATGGAGATGGCGTGCGTGCGTCGTGGGATTCGGTGATGGGCAAAGTCACATCCGCGATTTTTGAGGACAACACCAAAGCTTGGAGTGGCGACCATTGCGTGGATCCTCGGTTAGTGCCTGGCGTGCTGTTCTGCAACCGTAAGATCGCAGAAGACAAACCCGCTATTGTAGATGTGGCGCCGACGATGTTGCGCATATTTGGACTGGAGCCACCTGCTTACTACGACGGTAAGGCATGGACGATAAAATATGAAGTTAACTAACTAAATTGTTATTAAATTACAACAAAGCACTAGTGGATGCTAAAATCCATTCAGCGAGAGGATGCCCTTACCCTCAGTGCAGGTGTACCCACTGCCCGCTGCAACTTTTTTAAATTCTTCTGTCCGCCCGCTTGGCCAATAAATAGTTATCCGTTCCGCCAAGCCACGTGTACCCAGCCCGAATGTCAACGGCAGTTCCGACTGCGACAGATAACTTGACCCGCTCTTTACCATGAGGGTCTGGACAAGGCCTCCTGCTTCCACCCGCACCACCGCTCCAATGCCGTCGCGATTCGACTTAGTACCCACTAGCCGCAACCGCACGCTGTGATTGCTGTTATTTACGTCATTTCGATACAGATAAGCGGGGCCATCGTTGGTTGTGAGTAATAAGTCCACATCGCCGTCGCGATCAAAGTCGCAATAGGCTAGCCCGCGCCCAACTTTAGCGGCGGCAAAATCGCTACCCACTGCTGCCGCCACGTCAAGAAACCTGCCAGTCCCGTCGTTCTGGAACAGCTGCGGCGGCTGCGCATAGCCAGCATGGCCGGCGATATTGCGCACGGTGTCGTCAATATGGCCGTTAGCGACGGCGAGATCTAGCCAACCATCAAGGTCAAAGTCAGCGAACACACATCCGAAGCCGAGAGTTGTTTTAGAAGCACGACCCACGCCGGACGACAGCGCGACATCTTCAAATACGCCATTACCCGTGTCGCGATATAGGCCGATCATTTCGTTGTCAAAGTTAGTCACAGCGACGCTGGCGATGCCGCAGTTACGGTAGTCTGCAACATCTACACCCATGCCAGCGCGCGCTTTGCCTTCGGTGCTAAAGGCAATGCCAGCTTCCACACCAACATCACGAAAGGTTCCGTTCTTCTGGTTGCGATACAGCTTGTTCGGCTGAGTATCATTCGCCACCACAAGATCAAGCCAGCCGTCGCGATCTACATCGAGCAGCGCAACTCCGAGAGATTTAGAACTGCTGTCGAAGATACCACTCTTGGCGGTCACATCTTCAAAGGTTCCGTCGCCTCGATTGTGAAAGAGCCAGCAAGTTTCTCCACGGTAGGCTTCTGGAGTGCAATACGACTTGCGGGTGCCATCCAGGCTGCAAAAAACATCTTTATCTTGCGACCAGCGCACGTAGTTACACACAAACAGATCAAGCAAGCCGTCGCGGTCGTAGTCGAACCACAAGGCCGAGGTGCTTAGCGCCATGCGATTGCCCAGTCCGCTGCTCTGGGTGGCGTCCATAAAGGTACCTTTGCCAGTGTTACGGAAGAGGCGGTTCTGTCCCACACAAGTAATGAGAATATCCGGGAAGCCGTCGTTGTTATAGTCGCCCACCGCGACGCCTAGCCCGTACATCTCAACTTCCAATCCCGCGCGGCGAGTCACATCCGTAAAGGTGCCGTTGCGGTTATTTCGATAGAGCTTGAGCGTGGAAGTGCTGCGCTTGTGTCCCGGCCAGTCCGCTCCATTCACCAGCAGAATATCTTGCCAGCCGTCGCCGTCGTAGTCGAGAAAAGCGCAACCCGCACCGAGTGTCTCTGGCAGTAACTTGCCACCGTAAGCGCCGTTGTTGTGATGAAAATCAATGCCAGCCGAGCGAGTGACGTCGGTTAGGCGAAAGCCGGGGTTTCTGCCAGAACTGTCGCCCCAGAGGCGAGGCTGGTCTAGCGAAGTAGCTGCTACAGCAACCGTCATGCCGCCTAGACCTTGAAGAAACGAACGCCGGTTCACGGAATCGTCACCAAACCGTTGCGAATGGCGTAGACGACCAGTTCCGCAGTCTTGTGGAGACCGAGCGCATCCATCATGTTGGCGCGATGCACTGCGACCGTATTGGCGCTTAGGTCAAGAATCTGCGCGATATCTTTGTTGGACTTACCTTCTACGATGTATTGCAGAATCTCAAGCTCGCGCGCCGTGAGTGCCTGGCGGGTTTCGCCGCGCAGAAGTTGCTTACCAGCGAGAGTTGGGTCGAGCACCAGTTCGCCGGCGGCCACTTTCTTTATGGCAGCAGCTAAGTCCAGGTCCAACGCATTCTTCAGGATGTAGCCGCGCGCTCCTGCATCGAGAGCCTGCTTCACCAGCGTCTCTTCGGTGTGCATGCTCAGCATTAGGATCAAAGTCTCGGGCCGAAGATCAAGAATTTTGCGGGTTGCAACAAGGCCAGTGAAACCTGGCATCTGGCAGTCCATTACCACAACCTGAGGACGCAGCGACTCAGCCAGCCTCACCGCCTCTTCACCATCGCCACATTCGCCTACGATTTCGATGGCAGCCTCATCTTCGAGGATGCGTCGAAAGCCACGCCGCACCAGCGCGTGATCATCTACCAACAAAACCGAAATCTTAAAGTCCATCGTTCTCCTGTTTTGCACCAGTAACATTTTCCAAGGGTATATCTAGAAGCTCAAAATGACGTTGATGGGCCTGTTCCCGCGGCACGTTAAGGCGCACCAAGGTCCCACCTTGGGCGGGCTCACCAAACTCAAGCATGCCACCCACTAGCTCCGCTCGCTCGCGCATCGCCACCATACCGATGCCGGTACTGCGCGCTTCGCCGCTAAGGCGAGTAAGGCCGCGGCCATGATCTTCCACTTCCACCCGCAAAAAATCCGCAAGAAACTGCAAATGAACCCAAGCCTCATTCGCTCCGGAATGCCGTGTCACGTTATTCAGCGCTTCCTGCACTACGCGATAAATATGCACTCCCACGGCACCGTCCACTGGGAACACCACACCATTCTTTCTGTAATGAATCGTAATTCCAGTTTGGCGCTCGGTTGCGGGCAAATACCAGTCTAACGTGCTCTCCAACCCGGCTTCATCGAGCATCACCGGATGCAAAGCCTGCGAAAGCGTGCGAACTTTGTCCAGCGTGGTCTGGGCGATCTCCTGCACTTCGCGCAGGTCCTCGCGTAAGCTGGAGCCTTCGGGCGCGTGCTTGCCTGCGCGACGCAAAAGAGATCCCATCGCAGTAAGAATCTGTCCAAACTCATCGTGCAGCTCACGCGAGATGTGACGCAGCGTGGATTCCTGGGTGGAGATAAGAGTTTGCGCCAGCTCACTCCGTTGAGCGGATAGCTCGGCAACGCGCTCAAACAGGCGACGATTCGCGCGAATCACGTACAAACTGGTCAGCAGGATCGCCACAAGGGTTCCCGCTAAAAAGATGTAAACCTGTCTCTGAACGCGGTTGTAGATATCGGCAATCTGCTGGGCTGCCTGCTCTTCGCTTTCGTTGTTTTCCACCAGAAGCCGCGCCACGGCAGTGCTCAAGCCTGCCTGCCGCGCTTGCAGGGTAAGGCGAATCTGCTCCCGTGCTTCGGCGTCTTTTCCGTTGCGAGCTAAAGTGAACGTGCGATCCACGGCATCCCAAAACTGTGCAATCGAGTCCCGCAGATACTGCCGCTGCTCGGGGCTGCGCTGCGCCAATGCGACCTGATCCTCACGTTGCATGGCATCGGCAAGGTCCACGCGAATGCGGTGGAACTGCCCATCCCACGCGCTCAGTGGATAAGGCTCGCCACTGTCGAGCATGTCGCGCATGCCTAGGGCGATGGAGTTCAAGTCGTTCTGAATACGCAGCAGTTGCAGCGAGTCGAGGCGGGTGCGATCCACCAGACCGCTCTGTAGTTGCCGCAGTCCTGCAATTTGCAAGCTGATGTACCACGAGTATGCGAGTACCGCTGTCAGGGTGATAACCAGCCCCAGCACAAGACCGAGCGATGGATATTGGCGGGTTGAAGCAGAGCGGGGCATCAGATTGAGGATAGCCCAAGCGAGCGAAATTGTAAGTTGCGGAATGGGGCTTCGGCCAAAAAATCAGGCGGAGGGGTGGCCCTCCGCCTGAACCAATTTAAATCTCCGGAACAAATTCCGGAAGAGCTTTGCCTACAACGACCGCAGGAAGTTGATCAAATCCTGCTGATTCGTTGAAGAAAGGTTGTTGAAGTTGGTGACCGCCTGGCTGGCTTCCGATGCCGGGTACTTGGAATTAGCCACGCTGGAGTGCTGCTCGATCGCTTGCACCATGTCCGTGGTGCGGCCGTCGTGCAGGAAGAACACGCGCTGTCCGACGCCCCATAAGGGAGCCGTGCGGAACTCATCCGGTCCTGCCCCTCCTTGGGTGATGCCATCGGCCAAGTTCGGACCCATGTGATGTACCAGTAGATCGGAGTAGATGTTGATCCGCTTTTGTCCCGTAATGTTGCCACCCAGCGAAGACGGCGGAGTCGAGAACTGCGTGGTATGGCAGTAGACGCAGCCGGCATTGGTGAACTGCGTGGAACCATTGCGGATAGACGAGCTGGAGGGCCCCGGTGTGGGACCAGCCAGGAACGTGATGTACTCGCCCGCGCGCTCAGGCCCGCCCGGGAAGCTTATGAAAGGAATCCCAGGCGTAAAGTTGGTGCCGCTCTCTGGTGCAGGGTTCGTCAGACAAGTAGCGTTGCTGTCATCCGTTTCATTCTGGAAGGTTTCGTTGGTGACGCCCATTTCCACGTTGTACTGCTGCGCCGCAAAAATGTGTGCCGAGCGAATCTGTGCCTTCCAGCCAAAGCGGTTGATGCTGCCATCGTTGCCGCTGAAGTTGGGATGCCCAGTAATGCCCAACGTTTGCTTCACGGTAAGGTTGGCGTTCTGGTTGGCGATAATGTCCGAATTCATAATGATTTCGATCTCGCCGTCGCCAAAAGTCGAAATCGGTTGCCGGTAAGCAATGTTGCCTTGGGCAATCGCCGTGGCAAAATCAGGCTGCGTCATGTTGCAACCCGCCGAATCCGTGCGGCCCTTGATGGTGAACAACTGGTGTACGTTGCCGTCAACGGTCCCGTCCGAATTCTTGAGGAAGCGAGCTTCCAGAACCGGGCCGGTCGTGGTGATGAACGAGGGCATAGTGTTGGTCGCGCCCATCAACTGATAGACCGCGAACAGCGGATTGCTTGCCGGGCTGGAACCGCCCACGGCGGGCTGGGAATGGCAACTCACGCACGAATTGGAGTTGAAGCGTGGGCCCAAGCCGCCCGTGATGCCGTCCGAAGGCACGTTATAAACCTGGTTCATCTCAGCCGTCAGTTGTGGCAGGATTGCGATCTGATCGGACGTCATTCCCTTTAGAAAGCCGCCCGCACCCACCGTCCCTTGCCGCACGCCTGGGTCAACCGCCGTTACCGCAGGCGGCACGCTCTTATTGCCCGCCCCTAACACAGAGTGAGGGAAGCTGGTTAACAGCAACGCGCATCCCGCAAGGAGTGCCGCTACCACGCTTACCCGGAACATCGCTTTTCCAACGGTCACAGTCATCTTGTTCTCCCTGGCTTCTTGGCCGCTCGGATTGGCTTGCATTGGATTCATATGGGCCTCCCCTATAGCGACCGCAGGAAGTTGATCAGATCCTGCTGGTCGGATTGCGAAAGAGCGTTGAAAGCGCCGATGACGGCATTGGCTTCCGACGCGGGATACTTGCTGGTGGCGAGACTGCCGTGCTGCTCAATCGCCTGCACAATGTCAGAGGTACGGCCGTCATGCAGAAAGAAGGTGCGTTGCCCCACGCCCCACAATGGAGCCGTGCGGAACTCATCCGGGCCCGCCGTGCCTTGCGTGATGTCGTCCGCCAAATTTGGGCCCATGCGGTGTACCAGCAGGTCGGAATACAAATTAGTCTGCACGTTGCTGAGCGCTGCAATGGCTGACGTTGGCGTGGTGAACGACTGCGTATGGCATAAGTTGCAGCCAATGTTGTTGAACACCGTCTGGCCGTTAATGGTGGAGGGCGTGGACGCCGCTGGCGTGGGTTGATCCAGGAAGCGCATGAACAGCGAGAAGCGATTCTGGTCGCCGGTCACGTTCACGTTACCTTTGCCGCCTGCGGCGGTAGGGTCGGTACGGTCGTCCGGCACGCCGTGCGTTTTGAAGCCGCTGGTGGTCGGGAAAGGCGGGGTGCAGCCGGGAGTCTCATTCCGCTCATTCGGGAACAGCTCGTTGCTGATGCCGACTTCGACGTTGTAAGCCTCGCCAGAGAAGTAAATCAACGACTTGTTCTGCGCCTTCCAGCCAAAGCGGCTGATTGTGCCGTCTTCGTCCACCCGGTTGGGATGTCCGGAGATGCCGAGCGACTGCTTGAGCGTGAGGTTGGAGTTCATGTTGGCGACGATGTCGCGGTCGCGAATGATTTCCATCAGCCCGTCGCCAAAGGTAGGTGTGGTCAGGCGAAGCCGCAGATTGCCTGCTGCCGAGGCGCCCGCAAAGTCAGGCTGGGCGATCAGGCCTACGTTGCAACCCGGGGCGTCGGTGCGGCCCGCAATGGTGAACAGGTTATGCACACCGCCATCGGGGGTAACGCCGTCCGACTGAAAGGCAAAACGCACCACATTCACTGGACCGGTAGTGGTGTTAAAGAACGGCATGGTGTTGGTGCCACCTTGCACGTTGAAAATTGCGAACAAGGGGTTGACTACCGGGCTCGATCCGCCCACTGCCGGTTGGCCGTGGCAACTGTTACAGGAGTTTGAGTTCCACAACGGACCCAAGCCAACGCTCTTCTGCTGGGTTCCCCCAGTGACGTTGTTGATTTCGGTGAAGATCTGAGTCAGCCGGCTCGTGGTGGACTTCTGGTCAGTGCTCAACCCCTTGATGAATTGGCCGGCGCCAGCCGTACCAGTCCGCAAGCCGGGGTCAACAGCTTTCACTTGCGCCCGAACTCCTTGCGGGTTGGCGATCATCAGCGCTACACCTGCCAAAAGGGAAGCCGTGGCCAAAGTCAGCAGCACCCGGGCGAAACGATTGCGCGAAGGAAAGTGTGGCACAGTAAGGTTATTTATTTTCAATAACATACGGAGATACTCCCTGCCAACGGGCTTGCCGATTGGCTGATTGTGATCTATTTGGATTAAAGTCGCCTTCGAGGTTTGGGGGAACCTCGCGCCTTCCCATCGGGACAATCCCGAAAGGAAAGCAACGCTCCGTGATCTCAAACGTTAGCGCGTGACGCGGCCGATGTCAAGGACGTTCTGGCTGAAACTTCATTTTACCTTTCCTATCGTCGCTGGGACCTACTCAAGTCCAAAAAAATTGCCCCAATTTCTTGGCAAATTGCCCCCGGATATCGGAGCCGCAGCGCGGTCGGGTATCCGGGGAAGGTCTTGCCGTCTGCGGCTAGTGGATCAGGAACCACGGAGTAGTCGTGGGATCCGTCTTGAAAAACTGAAGGATCGTTGCTGCGGTCTTGTTCGATCCATCGGTCGAGGTGTGCGTTCCATCCGAATTAAAGTCTTGGCAAACGAACAGCAGGCCGCTGCTCTTGGGGGTCATGCCGTTGGCCCAGTGATAGGAGCCCCATGCCAGCCACGGTGCCAGGACTGCACCCTTGGCAGGATCATAGTTCAGTGCTGGCAAGCCGTTCAGTTGGTCGCCAATGGACCCCTTGGAGGCGAAGGCCTCTTCATAGGCATAAGGTTCGGGATTAATGGTAGAAACTCCGTTGGAATAGCCCGCGTAAGCCCGGCTTCCTAAATACCCAAGCTTCAGATTTGGGAAGTAGACGAGCGCATTCTGCAAGGTAGCTTCCAATTCGGACTGAAGCATCACCTGATCATTGGGGAAGGTTCCAGTGCTTTGCCCGTCAATGCCTTCCAGGTAGATGGCAACCACCTGCTTGGTGGTAACGCCAGCATTCGGCACCAGGTTGTTCGTGATCAGTCCCCAGTACGTGCCGCCAAACGTGGACAGCAGTCCCGCCGTCTCGCCCCCAGCCCCGCCGTTGATCACGACCAGGTTGGGATTCTTTGCTGGGTCGCTTTGAGCGACCTGCGCGAACTGGCGCACTTCATCCAGCGTGACGGACGGTCCAAGGCCCAACAGCGCGTACTTGCCAGTCGAGCTGGGGTTTCCGTTGGCGTCGAGCGGCTGTATCTGGCTGGCCAAGGTGGTGCCGTCCGTCTGGTGGCTGGCTGGCATTACGTTGCTGCCGTTCAGATAGAGGCCGCCCACGCTCCCAAAATAGTTTCCCGAGCCGAGGTCGTCGAGCGGAAGGAGCGGGGTATTGCCGGAACCGCCACTAAAGCTGATATTGGCGCAGTTCGCGTTGGTGACGGCGTTCACGGCAAGCGTCACCAACTTGGTGGCAGTCGCGTTGTTGGCTCCATCGGTCGCTCTGACGGTAAAAGTGTAGTTTCCAGTCGCAATCGTAGAGCCTGGGGTTCCGCTTAGCAAGCCATTGCTGGCGAGTGCTAGACCGCTGGGCAGATTACCTGAGCTGACGCCCCAGGTGACGCTGCCCGTGTTCCCAACCGCGGCCAGATTGTATTGGTAGATATAGCCACGCGTGGCCTTCGGAACATTGGGAGGGCTGGATACCGTGAGAGCAGTGGCAGCCGTGGACGTTCCGTTCAGGCTTACTCCGATATCCAATACGTTGTCGGCCTGCATGTTGAGGGCGCCGGTGACGGCTCCAATCCTATCGGGATTGTAGGTGACGTTGAACGTAACTGACTTGTTAACCTGAATCGTCACTGGAATGGATTGTCCGCTGACCACAAACTGGGAAGGCATTACGGTAAGCGAGGTGATCTTGAAGTTCGCCCCCGCGCCAGTGTTGGTGATGGTGAGGGTTTGCGTAGCTGGCGAGCCGACGGGTTGCGAGAATGTAAGGGCCTTAGTGCTCAGCGTCGCGATCGCATTGCTGGTACCGCCGATGCCGTTCAGCGGCAGCGATACCGTGGTGCCATTCGAGATATTCAGCGTGAAAGTGCCCGTAATCTGGCCCCGTGTGGTCGGTGCAAACTGCACCGAGTAGTGGGTCACGATATTCTTGCCCAACCCCGTCGGGAAGACGCCGTCGGTGATCTGGAATCCGGGTGAGAGGGTGTATCCCGTGATGGTTATGGAGGTGGAACCCTGATTGGTGACCGAAACGGACTTGGAAATGCCCGTGCGACCGATCAGAATGTTGCCCCACGAAAGGCTGGAGACGCCAAACACGACTTGGGCTTGCGCGGCAGAAGCCAAACTCAAGGCCAACAACATCAGAGACAGGAAACGGACGGAAGAACTGGATATTTTCATAACTCACCTCTCGACTCTAGTTGACGGCGCGCGCCAGCCCGAACCCGGAAGTTCGGGCATACTACCCGTTCGAACCTCGAATTTGGGCCAAAAGGCCCGCGCACAATGCACAGGATCCGCTACAGAAACTGTTTACAGCCCAAGCAGTGGACAATGGCAAATGGCACCAACCTGGCAACACGGGGGGACGTGGACCAAAGTTCTAGCAAGCATACCCGACTGAACGCCTGCTGCCTAGCCCCCTTTCGTGGGGTTTCTGAATTGATTACGTGTGAACCGCCGCTGCTGGTTGCGCACAGCGACGCTTCGACGTTTAGAATGAAGCGGTTCGGACCACCAGTCTGTGGGAGGCTTTCTTCTATGTCGCAACGTTCGGCTCGGCTCACCCATCCTTTGATTCGCGAAAACGGCCAACTTCGCCCCGCCACCTGGGATGAAGCGCTGGATCGTGCGGTACAGGGCTTCTCTGCGGCTAAGGAAAAGTATGGCCCCCAAAGCTTCGGCATGTTCAGTTGCTCCAAAACTACCAACGAGATGAACTACCTGGCGCAAAAATTTGCACGGGTGGTGATGGGCAGCAACAACATTGACAGTTGTAACCGAACTTGACACGCCCCTAGCGTCGTCGGTCTGGCGACAGTCTTTGGCATGGGTGGCGGGACCAGTTCCTATCGCGAGATGGAGGAGGCGGATGTTGTCGTTCTCTGGGGATCGAACGCCCGCGAGACGCACCCCATCTTCTTCCATCACGTTTTGAAGGCGATCAATCGTGGGGCGAAGCTGTTTGTGGTGGATCCCCGGCGCACCACGTCGGCCCAGTGGGGCGAAAGCTGGCTCGGAATTCGCGTGGGCACAGATATTGCCTTGGCCAATGCGGTCGCCCGCGAAATTCTGCATCGCGGATTGGAGCATCCTGCGTTCATTGCGAACGCAACCAGCGGGTTTGATGAATTTCGCGAGCATGTCGAGCTCTACACGCCAGAGTATGCGGCGGAGATCTGCGGCATTGACGCTGCGCTGATCCGTGAACTCGCCGTAGCCTTCGCCGAAGCGAAGAACGCGCAAATCTGCTGGACTCTCGGCATCACCGAGCACCACAATGCGGTGGATAATGTGCTATCGCTGATCAACCTCGGCCTACTGACCGGGCACGTCGGTCGCTGGGGTTCGGGATTAAATCCGCTGCGTGGGCAGAATAATGTGCAAGGTGGAGGTGACATGGGCGCTCTGCCCGACCGGCTGCCTGGCTTTCAGCATCTGGAAAACGACGAGCTACGCCAGAAGTTTGAGAAGGCATGGGGCGTGGCGATTCCGCCGCAGCGCGGCTGGCACCTGACCGGTATGTTCGACGCGATGGATCGCGGCGAGCTGAAGGCGCTTTACGTGATTGGCGAGAATCCGGCGAGTTCTGAATCCGACGAACATCGCACCCGGCGGCTACTCGAAAGTCTGGACACGCTTGTTGTGCAAGACATGCTGCTCACCAAGACAGCAGAGATGGCGGATGTGGTGTTCCCAGCGGCTGCCGGATGGTGTGAAACCGACGGCACTGTGACCAACAGCGAACGCCGCGTGCAGCGCGTGCGCAAGGCGCTGAATCCGCCGCCCGGCGTACGCGATGACATGGAGATTCTGAACGATCTGGCGCAGCGCATGGGCTTTGATCTCGGCATCACCGGTGCCGAGCATGCGTGGAATGAAGTGCGATCGCTGAGTCCGATGCACGCTGGCATGAGCTATGCGCGGCTCGACACGACGGAAGGCCTGCAGTGGCCATGCTATGACGAGTCGCATCCCGGCGAACAGTATTTGCATAGCCGTTTGTGGCAGTGGCCAGTGCAAGGACCGCTGGCACCGTTCAGTTGCGCGCATCATGAAGGGCCACTGGAAGCGACCGATGCTGAGTACCCGATCTGTCTGACCACCGGACGGAGGCTGGACTCCTACAACACAGGTGTGCAGACCGGGCACTTTGCTTCGCCCATGCGGGTGAAAGAAGCGATTGAGATTGCCACGGCGGACGCAGAACTATTAGGACTACATGAGGGTGAGCGCGTGCAGGTCACGTCTCGGCGCGGTTCGCTTCAGGTGCCAGTGCGAATTGACCCCACGCTTCGACCGGGGCTAGCGTTCCTGACGTTCCATCATCCGGAAGAGGTTGCGACGAATTTGTTAACGGTGGATTTTACGGATCCGAAGTCGGGCACGGCGGAGTTCAAGGCGGCTGCGATTCGGATAGAAAAGCTACCGCAGGTTAAGGAAGACAAAGTGGAAGAAGTGTTCACCGTGTAAAGTGGCAGCGGCGCGAATTTCGTTGTAAGAATTCAGGCCCGCAAGTTTCGCCTACGAGCACTACGAAAATATCCCAATGGATTTGCACTTCACCAACGCGCAAGCGACGCCGCAGGAGCGAGCAGTTATAGATGCGCAATTGCCGCTGATGCGCGATGATGTTCCGCTGCGCTCGTATCTGCTGCCGGTGTTGATTGCGATTCAGCAGCGCGTAGGATGGATCAGTCCCGGCGCCCTCAACTATGCAGGAAAAGTGCTGGGCGTTCCGCCCGCCGAGGCCTTCGGAGTCGCTGATTTCTACGCATTGCTATCGACACGCCCGCAAGCTCCGGTTGTTGCGCACATTTGCGATGACATCGCGTGCGGCAATCGGGGCGGGGAAGCGCTGTGTGCAGCGATGGAAGCAACGCTCGGCCCCGCTGGCGAAGGGCAGGGTACCACTTGGCATCGCAGCCCCTGTCTGGGCTTGTGTGAGCACGCTCCCGCTGCACTCGTGATGTGCGCTGGGGAATCACCGCAACTGACCGCGCTGCCCACCGCCACGGCCGATGCACTGCGTTCCTCATTGCAAGGAATAAATGCCCCAGCGCTCTCAGCACGAGCTTCGGTGCCACAGGTCGGCAACGCGCCAATCCGGTTATTGCGTCGGATCGGTCACGTGAACCCCGCAAGCCTTGATGACTACCTAGCCCTAGACGGTTTCGTCGCCTTGCGCAAGGCGATCACCATGGGGCCCGACGCTGTATTGCGCGAAGTCGAAGCGTCGAAGCTCGCTGGACGCGGCGGAGCCGCCTTCCCCACTGGCATGAAGTGGCGTTCGGTGTTGGCGAATCCCAAGCCGCGCTATCTCGTCTGCAACGCCGATGAGTCCGAGCCGGGCACCTTCAAAGATCGCGTCGTCATGGAAGGCGACCCCTTCACCGTCATCGAATCCATGCTGATTGCTGCGTTCACCACCGGGTGCGAACTCGGCATAATTTATTTGCGTGGCGAATATCCCCTCGCGCACCAACGGCTTACTCATGCAATCGCCGAGTGCCACGCGCAAGGTTGGCTCGGCGCGAATATTCTCGGTACTGACTTTATCTTCGACATCGAACTGCGCAGCGGCGCGGGTGCCTACATCTGCGGAGAAGAGACCGCGATGCTCAACTCCATCGAAGGCTATCGCGGTGAGCCGCGCAATAAGCCGCCGTTCCCCACGCAAGTAGGGCTGTTTGGCAAGCCAACTGTCATTAACAATGTAGAAACACTCATCAACGTGCCGCACATCGTGCTGGAGGGCGGTGCGGCGTTTGCTACTATCGGCACGGAAAAATCTACCGGCACAAAGCTGTATTGTGTTTGCGGCGACGTTGCGCGTCCCGGCGTATATGAAGCAGCTTTCGGGATTACGTTGCGCGAGTTACTCGCGCTGGCCGGAGGCGTCGCTGGAAATTTGCAGGCTGTTTTGTTGGGCGGTGCCGCAGGTGGATTCGTTACCCCAGAACAGCTCGACACGCCCCTGACGTTTGAAGGCTGCCGCGATGCTGGCGCGACCCTCGGCTCGGCGGTAGTGATGCCCTTCAATGACCAGACCGATTTACGCGATGTATTGCTGCGCATTGCAGCCTTTTTCCGCGATGAGTCTTGCGGGCAGTGCGTTCCGTGTCGTGTGGGTGCCGTGCGGCAGGAAGAGTTGTTGCACCGCCTCGCCAAGGGAGCGCCTATCGGCGACACCACTCGCGAACTCGCATTGCTGAAAGAACTTGGTCAGGCGATGCGCGACGCTTCCATCTGCGCCTTGGGACACACTGCGTCGAGCGCGGCGGAATCGGCTATGAGTAAGTTCAAGATATTTGCAGCACATTGAGAGTTTGGCGAAGGAAATCAGATTGAGTGAAACAACAGATCACGGGAGTGTGAACGGCGTGCAACTCGCTCCCGACTTGAAGACGCCGATTCCGCGCGGGCCGCTGCCGATCCTGCCGTCTCGCGTCGCGAACATGATCGCGCTGACTGTGGATGGCAAGCCAGTGTCCGTTCCCGAAGGGGCAACGCTGCTACAGGCAACTCGCGCGCTCGGCATTGACACTCCGACGCTGTGTTTCTTGGAAACTCTTACCCCGGTGAACGTGTGCCGCATTTGTGTGGTGGAACTCGATGGCTCACGCATGCTGGTGCCTGCTTGTTCGCGCAAGGCCGAAGCCGGTATGAAGATTCACACCGACTCCGAGCGCGTTCGCCTGAGCCGCCGTATGGTGCTCGAACTGCTCGCCTCGTCTGTGGACGTCTCCACTGCTCCACAAATGCAGGAATACATGCGTCGTTACGACGCGCATCCCGAACGTTTCGGAGAAGCTGCTTCGCCAGCCATAGCGGGTGGGCGCGATGAAGCTAAACCGGGCCATCATCACGCGCCGCACGGAGACGTCACCGCAGGTACAGTGGCGCAGCCCGTAAAGATAGACAACGACCTCTACGTCCGCGACTATGGCAAGTGCATTCTGTGCTACAAGTGCGTGGAAGCCTGTGGCGAAGACGCGCAAAACACCTTCGCGATCGCCGTAGCGGGGCGAGGCTTCGACGCCCGCATCTCCACCGAATACAACGTGCCGCTCACCGATTCCGCATGCGTCTACTGCGGCAACTGCATTGGCGTGTGCCCCACCGGTGCGCTCATGTTCAAGAGCGAGTTCGACATGCGCCAAGCAGGCACGTGGAACGAACCCGCGCAAACGCAGACCAATACCATCTGCCCCTACTGCGGCGTCGGCTGCACGCTCACTGTTCATGTGCAGGACGAAAAAATTGTCAAGGTCACCTCGCCTACGGAACAGCCCGTGACCAGCGGACACCTCTGCATCAAGGGCCGCTTCGGATGGGAGTGGGTGAACCAGCGCTAAGCTTTCTCGCCACACGCACTCATTCGCTACAATCACTTCCATGCACGCGTACACTGCCGCCGCTCTGCTGACTCCGCTGGAAGTAATCGAACGGCCCCTGCTACTGGAAGAGGACGGTCGAATCGTGGAGGTCGCATCCCGCAGCTCGCGCGAGCTGCCGAACGATGTTCCGCTGCTTGATTTTGGCGATGCCATCCTCGCGCCGGGTTATTTCGACATTCACATTCATGGCGGTGCTGGCTTCGATGTGATGGATACCTCAGCCGACGCGCTGCCCGCAGTGCAAAGCCTGCTTGCCCGCCATGGCGTGACGGCATACTTTCCCACCACCGTGACCGCGCCGATGGACGCCACGCTGCAAGCGCTGGAGCGACTTGCCAATGCCATTGAAGCGCGCAAACAGCATCAGGCAGAAGAAACACCGGCGCCGGGCGCACGTCCACTCGGTATCCATCTGGAAGGCCCGTTTCTAAGCCACCTTAAGCGCGGAGTCCATCCCCCAGACTATTTGCTCGAACCCACACCGGAATTGTTCGACCAATTCTGGCAGGCATCGCGCGGCCATATTCGCATGATGACGATTGCGCCAGAACTGCCCGGAGCCGAGGCAGTAATTGCGCAAGCATCCGCGCTGGGTGTGTGCGTCAGTCTGGGCCACTCCAACGCCGATACCGCCGCCACCCATCGCGGTATGAAAGCGGGCGGACGCCACGCCACCCATGTGTTTAACGCTATGCGCGCACTCGATCATCGTGAGCTGGGAATTCTCGGAACTGTGCTTACCTCCGATGCGCTCACCGCTGACATCATCGCGGACGGCGTACACCTGAAGCCAGAGATAGTGCGCATGTTTTTGCAGTTAAAGGGCGAAGAGCGCGCCGTGCTGATCACGGACGCTACCGCCGCCACGGGCATGCCCGACGGCAAATATAGGCTCGGCAGGTTTGAGATGGAACTACGCGACGGAGTCTGCTGGCAAGACGGCCACTTGGCAGGCAGTGCCTTGACGATGGACCTCGCCGTACGCAACGTAATGCGGTTCGCTGGCTGGAGCCTGCGTCAGGCAGTGCGGCTGGCGTCGGCGAACCCTGCGCGCGTCGTAGGCGAGGGCTGCGAACGTGGCTGCCTTGCTCCAGGCGCTGCAGCCGATTTTATAGTGCTTTCACCCGAAGGCGAAGTGCACAGTACCTATATCGCCGGACGCAAGGCGTATTAGGCAGATTAGACAGATATTTCTGATCGGTTCGCTAGTTCGGTTTCTGCACTTTGGTGCCAGTCCAATAGTGCCTCAACGCATCTTCTGCGGCGGTAGTGGCGCGATCCAAAAAATCTGGTTCGTCATCGTCCTCTTCAAACAGGCTGGGCAGGTCGAGCAGAGCGGCAAGGCGACCCGAGCGTCCACTGCGGCTCGCAGCTGTGGTCATATTCGCCTCCGGATTGATGGCTCGCTGGTAAAACCATAGAAATTGCCGCATCTGGTCGGAGGCGGCCTTCATATCGGAAAACGCACCGAGCGTTTCCAGCGTCTTCAGTTCCTCCAGACGCTCCGGTTCGCTGGCCGCTTCAATGGCGGCGCGGCTCAGTTTATGCTGTAAGGCAGCCATGTCGGCGGAGGCACTGCGCAACCGAGCCTCCAGTTCTTCCATGCGCGTGGATTGCACATTTGTTTTCATGGTCATAGTTGGGCATCCCGCGGGGATATTCCATCTATCGGAAAGTTGCGGCGGAAAAAGAGTCCCAGCCGTTCTGCCACCTAGGTAACTAGGGTCAATGTGAAGGGCTTTGCAGTGCTTGTGATACGCCTGTCAGGCCGTCAATTGTCGCAGCGGCACGAATGCCGGGGACGTCCAGAATGCGGATGCCCCGCACCGGGCTTTCCACTGCCTGTTGCAGCGCAGCCAGCATTTGCGTCAAAGTGACCAGGCCGAGCCGAGTGGCTCCGGCGCGTGTGGCGGGCAGCGCCTCGGCTAGCTTGTAAAACGGCAGAAACGCGTAGGGCCACCAGTGGCCTAGCCCCAGTACATACCAAGGACGCAGAATTGTGGCATTCATGCCGCTGTCGCGGATTATAGCCTCGCACTCCATGCGAACCGCGATATACGCCTTCATCGCGGGTGCGGGATGCGCGACACTCACGTATACAAAATGCGCCACGCCCGCTGCCTTGGCGACCTTCACCGCCTCACGCGCCGTTACCAGGTCAATGTCTCGGAACTGCCGTGCCTTAGCCGGGCTGGGATGCGATACCGCCGCTAGGTGCACAAAAGTGTCGCCCGCATAGACAGACGAAGCGTAACTGTCGCCGCGCAAAGCGTCGCCAATCACGGGCTCAGCTAGACTCGACAGCCGAGACTCCGAGCCGGGTCGCACCAAGGCTCGAATTTCGTAGCCGCGCTGAGCCATAATAGGAATGAGCCTCGAACCCATGTAGCCGGTTCCACCGGTAACAAAAACGGAACGCATTTGACCTCCAATGACTTCCGAAACACTGTCACTGCGACGCTAAAACTGAGCCAATCGGCTGCGATATTCGCGCGCCTGCAATTACTTTCCGATCAGTGTACGCTCGGCGCACCAAGATCAGATTGCCTTTAGGCAGCGCAACCTGATACAACTCCGGCGTGTCCAAGATGAATTCTGCCCCAGCTTCCGCCGCTTCGACCACAACCTCTATTTCGCCAGGGTTGGCCCGCGCCATTGGCCGCTGGTGGCGCTCATGGTCAACTCCATCATCGGCAGCGGCATCTTCGGACTACCCTCCCAGATCGCCGCACTAGTCGGCCGGGCAAGCCCGCTCGCGGTTCTCGCCGCCGCGCTTGGCGTCGGCGCCATCATGGCCTGCTTCGCGGAACTTGCTTCGCGCTTTCAGGGGGCCGGCGGGCCATATCTCTATGTGCGCACCGCCTTCGGACGTTTCTGGGGGATCGAAGTTGGCTGGCTCACTTGGGTGGCCCGACTTACCGCCTGCGCCGCCAATGCGAATCTCTTTGTAATCTACCTCGGCCAGTTCGTAGGCTGGGCGAAAGACCCGCTACCGCGCCTACTTATTTTGACCCTGCTGCTCGGTGGCCTCGCGGTAGTGAACCTGCGCGGGGTAAGAGCAGGAGCACAACTCAGCAACGTCTTCACCGCAGCCAAGCTGATTCCCCTGCTTCTGGTAGCGGTTGGCGGAACCCTATTTGTACTGCTGGCGCATCCACATCTGCCCGGCGCGGCTCCGGTCACGCCCATCCCGCGAGACTGGCTGCAAGCGGTGCTGTTGTTGAGCTTCGCTTTCGGAGGCTTCGAGGCAGCCCTGATTCCTGCTGCTGAAGCACGCGATCCGCGACGTGACGCGCCCTTCGCCCTGTTTGCGGCTTTGGGCGTCTGCACGCTGGTGTACACGCTGGTGCAATTCGCGGTCGTCGGACTGCTGCCCGACGCTGCCCACGCCGCCCGCCCAGTCGCGGCTGCGGCGGAAGCCTTCCTCGGCAGTTGGGGAGGCGCCATCGTCGCAATCGGGGCGCTGATCTCCGTGTACGGATATCTCGCCGCTAACACCATCACGACCCCGCGGCTTACCTACGCACTGGCAGAAGCCGGTGACTTGCCCGCCTTCTTCGCCCGCGTAAGCGCAAAATTTCGCGCACCCTATGTTTCGATTCTGATCTACGCCGTTTTGGTGTGGGTGCTCGCCGTCTGGGGCAACTTCAAGTGGAACGCCACACTTTCTGCCGTGGCGCGCCTGTTCGCCTATTCGCTGGTGTGCGGAGCCATGTTGCAGATGAGGCGAATCTCCCCCCGTGACGGCTCCCACCCAAATCAAGCCCAATTCCGCCTGCCCGCGGGCTGGCTCGTTGCTGGTGTCGGCATTCTCTATTGCCTGATCCTCGTCACGCGCATGGGCCAAAGCGAAGTCATCATAGTTGCAATCACATTTGCGGTTGCATTCATAAACTGGCTGTGGGCGCGGCGGCCGCGACTGGCAGGCTAGAGCGGGATCAGATGCGTCCTGCAAGGAACGCTGTGAATTAAGCCCGGCATGAAACACCGGGTCAGGGCCGGGAAAATGCGTGAGTCACGAAGGGAAGACTGACCCGCCCCGGTGTCCAACATAGAATGGCAGCTACGATCTATGTAGCATCGCTTTAACGGAGGCACCATGCGCCCGCGCCACTCTGCACTTCTTTTCATAGCCATGCTGCTTGCGGCCCTGCCCTTGTTCGCCGAGCGTGAGCCGGTTCTCAAGCAGGCGGACGTCCCGCATCCCTACTACTGGCGCGAGATGTATATTCCCCAGCTCACCACCGGCCCCAGCTCCGTCGCGTGGATGCCCGACAGCAAGACGCTCGTCTACTCCATGGCCGGATCGCTGTGGCGGCAGGAACTCGGCAGCGAGACCGCAACCGAACTCACCGCTGGCCCCGGCTACGACTATCAGCCCGACGTCTCGCCCGACGGCCGCTGGATCATCTACACCAAGTACAACGCCGACGCGCTCGAACTCTGGCTCTACGATGTGCAGGCCAAGCAAGCCCATGCGCTGACGACCACCGGCGCGGTGAACGTCGAGCCGCGCTTTTCTCCCGACGGCAGCCGCATCGTATTCGTCTCCACCCAGTTCAATCGCAGATTCCACATTTTCACGGCTGACTTCGACGCGAAAGCTGGAGCGCTAAACAACATTCAACGTCTCACCGGAGAAACCCGTAGTCCGCTGCCCCGCTATTACTACAGCCAGTTCGACCATGAGATTAGCCCCAGTTGGTCGCCCGATGGCAAGGAGATCATCTTCATCAGCAACCGCGGCCACATCTACGGCACCGGCGGACTGTGGCGGATGAAGGCCGATCCCGGCGCGTTTTCCAGTAACGACCGTGGCGAAATGCGCGAACTGCATTACGAAGAGACCACCTGGAAGGCCCGCCCGGACTGGTCACGCGACGGTCGCCGCGTCATCTACGCCAGCTACAGCGGCCGCCAGTGGCACCAGCTCTGGATGATCTGGTCTGAAGGCGGCGACCCCCTGCCACTCACCTTCGGGGAATACGACAACGTCTCCCCGCGCTGGTCGCCCGACGCAAGACACGTGGCGTTCATAAGCAATCGCGAGGAAAACACTTCGTTGTGGACAGTGGATGTTCCAGGAGCTGGGGACAGCCAGGTTCAGGTTCGCAGGCGTCAATATCTACGTCCCATGGGGCATCTTTTGCTCACGATAAGTGGCGCTGAGCGCAGCAGTATACCTGCGCGAGTTTCCTTGACGGGCGAAGACGGACGCGCATATGGCGGAGGCGCCATGCATGCTGAGGATGGATTTGATCGCAAGCAACGGAGCTTCGAGGCACACTATTTCGAAATGCCAGAATTTAAGGAGGAGCCGCATGATATCGCTATTCGACTGCCCCTTGATGTCCCAGCGGGGATGCTTCGAATCGAAGCGGTCTTTGGATTCGAATATACCCCAGAGTCGAGATCGGTGCTCATTAAGCAGGGGCAAACTGCAAATGTAACTATAGAAATGCAGCCTCTTCACAGGCCCGTCCGCTTCGATGACTGGGTCAGTGGCGATGTTCATGTTCATATGAACTATGGCGGGACTTATCTAAATACTCCGGAACGCCTGCTGGGTCAGGCCGCGGCGGAAGACCTCTCCATTGTCAACAATCTGGTGGTGAACAAGGAGCAGCGCTTTCCGGATGTCGCATCGCAGCAGGTCAACAATCGTTCCACGGGTGCAGTGCGTACCCGCATCTTTTCCGGCCAGGAATATCACACAAGCTATTGGGGACATATCGGGCTGATAGGTAAGCCCGGTCTCGTTCTTCCAGGGTTCTCGGCTTACCCCGGCACCGCGATGGGCAGCCTATACCCCATGAATGCCGATATTGCTGACTTGGCACACGAAAGAGGCGGGCTGGTTGGCTATGTTCATCCTTTTGACGAATTGCCAACTCCACCCAATGATACAAGTCTAACCCACGAGTTGCCAGTGGATGCAGCTCTCGGCAAGATAGACTATCTGGAGGTACTCGGCTTTAGCGACCATAAGTCAACCGCAGAGATTTGGTACAGGCTGCTGAATTGTGGATTTCATATCCCTGCAGCTGGCGGTACCGACGCCATGGCGAACTTCGCTTCGCTTCGCGGGCCTGTCGGTATGAATCGAACCTATGTGGAGATGCTGGAGAGCAATAATAAGCGCAAGGACGAAAGCGTCAGGGGCAAGGGAGGCGAGCCGTCGCTGAACGATGCTCCTGCCGCAATCTGGCTTAGCGGACTTAAGTCGGGTCACACCTTTGCCACCAATGGCCCGCTGCTTAGCTTCAAGCTTGGAAATCAAGGCATTGGTGGGCAACTTAGTCTTCCGGCACCCACTCCAGAGATGTCGGCGGAAGGAGGTGCCCACTTCTCTCTCTGGCTCCGCTCCATAGTTCCGGTAGACCACGCCCAGATCGTGTGCAACGGCAAAGTTGCGAAATATCTGCCACTCTCCGGCGACGGCATGAAGTTAGACGCCCAGGGCACAATTCCTATCACGCAGAGCGGATGGTGCGTCTTCCGCGCCTGGGCCGATCATGCCGAGGATCCCGTGCTTGATAACTACCCCTACGCTACCACCAGCCCCATCTACTTCACCGTCGCGGACAAGCCCACGCAGTCCGCCGAAGATGCGCACTTTTTCATACAGTGGATCGACCGCCTCATCGCCAATGCTGACGCCAATCGCGACTACAATCTCCCGTGGGAAAAGGAGCACGTGATGGATGTGCTGCACCAAGCGCGCAAAGTGTACGAGGCGCAGACGAAGTAACGCGTTAGGGCGCATCTCCTCGACCAGCTGGTGCCCCACTCTCATCCCGCGTAGTGTGCGGGATTAGGGTGGGCTTGCAAAACCTACCGCGCCCCTTCCATCGCCAGCAACTTCTGCTTGCGCGGCGCACCCCAGCGATAGCCGCTCAATTCGCCATTGCCGCGCACCACGCGATGGCACGGAATCGCCACCGCCACCGGATTCGTCGCGCACACCCGAGCCACGGCACGAGCCTTGTGCGCATCGCCAAGCTTCTCAGCAATCTCGCCATACGACTGCGTCGTTCCCCTCGGAATCGTGCGTAAATGTTCCCACACTAGGCGCTGAAACGCGGTAGCGCGAATATCCAGGGGCAGCGATTTTGCAGAATCTCGCGTCGAGTCGTGCGAACCGCCGGCTTCTTCGTGCTTCATCTTCTCAATCAACATCGTCACGTAGCCGCGCAGTTCCACATCATCCCGCTTCCGTGCCGCAAATGGATACTCCCTCCGCACTCCATGTTCCAGTTCTTCGTCCGAATCGGCGAACTGCACCGCGCACACGCCCTTCGCCGTCGCCGCCACCAGCATTCGCCCAATTGGCGAAGCCGCCGTCGTATAGCGAATCACTTCAGCCACCGCGCCGCGCCGATACTTGTCGGGCGTCATGCCTAGCTGCCCGGCGGCATTCTCATACACCCGGCTCGACGACCCATATCCAGCGTCATACATAGCGCGAGTTACGCTCTGACCCGCGCGCAAATTTTCCTTGAAGCGCCGCAACCGACACTCGTCGGCATAAGCCTTCGGAGTAATCCCCAACACGCTCTTGAACCTGCGCTGCAAATGAAACGGACTCTGCCTGAACACCTCGCTCAACTGCGCGAGCGTCACAACTTCTTCTTCGTTGCGCTCGATGTAACGGCAGATGCGCGTAACCAGAGCGGCATGAGGATTCGAAGCCGCAATCCGCGGACGGCAGCGCAAGCAAGCGCGGAATCCAGCTTGCTCGGCGTCGGTGGGTGTCGCAAAGAAGCGCACGTTCTCACGCTTCGGTGGACGCGAAGCACAGGACGGCTTGCAGTAAACGCCGGTGGTAACAACGGCATACACCAACGACGCGTCGCACGAGCGATCGCGGGAGGCTACCGCGGCCCAAGCCGCTGTAGCGTCAGTTGCGGGAGTCTGCGAACGCGGTCGTGTGGTCTTCGCCATCGCATTGAGTATGGCACTGGAAGTGGAGTTCGCCAAAGTCATCATGTGGCGATGTTAGCGAGCGGCGTACATGACCGCCATCCGCTTCTTGCGCAGCAATTCAATTGCGCGCAACCGAACTGCGCCCGGCGTGCGCGTGTTTACCGCAGCGCCAGCGAAGCCTCAGCCGAAAAATCCGCCGCCGCAAAATCCTGCGCAAGAAACTTCGGATAAGCCGCCGCCGCGATCATCGCCGCATTATCAGTCGAGAGCGGACGCGAGGGAAAGAACACCGGCACGCCAACCGCGCCAGCTTTGCTTTCAAACTGTGCCCGCAGCGCTGAATTCGCCGCAACACCGCCAGTCACGAATAGCATCTGCGCTCCACACAGCTCGGCCGCAGTCAGCGTCTTCCGTACCAAATCTGCCACCATCGCGCGCTGGAACGACGCAATCAAGTCGAGCGTCGCCGCATCGCAAAGCGGCAGCACGTCTCCGCTGGTCGGCTTCACGATCCCAGCCAGCGCTCGCCGCCGGGCCTCGATCGCCATGTGCATTCCGTTCGTTTCCACATAACGCAGCACCGCCGTTTTGATGCCGCTGTATGAAAAATCTACGCGCGGCAGCGCGCTTTGTCCGGCGGGCGAGTTGTATTTCCGCGCGCCCTGCGGATTCCGGTCGGGATGCTTCAACTGTGCAAACGCAAACTTCACCGCCTTGGAGTCGCCATGCGCAGCCAGCGCATCAATCAGCGGCCCCCCGGGATAGCCCAGCCCCAACAACTTCGCCACCTTGTCGAATGCTTCGCCCGCCGCGTCGTCGCGAGTGTGGCCGACGTTTTGATAAGTCCATCCGCGTGAGCCGAGTTCGTCGTCGGCATGGGCGAGATACAGGTGCGTGTGCCCGCCCGAAACCACCAGCGCCAGCAGCGGGAAGCACAAGCCAGTAGCGCGTCCTTCTTCTCGTGCCCGCTGCTTTTCTTCAAGGAGCACGGCGTGAATGTGACCTTCAAGATGATTCACCGCGATCAGCGGCTTGTCTTCCGCGTACGCCAGCGCCTTGGCAAAACTCACACCGACGAGCAGCGCGCCAGCCAGCCCCGGCCCCTGCGTCACCGCAATCGCATCGAGCGAGCTGTACGTCTGCCCCGCCTGCTCCAGCGCCCGCCGCACCACTGGCACAATCGCCCGCAGATGCTCACGCGACGCCAGTTCCGGCACCACGCCTCCAAAGGGCTGATGCGTGGCAAACTGCGAGAGCACGACGCTAGAAAGAATCTCCTCGCCCCCGCGCACCACGGCTGCAGCCGTCTCGTCGCACGAACTTTCAATACCGAGGATGATGGGCGAGGGATTCATGGTAGGGCTGACCTGATGGTATGGTTTCAAGTTTCAGGTTTCAAGTTTCAGCTCGGTGGCACATTCAAGCCCGCTGTTGGCTTGAGTGGGGGCTTCACCGCCAAACCCGAACCCCTCCCCCACTTGAAACCTGAAACCAGAAACCTGAAACTGTATCTATGTTTGCCCGCAAAATTCGCGTCGAGTACCCCGACCCCACCACCGGACATCTCCTGCCCGCTCCGCTCAAGTGGCTGGACAGCTTCGCCATGCGCAACTTCACCAACCACGCCGTCTTCGACGACACCCTCCCCCTCGCCGACGGATGCATAGAGATCGGCAGCAACGTCCCCCTCGACCGCCTAAAAGAGGCCATGGAAGACTGGTTCCGGAGGAAGAGCTACCTCGCCAAGGACGCCGCACTATTCGTGAGCGAGTGAGGCGACGCCAGGCTCCATGTGTGATGAAATGTATTTTTCATCTGTGCACTACCGCTCAGTATCGAAGTCCGCAAAAAAGATAGCATTGGATCGTTGAGCCGAGCAGAGGGTTTCACGCGTTCCCGTCGCAAATACAACGTGATGCACTTGCGGATCGTTTCTCCCCAAGAGAACCTGTCCGGGCTCAAAGAGAAGGCTACCGTGAAAAACCGCCGCCCGATTTCTGAACAATTTACAACACTGTTACTCCTGGCAACAATTGCTGTGTCGCTGCTCGCTCTTGCGGGTAGCGCACGCGCCCAGGAGGGGGCAGGCCCGGCACCAGTCAATCTGAAGACGGCCGGCCAGTACGCGATCCTCACAAAAACGGGTATTACCGACGTTCCAACTTCGGCAGTCACTGGAAACGTCGGAACCAGCCCAATTACCGGTGCAGCCGATCTCTTGACCTGCGTCGAAGTAACTGGCTAACACTTAGCCCCGGTCTTTACAACTGGACTACTGGCGTCCATGTACCAACCAACGTCACGATCTCAGGTGGGCCAAATGACGTTTGGATCTTCCAGATCGCCGGAAATCTAAAAGTGAGTAATGGCGTCTCTATTCAATTAATTGGAGGCGCACAAGCCAAGAACATGTTCTGGCAAGTCGCCGGCTACGCCATGTTCGGAACGACATCTCATATTGAGGGAATTATCTTGTCGAAAACCATGGTCGCGATGCAGACGGGAGCCAGCATCAACGGCCGCCTCCTTGCGCAGACTGCAGTCACGCTACAGAGTAATGTTGTAACCAGCCCCAAGTAAGCGCGCCGCTCGCCCGGGTGCCTCGCCCTCTGCGATTTTCAGAGGGTCGGGCACCTCTGCTCATTCACCCTCGCGGTGAGGCGGCTGCTCGTCGCCGGGTTTGGGATCAATCAGGGTATGCCCTGGATCTTCCCCACGGGGCTTGTTAGGGCTACCAGAAACGGTTTTGGCTTCCATCGCGGCCTTCCGGCTCTCGGCTTGGTGCCGCACCGCATGGCACGCGGCATGGCCGCAAGCGCACTCTTTGCCAGCTTCCATGGTGCCTGCCTGGCAATTGTCACCGCAAAATTCGCTGCTGGGTATAGAAGTACAGTAGCAAGCCGCGTGCGCGCATTTCTTATCGTCCATAACATTCTCCCGTTCTTGGCTAGGTCTCGCTGCCAGCCCTGGACGAAGTGCATCCGCCAGAAAGGAAAATCGGCCGCTTTCCACTAGTCTATCTTCAGACTAGCCCGATCTCGAAAGGGAGTCACCCGGTAAACACCCCAAAACTTAATCGGGAGTACCCGATCAGACCGGAACTCGATTTCCCCCCTACAATATCCGCACCCGGTCATTCGTCTACATCCGTAGTTGAGTGATGAATGATGAACAGCACGGCCACAGTGGAGCGGATGGCACTCGAACGGCAACAGCGCGTGCAAAGCGACCAGCGCATATCCGACGTCGTGAAGCAGGAGCAGTCACGCCTGCGCAACTTCATCCGCAGCCGTGTGCCCGACCCGCGCGACGCTGAGGACATTCTGCAGGAGGTCTTCTACGAACTCGTGGAAGCGAATCGCCGCCTGATGCCGATTGACCACCTCACCGGATGGCTGTTCCGCGTGGCGCGCAATCGCATCACCGACCTGTTTCGCAAGAAGCAGCCGGAAAACTTCAGCGACGTGGACGCAGACGATGACGACGGCGAACGGCTGCGCTTTGAAGATCTACTGCCTTCGCCCGACGACGGCCCCGACGCGCTCTACGCTCGCAAGCTGATCTTTGACGCACTTGAAGTCGCTGTTGGTGAGTTACCCGAAGAGCAGCGGCAAGTCTTTCTCGCGCACGAGATTGAAGGCCGCAGCTTCAAGCAACTGGCCGACGAAACCGGAGTAAGCGTCAACACGCTGCTCTCGCGCAAGCGCTATGCCGTGCTGCATCTTCGCAAGCGCTTGCAAACGATTTACAACGAAACGTTTTACGAAGAGAAGACGTCGAGCCGAACCTGAGTTACTAAGTCACAGAAAGCATGAGGCACTAACATGGCAATCAACATGAGAAAGCATTGGATATTCATTGCACCGGCGGCGATTCTGGGCATCACGCTGTTTATCTTCCTCGGCGGCGAGGCGGTGATGCACCTGTGGAATTGGCTGTTGCCGCCGTTGTTCGGCTGGGGCGTGCTCACCTTCTGGCAGGCGCTGGGCATACTGGCGCTCTGCCGCATCCTGTTTGGTGGATGGGGCCATGGCGGCAATAACCGCAAGGGGAGACGCTGGAAGGACAAGATGGAAGATGGGTGCTTCCAGAAGATGACGCCCGAAGAACGAGAGAACTTCCGCGCGGCCATTAAGGCGAAGTGGGGTCACGGCCCATCCCCGAGCGAATCAGCCGGTCAGTGAAGTTAGAAGTTGCCTAGGTACCCCACCCTCGTCCGCGTATTTTGCGGACTAGGGTGGGATGCAGCATATACGTGCAAAAAAATCTGGCGGCGCGAAGTATTCGCGTCGCCAGAAGACTACAGACTGGAGACCGGCAGCTGGCAACCGGCAACTTACTTATCGTAGTGCAGCAGGCTCATCACGTCGTACTCAGCGAGCTTTTGACGGCCGTTGAGGAAGTCGAGTTCGACGACGAAGGCAAGTCCGGCGACTTCGCCGCCTAACTGCTTGACTAACTTGGCGGCGGCTTCGGCGGTGCCGCCGGTGGCGAGCAGGTCGTCCACGATGAGCACACGCTGGCCGGGCTGCACCGCGTCCTTGTGTATCTCGATGGTGTTGGAGCCGTACTCCAGGTCATAACTAAACTTGATAGTCTCGGCAGGCAGCTTGCCTGGTTTACGCACCGGCACAAATCCCGTGCCCAGCTTGTAGGCCAGCGCCGGGCCAAATATAAATCCGCGCGCCTCAATGCCTAGTACCACATCCACATGCTTGTCGGCGTAATGGCTGGCCAGCTGATCAATCAGCGAAGCGAAGCCAGCGCGATCCTTCAGCAGCGTGGTGATGTCGTAAAACAAAATTCCCTGCTGGGGGAAGTCAGGGACTTCGCGAATCAGCTTCTTTAGTGCATCCGCGTTCAGGGTTTCGTTCGATGTCATGTGCCGCTCCTTAGAGTCTGAAATCTCGAAGTAACTAGTTGCGCTGCCAAATCCGCCGATTCATTGGAACTGTCGGAACGTGTAGGTCGGGCCGCCGCGTGCGAATGGTAGCCAGAAGTTCCTCAATATCGTCTAACCGAAAATGCCGTAATGAAATGTCAACAAATGCTTTGGGGTCGTGCTTTCGTCCATGCACCACGATCCGCCGAAAAGGCCTTGACTGCGCCAGGAGTTCTGTGACGTCAGCAAATTCGCTGCTAATACCAGTAATCTCGTCAAGCTCGATGCGTCTCTCGGCAAGCCCACTCGCGCGCATCACCAATCCCGTCTCGTCCCAGAGCACTCGGTATTTCAAACCGAAATAGAGGGTTGAAAATGCATACAGTGGCCAGATGATCGCCAGCGCCCACATCCCTCGCCAGTCTGATCTTGCATGAGACACGTAAGTTAGATACACAGTAACTCCAGCGAGAATTACTGTCTGGCCGACGTAGGGCGCAATCGTCCGTCTTAGATGCACTAGCTTTCGATCAGCCATCAATTTAGCGCGGCGAGCGGAGTGCATTGCACAAACCTCGGCGGTATTCACTACTCCGCAACCCAAAATCCGCGCCGCCCATCCGCAATCGCAGCCTTCAAATCCCCAGCATCGCCTAGCGGCAGCTCGTCCACGCCATCCACCCGCGCCGCCCGTGGCCCCTGCCGCAAACTCGCCTGCAGCGCCGCCAAACCTTCCACACTTCCCGCCGCCAGCACTTCCACCGTGCCCTCAGGATTATTCCTGACCCATCCCGTCAACGAATGCAGTGACGCCTCGCGCTCCACAAACCAGCGAAAGCCAACACCCTGCACCCGCCCGCGCACTAAGAAGCGCCGAATTTGCTCATCGCCCGGCATCCCTACGCCCGCGACAAGTACGTACCCTCCGCCGTATCCACGCGAATCTTTTCGCCTTCGTTGACGAAAGGAGGCACCTGCACCACCAGCCCCGTCTCCGTCTTCGCAGGCTTGGTCACGCTGCTGGCTGTCGCCGACTTCAATCCCGGCTCCGTCTCAACCACCGTCAACTCGACCTGCTGCGGCAGCTCAATGCCTACAGCCTTGCCGTCGAAATACTCAATGCTGATCTTTAGATTCGGAATCAGATATTCCACGGCATCGCCCAGCACTTCACGCGTCAAGAATGTCTGCTCGTAATTGCTGGTGTCCATAAAGTAGTAGGCTTCGCCGTCGGCGTACAGGAACTCCATCTCCACTTCCTCCACCTGCACCTTTTCCACCGCATCAGGAGAGCGGAAGCGATGCTCAAAGATCGCGCCAGTACGCAGGTTGCGCAGTCTAGCTTGGATGAAGGCGCGCAGGTTGCCGGGCGTCCGGTGTTCCACGCTAAAGACCGAGCAAAGTTCGTTGTTGTGCTTGATGACCATGCCCGGACGCATTTGTACCGCGGTGATTGCCATAAAGTTTGTAAAGCTCCTGATCGAAAGTAGCGAGAACGCTGAAACGAATGCTGAAAGCGGTGAGCCTGCTCCGGTTGGGTGCATTGCGCGAGCAGCGGACGCCAAGGATGCGGCATTTGGCCTGTGAAGACCGCCGTCCGTCTCACCAACCCCTTTATTTTACACGCTGTTCTGAGTGAGACGAAACCGCAGCACTTGGCGCTGAGGGGAACCTCACGCCGCTGGATAGGCGGACGTGCCCCTTCGTGTCATCGCCAAACTCAGGCCAAACCGCGCAAATCGCAGTATGCTCACAAATAGACAGTTTCAGACCACTGCCTAGGTTTACGATGGCATTAAGACGTTTACGGAGGTTTTATGAGCGAATTTGAAGAAGGCAAGTACGAAAGTTCTAGTCCCAGCCAGTTTGGCACAGCCATAGCTTTTTTCCTGATCGGCGCCAGCGCTGGCGCCATCACCGCGCTGCTCCTGGCCCGCAAAAACGGACGCCAGATGCGCAAGGCCTTGGCGCGCCGGTATGAAGATGCGAAGGACGGCCTCGCCGACCTGAGCGACTACGCCGAAGATGCGTTGGGCGAAGTTCGCGACCGCGCGTCTGGCTTTGCAGATCGCGCCTCAGGATTCGCCAAGGATGCGAAAGACGCAGTCGGCACCGCGCGCAGCACCATCAGTGACCGGATTGACTCGCTACGCCGGTAGGTTAAGTTGCAGGGATTAAGGCAGAGAGCTAATACAGCCGGAAGTTGACTTCGACGGCAACCTGCACGGGCACCGCTTGTCCATCTTTCTTGCCGGGCTCGAACTTCCATTGCTTCAGGGCTTCGATGGCCTTTTCGTCGAGGCCCAGACCCAGTGAGCGCAGAACTTTTATGTCATGGGCGCGACCGTCGGGGCCAACTACGGCTGATAGCGTCACCGTGCCTTGATACTTAGCCTTGCGCGCTTCCTCGGAAAATTCCGGATCTACCTGGAACACCACCAGCGGAGCGCTCACGCCTCCACCCACACGATACGGCCCGCCGCCGATGCCTCCGCCGGAGCCTTTGCCCACACCCGGCCCGTTACCTACGCCAACCCCGCCGCCATAGCCGGAACCAATACCACCACCACCGCCGGTGCCGTTTGAAGGGGCGCCAAGCCGCGCCTTGGGGTCGCCCAGCAATCCAACTTGCGGCAGCGCGATGTTGTTCGGTATTACCACTGTAGGTGCAACCGCCAGTTTCGGATCCTCCATCGGCTTAACCTGCGGAGGCGTAATCTGCATCTTGGCAGCCTTGGGCAGCGCGCCCTTGTTGGCGGCTTGCGAGCTGCGGTCACCGCCGCCACCACCGCCACCCGCTTTTGTCTTGGAAGCCGGAAGCACGTAGTCGCTCAAGTTGCCAGTGATGAGCGTGACCTGTTCTTTCAGTTCGTCCTTGTGCTGCACCACCAGAATGCCCGAAAAAACCAGAATCGCCAGCACCGCCGCTTCGCCCAAGTACGCTGCCAGAAACGTCCAGCGCTTCCTCGGATAGCTGGTATACCCCAGTCCGAACAGCGAAGACAGTTCCTCAGCTGGCGGCATTAGCGGCTTCAGCTTGGGCTCTTCGGGTTGGGCCGGGGGAGGCGGCGGGATCGGTGCCACAGTTTGGGACATTCAGTCTGCCTAAATCTTCAGTGCTCGATTTTTAGTATATGACGTAGCGCGAGAGAGAATCCACGCCGCAGTACCCCTCAGGCCCGCGAACTGTTACTTTTAGATGCCTCAGGGCGCAATCGTGGTGGCCACAGCCGACCGTTCAAGAAAATTCACTCACTTTGACCTGAACCAACTGCCAAAGAAGTGCCGCACCCGGCTCAGCAGCCCCGGTGACTCGGCAGGCTTGCCAGAAGCATGTGGAGCAAGTTCCGGAGTCGGCAGGTCAAGCATGCTCCAGCCGCTGGGCGCGCGCCGCGTGATCGCCGGTAGTGCCGCCAGTGTCGCCTCCGCAGGCGTTTCTCCCGCATGATCGCCCCGGTACACCAGCGGCGTATCCACTGCATTTTTTGGCGCAGCGCTGCCGGAATTCCCTGCCAGTTGCACTCCGCCCTGGGGCGCGCCGCCTGCTTGCAGATTCTGTGGCGCGGTGGCCGGACATCCGCACTCCGCTGGAACCTCGAACGCAACCTTGGCCAACGATCCCGAACGAAACACAATCTGCTCCCTCGGACGCACCAGATACGCGCCATCGCCCAGCAGTTCAGTGACTGCCACCGGAACGTTGTTGCCATCGAGTCCACGGACGCAGGTGTTGCCCTTGCGATCGGTACTAATGGCCACGTGAAAGTCACCGGGACCAGTGAGCTGAAAACGGAAGTCGGGCGTCATGACGACGTCGGCCCCGCCGGAGAGGCGATAGTGCATCTCCATGGCTCCTGCGTTCAGCCCGAGCGTAAGTCCGTTGGACCCTTGCGTCACCGCCACCGTAGTGCCAGGGCACACCCGCAGTTCGCCGCCGCGGGCCAGTTGCAGAACAGCGGTGTCTGACCCTGCTGTAAGCGACGAACCGCCTCCCGGAATGCCCGCCGCAACTCCGCCAGAGCCAGAGATTCCCTGCGAAGTGGCGGGCACACCCGCAACTGGCGATGCCTTTGCAGATTTGGAACTATCTACTGCATCTGAGGATTTGCCCGTTTGCAAATGCACAATCACCCGATTGCCCGCTGGATGCCAGTCATACGCTAGCGCCGATTCCATATCCACAACCACCCGCGTGATCGGCGGACGATTGCGGAACTGGCTGGCCCGCACGGTACGCACTCCACCCTGATTCACGTCAATCGGCGAATGCTGCTCCGGAGGCTCGGTCTGGTACAAATCCACGATCAGGCGATCAGGCTCAGTGAGCCGCGAGAAACGCGGCGTGATCGGGCGGCTTAGCTCCAGCGAAATCTCTACCCCACCCGACTTTTCTTTAGCAGCCTTGGCGCTATTTACCGTGATGCGTTGCAACGTCGCCGGGCGGGCCGTCGCTGCGTGGCGATGGCTGCGTGCAGGGGCCGCAGCTCCGGTCAGCAAAATCGCGCACACTGCCGCTGCGACGCGGCGCAGTCGGCGAATTGGCCAGCGTGTCAGCAAGATGTCTAAAGCAATCCTATGCGATGGGTGAAGGTTTCGTTTTAGCGTTTCGTTCGAGCGAGTGTTTAGGCAAGCAGGTCGAACTCGTCAATCAAGGCGGCCACGCCCGCGCGCTCACCATGTTCCGCGCGCACCACAGTCCCCAGGCAATGTACACGGATGGATTCGCTGTGGGTAATCTCCGGCGGCAACGTCAGCGTGAACTCGATCTCCGTGCCCACCGGTATGGCATTCTCCATTTCAAAGAACACACCGCTGGCGCTCACATCCCGCGTCACCGTGGGGTGATCCTTCAACCCGCCTTCTGTCACCGTGACGAATACCGGAAGCCGCAGCGGAAATCGCCGCGCCGCGCGCCGTTCCGTCCAGCCCGCCGGGCCGTTGAGGCTTGCCATTTCGACCGACGGTTCACCAGCAGGCGTGCCCTCAGGCTCGGCCACGTGCTCAGCGACAGCCGTTTTTTCCGGATTAAACTCAGACCCCATGCAGTCCTTGGTGAAAATTTAATACGAAGCGCGTCATCCTGAGCGAAGCCCGTGTAAGCGCAACGCGATTCCGAAGGCGTGGTCGAAGAACCCCGAGGGTGCCTACCCCGCCTATGCTATACGCAGTTCCAGCCTAGAACCTGCTTAAACCCGAACGAAGCGTCCGGTTCTACCCCGATTTTCTGTTCCCTCTGTCCCAAAGATGAGTAAGTCTGTGCTCTTTGCCCTTATTACCAAGAATACCAAGCCTGCCGGGGTGAATGTGACATTTTCCCGAAATCTCTATTTGTACTGCCATCAATCACTTACAGAGAAAACAGCAAAAAAGGGGGCTTGACAAGAAATTCCCAAAACGAGAATCTGCGCCAAACCATCCGTTACACTGCGAATAGCACTCGAAACATGAAAACCGTCGCCCAGTCCGCCCGCGTCTTTGTACTCGACAACTACGACTCGTTCACCTACAACCTCGTGCAATATCTCGGCGAGCTGGGGGCGGAAGTCATCGTCCGCCGCAACAATCAGGTCACAGTCGAAGAGGTCGAGGCGCTGCGCCCGGCGCGTATCCTAATTTCGCCGGGGCCGTGCACGCCTGCCGAGGCTGGCATCAGCATCCCGCTGATCCGCCACTTTGCCGGCAAGGTGCCCATCTTCGGCGTCTGCCTCGGCCATCAGGCCATCGGAGAAGCCTTCGGCGGCTCGGTCGTCCGCGCCCGCAATCTGATGCACGGCAAGACTAGCGAAGTCGCCCACGACGGGCGCACCATCTTCGCCGGAGTCCCGTCGCCCATGACGGCCACCCGCTACCACTCGTTGATTGTGTCTGAAAATGACCTGCCCGCCGACCTCGAAGTCAGCGCCTGGACCCACGACAAGGACGGCACCCGCGTCATCATGGGCCTGCGCCACCGCACCGCCAAAGTCGAGGGCGTCCAGTTCCACCCCGAAAGCGTGCTGACCTCCGAAGGCAAGCGCCTGGTGGCTAACTTCTTAAGGATGTAATATCTGCTTGAGTCTCTTGTTCTGGGAGCAGTAGCATGAACTGGCGTGTATTCCTTCCAGGTCTGATAATGCTGGCTGTCGGGTGGCTGCCACTTGTGATCCTCCCCTTCCTGCTGAGTCCGTTCCATGTTGACTTAATGGGTTTTGGGATGGGTTGGGGGCTTGTCATCACCTTGCCGCTGACTGTAGTTGGAGGCATGGCCTTGGTAGGCGGAGTCGGTGCGTTCATCCTGGGTGCGCTAAGGCGCTGACTTACAACGGGCCGACCTCGTGACGGTGTTTAAGGGCAAGGGCGCGGATCGCTCCGCGCCCTCGTCTATTCCTTGAGACTTGCAGGCCGCATACTACGGCGTGATCTCGTACACGGTGGTGCCGGTGGCACCGAACAAGTTGCCAGCCGAGTCACGGACGAGCGGACCGTTGGGGCTGCACTCGATTGCGCCGCTAAAGGGGTAGAGCACCGCGTACTGCCACGCTCCCCCCGCCGCCGCTGGCGGTGCCAATTGGTAGGCGACCCCGCAGCCTCCACCCCAGCTGGAGTATTCAGTGACACCGTAGAAAATGCCTGTGGCCCGGTCGAGCGCCAAGCCGCCAGGGAACGTCCCATTGCCATTACCCAGGAAGCTCCACAAGGTCGTCTTGCTCCACCCAGTTTGTCCAGCCGGGGGTGGCGTGAGCCGGTAAACCGCGCCTTGGGCGTCGATGCCGCCGTCCGACGAGGTGCCAAAAAGCTGGCCGGACGCGTCCATGATCAGTGGGCTCGAAGGGGTGGTGCCGCTATTGGGGGCGTCAAAGTTGAAAAGAATCGTTTCTTGCCACGCACCGCTGTGTGCGGGAGGTGACAGTTCGAATGCGGTGCCGTTGTTAAAAGCACCGCCTTGGTAGGTGGTGCCGTAGAGATTGCCCGCCGCATCGAGGGTTAACTGCGTTTCCGGGAGCGTACCGTCCGTCGGCGTGGCTCCGAAGCTGTGGAGTATCGTTTCTACAAATCCGCTGCCCTGCGACTGGATGCGAAAGACCGTGCCACCGACCGAAGTAGCACCGTAGGCGCCGCCGTTGAAGGTGATGCCATAGACGGCCCCTTTGGAATCAATCGTTAACTCGGCACAGCAGTTGGTGCCATCACCATTCGTGCCCGTGAACGCATGCATAATGCGCTTCGTCCAAACGCCGCCGGGCGTCGCCGGGGGCTTAAGTTTGAACACCGTGCCGCAATTACAACCGCCGACAACGCCTCCACTCAAGGTCGAGCCGTAGAGGTTGCCACCTTTGTCTGCGACGAGTCCCTCGGCCGGGCGGTAGCCATCCACGCCGCCATGAAAGCTGTAGATGGCAGTTTCTGCCCAAGTCCCGCCAGCAACGGCGGGCGGAGACAGCTGAAAGACGGTGCCGTAGCCGAGCCCCCCGGCGACTGTAACTCCGTAAAGACTCCCATCACTCGCCTCTACCAGCGGACCGAAAGGACCTTGGTAATTTATCCCCGAGCCAAATGTGTAAAGGGTGGAGAACGTCTGGCTGTGGCCAAGCATACTGAGCACGGTCAGTATGAACAAAGACACAGTGGTCACGCATACGGCGCGAAGTGCGAAAAAAACGCGGTTGGTCATTTCTAACTCCTTCAATGTTCGAATGGTGCGACATGGAACCTACGGCGTGATCTCGAAAACGGTCTGGTTGGTCAAGCCGAAGTAATGGCCCGCTGAGTCAGGGACGAGGACGCCACTGCCAACGCACCCATCCGAGCCCGCGAACGAGTGGAGCACGTTGTACTGCCACTTGCCATCCGTTCCGGGTGGCAAGAGCTGGTAGGCGACACCGCAGACAGAGGGAGGGCCGCCATAGGTGGTTGTGCCCAGGTAGGAGCCTGTCGCAGGATTGAAGGCTAGACCCTGAGGTGAATAACCCTTGTTCAGAAGGGTGTAATCCCATAAGGCCACATACTGCCAGGCGGTTTGTCCGGCCGCGGGCGGCGTCAGTTCGTAAATCGTGCCGCCACTGAGACCGCCTCCGCCTTGCGAGGCAGTTCCAAAAAAGTCTCCTGATGCATCAAGGACTGGTTCGCCCGCTGGGATATAAGCCCCGTCAGCAGTCCCCCCGAAGTTGAAGAGAATGGTTTCATTCCAAGTGCTGCCACTCGAGGGCGGCGTAAGCTCGTAGGCAGTACCGAAGGCATGCAGGCCGCCATAGCCAGTTGAGCCAAAGATGTTGCCCGCAGCGTCCAGCGTAACCCCGTATTGTGAACCCCCGGCGTCTGCAGCGAAGCTACCAAAACCGAACAGAACCGACTCAACATAGGTGTCGCCCCGTTGCTTGATCCGGAAGACTATTCCCCCGCCGTATTGGCCGCCGCCAGAGGTTGTGCCATAGATGGTTCCGTTGGCATCCAAGAACAGCCGGCCCAAGGGCACCGCCCCATCGCCGGAAGCGTTTGTAAACGCATGCAGGATGACTTTGGTCCAAGAACCGCCCGCCTGAATCGGAGGCTTGAGTTTGAAGACCGTGCCACAACCAGCATTACAGTCTTTAGCCGCGAGATCACCGCCTAGCTCGGTTGTGCCGTAAAGGTTGCCGAGCTTGTCAATGCCAACGCCGCCAAATGGGTTGCTCCCATCCTGGCCGCCTTTGAAGTTGTACAGGAGGGTCATGGTCCAATTTCCGTCGCCACCAGCGGGCGGCGACAGCTGGAACACAGTGCCCAGTCCGCCTTTGCCTCCAAAGCTCGTGACGCCATAGACACTGCCGTCATGGCCGACGGCGAGAGGCGAGGCAGGCTCTTGGTTGATTGGGTTGAAATAGTAGATGGTCTTGAATGTCTGGCTGCGGGCGGGAAGGGTAGCCACAGCCAGCGTCAGCAGAGCGACGGTAGCAAGGCACAAGGCGCGAAGCGTGATTAAGAAACGGTGAGTCATCGCGAACTCCTTAAGTCTAGACGGCCGTAAATTTTTCACGAGCGAAGGGTCCGATTCGCGCGGTTCACCCTTAGGCTCGACCTGCTGATTCCTCGCTACGACTTGATCTGGAAGACCTTGCCGCTGTTGGTCCCGTAAAGATTCCCCCCAACGTCACGAACGAGCTCTCCGGCCGCGCAGCCATCCGCATTGCTGAATTGGTGCAGAACGATGTACTGCCACAATCCGCCTTCCAGCGCTGG
>JBBROM010000013.1:0-122210 GCA_038229415.1 Terriglobales bacterium
GTCTTCACCCCGGCCTCGTGCTGCTTCAGTATCCCGATAATCTGCTCTTCCGTGTACCGGCTCTTCTTCATGCTTCGCCCTCCCGTTCAGATTACGAGAGAACTCCAGCTTTATGTGGTTGAGTTTCCTGGGGGCACGTCATCTCCACAGCGACCCATTTGACCGGATGCTGGTTGCGCAGGCAATGTCCGAACCGTTGACCTTGCTGACGTCCGATCAGAACCTATTGGCGTACTCTCCGCTGGTTCGGCTGGTCTAGGCTTGCAACCGGGATCTCAGCAGCTTGTGAATATTGAACAGGGGTGTGCCTTGCCCTCGGAGGCAGCTTGGGGCTGAGATGAAGGGGAAGAAGACAAGGCTTGTCGTGGATTACAATGTCTGATAACAAGTATTATGACAAATAATCAACTACGACTGGTCACGTACTCCGCACCTTGTTAGGATTGTCCCATCTGTAAGCGTCTTCATGCAGCAGATTCTGGTCTCAAGCCTCCTTCTGTATGCGGTTGACCTCAATACACTATCAATCACTGACTCCATCAATCACTGAATCGAAACCAGAACGAAAAAGGACCCAGACCAGATGAACGTTCGCAAGCTTCTCCTGTCCCTGTCCGCTCTTGTCGTGTTCTCGGCTGCCTTGAATGCCCAGAGCTGGCAACAAGTCAACAATCACCCCACTTTCAGCGCCAGCGTTGCCCTCCTCCAAACTGATGGCACAGTGATGGTGCACAAGTACAACTCCACAAACTGGTGGAAGTTGACACCGGACAACACTGGCAGCTACCTGAACGGCACCTGGAGCCAGCTCGGTTCCATGCCCTCCGGCTACACCCCGCTGTACTACGGCTCGTCCCTTCTGGCCGATGGCCGTGTTCTGGTTGAGGGCGGCGAATACCTGAACCTCTCGGCCGTGTGGACGAACAAGGGCGCTTTGTACACTCCTGCGACCAACGTGTGGACGAATATCAATCCTCCGACCGGCTGGGCAAACATTGGCGACGCCCAGCAGGTGGTTCTCAAGAACGGAACCTTGCTGCAGGCGAATTCGCTTACCAGCCAGCAGGCCACTTTCAATTCCACCACGTTTGCCTGGACCACGGTCGGTACCGGCAAGGCTGATGGAAATGATGAAGAAGGCTATGCCCTTTTGCCTAGCGGCAAAATCCTTACCATTGACGCTAACAACACCTCCAACCTCACCAACTCTGAAATTATGGATCCGACCACGTTTGCCTGGACTTCGGCTGGCAGCACCATCGTTAAGCTGCCTGACCTCACCTCCAGTGGCGGCGGATCGCACGAGATTGGACCGATGATTCTGCGTCCCGATGGGACTGTGTTCGCCACCGGAGCGACGGCGAACACCGCCCTCTACAACACCACTACTGGCGTATGGAGCACTGGTCCGACCTTCCCGATCGTCGGAAGCCAGCTTGATGCAGCCGATGCACCGGCCTGCCTGCTGCCCAGCGGCAATGTATTGGTTACGCTGAGCCCTGGCATCTTCGGCACCAACACCAAGTTCTACGAGTATGATGGCACCGGATTCATCTCGCAGACCGTCACTCCGAACGCGCCCACCAAGTCGTCTTATGAGTTCCGCATGCTGCTGTTGCCCACCGGTCAGGTATTGGCCACGGATGCCACTACCGATGTGGAAATCTACACCCCAACTGGAAGCCCGAACTCAGCTTGGGCTCCGACCATCACCAAGCTGGCCCCCACGGTTACCCACGGCCACACCTACACCATTCAAGGCACCCAGTTCAACGGTCTGTCTCAGGCCTGTGCCTATGGTGATGATGCCATGTCCGCCACCAACTACCCGCTGGTTCGCATCACCAACACCGCCACCGGACACGTGTTCTACGCCAAGACCCACAACCACAGCAGTATGGGTGTGGCCACCGGCGCGGCTCTGGTCACCACTAAGTTTGACGTCCCCACGGGCATCGAACTCGGCGCCAGCACCCTGGTCGTGGTTGCCAACGGAATTCCGTCGGTAGCGAAGAACGTGACCATCAACTAGCTACAAGTGTTACAGCAACACCAAGGGCCGGATGCGATCACTCGCATCCGGCCCTTGTCATGTTGAGCCACCACTGCGGAGAAAGAACAAGAACCCTACTCGGCTGATCCCGCTGCCGGTGATTGATCTGCAGTGAGTACAGCCTTCAAATCCCTCAAAAACTCCGCCAGCAAGCCCAACCGTTCTTCCGTCGCCTCGACCTCAGTTCCCTTCCACTGGAAGACTTTCCGGCCACCCTTTTGCACCAGTACACCCACCTCGTCACCGATGCGCCATCCCGGAGAACCTAAAATCTGGATGCCGTCTGGTAATGGCAGTAGTATGGCTACGCACTCGCCACGCAGGACGCCGACCACCTTCGGGTAACGCTCGAAGGGTTGCAGGTCAAAGCCTTGGATATAAAGCTGTTGTAGTTGTTGAGCCGGATCAGGCATTCATCCCCTCTACATCTTGTACTTGCCCATATCGTCGTCGCCCAAGTTCTCGAGCCACTTGCGCAGTTCTTCGGCATTCACCGGCTCGGGCGACGCCGAGTTCACCTTGGCTTTGGCCAGCACTTCCTGATCCACGAAGATGGGACAATCCATACGCAAAGCCAGCGCCAGCGCGTCTGAGGGACGCGAGTCTATGCTCATCAGCTTGCCCTGCCGTTCGAGCCAGATGACAGCGTAAAACGTGTCGTCGCGTAGCTCGGTGACGACCACCCGCCGCACCTCGGCGTCGAAGCCCAGCAGCACATTCTTCAGCAGATCGTGCGTCATAGGACGAGGCACGATCGTCTTCTCAATCTCCAACGCAATGGCGTTAGCCTCGTAGGACCCGACCCAAATCGGCAGCACGGCATCGCTCGTCGTCTCCTTCAGGATCACGATGGGCACATTGGTCACCGGGTCCATCATCAGCCCCCGAATTTTCATCTCAACTTCCATCGCTTGCCTCCTGAGTCCATTCCATCACAGTGTCATCTCGACCGGAGCGAGTCACGCGGATAGCGCGACTCGCGTAGCGGAGGGACCTTGTGTTTCCTACCGCGTGTGCCGGTGGCGTGCAATCACCGCCCCGACCGAGTATGCCAATGAGCCAAACAGCGGTGCTCCAAACAGGGCCTGCGCCCAGAACCCGTGATCCTCCGAATCCTGACCTTTGAGCAAGCCTGCCCAAAACGTTAGGTCACCAGAGTTGTGCCAATCCATTTGCAGCATCGCCCAGAGAATCACGACCACAACCGGAACCCACGCCCACAACGCCCCAAAGGCGAGCTTCTTTCTGGAGCCGTAATAGTCAAGTAACAATCCCGACACTACGGGCACCGCATAGGTCGGACCGAAGAAGAAGAACGACCCGAAATCGCCACCGCCGCGAAGGAAGTAAGCAGCAGCCAACGCTCCAACCCACGAAATCAGGAATGGCCCCAGAGAGCCAACCAAAGCGCCGCAAAGCAGAACGTCCCAAGGACTCCACGTCGCTCCAGTTCGAGTAATCATCTCATTCCTCGGCACCTCACTCCGACGCACGTAACCCGGCATCCGGTTCGTCGCACTCCGCTCTACCCCACCCACTGTCCAGCCAAACTGTTCGGAAATGTCGCTGTCGTCCGCACCTGCGTGTAGCTGCCGATCACTGGAGTCACGCCCGCGGGCACGATGAAGCTGATGTTCTTGTTCTGCGACGTGCGGCCCAGCCAATGCTTCTTCGTTTCGTTGTATGCCTCAATCATCACTTCCGCAGTCGTCCCCAAGTGCCGACGATTGCGCGCGGCCTGAATTTCGCGTTGACGATTTTGCAGAATCGCCAGTCGCCGCGACTTCTCATCCTCGGGAATCGCATCCGCCATGTGCTGCGCTGGAGTGTTCGGTCGAGGGCTGTACTTAAACATGAAGGCTCCGTCGTAACCAACAGTATCCATGAGCGTTAGCGTCTCTTCAAAGTCCGCTTCCGACTCTCCGGGAAAGCCCACGATTATGTCGGTGGTCAGGCTCAAATCGCGCTTGGCCGACTTCATCCAGCTAATCCGCTCCAGATATTGCTCGCGCGAGTACAGCCGCTGCATCAGGCTGAGAACCTTGGTTGAGCCACTCTGGACGGGTAGATGCACGTGATCACACAGCCCCGGAGTTGCGTCAATTGCCTCGACGATGTCCTTGCCAAAATCTCTGGGATGCGAGGTGGTGAAACGCACCCGCCGAACGCCCGGCACCTCGCTTACTGAAACCAGCAACTCAGCAAAGCTTTTTTTCCCAGTGGTATCGCGGTAAGAGTTCACGTTTTGCCCGAGGAGTTGGATGTCGGTATAGCCAGCATCTGCCATGCGCCGGGCTTCTTCCAAAACGGAGGCCGACGACCGGCTGCGCTCCTTGCCGCGTGTATACGGTACGACGCAGTAGGCGCAAAACTTGTCGCAGCCTTCAATGATGGTGATGTAGCCGCGATGCTGGTTGGTGCGGGCGGTGAACTCGGTCTCAAAACAGTCTTCGGTCTCGCGATCGTCGAGTCCGGTGACGCGGCGGGCGCCGGTTTCGAGCTGCACCAGCATCGAACTCAGCTTGTTGTAGCTGGCCGAGCCGCAGACCAGCGAAACGTGCGGAGCCTTTTCAAAAATGGCAGCGCCTTCCTGCTGGGCCACGCATCCCAGGACGCCGAAGCGCTTGCCTTGCTGCCGAAACTTGTATTCATCGAGGCGGTGGAAGACCTTTTGCTCGGCCTTGTCGCGAATCGAGCAGGTGTTGTAGAGGACGAGATCGGCCTCGTCGGTGGTCTCGACCTGCGAATATCCTTCGGCCAGAAGCGTGCCGACGACCTTCTCCGAGTCGTGCGCATTCATCTGGCAGCCAAAGGTCTCCAGATAGAACTTTTTCTGCGGCGCGACGTCCGGCGCGTTCTCCACACCCTGTGCGATTTGAACTTGCGGCATAGTGCCAGTATAGCGAAGATTCGCCAGATGTGAGGACTTCACGAGACCATGGCCCAGCCGTGCCAACTGGTTCGCACTTTTTGTCCAAGCCTAAAGTTCATTTCGGTGCTACGCTGAGGCAGGTGAGCCAACCCTTTGGTTGACCGATTTGGAGGATGGCCATGAAATCTTGCCTGTTAGCCTGCATTTTGCTTATTTGTGCTTCTGCTCACGCTGCAACCGGTAGCGTAATCTACACTTTTGCTGGCGGCAGCGATGGTCAAAACCCTGACGGCTCTGTTGTGCTTTATCAGGGGAATTTATACGGAACTGTTTCAGGTGGCGGCGCAGGGAATGCTGGCCAGGTTTTCAGGGCTTATCGGAAAAAGGACGGGGTCTACGCTAAGGTGGCCCTTCACGATTTTATCGTCACAGACGGTGCGGTACCGGCCGGTGTACTAGCACTAGACCAAATCGGCAATATTTACGGAATAACGGCGACTGGAGGCAGCTTTGGCCTCGGTACAGTGTTCATGCTGACTCGGCCTGCCAACATCGCAGATGCTTGGCCGCTGACTACTCTCTGGAGCTTCACCGGGGGCTCTGACGGGTCGAATCCGTCCGCTGGAGTCTCACTGATTAATGGGTCATTAGATGGAACAACCCCAAGCGGATTTGGAAATAGTGGCGCTGTCTTTCAGCTTACGCAGGCGTCTACCGGTATCTGGTCGTTTCAGGTCCTGTGGCAGTTTACCGCTGCTGCTGACGGCCAGTTACCCATGTGTACAATTTCGGCAGATAAGGACGGTCTGCTCTACGGCACTACGTTCTTGGGTGGCATAAATGGACTAGGCACACTGTTCCGCCTTTCGCAGAACCTGTCGACGGGTGTCTGGGCCGAGGAAGTGCTTCTTTCGTTCGGCGGTGAATTGGGTGGTGCAAATCAGGCAGCGGGTGGGGTGATCATAAACCCGTTAGGCACCGTGTACGGATCATCCTACGGTGGCGGGTCTCATGGGAGTGGGACCATTTACAAAGCGACACCGAACGTGAACGGAATTTGGACTGCGACTGTACTACATTCTTTCGACGGCACTACTGAATCGGGTCAGCCCGAATTCTCACTTGTCTATTGGAAAGGGAGCTACTACGGAGTGAGCACGATGAATGGTGGCGGCGAAGTTTTCAAAACCAATCCTTCAGCAACTCATAAGCAATGGGACCTCAGTGTCTTACAAAACCTGTCCCTCATCGGGGGCGATATTCCCCTTGCTGGAATCACAATCAGCAATGCTCGCACGATATACGGAGCGACCGCGCAGGGAGGCATCGCGAGCAACAACTGTGGAAACGGCTGCGGAATTGTCTACAAGATCACACAATAGTTATTCTCGCCGCCTTGTGGCTAGACGCTTTATCTATTCGAAAGGTTATGGCACAAAGGCTTGCGGTCTTAGATTAAGGCCCCTCAAGCTCCTCAAACAGTTTACCAATACAATAGTAGCTTAAGCCCTCGGGAAGGCCCAAGAGAAGGAGGTTTCACCTTGAAGGACCCTTCAACTCATTCGGGTGCGTTTAGCTCACAGCGCAGAACTTTATTCAAGATCTGCTTGAAAGACATACCGGTGCGCTCCATCTCTTTCTTTAGAAGCTCGACCACATCGGGGTCGAGCTTGGTCGTAATGCGCACGTTCCTCACATGAAAGATGCTAAGCACTGCTCATCTTGATGTCAAACTTCATGGTTCGACGCCCACCCGCTGCGGCACCACAATATAGCCGTCCTCAGCCGAGCCGTGAACATTCGTCCGCGCCGTTCCCCAGTACCAATACCAGGCGGCGACGTAGGCACAGACTACCGCGTCGAGTTGATCTTCGACTTCCTTCAGCGCCGCGCCGACGTTGGGCACCTCGGGCAATTCACATGGCGCAATCGCCAGCCGAGGCTTGAGCTGAGGCAGCCGCTCCAGCATCAGACTTCGCAGGCGATTCAACTCGCCAACGCAAAACGCCACGCTGCGTCCCGCCTTGCGCTTGTACTGGATGATCCGATCCAGCCCGAACAGTTGCACGTAGGAAGCGTGAGGAAAGGCCTCGAACTGCCAACGCCCCGGCGCATGCGGCCCGAGAGCAGCGACGTGGCGGAAGCCCATCGCCTCCAGCTTGCCGCTGAATCCTGTGGTGTAGGCCGCAAAGGGCAGGCCGAGATTCGCCGGGTAGGCCCCGGCGTGGAACTTGCCATAATGGCGATGCATCAACTTGTCGCATTCGCGCGTTCCGGTGGCGTTCGGAATCACCAGAGGCGCGTCCACGCCGATGATCGCGTCTGACTCGCCTGCAACTTGCTCCACCCATTGCAGAATATCCATTTCGTCGGTGCGACGGTCGAGGTTGAGCAAGCGCAGGGTTCCGCGTCCGGACGAAGGCATTTCCAGCGCCGCGAGTCCGCTAGGTTTGCGCTGCCAGCCCAGGTCTATTCCCAGGAAACGCATTATGGCCCCTTCGAGCTACCAGCACGACCTTTTGGGCTATTTTCAGCAAGCGTCACCGCGACTAGACTCGGTTTGTAGGGTTCATTGCTTACAAGAGGTCTGTTATGTCGTGGATTGTGGTGGTAATCAGCCTGAGTTTTGTGTTCCTTATCGCTACGGCCACCCTTTTGTGGCTAAGCAAGCCCGACTCGCTCGCGGATGAACGCGAGGCCGAAATGCTGCTGCTGAGGGCTGTCTCGAAACGCCGGTAGCTGATTTCGAGCATCTGCTGAATTCTCCGAAGCGTATCCCTAGCAAAAAAACGGTCGGGCCATGCCGCCCGACCGCTATCCCTCGCGCTTTCCTCTACCAGACCTCGCAACGATCCGCCGCTGGACGAACCATCGCCGAGTCTGCTTTGCAGCTAAACGCAGTTGCGAACGGCGGCAGGTTTGAAAGCGGCCCAATCACCCGATACTTCGCAATCGGATGCGGATCGCCCTGCACCATCGAACGCTGCTGTTCGGGACGAATCTCGTCACCGCGCCACTGCCCCCACGCGATGAAGAATTGCTGATCGGGAGTGAAGCCGTTCACCTTCGGCGCGGGTCGCGTCTTCTGCGCCTTCTGGAACGCGAGATACGCGATCTTCGCTCCGGCCAAATCGCCGATGCTCTCGCCCAACACCAGCTTGCCATTGTGATGAATCCCCGGCTCGATAAAGTAATTATCGAACTGACGCACCACGCATGCAGTCTTCTCGCCGAACTGCTTCAAGTCGTCGGCCGTCCACCAATTATTCAGCCGACCTTGCGCATCATACTGCGCTCCCTGATCGTCGAAGCCGTGGCTGATCTCATGTCCAATGACAACACCGATGCCACCGTAATTAATCGCATCCACACCATCCACATCGAACGCTGGCGGCTGCAAGATTCCTGCGGGGAACACGATCTCATTCAGCAACGGATTGTAATAAGCATTCGACGTTGGCGGCGTCATACCCCAGCGACCGCGGTCCGTCGGTTTGCCCATCAGCCCGCGATCCTCACTGACATTCCAGCGCGTCGCTGCCAGGTTGTTATTCCAGTAGGAGTCGCGCTGCATGGCAATGCTGCTGTAATCCTTCCAATGATCCGGGTACCCGATCTTCGGATTGAACGTAGATAGTTTTTCCAACGCCTTCTTCTTCGTCTCCGGACTCATCCATGCCAAACCATCAATCGTGTCGTGCATCGCATCAAGAATGTTATGGACCATCTCCTGCGCGCGAGCCTTGGCCGCTGGAGAAAAATACTTCTCCACATACTTCTTGCCGAGCGCGTCGCCCAAAAGACTGTCCGTCGCTTCGGCACAACGCTTCCAGCGTGGCTTCAACTCCTTCGCGCCATTCAGATACGCGCTGTAGAATGCAAAATTCTCCTCGACAAACGGTTGCGAAAGCGAATCCGCCGCACTATGCAACAACTGCCAGCGCAAATAGGTCTTCCACTCAGCCAGCGGTGTCTCCCGCAACTGGCGATCCACCTCCTGTAGATACTTTGGCTGATCCACATTCAAATCCGCGCGCTCAATCTTCGCCTCGCCAAAGTAAACATCCCAATCAATCGCCGGAGTCAGCTTCTGCAAGTCGGCAAACTTTGTGCTGTGGTCGGTCACTTGCGGATCGCGCAGCGTGACGTTATCCAGCTGCGCCTCTGCGAGCTTCTTCTCAAACTCGAACACCATCGTCGCCGCTGCCTTTGCTTTGCCTTCGTCGTAGCCACTCAGCTTGAACATGTTGGCGACGTGCGTTAAATACTTTTCGCGCGCTTCCACAAAACGCGGCTCCGTTTTCAGGTAGTAGTCACGATCTGGTAGCCCCAACCCCGCCGCGCCAATATCCGCAATCGTTTGCCCGGGATTGTGATTGTCTGGCGTCGAACCTACCGCGAACGGCACGAACGCGCCTAAGCTGTGCATCTTACGGATCATCTTCTGCACGTCGCTCGCGTTCTTCATCGCATCAATCTCGCGCAGCATTGGCTCGGCGGGCTTAAGGCCCATTTGATTGACCCGCGACTCATCCATGCACGAACCGTAGTAGTCGCCGATTAATTCTTCGGCGCTGCCCTTCGGCCAGTCGGTGCGCTTCGAGACATCGTCAAGAATCAACTTAAGTTGATCCTTGGCGACTTCGCCAGCCTCCCAGCGGCGGCTCCAGCGCGTCATAGAAGCTGGAATCGGATGTTCGGCGCGCCAGGTGCCGTTGGCATACTGAAAGAAGTCGGTGCAGGGATCAGCCTTGCGGTCGAGGTCGCCGAGCTGAACGCTGTGTTGCGGCGCGCCCTGCGCCAACACCATCGAAGGAATCGCAAATCCAGCCAAGGCAATCGCCATTAAATAAGGACGGAGTTTCATGAGAACCTTTCTCTTCCAATCTCTTCAAAATTCCGAAAGCAGCAGCAGCCAATTCTTGCAGGGAGAATAAGGATGCGTCAATTGGCGTTGACACCGTGCACCCCGCCTGACTACAGTTAGCCTTATGGATCAACGTAATATAGACCAGCGTAACCAGCAGTTTCCTGACAACCAATATCTAAGCAGCAGTCCCCTTTCGCCCGACGCGATTGCCAACGAAACCGCCCGCTTTATGAGCGGCGTTTACGCGTGGATGGCGGCAGGTCTTTGTGTGACTGGCGTTGTGGCGTGGAACGTGGCCACCAGTCCGACACTGGTCCAGATGATCTTCGACAACCGTGCGATCTTCTGGGGATTGCTGATCGCGCAACTCGGCTTGGTGTTCGCTCTCGCCGGATTGATGAACCGTATCAGCGGCCTGGCAGCGACCGCCATCTATTTTCTCTACGCTGCCCTGACGGGCGCGACATTCGCCAGCATCTTCCTCGTCTATACCCAAAGCAGTGTCGCGGGCATCTTCACCATGACGGCGTTTTCGTTCGCAGGCCTCAGCGCCTTCGGCTACCTGACCAAGCGCGACCTCGGCCCCATCGGCTCCTTCTGCATGATGGGCCTGTTCGGCATGATTGGCTTCGCCGTCATCAGTCTCATCTTCCCTTCGGTAATGGGCCCGTTCGCGAACTTCGCATACGCCATCGTCGGCATCATCGTCTTCAGCGGTCTCACCGCATGGGACACCCAACGCATCAAGGCGCTCTACGTAACGGGCGAAGCCGGAACCGACATCGGACGCAAAAAAGCCATCTTCGGCGCGCTCCGCCTCTACCTCGACTTCATCAACTTGTTTTTGAGTTTGCTGCGGCTGTTTGGGAGACGGCGGTAGCGGAGGGCTTAGTCTGGTGCGGGCTAAAAGTGCGCCCGCACCAACTCAACAAACGCCTGATGCACCCGCACATCCGCACTTAGTTCTGGATGGAACGTCGCGGCCATCGCTCTTCCCTGCCGCACGGCAACGATATCTTCGTGCCCTTCTGAAGTCTCCGTTGCCAGCACCTCGACACCCGCGCCCACGCGCTCAATCTTTGGGGCGCGGATGAACACCATCTCCAGATCGGGCGAATCAGCTTTTGTGAGTTGTCCCACGCGAATCGAGCTATCAATCTGCCGCCCGTAAGCGTTGCGGCGCACCGTCATATCAATCGCGCCCAGTGACGCCTGCGCGGGGCCGACGACGTCCGTCGCCAGCATGATCGCACCCGCGCAAGTACCGAACGACGGCTTGTGATGCACAAACTCCTTCAGTGCCGCGAAGAAGTCTTCTCCAAGCAACTTGAGGAAGGTACCCGACTCTCCGCCGGGAATGATCAGGCCGTCAATCGCAGCGAGTTCGTCGGGCTTGCGGACGAGGATTGCCTCCACGCCCAACTCCGCAAGGCGTTGCTGATGGGCTGCAAAGTCGCCCTGTATGGCTAGAACTCCGATGCGCAAATGGAGACTCCGCGTTCTTGAAAGGTCGCGGATTCAGCCGCGACGTAACTCGCTAAAAACAAGAAGGGGCTTTAGCTCCGGTTACCCCGGCGGCTAAAGCCGATTCTATCCTCACCGCTTAACGCGGGACTGGAAGTCCCGCTCTACCGTTCGTGCGTCCCTTAAGAACAGTGATAACACAAGCGAAAAACTTTCGGAACTACGCTCCGACTGGGCAGGTGAGGCACCTGCCCCCACACAAACCTGCCTACCAGCCTCGCGTCTGCATGAACTGGCTCTCGTCCATTGTGCTCACGGCTAACCCCTTCATTGTGCTGGGGATATCCGACGACACCTCAAGCAATACTTTCGGGTCTTGATAATGTGTCGTCGCCTTCACAATCGCCCGCGCTCGAATCGAAGCCTCTTCCGCCGACGCGAACTCTGCACCGTTGTTCATGAAAATGCCCGAGCCCACAAACACCGCTTCCGCGCCCAAGTGCATCACCAGCGCCGCGTCTGCCGGAGTGGCAATGCCGCCCGCCGAAAAATTCGGCACTGGCAGCTTGCCCGTCTGCGCCACCATCCGCACCAGCTCATACGGAGCACCGTGATTCTTCGCCTCGGTGTAGAGCTCGTCCTCGCTCATCGAGGTGAGCATGCGCATGTCGCGCATAATTTGCCGCATGTGCTTCACCGCGTGCACCACGTCGCCCGTGCCCGCTTCGCCCTTCGTCCGGATCATCGCCGCGCCCTCGGCAATGCGCCGCAGCGCCTCGCCCAGGTTGCGCGCGCCGCACACAAACGGCGTCTTGAATTTGTGCTTGTCCACATGATGCGCTTCATCCGCCGGAGTCAGCACTTCACTCTCGTCAATATAATCCACGCCCAGCTCTTCCAGAATCTGCGCCTCGGCAAAGTGCCCGATGCGCACCTTCGCCATCACCGGAATCGAAACCGTCGCCATGATCTTGCGAATCATGTTTGGCGACGACATGCGCGCCACCCCGCCCTGCGCCCGAATCATCGCCGGGACGCGCTCCAGCGCCATCACCGCCACCGCGCCCGCGTCTTCGGCGATGCGCGCCTGCTCGTCGTTGATGACGTCCATGATGACGCCACCCTTCAGCATCTCGGCCAGGCCGGTCTTCAGGCGCAGGCTGGTGGAGGAGGTCACATTCCCATTCAAACTTCCATTAGGCGTTCCGTTATTCTTCATCTCGCTCGACATAATTTTCCTCAATCCCGCCGTTCGCAAGGCGACACAAACCATCGCAACATTCCATTCTACAACCTTCACCTGAACCGGCGCAGCATTGCCCCCATGAACCTAATTCTGGCAGCGTCGTACAACAGCCGGTCAAGATGGGTGATAGCATTGCGTGAAAATGGGAGCCTCGCCTAGTATCGGTGAGACTTTGGAGGCTCGATGAGCAATTTAGCATCTTGGGAGAAATTGAAGCCGAGGCTCGGAAGCGGAGGCCAGAGTGAGGTGTTTAAGGTTCGTCGCCCGTCTAGAACCGATCAGCGGCAAACGCTACTTAGCACCATCAGAGCCAGCAACCCGTGGCCCAATGTTGCATCTCAAGCGGAACGGATCGCTAATGCGGAACAACTTGCCAATGCAATCATGGAGTATGCGAGACCAGAGCGCTCGGACGAACTTGGAGCACTGAAGGTATTCAAACACAGAGGCAATTCCGACGAGTTACAGGAACGGGGACGCCTCAAGAACGAGATTGAATCCCTCAAGCGCGACCTTCCGGGCTTGCCGAAACTGCTCGACTCGGATCTCGATGGGCGTTGGCTTGTTACGGAATTTTTCGAGCGAGGAAGTCTGGACAAAGACCCGGAATTGTTCAAGGCGCGCCCCGTGGAGGCCCTTAGAGCACTTAAGCCGATAACTATGACGCTTGCTGATCTGCACCAGCAAGGAATTGTGCATAGAGATATTAAGGCCGCCAACTTATTTGTCACCCAGGACAACGGGCTAGTCTTAGGCGATTTCGGAATCGTATTCGTGCCGGACGCTGAACTTCGACTGACGCAGACCGAGGAGCGTGTGGGCCCCCGCGACCACATGCCTCCATGGGCGAACACGGATATTCGCCTAGAAAACGTAACACCCTCGTTCGATGTGTATCTTTTGGGAAGGCTGATCTGGTGCATGGTGACAGGGCGTCCCTTCCTGAATCGAGAATGGCACCGCAAGGATGCCTTCAATCTAGAGAAGCTCTTTCCTGATGACCCGCACATGCCTGCAATCAACCAAATCCTTGACCTTTGCTTGGTCGAAGATGAGGCGAATTGCCTAAAAGACGCGGGCGCACTGCTACCGAGGATCAGCGATTTCCTAAAATCTGCCGAGGGCAACGGAACGCTGTTCAATGGGGTACTTCGGCACTGCCAAGTCTGCATGCAAGGCCGATACAGGGCAACTGAAACGACCTATTCACCCGACCCATACGGGAGGCAGGGACTCATTCAATTGTGGCAAGAATCCAATAAGTTTGGGCAGAACACCTCAATATGGCTGAGACCGTGGGTATGCAACACCTGTGGCCACGTCGCGCTATTTGAGAATCGAGAGGGTTCGCCCACTATTCCGCAAACCTATTGAACGTCTTCTCCCGAGCCGCCGCGTGCCTCCAAGCTGTGTTCACGAGCTTTTGATTCCCCGGTCTTGCCGAACGTGCCACAATGGCAGCGGGGAGTTCCTTCGCCGAACATGAACCCAAGCACCCAACGCATCCTCACCATCAACGCCGGCTCGTCGAGCATCAAGTTCGCCCTGTTCGATGCGGCTCAACCGCCCCGGCGAATTTTGTCGGGGGGCATTGACCGCATCGGACTGCCCGGAGCGGCGCTGCGGGTGAAAAGCGCAGACGGCGCAAGCGGCAGCGCGAAAGCCGGTGACGAGTCTGCCTCGATCTCGCAACCCATCACGGCGCCCGACTCGGCAGCAGCAGTCGCCGCCCTCATGCAGTGGCTCGAACAGTGGATGCAACCGGGGCCGCACCAGGGGCTCGAAAACGAGCAGCACACTGGGCCGAATGCGCTCACCGCCGTCGGCCACCGCGTGGTGCATGGCGGCCCGAAATATTGGCAGCCCACCCTCGTCACCCCAGAACTGCTCGCCGACCTGCGTCAACTCACTGCTTTCGATCCCGAACATATGCCGCAGGAGATTCTGCTGATCGAGGCATTCCGCAAGCGATTTCCCGATCTGCCGCAAGTGGCCTGCTTCGACACTGCCTTTCACCACGACCTGCCCCGCGTCGCGCAACTCTTGCCCATTCCGCGCCGCTACCAAGCGCAGGGCGTGCGCCGCTATGGATTCCACGGCCTCTCCTACACCTTTCTGATCGCAGAACTCGCGCGTCTCGCCGGCGATGACGCAGCTCAGGGCCGTGTCATTCTCGCGCACCTCGGCAACGGCGCCAGCCTCGCAGCGGTACACAACGGCAAGCCGGTGGACACCAGCATGAGCTTCACGCCTGCGTCGGGAATCCCGATGAGCTCTCGTTCCGGCGACCTCGATCCCGGCCTCGTCAACTATTTCGCGCGCACCGAGGGTATGACTCCCGAGCGCTTCAACAAGATGGTGAACTTCGAGTCCGGCCTGCTCGGCGTATCTGAAACCAGTTCCGACATGCACGATCTGTTGAACACCGAAGCGCACGACGCGCGCGCCGCCGAAGCGATCGCGCTGTTCTGCTATCAGGTAAAAAAATGGATCGGCGCATTCGCCGCCGCGCTCGGCGGGCTCGACACTCTCGTTTTCGCAGGCGGCATCGGAGAAAATGCTGCCCCCGTCCGCGCTCGCATTTGCCAGGGCCTCGAATTTCTGGGCATCGCAATGGACGAACCACAAAACTCCGCGAATGCCGCCGTAATTTCCGCCGCCAGTAGCCGCGTCACCGTCCGCGTAATTCGCACCGACGAAGAGCGCGTGATCGCCGAAACCGTTTGCCAAATACTTGACGCAAGCCACAAAGGTAGAATCGAACCATGACGCCCACCGTTCTTTCCCCGGAATTACTTCAGCAGATGGATGCTTATTGGCGCGCCGCGAATTACCTGTCCGTTGGACAGATTTATCTTTGTGACAATCCCCTGCTCCGCCGCCCGCTCGCGCTTACCGACGTGAAGCATATGCTGCTGGGTCACTGGGGCACCACGCCCGGGCAGAACTTTATTTACGTGCACCTGAACCGCGTCATCAAGAAGTACGACCTCAACATGATTTACGTTTCCGGCCCCGGCCATGGCGGGCCTGCGCTGGTCGGCAATACCTATCTTGAAGGCACTTACAGCGAAATCTATCCCAACATTAGTCAGGACGAAGCCGGCCTGCGAAAACTCTTCTTGCAGTTTTCATTTCCCGGCGGAATTCCCAGCCACGTCTCGCCCGAATGCCCGGGCTCCATCCACGAAGGGGGCGAACTAGGTTACTCGCTGAGTCATTCCTTTGGCGCGGTCTTCGACAATCCCGAACTTATCGTTACCTGCGTCGTCGGCGATGGCGAGGCCGAAACAGGCCCGCTGGCCACCGCATGGCACTCCAATAAGTTCCTCGATCCCGCCACTGACGGCGCTGTGCTTCCCATCGTTCACCTCAACGGATATAAGATCGCCAACCCCACCATTCTGGCGCGCATTGAGCCCGAAGAACTCGAACAGTTATTCCGCGGCTATGGCTGGACGCCTATCTTCGTGGAAGGCCACGAACCTGAGCTGATGCACGAAGCCATGGCCGCTGCGCTCGATACCGCGATGGAGCAGATCAAGCACATTCAGCACGACGCCCGAGTCAATGGCAACCTCACGCGCCCGCGCTGGCCCATGATCGTGCTCAAATCGCCCAAGGGATGGACTGGGCCAAAGTCTGTAGACGGCGTGCCGAATGAGGGCACGTTCCGTGCGCATCAGGTGCCTATCTCCGACCCCGCCACCCATCCCGGCCACCTACAGTTACTCGAAGAATGGCTGAAGAGTTACCGCCCCGAAGAACTATTCGACGAACAAGGCCGCTTGCTACAGGACTTAGCCGAGCTCGCACCCAAGGGCGAGCGCCGCATGGGCGCCAATCCCCATGCCAACGGCGGAATCTTGCTCCGCAAACTCCGCATGCCAGACTTCCGCGACTACGCCGTCGCCGTGCCTGCGCCGGGTGTGCAGGGCATCGGCGACACTCATGTGCTGGGGCCATTTCTCCGCGATGTAGCAAAGCTGAACGAAGAGGCGAGAAACTTCCGTGTCTTCGGACCTGATGAAACACTCTCCAACGGCCTGGAAGCTCTCTTTGAAGTAACTCAGCGCCAGTGGGATGCTGCGACCGAACCTAATGACCAATACCTCGCCCCGACCGGCCGCGTGATGGAGATGCTCAGCGAACATCAGTGCGAAGGTTGGCTCGAAGGTTATCTACTTACTGGCCGTCACGGCGTCTTTAATTGCTACGAAGCGTTCATCCATATTGTGGATTCGATGTTCAACCAGCACGCCAAGTGGCTCAAGGTCACATCGAAGCTGCCGTGGCGGCGCAAGATCGCTTCGCTGAACTACTTACTCGCCTCGCACGTCTGGCGGCAGGATCACAACGGCTTTACTCATCAGGATCCCGGGTTCATTGATCACGTCCTAAACAAGAAGGCAGAAATTGTGCGTGTTTATCTGCCGCCCGATGCCAACTGCCTGCTCTCCGTCATGGATCACAGTTTGCGCAGCCTCCATTATGTGAACGTAGTGGTGGCGGGCAAGCACCCCGCCCCGCAATGGCTCAACATGCAAGCCGCCGTCATCCATTGCACCGAGGGCATCGGCATCTGGCAATGGGCCAGCAACGATCAAGGGGTTTCACCCGACGTTGTAATGGCCTGTGCCGGTGACGTCCCCACGCTGGAGATACTCGCCGCCGTTTCCATCCTGCGCGAGCATCTACCCGAGCTTAAGATTCGCGTAGTCAACGTGGTGGATCTAATGAAGATGCAGCCCCATACCGAGCACCCACACGGACTAACCGACACCGACTTCGACGAGCTCTTCACCAAAGACAAGCCGGTCATCTTCGCTTATCACGGATACCCGTGGCTCATCCACCGCCTCACCTACCGCCGCACTAATCACGATAACTTCCACGTCCGCGGCTACAAGGAAGAAGGCACCATTACTACCCCGTTCGACATGACGGTGCTGAACGATCTCGACCGCTTCCACCTAGTAATGGACGCGATTGACCGCCTGCCGCAGACCGGCGACAAGGGCATCTACCTGAAGCAGCAATTGAAGGAAAAGCTCATCGAGCACAAGCTGTACATAGATAAGAAAGGGCAGGATATGCCCGAAGTCCGCAACTGGAAGTGGAGCCAACCGAACTAAGCGATTCGCACAGGGTCGCTACCCGTCCGCAAACTTGGCGAACATCTTGGCTATCTTTTCGGGGTCAATCGCGATGAACAGGCCTTCGCTGCGCGCCAGCACTTCGCCATTCCGGTCGTAGATTTCAGCCACGTTCACGTGCGCGCGGCCAGCGACGGTCTTCTCCCAGCTTTCCACGCGCAGCGGCTTGCCCAGCGGCACCGGACGCACGTACTCCACCTTCATCTCTTTGGTCAGCGCAATCACGTTGCGAATCTTGTTCACCTTGCCCATGGCCTCGTCCAAAATGGTCGCAATAATTCCACCATGGCAATGTCCGGGAGGCCCCACAAACCGATCCGGCACCCGCAACCGGCAAACATAGCGCTGCCGCTTGGCGTCAAAGGTGAACTTCAGGTGCATGCCGTCGGCGTTGTACGGGCCGCACACAAAACAGCGATTTTTCTGCAGAGAGACGTAGGCTGTGCTGTGGCCCGCGCTGGGTGAGCGTAGCCGTTTGGCAGCTTTGACGGGTGCCTCAGTGGGCAATTTGGTGGCGCGTTTGGGCATATCCATACTCTAACTTAGGTGGCAAGAGGTGCCCACCACTTTGCCTATCATTTTGAGACGGGTGCCCTGTCCAAGCTCTGCTGGGGCGGGCTTTTCGCGAACGCCCTCCCTCCCATTCCTGATATAAATGAGTGTTTTGTTTCATGAGGTACTTCGTACGTCCGTCTTTGCTGCCATCTTGCCAAACGAGGAACTCCTATGCGCGTTCGCCTTTCAACGCTTCTCTCTATCGCTATCGTTGTATTGCTGGCTCTTGCTTCGCTCACTTTCGCGCAAGCGCCTGCCCCTGCCCCGCCTGCTCCAGTGAAGGCCGACGACAAGGCCGCCATGCGCAAGGCTGCAGCGAAAGCTGACAAAGCCGCCAAGGCAGAGGATGCGGCAAAATCCGCAGCCAAAGCGGACGCCAAGAAGGATGACAAGAGCGACGCCAAGAAGGACGACACGCCCAAGCCGCCGCTGAATGCCGATACACTCGCGGGACTCGAATTCCGCAGCATCGGCCCCGCCGTGGCTTCGGGACGCGTGATCGCCTTTGCGATGAATCCCAAGAACCACAGCGAGTTTTACGTCGGCGTCGCCGCGGGCGGAGTGTGGAAGACCGTGAATGACGGCACCACTTGGTCGCCGGTTTTCGAGAATGAAGGCTCGTACTCCATCGGCTGGGTCACGCTCGATCCTAACGACCCCAGCGTTGTTTGGGTTGGAACTGGCGAGGCCAATAGCCAGCGCAGCGTCGGCTATGGTGACGGCGTCTACCGCTCCGACGACGGCGGTAAAAGCTGGACTAACATGGGCCTCAAGAAGTCCGAGCACATCGGCCGCATCGTCATTGATCCGCGCGACTCTAAGGTCGTTTACGTCGCTGCGGAAGGTCCGCTCTGGGGCCCAGGTGGCGATCGCGGCCTTTACAAAACTGTAGACGCCGGCAAAACCTGGAAGGCCATCCTAACCATCAGCGAAAACACTGGCGTAGATGAAATCGCAATGGATCCCAGTAACCCCGACATACTTTATGCCGGAGCTTATCAACGCCGCCGCCATATGTGGACGCTGATAGATGGCGGCCCCGAGTCCGCTATCTATAAGTCCACCGACGCCGGAGTAACTTGGAACAAAGTGAAGTCCGGCCTGCCCAGCGTAGATATGGGTCGCATCGGCATCACTGTTTCGCCTGTAGACACCAACGTCGTTTACGCTACCGTCGAGGCCGCAGAAGGCAAAGGTGGCATCTTCCGCTCCACCGACAAAGGTGCCACCTGGGAAAAGCGCAATAGCTTCGACAATGGTGCTATGTACTACGGCCAAATCTTCGCGGACCCGAAGAATGTAGATCGCATTTATGTGGGCTGGGTCGTCATGCGCGTCTCCGACGACGGCGGCAAGACACTGACTGGCCTGAACGAAAAGAATCGCCACGGTGACAATCACGTTATCTGGATTGATCCTGATAATAACAAGCACTACTTGCTCGGCTGCGATGGCGGCGTGTACGAGAGCTATGACCGTGCTGCCACCTGGCAGTACAAGCAGAACTTACCCACTATCCAGTTCTACGACGTAGCCGTGGATAACGCCACGCCGTTCTATAACGTGTATGGCGGCACACAGGACTATTTCAGTTGGGGCGGCCCGTCGCGTACTATGTCTGGTGCAGGAATCGTCAATAGCGACTGGTTCGTCATTACAGGCGGAGACGGCTTTCATCAGGCGGTTGACCCGGTTGACCCCAACACCATATACGGTGAGTCGCAACACGCTGGCATCGTGCGCTATGACCGCCGCACTGGCGAGGAACTACCCATTCAACCGCAAGCGGGCAAGGGCGAACCGCCGCTGCGCTGGAACTGGGATACGCCCATTCTTATTAGTCCGCACTCGCATACACGCCTCTACGTCGCTGCCAACCGCGTTTACCGTAGCGACGACCGGGGCGACAGTTGGCGCGCGATTTCGCCCGACCTTACTCGTCAGATAGACCGTAACACGCTGCCCGTGATGGGCAAAATCTGGAACGCCGACGCGGTCGCCAAGAATCAGTCCACCTCGCTGTACGGCAATATCATTACAATCAGCGAGTCCCCGCGCAAGGAAGGTCTGCTCTATGTCGGCACTGACGACGGCCTAATCCAAGTTACTCAGGACGGCGGCGCGACCTGGGCGAAGCACGATATTTTCCCAGGCGTTCCCGACAAGACCTTTGTCTCGCGAATCGTCGCCTCTAGCGCGGCGGAAGGCACGGTTTATGCCACTTTCGGCAATCACAAGAACGCCGACTTCAAACCCTACGTCCTCAAGAGCACTGACTACGGCAAGTCGTGGAGCGCCATCTCCGGCGACTTGCCAGAAAATGGCCCGGTCTGGGCCATTGCCGAAGATAGCGTCAATCCTAACCTACTCTTCGTCGGCACAGAATTTGGCGTCTTCGCCAGCTTTGAGGGCGGCAATAAGTGGATACAGCTCAAGGGCGGATTACCCACAATTGCCGTACGTGACTTAGTGATTCATCCTCGCGAGCATGACTTAGTTATCGCAACCTTCGGCCGAGGCTTTTATATCCTCGACGACATTACTCCCCTACGGGCTATCGTCGCAGCAAAGGATGCCTTGGACAAGCCGAGTCAACTCTTCGCTGCTAAGGATGCGTTGCTTTACATCCCAAGCCGTCCGCAAGGCGGATTCGGCAAGAGCTACCAAGGCGATAACTTCTTCGCCGCTGCCAATCCACCTTATGGTGCAACCTTTACTTACTACCGCAAGGATGGCCTGAAGTCGCTTAAAGATAAGCGTAAGGATGCGGAGAAGGAATCAGACAAGAAGAAGGATACTGCTCCCTACCCCACGAACGACCAGCTACGCGCCGAGGCGCAAGAAGAAAAGCCTGCCTCATTCTTCGTCATCTACGACGAGTCTGGTAAGGCGATCCGCCAGGTGGAAGCCTCCACTGCCAGCGGCCTGCATCGCGCCACTTGGGATCTGCACTTCGCCCTTCCCGACACCACCGACGATGGCAACAACGGCGGCGGCGATGACGGCGACAACGGCGGATTCGGAGGCCCGCCAGTGCCACTGGTGATGCCCGGCCATTACTCCGCACGCCTGTTCGATCGCATCGGCAGCGCCGTCACCGAACTCGCAGGCCCCGTCAGTTTCAACGTCGTCGCCGACAACACTGAGCAGGTGCCCGATGCCGACCGCGCCGCACTGCATGACTTCCAGCAGAAGTCGCTCAAGTTGTGGCGGTCCGGTGCAGCCACCAGCAGCGCCGCCCGCGAAGTGCAGACACGCCTAAAGGCCATCAAGCGCGCGCTCAAAGAGACACCCGCAGCCTTCACAGCCCTCAGCGTCCGCGCCGACGATCTCATCAGCCGCATGAACGTGATCAGCCGCGAACTCGATGGCGACAACATCCTCCGCGGACGCAATGAGGGTACGCCCCCCGCCGTCGGCGACCGCCTCGGCAACCTGCTTGAAACCAGCCGCTTCGCCATCGTCAAACCCACGGCTACGCAACTCACCGACTACGCCATTGCTTCCGAAGGCCTCGCCGAGCAGCTTGGCAAGCTGCGGCAGATCATGCTCACCGACCTGCCTGCCCTCGAACGCGATATGGAAGCCGCCGGCGCTCCGTGGACCCCAGGACGAGTGCCGGAGTGGAAGGTGGAATAAGAAGAGCAGTTTCAAGTTTCAGCAAGGGCCGATGGATCTGAGCATCGGCCCTTCCCTCTTTGCCTTCAAGCATGATTGGCGTGTCATCCCGAGCAAAGCGAGGGATCTGCATTTCGCCCCGCCCAAGCTCCATGCGAGCCTTCCAGACCAACCGCCCGAACGTCCTTCCCGCGCTTTTTCCTTGTGTCTGCGTGCCTCCGTGGTAGATTTTCTCCGCCCGCGCTACACTAGAACGTTTTAGGGACTCTTATGGGCCTCGCACTCCTGCTCGCTCTGCTGCTGCTCGCTGGGCTGAGCATCTACTTCTTTCCCGCGCACAACTGGTGGCTACCCGCCGCCGCGTCCTCCACTGCCCACGCGACGGACGCGCAATTCTTCCGCTCCTACCTCATTATGGGCGTCATCTTCGTGGCCGCGCAGGTGGCGCTCGGCCTCGTCGCCTGGCACTTCAGTCGCCGCCGCGCCACCCCCGCCTCCAACTCTCACGGACACAACGGCCTTGAACTCCTGTGGACCGTCCTCACCGCCGTGCTCTTCCTCGGCCTGCAGGCCACCGGACATCCCATCTGGGCCGCCGAAAGGTTCGATCTGCCCGAAGGCACCGCAACCGACAGCAATCACGCCGACGCCATTCAGGTTGAAGCCACCGGAGTGCAGTTCGCCTGGTACTTCCGCTATCCCGGGCCCGGCGCCAAGTTCGGCCACACCGACCCCAAGCAGATTGACGCCTCGCAGGGCGGCGAATCCGCGCTCGGCCTCGACGCCACCGACCCCGCCGCGAAAGACGATGTCGTGACCGGTGAAATGTACCTGCCCGTGGACCGCGACGTGGACCTCAACCTCCGCGCCCAGGACGTCATCCACAGCTTCTTCGTCCCCAACATGCGCTTCAAGCAGGACGCCGTGCCCGGCCTCCGCATCCGCGCCCGACTGCACCCGACGGTGATAGGGACTTACGAGATCGCCTGCGCTGAACTCTGCGGCCTCGGCCACTATAAAATGCACGCCAAGTTACACGTCGTGAGTCAGCAGGAGTTTGACCAGTGGCTTGCAGGGAAGGAGGCGGACAAGCAATGATGACTCTCGCCGACACCGCAAAATGGTTTGCGGAGTATGCTTGTCGCCTCACGCAGTCATGTAAGCGAGTTCGCTTTGAATACGATGTGCGTTATGACAAGGCTAGTATCGGAGTTGAGAGCAGCTCAATGATTACGCAAGCAACTGTCTGGAGCAATGGAACACTGGAAATTCTTGCAGTTGAGAAGTCTAGCCGTCGAACTAATGTCCTTATAGACCGCCCTTTGACTCCAAATGAAAGCCTTCCGAGCTTGTTAACGGAATACTTCGAGCAGATTCTCGACAGCAAGGAGGCGGACAAGCAATGAGCGAGACCACGACCTTGAGGCCTACACGAATGCATGGCGACGCTCTTTGGTATTTCATCAATTTCATGTTCTTTGTTTTGTGGAGTTCTTCTCCTGGACGTTTCTGGCCCGTGGGCGCCGCAGTGTTTGCTATCAGCACTGAAGCAATGTTCTACCGAGGCTACTTAGCCGCAAGGTGGTTTTGGCTTGCGATTATCTTTTTGATCACCCTGATGGTTCCGGCAGTGTGGGTACTAATGACGTTCGTGACCACTTACAAGTGGTTGGTGGGGATCTTGTTTGTCGTCCCCTTCATATTTTTGGCTAGGGCGATAATCCGTTGGATTGGTTCCCAAGCATTGGCTCCCGCCAACAATATCGCAACGGATCATGAGGCGACGAAATAGTGATCTCCAATCCCCGTCCCGATTCGCCCACGACCAACGCAGCCCGCACCAGCTTCTGGCGCCGCTACGTCTTTTCCACCGACCACAAGGTCATCGGACTGCAATACATCGCGCTCGCCCTAGTCGCCGTATTCGTCGGCATGGCACTTTCTCTGCTGATGCGCATCCACCTCATCTTGCCCGGCGCAATTCTACCCCTTTTCGGCGAGATCAAACCCGAACAATACCTCGCGCTGATGACCATGCACGGCACCATCATGGTCTTCTTCGTACTTACTACCGCGCCGCAATCCGGATTCGGCAATTACATTCTGCCCCTGCAAATCGGCGCGCCCGATATGGCGTTTCCTCGCCTAAACATGGCATCCTTCTGGACGACTTTCCTCGCATTCCTCGTCTTACTCGCAGCCTTCTTCGTCACCGGCGGCGCGCCCGGCGTCGGCTGGACGGCCTATCCCCCGCTCAGCGCTATCATCGGCGCAGCCCCCGGCAACGGCCTCGGCATGGACTTATGGATCGCCAGCATCGCGCTGTTCTGCGCCGGTTCGCTCATGGGTGCCATCAACTTCATCACCACAGTGCTCGATATGCGCGCCCGCGGCATGACCATGATGCGCCTGCCCCTCACCGTCTGGGGATGGCTCACCACCGCCGCCATCGCCTTACTAGCCTTCGGTGTCCTACTCGCCGCAGGGATACTCTTACTCTTCGACCGCCGCCTCGGCACCAGCTTCTTCGTTCCCGGCGGACTAGTAATAAGTGGCGAACCCAACCCCCATAGCGGCGGCTCACCCATCCTGTGGCAGCACCTGTTCTGGTTCTTCGGACACCCCGAGGTCTACATCGCCATCCTGCCCATCATGGGCATCGCCTCGCAAATCATCTCGACTTTCTCGCGTAAGCCCATCTTCGGCTACAAAGCCATGGTCAGCGCACTACTTGCCATCGGCTTTCTCGGATTCATCGTCTGGGGCCATCACATGTTTATGAGCGGCATGAGCCCTTACTCGGCGTTCGTATTCAGCTTACTAACAATGGTCATCGGCGTCCCCTCGGCAATCAAGACTTTTAACTGGATCGGCACCATGTGGGGCGGCAAGCTACGCCTCGAGCCGCCCATGCTCTACGCCATCGGCTTTGTAAGCTTCTTTGTCAGCGGAGGCGTCACCGGCCCTATCCTTGCCCAACCCGCCATGGATACCCACTTACACGACACCGCCTTCGTCGTCGGCCACTTCCACATCATCATGGGCGTCGCCACCGTCTTTGGCATGTTCGCTGCACTAACTTTCTGGTTCCCCAAGATGTTTGGCCGCCACATGAGCGGCAGCCTGTCGCGCCTCCACTTCTGGATCACCTTCATCGGCGCTTACTGCATCTTTATGCCGATGCACTGGCTCGGCATGGCCGGCGAACCGCGGCGTTACTCGCAACTCACCGAACTCGACTACCTCAAACCGCTGATGGGCATCCAGCAATTCATCACCATCGCCGCTGCAGTTACAATCGCAGCGCAATTTATCTTCCTGTTCAACTTACTGTGGAGTTTGTGGCGCGGCAAGAAAGAAACCAATCCGAATCCATGGAAATGCACAACTCTAGAATGGACAACGTCAAACCCACCGCCGCACGATAACTTCGGTGGAATAGTACCAGTCGTGCATCACGGCCCGTATGAATACAGCGTCCCCGGCGCGACCAAAGATTTTGTAATGCAAACTGAACCCGTAACCACAATGCCCGCGTCTAATTGACGTAGAAGACCATAGCCCCAGAGGTACAAGATGCCCCGCTCCAGTTACACCACCGACGGCCCCACCGTTCCGCCTGACTTAGGATACGGTGGCGGCGATAACTCCGGCGACGGCCCCAATCTGCCCAACTATCGCGAACGCCTGCGCCGCTGCCGCGTCGGACTCGTCGTTGGACTCGCGCCCATCGTCATGTTGTTTGTCGCCTTCACCAGCGCCTATCTCATCCGGCAAAATACCGGCCAGTGGGACCCGCACTCCTCTGCCTACATCAACGACTGGGTGCCCGTCCGCCTGCCTATGCTTCTGCTGGGCGTCAATACTCTAATTCTGCTGCTAAGCAGCGTCAGCATGGAACTTGCCCGCCGCCAGGTCATGCGCGAATCCCTACTCGCGCCGCTGGCTAACATTCCCGGCATCAAGACGGATGAAGTTACTAGCTTCCCCTGGCTTTCCGTCACAGCAATTCTCGGCATAGCATTTCTCGCCGGGCAATACCTAGCCTGGCAAGCCCTCGCGGCTCGCGGCTTCTACTTGGCCAGTGGCCCCAGCAGTCAGTTCGTCTACATCCTCACCGGAGCACACGCTGTCCACTTGCTTGGCGGAGTCATTGCCCTGCTCTTCGCCCTCCGCGCCGCCTGGTCGCATCAACCCATCCCCAGCCGTCGCATCGCGGTAGACATCTCGGCCTGGTATTGGCACTTTATGGGTGTGCTGTGGGTTTATATCTTCGCGCTGCTATACTTTTTGAAGTGATCGGAGAGCAGAATAGCTGGACCAACGCTCAGAAGCTCTACTCGACAATCTGCGTTCCCTTTCGCAACTTGAGGCGTATCTTCAGTTTCACCAAGTCCCCAGGCGGGACCCGGATCGAAATTGCCTTCGATTCCAAAGAGGAATCTAATACGACAACATCGCAAAGCTGGCTAGTTACTTCTACTTCAAACTCGCCACGATTGTCGCTGTAGAGCGTCTGCTCGATGGGCTTAAGAGTCCAACCGTCTGACTTCCACTGAATCACCTTGATCATCGCGCCAGCTTCCCAATAGCCTGGACTTGTTTCAACAATACCGTGAATCCTGCCCGACTTGGCTTGCCCGTGTGCCGCGATGCAGGCTAGATAGAGAAATACGAGAACTAACGCATACCTTTTCATCGGCCTCATCTCCATGAGTACATTCTACTTCACCTCAATCGTAGTCACGCTCATCGCAGGCAGCGTCACTTGCAGTGACGTGCCGCTCGCTGCCATCGTTCCGGCCATCACTGGGCGCACCGGCACCTGCCCCGCCGCTGATGCCGCGGTTATTTGGTAAACAGTCGCAGTGCCAGCGAGCGTCATTCCACTAATTACCGTCGCATGGGCAACCTTCGAGCGATTGATCGCCACCAGCACCACCCGTCCAGCTTTGGTGCTATCCAGGCTGGCGTAAACCGCTACCTGCGATACATCGTTCGACGTCGCACTTATTGACATATCGCCAAAACTAGCCGTGCCTCCATCGAACGCACGAAACGCGCGGAAGCCCGCCAGGGCATAGTCATACGTTCCACCCGGAGGCCAGAAGTTTGCTGCGAACAATCCCTGCGTGCCGAAGATACCCAACATATCCGCTTGCGCAACTGTTCCCGCAATGTGATTAAACCCTCCGGCTTCATACTCAGTGACGGCGAGTCCCTTCATTGCTGGGAACTCCGCCTTGATCTTGTCCTGCAGGCGCGCCAGAATGCGAATCGGCTTCTGACCCAGCTCATTGTAAATGTACGGATTGCTGTTATTTGGATCGTGGAATGTGGGATCCCATAAGTCACGCGGAGCCTGCACAATCAAACTGATTTGTTCATCGGTCAGGGTCGTACCCGTGGCGTCCAGAATGCGCTTTCCGCTCGAGTCGTACACTTCAGGATACCAATGGATGTCATACGCATCCACCAGCGGTTTGCCGTATAAGGTAGAGGCGATGCTTACTGCGGTTAGATACTTATCAGGAAACCAATCGGTGCCATCCGGCGTTGGTGTAAGTTCCCCTTGCCAGCTATAAATGCCCTGGAAGCCGTAATGCACAGGCCCAAACACAACTGCATCGGGATATTGATCTTTGATCGCGGCAGCCAGCACTAGTGTCTTGGCAATGTAGGCGTCGGACGTGACGCGGTTCGGACCTTGTACCTCAAAGTGTGTGCTGTTCCACAACTCAGGCTCGTTGTCTAGATCTACAAACACCGGCAGCGTGGCCTGTGCACTGAAGATGCCCTTGCCAGCGAACTTTTGATCCAGCGCCCACAACTCTTCGTCCATGTAGACGCTGGCGTCCGTCGCGGATGGTGTAAGGGTGAACGGTTCAGCGCTCACGGTGCTCTTCTTATCCACCACCACCTTAAAGCGGGTAAGGTCGGGCGGGTTCGCGGAACTTACCAGTCCATTCCCGTCGGCGGAGACGAGTCCCTGCAACTGCGCAGTGACTATGGTGGCAACGCCAGCGGCTTGGTCGAAAGCGACGGGGCCGCGAACTGCCTCGGCGGGCGTAGTGCTGCTGCTCAGGAAGGTGTCGTTGCTGTAGGGGCCAAAGTCGCTGCCCGCGTTGGAAAAATTATTCTCCCAGTTATAAGCCGTCCAGCGATTTCCACCAAGACGATCCAGCGTGACCGCTGGCACATTCGGAACGCCACCATAGGAGTTGATTCCGTAAATCCACGGGGAGATCGCATGCGTCTGCGTGGGGTCGAGTGTGACCGTGATGTCGGCCTTCGGGGCTTGCGGCGTCGCATTCACCTGCGACGAGTTGGCGCTCTCTCCATATGTGTTGAGCGCAGACACAACGTAAAAATACTGCGTGCCATTGGTCAGGGCAGTGTCAGTAAATGTGGTCGCAGACGGACTGCCCACTGTGGTGGTGGTGCCGCCGCTGGTCGCGGAACGCTTCACATGATACGAAGTAGCACTACTCGACGCAGCCCAACTGAGCGTAACCTGAGTGTCGCCGGGCGTTGCCGTCACGCTGCCCGGAGCTGCGGGGGCCAGTCCGCCCGTGGTGCCACCGCCACCCCCATAGCTGCCGCCGCCACAAGCGGTCAGCAATCCAAGCGTTACGAAGAAAAACGATATTCTAGATATCCCGGCGCAGGTCAAAGGCTCCTCCAAGTCGTCGCAACGACTGTACGCGACCCGGTTGCCATTGTGCAAATGTCAAAGTCCAGCTAGTCGTGCACCATCTCCAATAGCGTGTTCACTGTGCGCCAGTTCCGTCCAGTGCTCACCGTCTTGAGCTTGGAATCAAAGAACGCGTTGTTCAGCTTGCTCTTTGCTACGCCGTTGGGCAGCCGCAGGTAAATCTCCTTGCCGACCACTCGAAACTCATCGCCTGGCGAGCGATTGACATCGAGCCCCACCACGGCCGCCGGGCTCGGCGCATCGGCCAGAAACATCACGTGAAGGGTGGCAACGTCCGCGCCCTCGCGCACAAACGGATTCTCTGCGACCAGCCGCGCCATCTCCGCTGCGCTGCGCAAGACAACTGGAGCGGTAAATCCGAACTTCTTGGCAATAGCATCGGGCACCGTCCGCGTTACAGCATCAGCCACCTTCTTTTTTGCTGCGAACACCACGTTGCCACTCGCGATATACGTCCGCACTTCCGCGCAACCTACTTTTTCAAAGATCGCTGCCAAGTCCTTCATCGGCAGCCTCTTGTGGGCCAGCAAGTTGATCCCCCGCAGCAGCGCTACGTACCGTTCCGCCATGTCGCCCCCCGATGGCGGCAAGTCTACCAGCTACCCGCGCGCTGTCGTACAATCATCTTTCAAATTATTATTGTCATGGCTACGCCGCCCATCGCCGCTCACGCTTCCGACTTCGACGATGGCTCCTACGAGCGTCCGCTGCTCGGAGCCTACTCCAAGAAGCTGGGCATTTGGCTATTCCTGCTCTCTGACTCGCTCACCTTCGGCACGCTGCTGTTTTCGTACACCTATAGCCGCATCTCCGCTGGAGATGAGTGGCCCACGCCGTTCGACGCGCACAGTATCGTCAATGCGTCTGTGATGACGGCCGTGCTGCTTAGCAGTTCGCTGACGATGGTATTAGCGGTGCGCGCGGCAGGAGCCGGCCAGCTTGCACGCCGCCGCCTTTGGCTCGCTGCCACCATATTCTTCGGAGTCGCGTTTATTGTTTTGCATCTGCGTGAATGGCAAGGACTCATCACGGCAGGCGTCATGCCTGGCGTGAATCCTTTCGGTGCGGCCCAGTTCGGTGGAACGTTCTTTACGCTCACCGGAATGCACATGCTGCACGTGGCTATTGGCGTTATTTTGCTGGGCGTGATCGCCGCCCGCCGCAAATATTCGGCTCATGCGGTGGAAGTTGCTGGGCTGTATTGGCATTTCGTAGATCTAGTGTGGATGTTCATTTTTCCGCTGGTGTATTTATTGTCGGCGAAGGTTCGGTAAGGCAAAATCTGACACAGAGGCACTGAGACAAAGAGAAGTACAAGAAGGAAGAATGAAATAGAGGTTCAGGACTCGAACGATCATGAGCACAACCGTAGAAAAGTCGGACAGCCTGGCACAATATCTCATAGTGTGGTGCGCACTGCTTGCGTCCACTGCCATTGAAGTATGGCTCGCCTATCAGGCGCTGACGCCGGGACGCATGGTCGCCTTGCTGCTCGGCCTTTCGATTCTCAAAGCTGCGCTGATTATGACGTGGTTCATGCACCTCAAGTTCGAGACGCGCACGCTCCGCTGGCTCATCTTCGGCATTCTCACGGCATGGTTTTGCATGCTCACGCTGATCCTGCCTGACGCTTTCCGCATTGTGACGATGGGAGTTCGATGATGGCTTGGGCGCCCAGAATGGCGTTGCCAATAGTGCTGCTGTTTAGCGGAGGTTCAGCACTGGCGCAGGGCTGCGCCATGTGCAAAGCTAACGCAGAGGCCATGAGCCCGCAAGGTCAGCGCGCACTAAATCGCGCGATTCTGGTGATGGTGCTTCCGCCTGTCGCCATCATGCTCCTCGGAGCGCGCGTAGCTTGGCGCTACTCCCGCAAACGCGACGAAGACGCAGAGTAGCGATACTTTTCTGTTCGATTCCCCTTCGCCCCTTATAATAGGAAGATTGCCTTAAAGCAAAGGGTGCCCCATGTCTCGCGCCGTTCGAGACATGGGCAACCCCAATCTTCGGGAATCCCAGTCTTTCGTATGGCTAATGACAGCATTGTGGTGCGCGGAGCCCGCGTCCACAACCTCAAAAACGTGGACGTCGAAATCCCGCACAACGCCCTGACCGTCGTCACTGGCGTTAGCGGATCGGGCAAATCCTCGCTCGCCTTTGACACCATTTACGCCGAGGGTCAACGCCGCTACGTCGAGTCGCTCAGCGCCTACGCCCGTCAATTTCTCGAACGCATCGAAAAGCCTGACGCCGATTCCATCGAAGGCATCGCCCCCGCCGTCGCCATCAAGCAGAAGAACACCACGCGCAACCCGCGCTCCACCGTCGCCACCGCCACCGAAATTCACGACTACCTGCGTCTGCTATTCGCGCGGGTCGGCCGCACCTACTGCCTCAACTGTGGCAACGAGGTTCGCAAAGACACGGTGGACGAAGTCGCCACCGCCATCCTCGCGCAACCTGAAGGCACACGCTTCAACGTGCTATTCCCCATTCACCCCACGCCGGCTGCGCCTGCTTCCGCACTCGCTGTAGAAGAAGCGTCCGCGCCAAAGAAGAAGACGAAGCCCACTGCGCGTGCGAAGAAGGCCGCCGAAGCCGCACCGCCCGCGCAATCACTCTCCGACTCCACCAAAGAGCGGCTCTTCGAGCTTCGCAAACGGGGATTCAATCGGCTCTTCCAAAACGGCAACGTCTTCGAGTTTTCCTCACCCGAATCTTTGCTCGACATGAACTTCGCCGAACCTGTCTACGTCTTGATTGATCGCATCGCCGTAGCAGACACCAAAGATGAAGCTATTCGCGCGCGTCTCGTGGACGCCATCGAAACCGGCTACCGCGAATCCAGCGAAGTGATCTTCCAAGCCGCGCCGCTTGGCACCGAAAGCGCCGAGTCAGAACCCCAGCAATTCCGCTTCTCCCAGCGCTTCGAGTGCAAGCAGTGCCACATCGCCTACGACGAGCCCGAGCCGCGCCTGTTCTCGTTCAACAATCCATATGGAGCGTGCCCGCGTTGTCACGGTTTCGGCAACACGATTGATCTCGACCTCAACCTTGTCATTCCCAACCCCGGCCTCACCATCGAACAGGGCGTCATCGAGCCGTGGACGAAACCCAAATATCGCCCCATCAACACCGAACTAAAAAAGTTCTGCAAAGCAGAAGACATTCCGCTCGATGTTCCCTGGGCCGACCTCAGCGAAGCGCAATGGAATCTCGTCCTCAACGGCAAAGGTCGTTTTCTCGGCGTGCGCGGCTTCTTCAACTATCTCGAACGCAAAAAATACAAAATGCACATCCGCGTCTTCCTCAGCCGTTATCGCGGATACGCCACTTGCTCCCTCTGCCAGGGCACGCGCCTCAAGCCCGAAGCCCGCCAGGTCAAGATTGCCAATAGCGACATCTGCCAGATCTGCGCCATGACCGTGGAAAACTCCGCGCACTTTTTCGCCAGTCTTGAACTGCGCCCGCAAGAGGCTGCCATGTCCGAACGTCTGCTCCAGGAAATTCGCGAACGCCTCGGATTTTTGCAGGAGGTTGGCCTCGAATACCTCACACTCGACCGCATGGCCTCCACGCTTTCCGGGGGCGAAGCCCAGCGCATCCAGCTTGCTACCTCGCTCGGCTCACGGCTCGTTGGTACGCTTTATGTGCTCGACGAGCCTTCCATCGGCCTGCACACCCGCGACACGCATCGCCTCATCCGCATCCTCGAAGGCCTGCGCGATCTCGGCAACACCATCGTCGTCGTCGAACACGATCCCGACATCATGCGCTCCGCTGACCGCATTCTCGACCTCGGCCCCGGAGCGGGCGAACACGGTGGCAAGGTCATCGCCCACGGCACGTACAACGAAATCCTGCAACAACCAGCCTCGCTCACCGGTCGCTACCTTTCCGGCGACCTGCGCATTCAAATCCCAACGGCGCGCCGCGCGCCCGGCAAACAGCGCATCGTCCTCAGCGGAGCGCGCTCGCACAACCTCAAGGGCATCGAAGTCATGTTGCCCCTCGGCATGATCGTTGCCATCACTGGAGTTTCCGGATCCGGCAAGTCCAGCCTGGTACATGACGTGATCTTCAAGGCGTTGAATGCCGAGCTTGGCGAAAACCCTGTGAGTGAAGGCACCACATGGACGAACATCACAGGCGTGCAACACCTCGACGACGTCGTTATGGTGGATCAGTCGCCGATCGGCCGCACACCACGCTCCAATCCCGTCACTTACATCAAAGCCTTTGACGCGATTCGCGAACTCTTCGCCAGCCAAGCCGAGGCGCAAAAGCGCGGCTTCGGTGCCGGACACTTCTCCTTCAACATCCCGGGGGGCCGTTGCGAAACCTGCCAGGGCGACGGCACCGTCACCGTAGAAATGCAGTTTCTCGCCGACGTCGAACTCATCTGCGAGGAATGCAAAGGCACGCGCTTCAAGCCGCAAGTGCTCGAAGTCAAATACAAGCAGCACAACATCTTTGAAGTCCTGCAACTCACTGTGAAAGAGGGCCTGCACTTTTTCACCGGCATCCCCAAGATCATGGACAAGCTGCGCCCGCTGGAAGATGTCGGTCTCGGCTACCTTCGCCTTGGCCAATCCGCCACCACACTCAGCGGAGGCGAGGCCCAGCGCCTCAAGCTGGCAGCGCATTTGCAGCCGCGAGCCAAGTCCATCACCGCAGCCGACGGCACCACTACCAAGTCGCGCCGCCACACGCTCTATATTCTCGACGAACCCACCACCGGCCTACACTTCGACGACATCAGCAAGCTACTCGCGGCGTTTCGCAGGCTGATTGAGGCGGGTGGTTCGATCCTCATCGTCGAGCATAATCTTGAGGTCATCAAGACCGCCGACTGGGTCATTGATCTCGGCCCTGAAGGCGGAGACCGCGGCGGAAAGATCGTCATCGCCGGAACGCCTGAAGAAGTTGCGGCACACACCAGCTCCTACACTGGCAAATTCCTCGCCCCGCTGCTGCAAACCGCACTGCATCAATAACGGGTCATCCCGACTGGAGCATGCTTGCGCTAAGCGTAGTCATGCGCAGTGGAGAGACGTTTTGTTTTCACATGAGGCCCGGTGCCGCATGCCCATGTCTCGCGCCTTCCGAAACATCGGGCACAAGCATCAAGCAACACCCCGTCCCTCACCTGCATCTTCCCTTAGAATAAGAATCACTCGTACCCATGCATCTCCTTCACTCCACCTCGCTGCGGACCGCACTTGTAGCCGCTCTCGCGCTAAGCGCAGCCCACGCCCAAACCACCACCAGTCGCCCCGCGCCGGGCGAGCACACTACCATTCGCCACCATAAAGTCGCAGAAGCTCCTAATCCGGCTGACGCACTCACAGACCAAGCGGAAGCCGTGCTTGACCGCAAGCCCACGCCCGACTACGCTGCCGCCGAGCCGCTACTAAAGCAAGCCGTCACTTTCGATGCGCAGTACTTCCGCGCCTGGTACGATCTGGGCTTTCTCTATGACTCCACCGATCGTTCCGGTGAAGCTATCGCCGCCTATCGCAAATCCGTCGCGCTCAAGCCGGATGTGTTCGAGGCGCAACTTCACCTCGGCCTAGCCCTCGCTGCACATCACGATCTCGATGCGGAAAAATTCCTCGCTGCCGCAACCCATTTGAAGCCGGAGAGCAAGCCGGAGCAGAACATCGCGCGTGCGTGGATCGCTCTCGGTCGAGCGCAGGAATCGCACGACCCCGCCGCCGCGCTTGCTTCCTATGACAAAGCTGCCGACGTTGATCCCAGGCAAATCGCAAGCCGATTGTTGGCAGCGCAGTTGCTGGAAAAGCAGGACGACATTGCCGGAGCCGAGAAGCGCTACCAGTCAGCGCTGGCGCTCACCGCCAAGTCCGCGCCTGAGTCCTCCGAGTCAGCAGACGCGCTGGTCGGCTTGGCGAATCTTTATATGCGCAGCAAGCGGTTGGCGGAAGCAGATACCGTGCTGCGTCAGTACCTCGCTGGGCATCCCGAGCAGGCGGCAGCACACATCCAACTGGCTCGTATATTCGCCGCGCAAGCCGACTCCATCGCTATTCCGCAACCTGCGCCGTCCAATCCGTCACTGCTCTCCGCGCCTGTCGCCAAGGATTCGCCCGAGAGCAAACGGAAGCAGGCACTTAATAATCAAGCGATTTCTGAATACGAGACCGGCATCAAGCTCGACGGCGGGGACTCCACTTCCATTCTTGAACTCGGCTCAATTTATATTGCCGCAGGCAAGTTCACCGAGGCTGAAACTCTCTATCGCCAGCAGTTGCTGGTTTCGCCGCGTGATTCCGACCTCCACCATCTGTTGGGTGTAGTGCTGCTGAAGCAAAAACGCTTCGGCGACGCGCAGGCTGAACTGCTCACCGCGGTGAATCTCAACCCCAAGTCTGGCGCTGCGTACGGTGACCTGGCTTCCGCCGCCGCTGAGAATATGCAGTATGAACTCGCACTCAAAGCCATGGACGAGCGCGCCAAGTATCTGCCTGAAATTCCCATCGGATTCTTTCTCCGTGCCAGTTGTCTTGACCACCTGCACCTACGCAAGGAAGCCGATGCCGCTTATCATCGCTTTCTCGAAACGGCCAAAGGGCAGTATCCTGATCAGGAGTGGGCCGCACGCCACCGCATCATTGCATTGGAACCGAAAAAATGACCCTCGCCACTTACGCTGACTGCATAAATCGCCGATTGCTTGTCCGCTGCCTCCTCTTACTACTGCTCTTCTCGGGCACGGCTTCCCTGCTGCGCGCAGGCGAACTCAGCCTGGAAGATCTGCGCAAACGCGCCGAGGCGGCCAAGCCAGAGGAGAAGCCCAACCTTTACACCGAACTCGCGCGACGCGAGAGCGAGCTGGCTTACACGATGATCAACAACGGCAACGCTGGCGAAGGCATGGCTTATCTCGAAGAGAGCGTCAACGATGCCATTAAGGCGGGTGATGCCTCGGTGCTAGTGCGCAAGAGGCAAAAGGAAACCGAAATCGCGGTCCGTAAGATGATCAGCCGGATGAAAGATCTCCGTAGCGTGGTCAGCTTCGATGATGGCCAAGTGATTGTGCAGGGGATGAATCGGCTGGAAAAGCTGCGCACTGATCTGCTGGGGTCACTTTTCACCAAGGAAAAGAAGTGAGCAAGACTAGGCCTGCACTCGGTACCGCCCGGGCCTTCGTTAGGGGGGCGCGTACTGCCGGGCTTGCAGCACTATTCCTGCAAATTCTGCTGACTCTGTTCAGCCTGCAACCCGTCGCGATGGGCCAGATTCGCCGTCACGATCCTCTCACCACAGAAGAGGCGGATCAGATTCGCGAGTCTGCGCTGGAACCGAACATTCGCCTAAAACTGCTGGTGGATTTTGCCAAGCTCCGTCTCGCCAAGCTGGACGAACCGCTCAAGGCCACTGACTCCGCAGGCCGAGGGCAGGAAATGCACGACCGCCTCGACGACTTTGCCCTGATTTACGACGAACTCGAGGACAACATCACCATGTTCCTCGACCGCAAGGAAGATTTGCGCAAGCCGCTCCACCTCATCCTGACGGCAGACGAAGAGTTCGCAGGCCGCTTGCGGCATTTGCGCGAGGTGATCGCCGACCCCAAAGCCTTGGCTGACACTTTAGCCGAATCCCGGGAATACAGCTTCATCCTGACCAATGCCGCTGACGCTGTGGCCGCTGGGCTTACGGATCACCGCAAGCTGTTGGTAGAACAAGAAGAGTTAGCCAAGCAACGCAAGCACAGGAAATAAAGGTCAGTTGAGATGTTCCTTGGTTGACGTTCACTCCGGCGGATGGAAAAGCGTCCCCGTTACTACCGCAAGAGGCCGTGGCAGCGCTAGCACAATAGCATTGGCGAAGTTTGAGGTGTACAACCTGGGGCTGCTGCTCGGTAAATCGAGCAGCAGCCCTGATTTATCGGTAAGATAGTGGTCGGACGGAACCGGCATCCTGCTGATTCGTTACGACCCCTTATGGACTTTGACCAGATCGAGACGTTTCTCGAGGTGGCGCGGCATTTCAGCTTCTCGCGCGCCGCGGAGAAACGCTTCCGCACACAACCCGCCGTTTCATCGCAGATCCGCTCGCTGGAGGAAGAGGTAGGTGCGCGTCTGCTCGACCGCTCAGGCGGTCGCGTATCCCTCACGGCTCCGGGTAAGGTGTTCCAGCGCTGGGCGGAAGAGACTCTGGGGCACCGCAAGCACATGATGGCGGAGATTGCCGAGACGCACAGTACACCCCGTGGCGAAATTGTAGTGAGCGCGAATGAAGGCACGTCGCTTCATGTCCTTCCGGAGGTGTTTGCGGCGTTCAAGAGGCAGTATCCCGACGTTTCTGTGATGGTGAAACGGGCGGACTACGCCAAGACGATGGAGTGGGTGCTCGACAACACTGTGGACTTTGGCGTGGTGTCGCTGCCGGTGACAGATCCCCGGCTGCAGGTGGTGTTGATTCATCAGGATGAGCTGGTGATCATCGCCTCGCCGAGCAACAGTCTGGCGTGGGTGGAGTCGGCGACATTGGCATACGCGGCGCGCTTTCCGATGCTGGTGCCGAAGGGTGGCCATACGCGCGACGTGCTGGATCGGCTATTTGACGAGCGGAACCTGAAGCCGCAGATTTCCATGGAAGTGGATTCCAGCGAATTGCTGAAGCGGTTTGTGGCGGCTGATATGGGCATTGGCTTCATTCCGCGATCGAGTGTGGATGAAGATATTGCGGCGGAGACGCTGAAGATCGTCAAGATCGAGGATGCGTATATTCCGCGCGATCTGGCGCTGGTGTTCCGTCGCGACAAGGCGCTGAGCCGTGCGGCGCTCACGTTTATAGACATCACGGTGAAGATCAAAAATCCGCCGGTGGTTCCCGGGGCGGATGCTATTCCCAAGGTGGGAGTAGCATCCGCAAAGCGAATTGTGAAGTCGAGGACGCAAAGCGGGGGCGCATGAGGCGCGCGAATATGATGCGGCTCTTCGCTGTGATTGTTGTAGCGGCCTGGGCTAGCGCAGCGTGGGCTGTTCCTCCGGCCAAGAGTGCTGCGACTCCGCCGACCTCCCTCTCGTCTCTCTCCTCTCTCTCGTCTCCAAGGCGGCTTGCCAGCGTCACGATCACCGGCTCTCCGTTCCCTGACATAGATGTGCTGGCTGCGGCGGGCTTGCAGATTGGCGCATCCGTCACCGAAGAGGATTTTCGCCACGCCACGGATGCGCTGGGACACACGGGTGCTTTCCTCGAAGTTCGCTACAAGTATGACTTCACTCCTGACACAGTAAACCTGCAATTAGAGATGCAGCCCGCGGAGCAGTATACCGACGTGCAGTTCGACAATTTTGTGTGGTTTGACGAGGCCGAACTGCGGCGTGAGTTGAAGCAGCGGGTGCCGCTGTTTGATGGCCGCGTTCCGGTGGATGGCGAGATGCTGGATCAGTTGGCATTGGCGATAGATTGGGTGCTGAACGAGCATGGGGTCGCTGGCCATGCGGAGTATGAGCGGACGGCAAAGCTGGGGGACACCTCGGGCAAGGCAGGGCCAGTGGTGTACACGGTGCAACAAGTGACGATCGCGGTGCGGCATGTGGATTTTCCGGGAGCAAGTGCAGAGGTTCTGCCGAAGCTGCAAGGAGCCATCGCAAAGTGGTTGCAGGAGAGCTACAGCCGCTCGGCTACTGCGGATATGGAGCAGTACACACTACCCAAGACGTATTCTCGGCTGGGATATTTGAACGCAAGATTTGATCCACCGGTGATCACGGTGGTGCCTGAATCGGCTCCGACGGGGGCTGATGGCGAAAAGATCTTAGCTGGCAAGACTTCCGTGGATATCGCGCTGCCTGTTCGCGAAGGCCGACAGTACAAGCTAGGCACAGTTACATGGACGGGCAACAAGGCGATTCCAGAAGATAAGCTGGCGGCGTTCCTGACGCTGTCTGCGGAAAAGCCGCTCGACGAAATTGAGCTGCACTCCGAAATTGACCGCTCCGAGGCCAGCTACCGGCAACGCGGGTATATGCGTGCAACGGCAAACGTGGTGCGGACGCTGGATGAATCGAAGGGTGTGGCAAACTACATGATCGCGGTAGAGGAAGGATCGCTCTACCGCATGGGCACGCTGAATGTGGAGGGGATTGACCACAAGCAGGCAGCGCGCGTGGAAGAACTGTGGGCATTGCGAGAGGGTGATGTTTTTTCCACCAAGGCGTTAGAGCACTTGCCGACGCCGACGCAGATCGGGTTGGGCGAAAACTACGAATGGGCGGTGCGATCAGAGTTAGGATTCGACGACACGCTGCACAACGTGGATGTGACACTATATTTTGACCCAAAGGTGAAGAAATAGAAACTTTTCGGGAAAATATACTGCCGGAGAGCCGCAAAGGGCGGATGTGGCATCATACAAATGGCTATTAGATTTGCTTTCGTTCGGCTGGTGAGGTTGAAGGGAAGCTCTGGAGGAAATTCGAATGAGTAAAGTCTTTTCGCAATTTGCAATGATGGCGGTTTTGGCTGGTGCATGTGTGTTGCCAAGCCAGGCGGCGGATGCCAAGCAGCAGACTCTGACTGGTCAGGTGGGCGATGCCATGTGCGGTCGCACCCACATGATGCCGGGCAAGGATGAAGCATCGTGTACGCGCGCCTGCATTAAAGAAGGCTCCAAGTATGCGCTGGTGGTCGGCGACAAGGTTTATACGCTGGAGGGCAAGACGGATGGACTCGACGAGTTCGCCGGCAAGACGGCAACGGTTACGGGGACGGTCAAGGGCGAGACTGTGACGGTTGCGTCTGTGGCTGCGGCGAAATAAGGCAAGATTTTCGGCTGCGAAGTCTACAAAGTCCAAGGGCGGGAGCGTGTCGCTCCCGCCCTTGAATTTTTACCGAATCGTAACATTCTGCGGTGTTAGACTTAACTTTAATTCGAGCAATTCATTCCACAAGAAACACACCACCCTACAACGGAGGAATCAAACCTTGGGCAAAGAGATGGTCCCGAAGAAATTATTCTTGACCAAAGGCGTGGGCCGGCATAAAGAACGGCTTACGTCATTCGAGCTCGCGCTGCGCGATGCTGGTATTGCGGCACAGAACCTGGTGCGCGTGTCCTCGATCTTTCCGCCCAATTGCAAACTGATTCCACGCGCGCAAGGCGTGAAGTATCTGCATCCCGGCGAAGTGGTATTTGCGGTGGTGGCGGAGAATTCCACACGTGAACCGCATCGGCTGGTGGCGGCCAGCATTGGCGTGGCTCTGCCTGCTGATCGCAGCACTTACGGCTATCTGAGTGAGCATCACACGTTTGGCCAGCCCGACGATGTGGCTGGCGAATACGCCGAAGAACTCGCGGCCGAAATGCTGGCGACAACGCTGAATGTGGACTTTGATCCGGATCGTTCGTGGGATGAGAAGAAGGAAATTTATCGCATCAGCAATAAGATCGTGCGGACAGCGAACGTGACGCAGACGGCGATTGGCGACAAGAACGGACTGTGGACTACGGTGCTGGCTTCGGCTGTGTTGATCTTCGACTAGGGATGTGGCTGGAACTGCTGGCAGCTTTGGCAGTATGGCTTTCTTGGGGTCCTTCGACTTCGCAAAAGGCCGCGCGAAATGCGCGGCCTTTTGCTGCGCTCAGCATGACACGGGAGGTGGGTTTAGTTGCGCTTTCTGCCGAAGGTGAATCGACGGCCTAAGATCATCTTGACGATGAGGTGGTCGGTGGAGCGGGTTCCGCCGACTCCGACACCAAAGTTGAACTCCCAGTTCGGACTCAGGTTCAGGTCAATTGTCGGAAAAAGCTGTTGCTGCTGATTGCTGAGCGGATCGAAGCTGGTGATGTCGCCGACTGAGCCGTAGTATTCGAGTCCACCGGTGATTTTCTTTGTGAAGTCGAATGCGACCTTGCCGCCCGGAGCAAAGACGAAACCCTGATTGACGCCGAGGCCGTGGAAGGAGCGATCAAGCGTCGGGTTGAAGGCGAGATACCAGCGGCCGAGTTTCTTATCTATGATGGGGCGCAACTCGAGCGTCCAGCTATCGGGTGAGAACTTGCGCTGTTGATAGCCGAATTCGGCAGAGAGACTGAGGCCGACGGGCAAATGCCACGAGTCAGGCGCGCGAACGCGAGGGCGGATGTGGTCGCCAACCCACTGCCATCCGCCATCGGGCTGGATGCTGGAGAAGACGTAGAAGCCGGTTTCGAACCAGTCGTTGAAACCGTGCGTGATTTCCAGCGTTTCGTGAGCGGCGTGATTGCTGGGAAGGACGCCGTCGTGAACCGTCTTGCTTCCCTGCACCGTGAAGTTGCTGTGCAGTTCGACCATGGTGATGCCGGGTTGAACTGTGTCTGTGCCGTAAACCTGGATTTCGTAGTTGTCTTGGGCGTAGGCGAGACATGGAACGAACGCTGCCGCGAGCGCGATGCAGGCGATCACGGCAATGCGGTTTAGGCGCAAGGAAGTTAGCTCTGCCCCTTGCCATGCTTGGGGCCGGGGTTCTTGGCAAGGCGCTCGAGTACCGACGCGACCAGAATCGGCAGGCCAACGGTGGCGTCGAGGAAGACTTCGCCGAACTTGCCACCTTCCGATGGCGGAACGAACTTGCCCCATGAGATTGCCTCGCTGTAAGGACTGCCGGAGAGTCCTCCCCAGTAGACAGGCTCGGGACAGATGCGCAGGCCGTAGTGATAGCGCTTCAGCGGCAGATCTTCTCCACCGCGGCGATGGCGCAGTTCGATGAAGGGGCCGAACTGCTGCGCCCAGTTGCGGGGCACGCCGCCGCCAATGGTGATGATGCCAATCTTCGGTTGCGCGAGAAGGGTGGCGGCAAAGTGTTCGAGGTCGTCGAAGGGATTGAAGCGCAGCGGTTCCTTGCCTTGCTTGGCGCGGGCGCGATTGGTCAGTGCAAAGTCGAGACCGATTTCGGAGTCGCTGAAGGCGGGGACGAACACTGGAACATCGTTCAAGTAAGCCGACTTCAGGATGCCGCGATCGGCAACGTCTTTTGCAAGGCTCGCTCCAATCGCGCGATTCAACTTCCACGAACATAGGGTTTCCTTGGCGTCCCACTGATCGAGCACGCCAAAGACGACACGTTCCACGTCGTCAAGATTCTGCTCTGGCTCGAGCGTGTCGTAGACGCGGTTGTAGCCAGCTTCATAAAGTTCCTCGTCGCTCACTTCAGGATTGTGGCGAAAGTGGGCGCGTCCGGTGGCTTCGACGAGTCCGTGGGCCATCAGCGCGCCGGTGGATACGATGGCGTTGACGATGCCGCGATCAATCAGTTCGGCGATGATCAGTCCCTGCTTGGCGACGGTCATAGCGCCAGCGAGCGTCATCACAACGAAGCAGTCTTGATCGCGGGCCATGGCTTCGAGAACGTCGGCAGCTTCGCCTAGCTGGCGGCCAGTGAAAGCGGTTTTGGACATGGCGCGGACGAGGTCGTCAATCGAATGAACCTTGTTGAGGTCGAGCGGTTCGAGAGGAATCAGTTTGTCGTCAATGGGATTATGCAGGTGCCGTTCGATGCCCGAGCCGTCGGGGGTGGAGTGTTCGTCGTGTGCGTCTTGTGCCAAGGTGCCTCCGCGATCAGGTAGATATTAAAGTGTAATGAATTAGCTTAGCTGAAAGAGTATTGCGATTATGTTAAATGAGCGTGGTGAGATTGTTCCCGCGGGAAGCTGACCTAGCGGTGAGAGGCAACGCGCGCTTTGTTATTCTAGGGCAGGGCAATGGCAGGAAGGCTGGATGAACTGGCGGCAAGCGAGGGCGGAAATTACAAGATCGCGCTGATCCAGATGGCGTGTTCGCCGGATGCGGACGAGAACGTGCGCCGCGCGGTGGAGTTTATCGGCGAAGCGGCTCACTTATTCGACTGAGCAATGCACAAAGCAACTGGGGTTGGGCGCGTCAGTGACGGGCGAGCCGGATAAGCCTGTAGCCCACAAGAAACAGCCATGCAGTCGCGAGCAGGGCATTGGTCAGGATGGCTGGGAAGAATCCAGTAATTGACACGAGGCCGGAAATGCCCGTGGCCAATCCCACGTAGGCCGTCGCGCGACCGAAGGCTCCTTTCGCTTTCAGCATCACGAAGCTGACAGTGAGAATTCCGAGCGACAGGTCTACGATGGCGTAAAAAACTTCTACGCGCGAGGCGAGGATCGCCGACGCGTAGTTGGCGGCGGAGACATACGATGCGCGCTGCGCTTCCGTGGAGGCGGCGGAGTGGAGCGCGCTGAGCGTGAGCAGGGCGGCGTAGTTGGTCCAGGTGACAGCTAGATCCAGAACCACGAACAATCCCATGAATGCCGTTGCCAGGAGCATGGCGCTTCGGCTGACGTGCTTGAGTGCGGCATAGAGGGACAGCGCCACGGGGACGAAAAGGAAGTCGGTGAAGACGGACAGGCCGAGGATGGCCCACCAAACCGCAGTCTTTCCAGCCAGATAGTTCAGCCATCCTTCACCGGTGGCGGGCGGGGCTCCCACCTTGGCGAAGAGCGGAAAGATGGCTAGATAGCCAAGTCCCAACACAATGGCAGAAACGCCGCCGACCCGGTACAGCCACCTCTCGTCTGACTCTACGATGCTTGGCATTGTCCCCCCGCTCCGGTACGAATCTTTGCGCAGACCCTGCGATTCTAGGTAGCGCCTCCGGGTACTGTCAAGCATCTGACTTTGCCAGTCTAATTCACGCGGTATTATGAAAGGTGGAGTTGGCAGATCAGCATTCGCGCGAGGAGTGACGGGTGACGTCAAGTAAAGGTTCGGGAAGTTACCAAATTGCGCTGATCCAAATGGCGTGTTCGCCGGATGCGGATGAGAACGTGCGTCGAGCGGTGGAGTTTGTCGGCGAAGCCGCGGGACGAGGCGCGGACGTGGTGTGCCTGCCGGAGCTGTTTCGCACCCAATATTTTTGCCAGCGGGAAGATGCGGCGCTGTTTGATTTGGCGGAGCCGATTCCGGGGCCGACGAGCTTGGCGATGGCAGCTGCGGCGAAGAAATTTGGCGTGGTGCTGCTGGCGTCGCTGTTTGAAAAGCGCGCGCCCGGGATTTATCACAATACGTCGGTGATTTACGAACGCGACGGCGAGACGCTGGGCAAGTATCGCAAGATGCATATTCCGGATGATCCGCTGTATTACGAAAAGTTTTACTTTACGCCGGGCGATTTAGGGTTTCGTGCATTCGACAGCAGCGCAGGGCGCGTCGCGACTCTGGTGTGCTGGGACCAGTGGTATCCGGAGGGCGCGAGGCTGACGGCGCTGCAAGGGCCGAGCGTGCTGTTTTATCCCACGGCGATTGGCTGGCATCCGGATGAGAAGGCGGAGTTTGGGGCGCAGCAGCATGACGCGTGGAAGACGATACAGCGGGCACATGCGATTGCGAACGGTATTTATGTGGGTGTGGTGAATCGCGTGGGCTTCGAGACGGGCAATGTGATGGGGCAATCGGCGCCGGGCAAAGGTTTGGAATTTTGGGGGCAGTCGTTCATTGCCGATCCGTTTGGCGTGGTGATCGCGGAAGCGTCGAGCGACAAAGAAGAGATATTGATCGGTGAGGTAGATTTACGGCGGTTGGAAGATGTACGCCGCAATTGGCCGTTTCTGCGCGATCGCAGAATTGATGCGTACGGGCCGATCGTCAACCGCTTTATTGATAGTGACAAGAGCTAGGATCGCTGTTGCCGAAGAAATCAGGACAAGCGAATTTTGCAGAGACGCCCGCGACGCGCGGCTATCGCATGCCCGCGGAGTGGGAGCCGCATGCGGCGACATGGATTGCATGGCCGCACCATCGCGCCGATTGGCCGGGGAAGTTTGAGCCGATTCGGTGGGTGTTTGCGGAGATCATCCGCAATTTGGCGAAGTACGAGCGCGTGGAGATTCTGGTGAACGACGAGGCTGCCGAGCGGAAGGCACGGCAGACGCTAGCACGCGCGAATGCTGACTCGGGCGATATTCGGTTTCATCGTTGGCCGACCGACCGGATTTGGCTACGGGATTCGGGACCAATTTTTTTGCAGAAGATCAGCGAGAAGACGCGGAGTTCGAGCGCGGCGAGTTCCCTGCTGGCGACGACGTGGAAGTTTAATGCGTGGGCGAAGTATCCGAATTACTCGGAGGATGCGAAGGTGGGAGCACGAGTCGCGCGGAAGGCTGGATGCGAAGCAATGCAGCCGATGTGGGCTGATTCCAAAGGCGCGCGGCGCGTGGTGCTGGAAGGCGGCAGCATTGACACCAACGGCGACGGCATTCTGCTGACTACGGAAGAGTGTCTGCTCAGTGAAGTGCAGCAGCGAAATCCGGGGATGACGAAGGCAGATTATGAGCGCGTGTTCGCCGAATATCTTGGGATGGAGCAGGTGATCTGGCTGGGCAACGGTATTGCGGGCGATGACACGCACGGTCATGTGGACGACATCTCGCGATTCGTGGCACGAGATACGGTGCTGACAGCGGTAGAGCGTGATGTTGCGGATGTGAATCATGCGCCACTCGCGGAAAATTTGCGACGGTTGAAGGCTGCGCGGACTGCGGATGGACGCAAGTTACAGGTGGTTGAGTTACCGATGCCGAAGCCGGTGGTGTTCGAGGGCCGACGGTTACCGGCGAGCTACGCCAACTTTTACATTGCGAATGGCGTTGTGCTGGCGCCGGTGTTCAACGATGCGAATGATCGAACTGCGTTGAATATTTTGGCGGAGCTGTTCCCTTCCCGCGAGATCGTGCCGATATACAGTGGCGACTTTATATGGGGATTCGGCGCGATGCACTGCATGACACAACAGCAGCCGGCGCAGGAATAGGCGCGGTTCTTTCGCTTGCTTCACACGATGGCTCACGAAACACAATCCGACGAACTGTGGATGCGGGAGGCGCTGCGGGAGGCGCAACGGGCTGCGGATGCAGGCGAAGTGCCGACTGGCGCGGTTGTGGTGCGCGCGGGAGCGGTAGTCGCGCGGGGGCACAATCGAAATTTGCTCGACGATGACCCGACGGCTCATGCCGAAGTAGTCGTACTGCGAGCGGCGGCTGCGGCGCTAGGAAATCATCGGCTGAACGGCTGCACGCTGTTTGTTACAATGGAGCCATGCGCGATGTGCGCCGGGGCGCTGATTCACGCCCGAATTAGCCGCCTGGTATTCGGCGCGAAAGACCCCAAAGCGGGGGCTGTGGAGTCGGTTCTGGAAGTCATCAATCATCCCAGACTGAATCATGTGATGGAAGTTGCTGGCGGAGTGCTGGCCGGGCAGTGCGGCGATTTGCTGCAAACATTCTTCCGGGCCAGACGTGTGAAGTCGCCGATTGACACCGCAGCTGAACCCGGCATTTAGAAGCGCTACTAAAGATGGGCGAGCTGCAGAACGATCTGCAATGTCTTGCCAAACAATTTGACCGCAAGTCCGGAGGCCACTCCTGGACTTGGCTGCGGAGAGATGGCTGAGTGGTTGAAAGCGCGCGCCTCGAAAGCGTGTGTAGGTGAAAGCCTACCGGGGGTTCGAATCCCTCTCTCTCCGCCATTAAATTCAAAGAATAGCAGGACGGTTGGCATACCGTGCGAGATACTTCCTCGTGCAAGCTCGCCGACAAACGCAAGGCGTGATGCTCTCGAAATCTCGCTCTTCCTAACAGCTTGAAGGAGCTGCATAACGCTTACGGGGCGGGGTGCAACCACTGCCTTTTCTGTACTTTGGTCAAAATTGACCAGCCGCTTCCCGTGCAGTACCCGAAAATTAAGAATATGAAAGTGACGGAAGAGCAAATACTGACAATACTCTGCCCTACCTGCGGGGCACAACCTGGAGAAAAATGTGAGCTTAGCACAGGTCAACTGCGCACCAATCTCCACAGGGACCGGCGGTTGGCGGTCACTGAAAAAGTCACATACCCAAGTTGAAATCAAAATGCCCTTGACACTGAATACTATATATGATACTATGGGGTCATGAAAATTGCTGAGTTTGACCCAAACACCTTCCTTGCCACCATTGGCGAGGGACGAAAGAGTTTGTCTGCGCCCAGGAAGCAAGGCATCTTCACCCAAGGAGATCCAGCGGACGCAGTCTACTATATCCAGAAGGGTAAGATCTGGCTCAGCGTCGTCTCTAAGGTCGGCAAAGAAGCCACGATCGGGGTATTGAGTGAGCGGGACTTTTTTGGCGAAGGCGCACTGGCCGGACAAACCGTCCGCATGGGATCCGCGTCTGCCATGACCGATTGCAGGCTTTTGCGAATCGAGAAAAAGGCAATGATGGATGCGCTGCATCGGGAACATGCCTTCTCCGATATGTTCGTGGCTTATCTGCTGGCGCGCAATATCCGTTATCAAGAAGACCTGTTGGATCAACTCTTCAATTCCAGCGAAAAGAGGCTAGCCCGAGTGTTGCTTCTGCTGGCGCACTTTGGCAAAGAAGGCGTACCCGAAACCGGGAAGATGAGCCAGGAGACATTGGCGGAGATGGTTGGAACTACGCGTTCGCGGGTGAGCTTCTTTATGAACCGCTTCCGGAAGTTGGGCTTCATTCAGTATTCCGGCGGCGAAGATGGTGGGTTGCAAGTACATAGTTCGCTGCTGAATGTAGTTCTGCATGATTGACCCTATGACGGACCCTGGGGGCACGCGTTGTACTCAACTACCCCCATGGAGCCACCGGCGCTACGGGAACATGAAGAGTTGGTCTAGCGACCTCGCTGGGGGCTATACGTGCCGTGCGCAATGCTGAGAATCGGCACATCCGGGTGGAAAAAAGCACCGAAGAAGAGATGGATGCTCTGGCTGAGCACTACCAGCAAATTTCGAGTGGAGAGCCAAGCAGAGGCAGATGGATCCATCGAACCCACGGCGACGTTAGGCACGAAACTACCCGCTAAGTCATAATTTTTGCTACTGAGCTATTCTGCACAGCTAGTTCCCTCGCCTACCTTCTATTCTGACTACACGCTGGGAGCGATGGTGATGGACAATCAGCAACAGCTTAGAACCGATACCAAACCGGCGCTACCCCTACTGAATATCTTGGCCCCCGGGCTTATGGCTTGCTCCCAGCCTATCTTGTACTTGCAGTTTGCCGTGACTTTACCAGTCGCGCTGTTACATTCCGCCCCACGAACACCGCACAGTACCTCTGCCAGCCTCCGCAAACCAACTGCAAAACGGTTCGCTTTTAGCTTTACCATGAAGCCCACTTCGGGGTGGGCTTCTTAATTTCAACCTTCACCTCTCAAGAAAAGAGCATGCACAATGAATTGGGATCAGATGGAAGGCAAGTGGAAGCAGATGCAGGGCTCCGTGAAACAGCAATGGGGCATGCTCACCGATGATGATTTGGACGTGATCTCCGGGAAGAAGGATGTGCTGGTAGGTAAGCTCCAGGAGCGCTACGGCATCACGAAAGAGAAAGCGCACGAAGAGATAAATAGTTGGAAGGCGTCTGTCGCATAAGACAATCCGAGTTTAGAGGCATTTGGACTACTCAGGAATTCCTGGTGGTCCAAACGCCTTAGCCAAGGCAACTGGCGATAAGTGCCTACTTACCGCCAGTTCCGGTGATCAGAAGTTTAGTGCCTTTTCAGTCAATACGGTACAGGCCCCAGCGCTTTTAGCCATGCTGGGATCTTAGTTTAGACGACTCGCCGTCCACTCACCAGGTTGATCACCAAGACCACCAGTGCGACGACTAAAAGCAAATGGATCAAGCCTCCGGCTATATGGAAGCTGAACCCCAGAAGCCACAACACTAAAAGAACAACAAATATAGTCCAAAGCATGGATATTCTCCCTGGTCAGTTGGGTTAAAGTGAACGCTCGCTTCGGTATTCAGTCCATTGATCCGCAGCTTGTTTTTGGTCCGCCCGTTGTGACTCTGCAATTCTGCAACATCTCCGTTTATAAAGCTGTGCACTTTAGAACAGCTATTTCTGAGTGCCCAAACGATTATAAAGGGAGAGATGAGCAATCCTTCTCACTCTTTTGGGTCACCTGAGCTAAGTCAGTCCACCCGAATGTTGTCTTCTCTTAGGTTTCACCGCTCCTAAAGGAACAATTTATGAAGAAAATGATGTCACTGTTGTTGATGAGTGCTGTAGGACTAATGGGAACGTACGCATTTGCAGGCTCCGCCCGCCAGGACTCGGTGGAGCGTTTGCAATCTTCCGTTGACGTTCTGCATGAGATCATGGGCACGCCCGACAAAGGCATTCCGGAAGAAGTGCTGAGCAACGCGAAGTGCATCCTCGTGGTTCCTGATTTGGTTAAGGGGGGCTTCATCTTTGGCGCCAAGCACGGCCGCGGAGTCGCTTCCTGCCGCACAGCTACGGGCTGGAGTGCGCCTGCGTTCGTCTCAGTAGGCGGCGGCAGCTGGGGATTGCAGATTGGCGTCGAAAAGGTTGATCTGGTCATGCTGGTTATGAACAATCAAGGCTTTCAGCACCTGCTTTCCAGCAAGTTTGCGCTCACTGGCGAAGGCTCGGTAGCAGCAGGTCCAGTGGGGCGTCATGCCTCCGCAGGAACCGATTGGAAGCTGAACACAGAGATGCTGACTTATTCGCGATCCAAAGGCGTGTTTGCCGGGCTGACGCTGGAAGGGGCAGTCATCCAGCAAGATGACGACTCCACACGGGCCATTTACGGCAGGCGGGTTGGGTTTCGCTCAGTCCTGTCGGGTAAAACCTCAACCCCAGCCAGTGCGGATGCATTTGTAAAAGCGGTTGCTGGTGCAGGCATGCAGGCCAAGGTTTCGGATGCCAAGTAAGGCAGCAACTAGCTGACTGGGAACAGTCTACGGAGCCGGCTCCGGGGCGGAAGCGAGACAACCGCCCCGAGGAATGTTAGCATACGGCGCTATGACGAATTTCCTGAAAAGATTGGCTTCGATGCTGTGCCTGATTGTGCTGCTGCTCACAGTCTCGTCAGTGGCGCAGACTGGGCAAGTGCTCCGGCTGGATGGCGGCAATACCACCTACGCGTTTGGCGTGAATGAGCGGGGCGAGTTGCAGCCGCTGTATTGGGGCGGACGGCTCAGTGTGCACGACAGCATCCCTGCGGCGCATTCTCTTCCTGAGATGGCCTCGTTCGATTCTCCTTCGACTACCACACCACAGGAATATGCGAGCTGGGGCGCTGGACTCTACACCGAGCCCGCGCTCAAAGTCACGTTTGCGGACGGCAATCGCGATCTGGTACTGCACTTTGTGAAAGCGACGCAGCAGACTTCGCAAGCAACCGAAATTTTGCTGAAGGATATTTCGCGCGAGATTTACGTCACTCTGCGCTACTCCATAGATCAGGCGACCGGCATTCTGGCGCGCTCGGCGAGCATTGAGAACCGCGAGAAGCAGCCCGTGGTTGTTGAGCAAGCCGCAGCGGCGCAATGGACTCTGCCTGGGGCCCGTTACACGTTAAGTTACTTGACAGGTCGCTGGGCGGGCGAGTGGACGCTGAATCAGGAAGCGATTCAGAACGGCTCACGGGTGCTGGAGAGCCGGCGCGGCAGTACCGGTCACCAGGCGAATCCGTGGTTTGCGATTTCGCGTGATGCCAGCCAAGGTGCGTCCGGAGCTACGGCAGCGGAAGAGGAACACGGCGAAGTCTGGTTCGGCGCGCTGGCCTGGTCGGGCTCGTGGCGCATTACGGTGGAGCGCACGCAGCTCGACGAAGTGCGGGTGACCGGCGGGTTTAATCCGTTTGATTTTGCCTACACCTTGAAGCCGGGCGAGACGCTGGAGACGCCGATTTTTTATGGCGGGTATTCCGCTCACGGTCTGGGCGGCGCGTCGCGCCTACTGCATCGCTTTGAGAATGCACACATTCTGCCGCAGGCTCCTGACCCCAAGCCGCGTCCTGTAATTTACAACTCGTGGGAAGCCACGGAATTCAACGTGGATGAACCGGGCCAGGTCGCTCTCGCAGAAAAAGCAGCGTCCATTGGCGTGGATCGCTTTGTGATGGATGACGGCTGGTTTGGCCAACGCAAGACGGATCACGCCGGACTGGGCGACTGGTACGTGAATCCCCAGAAGTTCCCCAACGGCTTGAAGCCGCTGATTGATAAAGTCCACGCACTCGGCATGGATTTCGGCCTGTGGGTGGAGCCGGAGATGGTGAATCCGGATTCGGATCTGTATCGCAAGCATCCCGATTGGGTGTTGAATTTTCCGGGGCGTCCGCGACTGGAATCGCGCAATCAGATGGTGCTGAACCTGGCGCGTCCGGATGTGCGTGAGTATGTTGCAGGATTCCTGGACAAGATTCTCTCCGAGAACGACATCGCGTTTTTGAAATGGGACTACAACCGTAACTGGTCCGAACCCGGCTGGGATCAAGTACCCATCGCCGAGCAAAAACACGTGTATATCGAATTCATCCGCAACCTATATTCGATCCTCGCTGAGTTGCGAAAGAAACATCCGAAGGTGGAGATTGAATCGTGCTCGGGTGGTGGCGGGCGGGTGGATCTCGGCATTTTGCACTACACGGATGAAGTTTGGCCGTCCGATAACACCGATCCCTTTGACCGGCTGGTGATGCAGGATGGATTCACCTATGGCTACACCCCGCAGATCATGCTGGCGTGGGTCACGGATTCGCCACACTGGCTGAATCATCGCGCTACTTCTCTCAACTATCGGATGTTGAGTTCGATGCAGGGATCGTTGGGCATTGGGGCGAACCTGAAGAACTGGACGACGGAAGACTTTGCGACAGCGAAGCGGTTGATTGCGGCCTATCATTCGGTGCAAAAGACGATTGTGCGCGGCGACTTGTATCGGCTGATTTCGCCACGTGACGGCAGCAAGTTTTCGGCGACGGAGACAGTTGCCGCCGATAAGAGTCAGGCGGTGGTGTTTGCGTTTGCAAATGCGACCACGGAAGGCCGAGGATTTCCGCTACTGCAACTGGAGGGACTCGACGCGGCGGCGCAATATCGGCTGACGTGGATTGATGGCACCGCGGGGCCGGGAACGCCAGAGGTTGCGTCAGGTGCCTGGTGGATGCATCACGGGCTACAACTGGGGCTACGCGGAGACTATCAGGCTGCTGGTCTGCGATTGGACCGGCAGCCCTAAACCCTATTTGCTGACGACGGCGATGCCCCAGGGGCCGTCGCCAGCTTTGACTTTTTTCACCAGCGTGTTGGTGGTGGCGTCCACGATGGAGACGTCGCCTGAGGGGCCGTTGGCGGTGTAGAGCATTTTGCCATCGGCGGAGAGTGCAATGCCCCACGGGCGCTCGCCGACTTCGATGGATGCGTTGACTTTGTTAGTGGCGGTGTCGAGCACAAAGACCTTGTGGCCGCGCCCGCTGGTGACGTAGAGTTTGCTGGCATCAGGCGAGAGTGCCAGGCCCATGGGCTTGATGACGCCGTGATCGCCGAGTGTGATCGTTTGTGAAACTTCCTGTTTGGCTAGGTCAATCACCACAAGCGAGCCGTCATTTTCTGCGGTCACATAGGAGCGAGCGCCATCCGGCATAAAGACGATGGACCGCGGGCGACGGCCTACCTTGATCGTCTTGCTGATCTTCGTGGTCGCGATGTCAATGACGGCGAGGGTGCCTTCGCCTTCGGAGGTCACGTAGGCGAATTTACCGTCCGGGCTGATCTTCACACCTTCGGGCTCTTCGCCGACGGGAATTGAGTGCGTCACTTTGCCGGAAGTGACGTCTACGAAGCTGGCGCTGGAGTCGTCTTCATTGGAGACGATGATGGTCTTGCCGTCGCTGGTGATGTCGAAGTTTTCGGGGTCGGAGCCGGAGGGGATGACTCGAACAAGTTTATTCTGTAGCACGTCAATCACACCGATGCCGTCGGCGCTCTTGTCGGGCGGAGGCAGTTTGCTCTCGTCCACTCCGGGTGGCGCGTAGGGTGAGCCGGTGAGGGCCACGTAGAGAAACTTGTGGTCAGGGCTGGCGTGGATGCCGCGCGGGCGCTTGCCCAGATGCAGCGTGGCGACGACTTCGAGGGTTGTCGAATCAATTTCGGTGAGGTCGCCCGAGCGCTCATTGGTGACGTAGATGAGGGGAGGGGTAGCAGCTTGTGCGACCGACATTAAAGCCAAAACGGCGAAGATTGCGAAGGACGAGGTTGTCAGATACTTCATAACTGCATTTTAACAAGTACGTGGCGGGGCTTCTGTTTTGTGAGCTGGTGTCAGTCGTCCTTTCAGGACTTGAGCCTTCCACGGTGGCTTTCCCGGCACTCCGCTGCGCTCCGTACCGGGCTAACTTCGGATTGTGCCTTCGGCACGTGGCGCGTTCCGGGTGCTGGCACGTGGTGTACATTGGACGATTTCGTCGGCGGTAGGGTGAAGCGGAATTGAAGTCCGGTCGGTGTAGGGACCTTCGACTTCGCACGACTCCGCGCATGCGCGGATTCGTGCTGCGCTCAGGATGACACGGGTGGGGCTGATCCCTAGGTTTCTTCCGGCACGTCGAAGTTCACCAAATTGCTGCGGAAGCCGCGCGTCTTCCATGCGCCGTAGGCGATGCCAGCCAGCATCCAGATGCCTCCGTATAGTTTGGCGGCGTCACTCAGGTTGATCCACAGGATGAAACAGATGATGAAGCCGAGCAGCGGCGGAAAGAAGTGCGTCATTTGCTTGCGCTCCGCGCGAACGAAATAGCGCACGAACGCCGCAAGGTTCACTCCCATAAAGGCGATGAGGGCACCGAAGTTCAGCATCTCCGCGCCACGTTCGTAGCTGATGAGGAATGCGCCGAGCAAGGCGATGATGCCCACGAAGATGACGTTGTTACGAGGCACGCGGCGTACAGGATCCACCGCGCCAAAGAATTTGGCGGGCAGCGCACCGCTGCGTCCCATACCGAAGAGCAGACGGGCTGCGCCCAGTTGTGCGCCCATGCCAGAGCCAAAGTTGGCGACAAGCAGGGTGAGATTCATCACCGCGAAAAACCAAAGGCCAGCCGCGCGGCCAGCGACGTGCACGAAAGCGGTGTCTACCATCGCTGCTGAAAAAGGCTCTCGCGCGGGCCAAATCAGTTGCGCGACGTAGACTTCTGCCGCAGACAGTAGTCCGATGATGAGGCAGGTATAGACCGTCGCCAGAAAGATGTTGCGGCGGGGATTTTGCGCCTCTTCCGAGAGCGTAGAGATGCCGTCGAAGCCGATGTAGGAGAGGACAGCGATAGAGGTTCCACCAAGAATCGCTTTGGTGCTGAAGGTGAGCGGATCGAAAAACGGGCGAGTGAAATCGGCGAGGGTCTGATGCTGTCCAAAAAGGTAGCGCCCCGCTAGCACAAAAAACAACACTACCACGGCGCCCATTACAGCGGCCAACAGCGTATTGATGCGCGCGGACGCCTTGACGCCGCGCAAGTTGAGACCCGTGAATAGCAGGAAGAAGAAGATAGCCCAAGCCGCATACGGCACTTGCGGCACAAAATTGATGGCCGCTTGACTGCACCAGATGATGCAGATGAGCGGGTTGAGGATGTAGTCCATCACCATGCTCCAGCCGGCGATATAGCCTGCAGCGGGATGGAGTTCGCAGCCGACATAGGTAAACGCCGAACCGGCGCTGGGGTAAGCGCGGGCCATGCGGCCGTAACTCATGGCGGTGAATAACATGGCCACCATGGCAATCAGAATCGTGGTGACGACGTGTCCCTGCCCCTTGTTGCTCAGCACGCCAAACACGCCCATGGGCGCAGTTGGTTGAATCACGATGATGCCGTAGAGGATGAGATCCCACAGAGTGAGCGAGCGGCGAAGGGCTTGGGCGGAAGTCTCAGGCATAGGGACTCAACTTCAATTGAAACGTTTAAGTAATGAGCGAAATCGCGATTCCCATCGTATCACTTGCTCTTCCGCAATCAGCAAAAGCGGTGCGGTTTTGTTCGGCGATCTTACTGAAACGTGTTGCAGGCCTGTACCGTGCCCTCGGTGAATCCCTTTTGGAACCATTGCACTCGCTGCGCAGAAGAGCCGTGAGTGAAGGTCTCCTGATTCACGGAATGGCCCGCGGACTTCTGTAAGCGGTCATCACCGACAGCGGCGGCGGCATTCAAGCCGGCTTCCACGTCCCCGCTTTCGAGGATGTTGCGCTGCTGCGTGGAATGTCCCCAGACGCCAGCGAAGCAATCGGCTTGCAGTTCGAGCCGAACCGAGAGTGCATTGGCCTGACTCGGGTTCGCCTCCTGCATCTGGCGAACCTTCTGTTCGATTCCCATCAGGCTTTGCACGTGGTGGCCGATCTCATGGGCGAGCACGTAGGCTTGCGCGAACTCGCCGGGCGCGCCGAAGCGGCGTTTGAGCTCTTCGTAGAAACCTAGATCGAGGTAGACCTTGTGGTCGCCGGGGCAATAGAACGGGCCGGACGCTTCATCGGCGGTACCGCAGGCGGAAGGGTAATGATCGCGGAAGAGAACAAGCTTGGTGTCGCGATACTGCGGGCCCAGGGTCTGCCGCCACGTGTTTTGCACGTCGTCAAGCACAAACGAAACGAACTGCACCTCGCGCTGTTCGTTGGGATCGGATGATGCGGGGGTGCCCGCAGTCTGGCTGCTGTAGGCGGGCGCGCTGGTGACTCCGCCTTGGCCGACCATCGAGAGGAAGTCGCGCTTGAAGACGACGCTGAGGACGATAAGGATGAGAATGCCGCCAATGCCGAGATGCGGCGCGCCAAACTGGAATCCACCGCCGCCCCCACCGCTATTCCCGCGTTCATCTTCAACGTTTGAACTTTCATCGCCCGGCGTCCAACGCATAGTCGTCTCTCCAAGTCGTTACAAGTCGTCGCAAATAGATAAGCGTCGCGAGAACATTCTAACCGACGGAGTTCGTGTGTTAGCGCGGCAGAGAAAATGCAACGTACACACCGCCGGATGGCGACTTGGGATCCTTGCCACCGCCAGCCGCGATCACGACGAACTGGCATCCGTTCACCATGTAGGTGATGGGCGTGGTGTTCGCCGAGAACGGAAGCGTCGTCTCCCACAGCAACGCGCCGGTGGATTTGTCGAAGGCGCGAAATTTCTTATCGAAGTTGGTGGCCCCGATGAAGAGCAAGCCGCCTGCAGTGACGATGGGGCCGCCGTAATTCTCCGTGCCAGTGTTCTTGACGCCAGCCGCAGCGAGTTCCGGATATTCGCCCAACGGAATCTTCCACTTGTACTGGCCGGTGTTGAGATCAATCGCATTGAGTGTGCCCCAGGGTGGCGCGACGGCGGGGTAACCGTCGGGATCGAGAAATTTGCGATAGCCGGTGAAGCGATACTTCATCAGCGACGGCGAAGCTTCTGCACTGACAACTTCTTTTACCGGTTCGCCTCTCAGGAACGCCACGAGCGATGTGAGCGAGTCGCCCTTGAGGCGCGGAAAGCCGGGCATTCTTCCCTTCCCACGTTGAATCGTGTGGGCGATGGCTTCGGCTGAAAGGCGCTCACCAACTTTCTCCAGCGAAGGCATGGACGGAGGTGAGCCTTGCAAATGGTCGCCGTGGCAGACGCCGCATTGATCGAGGTACAGGCCCTTCGCTCCGTTGGCACCGGTGTTCGGTTCCAGCGCGCCGGTCCACGCCACGTCGTTGGCGTTGATGTAAATCACACCAGTTTGTTCGTCTACGGCCGGCCCGCCCCATTCGGCACCGCCGTCGTATCCGGGGAAAACAATCGTGTCCTTGCCGATACTGAAGGGAACGAACTGCCCCTCGCTGCGGAAGGTTTGGAATTTTTCGAGTGCCCACTGATGTGCCTCCGGAGTGCGGTTCGTCAGCATATCTTCGGTCAGCTGCTGGCGCGCGAAAGGCTTGGGCAATTCAGGGAGAAACTGTTGACGCGCGGAGACCTCACCGGGCACAGTGCTTGCTTGATAGTCACGAGATTGCAGTGGAAATAGCGGCTTGCCCGTGAGGCGGTCGAAGAGAAACACGAATCCTTGTTTGGAGGTTTGCGCAACCGCATCTATGTTTCTGCCATTGTGTTTGACGGTGAGCAAGGCTGGGGATGCGGGAAAGTCGCGGTCCCAGATGTCATGGCGAACGCCTTGAAAGTGCCAGATTTGCTTGCCGGTTTCGGCGTCGAGAGCGAGGAGCGTGTTGGCAAACAGGTCGTCCCCGAGACGATCGCCACCGTAGAAATCGAACGCTGCGGAGCCAGTGGGAATGTAGACGATGCCGCGCTTCGTATCGAGTGCCATCCCAGCCCAGTTGTTGGCCGCGCCGCTGGATTGCCATGCGACACTGGGCCATGTTTCGTAGCCGAACTCGCCGGGATGTGGAATGGTGTGGAAGCTCCAGCGCAACTTGCCGGTGCGAACATCGAAGGCGCGAATGTCGCCGGGCGGGGCGGGGAGCGTTTCCGGATTGCGCCCGCCGACGATGAGCAGGTCCTTGTAAACGACGCCGGGACTGGTGAGGTAGACCGACTGCGCGTCGGCAGGCTCGCGACCTAGTCCATCACGGAGATCAATGCGACCGCGGTCGCCGAAGCTCACGACCGGCTTGCCAGTGGAGGCGTTCAGCGCGTAAACGAAGTTCATGACGCCAACGAGAATGCGCTTGTCCTTGGTATTAGCCGGGTCGAACCAGTAGGCGAGGCCGCGATCCGGCTGCGTTCCGATAACGCCAGAGTCGAACTTCCACAGTGGCTTTCCCGTCGCCGCATCCAAGGCGAAGATTTTTTGCGTCGGGGTGATGCCGTAGAGAACGCCATCCACGACGATGGGCGTGGTCTGCAGGCCGCCTTCTTCTCCAGTGTCGAAGCTCCACGCTTGCCTTAGCTGCTTCACATTGGTGCGATTGATCTGCGCCAGCGGCGAGTAGTGGTTGTTCGCGGGCGAGCCGCCATACGAAGGCCAATCATGGTGAGGAGTGACTTTCGTGGGTTGCGACCAAGACAAGGCTGTCAGGAAAAGTGACGCGAGCGAAAGAGGCTTCAGAGGCTTCATCGGCTCAATTCTTACACTAAAATCACGCGCCGTGAAGGGCGGCCTTTGGTTCGATGACCACCGCATTTCTTGCTCTTGCGTAAATGCAGCATAGGCACAGGCTGGAAAAGGTCACCAGAATCGCCAGCCCCAACGAAACGACAGCCCGGCCTGCCAGCAACCGCATCAAGGTCGAATCGAAGTCTGCAGTGAGAACCAAGATCGCACCGGCGAGGGCCAAGATACGCGTGACTATATAAACAACAAAAACATGGCGGAAGTTTCCTTCAACGACCCCGAAGCTCTTACTCATGGCGCCGAATAGGCTCATTCCATCCATCATGATGGCAGCGGCGGTGGTCGAAGCAAACATGCCAAGAACTACACCACCGATGATCGTGGGGCTGAGCGCCAATTGGCCGACAAATACTACTATGGCGAGTCCGATCAGACTCAAACTCCGCCGCGCCACACGCCAAGCCACAACGGCAACGCAGAGTGTATCCCCTTTCAGAGGCAGCAGTGCGGCCACAATGGCGCTACAAAACACCGGACAAACCTTCGCGTTCAAAAGCAGGAGCGACAAGGTAAGGGCTCTCGGCAACATGTGGAAGGCGGTCAAAAGCCCCATGGGGTCTGTCTGATCGGGAGCCGGGGCATTCCTGCCAAAATACCAGACGAGCACCAGCGAACCGAATTGCACCATGAAAGGAATGGATGCAACCAACAACAGCGCCCGCCAGCGCAGGGACACGCACGCTGAAACATCTCTTACTAACTGTCTGAAGGACATGCCATCCCCGACTATCGAGTGGATTGCCGCGAGTTTACACCAATAAGCGACTACCTACACTACAAAATACTTTGCTTGCGGATGATGCACGACGATCGCTGAGGTGGACTGCTCGGGCTCGAGGAGGAATCCTGTGGTGAGGCGGACGCCCACGTTTTCTTCAGGCTTGAGTAACTGGAAGAGTTTGGTCTGGTCTTCGAGGTTCGGGCAGGCGGGATAGCCGAACGAATAGCGCGAGCCGCGATATTTCTGGTGGAAGAGGTCGCGGATATTCGGCGAGTCGTCGGCAGAGATGCCGAGGTCGGCGCGAATTTCCTTGTGGACGAATTCGGCGAGGGCTTCGGCGGTTTCGACGGCGAGTCCATGCAGGTAAAGATATTTGGTATAGGCTCCGGCCTCGAACAGGCGATGCGTCTCTTCCGACGGGCGCGGTCCGACGGTGACGAGTGAGCAGCCGAGCACGTCCATTTTGCCCGAGGATTTAGGCGCGAAGAAGTCGGAGACGCAGAGCTTGCGTCCCTGCTTTTGGCGGGGGAAGGTGAAGCGGAGCAACTCGGGGAGATCGCCGTCGGGAATAGCGCCCTGCGCAATGTTTGCCGGATCGTAAACGATCACCTCGTTCCCTTCCCCTTGGCAGGGAAAGTAGCCGTAAACAGCTTGCGGCTCGAACCAATTTTTCTCGACAACTTCGTCTTGCAACTGTTCCTTGATGGCGCGGAATTTTTCTGCCACGAGGCGAACATAGTCTTCCTGCGAAGCCGTCTTGAGCTGCCACTGATTCTTGAACAGTGCGGTTTCGTTAATGTAGCGGAAGAGATCGTGCTGATCGTAGTCCTTGCGCACGCGAATGCCCCAGAACGGCGGCATGGGAATGTCGGGCGAGTCGGTGACCGCGGCGCTCCGCTCGGCGGGAGCTTCGTCCTCGACGTTAGCGTCGAGACGGATGAACTCCTTGATGGTGCGGCCTTCGTGCATGCGGGCTTCGCGTTTGCCGTTGGAAGAAGGCGGCGAAGTGAGGTCGTCCATCACATGCAGGCCGGCGAAAGCATCTTCCGCGTAGAAAACCCCACCTTGATATTCGCGGCGGAGGTCGTCTTCCACGTACTTGCGAGTGAGCGCAGCACCGCCGCACACAACGGGAAAGTCGAGCTTCTGCAGTGCGAGATCCTGCAAGACGTACTTCATCTCCAGCGTGGATTTTACGAGCAAGCCGCTTAGTCCGATGGCGTGGGCGTTGTGCTCCTGCGCCGCGTGAATAATGGCTTCCGCCGACTGCTTGATGCCTAGGTTTACTACTTTGTAACCATTGTTGGTGAGGATGATATCCACAAGATTTTTGCCGATGTCGTGAACATCGCCGCGCACGGTGGCAAGCACCATGGTTCCTTTTTGTGAACCAGCGGTGCGCTCCATCTTCGGTTCGAGATGTGCGACCGCCTGCTTCATCACGCCAGCGGAATCGAGGACTGACGGCAACTGCATCTTGCGTGCGCCGAACAGGTCGCCGACCGTGCGCATGCCTTCGAGCAGCACGTTGTTGATGAGGTCGAGCGGCGTGTAATTCAGCAGCGCTTCTTCCAGCAATTCTTCGAGCGTCTGGCGCTTTTCTGGCGGACCGACTGCCTTCTCGCCTTGAATGATGGCGTATTGCAGCTTGTCTTCAATGGAAAGATTTTCGACCTGCGCGCTCGGCGAGGCTTCGCGCTTGCCCTTCATCCCGGCGAAGTGCTGCATGTAGGCGGCGAGTGGTTCGCCGTTGGAGGTGTCGCGGAAGATGAGTTTGCGGGCGAGTTCGATTTCTACATCAGGAATTTTGTGTAGAGGATAGATTTTGCTGTAGTTGACGATGGCCAGATCAAGTCCGCGATTGACAGCTTCATACAGAAAGACGCTGTTGAGCACGCGGCGCGAATAAACATCAAGTCCGAAGGAAATGTTGCTCACGCCGAGAATCGTCTTGGCGAGCGGCAGTTCCTGCTTGATGCGACGCACCGCTTCCAGCGTTTCCACTCCGGCGCTGCGATAGTCTTCCTGTCCGGTGGAAATCGGCAGCGTCAGCGGATCGAAGATGATGTCCACCGGGCGAATGCCGTAACGCTCGGTCGCCATCTGATAAATACGTTTAGCAATCGCGACTTTCTTGTCGGCTGTGAGGGCCATGCCGTCTTCGTCAATCGTCAGCGCGATGACAGCTGCGCCGTAACGTTTCGCCATTGGCAGCACCTTCGAGGTGCGCTTCTCGCCATCTTCGAGATTGATCGAGTTGATAATGGGACGCCCGGGAATGCGCTTCAGCGCCTCTTCTACGACGTCGGCCTCGGTGGAATCCACGAGAATGGGCGCGGGCACGCGTCCGGCGATGCGTTCGAGGATGTTGCACAGAAACTTTTTTTCGTCTTCGCCCACAATTGCGCAGCAGATGTCGAGCATGTGCGAGCCTTCGTTAGCGAGGCGCTTGGCGAGCGCGAGAATCTCGTCGTAATTTTGGCTGCGGACCAGGTTCTTGAAGTGCTCCACGCGCGTGGTCGTATTCATCTCTTCGGCGACGATGAGTGGCTTGGGTTCGAGGTCGAGCGGAACGCTGGTGTAGGCGCTGGCAGCGGCTCCGACCGGCTGCACGTTGCGCGCCGCAGGCTCGACTCCAGTGACGGCTTCCACGACGGCCTTGAGATGCTCAGGGGTGGTGCCGCAACATCCGCCAACGATGCGCACGCCGTAATCGGCGACGAAATGACGATGATAGTCGGCAAGCTCCTGCGGCGTGAGTTTGTAAACCGCGTGGCCGCCTTCATTTTGCGGCAGTCCGGCGTTGGGCAAGATGGCAATTTCGCGCGTGCAGTTCAGGCCGAGGTAGCGAACCGCATCGTTCATTTCCTTCGGGCCGGTAGCGCAGTTCAGGCCGATGATGTCAATGTCGTACGGCTCGAGCGTGGTGAGCGCTGCGCCGATTTCCGTACCGAGCAGCATAGTTCCTGTAGCTTCGAGCGTCACCTGCATTTGTACGGGCAGGCGCTTGCCAGCATCGCGCATCGCGTCGAATGTACCCGCGAGTGCGGCCTTAGCTTGCAGAATATCCTGGCAAGTTTCGATGAGCAGGATGTCCACGCCGCCTTCGATGAGCGCTGCGGCTTGCTCGCGAAAGGCTTCCGCCATCGCGTCGAACGAGATGTGACCTAGCGATGGCAGCTTGGTGGTGGGCCCCATCGAGCCGGAGACGAAGCGCGGGCGAGCGGGTGTGCTGAATTGCGCGGCCACTTCGCGAGCCAGCCTGGCCGAAGCGATATTCAGTTCGGCGACGCTATCTTGCAAATCGTATTCGGCTAGCACAACGCGACTGGCACCGAAGGTATTCGTCTCCACCACGTCGCAGCCCACGGCGAAGAACGACGCGTGAATGTCGCGGATGATGTCCGGCCGACTGAGGCTCAGGATTTCGTTGCAGCCTTCCTTGCCGCGAAAGTCGTCGAGCGAGGGCTCGCGCACTTGAATGGACGTGCCCATCGCGCCGTCATAGACGACGACACGTTGGCGAACGAGTTGAAGAAAATCTGTCATCATTGCTAGAAACAAACCCTACAAAAACGAAAACCGGCCCGCTGGGGCCGGCTCGCCTGAATCAAATTCGCGCGATCACTAGCCCGTGGTGATGCCCTGACGTTCCATCTCAGCTTTGTTGAAGGTGACGCCCTCGCCCAAGTGGGCGGGTTGAATGGCCAGCAACTGTTCCTTGCGATAGATTAGGTTGGTGGCGTTAAACGAAGCGATCTCGAACCCGTGCCCGTGGGTGATGGCGTCGGTGGGGCAAGCCTCCACGCAATATCCGCAAAAGATGCAGCGGTTGTAGTCAATGTTGTAAACCTTGGCGTAACGCTCAGCACCGCTGACGCGATTCTCTTCGGTGTTCTCCGCCGCCTCAATGTAGATGCAGTTGCAGGGGCAGGCCGCCGCGCAGAGAAAACAGGCGACGCATTTTTCCAAGCCGTTTTCGTCGCGCTGTAGCACATGGACGCCGCGAAAGCGCTCCTGAAACTTGGCACCTTTCAGTGGGCCGGGGCCGTCGGGATAATTCTCCACGGTGGTGGGCTGAAACATCTCCGCAAAGGTGATGCCCATGCCCTTGGCAACTGCCGCTATGTCTTTGACGACGCTCATAGGTAAGTTACCAGTATAAACACAGAGTCGGTCTGTCTGCTACAGTGCGGCCTGAAGACAAGCGTGGCATCTGGCCAATCCAGGCAGAGTCTGCTATGCTCCTGCGATGCTAACGACGCTCATGCTTTGTGCAATTCTGGCTGGCGCGGCACCATCACCATCACCTGCGCACCCGGCTACCATGCTTCGAATCCAAGTGACCAATGTGAGCCCCGACGTTCCTAGGGATAGCTTCGCAGCGCAACCGCGAACCTTATTTCGCGCTGGCGACGGATTCTGCCGCGTGGACGAAGCCGATGACGCTACTCGGGGTATTCACGCGTCGCTGATCGTAAATGAGCCCGATGCCTGGTTCGTAAACTGGACGGACAAGACGGCACGACACTCAGTGGATCCTGGCCCAACCTTCAAGTGTCATCTTCCCATCTTTGCTACGCCTCCCGTAGCTGGTCATACATCAGACGTGCCGGCAGAGTTGGCGACCCTTGAGTTCGGGCGGGAGCTTGAATTCGCGAAGGCGCAGCATGCTAAGACAAAATCCGGACCACCGATGGTGGCTGACAAACCTACTGTCGAATATTATCTCGACTTTGGTGATCAGCAACTCACTTTACTCGTAGACCCCGACGTTGCTGGGAAAGAGCGGCTCTTCGCGATTTCATTCGGGCGGCCGCATCATGAATCGGTCTATCTCTACAACCAGGTAGACACATACCCATTTGATCCAAAGGAGTTCTCGCAACCTGCGGGTATAAAGATGAAACCGTAGACCCCTAGTCGCCGAACTCGGGCTTGCGCCACACTCCCATGGCAGAAACAATCCGGTGCTCGTCCGCATTGCGCAGCATATTGCGCATCACTTGCGGAAAGCGGTTGCCTATCACAAGATTCAAGCTGAGGGCGACCTCGCCTGATTTTTCATATGCTTCCAGACGACTGGCAAACGAAGCGCGGGCCGTATCCGTCATGTCTTGCCAATGGTAGGAGTCAAAGCCAGCTTCGGCAATCAGCTTGCGCACTTCGTCTGGCGTGGCAAGCGCGCTCAGATCAGCCCGGGTAGCCCACGCGACGGGAAAGTGAATGGGCTGCTTGGGGCCAGCCATGATATCGTGAATGGCGAGGCGCCCGCCGGGCTTGAGCAAGCGATAGGCCTTCTCATACAACTCAGCTTTGTCCGCGATATTCATGGAAGCATGTTGCGTCCACACCAGATCAAAGCTGGAATCTGCGAAGGGCGGCTTGAGCGCACTTCCCTGCTGGAACTTGACCCAGCGGTCGAGGCCGACGCGGCGGGTGAGTTCTGCGCCGACAGTGCAAAACTCTGAGCTAAGGTCGAGTACGGTGACGAGGCATCCGAAGCGTTCGGCCAGCATACGGGCCGGGCCTCCGATGCCGCCGCCGAGGTCGAGCACCTTCCATTGCGAACCGTGGTCAGAAGAACCGAGCGCACCGATGGCTAAATCGGCAAGCTTCTCCGTCGCCTGCGCACCGCCGGAGTGGAACTGATCCACCGGAGCCAAATCTTCCAGTGTGGGATGTAAAGGATCTTTGCCAGCCGCTGTAAGGGCAGCGTCCAAGCGCTCCAGCAAAGTGCCGGGGGAGTAGTGTTCCGCTATGCGTGCGTCGTTCGTCATAATCTCTGTTTCGGGCCGTTCCAATTGAGCTTTGATCCTGATCCTCGCGTTCTCGTACCGTTCGTTGTTTCAAAACTTGCACAGCTTGCAAAGAAATGTGTTGCCGCTTTACTCGCTATTCGATGCCGAATTCTTTCCAGCGTCGCGTTACCTGTTCTTTGGTCTTACTATCCATCGTAATCTCATCTGGCCAAGGACGTACGAATCCTTCCGCCGCCCACTTGCGCGTGGCGTCAATCCCCATCTTCGATCCATAGTTGGGAAGTCGCGATGCGTGGTCGAGCGAATCAATCGGGCCGAGGGTGAATTGAATGTCGCGCTCGGGGTCAATGTTGTTGAAGACTTTAAGAGCCACGTCGCCCAAATCCTGCACGTTCACATCTTCGTCCACGACCACAACGACTTTGGTGAACATCGCCTGGCCAAGCGACCAGATGGCATTCATTACCTTACGCGCCTGTCCGGGATACGACTTGCGGATACTGACGATCATCAGGTTGTGGAAGACGCCTTCGACGGGCAGATTCACGTCCACAATTTCCGGAATCGTCATGCGCATCAGCGGCAGAAAGATGCGCTCGACCGCTTTGCCCATGTAGGCGTCTTCCATCGGAGGCTTGCCCACGATGGTCGTCGCGTAAATCGGGTCTTTGCGATGGGTGATGCAGGTGACGTGCAGCACCGGGTACTCATCTTCCAGTGAGTAAAAACCAGTGTGATCGCCGAACGGGCCTTCCGTGCGAAGTTCGTCGAGGTTCACATAGCCTTCGATGACGATCTCTGCATTGGCGGGGACTTCGAGATCTACCGTTTCACACTTCACCAGTTCCACGGGCTTCTGCCGCAAGAAGCCGGCGATGATGAACTCTTCGACCTCCGGCGGCGCGGGAACGATGGCGGAAAACGTAAGAGCCGGATCAGTGCCGATGACGACGGCGACTTCCATACGTCCGGTGGGGCGATTGCCTTCCGCGAGGCGCGCGCCACCCGAGGCGCGAGCCATCAGGTCTACCGCTGCGGACTTGCCCACTGCATCGCCGCCCGTCGCGGCCATGCGCATACGCTCCCGCATATGTTCGGCTGCAATTTTTTGGCGCTGCCAGTGCACGCCCGCAGTGGTGGCGTCGTACACCTGCATGCGATACATTCCCATGTTGCGTTTGCCGGTGCGCGGATCACGGGTGATGACGCACGGCAGCGTGATGAAGCGACCACCATCCTGCGGCCAGCATTGCAAAACGGGAAAGTCGAGGAGCGAAAAATTATCCTTCTTGATAACTTCTTTGCACGGGCCCGTGGCGACCGTCTTGGGGAAGAAGTTGCCTGCTTCAGCCAGCATCGGCAGCATTTTTACTTTGTCGAGAAAACCCTGCGGTGACTTTACGTCCATAAAGCCGCGAATGCGCTCAGCGATTTCATCCAGCGAATCCACTTCCAGCGACATCTTCATGCGGCGTTCGGAGCCGAACTGATTGATCAGGACGCGCGCGCCAGGATGGCCCTTGAGGTTTTCAAACAGCAGCGCCTTGCCGCCGACTTCGCCCTGCTTGTTGCGCGATTTTGAGACCCGATCAGCGATCTCGGTGAGTTCGAGAATCGGATCCACCTCCGCCTTGATGCGGGTCAGTTCGCCAGCGCGGTCGAGTGTCTTGATGAAGTCGCGCAGATCGTCGTAAGCCAAAAATCCCTCCGGCGTGAACTCTCTATTATAAGGCGTCGCACGCTGGCGGCTATTCCAGTTCGAATGCAGCGTAGTCCAAACCGTCGCTGCGTTCCACTTGCAACACCACGGCATCCCCAGACTTCAGTACATTCATATCTTTCTGCAGCTCCGCCAGACTAAGCACTGGCTTCGAATTGACAGAGTGAATTACATCGCCGGGCCGCAGACCGATTCCGCGTCCGCTTGCAGAGCCGGCGTTCGCGACTACGATCACACCGGTCCTGAACCGCAGTTCCGGCAGCATGCTTAGGGCATGATCGTCTATGTCAATCGCGAGTACTCCCAGTTTTGCCACCAGATTCTTTTCCGGATCCACCAGATCAAGCAGACGGTCCACATCGTGCTTCTGCGACAAGACGGGTACGTGCAGCGTCATTTTGCTGTTGCCACGCAACACTTCCAGCGTCATCAGTTCGTCGGTGGGATGCAGATACAAGCTGCTCTCAAGTTGCGGCAGAGAACGAATCGGCCGACCATCCACCGCCGTCACCACATCGTTAATCTTCAGGCCCGCACTCTCCGCAGTTCCGCCGGGTAGAACGTCCACAATGACTACGCCACTGGAAACGGCCAGCCCCAAGCCTTTGGCCAAGGTGGGAGTGATGGCTTCCGAAGCAGCTCCGATTTCGCTGCGATCCACATGGCCAAACTTGCGAATGCGGTCAAACACAAAGCTGACGACGCGCACGGGAATCGCGAAACCCAGGCCCTCGCTGCCACCACTCTCGGTCAAAATAAAGGTGTCTATGCCCAGAACATGGCCGTCAACGTCAATCAGCGGGCCACCGCTGTTGCCGGGGTTAATCGGCGCATCCGTTTGGATGTACACCATCGCTTGCCGCAGATCGGGTTGGCGATCCACCGCGCTCACCACTCCCATGCTGACTGAGTTGCCTAGGCCTTCGGGATTGCCCAGCGCCAATGCGATCTGCCCCTGCCGGATGGGGTGCTTGGGATCGAGCTTCAAGAACGGCAGTCCGCTGGCTTCAATCTTAAGCACCGCGAGATCCGTTTCCTGATGCACGCCAACGATGCGTGCGATGTAGCTCACCTTTTCGGCTTCGGGATCATTCGGATTCGCCGAAACCGGAGTGACCAGCACTTCCACCTTGCGGGCGTGAGCCACTACATGGGCGTTGGTGACGATATAGCCCTCGGGATCAACGATCACTCCCGACCCCACCGAGCTTTGCCGCCCCACCAGCGCGGTTCTTCCGCCTTCCTGCGTTTCCAACGGGCCAAATGCGGTGACGTGAACCTCGACGACTGCGGGGGCCGTCCGGGCCACCAAAGCCTGCAGGGATGCGTCAAACTGCCTTAGGGCATCATTCTGCGGAATGGCGGGTGCCGCTGCCTGGTTTTCTGCTGAAACAGCGCGCCCGGCGCTCTTGTTGGCGGCTGGCGGTTGCGCTGATGCTGCACTGGAAAGCAGCAAGCCGCTGCAACAAAGTGACGCCAGCAGCGCAGTACAACGGCGGGCGTTTACGAAATCAGATACACGTGACCACAAAGAACTCATTCCACTCTCCCAGTCTATGCGTGTCCAGAAGGCACACGCAGAAGCGTTACCGTGTTAAAGATGCTTGGCCGATACGCTAGTGTGCAAGTTTGACGTAAAACGCGTATGCGCGGACACACACGCAGGATAAATTCCGAAACCTTGCTAAAATCTCGAACAATGGACAAGCGCCGCGTTGTAATCACGGGAATGGGCTGCATAAGCCCCAACGGCATCGGGAACAGCAACTTTCGGCGCGCGATTTTGGCGGGCGAAAGCGGCGTGGGCCGCATCTCCCACTTCGACGCCAGCAACTTGCCAGTACAGATTGCGGGCGAAGTGCGGGGCTTCGACGAACTGGCCTGGGTGAGCAAGAAGGAGCGCAAGCACGTGTCGCGGGTGCTGCCGCTGGCGCTGGCCGCCGCGACCGAAGCGTTTGCGGATGCGGGCATCGAACCCGCTTCCCTGCCGCTCGACGAAAAGCGCAGATTCTCCGTCATTATCGGCACGGGCGGCGGGTCGCACGAATTTTTGGACGAGCAGTATCGCCTGTTTTTTGCGCAGGAATATCGCAAGATGAGCATCATGTGCGTGCCTACCGGCGTGATGGGCACGCTTGCCAGCGACTTGAGTATCCGCTTTGACCTGCGCGGCGCCAGCCACGTCGTTACCAGCGGCTGCACCTCTTCTACTGACGCCTTCGGCTACGCGCTGCGCAGCATCCAATCTGGCCGTGCGGACATGGTGCTGAGCGGTGGCGCGGATTCTCCGATTGCATTCGGGATCCTGAAGGGCTTCACCCTGCTCAAGATCATGACGACCAAGTGGAACGCCGAGCCGCATCGCGGGTCGCGGCCGTTTTCGGCGGATCGTGATGGCTTCGTAGTCGCCGAAGGTTCGTGGATGTTCATTCTGGAAGAGCTAGAGCACGCCCAGGCGCGCGGCGCGAAGATTTACGCGGAGATCGCGGGCTACGGCTCAACGTGCGAGGCATTCCATCGGGTGCGGCTGCGCGAGGTGGGCGAAGAACCGGCGCGCGCGATTGGCCTGGCGATGGAAGAAGCTGGCATCGGGCCGAATGACGTGAATTATGTGAACCTGCACGGCACCTCGACCGAGCTGAATGACAAGGTGGAAACGCGCGCGCTAAAGCTGGCGCTGGGCGACGAGCGCGCACATCAGGTACCGATGTCGGCACTCAAGTCGCAGATTGGGCATCCGCAGGGAGCGTGCGGCTCGGCGGGCGTGGCCGCCACGTTGATTGCGATGGAGACCGGTCAGATCCCTCCGACGATCAACATTGACGTGCCCGACCCAGAGTGCGATCTTGACTATGTTCCGAATGTAAGTCGCGCCGCGCAGATTGAGCACGCCGTGTGTAACTGCATTGCGTTTGGGTCGAAGAATTCCGCGATGGTGCTGCGGAAGATTGGGTAAGACGCCGACGAAACACGGAGTTACATCCATATAGCGGACAGGAGTAGACTATGGCAATGGAAGAACTCCTACAATACGTTTCCGATGAACACGGGCAGACCAAGGCGGTCATCGTTCCAATCGAACTCTGGAAGGAGATCGAGTCGGAGCGCGAGACTAGATATTTGCTCTCTTCGGAAGTAATGAAGCAGCGCCTGCTCGAAGCGCGCGACCGGACGACGGGAATCAGCCTCGATGACGCCATCCAGAATCTTGGAATTTGACCCTGCGGGGTTTGAAGATCTGGCGTGGTGGGTCCAACAAGACCGTGCTCAGGCTCAGCGAATCATTCGCCTTATACGGGACATTCAACGCGACCCGTTTCGCGGGTTAGGCAAGCCTGAACCTCTTCGCCACGAATTGAAGGGGATGTGGTCACGCCGGATTGATCAGGAACATAGGCTTGTGTATCAAGTTCTGCCGGAGAAAATCCGCATCGTCGCTTGTCGCTTCCACTATTGACCTGCAACCATCTCCCGCACCACCGCCGCCACCTGCTTCCACGCCTCCGAGTGTGGATCAATCAAATCAAAGTGGCCCGCTGCTTTGATCTCGATCAACTCGACATTTTCTTTGCCACTTAGCGCTGCGCGCTTGGCGTCCACATAGCGGTGGGCGATTTCGGCAGGAATCACGTCGTCGTCGGTGCCTTGGATGATCACCTGGAGCGCTTGCGGAATCTTGAGCTGCATGGGGTCGGCGTCCCGATAGTTGTCTGGAACCTGCTGCGGACTGCCGCCGAGGAACTCGCCGACAGCGTCGTCGCTCAAACCGAGTTCATGGGCGCGCATTAGGTCAAGTACGCCTGCCAGCGAAACTACGCGCGTCACCAGAGGTTCGTGCCCGGCGAGACAAACTGCAAGCTGGCCTCCGGCGGAGTGGCCCATGACGACGACGCGTGTCATGTCAAAGTGATACTTGTCGGCAATATGGGGCAGCATGGCGAAGGCGGCGCGGACGTCGGTGAAGCTGCCGGGCCAGCCGCCGCCCGGGTCGCCCACGCGGCGATACTCAATGTTCCAGGTGGCAAAGCCCTGGGCGGTGAGTGCAGCGCATAGGTGCCCGGCGTGCAGCAGGTCATACTTGTTGCGCCAAAAGCCGCCGTGGATGTTCATCACCACAGGATGGCTCCGGACATTGCCGAGCTGATGCCAAAAGCCTGCGGCCTTGGGCAGACGCAAGTCAGCGAACTGTAGCGGCTCGCCGCCGTAGTACAAGCGCGCGTCCGCCGGGGGCGGAGGCAGGGTCAGAATGTCGAGCGGGTTCGGCATGGCTGCGGTCCAGATTTGGCCGAAAAGAGCGCTACTCCTTCAGCTTGAGCTTGCTCTTGTTCTCTTCCATGAACTCCTGCAGTTTAGGGGCGACTTCGAGCAGGCGAACCCACTGCTCGTAATAGAGCGTGACCGGAAAGCGGCCCATGCCGTAGACGCTGACTGCGCCCTTTTCGCTCACCTTGAAGCTAAGCGCTCCGCCAGTTCTGGGGCCACTCTGTTTTTCCAGTTCGGCCAGCTTGGCCTTCAGTTCTTCGTAGGTTGGTTCAGACATGATTTCTCCTTGTGATGTCGAAGTGTCGGCTCAAATTTCTTCGCAATCTTGCGCAGCATGATTCTAGAGGATTCTGAGGTAGTCAGCTTGTGCAAAGTTGCTGCCTACTTCAGCGCCTCGCCCAGAAAGTCCAAAATCAGGCGCACCGCGGTCTGCGCAGTACGTCCGCTGGGGTCGCGCATGGGGTTGACTTCGACTACATCGAAGCCCACCAGGTGTCCTTTCTTGGCGACTCCCTTGAGCAACTCATCCATTTGAAGAAAGGTGAGGCCACCGGGTTCGTAGGTGCCGGTGCCCGGAGTCACGCTGGGGTCCATCACATCCACGTCCACGGTGACGTAGATATTTTCGGTAGGTTCGATCTTGCTCAGCGCCCACTCCACGCCGTTCTTGTGGATGCGCTCGGAGGTGATGATCACGCTGCCGATCTTGTGGGCGTTGTTGACGGCTTCGATGTCGTTGGCGAGTCCGCGCATGCCAACCTGAATGATCTTCTTGACGTTCGGCAGCTCTTCGGCGGCGCGGCGAATCGGCGACGAGTGATCCACGTTGCCGGGGCTGCTCGTCCAAGTGTCCAGATGCGCATCGAAGTGAATAATGGTCAGCGGCTCGGGATGAGCCTTGATCGAGGCCGTGGTAATGCTGTGGTCGCCGCCAAGGACGAGCGGAAACGCACCGCGAGCCTGCACCATCTTGATGGCGTTTGTGAGGTTCTCGAAGGTTTGGCGCGGCACGGTCGGCGGCACTTCTACGTCGCCGGTGTCCACCCAGCGCTTCCCTTTCAAAATGTAGCGGTCTTCGTCGAGGATGTAGAAGCCGTCGCGCAGGTCGTACTGTTTATAGTCCTGCGTAGCCTCGCGCATGGCGCGCGGGCCGTAGCGCTCACCAGGCCATCCCCAAGTGCCTTCGTCCAGCGGCACGCCGATGACGGCGATGTCGGCTTCGATCTTCGAGCGGTCGGGCTGATAAGGCGCGCTCAAAAAAGTGGGAATCCCAGTAAAGGTTTGCAGACCCGACTGCGGGGCCTGCGCCACAGCAAACTGGGCGACGAACAGCAGGGCGACGAACAGAACACTAAGACGCTTCATGAACACTCACTTTCTACGTGGCACAGCACTATAAAGTTTTGCCTGCGATCTTGGGCCGTAAACACATGCTCACAACGGTCTCGTACCCTCGTTGTGTACGTCAAGTCCTGGATGCGTCTTCAGACATGAGAAGAACGTCTCTATTACTATTTTGCGTTCGACCCCAATATTTTTGGTCTAATTTCTTGCTGGGACTGATTCGCTTCTGCTAATCTCCGGCTACAGCATAATTTTGAATCACTTCTGGCCCTCATCTTTCATCTTCACGGTGAACCGATGAGAAATCAGTATGCGCCATTCCAGCGCACTGGTTTGTAGTAATTCCCTGTAAATGCCACTCGTCGCTGCACTTGGTGCGCCCTAAAGGGCTTGCGCGTAGGCCGTCTGCTGCCCGCTTCCACCTTTGCGACCGCACATAACACAACGGGGGGAGCGATTTCGCGAATGATGCTTTGTCAACGGTAGTGCAGGTTCGCATACGGGATTGCGCTGTTCGCAGCGGTTATTGGTTCGCTAGGGTCGCGGAGTTTTGGCCAGGCTTCGGTGAACGAAGCGCTGGAAACCCGAACCGTTTACGTGGACGCAGTTAACGGTAAAGACACCAACCCCGGCACACTGGCATCACCCTATGCAACCATCGCCACTGGATTGAACACGGCTGTCTCAAACAACCGCAGCAGCCTCGGCACGCTGGTCATCGTCAATCCGGGCACCTATCGCGAAGACATTACCCTGAACTCGGGCACGAACGACACCTCGTTGCCCATCACCTTGCAGGCTGCGACCACCGGCACCGCCATCGTGAACGGCGCAATCCAGATGACTGGATGGACTCCCTACAGCAAGAACACCAATATCTATACGAATTCATGGAACAACAATTGGGGCGTCTGCGCCTCGCAGAATACCGCTGGTGCTCCGGCACAGCCCGACATCATGCGTCGGCGTGAGTTGGTGATGGTGAATGGAACTCCGATGACGCAGGTGCTCGCCTTGGCCGACGTGATTCAGGGCACATTCTATGTAGATGAATCGCTGAACCTGATCTATCTTTGGCCGATTTCCGGGGTGAGCCTGTCGTCCGCTGATATTGAAGTAGGGAATGTTTCCGGTTTGCTCACCTTCAACAACAAGAGCAACTTCGTGGTGCGCGGCATGACGTTTGAGTATGACTCCTCCTGCCGGGACGGCGCTGCGGTCACAGTTTCTGGAACCTCCAGCAACTTTCTTTTCGATAGCGACACCTTCTTGTGGAACAACGCGATGGGCCTGAAGATCAACTACGCAGGCACGAGTCTTACGGTGCAGAATTCGCTCGCCAATCACAACGGGCAGAGCGGCTTCCATGTCACCGAGATCAAGAACTCGCTGTTCCTAAACCTGACAGCAAACTACAACAACTGGCGGGGCGCGCAAGGCACCGTCTACAACTGGAACGTCGCGGGCTTCCACTCCTTTGAGGGACACTCTGAAACCGTCACCAACCTGCAGGTTGCCTACAACCAAAGCTATGGCACGCACTGGGATACCGACCACAAGCAGGTGACGGTCACCGCCACCCAGCAAATCAGCAACCTACTTCCTGGCGACTTCTGGGAGAAGAGCGAGGGGCCGATTACGATCACCGGCGGAATCACCTGCTACAACGGGCTGGCCCTAGATATTCTCGCGCAACCCAGTTCGGGTTTGGCCGTGCGCAACTCTGAAAATTTCACGCTCACCGGCAACGTGTATTACGACAACGGAACTGCCGCGATGACCCTCGAAGGCTCGCCTGGCGGACTGGCTTTGACCGATTGGGAAACCAACCAAACCTACAACTTGGTAAGCAGTGGATTCAATCTGCAGAACAACCTGTTTAACGCGCAAGGAACTCAGTCGGTCTTCTTGGACGTCGCGCTGGGAGGCAACGACTGGACTACGTTTCTGAATGGACAAACCGGACAGCTTCCCGGTTCAGCGCGATTCTCCTCGAACTTGAATACCTGGTGGAACCCGGATTTGACAACGGCTTTCCTCGTTCCCTCGCCCGCTTCCAGTACCACCGAAGACTTCGCCGCTTGGAAGAGCCAGACCGGCCAAGACCCGCTGTCGTTTTGGGCCGCACCGCTGGTGGATCCAGCGGTCACGTGCGCAGTACCGATTGCCAACTCCAGCAATCCTGACTTCTGGTTCGTGACTCCGAATCCGTCCAACACGGTCGGCGCGGACGGCACGGCGGCGCCAGCGTTTGCCATAAGTGCGCTCGGCACATTTAAGAGCACGGTCAACTTCACAACCGACACTTCGTCGGTCAGCGGGCTCACCGGCAAATTCAGCCCAACCTCGGTGACCGGCGGTTCCGGAACCACCACACTGACTCTCACCAGCACCACCAGCGCCAAGGCGGGTACGTACCAAATTCCCGTGTTTGCCAGCAGCAGCGGCACCGTTCGCAGCGCGACCATCTACGTGGTGATTCCGACCACGAGCTTGCGCTTTTCCACGTCCACACTCAACTTCCCCGCAACTGTAGTGGGAACCAGCAGTGCCTTGTCGTTCACCATCAACAACTTTGGCACCAAGAGCGTGACTGGTGTCAGCTTCAGCGTTTCTGGCGACTTCAGCCAGACCAACAACTGCACTTCGACGATCAAAGCCGGAGCGACCTGCACCATCACTGTGACGTTGACGCCCGGTTCCGCTCGGAACTACCAGAGCACATTCACGGTGACGGATAGCGACAAATCCAGTCCACAAAAGGTCTCTCTAACAGGCGTGTCGCTTCCGCGACCCTCGTCGTCAGTAAGCCCCGGAACCCTTTCGTACGGGACGGTGAAGACTGGCTCAAGCTCCAGCATGACGGCCACGCTGCAGAACACCAGCACCACCAGTCCGCTCACGGTCACCAAGATTTTCTTGACCGGCAGCGCGCCCTCCCAATACAGCCAGACCAGCACTTGCCCGCTCTCACCTGCGACCCTAGCCGCGCTGGCGACCTGCACCTCCACCATCAAGTTCGTACCCACCGTAACGGGACTGCAAAAGGCGACCCTGGAGTTTGACAGCAACATCCACAGCGGAGCCACCAGCGTTACGCTGACTGGCACCGGCTCCAAGTAGTCGCCACCTCCTGAGATGTTTTATGCCACCGCGGGCCTGTTCAATAAGAAGGTTCTGACGCTCCAAGACTCCGATCCCTCCGTTTCCCAGACGGTCTCTCTGAACGGTCGCGTGATTGGCAAGCCCACGGCAGTGTTTACGCCGACGAGCTTGGCCTGCGGCACCATGTGACCCGCATTGTTTTGCGCGCTGTATCAGCCGTCGGCTTGGCAAGAGTGGGTGCTGAATGGGAAGCAGGATCGTCTTGAGGATGGTTGGAGCGGGAGACGGGGATCGAACCCGCGACATCCAGCTTGGGAAGCTGGCGTTCTACCGCTGAACTACTCCCGCGCTCCACTATGGCTACGAGATTGTAACACTGCCGTTCCCCGTTGTAATCGGAGCGTCGAGTAGTACAGTTTGGCTTCACCCCGCAGCCATGCCCTCGCGGATACGACTTCCGGCAACCTTTGATCGCGCACTCATGTAAAAATGTTATAGAGACGAAGTTCTCATGTACCGTAGAGAATATATCGAAATATGCTGAAATTAAATCTCACCAAATGGCTTATCGCCTCTAACCAATCGGATAGAGTATGATGTACTGAATTTCTCTGAAAGGCTAGGCGTGAGAGAGGGAAATTATTCTTAAGCTGTTGTTTCTATATTGTTTAGTGACACGCAGGCGATGAAAAGGCTTCAGGTGCGGATGATTTGGACGCGAAAGTGCCCGTTAGATCTCCAGGAATCGCGCCTCATTTGCTTTATTGAGTCGTCGGGAGGACAGAGACTTAAGGGTAAGGCCATGCTGAAGGAAGTTGGGCGGTCCTGGGCGGAAAGCATTCGTGAGCACAAGTGCCCCATAATGCCCGGTATTGTCCCTTGCAGGAGAACAACTTCCACAGGCAATCTATTGGTGTCGTGGTTTAGACCAAGCCCGGCACACAGACTGAGCGTGTATAGAAGCGACGTGACGGCAACCGACGAAGACGTCATGGAGCGAATCCTGCCGCGGTACGCCACAACTCCGGCAGGAGACTGAATACACAACGGTGCCGCATATTCTCTGGGATCTCCCTCCTCGAGAGTCTTCGGCCTCGGCCAACAGTGAACCCGGCTTGTCCGGGTGGAGGGTAGGATGACCCACCTCAAGAGAGCGCACATCGCGTTCTTCGCTCTGGCCTGTTTCACGTTCCCCTGCTTCGGGCAGGCGAATGTGAATGAAACACTAGAAACCGCCACGGTCTACGTTGATGCAGTCAACGGGAACGATACCAACTCCTGTGCTCGAGCCGTTTCCTCGAGCAATGCCCTAAAGACCATCAGCGCGGGCATCAGTTGCGCCCTCACCAACAACCAGAACTCGATTGGGACCATGGTGTTGGTGCAACCCGGCACGTATCGGGAGACCCTGACCCTCAATAACACCGTGAGTGACACCAGTCTGCCGATGACGATTCAGGCAGTGACCAGCGGGACGGTCACGGTCTCTGGCGCCGTGCAGTATACGGGATGGGTGCCCTTCTCGGGCAATTTCGCCATCTTCACCAACACTTGGCTGAACAATTGGGGACTTTGCCCGACCAACGGCACCGCCGGGGCCCCGAACTTCCCCGACATCGTGCTGCGGCGCGAAACCATGTTCGTCAACGGCACACAAATGACCCAGGTACTGAGCCTGTCGAATGTGGTACCCGGCACCTTCTTTGTGGACGAGACCGCGAACCTGATCTACCTGTATCCTCCGGCAGGCGTTGGTATTACCACGGCCGACGTTGAAGTTGGCACGTTAGCAAGCCTGGCGAATATCACTCGCGGCCAGGTGGTTCTGCGGGGCTTGAACCTGCAATATTCCAACTCCTGCAAAGACGGTACGGCGGTGAGTATCGCCGGAACCGCCGCGAACAACGTTCTGCTGGATACGCTGAATATCAGCTGGAACAACTCCATCGGGATGCAGATCAGCAATCCGGCCATCAATTTTTCCGTCATCAACATAACGGCAAACCACAACGGTCAGGCCGGACTGGGTGGCTACCAGGTGAAGAATGGCCTGTGGAGCAACGACACCGCCAGCTACAACAACTGGCGTGGGGCACAGGGAACCATCTACAACTGGAATCTGGGCGGGTTCCACCCGTTTCAGGTGCACAGCTCGACCATCTCGGGTATGAACCTGTACTACAACCAGACCTATGGCTCCCACTGGGACACTGACCACCGGAATATCACGGCCAGCAGCATCGTGTCGGTGAACAATCTGCTGCTCGGGGATTTTTACGAGAAGGATGAAGGGCCGATCACGATTTCCAACAGCACCTATTGCGGAAATAATCTGGCTACGACCTCCTTTGCCAAGGCGGGTGCGGGCATGGCATTCCGCGACTCCACGAATATTACCCTGACGAACAACTACTTCTACAACAACGGCTTCGCGGCAATCTCCTTGATTGGAAACCCGGGAGGCATCAACTGCACACCGACTAAAGATCCGGAATGCGTAACTGACTGGGAAACCGGGATCCAGTACAACCTCGATAACGCGAACATGACGTGGACGGGCAATTCAGTTTGGGCTCTCGACGGTTCGCAGCAGGTTTTCCAGGATAGCTATCTGGGCGACCAGAACGGCAAGACCGACTGGACGACCTTTTACACCACATTGAATTCCAGCCGTAACACGTGGTGGAACCCGGCAGTCTCTCAGGCGTTTGAGATCCCGCCGACCGCAAACGATCCAGTGGCACAGACGGTTGACCTGACGGGATGGCAATCGTCTATCGGGCAGGATACGAGTTCCACGTTCACGCAGCCCGCGCCACCTTCGACGGCTTGCGTGGGAACAATCACAGCCGCGCGCGGCACTAGACGGAATGGCAAGCTGAAGCCGAATGTAGTGCTGTCCGATCTGCCAGATTTTTGGATCGTCGCAGCCTCCTCGGGCATCACGCTGGACGGTACGGGGGCGACCCAGAACACGTTTGTCATCCAGCCCATCGGCACCTTTGCCAGCAACGTGACGGTCACCACAGACGTTTCCGGAGTACCCGGAGTAATAGCCACGGTTTCGCCATCAATCGTCACCGGGGGAAGCGGGAATGCAACCATCAGCTATACCGCTGGGATCACGGCCGTGCCGGGAACCTACCAGGTTCCGGTTATGGCGCAGGGCGGCGGCCTGGTGCATACGAGCACCTTCTACCTCACCGTACCAAAGGGCTTTGCGCGGCTTTCAACGGCCAGCCTCACCTTCCCGGTTCAGGTGATCAACACGACGAGCCTGCCGATGAATGTGGTGCTCACGAATATCGGTACAGCGCCGATTACGGGGATCACGGTCACAACCACGTCGGGCTATGCCCAGACCAACAACTGCGGCACGAGCCTGGCAGGGACGGCGAGTTGCACCTTTAGCGTCACCTTTACCCCCAGCGCGACCGGTGGGGATAACGGGACCATGACCATTACCGATTCGGACGCATCCAGTCCCCAGATGGTAAGCCTATCGGGGACGGGGATTGCGCTCGGCACAGCGAACTTCACTCCCGCGAGCCTGCTCTATAGCTCGGTGCAACTGCAGACCAGCAGCACCATGACCACGGTTTACACCAACACCAGCACGCAGTCGCCGATCTTTATCAGCAGCATTCAGGTCACCGGCGCCAATCCAGGCGACTACGGGCAAACCAACAACTGCCCGATTTCGCCGGCACAGCTGGCTCCGCTCGCAACCTGTACCGTGACCATCACCTTTACACCGACCTCCGTGAGCTTGCGGCAGGCTGATGTCACGGTGACTTCGAATACGGTACTTGGCACGCAAACCGTGTCCATGAGTGGCACTGGGGCGACTTCAACGGCAAACGTGACGTTGACGCCGAGTTCCCTCTCCTTCGGCACCATCATCGTCGGCACCACGAAGGTGTTGACCTCCACGGTGAAGAACACGAGCAGTGCTGCCATCAGCATAAGCAGCCTCACGCAAGGTGGTGCTAACAGCAACAACTTCACCTTCACCGACAATTGTCCACGCTTACCGAGCACACTGGCTACAAACGGGACGTGCGTCATCACCGCTACGTTCAACCCGATTGCGTTCGCAGGGAACCTCGGCGGCAACGTCAACGCATCCATCACGCTTACCGACACCGGAAACCCGACGACTCAGGTGCTGAACCTGAACGGAACGGTGAATGTGCCAGCGCCAACCTCATCGTTCAACCCGACATCACTCACCTTCGCCAACACGAATGTAGGCATGTCGAGCGTACCGATGACGGTGGTGCTGACGGATACGTCTTCCGTGGAGCCGCTGGTCATCTCCAGTATCTCCATCACTGGGACGAACCCAACCTCCTACAGCAATGTGAGCACTTGCCCGATTTCGCCTGTGGCTCTGGCACCGTTGGCAACGTGCAACATTGTGGTCACGTTTACTCCGACGGCGGCCAAGTCCTTGCCCGCCTCGGTAACGGTGGTCAGCAACGTGAGTGGCGGAAGCTCGGTGTTCAACTTGACCGGAACCGGGCAGGCTCCTACGGTGTCCCTGACACCGGCGACGCTTGCCTTCGGCAACCAGAACGTGAATACGTCAGTCACCAAGACGTCAACGGTCAAGAACACTTCCACTACTCTACCTCTGCACATCACCGGCATTACTCTTTCGGGATCGCACACCTCCAGCTACACCCACACGGATACCTGCCCCCGTTCGCCGAGTACTCTGGCGGCTGGTGCAAGCTGTGTGGTCACGGTAATTCTGAATGCGACCACGACCGGCGATCAGTCCGGCTCAGTCACCATCAACGACGACGTAGTCGGTGGCGTGAGCACCATTGCCATCACCGGGACCACCTTCGCCACGGCGACCTTGACGCCCGGCACAGTGGCCTTCGGCAATGTGGATTATGCCAACTCACTGGGTCAGGGGGCTGGGGCTTCCAAGACCCTGACCTCGGTACTGAAGAACACGTCGTCCGGGGCTTCGCTAAGTGTCACCAGCATTGCGAAGAGCGGCACCAACACTCAGTACTACACGGAAACCAACAATTGCGGCAGTTCCCTGGCGGCGGGCGCAAGTTGCACCATCACGGTGGTATTCACGCCTACCGTGTCCGGTGCGCTTAACTCGGCCGTCACCATCATGGACGGCGTGAGTGCGGGCACACAGACCCTCACTCTTACGGGCTCCGGTGTGCTGCCGGTGCCGACGGCCAAATTCGCGCCCACGACGCTCGCGTTTGGCAGTGTCTCCGAGGGGACGAGCCTGACCAAGACCGCCACTCTCACCAACTCAAGCACCGACACGCTGGCGCTGCTCAAGATCACCAGTCTGGTATTGAGCGGAGCCAACAGCAGCGAATATTCTGTGACGCACAATTGCCCGCTTTCGCCAAGTACCTTGGCGGCGGGGGCATCGTGCACGGTCACAGCGGTGTTCTCGCCAGTCAACCTGACTGCCACAACGGTCACCTACACCGCCACCGATAACGCCAGCCCAGCCACCCAAGTGCTGACCATGACGGGGACTGGTAAGGTCGTGGTTCCCACTGTCACACTGACTCCGGGCACCATCAGCTTCGGCAACATCACCGAGGGGACATCGAGCACCATGACCTCGGTATTGAACAACACCTCCACAAACTCGTTCGCAACTCTGAGCATTACGTCTGTGGGCGCGATTACGGGGACCGACGCCAACGAGTTCACGATCTCCCACAACTGCCCGCTGTCCCCGGGCACACTGGCTGCTGGAGCGTCCTGCACATTCACGGCGACGTTCTCACCAGTCAACACAGACTCGCCAACTGTTACCGTGAAGATAACGGACAACGAGACAGCAGGATCGCGCACCCTGACGCTGAAAGGTACCGGCCTCAAACCCGTCCCAACCGCAACCCTGACGCCTTCGTCGCTGACCTTCCCCGCCACCACGGTCGGGCAGTCCATGACCATGACCACCACGCTCACCAACACCAGCACCAATACCTTTGCCACCATGACCGGGATCACGACGACGACCTCTGGAGCAGCAGCGCCGGATTACGTGGCAACCCACAACTGCCCGGCCAGCCTGGCTGCCGGAGGCACGTGCACGGTAACGGTCGTCTTCACTCCGTCGGCCAAGAACACACGCGCGGCCACGCTCAACGTGAATAGCAATGTAAGTGGAGGCAAGACCACCGCCTCCTTAACCGGAACCGGGCAATAGCTGCATTGTGCCGGACGCGAAACCAGGGCTGCCTCCAGCGAGGCAGCCCTTCTTCGTTGGCAGGCAGAAGGCAAGGGCGGCCCACCGCTACAATGGGCTTGGTGACTTGTATGAACTCATCCCCTAGATCGCTTTGTGCATGCCTTGGTTTCAGCTTGGCACTCTTGCTGAGTAAGCCGGACATGGGTACGGCGTATGCGCAAGCCAACCTCGCTGGCAGCGCCGCAGTGGAATTGCGTTCATCGCTCGTCGTCAGCAGTGCGACTCCGGTACTCGATGCCGCCGTGGTGCGGGTTGCTGGCGAGTCGAATGATTCTGTCTTGCTGCTGCATCCCGATGCGGTTGAGCTGCTAAGCGGTCCTGAAGGTTCGGCTCAGCCCGCTCTACGCACTGTCAGCCGGAGTGCGATTCCGCTTTTCCGCATAGCGGTTCGTGATCAGCGCGGGCGTCTTGCCATCCGTCAATGGCCGCGGTTCGACGTTTATCTGCCCGGCCGTAGTTGCAACGGCAACTTCTCTCCGCAACTGGAACTCAAGTGTGAAGAGAACAACGATCCGTGGCCGCTGGGCTCAACATTGCTGGATGCCGACGATCTCGAAGCCCGCTTTCCGTTTACGCGAAATTTCTTTAGCGGCGAAGTCAGCGGACGCCGCGACAGCTATAAGCTGCCGCCATTTTTTTCTGCGGCGCACTGGCGTGTGACTGGGAAGGAACAGGCACCCGCCAGCAACGCTGAAACAGATTTCTGGCTGCTGGCCACAGTGGACGGACGTATCTATCGAACGACGGGCAGCGAAATCAAGGAAGTTGCAGTCACAGGATGGGGCAGCGATATCACCAGTGTTCTCTCGCATTGTGGCGCTGGCCGGCAACTTCTGGTGACGAGCGTTACTGATCGTTCGCAAGAGGATAGGGTGCAGGCAGTGGAGCTATCTGGCGAGTCTTTCCACAGCATCGCACCGACGGTGACGATGGCGGGGCCGGTCCTGTCACTGTGGCCGAACGCAGTGGGCCAGGCCGCGATAGCGGTGGTGCATAACCTGAAGAACGGAGCCTATGAGGTCTATCGTCTCGAAGTCGCTTGCGATCGCTAGCCTGCTGGCCCTGTTCACTTGGGCCACAGGCGCTGGTGCGGCCACGCGTCCGCAATATGGCGGCGTGCTGCACATGGAATTACAGGCAGCGCCTGCTGACTTCGCTCCGGAAGTTTTAGCTTCAAAAACGCCGCCCAGTGAAGAGTTGACAGCGCTAATCTTTGATCGCTTGTGTCGCCTGAACGAGCGTGGTGAGATGGAGCCACAACTGGCGACCCACTGGGAACACGACGCCACGTTTCAGCATTGGACATTCACGCTGCGGCAGCATGTGCATCTGCATAACGGCGGAGGGCTGTCTCCGGGAATGGTAATGGGTGCGCTCTCGTTGCAGAATGCGCGCTGGCGGGTCCGCTATGAGGCTGACAAGCTGACGATTGAGACGCCGGAATCGCAGCCGAGCCTGCTGTATGAACTCGCTCTGCCGCGGAATGCGATTGCAGTACGCACGGGACGTGGGCCGGTGGTGGGCACGGGCCCATTCCGGGTGCTGGAGTGGACTCCGCGCAAGCACGCCACCCTGCGCGCGTTCGATGAGTACTGGGGCGGGCGGCCGTATCTCGACGCAATCGAGGTGACGCTAGGGCGAACGCCCGCAGAGCAGTTTGCCGACTTTGCGGCGGGCAAGGCGGAGCTGGTTGAAGTGAATCCAGCAACGCTGCTCGAGGTTGAGCGACAAGGCCTGCGCAAGAGCGTCGGCCCATCACGGCAACTGCTCGCGCTCATATTTGATCCGAACAGCAATGCGGTCGCTGATCCGGCAGTTCGACGTGCGATTGCAATTCCGTTGGATCGGGCCGCGCTGGGGAAGCTGATTGTTGCTTCAGTATTGACGCCAACCAACCAGTGGCTACCCGAATGGCTGCACGGTCAGGCATCAGGCTCGGCTTCCGCTGTGGCGACTCCGCCCTCGGCAAAGGACATCAACAACGCGAAGCTCGCGTTGCAAAAGTATCTGCACGAGTCGAGCGCGGGCACTCTGCAACCCGGCTCCACGCCTCCGGCGCCGGTGCTCAGTCTGGCCTATGACGCGACCGACATCAAGTCGCGAACCGTAGCGATACAGCTACAGGCGACGGCGAAAGAGTCGGGCATCAAGCTCATGTTGGTCGCCGACCAACCGGGCGCGCCGCCAGAAACTCCACCCGACATGCAGTTGCGCTACTTTCGGGTAGCATCGCCGGACTATGCGACAGCTCTCATAGAGTTATCCGCGCGCGTCAGCGCTGAAGCCTTGGCTTCCACTCGCGAGAGTGTGAATGCCGCGAACCTGTTGCCCGCAACGGAGCGCGAAGCGGCACTGGCACGAGTGGAAGCTGATCGGATGGCCGAGATGTGGCTCGTGCCGATCGGAAATGCGCCGTTGGTTCGCGGATTTGATCCGCGGATTAAGAACTGGCGGTATGACGCACTCGATGGTTTACGTGTGGAAGATCTTTGGCTGCCCCAGCAGCAGACGTCGTTAGTTCCGTCTGGCAGTAAACCATCCATGCAGTGAATAGCCCTCTCTTGCAAAAATCGTCTCTTGAGAAAATTGTGCGTGTCAAGTTTGCATCGGGAGCAATTTTCTTGGGTCACGCTTGCGTCGCGATGAGCATTCGCTCATGCTTAAAAGAACGCCTTTGGAAAACAGCTCGAACAGACGCCAGACACAGAGTCGCTAACTTTTATTCGTAACCGTCCAACTTTCAGAGCAATTTTCGGGAGCATTCTTGATCACAGAAGTAAAGCCCGAAGTTAAGCCCGACACCGGCAAGCGCTACCATCTTCCGCCAGGACTGCCGGTGAACTTGTTGCTGCTCACCAACGGGCAGTTCCGGCCGCGTGACCCGATTCGGCTGTTCGAATATATGACGCGGAAGTATGGCGAAATCTCCACCTACAAGGTGGCCCATTTGCGCATCGTATTTATCAACAAGCCGGAATACATTCGCGAAGTGCTGGTGAATCAGGCTGCTAACTTTACCAAGGAGCGCGTGCAACGCCGCAGCAAGATGCTGCTGGGCGACGGCATGATCACCAGCGAGGGTGCGTATCACAAGGCGCAACGACGCGCGGTGCAGCCCGCGTTTTATCGCGAACGCATCGCAAGTTACGGCGAGGCGATTGTGCGCAACGCCGCTGAGTTGAGTGAATCCATTGTTCCGGGATCTACGATTGATATTTCGCAAACCATGATGCGGCTTTCGCTCGGTGTTGCCGCCGAGGCGCTATTCCGCACCCGGATGACTGCTGACGAAGTGGTGGCGATGAACCAGTCGGTGAACGAGATCATGAAGGTGTATCACTTTCTGGTGGCACTGCCTGCGGCGGAGCAGCTGCTTCCCTTCCCGATTCCAGGCCTCATTCAGTTTCGCCGGGCGCGGCAGCGCCTCGACCGGCAGATCTTCGAGATGATTCACCATCGCCGCTCGCAGGGTGAGCCCGGCGAACTGCTCACCATGATGATTGAAGGACAGCCCGAGGCGACGGATGAGCAGATTCGCGACCAGGTGACGACGATTCTGCTGGCAGGCTTTGAGACGACTGCGAATGCACTTTCGTGGACGTGGTACTTGTTGGCGCAGAATCCCGAGGTCGAGACCCAGTTGCATGCGGAGCTCGACGCCGTGCTCAGTGGGCGACTGCCGACGGCGGACGACTATCCGAATCTGCCTTACACCGAGATGGTGCTGGCGGAAGCGATGCGGCTGTATCCTCCCGCGTGGGCGATGGGTCGGCAGGCTATCGCGCCATTTGAACTAGGGCCTTACCGTTTGCCCGCGAAGACGACGGTGTTGATGTCGCAGTGGGTGATGCATCGCAGTCTAGAGTATTTTCCTGATCCGTTGCGCTTTGACCCGACGCGGTTTTCGCCGGAGGCCAAGCGCGCGCGCGACAAGTTCACCTACTTCCCTTTTGGCGGCGGCCCGCGCCAGTGCATCGGAGAAGCGTTCGCGTGGCTGGAAGCGGTGCTGATTCTCGCGACACTCGCACAACGCTGGCGCGCCAAGCTGGTTCCGGGACAGAAGATCGTGCCCGAGCAACTGATTACGTTGCGTCCCAAGGGCGGGATACGGATGGAGATGGTGGCACGGAGATAGGAACTATTTTCGCCACTCCGCCCGAACCTCAGTCCCCTCCGCCCGCCGGAATCACCGTATGCTTCGGTGCCGGAATGGGCACATTCCCCTTGCGATCATGCCACAGGATCGCGTTCAGAGTCTGCGGGTCTGCGGCGTCGGCGTGGCGGAAGTCGAGTTTGAGTGATTCTTCGGCGCCCTTGTCGCGGCGCTTGTTGGTTTCGAAGATCAGGCCGTTGTCCCAGTTGCGACGATCCGCCTTGAATGCGACCTGCTTGCCATCCCCTGAAAATAGCGGAGACATGATTGGCGCATAGGCGTCATTCACATTCATCGGCGGCAAACCGAGCAGAGCTTCGATGGTATGGATCATGCTCACCGTTGTGTAAAAGCTGTGCTCGACGTGAGGCTGGGCAAGCGAGCCCGGCGCATATTTACTGATGACGAGCGCAATGGAGCGATGGGCGTCCACATGGTCAGCGGCGTCTTGGGCGTCATCTTCGAGAATCACGATGGCGGTATCGTCCCAGAAGGCGCTGTGAGAAATTGCCTCAACCGTTCGCCCGACGGCGAGGTCGTTGTCCGCGACGGCAGCGGAAGGTGTGGGCATATTCGGCCTCTTGCCTGATGTATGGTCGTTCGGCAAACGCAGCAGGATAAACTGCGGCATATCGTCTTTCTTGCCTGTATCGCGTTGCTTCTCCCACTCATCGAGTTCGAGCAGAAATTCGTCCACGCGCAGTTGATCGGGATATGCGGTGTTGAAGTCGGCGAAGTTCTCATCAAAGTGGCCGACTAATTCCGCTTTGGTGGCGACGTCGCGCTTGATCAGGGGAACATCCCACGGATAAGGACTGGGCCCACCGCCAAGGCGCTTAGGCAGAGGCTCGCCCTTGTGCACGGCAGCGCGCTCGCACTCGCCGCCGGGAGGCTCAATGGTTCCTTCTTGCGGTTGGGTCTGGCGCTTAGTTTTGCTACCGGCAGCTTCGCACCATTCGGTCGCGACGAACTCGCCGTAATGGCGATAGGTGCGATTGTGGCTCGCAAGGTTGTTCCACAAGTAGCCGGTGCCGGGTTCATCCACATCTGAGACATGCCAGTGCAGCGGATATTCGTCGAGCACCAGGCCTTCGTAGTCGTAGGTGTGCTCACCAGCGCGATAGGCAATGGGCCACGTCTTCTCGTTGTAGTCGCTGGTAATGGCGGCGGTAGACCACTCGTGGCCGTCGGCGGAGACTTCGCCGCTATCGTAGAAGTTGTCGAGCACTCCGAACTGGCGCGCGAGCTTGTGCTGGTTGGGAGTAACATCATCGCCGTAAAGTGTCAGCGAGGAGTCGCCGTCGCCGATGCCCAGGTCGCCAAGAATCTGGTCGTAAGTGCGGTTCTCTTTGATGATGTAGATGACGTGCTTGATCTTGCTGGCGTTGGCGGGTAACTCGGTGTGCGCCACGTCGAGCAGGTTGTTGCGGGCGGCTTGCGCGGTGAAGTCGGGCAGTTGGGCGTCGAGGTGGCGAAGGTCAATGCGAGCGAGCGATCCGCGCAACAGGGTTGGAATGTAGGGCAACTCGCTACGTTTCACCTTGCCTGCTTCAATCTCCTTCAAACTCTGCGCGGGTTTGTTGGGGCCGGTGCCTTGGCCCTTGCCGCTGGCGATGATGAGGTCGTTGCCGCGAACCGCTACGGCGGTGGTGTACCAGTCAGTAGGGATGAAGCCGAGCGCAGGCTTAGACGCACTAGCAACAGAGAGTTCTGTGTCCAGCACCGCTACGCTATTCGTTCCAGAATTCGCAGCGAACAGGCGTTTGCCGTCCGCGGAGAGGGCGATGCTCAACGGGCCAGATCCGCCAGCTTCCTGGCCCTGCATCTTGGTGGACCAGCGCGCAGTAACTTCCCCTTTTGCCGTGTCTACGGCGACGACCGAATCGGCATTCGCCAGTGAAACATAGAGGCGGCTGCCGTCAGAACTCAGCACCATGCTAGTGGCGTGGGGGCTGGAAGAAGCGCGCTCAGTAGCGGGCAAAGCTACCCAGCGTGAGATTTTGCCGCTGTCGAGGTCGAGTTCAGCGAGCTTGGCTTCATTCCACAGCGAAACCCAGGCGCGTTTGCCGTCCTTGGAAGGAATCACCCCATACGGAAAAGACGCTGGTAGCAACTTATGGGTGCTGAGGTCGAAACGCTTTTCGATGGCTCCAGTGGAAAGATCCATCATCACGACATCGTCGGCGAGGTTTTCCGCAATCAGCAGCTTCTCCGCGCCGTTGCTGCGAATCGTCGCAAGACCTGCAGGGTAAGGCACGATCTTGCCCTCATCCGCCGGATGCTGATAGAGGCCACGGGCCGCGAACTTACCTGCGGGCAGCGCAGCTTGCGGAAGTTTGAGGAACGACTCGGGCTTGACGTTCCCCTTCTTGAAGGAATACACGGCGATACCGTTGCCGGTGTGGTCCTTGCTTTCGCCTGCGATGTCGCTCATGGAAACGACCGACGCGTAGATATGCGCGCCGTCAGCGGCAAATGCGAGTCCGACAAAGTAGGACTGTGCCGCGCCTTCCTTCAAGCGCTCGTCGGGAAAGTCGCGATACTTGTCATTCTTCAGATCGAGAATGCCAATGGACTGATGGCGACCCGAAGTTTCCGCGCCGTAGCCCGCAGAGAGCGAGGCGACATAGCGACCGTCTGGACTGACGGCGAGCGCGACGGGCAGACCGTTCGTCGCGATCACGAAGCCGGGCGCAGTGCCTTCCAGTTTCTTGCTGGAAGGTAGCCAGCGAAACTTTCCGGGTGCGGCACTGGCCGCAAGCCAAACTAAAACGCTGAGGCTCAGTAAGAGGGCGGTCGCCGCGAGTGCCGCTTTTCTGGTAAGCCGCTGGTTGAACGGGGATAAACTTCCGGAAAATGACATGCAAACTCCTAAAAGATAGCTGCGCCAAAAATGTAAACCCGCAGCCCTGACGGGGCTGCGGGCGGTTTCATCTTACGCCGAAGCGGCTGGATTAGCGATCCGAATCGAAGTCTCCGCTGACATTGTGCCGGACGTCTGCGCCCTTCACCCAGAAGATCACATCTTCGGCGATGTTCGTGGCGTGATCGGCGACCCGCTCCAGGTTGCGGGCAATCAGAAGTGCATCGAGGGCCTGTCGCGTGGAAGACGGATCCTCGTTCATCTTCTTCACCAAGGTGATGAACGCTTCGTCGCGCATGCGGTCCACAACGTTATCCATTTCGAGAACGGCCTGGGCCAGCTCAGCTTTGCCTTCGATAAAGGACTCGAGAGCGCGGCGCACCATGGCGGAAGTGGCTGATGCCATGCGTGGAATATCCACGGGAAGATCCACGACCGGGAGTTCGATCATGTCCATCACACGCTCGGCGATGTTGACAGACTGATCCCCGACGCGTTCGAGATCGGAATTGATCTTGACCACGGCGAGAATGAAGCGCAGATCCACAGCCGTGGGCTGCTGCATGGCGAGCAAGTCGAAGGCGACTTCGTCAATGCCGCGTTCGAGCTCGTTGATCTTGCTTTCGCCTTCAAGCACAGCATGGCACTTGGAAAGGTCGCGATCGCGGTAGGCTTCAAAGGCACGATCTACGGCCTGCTCGGCCAAGCCGCCCATCCGCAACAGCCTGTCTCGAAGTTCTTCTAGTCCCTGATGAAATTTTGTGCGCATTAACCGAACCTGCCCGTGATGTAGTCTTCCGTACGTTTATCGGAGGGAGTTGTAAATATTTTCTCAGTCCTGTCGAACTCGATCAACCGGCCCATCAAAAAGAAGCCGGTGAACTCCGCCACTCGGGCTGCCTGTTGCATGTTGTGGGTAACGATGACGATCGTGTACTTTTCTTTGATCTGAAAGATCAACTCTTCTATTTTACCGGTGGAGATAGGATCGAGCGCGGAACAAGGTTCATCCATCAGTACGACTTCGGGTTCCACGGCCATGGTGCGCGCGATGCACAGGCGCTGCTGCTGTCCACCAGAGAGACTCGCGCCGGACTTTTTCTTCATGGTGTCCTTGACTTCGTCCCACAGCGCGGCGCCGCGCAAGGCACGCTCTACCACTTCCTCAAGTTCCGCCTTACCGGGCGCAATGCCATTCAACTTCAAGCCCGCGGCTACGTTATCGAACACGGTCATAGAAGGAAACGGATTGGGCCGCTGAAACACCATGCCCACACGCCGACGCACTTGTACGGCCGAGGTTCCGTTATAGATATCCACATCGCCGATGCGCACCGAGCCTGTGGCCCGAGCTTCGGGGATCACTTCATGCATGCGGTTGATGCAGCGAATGAAAGTAGATTTGCCGCAGCCCGATGGTCCGATGACTGCGGTGCACTTGTTGGCGTCCACTTTCATGTTCACATCATGCAGGGCATGATGTTTGCTGAACCATGCGTTCAGGTTTTCGACTGTGATTCCCACGCCCATGCAAAACTCCCAAAATACTTTTACTGCGCTGAGTTCAAAGTGCCACGGCTGACGGCGAGCCGGACTGCCGCAACCGAAAAGACGATCAAGATGATGAGAATCAACGCGCCTGCCCAAGCCTGACGATGCCAGTCATCATAGGGCGAGATCGCGTAGTTGAAAATTTGCAGGGGCAGTGCCGCAGTCGGCTGATCTAGATTCCAGTTCCAATAGGTGTTGCCAAAGGCTGTGAACAGCAGTGGCGCAGTTTCGCCAGCAATACGCGCGAAGGCCAGCATACAGCCGGTGATCACGCCGGAAGTCGCTGTGCGCAGCGTAATGCTCAACGTTGTCCGCCACTTGGAGACGCCCAGGCCATACGAGGCTTCGCGCAAGGTATGAGGCACCAGCAGCAGCATTTCTTCGGTTGTGCGAGTAATCGTCGGAATCATCATGATGCCGAGGGCCGCACCGCCTGCCAAGGCGGAGAAGTGTCCGCGCGTCAGCACCACCAGCGCGTAGGCAGTGATGCCGATGATGATGGATGGCACACCATTAAGCACGTCCGAGGTGAAGCGCACCAAGTTTCCGAAGCGGCTGCCGCGGCCATATTCCGAAAGATACACGCCCGCACCGATGCCGATCGGAACGCCGATCAAGCTCGCCAGACCCAATATCAGCACGGAGCCGGCGATGGCGTTGGCCATCCCGCCGCCGACCTCTCCTGGGGGTGCTGGCGTCTTGGTGAGGAAGTCCAGATTCAGCGATCCGAACCCTTTGTAAAGCAGGTAGCCGAAGATGGCGAGTAGCGGCACCAACACCAGCACCACGCAGCCTGCGGCGAGCAGCGTAGCCCCTTGATCCGCGAATTTGCGCCCGAGCGAGAGGGGAGCAACCTGTTGATTATTAGCTCTAGCCATTTCCCCTCGCAGGCATACCCCGGGTTACGCTCCATACCAGCGCCTGGGCCAGAATGTTCACAATGATGGTCACGATGAAAAGGGCTAGTCCCACCTCAATCAGCGCACTCAGGTAGAGATCGCCCGTAGCCTCGCTGAACTCGTTAGCAATCACGCTGGCCATAGTGTGTGCGGGCGCGAATAGGGCCATCGCCATTCGAGAAATTTCGGGGCGATTGCCAATGACCATGGTCACGGCCATGGTTTCGCCAAGGGCGCGTCCCAGACCCAGAATTATGCCACCGACGATGCCAGCTCGTGCGTTGCGCAGCACGCCCATACGAATCATCTCCCAGCGCGTAGCGCCGAGAGCATAGACGGCCTCGCGTTGTGCGGAGGGCACGGCGCTCATCACTTCACGCGCCATGGAGGAGATGATGGGGACAACCATAATCGCGAGAATGATGCCTGCGGCCAACATGCCGATACCGAAGGGTGGGCCCTCAAACATCCCCGTCCAGCCGAGCGTCTTCACCAGAAAAGGCTGTACGTTTTCGCGCAAGAGGGGGACAAGAACGAAGATCGCCCACAGCCCGTAGATCACGGAGGGAATCGCCGCCAGAAGCTCGGTCATGAAGGAAAGAAAGCCCTTCAGCCTGCGGGGGCACATTTCAGTGATGAAGATGGCGACGCCCAATGAAACCGGTACGGCAAGCAGAAGCGCAAGCATCGAAGAAACGACCGTTCCATAAACAAACGGCAAAGCGCCGTAATGGTCGTTGACGGGATCCCAGTCCTGACCCACAAAGAACTTGAAACCAAAGGCCTTCCAAGCCAGGTTCGACCGCGTCAAAAGTTCGAACAGGATCAGAGCGACGATGATTAGTACGGAGATCGAACACGCCACCACCGCCGCATAAAACGCTCGATCCCCGAACTTCGAGAAGGGAACCTCGTTGATGCTCTGGCCAGCAGAGGTCAACTCGAAACCCTTTCTCGGATCTTTTTGGCCGCCCGGCAAATGGGCATTGAGGGCGAAGTTGCTCATGACTTGGCAAATCTACCAGAGTTTTGTTACACGCGGGTTAAAAGATTCTCGCAGCAGGAACCGTTAAAAACAGGTCAAAAAGGCTCGGGTGCGCTAAACTTCTAGGCTCGCGGTCTATGCGAACGTCCGTTGCCGAACGAATGCCCGGTTTTCTGGCTCGTTCCCACATGACGACGCAGCCGCCTCAACGAATATGCCAACCCTCGCTGCGATTGACATCGGCTCCAATTCGGTTCGCCTGAAGATTGCCCGCGTGGTGCAGGGCCGTCTAAAGCCGCTACATGAAGATCGCGAGGTGACGCGGCTCGGCGAAGGCGCATTCAAGTCTGGCTTCCTCTCGCCGGAGTCCATGGCTGACACCATCCGGGTGCTGCGCCGCTTCCAGAAGTCCTGCCTCGATGCTGGAGTGGATCACGTACGAGTGGTCGCCACCAGCGCCATGCGCGACGCGCGCAATGGCAGTGCCTTCATGGAATGGGCACGCTCGACGACAGGCTGGGAAGTGGAGATCATTTCGGGCATTGAAGAAGGCCGCCTGATTCATCTTGGTTTGACCTCCACGATGCGCACCACCAGTACGCCGACGCTGTTTATGGATCTCGGCGGAGGCAGTTGTGAGTTGACGGTTTCTGTGCGAGGAAACATCCAGGAGACGGTGAGTTTGCCGCTAGGTGCGGTGCGGCTGACGCATGAATTTCTGCATCATGACCCTCCTCAACCCGAAGAAATTGAACAGCTGCGCAAATTTGTGGGACGCGAAGTAGGCCGTATCGCGAGCAGCATTGCAAAGGCCAAGATTGGCGCAGTCATCGCCACCTCAGGAACGGCGCTGGCGCTGGCCGATCTGGCGGTGAGTCAGCATCTGGCGCGGGGCAGCAAACCAGTGACGGTGTCGCGGGAAGCGACGCGCACTCTGGCTCACCTGCTGGCTGGGCGTACGCTGGCCCAGCGACAAGCGCTGCCCGGCTTGGGGCCGAGACGCGCAGAAATTATTGTGGCGGGGTCAACGGTGTATTCCGAGCTGATGCAGCGGTGCCACCTGAAAGGATTCCGCTTTTCAGCATTGGGTCTGCGCGATGGCCTGCTGGTGCAGATGGCGTCTGACCTCGAACGCGGCAGCCGCTCGAATCGCAGAATCGAGTCCGAACGCTCGGGTTCGTTGCTGGCCGCTGCCGAGCACTATCGCGTTGATCTCGAACACGCAGGTCAAGTGCGGGCCACCGCTCTACAACTGTTTGACGATCTCAAGTCGCTGCATAGGCTTCCGGCGGACTATCGTGAACTGCTCGCCGCTGCCGCCATGCTGTATGAATCAGGATTGTTCATCGGGCGCAGCGGACGCCATCGCCACGCGTACTACATCATTTCCAACTCGGAAATTTTGGGCTACACGCCGCAGGAGCGGCGCATTATTGCAGCGATTGCTCGCTATCTGGGCAAGTCGCGACCAGTGCCAAGCGACCCCACGATGCAGGTTCTCACCGAAGCCGAACGCGCTTGTACACTTCGGGCCATTGTGCTGCTGCGGCTGGCGCGGGCGCTCAATCTGGGGCGTGGAGAGACGTTGGCTGGCATCTCAGTGCGGTCGCGCGGAGAACGCTCCAGTCTGACGCTGAAACCCAAGAAGGGACGCGGAGTAGAGCTGGAAACCTGGGCGCTGGAAAAAGAACGGGACTACTTCCGCGAAGTGCTGGGCCGCGAACTCGTTGTCTGCGCGGCATAGATGGCCTTCACCAGCTTGGGCGTCAGATACCACTGCAACGTGCCGCGGTGGCGGCGCATATCAACGCGAGCCAAGCCTGCTTTCCGCAGGTCAATGTAGACGTCGCTCTCCGGGCCGCCTAGAACGGTGCTAAGAAAGTCACTCAAGTTAGGATTGTGGCCGACGAGCAGCACGGCCTCACAGCCTTCCAACCCTTCGATGAGTTCGCGAAAGTCAGAAAATTTGGCGTGGGGATGCAGCGCTGCACTCAGCCGCACCTTACCCTCGAATCCCATTTCGCTTGTGACCAACGTGGCGGTCTGCGCCGAGCGCTTGAGCGGGCTGGAGATCACGCCATCCACGGCAATTTCCAGTTCACCGAGAATGTGGCCCATCACCGAACACTGCCGGATTCCCTCTTCATCGAGAGCGCGGCGCTCGTCTTTTTGCGAATCAGGAAGCGCTTCGCCAGCGTTGGCGTGGCGCATAAAGTAAAGAATCATATCTCCATGATTCTATGCTTTGGCCCGTGATTCCATGGGCGCGAGGGGTTTCAAGCCTGATTCCGCCCAGCAAGGACGAACTACTCGAATCTTTAGACTTCGACGACTGGCAAGGTTACAGATCGCCGGGATAGAGGCTTGGGAGGCGTCTTTCGCGGTTTTGGCTCGGCCACCAGATCGCTCTGTTTGGTCTCCCGGTCACTCGCATACGGAATATCCTGCAATTGAGCCTTGCCCTCGACCAGTGCGATCAGGAAGTCCTGTGCGCTGAAAAGCGGGGCGTCGTCAGCGGCAGCGGCTCGCTCGTACTTCCCTTCGTGGGTGAGCACACGCGCCTTCTTGGTGTCCGCCAGATAAGCCGCGAGAATCTCTTCACGCAGCCGGGCGCGCAGCTTAGCGTCACGGATAGGAAACAGCACCTCGACGCGTTCATACAAATTGCGATGCATCCAGTCGGCGCTGCCAGCAAAGACCTCTTCTTTGCCACCATTGGCAAAAAGGTAGATGCGGCTATGCTCCAGAAAGCGACCCACGATGCTACGCACGCGGATGTTGTCGCTAACGCCGGGAATCCCTGGGCGCAAAGCACAGATGCCACGCACGATCAGGTCAATCTGCACACCCGCTTGGGATGCACGATACAGCGCGTGAATCGTCTTCTTGTCGAGCAGGGCGTTCATCTTGGCGATGATGCGCGCCGGGCGACCAGCGCGGGCATGTTCTGCCTCGCGCTCGATCAATTCAAGGGAACGCCGGGAGAGGTTCAGTGGCGAAACCAGCAGCGGTTCATAGCTTGACTGTTCGGAATAGGCCGTGAGGTACGAGAACACGTCGCTCACCGCACTGGTAATCTGCGGATCGGCCGTCATCAAGCTGAGGTCGGTATAGAAGCGCGCAGTAACCGTGTTGTAGTTGCCGGTGCCGAGGTGGGCGTAGCGCCGGGTGACGCCATCAGGGTCGCGGCGTACCAGCAGCGCCAGCTTGCAGTGCGTCTTGAGCCCGACTACGCCGTGAAACACTTGCACGCCAGCATCTTCTAGTTCGCGCGCCCAGCGAATGTTTGAAGCTTCGTCGAAACGGGCACGAAGTTCGACCACCGCAGTCACTTCTTTTGTCGCTGCCGCCTCGATCAACGCGGGGACCACGCGCGAATGCTCACCGGCGCGATACAGGGTTTGCTTGATGGAAAGGATGCGTTCGTCCTCCGCAGCAGACTCGATCAGTGCCACCACCGGCTCATAGGAGTCGTAGGGATGATGCAGGAGAATGTCGTTACGGCGAATCTCCTCGAACAGATCTTCCGTCTTGGGTGCAAGCCGATATTCGCGGGGAGCAAACGGGCGGAACTTCAGATCCGGACGATTGGTTTGCTCACAAATGTTCATCAAGCGGCTGAGGTTCACTGGCCCGTCGGTACGAAAGACCTGCCAGTCTTCGAGGTCGAAGTTAACTTGCAAACGCTCGGTGATCTCAGGACTAGTGCCCTCTTCAATTTCCAGCCGGACGACATCGCCCTTGCGCCGGTTGTGTAGTTCGCCGCGCACCAGTTCCAGCAGCGAACGCGTCTCTTCTTCCTGCACATAAAGGTTGCTGTTGCGAGTGGCGCGGAAGGCGGCGGAGGCCATCACTTCGTAGCCCCGGTACATTTCCTTGGCATGATGCGCGACCAGATCGGCGAGAAAGATGTAGTCGGTAGTGTTCTTTGAGGGCAGTCGCACCAAGCGCGGAAGCGCGCGGGGCACGGTGACAACTCCGGTATAAATCAGATTCGAACGATTGCGCTTGAGCAGAAATGCCAGGCAAAGTGCCTTGTTGATCACGCGCGGGAACGGATGCGACGGATCAATCGTGACTGGCGTAAGCAGCGGATCAAGTTCGCGGTCGCAGTAGTCGTCCACAAACGCGCGTTCCTGCGCATCCAGTTCGTCTATACCAAGAACGCGGATGCCTTCGGCGGCCAGCGCCGGATGTAGGCGATCATTCCAGCAGCGATACTGCGCGGCCAGAAAATCGTGCGTCTCTCGCGCCACCAGTTCACGCTGCTGGAGCAGTGTGATGCCATCGGGCAGGGTAAGCACGTGGCCGTCTTCAATCTGCTGCACCAATCCCGCCAGGCGAATCTCGAAGAATTCGTCGAGATTGCTGGCGGTGATAGAGAGAAATTTAATGCGCTCCAGCAGCGGATTCGACTCGTCCTCTGCCTCTTCCAGCACACGCCGGTTGAAGGCCAGCCATGACATCTCGCGGTTGAGCAGGTAAGAGGGATCGTCCACCGGCAGGTCAGGCATCTTCGCTCCGTTCGCGGATGTGGCAGGCTCGGGCATTCAGCTATTTCTTGGGCGCTGTCTGCGCTGGTTCAGGAGTCGCGCGCAAGGGTTGAGCTGTAGTCCGGTGGGAAATATAGACCCGCAGATCAGTCCCGGAGGGGCGCTTCAGGAAGAGATCCCGCTTGATCACGCGAACCTGCATGGCATCACCTTCATGCCAAACATCCTCGGGGAACGGCGCGCCTTCGTCATGCGGAATATATTGTCCGCTATAAACGTCCGCCCCGACTTGCACGCTCAGATCGAACACATCATCGTCGGTCTGGATCGGTGTATTAGATTGCCACGCCACGGTGCGGGCGCGCTTGGTGTGCTGCAAGGAGGTTAGGACGCCTTTGGCGTAGTCCGGCCCCTTGGCGGCGAACGAGGCAACGGCCATGCACATTGCAAGAATCAGAAGGATCGCGGTGTTTCTCATCACTGCCTCAGTATAAGCCCGGCGCCTCACAGCCCTGTATGGGTTATCAAAACGCCGCAGTCCTTAGATGGTAATAGACGGTAAAAACGGCGCCGGAATGAAACCGGCGCCGTCGAATCGGTTAAGCCTCCACCTAGAAACTGTAGACGAGGTCGAACTGCAACCGCTTCAGGTAAGGGTCATTACTGCCCGGCTTCACGCCGCTGGCCAACCGTGCGTTCAGCAGGGTCGAATCCAGAGTGTGACCATACCAGTACGTGAAGTTGGCCGAGGTGTTCGGAGCCACCTTCCACAGACCAAAGATGCGATGCTGCTCGATGTTGGTAGGAGCGCGCTGATCAGATTCATTAAACGACGCAATCGCTGAGTCCTGCTCCTGGTGGTTGAAGGCATAGCCAATCTGGATATCACCCTTGTTTCGGTTCTGTCCGAGGCTGGCCTCAAAGTAGAACGCCTTGTTCTGTTTACCCTCAACTATGTTTGTGACCAAACCGCCCTTGTCCACCGTCGGCACGTTGCCCGCAGCACGCAGGTTGTTCAGGTATTCAAACGTGTAGTTGACCGGGAGCTTAGAGGACAGCTTGCCCTCGCCCGTCTTGATCTGCGCAGCGATGATGAAATCGGAGTACAGGAAGCCGGAGAGGAAGTGCTGCGTCACGTTGCCCTTGGAGTCGACCGTAGTGAAGGTTGCGTTGGTGACGCCGTTGGGGCCAAAAGCGCAGTTGGCATACTTGTTTGTCAGGCCATTGCCGGTCGCGCAACCCGGACCCGATCCTGGAACTGGCAGTGGGCCGATCGGAGGAACTGCGGTGGCGCTCCCCGTCGTAGTGGCACCGACAGCGAATGCCGAAGCATTCAGGATGGCATCCGCCTTGTTGAAGTTCAGGAGCGTGTAGGACGGGGTCAAAGTGACACGCCCGTTCATGAACTGCATCCGCGACGAAACCGACCCGCCGAGAGCGTAGGAATCCGCGCCGCCGCCGACTTCGTTGTACAGCAACTGGATGCCCTGCAAGGTCACGTTCTTGACGACCTTCTGGCTGGCCAAATCGAAGGAAAACTTTTCGTTGAAGCCTTCGGGATTCAAATCGGGATCGAACGTGTCTGAAGTGCGGGTCCAGCTGTAGGCAAACTTGCCGCCAGTAAGCGCGAGCCACTTGTGCGCACGCGGATTGTAGGTGATGTAGCCACGATCAATACCAATCGTCTTCTTTTCGAAGAAGTTATTAAAGGACTCGTTCGTCGAGGTCGGATCTGCAATGATGCCCGACGCCAGCGAAACGCCTGCGAAGAAGTCCTCGCTCAACTTGCCATCAAATCCAAAGCGGACGCGGATGCGAGCGCGGTTACGGTCGGCAACGCCCTGCTGAAAGAAGCTCTCTCCGCGGACACGGAGATCGCCATTCCAGCGGAAGCGTCCGAGTGTGGTTTCCAGACCGTTCACGCGCTTCTGCTCATCAATCGAGTTTTGCGCGTTGTTGGCAAGGGTAGTTTGGACGTCGGCCACCTGGCTGTTGAGCTTGTCAAATGATTCCTTGGGAACCGAGGCGGTTTCCACGGCCGTCGCCTTGTCGTTGGCGGCAGTGGCGGATGCCTTGGCGTCCGCAAGCTGTTGCTGCGTCTGCTGCCAAGCGGCGTCACGAGCAGCCATCTGCTGCTTGAGAGCCTCGATTTGCGCGGATTGCGCAGCCAGTGCGTCACGCAGGGCTTTTACGTCGTCGGCGGTTACCGCAGGGACCGCAGGAGCGTCGTCCTTCTTCATCTTCTTGGTGGCGGCCCCAGCATTCACGAGCAGCGATGCAGCGGCCAGCAGCACCGTGCCAAACTTAACAGACTTCATGAGTTCTCCTTAGTTCGCCTCGTGGCAATCAGGCGTGGTTCTAAAATTTGCACCGGCCCCGAGGCCGGGCACATAACACAAGCCTTCCAAGCACATCTGCCTGTTCACTCGAAACAGGCAGATGCCCCTCCAACTACGATTGTTCTTAGTGCACGTTCTTGATCGCGACCTTGACCTTTTCCGCTACCGCTGCGGGAAGCGGCGCATAGGTTAGCGCACCCGCCATGCCCTGTCCGTCGTTCACCATCCAGTTCAGGAAGCCGTTGATCAGCTTGCCCTTGTTGGCGTCCTTCGACTTCTCGGGAATCAGCAGCCAGGTAAAGCTGGAGATCGGATACGCATCCTTGCCGGGGGCGTTGGTGATGGAAACCCGGAAATCTGCAGGCATGGATTTAACCGAAGCAGCCGCGGCCGTAACGCTTTCCAGCGAGGCCTTTACAAAGTTGCCGCCCGAGTTGCGAACCACACCGTAAGGAATCTTGTTCTGCACGGCGTAGATCAACTCGATGTAGCCAATGGAGCCAGGCAGTGTACGAATCTGGCCAGCCACACCCTCATTCCCCTTGCCGCCTAGGCCGGTGGGCCACTTTACAGAAGTGCCCTTCCCGCTGCTATCCTTCCACTCATTGCTCACCTTGGAAAGGTAGTCGGTGAAGATGTAGGTGGTGCCACTGCCGTCGGAACGGTGCAGGGTGACAATGTTCTGGTTAGGAAACGTGACGCCGGGGTTAATTTTGGCGATGCGCGGATCGTTCCAGTTCGCAATTTTGCCCAGAAAGATGTCGGCCAGAACATCGGGCGTGAACTTGAGTTCCCCGTTGACTCCTGGAATGTTGTACGCGGGAACCACCGCGCCCAGAACCGTGGGAATGTGTAGAAGCTTGCCGTTGTATTGCGACAGTTGCTCGTCGGTCATGGGACCATCGCTGGCGCCAAAATCAACCGTGCCAGCCAATACCTGGCGAATGCCGCCGCCGGAACCAATCGGCTGGTAGTTGAACTGCACGTCGGGATGAAGCTTGTGGTACTCGCTAAACCACTTGGAATACATAGGGTTAGGGAAGGTGGCCCCTGCCCCGTTGATGGTCGTCTGGCCCCAGGCCGAGACCACGAAAACTGTTGCGCACAAAACAAGAACGATGCGGCGAATCACTATTTGCGTTCCTCCTAAGTTGGGAGTTCTCTCTTGTTTCTAGCGGCGGCTTGTTACAAACCTGTTACAGCTGGGTGAATATCTCTTGAAACGCCCTAAGCGCTTTGCCATTTGTAACCATCCAAGCGAAACATTCTGGACCAACCCGAGTCCACCGCCAACCCAAATACGACACGAAATAACTGTGTCTATGTGTATTATAGACATTTATTTCAACCAGCAATTTTTGGCCGCCTTTTACAATTTTAGGGAGTCTGCTCCAGCCGCTTTATCGCTTCGCCAAACAAAGGATTGGCCGGAAAATCTCTGCGCAGGGCTTCCAGCAGGGTGCGCGCCTCGGTCTTGTTCTTGTCCCGCACGTAGGCAATCGCCAACAGGATTTTGGCGAACGGAGCCAAATATCGCCCGCCGGAAGCGGTCTTCTTCAGGTCTGCTAGCCCACCTTGCTTGTCAGCGTCAATGCCGCCCAAACGCACCAGCCAGCGCAAAGGTGCAATCAGGGATCCGGTCAGGTACTTGGCAAATCCCGTGGCCACGTAGGCATCGTCAAAGTGCGAATCGAGGGCCAGTAGCCGCTGGCCGTACAACGTCGAAAGCCGGGTATACCGCAACGATGAAAAATTCTGCTTAGCGATCAAACCGGCCCAGTCCGCCCGCAGACCGTTCGCTAAAGTCAGTGCGAACAGCGCATCCTGATCGTTCGCGTTCGCGGCCAGGCGTTTGTTTGCAATGCTATCCGCATGCACCAAGATCGCTTCCATTTGCTGATTTACGTGTTCATCGGCCGTGAGCCTGGTCTTGGAATGAAACCAATCATCATTTTCCAGCAGTTGGGCTTCCAGCACTCCTAACCGGTGGAACTCTCCGAAGAGCAGCCCCGACGCTTCCCCCACAAACCCAACGGGATCGTCCGGATGAGCGGCCTGCCAGCACCGGAACTCCTCCTGCGCTGGCGTGAATTCGAGGTTGTACATTTGGTGGAAGCCACGATCCAGGGAAGGCGTTGCTTTGACCGGATTGACCGTTAAGACGGCCGGTTTACCGGGACCAGGGGAATTTTCCGCAGAAGAGGAAGCAGCCATGGCATAGCACGTGGCCAGAAAAAACAGCCACGCCCATCTCATGCCATACAACATCACAGCTAGACTCCGGGGCCGCTGTAGGTGATTTCCACTACCGTGCAGTCGTCGGTTAGCGGATGCCCGGCGCGGAAGTCATCCACGGCCCGCAGTATCTCGTCCAGCGTTCCGCCTGCTTCAATCACTGCATCAAGACGGGGATTGTCGAAAAAATCGCCAGCGGCGTTCTCTGCTTCGGTTACGCCATCGGTCACGATAATCATGCGGTCGCCCGGTTCGAGCTTCACCCTCATACTGGAATATTCTGCGGATGGAATCAACCCAACCGGCATACAGCCATCGCTCGGGCGACTCACTTTGCCGTTGAGCACAAACACGGGAGCCACGTGACCACAGTTGACGAATTCAAGCTCGCCGTCGGCTCGCAGATCAGCCAGAACTGCGGTGGCGTACTTGGCACTCAGACTTTTGGCGCAGAGATACGAATTAATGGCAGACAGCGTCTCGCATAGCGGCACGCCGGTCTTGAGGTGCGAATAGAACATGCCTTGCAGGGTCGAGGCCAGCAGCGCAGCCGAAACGCCTTTGCCGGAAACGTCAGCCAGCACAAACCCCAAAGACTGAGGCGTTGCCACCACGTCGTAGAAGTCACCACCCACCTGTTTGCAGGCGAAGTTGCGGGCGCGCAGCTTGGCAAACGCCACGTCGGGAACATTGACGGTCAGCAGACCCTGCTGAATCGAGGCGGCAATGGTCAACTCCTGCTCCATGCGTCGAGAGGCTTCTTCGGCTTCCACCAAGCGAGCTTTTTCCAGCAGCGAAGCGGCTTCGGTCGCGATGGTTTGCAAGATGTCGCGACTCACGTTGGAGAAGTCGCGGGCGCGGTAGCGGGCATCCACATAGAGCGCGCCAATCACGTCACTGCCCGACTGGCCCCGCAATGGAATACAGATCACGGTGCGCAGGTCAAAGGCCACCACCGATTGCCGCATCGCCATGTCGCCCGACTGACTGGTGTCGGTGAGCATAAACGCCGCATTGGCTCGCATCGCGTCCTGCAAGATGGATTGCGAGATGGTGGCGTCGTCCGAAATCTCATCGCCTTTGGAATTGAGGCCCGCCGCAATGCGCAGCGTGCCGTCCAGTTGCTTCAGGAAGACGAAGCCGCGTTCCGCGCCAGTCAAGCGCAGAGTGGATTCGATGAGGGTGTGGATGATCTCGCCCAACACGCCTGAACTGTTCAGCCGGCGAGCCGCGTCCAGAAAGATGGTCAGCTTGGCCAGATCAGTGCTGTCGGTGGAACTCTTGAACGTCGCAATCTGACTGAGCAGCAGGGACGCCGAACTGCTCGACGCTGGCTTGGGATCAAAGACCACGTGCATGTTGTCGCGCACGCCGAACTCGATCTTGTCGTCCCGCTGCAACTTGTGACGAGAAATCTTCTCGCCATTCACGTAGGTGCCGTGGCGGCTGTTCTGGTCTATCAGAAAATAGTCGTTGCCTTCGCCGATAAAGGTTGCATGGTCGCGCGATACCCGCGGATCGGAGAACACCAGATCCTTGTCAGTCTTGCGCCCCACTTCAAACGGCAAGCGAGTTACGTGCACCGACCGCCGTGCGTCGCCCTCGATGATCAAGAGGCTGGGCAGCCGGGACTCACCCGAGGAGGAACGAATTGTAAAGGTTGTTGCTGCCATACAAAGATTCTAGCCGCGCTGCGACCTTTGCGTACGCCAGACTCTACCGGAACGACCCCAAGGCTGTCTCGACGCTTTCGTGAACGTCGAACACGGTCAGCAACTTTGTGATCTGCAGCAAGCCGATGACGCGCGTGCCGAGGTTTGCCAGCTTGAGTTCCGCCTGGGCCGATGTCGCAGTCGTCTGCAAACTGACCAGCGTGCCGAGACCACCGCTGTCAATGTACGAGACCTTTTTCAGGTCAAGAACGACTTTGGGGGAAGCGGCGAGAGCAGCCTTAACCACGTCCCGCAAGGCCGCTGCCTCCGGGCCAAATATGATGCGTCCCTCTAGCGAAATAACGTCTACCCCGTGGTGCTGGCTTGAGGTAATCTTCAGTTCCATATGCGAAAACTCCCTTCGCGGTCACTCCGCTGCTTACCCGGAGTAGCCTAACCCGTACTTTCAGCCATTGCAAGAGCGGGTTTGGGCGATTCGGTGCCTAGGCAGCTACCTGGTTCGGTCGAAGGCGTAGAACCAGAACCACCAGCGCTGCCACCCAAAGAGGACTGAGCAGGGTAAAAGCCAGGGGCAAGTACCAGAGGCGATCCGCCGTCCAAGGTTCAAGCACGCGTAGAAAGTCTAGCAAGGCCGCGAGGAGCCAAGGAGCTGCCAAGGCTGCCCAGCACAGTCTGCTGGCTAAGTGCCCGAATCGGAAGGTGCCTGTGCTTTCGCGTTGTCGAAGCAGCCAGAGAATCATCGGGAGCAGCAACAACTGGTTGTATGCGCCCGCGCCTGTGGAGGAGAGCAGTGGCAACCAGAGCGCGGCCGCGATCCAGAAGTAAAGATCATGCGTGAAGTCTGAGGTGGCGCTGCGAAAGTGCTTTACTGCCGCCGACAGAAATAAGACCCCGGTCGCTGCGGTCACTGCCCAACCCAAGGAAGGCCCCAGCCAAAGCTGCGCGGGCATGGCTCCGCTGGTGTACTGCTGGTAAGCCCGCAGTGCTTGTAGCCATTCAGGAAGCCAGCCGGGCAGAACGATCTCTGACGCGATCAGCAAGGCAGCCATCACGATGGCGAAGCCCCACGCAAAGCCCTGACGACTGCGCCAGCGGACGCAACACCACACAAACAAAACTGGAATTAGAAGGACGACAAGCTGGGGTTTGATGGTCGCCAGCGCCAAGACTGCGCCACTGGCGAAGTGCCATCGGCGCGCAAGCAGCCACATGCTGAACGACACCAGTGCCAACACCACGACCGTAAGCTGTTGCAGCTTGTAGGCCTGCACAAATGCGAAACAGCTGCTTATCAATATTGCAATGGTAAGAGTCGCAAGTTTGCTGGAGGGAAACCGTAGAACCGAGCGCCAGGCAACGACGCTAAGCCCCGTCAGCACTATCCATAGGACGCGGCACCAGGCCTCGACCTCGGCAAAGGGAAGGTTCACCACCGGAGCCAGCAGAAACGCGACGTAGATGGGATAGGCGAAGGCCTGCTCGTCCTTCACATGATCCGACCAGTGTTCGCCAGTTGGCGATTGGGATGTCGCAGCGCTCGCTGCCGAAGACGACGGCGATGGCTCTTGCTCGAGTTCCCCGCCGTAATAACCACGCTGAATTTCGCGAGTCACGGCGGGGCTGTAGGGGTCCCTGCCTTCGCGAAGCAAGACGCGCGCTCCGTACCAGCGAGGATAGAGATCCGAGAGATTCCCTTCGGGTCGGGACAAACGAGCCGCCTCGGCTCGCTGATGCGGGATGAGGACTATCTGGACATAGGTCCACATCGAGGCAGCGCAGAGAATCGCCGCCAGCAGATACCAGGCTTTCGTCCGACTGACCTCCCGATCCTTCGTGTCGTCTTTCGTGTCGTCTCTCATCTCACCGTCATCGTATGTGCATCTCGAATTGCAAAAACGGCACCGGCTTGCGATGCCGACGGGTAAGCACCTCGCCCGGACTGCTATCATGCCCGGCATGGCCGCTGCTCCGCCTTCCCGCCCGACTAACACGGGCATGGTACACCGTTCCCGCGACTGGAATTCGCGCTGGCGTTTTCGCCGCGTGTTTCTGGCGGTGGTGGCGGTAGGTCTATTCGTAATGGCAGTGCGACCAGCGATTGACCCCGACTTGGGCTGGCACCTGCGCACAGGCCAGTGGATCGTGCAGCACGGGGCGGTTCCCTTCACCGACCCGTTTTCGTTTACCCGCCTGGGCGCGCCGTGGGTGGCACACGAATGGCTGGCGGAACTGGCGATGTTCAAGTTGCACGGTTTCGGATCGGCGGCGTATCCGTTGGCCGGACTGACTCTGGTATTCGCACTTGTGATTTCCGTAGCTTTCTGTCTGTGCGCTCGAACGATTCTGGTGCGCTTCCCCGGCCAACATTACGTCGCCGGTGCATTCGCGGTACTAGCGGCGGTCGTCGCCATTCCCAGTTACGGAGTGCGCCCGCAAATGCTGACGTTGCTGCTGGCCAGCCTGACGCTGCTTTGGCTGGAGCGAACCTGCACCTTGCCACGCGAACGATGGCCCTCACTTCTGTGGGTGCCGCTGGGGATGGCGCTCTGGGCAAACCTCCACGGCGGATTCGCAGTGGGCTTGGCGTTGATCGGGCTACACCTTGCAGGCGTTCTGCTCGATGCGCTATGGCGTGAGCGATCGTGGAATGAAGTCGGTCCACTAGCTAGGCGGCTGGCGTGGGCGCTGGTGCTAGGGACGGCAGCGGTCGCGGTCAATCCCAACGGCCTTCGGCTGTACCTCTATCCGCTCCAGACTCTTGGTTCCGCGTCGAATTCTTTGATCTCGGAATGGGCATCGCCGGACTTCCACCGACTCGTCTACTGGCCGTTTGCGGCGATGCTCTTGCTTACGCTGGGACTGCTGGCGACTGGGCCCCGCCGGGCTGCACCGAGCGAACTGCTCCGTCTGACGGTGTTCACCGCGGCGGCGTTGCAGTCGGCGCGGCACGTTCCCCTGTTTGCGCTAGTCGCAGCGCCAATTTTGGCGGGACAGGCTATCGCGCTGCTACAGGCCAATCTACTGCGATGGCCTGCAGTGCGATCCTTACTCGGCGCAGCGCCGGATGCGGCGGGCTGGACACCGGGCGGAGAGGGTGCAACTACCTCGTCCAACCTCAGAGGAATGCTGCTGCCGCTCGCTTTGCTGCTGGCTGCCATCTCTCTGGGATCGGTGCAAACCCTGGGTGTGCTCCAACTGCAGCCGCAAGTAGAGGCACGGGTGTATCCAGCTGGGGCAGCGGCGTGGCTGAGGAACCACGAGGCAGGCGAACACCTGTTCAACGATTACGGCTGGGGCGGGTATCTGCTTTGGCAGCTACCGGCTCGCTACCGGGTTTACATAGATGGCCGCGCCGATCTTTATGGCGACGCCTTTCTGCAAGACTATGCCGACCTGACGGCTACGGCTCGCGATGCCAGTACGCGTCTGCAAGCGGCTGGGGTGCAAACGGTCATCATTCATCCTCAAGGTGCGCTCTCTGAGGCGCTCCGGCGCGACGATGCCACCTGGCAACCCGTTTACCTGGATGGGCAAGCCGCGATCTTCGTGGCGCGAGGAACCTTCCACGGGCAAAGCGCCGAAACAAATAGGCCTGACTCCAGTTCGCCTTTGCCGTCACGCCGCTAACCCAGTCCATATAAAGCTACTTGCGCCGCCCCGTAAGGTCTGGTGTGATGCTGACAAGCTTAACCAGCAACATCGGCTCTTGCCGACGATTCCTCGTACGATTCCTCGAACGGGAAGCGGGCTCGACCATCGCGTGCAGGAGAAACCATCACGATAGAACTCTCAGGCATCGCGACCGCCAGCGCTCAGTTTTATTGGAAAGCGGCAGTCTCAGCGTTTGTAGTCGCATTGGCGGCGGGTGATGTGTGGAAGCGTACCATTCCGCGATCCCTTACGATTCTGGCGGCGATCCTAGGGTTGTTGTATCAGGGCGCGATAGCCTTTCTACCGCCCGGACTCGGCGCAGGAATATTGCTGGCATCCCTTGCAGCGGGCGTCGCCGGACTATTGGTCGGCTTGCTGCTGTTCTCGCTGGGGGCGCTTGGCGGAGGCGACGCCAAGCTGATTTCTGCGCTGGGCTTCATTCTGGGATGGTCGCTCTGGGTGCGCAGCATGACGATTGCCATCCTGTGCGCGGGGGCTATCGGCCTGCTGCGAGCGGTAATCTCAGGTCGGCTGCTCGAGTTGCTGCGCAATATGCGCGAGTTGGCAGGATGGATTCACCGGGAACGGCGGGCGCATCCTATGCTGAATATTCAGAATTCGAGCGCGATACGCTCTCCGTTTGCGGTAGCATTGGCAATTGGCGTGCTGTGGGTCTTGTGGGCAGGTTAAGCCCGCCCAAACCCTTGTTACCATAAGGATTCAATGAATCGCAGGCGACTATTCATGATCGGAGTGCTGGCCCTGACGGTGGGCCTGTTCGCCAGCATTCTGGTGTACCGGAATTTGGTGGCACGGGCTGGTTCGCGGTCGCCTGTCATGGAAGTCATTGTCGCGGCACGGGACATTCCTTTTGGAGTCCGCCTTCAGGAACCTGACCTTCGTGTAGCCAAACTACCCCTGAACGAAATGCCGGAAAACATCTTCCACAGCCGCTCCGAGGTACTGGGCCGGACGGCGGTGCAGAACATCGCGAAAGGCGATCTGCTGCTGCCCGGCAAGCTGGCAGCGGCTAACGCCCCAGCCGGGCTGGCCAGCATGATTCCGGAAGGGATGCGCGCGGTGCCGGTGCGGGTGAGCGACCTGGCCTCTATTGCAGGTTTTTTGGGGTCAGGCTCGCGCGTGGACGTGCTTTCGACTGCCACAGCGCCGGGCTCCAGCCAGCAGATTACGCGGACGGTGCTACAGAACGTAGAGGTACTCTCCGGCGGCGGGTCGCCGCTGCGGACGGGCGATCCAGGACCGGGTTCGCCCGTGGTGACGCTGTTGGTTTCACCTGCAGATGCCCGGACCCTTACCGTCGCTGCGACCGACGGGCGGCTACAGTTGGCACTACGAAATCCGAGGGATGTGGGCAAGGACGCCGCTACAGGCACACTGGCTTCGTCAGCGTTGTTTCCGATACTGGGTTCAAGCAAGCCGCTCGACCCAAGCGCAGTGCCGAAAAACCCCAAACCTAGGCACGGCAACCTGGATGCGGCACCGAAGGCAAACCCACAAACGTATTCCGTGGAACTGATTCAGGGAGATAAGCGCGACGTTGCGAAGTTCCCGCAGTAAGCAGCCACCCATGAACGTACACTCGATTTCTCGGACAATCCGCCACGCCAGCCTCGCTGTTGCGCTGGCCGCCGTCACTTTGGCGGCAGGGGCTCACCTCTGCATGGCGCAAGGTTCGGCGACTACCCCCGCTGATACTCCCCCCGCCACTCTCCACGTGATGGTGGACAAGTCCCTGCTGGTCAAGAGTGAGAAGCGGCTCAAACGGGTCTCCGTAACCGACCCGACGATTGCCGAGGCGATCGTCATTTCTCCGATGCAAGTGCTGATTCAGGCACGCGCCGCAGGCGAAGTTTCGCTGATGTTGTGGGACGAGTTCGAACACGCCACGTCCTACGATCTGCATGTGGACGCTGATCTGGCAAGCCTCTCGCAAGATATGTCGCAGGCATTCAAGGATGAGGCGATTCACGTCTCCAGTGCGCGCGGCACCATTTTGCTCTCGGGCAACGTCACGTCTGAAGCGGTCTCGAAGCAGGCGGAAGATCTGGCTGGATCCTACTCGAAGAAGGTGGTCAATGCGCTCACCTTCGGCAATCAGGGCAGTGGGCAGGAAGTACTGCTGGAAGTAAAGTTCGCCGAAATTGACCGCACGGCACTGGCGGATTCCGGAATCAATCTTATTTCCACAGGTGCAGGAAACACCATCGGGAACACCACGACTGGCCAATTTGGCTCCAGCGCAACAGGCGCGATCAATGACGTGATTCACGGGGGCCCTAGCACCACGCCCGGCTTCAACACGACGGCCACCGTAGGCAGTCTGTTGAACGTGTTCCTGTTCAACCCGGATATTCATCTGGGCGTCGTCATCAAGAACTTGCAGGAACGCAACCTGCTTCAGATTCTGGCTGAGCCGAACCTGATCGCAGTGAGCGGAAAAGAAGCCAGCTTTCTGGCGGGCGGCGAGTTTCCCTTCCCCGTGGTGCAGCCTTCCTCGGGGAATAGCACAGTAACCATTCAGTTCAAGGAGTTTGGCGTCCGGCTCAAGTTCACACCGCAACTTCGGCCGAATGGCAACATTCATCTCCACGTGGTGCCCGAGGTCAGCACACTGGACTTTGCGGATGGCCTGACCGTCGCTGGCGTCACGGTTCCGGGACTGAGTACGCGCCGGGCGGACACTGAATTCGAGATGCTCGACGGACAAAGCTTTGTGATTGCTGGCCTGATAGACAACCGCGTCACTCGGCTAAACAACAACGTTCCAGGACTGAGCAACATTCCCATCCTGGGTGCGTTGTTCCGCAGTTCGAGCTTCCAGCGCAACAACACAGAATTGATGGTGATCGTGACCGCGCGGCGGGTTTCGCCTTCGTCGGTCAAGCCCAGCGGCCCGGCGATGCCAGTGCCCAGCATGGACACGCAGCAGTTCGACGAGCGCGAAAAGGAACGCAGTGCTGCGGGCAAGGCGAGCTCCCCGGCTGCGCCCACTCCGCCAACGGAGGCTCCCAAGCAGTAGGAGAGAGCTATGGCTGAACTTTCCGTCGCGATTATCGCTGCTGACGATGAGCAACAGGCCGTGTTGCACGCGCTGGTGGACGCCACCAACGTGGCGCGAACGGTGATGACCACCAGTTCGTATCCGCTTACGGCGTCGGACCCGGTCACGCGAAAGATTCATAGTTCGCAACCCGAAGTAGTACTGGTGGATGTTCCGATTGGCAATCCAGCCAGTGCATTGCGGGGTATTGAACTATTGCATCAGGAGATGCCGGAAGCGGCGGTGTTCGCGATTGGCAGCATGGCGCAGGCACAGACGATCGTCAGCGCGATGCGGGCCGGAGCACGCGAATATGTGGAACGGCCAGCCACCACCACCGACCTGCTGGAAGCCTTTGTGCGGCTGTCAGCAGCCAATCGCAAGTCCAGGGGCGAGGGTCAGCGCGGGCGGGTATTTTCCATTGTGGGAGCCAAAGGCGGTGCCGGAGCGACCACGGTTGCAGTGAGTACGGCACTGGCGTTGCAGGCAGCCCATAGCCAAACCGTTCTGGTGGATTTGGGGACGCTGGGCCACGCGGCACTGCACTTAAATCTAAAGCCTCTATTCACCGTAAGTGACGCGGTGCGAAACCTGCATCGGCTCGACCATGCCCTGCTGGAGAGCTTTATTACGCCGCATCCCTCGGGTCTTCATGTGCTGGCCGGGGCCAACACTCCGGGCTCGATTGAACCCACCACAGCGGATTACGCGAGGCTGTTCGAGATGCTGTCGCATCACTATCGGTACGTTGTGGTGGATGTCTCCAGCCGACTGGACGCGGCTACGCGACTGGTCTGCAATCTCTCGGAGTATGTTTTGTTGGTCACCCAAACCGATGTGGCGTCGCTGTGGAGCGCGTCGCGCATTGTGCAGTATTTAAGTGAGGCGGGCGGACGCGACCATGTGCGGCTGCTGCTGAATCGCTACCGCAAAATTCCAGGGTTCGGAGATCGCGAGGCCGAATCGGCCACCGGAGCCAAGGTGATGTGGAAGGTTCCGAATCAGTTTGCGGCGGTCTCCGCCGCGATTGACGGCGGCAAGCCCCTGATGGATCAAGGGGCAACAGAGATCGCCAAGTCGTTCCAAGGGCTGGCGGAGGCTCTTACGCGTGAGCCGTCCGAGGCCAAACCTTCGGGCTGGTCCATCTTCCGTAATACTTTTCAGGATTAAAGGCAGTATCATTAACTCAGTGATGTAACTAAGTGGCGCTCTGGCAAAGCGTCCTGGCTGCTATTCCGTACGACAGCATCGTTCTGATTATGGCGAATCCTCCCACCTTCGAGCGGGCCGAATACCAGCAGGTAAAGGCTGACCTTCACCGCAAGATTCTCGACCGCCTGAATCTGGAAAAGCTGGGCCGGGCGAATGATGCCACTGCGCGGGACGAAGTCCTCACCATTATCCGTTCGACCGTGGCGCTGGAAGCGGTGCCACTCAGCTTCGCCGAACGTGAACGGATTTCGCGTGACATTCTCGACGAAATTTTCGGACTGGGACCGCTGGAGACGCTGCTGCGGGACTCTTCCATCTCCGACATTCTGGTCAACAGCCATGACCACATCTACGTGGAGCGCGCGGGCAAACTGGAGCGTACCGGGCTGACCTTCCGCGATAACGCCCACCTGATGCAGATTATTGACCGCATCGTTTCGCGCATCGGGCGGCGGGTGGATGAGAGTTCTCCGATGGTGGATGCGCGGCTGCCCGACGGCTCGCGCGTCAACGCAATTATTCCGCCGCTCGCGCTAGATGGCCCTTGTCTTTCGATTCGGCGGTTTGGCCGGGAACCACTGACCGCCAAACAAATGCTGGAAAACCAGACTCTCACCGAGCCGATGCTCGAGATGCTTTCGACAATGGTGCAGGGCAAGCTGAATCTGCTGATCTCCGGCGGAACCGGTGCAGGCAAAACAACGCTGCTGAATGTGCTCTCCGGCTACGTGCCGAATGACGACCGCATCGTGACGATTGAGGACGCCGCCGAACTGCAACTCAAGCAGGAACACGTCGTCCGGCTGGAGACGCGGCCACCGAACATTGAAGGCAAGGGCGCGGTGCGGCAACGGCAGTTAGTGATCAACAGTTTGCGTATGCGTCCCGACCGCATTATCGTCGGCGAAGTCCGTGGCGAAGAAGCCTTCGACATGCTGCAAGCCATGAACACCGGTCACGAGGGTTCGATGACGACGGTCCACGCCAACTCGCCGCGGGACGCCATGTCCCGGCTCGAAAACATGGTCTCCATGGCAAACTTGAGCCTGCCGGAGCGCGCGGTGCGGCAGCAGTTGGCCAGCGCCATTCACGCAGTGGTACAGGTGGCTCGCATGGTAGACGGCTCCCGCAAGATTATTTCGATTTCAGAAGTCACTGGCATGGATGGCAACAATCTTTCCATGCAGGATATTTTCGTGTTTGAACGACGCGGACTAACCGGCGATGGCCGGGTTCGTGGCACATTCCGCGCGACGGGCGTGCGTCCGCAGTTCGCCGAGAAGCTGGTTGCGGCCGGACTTCGCATTCCCAACTATGTGCTGGAATCCGCGGTAGAGGTTTAACCCGGCATGACGAGCTTCATTTCCGCTGGCGTATTTCTGCTCATTTCGGTCGTGGTCTTTTTGGGGATTCTCTTCTATGACCGCCGCCGGGCCTATGCGCGTCTATTGCAAGAACGCCTCGCCGCCGCGAAAGAAGCTCCGAAGATATCGGTAAAGGAAGAGCTTGAGCTGCTGCGCGACGACGTGCTCAGCGAAATTCCCGCGCTGGACAAACTGCTGCGAACGTCCAAGCGCATTACGGTGCTGCAGGAGTTTCTCGACCAGGCGAACTTGTCGTGGAAGGCGGGCAACTTCCTGATTATTTGCGGGATGACCTCGCTGTTTCTTTTTCTGGTGACTGCCTTGCTGCTGGAAAGCATGGCGATTGCCTTTGGCGCAGCCACGCTGGGTCTGATTCTGCCGTACGCTTATGTGTCCTATCGCCGCAGGCGGCGCTTCGACAAGTTTGAAGAGGTCTTCCCCGAGGCGCTGGATACGCTGGCCCGCGCGGTGCGGGCTGGGCACGCATTTACCACTGCGCTGGAGCTGGTAGCGGGCGAAGCTGCTCATCCAGTGTCGGAGGAATTTCGCAAGACGTTTGAAGAGCAGAAGTACGGCCTACCAGTACGGGATGCGCTGCATAATCTGGCACGCCGTATTCCGTTGCTGGATCTGAAATTTTTTGTGACGGCCGTGATGCTACAGCGCGAGACGGGCGGCAACCTTGCGGAGATTCTCGACAACCTCTCTTATCTGATCCGTGAGCGTTTCAAGATTCAGCGTCAGGTGAAGGTACACACGGCGCAGGGACGCATGACCATGATGTTGCTGATGATGCTGCCTCCGGCGGTGGGCGTGGCGATGGCGACGCTGGTGCCGGATTTCGTCAAGCCCCTGTTTGTTGACCCTGTCGGACAGACGCTGTTGGTGATCGCCGGCGCTTTGCAAATTCTCGGCTATATGCTGATTCGCCGGGTGATACGGATCCAGGTATGACGCTGGCACTGCTAGCTGCGCTGTTGGTGTTCGCTGGCGTGGGCACAGCGGTGGTGTGTTTTGCGTTGGCGACAACCGCCTCGGGCTCACAGCTTGCCGAACGCTTGCAGGAACTTTCTTCCGCGCCCCCCGCTCCTAAGACGTCCTTACGGCAACCAATTCGTGATCGGATACAGCGCGCGCTGGCACCGTTTTCCAAGGCTCTTCCACACTCGCTGGCGGAGGTCTCGCAAACCCGGCGATGGCTGGTGCAAGCTGGCTATCGCGAGGAACGCCACGTCAATGCCTATTTTGGACTGCGCGCGCTGTGCGCTTTTCTGGGTCTGGCGCTGATGTTGGCCACCGGAATCGGCTTCCGGTCCATGTGGCTGATGGTGGGCGTGCCCGCGTTCGGCTTCTTTCTGCCGCGCTTCTTTCTTAAGCGACGCATCACCAAGCGGCAGGGACGTATTCGGCTGGGTTTGCCGGACGCGCTGGATTTGACGGTGATCTGCGTGGAGGCAGGCATCTCGCTCGACCAGGCGATTCAGCGCGTAGGAGCCGAGTTGCAGTACGCGCATCCTGACCTGAGCGAGGAACTGCGACTGGTCAACTTGGAGACGCGCGCCGGCAAACCACGCTCGGAAGCACTGCGCAATCTGGCAACGCGCACCGGTGTAAACGACGTGCGGCAACTGGTGGCGGTGTTGATCCAGACAGATCGCTTCGGCACGGGCGTCACGCAGGCGCTGCGGGTACACTCCGACGCGCTGCGCACCGAGCGCAGGCAGCGAGCCGAAGAGCAGGCTGCCAAACTCAACGTTAAGATGCTTCCCTACCTCGTGGTGTTCGTGTTTCCAGCGCTGCTGGTGGTGGTATTTGGCCCTGCCGCGCTGCAATCCCTGCATATTCTGGTTCGCTAGACCATGCCTCGTTTCGAGCATCTTCTCACCGCAGTCAACCTGGATCGCGGAGTTTCTCTGGCGGATCACGTGCACCTCGCGGACAACGCCCTCGCTCGATTGGTGGGATTGCTGCGGACTACAGAGGCCAACTTTCAGCCGGGTGCTGGGCTTTGGCTGCGCCCCAGCCAGGGAATCCACACCATCGGCATGGCATACCCGATTGACGCCGTTTATCTCGATGCAGGCTTGCGCGTACTGCACCTGGCGGCAACGATGAAGCCTTGGCGAGTGGGGCGGGTCATGTTGCGATGCAGGTCGGTGCTGGAATTGCCTGCTGGAACTGCTAGGCGTACCGGTACGCAGCTTGGGGATCAACTTGCCATCGAGGCTGTTTGAACGCTACTAGCGCAATCGCATTCGCCATACGCCGCGAGATTGCTCAATCTGATTTCTGGCGCACGAAAATAACCGCCACCTGGTCTCGATACACCTCTTGCCAACCCAAAACTTGGCTCGTAGAGTCGCCATGAGCACGGTTAGCTGAATCCTCAAGCGCAACCGCCAAGACCGAGTTCGCGGGCAGCAGTAGAGTGTTCACCCCTAGATTTTCAAGCTCTTTTGACCATCCTGGCTGCAACCCCACGATTCCCAGATACTTGGAGAGATAGTCTTCGCCATAGAAATCGTGCCGGTCATCTATGGCAACAAGAGGAACTGCCTCGGTGCCATAGTCTCCGCGATAGATGAGGACGCCGCTCCAACGGTCGGGCAAGAAGACGGGCGCGGGCAGCTGTTGGCGCACGATGTAATCGCTGGCCGTGACGGGGAACACACTCGTATCCATCTGCGATGCCATCACGGTTCGCCCACCAAACTTGCCATCTAGCATCACTAATGCGAAAAGGACGACGCTGCCTAACGCTGGCCACCACGACCGACGCTTGCTCAGTTCGGTCCTGGTGATCGGCGTGAGTCGGCGCACCAGCCAACTGTTGGAGCGCCGAAGCGACGGCGCTATGGCCAGGCTCACCAGTATGGCGGCCACGGGCAGATTCCGGCTGGCGGAGAGGCCGAGAGCGGTGGCAAACAACAACGTCGCGATGGATTCGGCGCGCAAAAGCGATGGCCGACGGGCAATCGCGATCAGCGCGACAAGTAGCAGCAAGGCGAAGCAGCGTTGTGCAAATCCGTGGAAGTCCGGGGACTGTAATTCATTCACGTGATGCAGGAAGTATGCTTTCGTAACATATTCATATAAATGAAGATATAGCTTCCATCCATTGGGCGTTAGTAGGCTTGCCGCTGCGCTGAAGAAGAGCAGGAAGGACAGCAAACGGAGCAATGGCTTCGTGGGAAGCACGGCTCTGTTTGCTGGCGTATCCGTGAGGCGCCTCCAAATGGCAACGGCCAGGCAGAGGGCAATCAGGGCGAGTCCAAGAACAAACCCCGGATGCAGATTTGCCCACAAGGCGCTGAGTGGGACGAGCAGCCACAGTCGGCGACGTCCTTGCCTCAGCGAAGCATTCTGCGGAGCACTTGGGGCGGCGTCAAATTCCCTGTTCGCAGCATCGTCCAACACCAACCAGAACACCAGAACGAGCAGCCAGGTCGCAAGATGCGGTCGCGCGAGCAGGTGAACGGATGCGGCGCACAAACCAAGTAGCGTGAGCGAGAGGGACCAAGGCAAGCTCTGGCTACGCCTCAGTAGAGCACGGAAGAGCATGGCGAACGTGCTAGCGACCACAACTGCGCTGAGCCACACCGGGCCATTCAACCCAAAGCGAGCAAGCCCGCCGACCAGCAAGTCCCAGAGCCACTCCCAAGCGATCCACGGCTGCCCAAAGTGAGTAGCGGAGAACCAGTCGTGGTAGGGGAATTGCCAAGTCGCCAGCATGTGCTGCCCGTTACGAATGTGCCAAAGTGCGTCAGCGTCGCGAAGCAGCAGTGGGGCCAGCGGGCCCAGGGTTAAGCCCGCGAGAAGGGAGAGAAAAAGGATATCCGCGACGCACGGAAGCCAGGTTTTGGGGCGCAGAGGCACGAGGTCATGGTAGCGGAAAAGTGAATCCTACCCTAGTCCGTAAAAGAGCGCGGACAAGGATGGTGCACCCATTGTTCAAGCGAATTTGTTAGTCGCCGGGGACTAGCTCCGGCAGCCGCGGCTGCGCCTTCTTTTTGCGGCCCAGCGAGCCCAGCCAGGTTTGCAGGTTGTCCATGTAGTAGAAGACGACTGGGGTGATGTAGAGCGTCAGCAGTTGCGAGGTCATCAGTCCGCCGACTACGGCGAGGCCCAGCGGGCGGCGGGATTCCGCGCCTGCGCCAAGTCCCAGCGCGATTGGCAAGGTGCCCATCAGGGCAGCCATCGTGGTCATCATAATGGGACGGAAGCGCAGGATGGCTCCGTGATAGATGGCTTCCATCGGATCCGTTTCACCTTTGCGCTGGCGGTCGAGCGCCACGTCAATCATCATGATGGCGTTCTTTTTAACGATGCCGACCAGCATGATGACGCCGACGAAGGCGTAGAGGTTCAGGTCGCTCTTGAAGATCATCAGCGTGATGAGCGCGCCGAATCCGGCGGAGGGCAGTCCCGACAAAATGGTAATGGGGTGGATGAAGCTTTCGTAGAGAATCCCCAGCACCAGATAGATCACCAGAATGGACATCAGCAGCAGTAAGCCGAGTCCGCTAAGCGATGCGGCGAAGGCTTGGGCCGCGCCCTGGAAGCTGCCGGTCACGCTGGAAGGCAGCGCGTGGGAAGCAGTCTTGTTAATGGCGTCCACGGCCTGACTCAGCGAGGTGCCCGGCGTCAGGTTGAATGAGACTGTTACTGCAGGAATCTGTCCGAGGTGGGCAATGGAAAGTGGCCCGAGGCTCTTGGTGAGGCGCGCCACCGCATTGAGCGGCACCAACTGACCCGACTTGGCGCGCACATACAACAATGCCAGCGAATTCTGATCCGCCTGATACTCGTCCTTCAACTCCATCACCACGCGATAGGAGTTGTTTGGCGCAAAGATGGTAGAGATTTGCCGCTGGCTGTAGGAGGTTTCCAGCGCGTCTTCAATCGCGTTGGCGCTCACGCCAAGCGCAGAGGCGCGGTCGCGGTCAATCTCTACGTTCAACTGCGGGTTTTTGATCTGCAAATCGCTAGTGACGTCCTGCAACTGGGGCAGCAGCTTGAGCTTGGCCTCAAAATCAGGCTCGGAGTTATACAGCGTATTGGTGTCACCCGACTGCAAGGTGTACTGATACTGCGTCTTGCTGACTTGGCCTCCGATGCGGATGGTGGGCACGTTCTGCGGATAGCCGATGATGCCGGGCACGTGCGCCATGTCGCGGCGAAACTGTTGCGCGATCTCGGCCACAGGAGGCCGCTGATTGCGTGGCACCAGATGCATAAAGATGCGACCTGAGTTCCCTGCTCCGCCGAAGCGGCTGTCAATGTTCGACGAATACCCCAGGACGTAGGGGTTGCGATCCACGATCGCGTTCATCGCCTCTTGATGCGCCTTCATGGCAGGGAACGAGATGCCTTGCGCGCCTTCAGTCGGAATCAGCAACAAGCCCTGGTCTTCGTCGGGTAAAAACCCTTTAGGGATTATGTTGAATAAATATCCGGTGGCGACCACAAGTGCTAACGACAGCATCAGCGTGATGAAACGATAACGCAGGACGACGCGCAGGCTGCGGTCGTAGCCGGTTTGCAGCCCGTCGAAGGTACGCTCGAAGAAGTTGTAGATGGGTCCGTGCTTTTCTGAATGGGAGTGACGCAAAAAACGGCTGCACAGCATGGGTGTGAGCGAGAGTGACACGAAGCCGGAGACGACAATGGCAACGGCGATGGTGACGGCGAACTCGTTGAGCAAGCGGCCGAGGATTCCACCCATGAACAGCACCGGGATGAACACAGCAGCAAGTGACAAGGTCATGGAGACGATGGTGAAGGCGATTTCGCGCGAGCCTTTTACGGCGGCTTCAAAGGGCGCTTCACCGAGTTCCATGTGGCGGACGATATTTTCCAGCACCACAATAGCGTCGTCCACCACGAAGCCGACGCAGAGCGTGAGCGCCATCAACGAGAGATTGTCCAGCGAATAGCCAAGCAGGTACATCACCGCGAAGGTGCCGACCAGCGACATAGGCAAGGCGAGGCTGGGAATCAGCGTGGCGGAGAGATTGCGCAGGAACAGGAAGATGACAAGAATCACCAGCACCAGCGCCAGCATCAGGGTGAACTTCACATCGTTGATCGAGTCACGAATGGTGACGGAGCGGTCGTAGATGGTGTCAATCGAGACCGACGCTGGCATCTGCGCCTTGAGCTGGGGGATGATCTTCCAGATCGCGTCCACCACTGCGACCGTATTGGTGCCGGGCTGGCGCTGCACCGCGAGCGTGATGGAACGGCGACCGTTGTACCAACTGGCGGCGCGATTGTTTTCCACGTCGTCGTAGACCGTGCCGAGTTCCTGCAGGCGAACCGGCTGACCATTCTTGTAGCTGACGATGAGTGGCTTGTATTCCGATGCATGCTGCAACTGTCCGGTGGCCTGGACGGTGAAGGCCTGATGCGCACCTTGCAGCACGCCTGTGGGCAGGTTCACGTTGCCGTTCTGCACCGCGGTAGAAACTTCGTCAATGCCAATGCCGCGGCTCGCCATAGCCTTGGGATCGAGCTGGACGCGCACGGCAAACTTCTGTGCCCCGAAGACTTGCACCTGCGCCACACCGCTAATCATCGAGATGCGTTGGGCGAGCAGAGTCTCGGCGTATTCGTCCACTTGCGAAAGCGGCAAAGTCGGCGAGTTCAGCGACATGTACAGAATGGGCTGATCGGCAGGGTTAACCTTTTGGAAAGAGGGCGGCGCTGGCAAGTTCTGTGGAAGATTCTTGGCCGCTTGCGTGATCTGCGATTGCACGTCGAGTGCAGCGGCGTCTATGTTGCGGCTCAGACTGAACTGCAGGGTGATGGTGGTGAGTCCGAGCACCGAACTGGAACTCATGTTGTCAATGCCAGCGATGGTGGAGAACTGGCGTTCGAGCGGCGTGGCAACGGCGGAGGCCATGGTGTCTGGGCTGGCACCGGGCAGGTTGGCGGAGACGACAATCGTGGGGAAGTCCACATTGGGCAAATCGCTTACCGGCAGATAGCTGTAGCCGATGCCGCCAAACAGCAGGATGGCGAGCATGACCAAGGTGGTCATGACCGGACGCTTGATGAACATTTCCGTCATATTGAAATCTCCTGCTTGCTAACTTCCTGCTTAGCTTCCGGCTTTGACTGGTGGGACTGGTGGGACGGCTGGGGCCGATGTCGGCGCGGTATTGAGTCCCGCTTTGACCTCGACGTGGCCCCCCGGAACCAGTCTGACTTGGCCGTCGGTCACGACGCGCTCCCCGGGTGTCACTCCCTGCTGAATCACCGCCAACGCGCCCTGAGTGCGAATCACGGTCACGGGCCGCTGTTCGACCGTATCGTCAGCTTTGACCACGAAGACGAATTGGCCAGCTTGTCCGGTTTGAATGGACTCCGACGGCACAACGGTGACTCCGGAATCGGTTTGCAGGCGAAGCGCCACATTCACGAACTGTCCCGGCCACAGGCGGCGATCTGCATTGGTGAAGATGGCCTTGAGCTTGATGGTGCCAGTCGTGGGATCCACGCCATTGTCAATAAACTGCAAGTGGCCGGTGATGGGGCCGCGGGAGTCTCCGTTGATGGTGACCGTGACGAGCAAGCCTTTGCCGCGGGCGCGAATCTGTGCCAGAAAATCCTGCGGGACGGCGAAGGTGACGTAAATAGGCTGCACCTGATTGATGACGACGATGGCACCGGTGTCATTGGCCTTCACTTCGTTGCCGAGGTGCACCATCAGTGAGCCGGTGCGGCCATCAATCGGCGAGGCGATGGAAGCGTAGAGCAGGTTGACTTTAGCAGTCTCGACGCGGGCCATATCGGACTGCACCGTGCTGGCGAGCACATCGGCTTGCGTGCGCACCTGATCGTATTGTTCCTTGGCAACCACACCTTCCTTCCACAGCGACTCATAGCGAGAAAGCTGAGTGCGGGCATTGGCAAGCGAAGCCTGGTCGCGAGCGAGGTCGCCCTGCGCCTGATGTAGTGCGGAATCCAGCGGGCGGCGGTCGAGCGTGAACAGCGGTTGCCCTTTGCGGACGTCGTCGCCTTCCTTGAACAGGACTCCAGTGAGTTCGCCGCTGATGTGGGTGCGGACTTCGACCTGCGAAAATTGCTCGACGGTGCCGATCTGGATGATTTCCAGCGGCACGTCACGCTTTTCGGCAACGCCGACCAACACCGGCGCGGGCGGCGGAGCTGCTGCCGCCACTTGCGGCTTGGAGCAGCCGACCGAGAACGCCAGAATCGCGAACCCAGCAGCGCAGGCGCTTAGCTTTAACGCTGACCGTTTTAATCTCTTAAATCTTGTTTGACCGAACTTCATGATTTCCCCCAACTTCGCTTGGCGCGCCCTAAGCGGATGGCAATGTGTTGCGACGACGGCCGCTGATCTGCTTTTTTGGAATCGCTGTTATGACTGCATTCGACTGCTGCTTGGATGACTTTGCCTTGGTCTTGGTTCCACGAATGGTTTCTCGAATTGCAACAATCGGACTCGTCTTTTTCTGACGCTGCATTCCGGCCAGCCAAATATCCACCATGGCTTCGCTGACAGCCTTGTGGGCGAATTCCTGATGACGCTTGCCGCCGAAAACCTCCTGCACCCAGGAGTGATAGACCACCATGCCCAGAAATCCACGCGCAGCGAGGAGCGGATCCACCCGGCGAAACGCTCCCGCCTCGATGCGCTTGCGGACAAACGCAGCCAGGGCGTCGTAGTATCCCGCGATGTGTTCGCGATAGAAGCGTTCGGTGAGATCGTGATTCTCTAGCGCGCTGAAGAAAAACAGTCGCGTGAGCGTGGTGTCGCGCGAGCGGCGCTCCAGCATCTCCATGGCGATGCTGGTAAGAATCTCGCGATCCGTGCCCTCGCTGTTTATGCGCTGCTCCAAAGCGGCGCGGCCACCGCTGCGGCCGATCCACTCTTCCAGCACCGCCCAGTAGAGGTCGTCTTTGCAGGGAAAGTGGCGAAAGATAATGGCTTCGTTTACTTTGGCGTTGGTAGCGATTTGCCGCGTGGTGGTGCCCTCAAAACCTTGGGCGGCGAACAGGCGCGCCGCTACTTCCAGAATCTGAATGCGGCGGTCGTCGCTGGCAACGCGCGCGGGCTTGGGGCGGACTTGGGATCGAGCAGCCGACATAAGTGAGTGTTTACTTACAATGATTTTTCAATCGTATCACGCCGGATTGAGGGAGCCAAAACCCTGTTTGCGGGCAGCGACGAATGGAGACGCCGGGCATCCAATAGCATGAGAACCTGTTAGGGAACCACGATGTGTGCATGATCGGAGAGTGTTGGTGAAACCGAAGATCGTAATTGTTGGCGCGGGGTTCGGTGGACTGACGGCGGCGCAAGCCATGCGTAGGCTGCCGGTAGATATCACCGTCATTGACCGCAAGAATCACCACACCTTTCAGCCGCTGCTCTATCAGGTGGCCACGGCAGGGCTGTCTCCGGGCGAGATTGCGTCGCCGATTCGCGGCATTTTGCGTGGACAGCGCAATACGCAAGTGCTACTGGGTGAGGTAACCGGGATTGACCTCGTGGGCAAGAAGGTTTCGATTGGCGAGGCTTCCCTTCCCTACGACTACCTCGTCCTTGCCGCTGGGGCGCGGCACTCGTATTTCGGGCATGACGAATGGGAGGCGGTGGCTCCGGGATTGAAGACGATCGAGGACGCGACTGCCATCCGAACGCGGATGCTCACCGCCTTTGAGGATGCGGAGCGTTTGGCGGCTACCGGAAGGCCGCATCCCGAGTTGCTGTTCGTGGTCATCGGCGGCGGCCCGACCGGTGTGGAGATGGCTGGCACTATGGCGGAGGTCGCGCACAAGTCCATGGCGAGCGACTTCCGGAACATTGACCCCAGACGCACCCGCATTCTGCTGCTGGACGCGGGCCCGAGAATTCTGGCTGCTTACCCTGAGGATCTATCCGCGAGTGCGCTGGCCCAGCTCCGCAAGCTGGGGGTCGAGGTGCGGACGTCGATGCTGGTGACAGAGGTCGCGGAGGGAATGGTAGTCGCGGGTGGTGAAACGTTCGCTCCGGCCGTGACGGTTTGGGCGGCGGGCAACGTGGCGTCGCCGCTGGGCAAGATGTTAGGTGTGCCGCTGAATCGCGCTGGGCAAGTCTTGGTGGAAGCAGACTTGAGCGTTCCGGGGCATCGCGAAGTCTTTGCAATCGGCGACATGGCCGCGTTCCATGCCGAGAATGGCAAGCTTCTGCCGGGCGTGGCTCCGGTGGCGATGCAGCAGGGTCGGGCGGTGGCGAAGATGATTGCAGCGGACTTACGCAACCAGCCGCGCATACCGTTCCATTACCACGACAAAGGTAGCCTGGCGACGATTGGGCGGGCGGCGGCAGTGGCGGACTTTGGCAAGATTCGCTTGTCGGGATTTCTGGCATGGGTGGCGTGGCTCAGCATCCACATTTTCTTTCTGATCGGCTTCCGCAATCGGCTGCTGGTGATGATCGAGTGGGCGTGGTCTTACCTGACGTATGGGAGGAGCGCGCGGCTGATCACCGACCCGCCGAAGTGAGATGCGGCGAGCTAGCGCGATTTTCTGATAAAAAATTGTTACGCCCATAAATGTGCGGATTTCGTGTAATCAATTGAACCGCGGCGAATATAGCTCGCCATAATGTCATATTCACCCCGCCTGGCTTGGTATTCTAGAGCTATAGACAAATTCCGGGATATCCCTTTTACACAAAAGGCTGAGTGGGGTATGCTCTCTCGGAAGGCTTGGGGAGAGGTGTGTCCATGGGCGATCCGCCAAAAACAGTATTGGGATTCTACTGGTCTCTATTCAAATGGGCCTTTACGGAAGCATGGTCTGGAGTGGATCGCACTTTTTCGGTAGTGGCTGTGATGACTTCACTCGCTACTGCATTCAACAATACCCTCGAACAGAAAGTAGAGAAGTTTGTAGACATTCAATGGAGTGGAATATCCCACTGGTGGGTGACGTGCCCCCAGGAAACTCAACCACATAAAGCTGGAGTTCTCTCGTAATCTGAACGGGAGGGCGAAGCATGAAGAAGAGCCGGTACACGGAAGAGCAGATTATCGGGATACTGAAGCAGCACGAGGCCGGGGTGAA
>JBBROM010000014.1:0-120579 GCA_038229415.1 Terriglobales bacterium
CTTCAAGGGTTATCGGCCGCAGTTCTACTTCCGGACGACGGATGTAACTGGCGTGGCCGAGTTACCCGAAGGCACGGAGATGGTGATGCCGGGCGACAACGTTCCGCTGACGATTGAGCTGATTACTCCGGTGGCGATGGAGAAGGGTCTGCGCTTCGCGATTCGCGAAGGCGGCCACACCGTGGGCGCAGGTACGATCGCAGAAGTGATTAAGTAGAAAACTAATGCAGGGCGGTAGTGCCGCCCTGCCCGATCTTTCCGCCGGGGCGCTGCGAAGTTGGCAAGCGAGAGCCGGACGGGGCAAGTGAGAGAGCATAAAGTGATTGCAAAAGAGAGAATTCGCATCCGGCTGAAGGCCTATGACTACCGCATCCTCGACCAATCCACCGGCGAGATTGTGGAGACGGCGCGCCGCACCGGAGCCAACATTGCGGGCCCGATTCCGCTGCCTACGGTGAAGAATAAGTGGACCGTGCTGCGTTCGCCGCATACCGACAAGAAGTCGCGCGAGCAGTTCGAGATCCGGACGCACAAGCGGCTGCTGGATATTCTGGAGCCGACGCCGCAGACGATGGAAGCGCTGCTCAAGCTGGATCTGCCAGCGGGTGTGGACGTCGAGATCAAGGCGTTTGGCAAGGAACATAAGTAGAAGTAACGAGATTGCACCGAGTTACAACAAAGCTTTCGAGAGCCAGGCAGTAACCTGCCAAGGCTCCCCGGCGCGAAGCCTGATGATGCAGGCGGCGACGGACTTATAGAGAGCAGAGTTAAGGAGAGAGATTTATGGCGGTACGGGGAATTCTGGGACGCAAAGTCGGAATGACGCAGCTCTTCGATGAGAAGGGTGATGTGCGTCCGTGCACGGTGCTGAAGGTTGGCCCGTGTGTGGTGACGCAGTGCAAGACGCAGGCCAAGGATGGCTACGACGCGGCGCAGATTGGGTTGGTTGAGTTTGTGAAGGAGTCCAAACTAACCAAGCCGATGAAGGGTCACTTGGGCAAGCATGATCTGCCGCCGGTAAAGTTCATCCGAGAAGTCGCCCTGGAATTAGACGAAAGTGGCAACGGCACCAAAGTCGGCGACCGGGTGCTGGTAGATATCTTCGAGAACGAGCGCTTTGTGGATGTGGTCGGCACCAGCAAGGGCCGCGGGTTCGCGGGCGTAGTGCGGCGGCATCACTTTGCGGGCGGCGCCAAGTCGCACGGTTCCATGTTTCAGATCGGCGGCTCGATCGGCGCTTCGGCGTTTCCATCGCGCGTAGTCAAGGGTATGCGCATGTCGGGTCACATGGGCGATGCGCGGGCTACGGTGCAGAACTTGCGGGTTTTGGGCGTAGATAAAGATGAGAATTTGCTGGTGGTGGAAGGTGCAGTGCCAGGACACAAGGATGCGTTTGTGATTGTGACCAAGGCCGCGAAGCCGCCGCGTGAGCGTCGTGGATTTGCCGGATCCGGGACAGTGGATCCGTTGAAGGCAGCCAAGAAGGCTGCGGCAGCCGGCAAGAAGAAGTAGCTCGACAGTTAGTAAGTCGTCTGAGTTAAGTAGTTTGAGCAGTTAGAAACGGTACGGGCAGGGCTTGCGAGTAAAAGGCAGCCTGGATGGATTACGACTATGGCAACGATTGATGTCCACAATTTGAGCGGCGCGAAGGTCGGCACGCTGGAGCTGTCGGACGAAGTGTTCGGCTCGGTCAACAAGGAGCTGTTGTGGGAGGCGGTGAAGCATTACCGCGCCGCGCAGCGTTCGGGCACCCACGCCACCAAGAATAAGAAGCTGGTGTCGGGCTCGGGCAAGAAGCTGTGGAAGCAGAAAGGCACGGGCCGCGCTCGCGTGGGTTCGGTGCGCTCTCCGCTCTGGCGGCATGGTGGCACGGTACATGGCCCGCAGCCCCGCTCCTACGATTACGACTTTCCGCACAAGAAGGTGCTGGGTGCGTTGCGTTCGGCGCTGGCGGCCAAGCTGGCCGATGGCAAGCTGATGATCGTCAGCAACTTTGAGCTGGCAGGCGCAGACGCGGCCAAGACTAAGGCGTTTCGCGGTGCGCTGGGCAAGCTGAAGGTCGAAAAGACGGCAGTGCTGGTGGAGTCGGCGATTACGGAGAACCTGGCATTGGGCACTCGCAACCTTAAGGGTGTTGAGCTGTTGGATTCCGGCGATGTACATCCTTTCCACTTGCTGCGTTACGAGCAGGCGATTTTCTCGCAGGCTGCGATGGAGAAGTTGCAGGCTGTGCTGGTTGCGTCCTTGCCGAAGGCTCGGACGGCGGAGGTGGCGTAATGAAGTCCGCCTATCAGATTCTTCGCAAGCCCATCATTACCGAGAAGGGCATGAATGTGAAGGAAGCGGAAGCGACTCTGGTGTTCCAGGTGGCGCCGGAAGCGACCAAAACGGAGATCAAGCAGGCTGTGCAGACCATCTTCAAGGTGAAGGTGGATACGGTGCGCACCGCCAATTTCGAGGGCAAGATGCGTCGCCGGGGCCGCTTTGAGGGCTACCGTCCCGACTGGAAAAAGGCTTATGTGCGCTTGAAGTCTGGCGAAAAGATGCCCGACTACGCAGAGAACCTGTAATAGCAAACTTGTGACGCAGGCTTATTAAGAGCGTGCAGCGGTAAGTAAAAGGCAGTACGTAGTCCGTAAAAGGCAGAACTATGGCGATCAAGACATTTAGACCGACGACCCCGACGCTTCGCTTTCAAACGCGGCTGGTCAACAGCGATCTGACGACGAATCGTCCGCATAAGGCTCTTCTGGAGCCGAAGAAGCGGACTGGTGGGCGCAACAGCACGGGCCGCGTGACTTCGCGGTTCATCGGTGGTGGGCATAAGCGTCAGCTACGGCTGATTGACTTTAAGCGCGACAAGGCCGGCGTGCCAGCCAAAGTGGTTTCGGTGGAGTACGACCCGAACCGCTCGGCGCGCATCGCATTGCTGGCGTATGCCGATGGCGAAAAGCGCTACATCCTGCAGCCCGAGGGTTTGAAGGTGGGCCAGGCGGTGGTGAGCGGTCCCGAGGCCGACATTCTGGTGGGCAATGCGCTGCCGTTGCGCAATATCCCTTCCGGAACCGTGGTACACAACGTCGAACTTCGTCCTGGTAAGGGCGGGCAAATGGTGCGTTCGGCTGGTGGCGGCGCGCAGCTCGTGGCCAAGGAAGATCAGTACGCCCTGCTGAAGCTGCCTTCCGGCGAAACTCGCCGGGTCCTGGTGGATTGCATGGCAACGATTGGCCAGGTTGGCAATCTGGATCATGAGAATGTTTCGATCGGCAAGGCTGGCCGCAATGTGTGGAAGGGTATGCGTCCGCACAATCGCGGCGTTTCGATGAACCCGGTGGATCATCCGCATGGTGGTGGTGAAGGCAAAACCAGTGGCGGACGGCATCCGGTGACCCCATGGGGTCAGCCGACGCGCGGCTACAAGACGCGTAACAACAAGCGCACTGACGCATTTATCGTGACCCGCAAGGGCAAGAAGTAAATCAGGTTTTGTAAGAAACCGCCGGGCGGGCCGTAGTACAGGCTGGCCGCAGGCAGAGGTAAAGACGGATGGCACGTTCAACCAAAAAGGGACCGTTCATTGACGGGCATCTCCTCAAGAAGGTCGAGGACATGAACGCCCGCAGTGAGAAAAAGGTGCTCCGCACCTGGTCACGGCGCTCGACGGTGATTCCCGAGATGGTGGGTCACACCCTCGCAGTGCATAACGGCAGGAAGTTCATCCCGGTGTATTTAACCGAGAACATGGTGGGCCATAAGCTGGGCGAGTTCAGCTTTACCCGCACGTTCAAGGGACACTCGGTGAAGGCCGCAACCGAATCGGCGGGCAAGGGCAAGTAGTCCGGCGCGCGCAGCGAAAACGTAACTTGGGAACTTAGGAATTAACAGATGAGCGAAATGGAATTCAGAGCCGAAGCCCGGTTTATGCGTGTGTCGCCGCAAAAAGCGGGACTGGTCATGGCACTAATCCGGGGACAGCGGGCAGAAGACGCGCTCAACACCCTGGCCTTTACCAAGAAGCGCGTGGCCGTCACGGTTCACAAGCTGCTGCGGTCGGCCATTGAAAATGCCAACCACCTGAATCAGGAAAAGAGCCTGGATCTGGATTTGGATCAGCTGTACGTGAAGCGCGCGGTGGCGAACGAAGGTCCGCGGCTAAAGCGCATCCGACCCGCTCCGATGGGGCGCGCGTTCCGGTATCAGCGCCGCATGTCGCATCTGGAGATTGCTCTGGAAGAGCGTATGCGTGGGGGCAAGGTTGCCGATGGCGGCACCCCGGTTGCGAAAGATGAGCCCAAGATTGTGGCTGCAAAGAAGAAGTCCGCAGCCAAGCCGGCCGTTGCCAAGAGTACGAAAAAGGCAACGGGAAGCAAGAAGACAGCAAAGTAAGCGAGCTCTCCGCCGAGGCGGGGAGGAGTGAGAGGCATATGGGTCAGAAAGTCCATCCTTATGGGTTCCGGCTTGGTTACGTAAAGCCGTGGCGGTCGCGCTGGTACGCAGAGCGCGACTACAGCAAGCTTCTGCTGGAAGACGTGAAGCTGAAGAAAGAGCTGCGGGAAAAGCTGAAGTCGGCGGGCGTGAGCTCGGTGGACATCGAGCGTCCGGGCAACAAGCTGCGCATCATCATCCGCACTGCGCGTCCGGGCATCATCATCGGCCGCAAGGGCGCGGAGATTGACAAGCTGAAGGACGAGCTGAAGAAGCGCACGGGCCGTGACGTGTTTGTGGACATCCAAGAAGTGCACAAGCCTGAACTGGATGCACAGCTGGTGTCGGAAGCGATCGCGTTGCAGCTGGAAAAGCGCGTAGGCTTTCGACGCGCGATGCGCAAGTCGGTGGATTCGGCGCTGCGTTTTGGTTGCAAGGGCATCAAGGTTCGCGTCAGCGGCCGCTTGAACGGCGCGGAAATCGCCCGTACCGAGTGGTACCTGCAGGGCCGGTTGCCGCTGCACACGCTGCGCGCGGATATTGATTACGGCTTCAGCGAAGCCAGCACCACGTATGGCGTGATCGGCGTGAAGTGCTGGGTGTATCGCGGCGAGATTTTGCCAGCCAAGAAGCGCGAACCGCAGGTAGCAGGCGGCGGGGCGTTCTAGGTAAGCCAGACAAAGATTTGAGCCGAGCTGGGCGGATGCCTGGCTTGGTCGGAAACAGTAGCGGGGAACGGTAAAGGAAATTCATCATGTTGATGCCGAAGAAAGTAAAGTACCGCAAGCAGCAGCGCGGTCGCATGAAGGGCAAGGCGTGGCGCGGCAGCACCCTCTCCTATGGCGACTTCGGGTTGAAGGCGATGGAGTGCGGTTACATCACCGACCGCCAGATGGAAGCGGGCCGTATCGCGATTACACGTTTTGTGAAGCGTGGCGGCAAGATCTGGCTGCGAATGTTCCCGGACAAGCCGATCACCAAGAAGCCTGCCGAAACCCGTATGGGTAAGGGCAAGGGCGCACCGGATCATTGGGTCGCGGTCATCCGCCCGGGCAAGATTCTGTTCGAGATGGAAGGCGTGACGGCCGAGCAGGCGATGGAAGCGATGCGTTTGGCGTCGCACAAGCTGCCGATTCGCACGACATTCATCAAGCGCGAAGGCATGCACTAGAGATTTGTAACAGCGGCGGAGAGCAACGTATGGCAGAGAAGAAGACAACGAAGGCAAAGGCGTCCAAGCAAGTTGCCAAGGCAACCGCTCCGGCGGGTGACGCGGAGAAGTTGCGCGCCTTGGATGCAGGCGAACTGAACGCGAAGCAGAAAGAGATGACGGATCAGTTATTCCGTTTGAAGTTTCAGCGGACGTTGGGGCAGACCGAAAGCCTGAACAAGATGCGCGGCCTGCGCAAGGACATTGCGCGCGCCAACACGATTGCGCGTGAGCGCCAGCTGGCAGCCGCGGGGAGCAAGTAGGCGATGACGGAAACGAATCAGGCAGTGGCGGCGGGCGAAGTCCGCAAGCCGAAGCAAAAGATTGAAGTGGGCGAAGTGGTCTCCACCAAGATGGATAAGACCATCGTGGTCTTGGTGATCCGCAAGAAGGCGCATCCGCTGTACAAGCGGGTGGTTGCCAACAAAAAGAAGTTTTATGCGCACGACGAAGAGTCGGTTGCCAACACCGGGGATGTAGTGCGGATCGAGGAGACTCGTCCGCTCTCGAAGCTGAAGCGGTGGAAGCTAGCGGAAGTAGTGCGCAAGGCTCCGATCATGGCGGCTTCCAAGAGCGCTCCCAAGGGCAGTGCGACGACCGCTCCGGCAGCGAAGTAGTCGAGCGATAGAGAGAGGACAGAACCATGGGCGTACAAATGCGTTCGATGCTGCAGGTAGCGGATAATTCCGGTGCCCGCAAGCTGCAAGTGATTCTTCCGCTGGGCGGAGACGTTGGTCTGATTGCCAGCCTAGGTGATGTGGTGACGGCGGCGGTGAAGGAATCTTCGCCGGACGGCCAGGTGAAAAAGGGCAAAGTGGTGAAAGCCGTCATTGTGCGCTTGCGCAAGGAGCAGCGCCGCAAGGACGGAACCTACATCCGCTTTGACGAGAACGCGGCGGTGCTGGTGAACGATGGCGGCGAGCCGGTGGGCACCCGCGTATTCGGTCCGGTGGCGCGCGAGCTGCGCGACAAGAAGTTTTTGAAGATTGTGTCGCTGGCGCCGGAAGTCATCTAGTCGCGATTGAGTAAGTAAATGGTTTAGTGATTTTGGGATTACCGAAAGACAGAAGGATTGAAAAGATGCACAAGCGAGTGGACATCAAGCGCAACGACACGGTACAGGTGGTCACCGGGCGCGACAAGGGCAAGCAGGGGCGTGTGCTTCGGGTAAATCCGAATGACGGCCGGGTACTGGTGGAGCACGTGATGATTGTGAAGAAGCACGTGAAGCCGAACCCGCAGCGCAACATCAAGGGCGGCATCGCCGAGCAGGAAAGCTCGGTGGCCATCTCCAACGTGATGCTGGTGTGCGGCTCCTGCAACAAGCCGTCACGCATCCGTCATGATCGTTCAGGCGAAAAAGCGGTGCGGGTATGCCATCGCTGCGGCGCGCAGATGGATAGCAAGTAGATTTTTGAAGCAGCCTACGCAACGGTAAACGCTCGCCAGCAAGGGATGGGCGAAGCACTCCGGACACCGTAGGCAGGAAGAAGCGAAAAGATATGGCTGACAAGAAGGAACCAAAACAGAAAAAAGCCAAAACCGCCAAACCGGCGGCGGTAGAAGTAGATGCGGCAACCGGCAAGCCGGTGCGTCCGCGGCATAGTGCCAAGGATGGCGCTCGTTTGCGCATCCGCTACAACAAAGAGATTGCGCCTGCGCTGATGAAGGAATTCGAGTTCGGCAATGCCATGGCGGTGCCGAGGCTGGAAAAGATTGTCATCAACATTGGCATGGGCGAAGCGACGACCAACGCCAAGCTGATGGATCCGGCGGTGCAGGAACTCGGCCAGATTACCGGTCAGAAGCCGGTGGTGACCAAGGCGAAGAAGTCCATCGCAGCCTTCAAGGTGCGCGAAGGCATGCCGATTGGCGCAATGGTCACATTGCGCGGCGATCGTATGTACGAATTTTTAGATCGTCTGGTGAGCGCGGCGCTGCCGCGTGTACGCGACTTCCGTGGCGTGTCTAGCAAGTCGTTTGACGGACGCGGCAATTACACGCTGGGCCTGCGCGATCAGCTGATCTTCCCGGAAATTGACTACTCGAAGGTAGACAAGCTGAAGGGCATGAACATCACCATTGTGACCTCGGCCAAGAATGATGACCAGGCGCGGTCGCTGCTGAAGCACATGGGGATGCCGTTCCGGGCATAAGTCCGGCAAGTAGGCAAGGGCAGCAAGATTGAACAAGCTTATAAGACGTTAGAAAAGGAATCGCATGGCGACAACTGCAAAACGAGTTAAGGACGCGCGCAAGCCGAAGTTCTCCAGCCAGCAGCATAACCGCTGCCAGATCTGCGGACGTCCGCGGGCGTTTCTGCGCAAGTTTGGCCTGTGCCGCTTGTGCTTCCGTGGACTTGCGCTCAAGGGAGAAATTCCCGGCGTGACCAAATCGTCCTGGTAACAGGCGCAACGCGGCATCCCGTGACGGGAAGCCGATAGTGGATTCCGCAGCCGCGGGTTCTCCGGAGACGTCGGAGCGAACGGGCTGCGTAGCAGAAGGAGAAATACAAGATGAGGCTGACCGACCCGGTCGCAGACATGCTGTCCCGGATCCGCAATTCGATCCAGGCCCGGCACCAGAAGGTGGACATCCCCGCTTCCACGTTGAAGGTGGAGATTGCCCGCATTCTAAAAGAGGAAGGCTACATCGCCAGCTTCAAGCCCGTGGAAGAAGAGGGGCACAAGCTGTTGCGGGTCTATTTGAAGTACGACTCCAGCAACGCGGCGGCGATCACCAACATTCACCGCATCTCCCGGCCGGGTTGCCGGGTGTATGTGGGCCGTACTGAGATTCCCCGTGTGCTTGGTGGACTTGGCATCAACATCCTAACCACGCCACGCGGCGTGATGACGGGCCGTCAGGCACGTCGTGAAGGTGTCGGCGGCGAGCTGCTTTGCGAAGTTTGGTAGTCCGGCATCGTTAGAGCGAAGCTGCGCGAGCAGATTTCGTGAGTCACACAGGCTGAGTGGAAGACCTGTCCGAAACAATCCGGGCAGTGGGTGCGGACACGGCCCCGGCGCTGCGAGGCGCGAAAGAAGAGACTAGAGAATATGTCACGAATTGGAAAGAAACCGATCTCAATCCCAGCAGGCGTGAAGATCTCCGTCGTGGGGAATACGGTTACTGTGCAGGGGCCCAAAGGCACGGTAGCGAATCACCTGCCGCCCGGCGTGCAACTGGAGCAGAAGGATGGCGTGTTGAACGCCGTCCGCGAGAGCGATCAGTATGCCGCGATGCACGGTCTGGCGCGGGCGTTGGTGAACAACGCCGTGGAAGGTGTGACCAAGGGCTGGACGCGAGACATGGAAGTGGTCGGCGTCGGCTATCGCGTGGAGCTCAAGGGCAAGGGCATGGTGGTGTTTACGCTGGGCTACTCGCATCCCATTGAATATCCGCTGCCGACGGGGATCGAAGTCACGATTGACCCTAAGCAGACCAAGTTTCAGGTGATGGGGATTGACCGGCAGAGGGTTGGCCAAGTCGCCGCGGAAATGCGCGCACTGCGTCCACCCGATCCGTACAAGCAGAAGGGTGTCCGCTACATCGGCGAGAAGCTGAAGAAGAAGGCGGGCAAGGCTGGCGCCAAGTAGTCAGCTCTTGCAGGCAACGCAGGTTTTAGCGCAGAACAGGTTTTACGAGGAATACGCAAATGTTGAACAAGACATCGAAGAACGCAACCCGGACGCGCATTCACAGCCGCATCCGCAAAAAGATGAGTGGTACGGCGGCTCGTCCGCGGCTGAACGTGTACCGTTCGCTGAATCACATCTACGCGCAGCTGATTGATGATGCAGCGGGCCAAACCATGGTTTATGCCAGCACGCTGGAGGATGCCAAGTCCGGCTCCACGGCGACCGGCAACCTGGCTTCGGCCAAGGAAGTCGGCAAGCGGATTGCCGAGCGTGCCAAGACCAAGGGTGTGGAAGCGGTGGTATTTGACCGCGGCGGCTATCTGTATCACGGGCGCATCAAGGCGTTGGCGGATGCCGCGCGTGAAGCTGGGCTCAAGTTCTAGTTTGCGCGATTCGCTCACGCGAATCGCCGGTTAAGTAATCGAGAGAAGAAGAGAAGACATGCCAATCGTAGCGAAGAAACTCGATCCGGGCGCCTTTCAGTTGAAGGATCAGGTAGTGGCGATCAACCGCGTGACCAAGGTGGTCAAGGGCGGCAAGAATCTTTCGTTTGCCGCGCTGGTGGTGATCGGCGACCCCTCGGCTGGAGTGGTGGGCTTTGGTTCGGGCAAGGCAAAGGAAGTGCCGCAGGCGATCCGCAAGGGCATTGAAGCGGCCAAGAAGCGGCTGCTCAAGGTCAACCTGACGGAGACCTCGATTCCGCATCTGGCGCTGGGCCGTTACGGCTCGGGCCACGTGCTGCTCAAGCCGGCACCGGAAGGTACGGGAGTGATTGCGGGTGGCGCGGTGCGCGCAGTAATGACCTCATGCGGCATTCAGAATGTGCTGACCAAGTCCATCGGCACCACCAATCCGCACAACGTAATTCGTGCGACCTTTGAGGCGCTGCGCCAGTTGAAGAGCAAGCAGGCAGTGGCGACCATGCGTGGCAAGACGGTCGAGGAGCTCTAAGTTATGACGGACACAGCACAGAAAACGGGAACGGTCCGCCTGAAGTGGGTGCGCTCGGCGATTTGTACGCCGGTAAAGCACAAGGCGGTCATTCGGGGGCTGGGCTTTACCCGGCTGAACCAGATTGTTGAACGGCCGAATACGCCGTCCATCCGCGGCATGGCGCAAAAAGTGCGCCATCTTGTCGTCGTAGTCGAGTAAGGCGGAGACAGCCATGAATCTATCGAATTTGAATCGGCCACTAGGGGCCAACGGTGGCAAGAAGCGTGTGGGTCGCGGTATGGGCTCGGGCATGGGCAAGACTTCGGCGCGCGGCCATAAGGGCCAGCGGTCACGGTCGGGCGCTCGCTTGATGCGCGGCTTTGAAGGCGGCCAGATGCCGCTGCATCGCCGCTTGCCCAAGCGCGGCTTCACTAACATCTTTCGCATCGAGTATGCCGTGGTGAATCTGGACACGATCGCCGAGCTGAACGAGGCGGCGGTGAACCCGGAAGTGCTTCGCGCCAGGGGCGTGGTGCGCAAGAAGGGTATTCCGGTGAAGGTGCTTTCGTTGGGCGAACTGTCGAAGCCGGTGCACGTTACCGCGCACAAGTTCTCCAAGGCAGCGGTGGACAAGATTGAGAAGGCGGGCGGCAAGGCGGAAGTAATTCCGGCGCGGCCCAAGTTCATGCGTCCGGCCAAGGTCAAGAAGCAGAGCAAGGCACAGGCTTAAGGATTACGAGACCCTCATGCTAGAGAAAGTGCTGAATATATTCCGTATCCCGGATCTGCGCAGGCGGGTTCTGTTCACGCTGGGCATGCTGGCGGTGTATCGCATTGGCGGTCACATCCCCACGCCGGGCGTGGACACGGTTGCTTTGCAACGCTTGTTTGACCAGAGCGCGGGTAGTTTTCTCGGCTTCATGGATCTGTTCAGCGGACGCAACCTTCGTAACCTGACGGTATTCGCGCTGGGCATCATGCCCTACATCACCTCCTCGATCATCCTGCAGTTGCTGACTGTGGTGTATGAGCCGCTTGCCAAGATGCAGAAGGAAGGCGAGCTGGGGCGGCGGAAGATTACGCAGTACACTCGCTATCTCACCGTGATTCTGAGCGCTTTCCAGTCGTTCGCTGTGGCGCAGGTATTGCAGAAGAGCGGCTTGGTGTTGACGCCGGGATGGCAGTTCACTGTGATGACCATGCTGACCCTGACTACGGGCAGCGCCTTCATCATGTGGCTGGGTGAGCAGATTACCGAGCGTGGCATTGGCAACGGTATGTCACTGCTGATCTTCTCAGGCATTGTGATTGGCCTGCCAGCGGCGGTGGCGAGCCTGGTACAGAAGGTGCAGACCAGCGCCTGGGGTGGCTTGACGCTGATCGCGATCGTGCTGTTGCTGGCCTTGATGATCGCTGTGGTGGCATTCGTCGTCTTCGTGGAGCGAAGCGAGCGGCGGATTCCGGTGCAGTCTGCCAAGCGCGTAGTGGGTCGCAAGATCATGGGTGGCGTGAGTTCTTTCTTGCCGCTGAAGGTGAACACGGGCGGCGTGATGCCTGTGATTTTTGCCTCCTCGATTCTCTCGCTGCCGGGGCTGGCGCTTTCGGGATTCAAAAACAGCAAGTTCCTGGGGCCAGCACTTTCCGCGCTGCAATGGGGCGAGCCGCTGTATACGTTCCTGTATGCACTGGGCATCATTTTCTTCGCGTACTTCTATATTTCCATTGTGTTTAACCCGAACGATGTCGCGGACAATATGCGGCGCTCGGGCAGTTTTATTCCAGGCATCCGTCCCGGGCAGCGCACGGCCGATCACGTCAACGACATTCTGACGCGCATTACGCTAGTGGGCGCGCTGTACCTGATTGTGATTTCGATTATTCCGGAATGGCTGATTGCTGGAATCCGGCTGAACCATTTGTTCCTGATTGGCCGCTACTTTGACTGGTTGCCGACCTGGGTCACGAATGGATTGGGTTTGAACTTCTACTTTGGTGGTACCTCGTTGCTCATCGTGGTTGGTGTGGCGATGGATACGGTGCAGCAGGTAGAGGCGCAGTTGCTGATGCGTCACTATGAGGGCTTTACTCCCCGCAGCGGCCGCATCAAGGGCCGGGGATGGCGCAACTAGACGCAATGGATTCAGCGCAAGCGCAGCTCGTGGTGGTAGGTCCGGTAATTTTGCTGGGTGCGCCGGGCGCCGGTAAGGGTACGCAGGCCAAGCGGATTGTGGAGCGTTACGGAATCCCGCAGATTTCGACCGGCGACATTCTGCGCGACCACGTGAAGCGCGAGACCGAACTGGGACAGCAGGCCAAGGCGATTATGCAGGCGGGCGGGCTGGTTGGCGACGATCTGGTGAACGCCATGGTGGCAGACCGGCTGAGCCAGTCAGATTGTGAACGGGGTTTTGTGCTGGACGGGTTTCCCCGGACGGCAGTGCAGGCCGAATGGCTCGATGGGCAGTTGAGTGGCGCAGGGTTTGTGCGCTTCCAGAAACTGCGCAGTGTGCCGATTGTAGCCCGCATGGATGTGGACTATAATCAGTTGATACGCCGTTTGACGGGGCGCCGTACCTGCCCTACCTGTCAGCGTATCTACAACGTTCATTTCCAGCCTCCCCGCGTAGCCGAGACTTGCGATGATGATGGATCGCAACTCATCACCCGGAATGATGATCGCGAGGAAGTGATTGCGGAGCGTTTGAAGACCTACGACGCCCAGACCAAGCCTGTGTCGGACTATTTTGCGCGTCAGGGCAAGGTGGTGGTGCTGGATGGCGATCGTCCAATGGATGAAGTGACGGAGAAGCTGTTCCAGTTGCTCGATGCACAGGCAGCGCAAGCAGGGCAGGTTTAGTCGTATGGTCGTGTGCAAGTCGTTGGCAGAGATTGAGAAGATGCGCAAGGCTGGCCGGGTGGTCCGCGAGGTGCTGCAAGCGGTGCGGGCTGCGGTAGCGCCGGGTGTAAGCACCATGGATTTAGAACGGGCCGCGGAAGCCAAGCTGAACGAATTAGGCGGCAAGGCGGCGTTCAAGGGTGTGGACAACGGATACAGCAAGTACAAGCACATGCTGTGCACGTCCGTGAATAGCGAGATTATCCACGGCATTCCTTCCGATAAGCGGATTTTGAAGGCTGGTGAGATAGTTTCGATTGACTTCGGCGCGATTCTGGATGGTTACTTTGGGGATTCAGCCATCACGGTAGCGGTAGGCGAGATTAGCCCAGAGTCGGCAAAGCTTTTGGAAGTGACCGAGCAGTCGTTGTACCGGGCGCTCGATCAAGTGGCGGTAGGCAATACGCTGGGTGACATTGGTGCGGTAGTGCAAGAACATGTGGAAGCCGCCGGGTTCAGCGTGGTGCGCGAGTTTGTAGGGCATGGCATTGGTACGCATCTGCACGAGGAGCCACAGGTTCCGAATTGGGGGACGCGGGGACGCGGACTCCGGCTCAAAGAAGGCATGGTGCTGGCGATTGAGCCAATGGTGAACGCGGGACGTCCGGAAACCAAGACGCTGGCGGATCACTGGACGGCGGTAACAGTGGATGGCAGTTTTAGTGCCCACTTTGAGCACAGCGTGGCTGTGACCAAAGATGGGCCGGTGATTTTGACAGCGTAAGTAGTAAGTGGCAGTAAACCAGCTTCGGCTGTAAGGAGTGCATGAGCAAGGAAGACGCGATTGAAGTGATGGCAGTGGTCATTGAACCGCTGCCCAATGCGATGTTCAAGGTGGAGATGGAGAACAAGCACCGTGTGCTGGCCCATGTCTCCGGCAAGATGCGCAAGAACTTCATCCGGATTCTGCCCGGCGACAAGGTGATGGTGGAGCTTTCCCCCTATGACCTGACCCGCGGGCGCATCGTATATCGCTACAAGTAACGAAGCGATTTTTGTTCGTTTGCAGTTCGGTGCGAACAGCAGTGGCAAACTTGCAGGGCAATAGGAATCAGGCAGGGACTTATGAAAGTACGGGCATCGGTCAAGAAAATGTGTGATAAGTGCAAGGTCATTACCCGCAAGGGTGTAGTGCGAGTGATCTGCGAAACCGCGAAGCATAAGCAGCGTCAGGGTTAGGCGAGGGAGTAAGAGGAACTATGGCACGTATTGCTGGCGTGGATCTTCCGCGCAACAAGTACATCAACATCGCGATGACCTATATCTATGGCATCGGCCGGGCGCGCGCCTTCCAGATTCTGGAAGAAGCGCACGTAGACCCCACTAAGAAGGTCAGTGACCTGAGCGAAGAAGAGGTCAATCGTATTCGTCAGGTCATCGAAGCGCAAGGCTTGGTGGAAGGCGATCTGCGCAAGGAAATCTCGCTGGCGATCAAGCGGCTGATAGAAATCGGCTCGTTTCGTGGCTATCGCCATCGTCGCGGTCTTCCCGTGCGCGGTCAGCGGACGCACACCAACGCGCGTACCCGCAAGGGCCCACGCAAAGGCACCGTGGCAGGCAAGAAGCAGGTCGGCAAGAAGTAATTCTGGAAGGAACTGATAGATGGCGAAGGCACAGGCTGGCTCGACCGAGAAAAAGGGCGGCAAGAAAAAGACATTCAAAAAGCGTGAGCGGAAACATGTTCCGCACGGGCTGGTGCATGTGTTGGCGTCGTTCAACAACACCATCATCACCATCACCGATCCTAACGGCAACGTCCTGAGCTGGAAGAGTTCGGGTTCGCTGGGCTTCCGCGGTTCGCGCAAGGGCACTCCGTTCGCGGCGCAGCAGGCCGCGTCGAACGCCGCCAGCGCGGCGCGTGATCACGGCGTCCGCACGGTGGATGTGGAAGTGAGCGGACCGGGTTCGGGCCGCGAGTCGGCGGTGCGCGCCATCGGTTCGGTGGGCATCGAAGTGCGCTCGATCAAGGACGTGACGCCGATTCCGCATAACGGTTGCCGTCCGCCGAAGCGTCGCCGCGTCTAAGAGTTGATTTAGTAAGGCCCGCCATGTGGACTTGAGCATGGGGTAAAGACAGCAACACGTTCGGGAGGAAGGGATGCCAATTCCCGTAAACCGATCGCAATGTTTCACCGTTTGAAGGAGAAGCAACTTGGCTCGTTATCGTGATGCAGTATGCCGTTTATGCCGTCGTGACGGCGTTAAGCTGTTCCTCAAGGGCAGCAAGTGTTTTACCGACAAGTGCGCGATTGAAAAGCGCAACTTCGCTCCCGGCCAGCATGGCAAGGATCGCAAGGCCAAAATCGTGGGCTACGGCCTGCAACTCCGCGAGAAGCAGAAGGCCAAGCGCATCTACTTCGTTCAGGAAACCCAGTTCCGCAACTACTTTGAAAAGGCTTCCGCAGCCCAGGGCGTGACGGGCGACCTGCTGTTGCAGCAGCTCGAACGGCGCCTCGACAATGTTGTTTTCCGTGCGGGCTTTGCGCAGTCGCGCCGCCAGGCTCGTCAGCTGGTGCGTCACGGCCACATCTCGGTGGGCGACCGCCGCGTGAACATTCCTTCGTTCCTGGTGAATCAGGGTCACGAAGTGACGGTTCGTGAAGCGGCGCAGAAGTTCACCGTGATTGAACTTGCACAGGACTTCGCCGGCAGCCATGGCGGACCCAGCTGGCTGGAGATTGATCGCACGGCCAAGCGTGCACGCGTGGTGGGCTTACCCAAGCGCGAGGATGTACAACTGCCGGTGAACGAGCAGCTGATCGTGGAACTTTACAGCAAGTAATTTTTTGTGAATGGGCGAGTGGCTCGCGCTGCTCGCCGAAGTTTTGGCCCGCTTTTTCGAGCCAGCACGGCCTTTCTTGGCGTTTGATCCGGCGGGGCCGCCGGGGAGCCAGACTGAGCTACTTGGCCGAAAGGGAAACACACACTATGCAAATGTTATGGAAGGGTTTTCAGCGTCCCAAGCGCCTCGCGACTGACATCGAGACGCTCACCGACAAGTACGGCATGTTCTGGGCACAGCCGTTTGAACGCGGTTTCGGCACCACGGTGGGCAACTCGCTTCGCCGCGTGCTGCTCTCCTCGATTGAAGGAGCTGCCATCACTGCCGTCCGCATTGAGGGCGTGATGCACGAGTTTCAGGCGCTCACCGGCGTGGTGGAAGATGCCACCGACATCATCCTGAACCTGAAGCAGATTCCGTTCAAGCTGAATGGCGATGCGCCGAAGGCAATCTACCTGCGCGCCGATACGCCGGGCGTGGTCACCTCGGGCATGATCGAAGCCGATGGCGACGTGGAAGTGCTGGACAAGGACGTGTACATCGCGACCATCAGCGAAGGCGGCAAGCTGGAGATGGAAGGCCGGCTGAAGCTGGGCCGCGGCTACGTTTCTGCCGACAAGAACTTTGAAGAAGACTTGGCGCTCGGCTTTATTCCGATTGATTCGGTTCACTCGCCGGTACGGAAGTGCAACTATACGGTGGAAGCGGCGCGTCTCGGTCAGATTACCGACTACGACAAGCTGACGCTGGAAGTCTGGACCAACGGTTCGATCACTCCCGGCGATGCGATTGGCCTCGCGGCCAAGCTGATCAAGGACCACATGAGCATCTTCATCAACTTTGAGGAAGAGCTCGAGGGTCTGCACCATGCGGACGATCGCAAGGGCGAGATCAAGAACGAATACCTGAACCGTTCCGTGGAAGAGCTGGAGCTTTCGGTTCGCAGCTACAACTGCCTGAAGAATGCGAACATTCAGACGATTGGCGAACTGGTGCAAAAGACCGAAGCCGAGATGCTGAAGACCAAGAACTTTGGTCGCAAGTCGCTGAACGAGATCAAGGAAATTCTGGCGCAGATGGGCTTGAGCCTGGGCATGAAGATTGACGAACATGGCAACGCCGTGCCCGGCGCTCCGCAGCCTCCGATTCCTCTTGGCGCTTACGGCGACGAAGACGAGTATTAGTTTTTTCAGGGCGATGCGGGCGGCTTGCCCGCATCGTTCCTGACAGAGTTTGAGAGTTTTTAGAGCGTTGAAAAGATCGCAAGACCTTGCGAAGGACTTTGAGGGTTTACTATGCGGCATCGTTTGGCAACCAAGAGACTGGGACGCAACACCGAGCACCGTCGCGCACTGCTGCGCAACCTGGTGACCTCGCTGATCATGGAAGAGCGCATCCACACCACGCCCACCAAGGCGAAGGCGATGCGCCCGCACGTGGAGAAGATGATCACGCTGGGCAAGCGCGGCGACTTTAACGCCCGCCGGCTTGCAGCAGCATATTTGATGACGCCGGAGTCGGTGACCCGCCTGTTCAACACAGTGGCACCGCGTTTTGGCGACCGCAATGGCGGCTATCTGCGCATCGTTCGCACCGGCTTCCGCAAGGGCGACGGGGCGGAGACTGCGTTCATCGAACTGCTAGGCAGTGAGAAGTTTGTGGAAGCTAAGCAAGCCAAGAGCGCCGAAGATCGCGCCAAGAAGACGGAAGAGATTCGCAAAGCCATGGAAGAGCAGGGCAGCGCAGCGGACGAAAGCAAGGACGCGAAGTAGGCGTTCCGCAGAGTCTCAGATCTCAAAAGGACGCATCCCTCGGGATGCGTCCTTTTGCTGTTGCAAGTAAATCAGCGCGGCCTGCCGCCTACTGCGTCAGTTCGTACACCGTGCCGCCATCCGCTGGCCCGCCCAGGTATGTCGTCCCATAAAGATTGCCCGCAGAGTCGCGCAGCACGCCGCTCATCGGCGTGTCGCCATCTTTCGCGCCGCCCGCGAAGTTGTGCAGAACCGTCACCGCGCCATGGATATCAATTTTGTAGGCCGTTCCGCGTCCTAACACCCCGCCTTGTTGCGTCGTGCCATAAATGACTCCGGCAGCATCACGCACCAGCGAACCGTTGGGCCTTTTCCCTTCCGTCGCGCCGACGAAAACGTGCAGCCCCGACAGAACTCCCGTAGGGCCAATCGTGAAAATCGTATCTCGGGAGCTGCCCGGCCCACTTTGCGCTGCGCCATACAGTTTGCCGGTAGCATCGAGCGCTAGACTCTGGGGCAGGCAGCCATCTTTCGCGCCGAAGCGGTGTACGATGGTTTCCTTTCCCGTCGCGTCTATCTTAAAAACGTTGCCGCAACTCGCTTGGTTGTTTCCCGTAGTCGTGGACGAACCAAACAAATTTCCTCCCGAGTCGCGCACCAGCCCGCCGTTCGGATTGGTAGCGTCAATGGCAGTTGCACCGAAGCTATACAGAATACTGAAGCTGTTCGTGGCGTCAATCTTATAGACCGTGCCCGCGCCGAACGCCCCGCCCGCAGCAGTGGCTCCGTAAAAGTTCCCCGCTGAATCCCTCACCAGCCCACCAAACGCACCACAACCGTCTGTAGTGCCACCCAGAAATTGGTGCAGCACGGTTAGCGTGAGTGCCGCATCAATCTTGAAGACATTGCCGCACATCCCTTCCTGTACCCCCGACGAAGCGCCGTAAAGATTCCCCACCGAGTCAGCAATCAGCCCAGCATAAGGATCGTCGCCATCGCTGCCGCCCGCGAAAGAGTGCAGCAGGCTTTCCGTGCCCGTCGTGGTAAGCGAAAACGCCGCTCCCAAGTTGAAGAACTGCCCGCCGCTTACCGTAGTGCCGAAGAGCCTGCCCGAACCCGAACGATAGAGTCCGGCCGAAGGCTGAGTGCCATCCGAAGGCGGTCCCTGAAAGCTGTGCAGGAGTTTAAACGTCGCTTGTGCGGAGGCGATGGGCGCAGCCGCGCCGACCGCGAGAGCCAGGATCACAATAATCCCCAAACGGAGCCGTAGGTATTGACGGCTGAGCGGAGCCATCTGGCTAACGAATAAGTGTTTCATGCCGCAAAAATAGCACGCGTCTGGCGTGCGGGCAACAAAATTGTGAGACCGCTGTACCTTCGACCCCGTGATACAAACGTAGTCATGCCATTGCAGCCGCCCCAAGCCGCACCTACTTCCTCCCCCGCCTCTTCCCGCAACGTTTGGGCCTTCAGCCTCACCAGCCTGTTCAACGACACTGCCAGCGAGATGGGCTACTGGGTGCTGCCGGCGTTCCTGCGTTCGCTTGGCATTGACGCGGCGCAACTCGGCATCATCGAGGGCATCGCCGAAGGTGTGGTGTCGGTGGCCAAGCTGTACTCGGGCCACTTGGCCGATAAGCTCACCCGGCGCAAGCCGCTCGTAGTGGCGGGATATGCCGTAGCGGGCGCGGTCAAGCCATTGCTCGCGTTTGCCGGGTCGTGGTGGCAGGTGCTGGGCATCCGCTTTTCGGATCGGCTTGCAAAGGGCATGCGCGGCGCGCCTCGCGATGTGATGCTCGCCGAATCCGTGCCCAAGGAAAAGCTGGGTGCGGCGTTTGGACAGTTGCAGGCAATGGACACGGCCGGAGCGATCATCGGACCGCTCATCGCGTTGTGGATCGTGGCGCACTATGGGCTGCGCAATGTATTTCTGTTTGCTGCGATTCCGGGCGTGCTTGCTGTAACCACCGCCTTGATTGGGATCCGGGAAACTCGTGGCCGCACCAAGCCGATCGAAGATGCGAATCAGCCTAGCCCAGTAGTTCTGGCTGCTTCACCTGCTGTGGCTGCGAAGCAGTCCGTGCACTTTCCGTTCAGTTTCTATTACGTGCTGGCGGCAGTAACAATTTTTTCCCTCGGCTGCTCCAGCGATATGTTTCTGGTTTTGCGAGCACAGGAAACTGGAATTGCGTCGAGCTCCGCGCCCTTACTAGGCCTGACGTTCAATGTGACTTACACACTATTCTCTTGGCCAGCCGGTAAGTTGAGTGATCGCTTCAGTAGGCGGCACTTAGTGGCGATGGGATATATCGTGTACGCGGCGGTGTATGCGGTGTTTGCGATGGCACCGTCGCAAGGCGCGATCTGGGGTGCGCTAGCCTTTTACGGACTCTTTTACGCGCTGAGTACGCCTGTGATGAAAGCGCTGATCGTGGAGACAGTACCCGCTTACGCGCGCGGGCGCGCGATTGGATTATTTTACTTTGTAAGTAGTGTAAGTATTCTGCTGGCGTCCGTAGTAACTGGCCAATTGTGGAAGATATATGGTGCGCCTCTGCCGCTGGGCATTGCGGCTGGTTTGGCGCTGTTCGCAGCGGTGATGTTGCTAGTGGGGCCGAGTGCTAAGTGGAGCGCTGTTGCGGCGCTTCCGAAGACTGGTGAAGAGGATGAGCTGGACAAGTAGTCCCGCCGTCGTGTCGAGTACGACGTCGGAGAATAGTCCGGTGCGGCCGGGTGTGAAGTATTGATGCAGTTCGTCCATGCTGGCGACTGTAGCCGTCATTATCAGTGCGAGGGCTGACCAGTGTAACGCCCAGGCGCGAACATCGGGTAGCGTCGCGCGCCAAGCGCGGAAGCATAGCCAGCTAAGAATGCCGTAGCCGACGACGTGGCCAGTCTTGCGCAGTATGTGGTGAATCTCCATCATCTGATCGAGAGGCATGTGGGGCGAAAGCCAGCGTAGCAGGCTGGCAGTGTTGCTGGAGCCCAGTAGCCCGGTGGATTCGACGGCGATGACGCCCATCCACGCGATAGCCGGCCACCAAGCGCGGAAAAGCTCACGACGCACCGGATGGCTTGCCTTCTCTGACTGCTCGTCTACTGGCACGCGTTACTCGACCCGGTAGTTCGGCGCTTCCTGCGTGACGATCACGTCGTGGACGTGGCTTTCGCGCAGGCCAGCGGCGCTGATGCGGATGAAGCGAGCCTTCTCGCGCAGTTCGTCAATGGTCTCGCAGCCGCAGTATCCCATGCCCGAGCGCACGCCGCCCACCATCTGCTGCACGATCATCGAAACCGGTCCGCGATAGGGCACGCGGCCTTCGACGCCTTCTGGTACAAGTTTGACCAGACGGTTCATGTCAGCGTCGCCGCGCGGTTTACCGGAAACAGTTTCATTTTCCACGGTCTGGAAGTAGCGTTCGCTGGAGCCTTCGGCCATGGCGCCTAGCGAACCCATGCCGCGATAGGACTTGAAAGTACGGCCTTGATAGAGAATGGTTTCGCCGGGGCTTTCGTCGGTGCCCGCAAAGAGCGATCCGATCATCACCGCCGAAGCACCCGCCGCAAGTGCTTTGGTGATGTCGCCCGAGAACTTGATGCCGCCATCGGCGATCACAGGCACGTCGGTGCCGCGAGTGGCGCGATAGGCTTCGGCGATCGCAGTAATTTGTGGCACGCCTGCACCGGTGACGATGCGCGTCGTGCAGATGGAGCCGGGGCCGAAGCCCACTTTAATCGCATCGGCGCCAGCCGAGATCAGTTCCATCGCAGCTTCGTAGGTTCCGACGTTACCAGCGATGAGGTCAACTTCCGGCAACGCAGCCTTGATCCGCTTGATCGCCTCAATCACACGGGTGGAGTGGCCGTGGGCACTGTCAATGGCTAGCACGTCGGCCTTGGCCTTCACCATTTCTTGCGCGCGTTCCAGAAAGTCGCCGGTCGCGCCGATGGCGGCTGCGACACGCAAACGTCCATGCTGATCTTTCGCGGCATTGGGATAGCGCAGCTTCTTCTGAATATCTTTGACGGTGATTAGGCCCTTGAGTTCGTACTTGTCATCCACCACCAGAAGTTTTTCCACGCGATGGTCATGCAGAATGCGTTCGGCATCTTCCAAGGTCGTACCCACCGGAACCGTAATCAGGTTGGTCTTGGTCATCACGTCGCTGATGGGAATGTCGGTGCGGGTTTCAAAGCGGAGATCGCGGTTGGTAAGGATGCCGACCAGCTTTTTATTCTTGCTGATCACGGGCACGCCCGAAATCTTGTAGCGCCGCATCACTTCCAGCGCATCCGCCACCTTATCTTCGGGATACATCGTCACCGGATCCACGATCATGCCGCTTTCCGATCGTTTTACCTTGTCCACTTCGTTGAGCTGTTGTTCGATGGTGAGGTTGCGATGAATAATGCCGAGTCCGCCCTGCTGCGCCAGGCCGATAGCCATACGGGACTCCGTCACAGTGTCCATGGCGGCGCTGACCAGCGGGATATTCAGAATGATGTTGCGCGAAAGGCGCGTCTGGGTATTTACTTCAGCAGGAATCACGTCAGAACGGTTGGGCAACAGCAGGACATCATCAAAAGTAAGAGCTTCCGGAACCGGAAAATGTATCATGGCACACTCGATAGAGGGAATCTCTTTATTCTAGAGAGGTGGGCATGGTAGGGCAAATGCGAGAACCCGCCACGCCGAAGGTTGCAGTTGGCATCAGGCGGTCGTTTGCATGGTGCAGAGTTACTGGAAACGCCATATTATAGCCAAATTGAAACGTTTCAGCAGGTTCCTGGAGGGGATGCTCGTGTCCAGCCATAAATCGCTCGTCGAGCGAGGATTCTCGGTGGTTATTTTCTCGGTTTTGCTCGCGTGTGCGACTGACGCGAACGCCCAGCGAGCCACGATTGACATCACATCCAGCCACGTTCTGAACCGCTTCAGCCCGCTGCACGCCCTGGGGGCGGGGGTGGATCGCGATCCGCTCGGCTCGACCGCCACGCTATATGACGCCAGCACTGTGAGCCAGATGCAGACCAGCGGCTATGGCGCGGTGAGCTATCGGCTGAACACCGAACTGAGCGTGCAGGCTTGGCATTGGAATCCGGTAGGCACGTGGAGCGATCCGGCGGGTCAGGGCTACTTTGTCGGCAGTTCCAACCCGGCAGGGACGATACAGCGTTCTTTCGGTTTCGACCTGACGCATCGCGGCGGCGGATTTCAGCTTACGGGCGGGGGCTATTCCCGGCTCGACGACGGAGATACCTCCAGCTATTGGAAGAGCAATCCATATCTAGACCAGACCTATACCGGGGAAAGCAACGCGCAGCATCCGCAATGGGCGCTGATTGACCTGAGTGCGCAGAAGGCCGTGAACGGCGTCAAGATCGTCTGGGGCGACCCCTATGCCACGTCGTATCAAGTGCAGTATTGGACCGGCACCGACGCCATCTACAACCAAGGGAATGGGGATTGGAAGACGTTTTCGGCGGGCACGATTACGAACGGCAAGGGTGGCACGGTGACGCTGAAGCTGTCGTCGGCCACGGTGACCGCTGAGTTTTTCCGTGTACTGCTGACTGCGGCTTCCGCGACCTGCGACTCGCACGGTGGCAACGACCTGCGCAACTGCCTGGGATTTTCCATCAAGGAACTTTATCTGGGCAAGCTGAATGGCAATGTGCTGACCGACTATATAGTTCACTCCAAGACCGATACGCAGACTGCGGTGTATGTTTCCTCGAATGACCCCTGGCACCAGCGTGGCGATGCAGCCACGCAGGATGGCGAACAGCCGGGGTTTGACCTCATCTACAACTCCGGCGTAACCCGCGGCTTGCCGATGACGGTGCCCGTAGCCATGCTGTATGACACGCCAGACAACGCGAAAAATGAGATCGCCTATCTTGAGTCCAAAGGCTTTCCGATCAATTATGTGGAGATGGGCGAGGAGCCAGACGGGCAGTTCATGCTTCCTGAGGATTACGCCGCGCTTTATTTGCAGTGGGCGACTGCGATTCATAGCGTGGACCCGAGCGTGAAGTTGGCCGGGCCTGTTTTTACTGGAGAAAATAGTGACATCAAGGCGTGGCCCGACGCCAGCGGTAACACCTCGTGGTTTACGCGGTTTCTAAACTACTTGAATAATCATGGGCGCATGAGTGATTTGAGCGTAATGACGTACGAGCATTATCCCTATGACCCCTGCGGTATTCCGTGGAGCAATCTGCTGGAAGAGCCTCGCTTTGTGCAGAATACTGTGCAGACGTGGAAGGATGATGGATTGCCCGCGTCTGTCCCGCAGGAAATCACGGAATACAACCTTGCCTTTGACCAATCGGTGCGCTATATGCAGCCGTTCGCGGCGCTGTGGCACGCGGATTTTGTGGGGTCTTTTCTGGCCAACGGCGGGCAGGCGGCGTACTTCTACCAGTACGAGCCGATTCCGATGTACGACGGATGTGGTGGCTGGGGCACGTTCAGCATGTTCGTCACCGACAATATCTACAACATCAAACAGCAGGACGCTGAGTTCTTCTCGTCACAGATATTGACCCAGCAGTGGGCGCAGCCGGTGGATGCGATGCACTCGGTGTTTCCCGCCAGCACCGACATTAGTGACGTTAACGGAAACGCGCTGGTGACTGCGTATGCCCTGCAGCGGCCGGACGGCGAGTGGGCGGTATTGCTGGTGAACAAAGACCAGTTCACGCCCCACAACATCACCGTGACCTTTAACGACGCGGCGGGCAACAGCAACAAGTATTTTGCGGGCAGCGTCACGCAGGTCAGTTTCGGCAGCGACAACTACGTCTGGCATCCAGCAGGATTCAACGGCTACGCCTCCCCGGACGGCCCGGCGGTGACTTCCACCGATGCAGGCGGTTCAGGAACGATCTATACCCTGCCGCAAGCATCGGTGACGGTGCTGCGCGGGGTGATTCAATAAGCCTTAGCGCCCTTATTGGCCCGTTACTTCACGCCCGCGCCGCTCAGCGGCGTCAGTTGCGGACTGCCGCCGCCGCTGTCATACACCGCCAGGTTGCTTGACCTGCCTGCGGTGATCTGCGGAGTGAAGGTCACGTTCAGCGTGCACGTTCCCAGCGCGGGCACGGAGCTGCCGCAATTGTTGGTTTGGGCGAAGTCGCGCACGTTGCCGCCGAAAAAGCTTACCAGCGTCACATTCAGCGCGTTGGTGCCGTGATTGGTCAGCGTCACCGCCATCGGCGGGCTGGTGGTTCCCTTCTTCACGTTGCCAAAGTTGAGGCTCGTCGGGGAAAACGTCACCAAGGTGCCGGTGCCGCTCAGCGCCACGGTTTGCGGTCTGCCCACTGCGTTGTCGGTGAACGTTACGGCGCCGGTCTTGGGGCCTTTGCTGCTGGGCTTAAACGCCACGTCAAACGAGCAACTGGTTCCGGGCGCAACCGTCGTCGGGCACGGGCGCCGCATCAGAAAGTCACCGCTGATGGTCTGGCTCGTAATGTTCAGCGTTGCATTGCCCGTGTTGGTCAGCGTCACCGTTTGGGTGGGCGTCACTTGATTCACCTGTTGCGTACCAAAGTTCAGGCTGGTCGGAGTGAAAGATGCAACAGCAGTCGTGCCCGTGCCCGTCAGCGCAATCTCTTGCGTGTATCCGACCGCGTTGTCGGTCAGGATGACCAAGCCAGCGCGAACTCCGGAGCCGAGCGGCGAGAAGGTGACTGTGATGGTACAGGTCGCACCTGCCGCCACGCTATTGCCGCAAGTATTGGTCTGGGCAAAGTCGCCCGGATTGAGGCCGCCTAGTGTGATGCTGGTCAGGTTTAGCGTCGTGGCTGCGGTGTTAGTAATCGTAACCACCTGCGGCGGACTGATCGTGCCGCCCGCTTGCGCCGCATACACAAGCGACCCCGAGGAGAAGCCGACGGTGGTCTGCAACAAAAGGCCCACCTGAGGCCCCCCTGAGCTAAGCAAGTCCAGTAGACCGTCTCCGTTAAAGTCAGCCGCAAGTAGATAGCTTGGCGCAATCTGTGGCGTGGCAAAGCTTACCGGTGGCGCAAATGTCCCGTCGCCGTTGCCTAGAAGTACTGAGACGGTCGCATTTGTGGTTTCCGAGCACGTTACATCGACTCCACAAGTGTTTGTAACTGCCACATCCTGCTTACCATCCTCGTTGAAGTCGCCGGCAACTAAGCCCGATGACCCGATCCCAGATGGATACTGCTGTGCGGCTTGGAAAGTGCCGTCTCCATTTCCTAGCAGCACAGAGACTGTTTCGGTGCCTTCTACGGTCGAATCGGTATCAACGACGATGTCTTGAATTCCGTTGCCTGTTAAGTCAGATGCCACTAGGAAATACGCACCCGAGACCGGATAGGTTGCTGGCGTTTGAAAGGTACCGTCGCCTTTGTTTAGCATAACGATGACGGCGCCACTGACACCGTATTGCAACGCAAACGCCAGATCCGCCTTGCCGTCATGATTGAAGTCTGCAGAGATAACACCCGCCACTCCAAACGATTGCGGAAATTGAGTCGGAGTCGAAAATGTGCCATCGCCATTCCCGACTAAAACCCAGAGTACACCGAAGTTATAGTCGGTTACTGCAAGGTCAAGCTTCTTGTCGCCATTGAAATCTGCGACGGCAAGGCTTAGCGCGAATCCGTTCGGCGAGCCAAACGTCGTGGTCTGCGCAGTTTGGAACGAGCCGTCACCATTTCCAAGCATAATAGCGACAGCGAGGAAGTCATTAGGAAATGCAATCAGCCCGATGACTAAATCTTGCTTTCCGTCACCATTCACGTCGGCCAGTGCAACCGACTGCGTACTGCCGTTCACCCTGTAAACGACGGGTTCCTGGAACGAGCCGTCGCCTTTCCCCAAGAGCACATTCACCGCAGTCGTGCAGCTGCTAGTTACAAGGTCTGGCACACCGTCGCCGTTGACGTCGCCCGACGCCGCGCCGCAACCCGCATATTGATTCACGGAACTCTGAGAGAATCCGATTGTTGAAGAGGCAGCACCCGACTGACGAGTGTCATGGCGCGCGCTTGATGAAGGTTCGGTGTTAGCGGCAATCGTTGCTTGACTGCCTAGTATTAGGAGCGCGAACGCAATGATCTGGATAGATAACTGCCTCAATTGTATGGTCATATTACCTCCATATTGTGCCTAGAAAGCGTTTGATGATTTCTGCCAGGATAAGCCTGCCTACTGGCCCTGAATGTTAAGAAGCACTCTTACCATTCGAGCGCCTGTCGAAAGATCGAGCACCATGCCGAAAACCTCAGCCGTCCCCTTGGTTGAACTGTCTTTGCACTTCCCCGGAGTCGCTGATGGAATGGCGTAGTGCCCAGGCGTGGTTGACCCATCGAATGCGCATGCGGCGACGCCGCCAACCGCTATAGTTGCACTGCCTGACGTGCCAGCGGTCGCGACAACAATTCCAATCAGTCCGGTCGTCTGGGCGCCTGTCGTCACAGCGCATACGGGCGCACCTCCAGGGCACCCGGTCATTGTTAAAACGGTACTGAACCCAAGTGTGGTGCCGGTTGTTGTCTCATTTGGAATGGAGACGTTGAGAGCTCTGCTAGTCGCAGGAGTTATCGGTGAGCTAACGAAGGGCGTGCCCGACCCGAGAGTAACTCCTGAATCATCGGTTACCCAAGAAGAATTTGTGCCAAGGTGTGTAATTGTCGTAGGCGTGCTGCTGAAGACTGGCTTGTAGATGTCAATATTCGAACATCCCGCACCGATGCTGATACCAGTGGCGAAGGATGCAACGACCGGGAATGCGATGCGAGTTCCGAAGCACTTATTTAGCGAAGCGAGCGGGTTGGTTTGGGTTTGGAGATCAATACCGATGCCGCTGGCAGCGGTGTTAATGTTTTCTTCCTTAACCTGGACGATGCTGGCTGCGGCAATATCCACCAGCCGGATATGGGCGGCGGGGAAATCGCGAATCGCAATGTCGTGAATGCGGACGTTGCCGCCCGCCACAGTATTGCTGGAAATAGGGTCGCGCTCCAGGTCAATGCCTATCCCAGTGCCGCCTGTCGTGGTGTCGCTGCTGGTAATCGCGCCGCCGTCAATTTCGATATCGCTGAAATTTCCAGGAGCCCGAATGCCAAACTTGCAGCCATCGCCTCGTATCTTGTGGATAGTGCCGAGCTGTACTTGGGCTGTGGCGTTGCCACCATCAATATAGATGCAGTCGCCAGAACCGAAGTTCACAAAGGACGCACGATCTAAATACAACCCGTGAACCTCGCCAAGGAAGGCGATCCCGCCAAAGGCAACACCCAGCGCGTCTTCTATCCCCATGCCATACATTCCGAAGCCTGAGATGGTGGCAAGCTTGTCTCCGACTTGAACGCCGTATACTCGGGAGCCTACGACGATCTCCGGGGTCGGTCGAGTCCCGGCGTACGTACCGCCGCCGATGCCGCCGTCGCCTAGTCCGCCATCGCCCGCAAGAACAATGTTATTTGAAGGTGGGGAGGTATTTCCCGAGAGTACCCTTGTCGTAGCCATATAGAATCGGCCGGTGTGCGTGCCGCCGGTTGGGGCAGGATAGGTGAAATGAAGTTTGCAGCCTGTTGTAGTTGCGTTGGGCAAGGCAGAACGTGTGCATGCGCCCAGCGCAGCGTTGAAGGCCGCAGTATTATCCGTACCCCAAACCACAGTGTTTGTTCCAGTGAGGGCGGCGGGTGTTGGGTCGGTAAGGACGACCTCGGTCGTGGAATTTACCGTACTAATCTTGGTCTGCCACGAAGTGAGCGCCGGAGGAAGTGGACCAGCTTGAGCGATGCTATTAAGTGTGACCACATGGGTTCCGCCAAACGTGCATGCATTGTAGGTCTGTGCCAGAGTTCCCGAAGTACAATAGGCGACATCCGTTGAGGTCGTGGAAAGAGTCTGCTGAACTTCTCGCCCCATCGCGGTTCCCGCATACACTGCGAACGAGGTAATCAGCATGCTTCCCGGCGTGGTACTGCTGACACTGATATTGCCGTTACTGCTGACGCAGCTTACGGCAACCATTTGCTCAGTTACGGCCTTCGTTTCGCCCAAAAAGTACGGTGTGCCGCTGGTGTTCTCCGCTACCCACGTTATCTGCACCCAATATGTACCCGTCTTCAAGGTACCTGATCCGCCGCAATTCGCCGTTGGCGTCAGGGTCGGCAAGTTCATTATTCCATTACCAGCGAATGCAATGGTCTTGGTTGCGTCACCAGGTTTCGTGAACTGAGGTGAGCCGCTGATATCCAACAGGGAGTTCGTGGTGCCCCTGACCGCATTGACGTTGATTAGTGCATCATCTTTGCCGCCATAAGCAGGGTCAGAAATGTCCAGCCAAGGATTAGGTCCCGGGAAGGTGTTCCCCTGAGCCAAGGCGTTATGCCCGAGAACTGCCAGGCAAATGGCGATCAGAATGCCGGGGGGGGGGTAAAATTCGAGTCAACCAGTTCAAGCGACGCAGCATGGGCACCTCGCAAACAGATTTGAAAACGTAGATCACCCTAGGGTCGTCGCGCCGGGGGGACGGCACAACCAAACTCGCGTGACAGGATTCACGCTTAATCGCCGTAAAGCACCAGCAAGGCGTCTTGTCAACCGCAAAAGGCCACGCCTCGCCCGTGCGCCCGCGTTTGTCTTTTGCCCATGCCGGGCATATACTTTGAGTTGAGAACTGTTGTGTAGTTTCCATGTTGTTTGGCGAAGCACACCAGTGGGCGCAAGCCCACTTTTCTGTTTGCGCCGAAAGTGTTCTGGAAACCAGAAAGTGAAGCATGGCTCTACAGACATCCAGTCCCCTGGAAAAGGTCACCGAGATTGCGGGGCGAGTGGCGGCATCGTTGGGGCTGGAAGTGGTGGAAGTGGAGTTGCTGGGCAGCGGCAAGCATCGCACCCTGCGCTTGTTTATTGACAAGCTCAACCCAGTGAATTTGTTTGATGGGGTGACCCACGAAGACTGCTCGAATGTGAGCCGGGATGTGAGCGTGATCCTCGACGTGGAGGACACGGTGCCGGGCGGCAACTATACGCTGGAAGTTTCGTCGCCGGGGTTGGATCGCAAGTTATTCCGCGAAAAGGACTTTGCGCGCTTTCAGGGTAGTCTGGTGAAGCTTTCGACGTACCAGCCCGTGAATGGGAATCGGCACTTTGAAGGGCGTCTGGTTCGCTTTGCTGAAGGGCGGCTGACGCTGGAGCTGGCGACCAAGAAGCGCAAAAAGAAAGACGCGGCGAAGATTGAAAAGAGAGAAAAGATTGAAAAGTCGGAAAAGACAGATAAAGCCGAACTGGAAGATGGGACGCTGGAAGTAGCGTTTGCGGACGTGGAAAAGGCCAATCTGGTTCCCGAGATCTAGGGCGAACGTTGGCCGCAGAGCCGGCCGCTAAAAGCAGCCTGTGGCTGCACTCCCCGCACAGTTGAATAAGGTTTTGCAGGTTTGCAGAAGGCATTTAGAAGGTATTCATGGCGAGCGAGCTCTACAACATGATCGAACAGCTGAGCCGCGACAAGGGCATTGACCCTCAGATCGTGATCAGCGCCCTGGAAGACGCCATTGTGGTGGCCACGCGCAAGCACTACCACTCGCAGGAGAATCTGCGCGCGTTTGTGGATAAGGGAACCGGCAAGATTCACGCGTTCGCGGCGAAGGAAATCATGGCGACCCCGGAAGAGGTCACCGACGCGAATTTGCAGATGACGGTGGACGAGGCGCGCGAGCTGGATGCGGACGCGGAAGTGGGCGGGGAGATTCTTATTCCCAAAGTGACGGAAGGTGTGCTCGGGCGCATTTCCGCACAGCTGGCCAAGCAAGTCATCTTTCAGAAGGTGCGGGAAGCAGAACGCGACACCGTTTACAACGAGTACGTGGGTCGCATCGGTGAGATCGTGAACGCCTCGGTGAAGCGCATTGAAGGCCCGGAAGTGATCGTGGATCTGGGCAAGGCAGAAGCCCGCATGCCGCGGAAAGAGCAGTCGCGGCTGGAGTCGTTTGCGATCGGCGAACGGATTCGGGTGCTGATCTCGCGGATTGAGAAAGCATCGCGTGGGCCGCAGGTGGTGGTATCGCGGGCCGCGCCAGAGCTGGTGCAAAACTTGTTCCAGACCGAAGTGCCAGAAATTTACGATGGCACCGTACAAGTGCGTGCCATTGCCCGCGAAGCCGGTGAGCGCACCAAAATCGCCGTCCAGTCGCGCGACAAAGATGTGGACGCCGTTGGCGCCTGCGTGGGCATGAAGGGCATGCGGGTGCAGTCCATCATCCGCGAGTTGCGCGGCGAAAAAATTGACATCATCGAGTGGCATGAAGATGCGGTAACGTTCGCAGAAAAAGCGTTGCAGCCTGCCAAAGTGTCGCGGGTTTCCATTGTGGACGCTGCCGAAAAGCAGTTGGAAGTGATTGTGGACGACACCCAGCTTTCACTGGCGATTGGCAAGAAGGGCCAGAACGTCCGCCTCGCGGCCAAGTTGCTGGGCTGGAAGATTGACATCAAGAGCGAGGAAGAGAAGCGTCAGGAGGTCGAGCAGGCGATGTCGGCTGTGATGACGCAGACTTCCACCCCGATCGAGCAGTTGACCGACGTTGGCGAGGGCGTCATCGAGAAGCTCAAGGAAGCTGGCGTAACCACCATCGAAGGCTTGGCGGATATGACGCCGGAACAGCTGGAAGCCATCGGCGGCATTGGCCCCAAGACGGTAGAAAAAATCAGCATCGCGGTCAATAATTATTTCGCCAGTTTAGTGGTGCCAGAAGCCGAGCCTAGCGTGGCGGAAGAGGCCGCGGAAGAGATGGTTCAGACGGCGGAAGCAGGCGAGATATCTCCCGTAGAGGGCGAAGCAGCGTCGCAGGAAGCTGACGCTATGCCGGAGGCCGATGCTGCAGCAGTCGAGGTTGCGGAGGTCGAGGCGACTCCGGCGATTGAGCCGGTGGCAGATGTCCCGGTCGCGGCTGAAGGTGAAGGCCACGAACATGGCTCGTAGGGCCACAAGTTTTGCGACGACACAGGTGGTGGTTTGCGGTTGTGTCTGCGCAAGTGATTCAAGCTGTACAAGTTGGATTCGGTGTCACCGAGAGGGTGCCATGAACAGCTAAGTGAGATTTGCAGGAAATCAGGGGGCGGATGCAGCAAAAGATTCGAATTAACGACTTGGCCCGAGAGCTCGAAGTGAAGAGCAAGGCCATTCTTGATGTTTTGGACGAGATCGGAATCGTCGAGAAAAAGACGCATTCCAGCTCCCTGGAGAACGACGAAGCCCTTAAGATTCGCGCCCATTTTGGCGTGCCGAGTGGCGGGGAAAGTTCGCCCAAGCCCTCCAAACCCTCCAACGTAGACGAACTGAAACCCAAGTTTGATCTCTCGAACATTGCCAAGCCTGGCGATGTTCTAAAGGCCATCCTGCAAAAGCAGCAGGCTGCGGCCCCTGGAGCGCCCATGCGCCCGGTGGCAACGCCGCCTTCGGCGCGTCCCGTGGCAACGCCACCAGTGGCTCGCCCCGTGGTGACTCCTGCTGCCGCAGCACCAGCAACTTCCGCCACAGCCGCTGCTCCGCCTACGGTAAAGCCAGCGGCCCCGGCAGCTACTCCCTACACACCTAGAACCATCCTGCCGCAAACCGGCCCAAGGCCGGTATTCCAGCCGCGGGCGATTCCGGCCTCGGCAGTGGTACGACCTCCAGTGGTTGCGGCGCCTGTTGCGGTAGCGCCGGTTGCGCCTCTCGTAGCTTCGGAAGCAGTTGCAGCCCCCCGAGTTGCCTCGGAAGTGCCCGGATTTACCGGCGAAGCAGTTGCCATGCCGCAAGCTGTGGAGGTAACGCAGCCAGTTGCGGCAGCTTCAGCGCCCTCGCAGGTGCCAGGACGGCGAATGATCATGCCGCAAACCGGACCGCGTCCGGTGTATACCGCGCCGGTTCGCCCGGCTGCGGTTGCGCGCCCGGTGCCAGGCAAGCCCGTACCCGGTCGCCCCATCTTCGAACGCCCACGCCCCGGCGCAGGTGGCCCCGGAGGCGCACCTGGTGCCCCCGGCTCACGTCCGCTGCGTCCCGGCGAACGCCGTCCCACTCATCCCACACGCACTCATCCGACTGGCCCACGTCCGGGAGGCCCCGGCGTAGCCCTGCCCGCTTCCGGCCCGCCGCCTCCGGGCGCGTCTCGCCCCGGTGCCCGCCCGATGCGCGGAAGGCCAGGTCAGAACCGCTATCCCAAGACCAAAGAAGGGCCGATGAAGGGTTTTATTCCGCCATCGCGCAACAGCGCGATTACGGAAGCCCAGCCCATTACGCGCGCCATCGTGATCTCGGAAGGCGTCAGCGTAAAAGATCTAGCAGAGAAACTCGGCATTCGCGCCAAGGATTTGATTGCTCGCCTCGTTGCTCGTGGTGTATTTGCCACAGTCAACCAGACGCTCGACGCTTCGCTGGCGACGGAAATGGCCAACTTCTTCGGAGCCGATACCTCGGTCATCAGCTTTGAAGAGCAGGCTGAGCACGAACTCATCGAAGCCGAGCTGGCGGGTGAAATTAACCCGACTGAGGCCACCACACGTCCGCCCGTCGTCACCGTCATGGGTCATGTGGATCACGGTAAGACGACGTTGCTCGATTCAATTCGCAAGACCGAAGTGGCCGACGGCGAAGCTGGCGGCATCACCCAGCACATCGGCGCCTACAAGGTGAAGATTGCCGATCCCGAATCGCCAGCGAACGGTCGCGAGATCGTCTTCCTCGACACCCCCGGTCACCAGGCGTTTACCCGTATGCGTGCCCGCGGTGCCAAGGCGACCGATATCGTCGTTGTGGTTGTCGCAGCCGATGACGGCGTAATGCCCCAGACGCTGGAAGCGATTGACCACGCCAAGGCTGCGGATGTGCCCATCATCGTGGCCGTCAACAAGATTGACAAGCCCGGTGCCAACCCCGAACGCGTGAAAAAGCAGCTCGCGGATCGCGGCCTGACGCCCGAAGACTGGGGCGGCAACACTGTATTCGTGGACGTCTCCGCCAAGCAGAAGACCAACCTGAATCTGCTGATGGAAATGATCTGCCTGGTCGCCGACCTGAAAGACCTCAAGGCCGTCGCCAACCGTCCGGCAACCGGCGTCGTCCTCGAAGCCAAGCTCGATCGTGGACGCGGCCCCGTGGCCACCGTGCTCGTGCAGCAGGGCACACTGCGCACCGGTGACAACTTCGTCGTGGGCAACGTATACGGCAAAGTGCGCGCCATGTTTGATGATCGTGGTCGGCCCATTGACGCCGCGCCGCCGTCCACGCCGGTCGAAATTCTCGGCATGGATAGTCTTCCGCAAGCGGGCGATCAATTTGTTGTAATGGCGGAGCGTGAAAAAGCTCGTGCCATTGCCGAGTATCGCGAGCAGAAGTCGCGCGAAGCCGAGCTGGCTAAGTCGTCGCGCGTCACGCTCGAAGGCCTTGCCGAGCAGATCAAGACGGCGGGCATCAAGGATCTCAACATCATCCTCAAGGGCGACGTGCAGGGCTCGGTGGAAGTGATCTCCGACCTGTTGCAGCGTACCTCGAACGACCAGGTGCGGATCAAGGTGATACGCTCCTCGGTCGGCGCTATTACCGAGTCCGACGTGGTGCTGGCAGCGGCGTCGAACGCGATCATGATCGGCTTCAACGTGCGGCCGGACCGCAAGGCTGCCGAACTCGCCGTGCAGGACAAGGTGGAAATTCGCCTGCACACCATTATTTACGAGTTGCAGGATGAGATTAAGAAGGCCATGATCGGCCTTCTCGATCCGACCATCAAAGAAACCTACCTCGGTCGCGCGGACGTCAAAGAAACCTTCCGCATTCCGAAGGTGGGCACGGTGGCCGGTTGCCAGGTGGCGGATGGAACCATTCGTCGCGACGCCGACGTTCGCCTGCTGCGCGACAACGTGGTTATCTTCACCGGCAAAGTCCTCGCGCTCAAACGCTTCAAGGACGATGCCTCCGAAGTTCGCAGTGGCATGGAGTGCGGTATCTCCATCCAGAACTACGGCGACATTCGTGCGGGCGACGTGATCGAAGCCTTCAGTAGTGAGCACGTTGCTGGCGAGTTGCGGTCGTAGCGTCGGCGCGTTGGTCACCGATGTTTTTGGGTGTCATCTTGAGCCCAGTCAGGCTAGAGCGAAGTTTTTGTATTGGGTGTCATCTTGAGCGGAGTGAGAGGAACGCCGCAATCGCGGCGTTCCTCTCACGAAGTCGAAAGACCCCTACCGCGCCATGATCTGCAACGCTGCTTGCTGTTTTAGCCACAGGTCGCAAGAGCTGCGCGAATTAGTTGTATGCAAATTTGAAATTGTGCCCATCGCCTACCTAACCCTGGAGTTGCGGATCGAGGGCGCGCATTCCCTGAAGGACAAACGTCAGGTGGTGCGCAGCGTCAAAGATCACTTGCGCAACGCCTTCAACGTTTCCGTAGCCGAGCTCGACCCTTCGGAAGCATGGCAGCGAGCCACGATTGGCGTGGTGGCGATTTCCCCGTCGCGAGACTATCTAGACGGTCTGATGAAGAATGTGGAAGACGCCGCCGTTCGTACCGCTAACAGCGGTGGCGCGGACGTGGTAGACGCGGTGTGGGACTTTCTGACGGAGCAGGATTCAGGGAACTTGCAGGAGTAACACCCAGAGCGGACATATTTCGGGTATTCTCATCCGTTTAATCCTCGGTAAAAATATGCAGCCACAAGGCCCTACTTATCGCCGTGAACGCATGGAAGAAGCATTGCGCGAGGAAGTCAGCATCATCCTCGAAGGCGAGCTCGCCGACCCGCGCATCGGGCTGGTGACGGTGACCGAGATCAAACTCGGAACCGGCGGCAAGTCCGCGCACATTTTCGTTTCGGTGGTGGGTGATGACGATGAGGCCGAGCAGTGCATGAAGGGCCTCGAAGCCGCCAAGGGCTACATCCGCCGCGAGCTGACCGACCGGCTCGCGCTGCGCCATTGCCCCGAATTGCAGTTTCATCTTGACCGTTCAGAGCAGCACCACGGACGGATTGATACGTTGCTTACCCGGATGGAGAAGCGAAAGCCGAAAACGGTTAAAGCTGCTCCGCGAGAGACGCCAGAGCAGCCAGAAAAGACACCGGAGAGTTAAAAGTTTCTACGTTGCCGGGGCACCGGCGATTTTGCCTATGCTGGAGCAGGTTCTCAACGCGATAGAAGGCCGCCAGAGCTTTCTGCTAACTTCGCACGCGCGTCCGGATGGCGACGCCATTGGTTCGCTGCTGGCGCTGCGCAGCCTGCTGCTGCAAATGGACAAACGGGTTGACGTAGTAATGCACGACCCAGTGCCGCGCGTCTACCGCACGCTGCCCACCGCGGACCAGATATTGCAGGCACCACAGGTGTATGGCGAGTACGATGCCGCAATTCTGTTGGAATGCGACTCCACGCAACGCTCGCATCTGTCCGGCCTCGAACGCTACTTCCTGATCAACATTGACCATCATCAGAGCGGACGCGCATTTGCCCGCGTCAACTGGATTGACCCACATGCTTCCTCAACCGCTGAGTTGATCTTTCGCCTGGTGCGCGCCACTGGCACGCAGCTTACGCCAGAAATGGCGACGTGCCTCTATGCAGCCGTGCTCACCGATACTGGCGCGTTCGCCTACAACAGCACCAATGCCGATACGTTTTCGCTGGCGCGAGAACTGACGCTGGCCGGAGCCGATCCGGCCATGATCGCACGCGGAATTTATTTTTCTCATGCCCCGGCCAAGATTCGTTTGCTGGGCGCGGCACTCTCGACGCTAAGCATTGAGAATGAGATCGCGTGGATGCTGGTGACGCAGGCACAGATGGAGCAGTTTGGTGCTCTGGAAGAGGACTGCGAAGGTTTGGTGAACTACGCGCTTTCCATCCAAGATGTTCAGGTGGCGGTGTTCTTCCGCGAGATTCCTGGGAATCGCTTTCGCGTGAGTTTGCGCAGCAAGGGCAAGGTAAACGTGGCCGCAGTTGCCGAGCACTTTGGCGGCGGAGGGCATGAGTGCGCCAGCGGATGCTCGGTGCTGGGTGACATCGAGTTAGCAGCGGAGCTGGTGCTGGCGCAGGTGCGTTTGCAGGCGGAGACTTCTTGACCGACTCCAACTCATTTGCGAGACGCTGGCAGACCGCGACCGCCGAGTGGCTGGCGTTGGCGGGGTTCTGCTTCCTATTCTTGTTCGCCGGGCTCGGCAACTTTGGCCTGCTCGGTCCCGACGAACCTCGCTACGCGCAGGTGGCGCGCGAGATGTTTGAACGTGGCGATTGGGTCACACCGACTCTAAGCGGCCTGCCCTGGCTGGAAAAACCCGTGCTCTATTACTGGGAGGCGATGGCTTCGTACTCGCTGTTTGGCGTGAGTGACTGGGCGGCACGCCTGCCCGGAGCATTTTCTGCAACACTGATGGTGTTTGGCGTTTTTCTCTTCTTTCGGCGTTTCCGTCCCGGGGCACAACTGGATGCTGCACTGATCGTTCTGGCATCGGTAGCGGCAGTAGGCTTTGGACGTGCTGCCTCCACCGATATGCCGTTGGCATCGAGTTTTGTGCTGGCCATGCTGGCGTGGTTTGCATGGGTGGAAACCGATTCGCGTCGCTGGCTGGCAGTATTTTATTTTTTCAGCGCAGTGGGCGTATTGGCCAAGGGGCCGGTGGCGGTCTTTTTTGCGGTAGTGGTGATCGTGATATACGCGCTGTGGATGCGCGTGCCAGGTTTGATCTGGCGAACGCTATGGTTGCCCGGCATTGTCATCTTTCTGGCGACGATGCTGCCTTGGTATGTCGCGGTGCAACTGAAGAATCCCGAGTTCTTTCGCGTTTTCTTCCTCGAACACAATCTAGCTCGTTTTAGTAGCAATCTCTACCGTCACGAGCAACCGTTCTGGTATTACATTCCCGTGGCTCTGGCGGGATGGTTGCCGTGGACGGCGTTAGTCGTCTCTTGCCTGGTATCGGCGGTGCGTTGGCGTGGCGCGAAGCCCGCAGCTGCAAAACACGATTTAGAGTCATCTTCTGGCGACACCTTCGAACCGCTTCTCGCCATTTGGACCCTTGTACCGATCTTGTTTTTTTCAATTTCACATTCCAAGTTGCCCGGCTATATCTTGCCCGCATTGCCTGCCGGGGCCATGCTACTGGCCAATCGCCTGTGGCGGATGCGGAATGAGAATGCCATGCTTCCGCAATGGCTCATGTTGGTTCACGCGTTGGTCGCTGCGGCGTTGATTTTGCCTGCTTTGTGGATGGAGCCGCTCCTGCTTCGTCAGCCGATTCCCACCATCCTGCTGATGGAAGGAATAGGAATTGCGGCACTTACGGCACCGGTGATCTTTCTTCTTTTGCGCAGACGCGGACTCGGTGCGCTGCGCATCGCCACGATTCTTCCTGTGGCCTTTCTGATGTTGACGATTTTGCGCAGTGGTGGCCCGTGGATGGACGCAACTTCTTCCGCGAGAAGTGTGGATACGGTGCTGCGCCAAATAGATGGCAAGGGATTGCCGGTGGCAATCGCTGGCGCTTCACGTTCGACTGAATATGGCTTGCAGTTTTACCGCAATCACAGCATTGCCAACTACGAGCGCGGAGAAATACCTGCCGAGGAACATCTGTTGGTGGCAAAGGGAAAGTCGAGCGAGGAAGTGAAAGCACTGTTGCCGGGGCGACGTGCTGTCCGCGTTGGCGTGATGGGGCCGCAGAAACTCGAATTCTACTGGGTACAGGCTGCGGACACTGCTTCCCACTAGTGCCCTGTTGGTGCGCGGTGTACTCCCTCTTTCGCTGGGGTGAATGAAGTTCTAAACTCCAGAAGGGGCAGGGCAACTGCGAGTTGCCCGCGCGGGCATACTTCTTGGAAATTATCGAACTTCGGCATTTTAGTTCCGGCGACCTGCGGCCGCTGCTTCAGGCGGAGTGCCAGGCTTGGCACTCGCAGCTCGACTGGGACTACTCCGGCTCGGTGGAGATGGTGCTGCGGTATGTGGATTCGAAGATTCTGCCCGGATTCGCCGTGCTGGAACGCGGGCGGATGCTGGGCTATGCGTTCTATGTATTGGAAGGCTCCAAGGGCGTAGTGGGCGATGTGTTCGTGGATCGCTCACCTGGCACCGAAGCCGCGAGCGTGGCGGTTGAAACGCGGTTGCTGCACCAGATTATTCGAGCGGTGCAAGAGTCTCCTGGCGTCTTCCGAGCAGAAGCGCAACTTTTGCTGCAACCAACTGGCGATGCCGCTGGCCCGTTTGTGGCCGCTGGGTTCGCGCGCCATCCCCGGCTGTTTATGGCGCTTGGATTGGAAGCCTTGGCTGCGACTTCCGCCGAGGGGATGGAAGCATTCACTATTCGTCCCTGGGGAGAGACTGACTTTCAGGTGGTCGCGGGGCTCATCAGCAGTGCATATTTGCATCATGTGGATGCGGAGATCAACGACCAGTATCAATCCACCAGCGGTTCACTGCGATTCCTGAACAACATCATTCGCTTTCCGGGATGCGGAACGTTTGACCCGCAATCATCCTTTCTGGCGTTCGATAACCACTCTCGCCAGTTGGCGGGGGCGATTCTGTGCTCGAAGATTCGTTCGGATGTGGGGCATGTCACCCAGATATGCGTGCTGCCGCAGCATCGCGGCAAGAAACTGGGCGAGCACTTGATGGACTGCACGACGGCGAATCTGCGGCAACGCGGCTTCCGCTCGATCTCATTAACGGTGACGCAGGAGAATCGGGTGGCGGTCGCTCTCTACGAGAAGCTGGGCTTCCAAACCCGGCACATCTTCGATGCGTTTGTATGGAACCGGTAAGAGAAATCCTCGTGGCTTAGCGATGCAGCAGCGGCAGCAGATACATCACCCAACCGGCCACAAATAACCCTCCGACAAAAACTCCGAAGCTCTGCAAGCCATAGCGCAACATTTCGCGCGGAGTGTTTTTCTGCGTGATGCCGAAGACCACGGACGCGAACAAGGCATAGAGAATAGCGGCGCTGAAGTGAGAGAGGTTCATGACTTTTTTCCGATGGCAATGTGGTAAGCGTCCGCCACAGCAATGAAGTTTAGCAGTCCAGCCCCTACCAGAAACACGGTACCGTAAGCGGCGGCTGCTCGCTGCATCACGCCAGAGCCGAGCTCAAGAGCGCGGCTCACGATGTAAAGCGCGCCTGCCCCCACCTGCCCGACGAAGCTGAGAATCTCCAGCACATCGCCTCCATTCGGCGCGTACACGTGGCCATCCATCTGCAAGCCGAGCCAATACATGGTGAGAATGGAGACCAGGATGAGGGAGCCACGGCCCCACTTCTTCTGCATCAGGTGACCCGCGCCGGGAATGAACCAGCCGACCGCCGGTACAAGAACCGCCATCGGAGACATCCCCTCGGTTGCCGCCACAGTTGTCTTTGAGTTTGCCATTACTTCCTTTGCTATCTAAACGCATCGCGCTAAATCTGCATTGCAAATCTGCCTAGCTAAATCTGCACGATCTCACGCTGAATTCGCCCGGTGACTTCCGCCGCGCCATTGCGAATTAGCATATCTACTTCGCTGCGGACGCCGAAATTCTTCAAATAAATTCCCGGCTCAACCGAGAAGCACGAATTAGGCAGAAGTCGACGCTCGTCGTGAACCTCCAGATTATCCAAGTTCGCGCCGTTAGCGTGAATCTCTGTTCCAATCGAGTGCCCGGTGCGATGCGTGAAGTATTCGCCATAGCCCGCTGCTTCAATGTGCTCGCGGCCAATGTCATCCACCTGCCATCCGCGCACATCCGCGCCCGCTGCCACCGACGACTTCACAAACTCAATCGCCTTGTCCCGCGCTTCGGTCACAATGCCAAACACTTTGCGTTGCTCGTCAGAAGGAGTGCCAACACAACCCGTCCAGCAAATATCGTAGAAGCAGGCGTTCGGCGTGTTCTTTTTGCTCCACAAATCAATCAGCACCCAGTCGCCGAGCTGAATCGGAGAGTGCACGTCCTTCGTCGGCTCATAGTGTGGGTCGCCGGAGTGGCCATTCACGGCAACGTCCGGGCCATCGCCGCTGACCATATCTTCGCGTGCAAACGCTTCCTGAATCCACTTCTGCATTTCGTATTCGTTAGTGCCGCCGTTGCGCACGCGCGTGCCGATTTCCTGGAACGCAGCCGCTAGAATCGCATCAATGGCCTTGCCCGCAGCGAAGTGACTTTCAATCTGCTCGACACTCCATGTGGCCTCAAACTGTGCCACCAAATCCGCAGAGCTGACGATGTTCTTGCCAAAGCTGCGGATCAACTCCACCGTGCCCGCGTCCACCAGGCCAACGTAGAAGATGCGATTGTTCGGCGAGTACTGCATCGCGATGTTTGTGTAGCCCGCAGTCAGCGTCTTGATCTCTTCATCCAACTCGGCCCAGCCGGAATAAAAGCGCTTGCTACCGGGCAAAGAGTCAAGCCGGAACGCCTCGATGCGATGCACCAGCTTCCTCGGCTCACCGTTGGCGGGAATCAGGTAAAACCACCGCCGCGAAACCATCATGTCTTCCGGCAGCCCGAGCACGCGATAGGCAATCGCATCGCGATGGTGGTGGTCGTAAAACAGCCATGCGTCGAGCTTGTGCTCGCGCAACACGGATTGAATGGCGGAAAGATCCATAAGAGGAAAAGCGTGCTCACAACGGCGACAGCAATCATTCTAACAAGCGTCAGGGATACAATGCATGGCCCCGCTCTCGCGCAGGGACGCCACCCCCCGCAAACCCTACGTCGCAGCCGTCCGCACGGTCTTGTCGTAAATCCACAACAGCAGCGCTGTACCCACGCCCACCGCCGTAACCGACCACCAAATCCCCGAGGGTTGATGCGTCACCTCGCCGAAGTGGCGGATCAAGGCGCCGCCAAACCATCCGGCAATCAGCGACCCGATGCCAATCGGCATAAACGCAAAGCCCATGTAGGTGCCCTGCTGCCCCGGCGGAGCAAGACGCGCAATGTACTCATAGTAGCGCGGAGCCTGGACGATTTCACCCAACGCAATCGCAATCAGGGTCGCAATCGCCATAGGCACCGACGGATACGCGATCAGCAGCAGCCACGCCAAGCCCGTCATCAGCGTGCCCAAAATAATCGCGGTAAATGCCGGCACCTTCTGGCTGAGGAAGTTCACCAGAATCGTCAGGCAGATCACTACAATCGGCCCTGTGATCAGCATCAGTTCGGTGTCAGCCTTGGCGTCAATGTAGTCGTGAACGTAAAGCGGCAGCGTGATGAACTCCTGCCAATACACCACCCAGTAGCCCGAAAAAATCAGCAGAAACAGCATGAATCGCGGATTGGAAAGAACCGTACCAAAATTCTTGGCGGCCTGCGCAAAGCTAGGTGTTTGTTCTTCCCCTGACCGCTTAGGCTCCTTGAAGAAGAACACCACCGCAAAAAACATCAGGAAAACACTGACCGCAGCGACGCGGAACACATCTTCCACCCGCATGTGCTGATGCACATACGACGCCACATACGGCCCAGCCGCGCCACCAATGTTCACCAGCGTGTAATAGATCGAATAACCAATTGAGCGCACGTTCTCTTTCGACGCTCGCGCCGTCGTGCCCACCACGCACGGCTTCACCAATGCAATGCCCAGTGCGGGCAGCATCAACACCATGGTGACGAGTACGCCCAGCGGCATCGCGTTGCGCACCGGAGCAAACCAAGGCGAGCCGAGTGAACCCAACAGAAAGTACGAGCCGGCAAGGATGAGATACGCTAGCGAAAGCGACCGGCGAAAGCCGAGCCGATCTGCCAGCGTGCCACCAAATGCAGCCAGAAACCAGACCAAGCCGCCAAAAAGTCCGGTGAGACGTGTAGCCGATTGCACCTCAAAGTTCAGCGTCTCGTGCAGGTACCGCGCCAGCGATGCAAACGCCGCATAGTAGCTGAGGCGCTCGAATAGCTCGCTGATGTTGGCGACCCAAAAGGGACGCTCGAAGCCAGTACGAATTTCGTGGAAACGTTCCGAGAAGGTCAACTCTGACTCTCCATAGTTGCGTCTACCGAACGGATGCGTTGCGATTTCAGAAGCGAACTACTCCAACTTTAGGCGCTCGGCCACTTGCTTCGCCGAAACGCCCGCAATTCGGACGCGCTTATTGCGGCTACTCTCGCCGGCCACAATACTAACGGAGGAACGCGGAACCTCCAAGAGCTTGGCGAAGAATGCAATACAGGCTTCGTTGGCCTTGCCGTCCACGGGCGGTGCGGTGAGGGCTACTTTCAGGGCATCGCCGAGCGCGCCCATGACCGCATTGCGTGAGGCACGGGGAGCTACCTTGATTGCGAAAGTCACACCCCCGTTTCGTTCTTCCAGCGGAATGGGAGGAATTGGCAATGAGAGGATCAGGCACCCGTCATCAGATTCGGGGTTTGGTGGAGGTCGTTTGCTTGACTGAAAAATGGACAAGTAGAGCCACGATGAGCACACCTGCAGGAACCTGTGGTGCCTTGATGAGCGGCACGTCCATGTGCAGTGCAATCGCAAGGAACAGAACGAGCGTCAAAATGTTGCAGAGGACGCACGTCCAGTTCAGCGGCGTAACGCGGCTCCCGTAGTGCGAACGCAGCAGATTCAGAATCGCGAGAAAGATTATTGCCAGCCCGCCGCCCTCAAACCAAAGAACATCCATGGTGATCGGGCGCATCAGCCCCAACACACAGTGAGTGACGCCAAAGGCCAGAAACAGCCAGCCCACGATCCGGTCAAAAAATCGCACGGTTTTCAGCCCTCCTCAAGAGCCTGTAAAGTCGCAGCGGGCGGACGCTCTCCGAAAATGGCGGTGCCAACGCGCACACAAGTTGAGCCTTCCGCAATCGCCACCTCGAAATCGCCAGACATTCCCATGGAAAGTACCTGTGTGCCAACGCCGGGCAAGCGCCGCGCTGCGATTTTATTACGAATCTCGCTCATCCGGCGAAAATACGGGCGGGTTTCTTCGGCATCCTCATTCCACGGCGGAATCGTCATCAGCCCTCGGAACTCGAGGTTGGAGAGGTTCGGTGCGGCAGTGAGCAACGCTTCCAAGTCGGGCGATTCCGGGTCAACTCCACTCTTGGCAGCTTCGCCGCCGACGTTGATTTCAATCAGCACCGGCAGCTTCTTGCCTGGAATGCTGAGCGCCGCAACCGCCGCATCCAGCCGTTTCGCCAGCTTCAGCGAATCCACCGAATCTACGCCGTCGAACAGTTCCACGGCCTTGCCAGCCTTGTTGCTCTGCAAGTGGCCAATCATGTGAACGGTGGCATCCGGCCCGACGAGCGCGCTTACACCCATGCCATCGGATTTCTCGTCAAACTCCTGCACATAGTTTTCGCCAAACAGCCGCACCCCAGCTTCGTATCCCGCACGAATCGCCGAAGCCGGAAACGTCTTGCTCACCGCCATCAGCGTGACGTCATCCACCCCACGCCCTGCCCGCCGCGCCGCCGCAGCCATGCGCTCCAGCACCATCGCAATATTCGCCGCAATGTCACTCACCACAACCATCCCGCGATTAGATCATAGTCAGCCGCAACAGTACGGGCGCAGGGACGCTCGCTGTTTGAACCTCAGAACACTACTGTTACTGTTCCGACAACGTCGTTTTTGGAGTCGCCACGTTTGCGCTTGAACTTCCATTTGAGAACCGCATCCACCGCAGCCTTCTGTTTTTCTAGAGGACCATCCAAAGCCTGAGCGCAAAAAGGAACAGCCCCCTCCACATAGACCATGACCTTGAGAGGCCGAGGGTGCTCTGTCCGCGCTGGGGAAGGCTTCGTGGTCGCCCAACGATGTAGTTGCTTTTCAGAGGCTGTCGTATATACGACGTTGCGATACACAGCTTGTTCCAAGGGCGGACAGGTCGAATAATAATTGCCCTGCACAGGGCTCAGTAGGAGCATCCATACCAATGGAAGAATCATGCTTTAATCTTCCCACTAATCCAAGAGTCATGCCCAAGGGTTAAATCAGAATGAACATCCATCGCAATTCACCACAACACAAAGGGAACGCAAACATTCGCGTCCCCACAAACCTTCTCACAATGGCCGCCCCCTACATCATCGCCGCTGGTGGTGCCGGCTCAGCCGGATCCCCCGCGCTCGAAAGTGGCAGCCAAACCATCAACGCCCCCAAACCCAGAATCACCATCACGCCCACCAAATACGATGGGTTGGCGAACACCGGCGTGTGCGCCCAGTCTGGAGCAAACTGGAGCCCCGCCCATACCAGTCCTAACAAGCCTTCGCCTGCGATGAGACCGGATGCGGTGAGGATACCTGCGTTTTCCACCCGCGTCTTCTGCGCTTCGTTCAACCCGCGACGGCTGGCCATCCAGTCGCCAAATGCGCGAACCAAGCCGCCGACGAAGATCGCAAACGTTGTGCCAAAGGGCAAATACATTCCCACGGCTACCAGCATGGGGCTCTTTACCTGCATCATGATCATCGCAATCCCCATCATGATGCCGACCACCACCAGCGGCCACGGCATATCTCCACCGACGATGCCCTGTGCCATCAATGCCATCAATCCGGCTTGCGGAGCAGGCAGCGCTGCGCTGCCAATTCCGGTGCCACCTGCACGAATGTTGCCCGCATGCAGCAGCCAGATCGGCCCAAACATCGCCAGACTCGCCACCACCACTGCGATCAGTTCTACAATCTGAATCGTGCGTGGTGTGCCGCCAAGAATGTAGCCCACTTTGAAGTCTTGCAACAGTTCGCCCGCAACGGCGGATGACACGCACACCACCGCCGCAACTCCCAGCACTGCCGCCACGCCCGAAGGCCCGGAAACACCCAACGAGATCATAAGCAGCGCCGCGATAATCAGCGTCGAAAGCGTCAGTCCAGAGATCGGATTGTTCGACGACCCGATGGTGCCAACCAGGTTGCCCGAAACCGTGGCGAAGAAGAACCCCACGATCACCATCACCACCGCCGCCAAAATCGCAGGCCACACCAACCCAGAGAGGTACATATAGAGAACGCACATGCACAGGAAGGCAACGCCAATCAGTCCGAATACCGTCTTCGAGCTCATGTAGCGCTCCGTGCGCGCTAACCCTTCCTGCGATGGGCTGCCTTGCCGCAACTCCTGGAAAGCCTTGCTCAAGCCGGTCAGTAAACTCTTGCGCATCTTAAACAACGTGAACGCCGCGCCTACCAGCATGCCGCCCACCGCAATCGGACGCACAACATAACGCCAGACGGCGGCTGCCATGGGTGCCCAGTTATCGGAAGTGCCTGCTGGCAGATACTGGTGCAACTGCGGCCCTAGAAAGTACATGAGCAGCGGCACCATCAATCCCCAAGCCAGCAGGCCACCAGAAAATTGCAGCGACGCCAGTCGCGGTCCGATGATGTAACCGACGCCAAGATATGCCGGACTGACAATTGGAGCAGCAACAATCGCGCCCGCGCCCGTGGGCAGAATCGTCTTGGTTCCCATAGCACCAAGCCGCACTTGGCTTGCACCCAGACTCCCCACACCGAAGGCAAAATCCTTGTCCGCAGCGAAGAAACCAAAGTTGCCCAGCATATACACAACGCCGCCAACCCCGATATTCCAGAACAAGAACTTCGCTGCTTCCGCCCCGCGCTGGCCTGCCTTATGAATTTCGGACGCAGCGACCGATTCCGGGAAGGGCAGCTCGGGATCTTCCACCATGCCGCGCCGCACCAGCGACACAAACAGCACGCCGAGTACGCTGCCTACGAGCATCAGCGCCGTGCCCTTGAAGTACGAGTCCCACGAACTGAACGAGCTCCATGTCCCCGCAATCAGAAACGCAGGAATCGTAAAGATCGCACCCGCCGCCACCGATTCACCGATCGAACCAGCAGTACGAGCGATGTTCTCTTCCAGCAGCGTGCCCTTCCACGCCCGCAGCACCGCCATGGCAATGACGGCTGCCGGATACGTGGCCGCAATCGTGATTCCAGCGCGCAGGCCCAAATAGGCATTCGCCGCGCCGAGGATTACGCAAAGAAACAGGCCCAGAAACAACGCCCGCCAGGTGAATTCCTTCATCTGCATGCTGGGCGGAACAAAAGGAACGTGAGGCTTACGCTCGGTACCGGGTGTTGCACTCATAATGGAAAATCCCCTCGGCGCATCGGGATATTGGTAAAAATCACAACGCGCAAACACAATGCACGAGCCAGAAAAAGAGTTTGCGGAAAACAGCGAAAGTTAACACGTCCGTAAGGCAGATTACAAGCGGACCGGCCAACAGGGTGCGGTTCCGCTGGGTTTTCCACCGTTGCACGGCGGCCATTCCTCCCGCTATACTTTGTGGTGTATCGCGGCTCTGCCGCAATCCGCGGCGGGTGGCCGGGGAGGCGCGTCTTCAGCAGTAGGATGCACATGCTTCAGGACTCGCATGCGCGAGGGCCCCGAAGACTTAGACGACTACGGCGACCAGAGCCGTCAGCCGTTTCAGTGCCCGCATCCAGTCTGCTTGCGCGTTTTTCGCCCCGCTCTGTCTTGCACTCTGCTGTCGCATCCTTCGCTTCTGTCGTGTTTCCTGCCCCCTGCCGCATCTGTGGCGAACCTCTGGAAAATTTATCCCGACTGCCGGTTTGCGACGGCTGCCTGCACAGCCTCACGCCGCTCGCAGATTCGAAGGGCAGCTTCTGCGAGATTTGCGGCGACCTACTGGCTTCCCCTTGGTTTGCGGGTGGAAGTGCAGCCGCCGAGACTTCCGACGACCGAAGCGAAGTAAGCGGCGAGCCTACCCTGTTCGCAGATGCGCCTCTTCGCCGCTGCGGACTATGCCAGAAAGCTCAGCCTCCTTACCAGCAGGCCGTTGCCTTTGGCAGTTATGACGATGCGGTGCGTGATCTGGTGCATCTGTTGAAGTATGAGCACGTGCTACCGGCTGCGGCGATGCTGGCCGAGCTACTCACCGAAGCCCTACAGCCGCTCTTAGCGAACATGGCGGCGGACACCATCGTGATTCCCGTGCCTCTACATGCCGAGCGGCGGCGTGAGCGCGGCTTCAATCAGGCGGAGAAAGTGCTTGACGAGTTGCTGAAGCAGTTGCGGTGCGAACCTACTGGCCAGCACTTCACAGCCCGGTTGGACGTGCTGGCCCGCACCCGCGCCACCCGATCACAGACGGGCCTTACTCGTCCGCAGCGCAAGGCTAACGTGAAAGGCGCCTTCAAAGTAAAGAACCAATCTGTCATCGCAGGCCGTGATGTGCTGCTGATTGACGATGTGTTTACCACCGGAACTACCGTCGCCGAGTGTGCAAGGGTGCTCAAGCGCGCAGGCGCGGCACGAGTGTGGGTGGCCACAGTGGCGCGCGTGTTGAAGGACGAGGTTTCGCTGTCTGCGCCGTTGCGTGGAGTGGTGCAAGGAGTGGCGGATTCGATGTTGGCGTCGGAATTGCCGGTGGCGTACCGGCCAATGGACCCGAAGCATTCAGGATTGTTTTAGGCAGTTTGCAGTCAGTAGGTAGCTCAACCCTTAATCGAACCGGCTGCCGCGTTAAGGTAGCCAAAAGTGAGCGGGGTGTTATGGCCAGAATGTCGCACGTAGCGTCGCACGCAAACCTCAGTCATGTTTCGCACGGTGGCGCGCACAACCCGATGCCGCCGTCGCTGCTGGGCGTTTTGCCGGACGCGATCCCGGGCATCATCGTGGGGCGCCGGCACTCGCTGCATGCGCCGGTGCTGGTGCTCAACGCGTCCTACGAGCCAATTAACATTTGTGCCGCCCGCCGCGCCATTATTCTGGTGCTCAAGGGCGTCGCCCGCGCGGAAGAAGAGCACGAGCGCGCCATGCACGCCGCCGCGTTCACCATGGCCGTGCCGTCCGTGATTCGCCTGCTGGAGTATCGCCGCATTCCGCACCAGACGCGCGCTCTGTCGCGCAAGAACATTCTGCTGCGCGACCGCAACACTTGCCAGTATTGCAGCGTGGTGCTGCCTGCCGGTGAACTCACGCTCGATCACGTGCTGCCTCGTTCTCGCGGCGGCTCTTCGTCCTGGGAAAATCTGGTTGCGTGCTGCCACGGCTGCAACCGCCGCAAGAGCAACAACTTGCCGCATGAGGCGGGGATGAAGCTGATGCGCGAACCGCGTCCGTTCTCGCTGCACACCAGCCGCCACATCATGCGCATGATGGGCCACAGCGATGCCAAGTGGCGCAAGTATTTGTTTTATTAGCGCCGGATCTACATTAGGGAAATTGGGCGGTGAGGCCTAGACGTTTTCGTTTCGTCTATACAACTCTCGCAGAACTGCGGTCATGTCTTCGGGGAGATAACTCCAGCCTCGCTGTGCGATTTCCTCTGGAATCCCAAACCTCGCTTCCGCAACCGCGCCCGCAATAGCTCCAATCGTGTCACTGTCCCCGCCAATGCTGATGGCGTTGCGAATGGCGTCCTCAAATCCGTCGGCTTCCAACGCACAGATCAGCGCCTGCGGCACGGTTCCCTGACATGAAATATCGAACTGATACGATTTGCGAATGACGTCGACCGAAGGCGATAGATCATAGCCATATTTGCCGCTGATGGCGCTCCGAATGCTGGCAGCACTCTCGCCGCCGCGCGCCAAGAAAATCGCCGCTGCGGTGGCCGCGCCACCCTTCATCCCTTCGGGATGACTATGCGTAACCTCGGTGACCGAGTCGGAGAACCGAACGGCTTCAGCCTCGGTCTTCGCAAGAAATCCCGCAGGCGAAACACGCATGGCCGCGCCATTTCCGAAGCTGTTATAGGCCGGAAGAAGCTCGTCAGCCGACAGCCACTGCGCGAAGTTCATTCCCCAACCGCCGTTGTGCCAATATCGGCGACCCCATTCCCGGATCGTCTCCGCAGGCGACTTACTATGCAACAAGGTATCAGCGACCGCAATCGTACACACTGTGTCATCGGTGAAAAAGGCGGCAGAGTGGAAGAGGGGATAGAAATTTTTGGCGCGATAGTTGTGGTGTTCGTATACCGAGCCGACAATATCCCCGATGATCGCTCCCAACATAAACTAGTTCTCCGATTGCCCTAGAAAGTCTAAACCGAACTCGGCTAAGCCTAATTCTTCGGCTTGTCTTCCGGCTTCTTCGCGTCCGGAGCGGTTGGAACATCCTTGCCATCGAGTGCGGTCTTGATCGTGGTCGTTACACTAAACCTCTGATACTGACTCCACTTCACCACCTGCCGAATGTGTACGCTTTCGTTCACAAAGTGTAAGTCTTCGTCCGCCTTGGCATAGGTGGGGAACCAATACTTGCCGTCAATCTGTTCGCGATAGGTGGTGAAGTTCGGCGTCAGGTTCTCCTGGCCGTGGCCTCTCTTGCTGACGTGTGTCTCAGGCACCGGCTTGCCAAAGCTCTTCACGATCTGGAAGTCCTGCTGATCTACCCATACTTTGCCCTGAAAGTAGCGCTTGCCCTTTTCAATCTGTTTGGGCGCGACCTCAAACACATACGTGTCTAGCTCGTCCTGCTTCTGCTGGCCCTTGTAGAGTACGTCGTACTGCGGCAGGTCATCCGAGGTGATGACGAACCGGAAATCATTTTCGATATCATCAAAGTCTTCGCGCGACATAGTGATGCGCTGCAGTGAAGTTTGCGGGGCGAAGATCACCGTCCGCAACTTCCGGCCCTTTTCGTCAAAGGTGATGTCAAAGACTTCTTGATATTCGCCATCCACGGTATCGCCGTCCACGGTCTGCACTTTTACGGATTCGCGATACACATAATTCTTCCGCGCCTCGGTAAACTCTTTCTCGCGGGCGGCAAAGCGCTTGATGATCTCGTCGGTGGAAATGCCCTTGGGCGGCGCAGGGTCAAGGTCGCCTTCGCCCTTCTGGGCGGCGGCGATGCGCGGCAATCCAGCCAGAAGCAAAAGTGCCATAGTGAACCGCGCGACCTGTAGTGCCGTGTGTCTCATACGCATGTGGTTGAACCTGTCCCTAACCGCGCTTTTGCTGTATCACGTGCGCTGCGGGCGACTATCCAACAGCCGCAGCAAGTAGTGTAAGGCGTCCTGTGGTTGGATGCCACTGGCTGTCTGGGCGCTGCCTGTAGGGGTTCACCCTTGGGCCGCTGACACGCCGCCCCCTTCCCAAGTACACTTTTGAGTGTATGCGTAATCGCACTTCTGGAGGTTCTATGCGCCGCCTGGCAACTCTTGTTCTCGCAATCCTAAGTTTCACTGGGGGAATCGCTGCCCAAAAGCATCCCCTGACCTTTGAAGACATGATGAAGCTCAAGCGCGTCGGCGAGCCCAACGTTTCTCCCGACGGCAAGTGGGTACTCTTCCAGGCCACCGACGTCAATCTCGATGCCAACAGCAAGACCAATCATCTCTGGATCACCCCGCTTAACGTAGGCAATGCTGGCGGTGAGTCGCGGCAGTTGACCACGGGCGGCGGCGAGAGCGGCCCCAAGTTCTCCCCAGACGGCAAACAGATTCTCTTCCTGTCCTCGAAAGACGGCGGCCAGCAGATTTGGCTCGCGTCGTTCGACTCCACTAACGGCACGCTCGGGGACGCGCACAAGCTGACCTCGATCGCCACCGAAGCCGATGGCGCCATCTGGGCGGGCGACGGTAAAAATATCGTGTTCGTGTCCAACGTCTATCCCGAATGCGACAAGGCACCCGACCCCGCCGCCTGCAACGCCAAGAAGCTCGACGAGGTGGCCAACTCCAAAGTCAAAGCCCAGATATGGACGCGCCTCGTCTATCGCCACTGGGATCACTACCTCAACGGCCAGCGCAGCCACATCTTCGCTGTCGCCGCCGACGCCAGCAGCGCGCCGCTCGACCTCACTCCCGGCGACTACGAAGCGCCCGTATTCTCGCTCGGCGGGCAGGACTACGCGGTTTCGCCCGACGGCAAGGAGTTGGCCTATTCCTCCAACCACACTCTGGCGGAGATGGCCAACACCAACAACGACCTGTGGCTGGTGCCCATCTCTGGTGGCCCGGCGCACAACATTACATCCTATAATCCCGGGTCCGACTCCGGCCCCGTCTACTCTCCCGACGGCCATTACATCGCCTATAAGGCTCAGTTTCGGCCGGGGTATGAGAGCGACCGCTTCCGCCTGATGCTGTTTGATCGCACCACGGGCAAGCACATCAGCCTGGACGAAAGCTTCGACCGCTGGATTGGCAGTATGGCGTGGTCGCCCGACTCGAAGAGCATTTACTTCACGGCTGAGAACAAGGGCGAAGCACCCATCTTCCAGATCAACGCCGAGCCCGGACAACTGCTCGATGGAGAGGCAGGTTATCAGTGGCCTGCGAAGCCTTCATGGCCGCATCAGATCGTAGCGGGATATAACGACGCTATTTCCTTCACGCCCGACGGAAAGACTCTGGTGTTTGACCGTATGGCCCTCGACCACCCCAATGAAATTTATGCCGCACCGCTGGAGTATGCCCAGTGCCGGATGGCCGAACCGGGCCCGGGAGCCTATGAGCGCCCCACATGCCTAATGAGCCGCGGCAGCGCCGTAACCCACATGAACGATGCACTCTTTGCGGGCACAGAAATGCAGCCCATGGAGCCGTTCTGGTTCACCGGTTCGGAAAATGCCAAAGTGCAGGGATTCCTCGTCCGTCCCCCGGACTTCAACAGCAAAAAGAAATTTCCCCTGAAGTTCCTCATCCACGGCGGCCCGCAAGGCGCTTGGGGAGACGACTGGAGCTTCCGTTGGAATCCGCAATATTTCGCCGCCAACGGATACCTCGTCGTCATGATCAATCCGCGCGGCTCCACCGGCTACGGGCAGAAGTTTATTGACGACATCAACGGCGACTGGGGCGGTCGCGCCTACGAAGACCTCATGAAGGGCCTCGACTTCGCCGAAGCCAAATATCCCTTCATTGACAAAACCCGCGAATGTGCCCTCGGCGCCAGCTTCGGCGGCTACATGATCAACTGGATCATGGGCCACACCGACCGCTTCAAATGCCTAGTCTCGCACGACGGCGTGTTCAACGCCGAGTCGGCCTACGGGGCCACCGAAGAGCTGTGGTTCAACGAGTGGGAGTTCAAGGGCCAGCCCTGGACCAACCGCGCCCTCTATCAGAAGTGGTCGCCACATCAGTACGCCACCAACTTCAAGACGCCCACGCTGGTCATCCACGGTCAGCGCGACTACCGGCTGGACGTTGCCGAAGGCTTTCAATTATTCACTACTTTGCAACGCAAAGGTGTGGAGTCGAAGATGCTCTACTTCCCCGACGAAGGCCACTGGGTGCTCAAACCGCAAAACGGGCGGCTCTGGTACCAGACGGTCAATGACTGGGTTGACCAGCACACCCAGAAGCAGTAGTGGGCGCTACTGAATCACCTGCACCGTAGCCGTGGCGCTGGCACCATTTGCGACGCTGGCGAACACCTGAACTGTCACTGGCCCCCAACCCGGGTTCAGGGTCGGAGTCGTCGCCACCAGACCGTTCACGTCGGAAGTCAGGGTCTGCGATGTCGCCGAGAGAATCACCGGCTCATGCTGCCCCGGCTCCGGCGGACGCGTCACAAACGTCTGCACGGTCACAGCAGCACCTTGCACAGGATCAGCCGGGTTCTGAGAATCGGTCACAAGAAAGCTGACTGCGGGTGCAGGCGCACCGACCGCGACCGCCGTACCATCGCCAGCCTCCGTCAGCAACTGCAGCGTGTTCGCTTGCGATGCCTGAATATCGAAGGTCTGACACGGGGCCGTGCTGTCCACACAAGCCACGACCTGCACTTCCGTGGCCAGGGAAGTGAGGGTCAGGTTCGTGGTGGAGTATCCATTGGAATCGGTGTTTACGCTGGCAGAACTCAGCGTGCCCGCACCCAGCGTCAGCGTAAAGCCAACCTTGCGTCCGATCACGGCCTTGCCACTGCTTAGCACCCGCGCCGTCAGAGGCACGGCGAGTGTACTGTCGCTCGCCGCCCAGCGCAACTGGTTGACCAACGAAATATCAGCGACGACGAAATCGCCGAAAGCGTGCCCTGCACAAAGCTCGGAGTCGTATAGGTTAGCGGTGCCAGCGATGCCTTGAGCGTGTAGGTTCCGGTAGCGGTCGGCGTAATCACCGAACTTACCTCGCCATTCGGCCCACTCAGCACCGAGCAAGTCGTCGCGCCGCCACAAGCAGCAAACTGCACGTTCACTGGAGATGCGCTTAATTGCACCGTCGCTCCCGCAACCGGCGTCACGCCATCGCTTTGCACCACCCGCACCCGAAACGGATTCTGGGATACGCCCCCAACCGGCGTCGCTGGGTTGCTGCCTTGCAGCAGAATGACCGAATCGGCTGGCCCAGCCCCCATCATCAGCCCCCCGGAGATAACCGAAGCTGCGCCTGTCAGCGGATCGGTGAGCGTTACATCCTGCACGCCGTCCGCGCCCGGCGGTGCAATGGATTGAATTTGGTTAGCCACTACGCTGAGCGTCCCGGAATTCGCTATGCCCACCGCGACCGTGGTTCCCACCCGAAAGCCCAACCCTTGAATCGTCAACAAACTGCCGCCTTGCGCCGAGATGCGTGAAGGCTGCACCGTGTCTCCATAAAAGATGCGCGCGCGATAGCGAAAATCCGGTCGTCCGTCGCCCCGCAGGTCGGCAATGCCTACGATGAAGCCAGAGTCGCCCAAAATCAGCGCATCGAGCCGCGTGACCCCGAGTTGCAACGAGTTAAACGGCTGCCCCACGAATGCTGGCGGCGGCGAACCTGCAACAGATCCAGCGTCCCAAATACCGATCAGCGGCATGGCCTTGTTCGTGGTCGCCAAGCCCGTCGTCCCATCTGCGCTGATCGTTGTGCTGCCATCAATCGCCGTCACCAGGATGCTCAGCGAGTTGTTGGCGTGTCCGCTGAAGCTGTAGTAGTCGGCATCGCCATAGCCGTTCAGGCTAGCCGTCCAATCGCCAGCAGCGGGCACTGGCGCAGGCGACGCAAAGGAACTTGGCTCGCGTAAGTCCGTTGCGATGGCGGCGCTGCCCTGCATGACGATGTCCTGATTTGTCGTAGCTCCACTATTGACCGTCACGTTGACCGCAGTGAAGGTTCCGGCGGGCTGGACCTGCCCATAGTCATAAGGCCCCACGCCCAGGCTGCCGGTGAAATTTGGGTCTATCGCCTCCACGCTGATCTGGTAGGTCGCTGTCTTGCGTCCGTCAGGGAACTCCAGTCCGCTCAGGTCAAACGAGCCTTCTAATGACGTATCGTCTGAGCCGAACTGGTCAAAGCGGTTGCCCGTGGCATCGGTGTAGCCGGTCACAGCGTTACCTGCATTGCCGCGAAAGCGGAAACCCGAGACGCACGAAGCCGCATATTGGCCTGACGTCAGTCCACTTGCTGGGTCCATCCAGCGGGCGACTATGTTCACCCCCTGCATGGGCTGGGTCTTGTTGCCGTGCGCGTCCACAAAGTAAACCGAGCCTCGAATCGCGCCGGTCGCGCTGCCTGTCTTGGGATACAGCCGTGACAGCGCAGCGCGGTCGTCCATGTTGGCGACTCCTGTGTTGCGCAGACACGTGGTCACGCTCGAACACAGCGGATCCTGCGGATGCATGAGGGGAAAGCCCGAATAGTCTTCCGCCTTGGGTGGCGGATTGCCGGTAATAACATTTCCGTTCAGCTGCGACCAGTCCAGCCCTAGGACGCGGCCCAGCGTTCGCGTCAGGTGGTACTTCAGGTCGGCAAGGCTGGCGGAGGTCGCAGCACAACGCCCGTTAATCACGACGAGGGCGTGCACAAAATGTCCGTCGGTGGAGTACGCGTCCGGCCCACCGTAGGTGGAGTTGGTCAGGCAAAAGCTGGGGTCGCTGGAACCAGTGCCCAGCAGCGCCTCCGTCACCGCGCCGTCGTAGTCGTACACGATGGCTACCGGCTTGTTCGTAGCCGTGGGCAGAATGTCGGCAGGCAGCGTCAGCCCGGCTCCCGAACTGCTCACATTGCCGCCGTTGACGTCCTCGGCTAGTGAACCGCCATTTACGACTGTCAGTGAGGCAGAAGCCACGCCCGTCCAGCGGCTAAAGGCGTCAGCCACAAAGGCGTTGGCATCGGTCTGCTTCAGCACTGGACTCAGGTCGCCAAGGTCGGTGTAGTAAGTGACGTTGCTGGCGCTCCACGTCAGCGGAGTGCCTTTGCTGGAGCTGTTGAAGTAGCTGACGCCTGCCACCTTCAGCGGCCCCCCACTGAAGGCAGGTGAGGACAGTAGCAGGATGCCGCACCACCCAGCGAATCTCGTCCAGTGCCGCCACAGGTGGCTCACGGCTTGGCTCATGGCTGCACCGGCTGATTTGGTTGAGGTCTTGCACGAATCTGCCGAACCAGCGCCGTGGTGCCGACGAGCCGCGTGCCGGGAGCCAGTGGCCCCTGCGTAGCGGTCGAATCTTCGCCCTCGTTATCGGAGTCAATCAACCATGCGGTAGGCACTGCAACGTTGCCGAAGCGATTCACCCGCAGCGCGCCCGTGCCTGCGACCTCGCTGGTGATACCTGCCGCATTCGGCTGGTACAGCACGGTGAATACACGCTCGCCTACACGATAGCGCGGATGCGTAAGCCATGGCCCCGCCCACTCCCGCACGGTCAGTTTCGCCCCGCTACGGACGCCGCGTACACCATAGTCCACATGGAATGTGACTTCCACCACAGCGGGCGACCCAGCCAGTGGCGATGTCGCAGGCCCGATGCTGGTTACGGTGCCTCGAAAGATCAATCCGGCAAACCGCATCCATCGCTGCACGACCGGATTCAGCACAATCGGCGGGCCCACCCGCAGTTCTTTGGCGTAGGTCGGCCCGGACGCCATCATGGGCAAGCCCGCGGCCAGCAGGAGCGCCAGAACGCGCGGGCGAACCTTACGCTGCATAAGGCCACGCGAGTGGTACACAAGATTGGGCAAACCGCGCACCTCCAAAGGCCCACTTTTGACGATACGCACCGGCAAACCATGCGCCCGTGACAGCGGTCACCATACGACTGTGACTATTCCGGCTATGTGAAAGTAGATAAACGAGAGGAGATGGCTATTCCTATTGCGGGAATTATGTGCGGGGGGCTTCGCTCGCTGTTTCACTGCCAATGGCCGAGAGCCGCGCGCCACCCAGCAGCAGCAAACCTGACAGAAACGCCCAAAACAGAATCGTCACCGACAGCGAAAACGGGCCATAGACTTCCTGAAAATTCAGCCACGGCAACGCGATGATATACGCGTATTTCATCACCTCCCAGAGCAGGCCAGTGATGATCGCCGCAGGCATCACCTGTCGCGCCGAAACCTTGGCGTTGGGCAGTAGCCAGTAGATGAAGAAGAAGACCGCGATGGAGGCAGCAATCGCAAATATCTTCATCACGATCCACGTAATCACACGAACGATGATGCCGCCATCATTGCCCGCCAGAATCCAATTGAAGAGCGTTACATTTCCTGCCGTGAGCGCGATGGAGAGTAGCGCCAGAATGCCGCCGCCAATCGCGAGGCCCGTGGACACCACCTGGTTCATCAGGTAGGAACGGTCTTTGACCAGTCCATCCTGTCGGGCCTGTCCCCAAACCCGGTTGAGCGCCACTTCCAGCGGCAGAAAGATGCCGGACGAGGTGATCAGTAGGATGAGAATCGAGAAAAATTGTGCGCTGCGGTGGGCACCCACCATGGCGTTCAGGTTGCGGATCACGAACTCCTGTCCGGCGGGCAGGTAGTCGCGCAGCAGGTCGCTTACCACCGATTCCATCACCGGGGAATGGAACACGCGGCGGCACAACAGCAGGATCACCACCATAAACGGAAAGAACGACAGCAGGGCATTGGCGGCGACCGAAAAAGCGTAGGTATGTACTTCTGTTTCTTTAAGATAGCTCAGAGTCTGCAGGAACGATCCGTCAGGAAATTCGGCCAGGAATCGCCGCACCAGCCGCGAAGCCGTGGCCCAGACACTTTCGCGAAGGGATGCCGCTGGCGGCATCGCGTTGGGGAGAGGAGTGGACACGCCCACCATGTTAGCAGGCCAAACCTGTCAGACAGCGAGCAAGTCGAACGGTGTTTCGGACAGTCCACCTAGTGATTCCTCGCAAAATTGTCAAAAATTCTCTTGCAATCCAGAGCAGACAAATTTAGCATTCATGCCGTTCAGAAAAAGCAAACCGAACGGTTGTTTAGGTTGATGTCCAGTCTGGGGAAGTCCATATCGGCGAAGTTCCCGAAGTCCTGAGCGATGCACGGATAAGTGTGTGCATACGCCGGGGCTTTTAATTTGCGGGAAAATTTCCGGTGCACATTTTTCCCTAGACCGCAGCAACTTTCATCGCTAGGCTCTTCGCGAACAGGGGTGGGGAGTCCAGAGAATGCAAACGCGAAAGCAGAGCTTGAGGCGAAAGGAGCAGTATGTCAGAAGCGAGAGAAAAAGGCACAGTCAAGTGGTTTAACGGGGCCAAGGGATACGGGTTCATTCAACGCAGCACCGGAGAGGACGTCTTCGTCCACTTTTCGGCGATTCAGGAATCGGGCTACCGGACGCTGAACGAAGGCGAGACGGTGGAATACGATCTGACCTCGGGCCCCAAGGGATTCCAGGCAGCGAATGTAGCGCGCGCGACTAACTAGGCCAGCAGTTCGGCTGCGGATTCCAGAAGATTCGGTTTGAACCCTCCCCGCGGGGAGGGTTTTCTTCCTCTACGCTTTCGACGAGTACCGCACAGCGCATAAAGTCGAGAGACAAACAACATTTGTGGATGCCACCCATCTACAATTGCACAGTGAACCGCAATACGGTATATTTCTCTTCGAGATGCCAGACCGCATTCCAGAGATTAGTGGCGCGGCCATAGTGGTTGTTGGTTCGTTCAACCCGGCGATTTTTCAGCCCGAATGGTTTGCCCGGCAGAATCTCATTCCAGTGCCGGAAGCTGACCAAGCCGAATTGAAGATGGTTCACCCGCAGCTTAGCCACTTTGAAACCGAGAGATTCTTTATCCAAGTCACCACGGAGCGTTTCGTGGCTATGACAAGGGCAACCACGGACACATCTGTTCTCGGGGATCTTGTTCGAGGGACTTTCTTCATCCTCGAACACACACCAATTACTGCAGTCGGTCTGGACTTCCAGATGCACTTCTCAGTCGGATCCGAAGAGGCGTGGCACCGGGTGGGCGACAGTTTGGCTCCAAAGGAAGTCTGGACTGAGGTGCTTCGCGGGCGGCCGGGTATGAAGGTGCTCCAAATTGAGGCGACAGACGATAACGGACACAAAATGACGATTAAGGTCGAGCCGTCAATTAAGATTACGCACGGCGTTTACTTTGAGACAAATGAACATTACGCCGTCGAGGGAAAAAAGACGGGAAGCGCATTCTTGGATGAATTGCTGCGCAACCGATGGGAAGGAGCACAAGACGATGCCACCAAGATTGCGCGGAGCGTCCTCGATTGGAGTCTGGTCGACCGCTGAAAGCCAGAACACTACCGGAGAGAGTGTGGTTTCGGCGGTTCGCTATGACACAGCACCGATCTGGCCTCATGACGACCAAAGCCCCAGATTGCAGGCTACAGCCTTGCGCGTGAATGAGGCTGCCGGTACCCCGCCTCAGGAGTTGCCGGTCGACGTCGCCGTGCCGCCCCCGATCCCTACTTTCGGCCAGAAAGCAGAGTCCTCGTGGCTGCGCAGGCGGCAGCTCTGGGAGGGCACTGTTATGGAAACGACCGACGAAGGGTTCCGGGCACAGTTATATGACAAGACCAACCCAAGTTACCCAGACGAAGAGGCGGTTTTCGACTTCTGTGAGGTATCCGATGAAGACCGGCAACTTGTTTTTCCGGGGTCAGGATTTCACTGGGTCATAGGAACTGAGAGCACCCGCGGTGGCCAGGTGAAAAACGTTTCCATACTTAGCTTTCGTCGGTTGCCTCGGTGGTCAAAGAGGTCCCTCCAACGCGCACTCCAAGCCGCGGATCCGACTGAGGGCTGATGCCTGACAGGGCGCAGGCGCCAGCAAGCAATGAGCTGGAAATCTCGATTATCGGTCCTGGCCGGGGTGAATGCATCCTAATCCACCTCGGTAACAATGACTGGTGTGTCGTGGATTCTTGCGTAGCTAGAGGAATTCAAGATTCTGTTGCGACCGAATACTTGAGGTCTTTCGGAGGGTCTCCCCAGATAAGGCTAGTTGTGGCGTCACACTGGCACGATGATCATATTAGGGGTCTAGCCGGGGTACTGGAGAGCGCACCGACTGCACAATTCAGCTGCTCGATGGCACTCAAGGAACAAGAGTTCGCCGCTTTGATGAGGCTCCAAGAGTTAAGCATAGTCGACAATTCCGGCACCCGAGAGTTCGCGAGAATACTCGACGTGCTCAAAGACCGACCTGGCGCGTCAGAGGTCTCTGCACCCTTTTTTGCCCTGCAAGGTCGAGTTCTTCTTAGACTGTCCGCTTCCCCGGCGAGATCCACTGCGGCAGCGGTAACGGCACTGAGTCCTTCTGATGACAGCGTGGTAAGAGCTATGAATGATCTCCGAAAGCTAATGCCCACGGCTGGAATGCCTCAAGGGCGCTTAGTAAGTCCAACCCCGAACCACAATTCGGTCGTGCTCTGGGTCGAAGCTGGCGCGCGCAGGGTGTTATTGGGGGCGGACCTAGAACACACAGGCCGGAGCGGCGAAGGCTGGTTAGCGGTCATTAGTGGCCATATCGACACTACTCGCGCCGAAGTGTTTAAGGTTCCCCATCCCGGTTCTCCAACCTCAGATTATCCGGGCGTCTGGTCGTCGATGCTGAACGAGAATCCTATCGCGATCCTGACACCATTCTCGGGAAAGCTGCCCGCGACAAGCGATCTTGAGCGTATAGCAACATACACAAATAACCTCTACTGCACCTCCAGTGGAACCGGAAAACCCCCGACGCGAGACAAAACGGTCGAGAAGAAAATGCGCGACGCAGCATCAGCTCGGCGTGTTCTTGACGGTAACCCGGGCCACGTCAGACTTAGATGGCCAATCGCAACCGATCAAGCACCTTCTGTCGAACTTTTTAACGGTGCTTATCGATTTCAGCCTTAGCGGGAGCGCAGACGGATACTCAATTCGATTCGTGGCTGCAAAAAGCGGCGCGAGTGCGGTTCGACTCGGCAGGAGTGGCGGCGGTTGCTGAGTACGCCGAGCTGCAGGCGTTTCCAGCCTGGGCCACCGGTCTGTGCATTTTTCTTTGTTGAACGAAACCCCCATTCTAAACGCAAAGTGCGCGTTTAGAATGGGGCACCCGGATCAGTCTGTGACTTTGAAACATCCCCACTCAAGCCAAAAGCGGACTTGAATGGGCCACCTGTCTGTCTTCACCTGTCATCCGCAGTCCTCAGATCTGCGAGGCGCTTAGCGGACTCAGCAACAGGTTGGTGATGTTCGACACGATCGGCTCGAAGGCGAATTGTGGATCGGCAGCCAGCTTCTTCCACGCCGGATCATTGACGAAGGCGGCCCATTTGGCATCGAGTTCCGCCGCTTCGGTCAAGCTCAGCATGTAGGTGAGGCTTGGCATGCGCGAACCGATCAGCGTGCCTGCGAAGAACACCATATGCAGCCCCGCTCTTTCAAAGATGTCGAACTCGCCGGAGTGGAACATCTTGACCTTGATCACGTGGTCGCGGTAGCTCGGGCTTTCGTAGGTGCGGAGCTGAAAGATGCGTTTGGCTTTGGTGGCCGAGGCAGCCGGCGGAGTGAGCTTGGGCCAGCCGGCAAACGATGTCAACAGGGAGTACTCCACGCGCTGAAACGACGGTGCCGAAGCGGGAGCGCTCCAGAACGGGTCGGCAGCCTTCAGGAACTCCGCATCCTCGGCAAGATGCAGATCCACCTCAGCCAAGGCTGCTGCGTCCGGCCCCGGAATCAGCACGTAATATGTCGGCGTCTCGGGTCCAAAGTCGAGCTTGAACGCGCCCACGGGGCCCATGCCCAGCTTGGTCACTGCGGGAATCAGGGCGTCATTCAAATAGCTTTCTGTCAGTTTCGACTGTGGGCCATTTACCAGGCTGTAACGGCGGATCTGGTAGAACTCGCGCGGGTGGTTTGCTGCGGGCTGGGCGTGCATGTTGCGCGCCATGGCAAGTGCGGAAGTGGCGAGAGAGGCTGCCAAAAATTGACGTCGTTGCATAGAGTCCCCGGTTCAAGTGATCTTTGAAGTATTCGAAACCCGCACGTTCAATGGCCTACGCAGTAATATATGCCAAACGCGCCAACTGGTGCGGCTGTACGGCATGCTGACAGAATCTCAATTCAATCCGTGGTTGCAACAGGCGGCGCGCGAGTGCGGCTTTGATCGCGCGGGCGTGGCTGCGGTGGGTGAGTACGCCGAGTTGCGGGCGTTTCCGGAGTGGATCGCGGCTGGGCATCATGGCGAGATGGAGTATCTGGCGGCGCGGGCGGAGTCGGGCGACAGTCTTTTGCCGGGCAAAAATCAGGGTGAGCTGAAGCGGGCGAGTTTGCGTCACGCGGCTCCGTGGGCGCGGAGCGTGATTGTGTGTGCGGTGAACTACAACATTGACGAGCTGTATTCGACCGAGGTGCATGACCCGGCGCGGGGATGGATTGCGCGCTATGCGTGGTCGCAGCGGGATTATCACGACGAAGTGCTGGCGCGGCTACGAAAGTTGGAGGCGGCGCTGCGAGCGGCGGTAGTCGCCAGCGGCGGGCCCGCTCCAACGACGCGCTGCTACGTGGATACTGGCCCGCTGGTGGAGCGCGTCGTGGCCAAGTACGCGGGCGTGGGCTGGATTGGCAAGAATACCTGCATCATTGACCAGAAGCTGGGGTCTTGGTTGTTTCTGGGCGTGATTCTCACGTCGCTGGAGTTGACGCCGAGCGTGCCAGCGGCGGATCGCTGCGGGTCGTGTAGGCGCTGTATCGAGGCTTGTCCGACGGATGCGCTGCTGGAGCCGTATGTGCTGGATGCGCGGCGGTGCATCAGCTATTTGACGATTGAGAAGCGCGGCGATTTGGTGGAGACGACGGACGACGAGTTGCTGAGCGGCATGGGGAAGCAGGTGTTTGGGTGCGATATTTGTCAGGATGTGTGTCCGTGGAATCGGAAAGCACCGGCGACGAATGACGCCGCGTTGCAGCCGCGCCGGGGGTTGGTGAATCCCGCGCTGGATTGGCTGGCGGAGATGAGCGCGGAAGAGTTTCGTGCGGTGTTCCGCGGGTCTCCGGTGAAGCGGGCGAAGCGTAGCGGGTTGCGGCGGAATGCGGTGATTGCGATGGGGAATAGTGGGGATGCGCGGTTTGTGGTGCTGCTGGAGAAGTTGAGTGAGGATGAGGATGCAGCGGTTAGTTTAGCGGCGACTTGGGCGATGGGGAAATTGGGCTAGGGAATGGGGCCGCCCTCCGGGCTGCGAGTTCGTGATATGCGCCTACCCAGCGCTAACGCGCTGGGCTAACGGTGGAGCACCGCCCTTCGGGCTAAGACGAAAACCGTGGCCTGGGTGAACATAGCATCCAACCCTCGCGCCGAAAGAGCGGAGTGTGGGTGGTGCACCTGGCGGACGTGGCCGTTCTCCCACGTCTCGAACGACGCGAGACGTGGGGCACCCGGCGCTGGCAGATCTCCGTTCTTATTGGCAGGAACTGCAAACGGTGTATATACTCCAGGCGTCATAGGGGTCCTTCGACTCCGCGAGTGGAGTCGCTTTGGGCTTCCACTCGCTCCGCTTAGGATGACACGATGTAAGTGAGGCTGCGATCAGGATGACACGCGGTAACGGGATTGCTGCAAATCGAGACGATTGTGCCTAAATGCTCATCCCGTGTTGTGCAGGCCGGCGGCGATGCCGTTGATGGTGGCACCCAGCGCGTAGCGCAGCATTTCGCTGTCTTCGCCACCGCGTTTGCGGCGCAGCAGTTCCACCTGAATCAGGCTCATGGGATCTACGTAGGGATTGCGCAGACGAATCGAGCGCGCGATTACGGGATTGCCCGCAAGCAGTTCCTCCTGGCCGGTGAGCGATTTGATCGCGTTCTGTGTTCGCACAAACTCTTCGTGCAGCATCTGGAAAACGCGGTCGCGGAGGGCGGCGTCGGGCACGAGGTCGGCGTAGAGCCGGGCGATGGCGAAGTCGGCCTTGGCCATCGCCAGCTCGACGTTGCGGATCATGCCGGAGAAAACTGGAAGGCCCTTCATCATGGCGGCCAACAGGTTCCGCGACTCTAAACTTTGTGATGCAAAGTTCTCCAATGCATGGCCCACGCCGAACCACGCGGGAGCGGCGTGGCGGCTCTGCATCCAGCCAAAAACCCAGGGAATGGCGCGGAGGTCGTCGAGACTGCGGCTGCTCTGCTTGCGGCGGGCTGGGCGCGAACCCATCTGCACGTGCTCGAGTTCGTTCACCGGCGTTGCCTGCTCAAAGTAGGTGAGCACGTCGGGATTGTCCGCAATCGAAGCGCGATAGAAAGAAAACGCATCCTGCGACATCTGTTCCATGGCCTCGAACCAGCGCGGGTCGAGATCGGAGACTGCTGCGGTGCCTGGCACAGAATCGGCGGGGCGGAGCAATGCCTCCAGCGATGCTGCGATCATCAGTTCCAGGTTCCATTCCGCCAGCACTGGGTCGGAATACTTCCAGTTCAGCACTTCACCTTGCTCGGTGACGCGCAGTTCTCCGGTGAAGGCTCCGGCGGGCTGAGCGAGAATTGCAGCGTGGGTCGGCCCACCACCACGGCCTACTGTGCCACCGCGGCCGTGGAACAGGCGCAGCTTCACGCCAAACTCGGTGGCGTCGAGATGCAACTGACGCTGCGCCTTAAAGAGTTCCCAAGTGCTGGTGAACATGCCACCGTCTTTGTTGGAGTCGGAGTAGCCCAGCATAACTTCCTGCTCGCGGTCCCAGGAGTCGAGCAGAGCGGCGTAGGTGGGGTTCGCCCACAACTCGCGCATAATAGCCGACGAAGCGCGCAAGGCTCCGATAGATTCAAACAGCGGGACGGGCCGCAGGCCGGGGTCGTCGAGTTTTGGGTCCGCCGCGCAGTGGACGCCTGCTACCGACGCCAGCCGCAAGACTTCGAACACATCCTCGGCAGCTTCTGCTCCACTGATGACGAAGTTGCGGATGGCGCGTGGAGAAAGATTGCGCTTAACCTCGGCAATCGTCTGCAAGGTTTCCAGCAACTCTTTTGCTTGTGGTGAGAGTCCATGCTGCAACGATGCCGACGCGACTGTGCTTACGGCCGATGATGATTCGGTGGTGACGAGAGCTGCCAACTCGTGCAAGGTATCAGCGTGAACGCGGGCGTGTTGCCGAACGTCGAGAGTGTGCAGGTGGAATCCAAAAGTGCGGGCCTTGCGCACCAGTGGTTCGACCAGCAGATGCGCGAGCCGCTCTCCGCGATTTTCTGCGAGGCTCTGTTGCAGCAGCGTGAGGTCATCTAAAAATTGGTCGGCGTTGGCGTAAGCGGTTGGGCCAGCTTGTCCGTCGCGGCGGGCCTGCAGGCGGGCGCGCACGTAGTCCAGAAAGCGGCGATACAATTCGGCGTCGGCGAGATGCCGCCACTGCAAGGCGGCTTGGCTGATGGTCTGGGTGTATTGCTCGAGCCGGGCAAGCAAACCCGGTGAAAGAGCTACGCGGCGTCGCGAAGGGCTCAGGTGTTCCACCAGCGCGCTGATCTCGGCGAGGTAGTGGTCGAGAACGGTTCGTTGCGCCATGTCAAGGGCGGCGCGGGTGCAATCCGCTGTGACGTTCGGATTGCCGTCGCGGTCGCCACCGATCCAGGTGCCGAAGTAGACCAACTCAGGCAGCGCGGCAGTGCCGGGATTGCCGACGACCTCGCGAAGCGACTCTTCCAGCTCTTCATACAGCCGGGGCAGGGCATCGAACAGCACCAGCGGAAAGAAGTCGAGACCCATCACAATTTCGTCATGTACGGTGGGCTTGTTGATGCGAACTTCGTCGGTCTGCCACAGGGCGGTGATCTCCGCCAGAATCTGGCTCTCCATCTCAGCGGCATTGGCGTCGGAGATGGGCAGAGCATCCAGCATTTCGAGAGCGTGGGCGATGCGGCGGCGCTTCAGCAGAACGGTGCGCCGTGCCACCTCCGTGGGGTGAGCCGTGAACACGGGTATGATGCGGATGGAGTGCAGCGCCTTGAGCAGCCGATCGGTCGGAATCCCCGAGCTGCTGAGCCGCTTGAGTGTGCCACGAAATGAACCGGCGATGGGCGGCTGATCGGCGCGCAGGCTCGCGGCCCGCCGCCGCCGTTTGCGGTGGTTGGTCTCGGCCAGGTTCGTGAGCTCAAAGTAAGTGGCGAACGCTTTCGTGATGCGGTAGGAGTCTTCCGCGCTGAGCGGGCTGAGCAGATTCCGCGCCTCAGCCATCAGGTCATTGCCGGTGTAACTGGCAGTGCCTTCGCGATGCTGGATCATCAGCTTGCGCAGTTGCTCGACACGTTGTAGCAGTGCGTCGCCCTCTTGCTCCACCAACACCTGGCCGAGCAGCATGCCCAGAAAGCGGACGTCGCGTCGCAGGGGCAGTTCTTTGGCTGAGTCGTCCGTGGGCGCTGCCAACTCAGCGAGGCGGATGGCTTGGTCGTCTGTGCTCCATAAAGAACGCTGCTTCATGTGGCCTTGGCTCCGATGCGCTTGAATATCTTCTTATTGTAGGGCTGTTGGATGGAATCCAGACCGGTCGGTATGACGATTTTGTGGGTGGAAGTGCATTTAGGTAATGTGCGCGTTTCGGTTTTGCCGCTTGGCGAGCCACTCATCCAACCCGCCAGACTGCGAGGGCATCCCATGTTTTGTACACAGCAAGGCGAGCGATTGGCCGGTTGTGACTCCTGCGAAAGGAAGCGGTACACAGAGGGGGACACTATGAAGAACTTCGTTACCAAGATCGGTTTTCAGTTCGCCGCCGTCGCCGTGACGGCACTTACACTGACCGCATTCGCTGCCGCACAGGAACCGGCTGCTACCTACAGCTGGGGAACACCAGCCGCTGTGCAGAGCCAGAATATAACGCCTGCCGCCTTGCCTGCGGATGTAAGTACGAATCTGCAGAGTGATTACAGGGGCCGCGGCTCACAAGATGTGTTGGGCACCATTAACGACACAATCTACGGGCGTCCGCACACTGGTCGCACGATTGCCATCATCGGCGGCAGCGCCGCTGGTGGAGCGATTCTTGGCGGAGTCACCTACGGCAAAAAGGGTGCGGTGATCGGGGCGATCGGTGGCGGCTTGGCGGGCTGGGCGATTGACCGCGCGACGCGACACAAGACGATCTTCGGGTACTAACGCAAGTTGCAGAGCTGTGGCGCAGGGCTTGCAACCCGCGCCACGGAGTACGACAGCCGCAGCCAACCAGCCGCAGGCAGTCTAGATGCAAGTGAAAACAAGGGCCTCCCTAACGGAGGCCCTTGCCGTTTTCCCGGTAAAATACGCGACATGGGGCAATGCATGGTGGGACTGCAAACGATGCGCATTGGTGCCTTGGTCGCGCTGCTGTTTGTGGTGTGCCTAGCTTCCGCTGTTTGGGCCGAGCCTTGGTATGAGGCCAAGACGCAGCACATCGTTGTGTTGACCGACATCAGTGAGAAACGTGCGCGAGAACTGGCGTTGCGCTTTGAACAGTCACGAGCACTGTTCGGCCAGCTGATTAGCCGCGACAAGATCAATCTGGCACAGCCGCTGGAAATCGCCGCGTTCAAGGATCCCGGCGACTTTGTGCGCAACTCGCCGAATGACAGGAATGCTGAAAGGAAGGTTGCCTTCGTCTCGGGCGGCGAACGCAACTATCTGATCTTTGGGCCGACAACGCCGGGAAACGGCGAAGTGGAGTTAGCCACGCAATGGCAGCGCATCAGCGACAGCTTAGCCAAGCTGTTTCTGGCCGGGTCGTATCCGCCCGCGCAGCCTTGGTTTGATGAGGGCCTCGCGCAATACTTTGCTGGAATTAGAATCGCCGGGGATGTAACGCTTGGCGGAGATCCCGGCACACTGCGAGGAGATTCGTTCACTTCTGTGCTGGGATCGCAGTCGTGGATGCCTCTGCCAGCCTTGCTTGCCTACAATGATGACCCGTCATCCAGCGATAGCAAGACGAAACAGCTGTTCTCCGCTGAATCCTGGTTGCTGGTGCATTACCTGTTTTCGCATGAGTCTATGGAGTCGTGTGGCAAGTATCTGTATTTGGTGCGCAGTCAGGGTGTAGCTGTGCCTGAAGCGTGGCGGCAAGCTTTTGGCAATGACTTGCAAGCAGATGAAGCCAAACTCCATGCCTACTTCGACTCGGTGCGGGGAGCGTTACAAGCCGGCGCACCGGAGGCTGAGCCCGGCCGCCATAAGAACGCCGAGCCGACCATTGGCCAAGTGCAGCGCAAGCCAGCGCCGCTGGGTGCGGACGACGTTACGATTCTAGTCACTCGCGTGAATGAAGTGGAGGCCCGCGTGCGCGTGGATGAGATGCTGCTGCACATTCCTGAACAGCGCAGCCGAGCGCTAGCGGACTTGCAGCAGGTCGAGGAATTGTTTCCCAAGATTTGGCAGGTGCATCGTGGACTGGGCTACTCGGCCATGCAGGCCAAGGATTGGGACTTGGCACAGCGCGACTTTAGTCAGGCCGCGCAGTTGTTTCCTGACGATCCGTGGACGCGCTTTTACCTGGCGCTGTTGCGCTATCGCTATTCGGCGTCGCAAGGCAAGCCGTTGCAGAATCCGGGCATTGCGCAGCAGGATTTGTACGCGGCGTTGAGTGCCTACGCGCAATTTCCGGACGCGCTGGATATGCTGGCGCAGGCCTATACCGCCGGGTTGCAAGGCTCGCGCGGGGTAGAGACGGCGCGGGCGGCGATTGTTCTGGCTCCGCGCAACGAGGCGTATGTGCTGCATTTGGGGCAGGCCCTCACCATCGCCGAAAAGTGGGACGATGCGCAGGCCGTGTTCGAGCGGTTGGTGCGAACTGCGTCACCGCCGATTGCGGTCGAGGCTAAAAAGTGGCTGAGCGATCTGCCGATACGCAAGAAATTTGGCAATGTGCTAGCGCAGCAAGGCAAGAACGTCGTTGACCTGGCCGACAAGAAAAATTTGGAGAAGGCCCCGGTGAATCCGCTGGAAGCGACTGCCGAAGATGAAGCCGAGGATGCGCGCCGCGACCAACTCGCGCATCCGCAGCCTGACCCGCGACCGCTGCAATTTCTGAAAGGCAAGCTGGTGAAAGTGGAGTGTGCCAAGTCGTCGGCGGTACTCAGCGTCAATGTCAATGGAAAGCTCTGGCACCTGCACGTGGCTGATGTGGAATCTGTAGTGCTGGTGGGTGTGGACAAATTTGCCTGCGACTGGCGCGACCGCAGCGTGTTTGTGAACTATCGGTTGAAGGCTGCGTTGCAGGGGGATGTTTCGTCGCTGGAGCTGGAGTGAGTCTTTGCTGCAGCGGAGGTTTAGTGGTGCAGTGTTAAAGAATTAAATGCCGAGCTTCTTGACCTGTTCGTTGTAGTACTTGCGATACAGGATGTCCCACTCCTGCGAGCCTTCGAGGATGGTCTTCTTCTGGTTTTCGATCATCAGCCGGGCGGCTTGATCGAGTTTGGCTTCTGCCATGGCGAGATCGCCGAGAATCTTGCGGGCTTCCTGCCGAATGGTGTTGCGGTCTTCGATGAACTCCACCGCTTCGAGTTCCACGAGGGCGTCGGTAACGGCGTGAGCGAGTTTGTTGACTTTGTCCTGGCTGATTCTCATCGCGTTTCCTTACAGGACCGCCTTGTACTTCTTCACCAGTTCCTGCTTCACCTTGCGGAACATTTCCTGGTAGTTGGCGCCGCTCAGCCGCATCTCTTCGGAGTACGCTTCGAGGATGACCCGCACCTCGTCGTTGATGCGATCTTCCAGCGCGAGCTCTTCGAGCATGGCGGCTTGGACGCGATCCGCGGTGGCGGCGGCGTTGGTGGTGGTGATGAAATCGGTCGCGGCCAGTCGCTTAACGACTTCGCGGGCGAGATAACCTACATATTCACGGGAGAAGAGCATGGGCGCAAACAAGAAGCTTATCACAGCCTCATGCACCGTCGGCGAAGCCATGCGCTGCGCTGGGGTTAGAGCGTTAGAATGAAGAGTTGCAATGATTGCAGTGACGAAGGAGTTGCACCTTGATCGCACGGTATACCCGCCCCCGGATGGGCCACATTTGGAGTGAAGAGAACCGCTTCCGCACTTGGCTGAAAGTGGAGTTGGCCGCTACCGAAACGCTGGCCGAAAACGGCATCGTGCCCAAGGAGGCTGCCAAAGCCATCCGCGAAAAGGCTGACTTTAAGCTGGAGCGGATTCAGGAGATTGAAAATGAAGTCAAGCACGACGTAATCGCGTTTAACACCGCCGTCTCAGAGTTCGTTGGCCCGCAGTCGCGCTGGTTTCACTACGGGCTCACCTCGAACGACGTGGTGGACACTGCGCAGGCTCTGCTGGTGCAGGAAGCCTCGGTGCAAATTCGCGAGGGGTTGAAGGGGCTGAGTGTGGCGCTGAAGGCTCGCGCGTTCGAGTTCAAGGACACGCCTGCTGTGGGGCGGACGCACGGCGTCCATGCCGAGCCGATTACATTTGGACTGAAGCTGGCGAACTGGTATGCCGAAAATGAGCGCAATATTATTCGCTTTGAACGCGCGAGCGAAGAGATGCGCGTTGGCAAGTTGAGCGGTGCGGTAGGAACGTTCGCACATCTTTCGCCGGAGCTGGAAGAGGAAATTTGCGCGCGGCTTGGCCTTGCCGCTGCGCCAATTTCGTCGCAGGTGATTCAGCGCGATCGTCATGCGAATTATGTAGCGACGCTGGCGGTGATGGCGTCATCGCTGGATAAGATCGCGACGGAGATTCGGCACTTACAGCGGACGGAAGTGCGCGAGGCAGAAGAGTTCTTCAGCGAGAAGCAGAAGGGCTCGTCGGCGATGCCGCATAAGCGCAACCCGATTACGTGCGAGCAGATCAGCGGACTGGCGCGGGTGATTCGCGGCAATGCGCAGGCTGCTTTTGAAAATGTGGCGCTGTGGCACGAGCGCGATATTTCGCATTCGTCGGTGGAGCGCATTATTCTGCCAGACTCCACCACGCTGATGGATTATCTGCTGGCCAAGACTGCGAACCTGATTGAGACGATGTTTGTGTATCCCGAGCAGATGCAGCGCAACCTGGATGCGACGGGAGGTCTGGTATTTAGCGGACAACTGCTTCTGGATTTGGTTGAGCATGGCGTGCTGCGCGAGGACGCTTATCGCATGGTGCAGATCCACGCGATGAACGCGTGGCGCAACGGCCTCAACTTCCGCGACCTGATTATGAAGGACGAAGATATTCGTAAGAAGGTTCCGCGGCGGGCGCTGGAGAATGCGTTTAGTTTGAGCCGTCAGTTGCGCAATGTGGATGCGATCTTTGTGCGGGTGTTTCCGGACGAGAAGAAGCGGCTGAGTGCTGGACCTGGCGCGTCAGCGAAGAAGAAACCCGCCCGACGGAAGTAGGACGACTGCGGACACCGGCGTGGTTCACGGTCGAAATCACCGCCGCGCATTATTCGATTCTGCGAGACTCAGCGCAGCGATGATTCGATGCAGTTGTGCAACCTGGCGCGGCGGCCTGCCGATGTGTCTTCGCGGCAATCAATTCGTGCCGTGCATACCTTGCTCTGAGCGTCACGACAGCCGGGGGCATCCCGAGCCCCTTCCCGCACGCCTTCACGTCCCCTGAATATGTGTTGTCCCTCCCGCTCGCAAGTATTAACAATTTGGAGATGTTTTGGCGACAATACTGTGATGAGTGGCCCGTCTGCTTCCTATAGCCTTGTCGGGTGGTTCAACGTGAATGCTCTGGAGGAATTATGAAGAAGTTTTTAATGGTATGTCTATGCGGGATCGTACTGGGCGCAACCATGCAGGCGCAACATATGCTTGACGGCGCGCCGCCTGCCGCCTCTATTTTTCAGGTCGTCAGAACCCCCAACCCGTTGCCGAACAACGATCTTCTTGCAGGCGTAGGCGCATCGTCGGCGAGCGACATTTGGGCGGTGGGCGACACTACGATTCACTACAACGGTACCAAGTGGAGTGGGTTTGCGGTACCCAAGATATCCGGCGGCACCTTTGGCAACTTCAACGCGGTTGCATCGCTCTCTTCGACGAATGCGTGGGCGGTGGGAACCTACACCAACACCAATGGATTGATTCAAGGCTTGATCGCGCAATGGAATGGCACGGTGTGGACGCAGGTGCCAGGGCCGTTTGCCGCCGGGTCGGAACCGATCTTGTTTGGCATCACGGCAATATCTTCGTCGGATATTTGGGCGGTGGGCGGCATCATCAGCGGTAGTTCCATTCAGCCGCTGTTTCTTCACTACGACGGAAGCACCTGGGTGCAGGAACCGAGTCCGTTGATCGGCGGCTTTGGCCCCAGCTACATTCAGAGTGTTTCAGCCGTGGCGACCAATGATGTGTATGCGGTGGGGTGGTCGGGCCCGGAAAATAATGACAGTCGCACGCTGATTGAACACTGGAATGGCTCAACGTGGGCGGTAATGGCGAGTCCCAGTGTGGGAGCGGGTGCCAATCAGCTGAATGGCGTGGTGGCGATCAGCAGCAACAATGTGTGGGCTACAGGATTTTCGGTGTCTGTCGCGCCGCCCGCCGAAGCTCCGCAGCAAACGCTGATTGAGCATTGGGATGGTGCCAGTTGGAGCGTGGTTGCCAGCCCGAATACCGGGAGTGGGCAGTTTCAGTCCAATCGCTTGTTTGGCGTGACTGCGGTGTCGGCAACTGACATCTATGCGTTCGGTTCGGCGTTTTTCGCCGACGGCTCGGGCCAGCAGAGTACCTTGATGGAGCATTGGAACGGTACGACCTGGAAGATCATACCGAGTCCCAACCCTAAAGCGAGTAATTTCTTGTCTAACATCTTGACGGGCGGGGTGGTTACCGGGCCGGGAAGCGTATGGGTAGTCGGCAGTCAGGACGAAGCTCCGATGCCGTTTACCGGGACACTGGTGCTGCATACGACAAAGGGATGAAGGCGCGGCCAGTTTTCGGGCAGGTTCGTTTCGGCACCGGGCACGACGCCGAAAGACGAGTGCCGATGGCTGTGCCTTCGGACGGGGCAGGTGAGGCACCTGCCCCGTCCGAAGCTAAAAGCTTAGGGCTCCGCTACTTCTGCTGCGGCTACGGTTTGCATTGGCCGGTTGCGCCACATGGAGAAGCCTTCGGTCAGGAAGCCCCAGATGGTGCGGCGATTCTCCACCACCAGCTTGAACCACGCCTTCACGCCCATCTGCGGAAAATAGATGCCGCGGAAGAACATGCGGGCCACGAAAATGTTCAGGCGGAAGCCCAGAGGCTTGTCTTTGATCGCATCTACGGCGTTGGCTAGTGCTTTCGCGCTGTAGGCTTGCGTCCACCCCTTCAGAACTTCATCGTGAGCTTCGTGGATCGTCATCCGTAGCGGCGTATGGGCCATGGCGAAGGGAATGAACTCGCGCCAGTGTTGCGGACGAGTCAGCCGTCCAGCTTCTTCGAGCCGCTTGTAGAGCGGCGTGGAAGGCAGCGGGGTGAGCAAACCGAAGATGGGAAGTCCCGGCGGCCAACTCGCGATGGCGTCGAGTGTGCGTTGGGCTACGCCCGTGGTGTCGTTATCCATGCCAAAGATGAAGGAGGTGATGGCGAAGACGTTGCGCTTGGCCAGCCGCTCCAGCACTGCCTGATATTCGCCTGGTTTGTTGAAGCCCTTGTTCACCGACTTGAGGTTGGTGGGGTCAATGGATTCCATGCCGATGAAGACCCACTTGCCACCCGACTCGGCGATCAGGTCTACGAGCTCTTCATCGCGCAGCAAGTTCGCGCTGATCTGTGCGACCCAGTGAACCTGCGCGCCCGCGGCGATGATGTCGCGCAGTAGCGATTTGGTGCGCTTCACGTTGATAGCAAAGTTGTCGTCAATGAAGAAGACTGCGATCTGCCCGGCTTCTTTTTTCGCGCGCTCTTTCAACATCAGCAGTTCGTTCACCACGCTCTCGTTCGAGCGGAAGCGGATGGAGTCGCCAAAGAATCCGGTGACGGTGCAGAATTCGCAGCCGTAAGGGCAACCGCGGCCGGATTCAACTGGCACAATGCGAAACGATCCCCAGCCGCCGCCCAGTTTTCCCATCGCGGAGCGGAGGGCTGGGGGGATGAGGTTGAACTGCGTCAGATCCACTTTGTCCCAAGGAATGATGGGATAATCCTGCAGCGAAGGCTTCTTGTCTTGTCCGAAGACGTCCACCGGCTCGTAGACGGCTTTGAGTTTCCCAGCTGCCGCATCGCGCACGATCTGGGGCCAGGTTTCGTCGGCCTCGCCGAGGGCGACAGCATCGGCGTGCTGCGGGCCACCATCGCGGCCCAAAGCTTCGTCCTTCAATTCGGTGACGTGGGGGCCGCCCATCACCACTTTCACGCCAACCGCGCGAATCGCATCCGCCACCCGGTAGGCTTTGGCCACCATGCGCGTCATGGCGCCGATTCCGACCAGTCCAATATTTTCGTCGAGCACAAACTGTGCAATCTCGGCATCGGTCATGGGCCGCGCGTTGCCGTCAATCAGCACCACCTCGTGTCCGTCCGGGGTCAGCGACTGCAAGAGGAACATCCACAGATGAGGCATGTAGTTGCGGGTTACCCCGTTATCGGGGTTGTAGAGCAGAATGCGCATAGGGTCTCCGTTCCGCAGACACAACGAACCTTGGACGCTGACCGCACCGCTTTGCGGGGTGGAGGCAGCGCAAAAAAATGGCGCGCGCCAGCACTTCGCATTTAGAGCAGTAAAAATATCGCTGTCAGTGAGCGCCCCGACTATATCACGGCAGGGCATTGCCGTCGTAGTGCGTACTCAAAATAGCGAGGGCATAATATCCGTGTGATCCCCGGGTGAACGTCAAGCTGATATCACAGGCTTACGGACTTCGAGGCCTCGGCCCGGGTCTATGGTGCTTCGATGACCTCGATCTTGCCGTCCTTGGTGCGGTGCAGGACGATGGTCTTGCCCTGCGGATTGCGGAAGACGAACACGTCGTGATCCCTGAACTCTGCTTCTTTCACCGCTTCTTCAAGCGACATCGGCCGCAGGGCCACCCGGTCTGTGGCATAGACCAGATGAGCCTCAGTCGTCTTGGTCTTGGCAGGGAACTTGTGTACCACCATATCCACCGCGGCTTTGCGGGGACGCGGGTTGCCAGAGGGCAACTCTTGGGCTGATTCGCTGTTTTTCCAAGCTGGTTTGACCACTCGACGCTTGGCGGCGGAGATACGATCTTTTTGCTTCGTGGCTTGGGAGGCGATGTGCTCCAGTGCTTCGGCGATGGCGGTATTGAGTTCAACACCACGACCCACACCGGTTACCGTATGTCCCTCGGCAACTAGAATGATGCCCACCTTGTGCAAGTGTTTTTCTACCGTGAGCACGACCTTCGCGTCGCTCTGGCCGCCCAATATCTTGTTTATCTTGGCGAGCCCACTTTCCACGGCCTTGCGGATCTTTGGGGTTATTTCGGTTTGTCTTCCGGTGTATTCCACGCTCATGTGAAGCCTCCTAGGTTAACCCCAAAAAACTTGAAAAAGGACTGGGCAGTCCCGGTGGGTCACCCGCACTAGGTTTTTCGACGTCGTTGATGCGTACTGGGAATGCGCAGATCGTCGCGATACTTGGCGACGGTGCGCCGCGTTACAGAAATGCCCTCGAAGCGCAGCATGTCCGAGAGCTGGTCATCGGTAAGGGGCTGGGCTGGGTCTTCTTCGTCAATCATTTTCTTGACGCGGCGCTTAGCGACGATCAAGGGGATACTGCCAGCATTGTCTCCACCAACGGATTCGCTGAAGAAGTAGCGCAGCTCGAACACGCCTTGCGGGGTGTGGACGTACTTGCCATCCACCGCACGGCTCACGGTGGATGGATGCACGCCGATCTCCTCCGCCACTTCCTTGATCATCATGGGCCGTAGTTGATCGAGGCCGTGATCCAGAAACTCCAGCTGGCGTTCCACTACTGAGTGGCAAACTCGAAGGATGGTCTGGCGGCGTTGTTCGATATTCTTGATGAGCTGCTCCGCCGAGCGGTAGCGTTCCTTCACGTAATTGCGCGTTTCTTTCTCGGATTCCTTGGAGCGCAGGCTGTAATAGGCCGGGTTGATGCGCAATTGTGGCAGGCTCTCGTCATTCATCTGGAGTACGTAGTCGCTGCCAATCTTCAGGATGTAGACATCTGGCTCCACGATCCGGGGCTCACTGCTTTTGAAGCGCAGGCCGGGTGTGGGGTCGAGCTTGCGAATCAGGTCGCGAGCGGCCATCACCGCGTCAATACTGCGGCCCATCGCCTTGGCGATTTCCTTGAACTTGGCCTTTTGCAGCTCCTGCCAGTGATGCTCGATGATCGTTTGTGCGTCGGTAACAATGGGATTGGCATCTTCCTGCACAGAATCGTCGGTATCGCCAAGGCCGTGCAGCAGGTTCTGCCGAACCACCAGTTGCAGCAGCAGGCACTCTTGCAGATCCCGGGCACCCACGCCGGCCGGGTCGAGTTCCTGCACCACCTTGCGCGCTTCCTGCAAGTCCTCCAAAGTAAAATTCCGCTCTTGCGGCTGCTCTTCCTGTGGCATGCCGCTGAGAATGCTGCGTACGGGAATTTCCTCGGTGGTTGCTTTGGAGATATCGTGGCTTTCCGCTTCCTCTGCCGCTGCGGCCGCTAATGTCTTCGGTTCGCCCGGCAAAGCAGCCACCACGCCTAGCAATTCCTCATCCGTAGCGGTCAGGCGGCCGTTTTCGTCCAGATTTCCGATGATCTCTTCCGCCGCTGCGAGTACCTCCGGCCGCAAAGAAAGCGAGTGCAGTTGCCAGAGCAGATGGTCGGACAGATTGGTCGGCTTGGTGATGATGCTTTCAAAGGTGGGGAGCTCGATCGTTTCCATCTCGCGCGGGCTGCGGTAGCCGGTATCCATGTAGGCTTCCCAGGCATTCAGATCAATGTCGTCGAACGGGTCTTTCGCTTCTTCGGTGGTGGGGGTGGTTGATTCTTTGGTATCAGCTGCGATGCGTTCAGCGGCCCGGTCGCGGCGCTCGTCAGTCTCTTCCGCCTCGGTGAGCGACCCTGATTCCAATTCCTCCAGCGCGGGATTTTCCTTGAGCTCTTCGACCAGGGCGTCCTTCAGTTCGAGCTGGTTGAGCTGAAGAAACTTGACGAGCTGCAACATGGCAGGCTGAATCGCCAGCGTCTGCCGCTGCGATAGATTCAGGTTTTGCCTTAGCTCTGCCAATGCTGCACCCAAGCCTTCCAATCATCTACTTGCAAAATCCTGCAAAAAACTAGACCAGAGAAAAAGTCTCGCCCAAATACACTCGCCGAACCTCGGGGTCATTGCCCAGAGCCTCCGGCGTTCCCGTTCGAAAGATGCGTCCCTCGTTGATGATGTAGGCGCGGTCTGTTACCGACAGCGTCTCGCGTACATTATGGTCGGTGATTAAAATGCCGATGCCACTCGCCTTCAATTCGGCGATGAGCCGTTGCAGGTCGAGCACGGCGATGGGGTCAATGCCCGAAAAGGGCTCGTCCAGCAAGACAAATTTTGGCTGGATGCAAAGACTGCGGCCGATCTCCACCCGGCGACGTTCGCCACCCGAAAGCGCGTAGCCGTGGTTGCGCCGGATGTGGCCCAAACCGAGCTGCTCGATGAGGCGATCGAGGCGCAAACGGCGCTCCGCGGAGGAGATGGATTGCGTCTCCAGCACTGCCAGAAAGTTCTCTTCCACGGTTAGCTTGCGAAAGACAGAAGGCTCTTGGGGTAGATAGCTGATGCCGTAGCGTCTTGCCCGGAGATACATCGGCACGTCTGTGATGTCTTGGTCGTCCAGCAGAATCCGGCCCGTGTCAGGTGGGATAAGGCCGACGATGGCGTAGAAGGAAGTGGTCTTGCCAGCGCCGTTGGGTCCGAGCAGCCCTACCACTTCGCCTTGGTGAACCTGCATACTTACACCGTTCACCACACGCCTGCCCCGGTAGGATTTTTCGATCGCTTCGGTGGCCAGCGTTTGCATCTATCTACCTGATTCTGTGTGGGTTACGGTAGGTTCTGCGACCGTTCCCTGTATCAGCACCCTATCATCGCGGTCAAAGAAAGTCAATAAATTTCCACTAACTTTGCCGTGTTCGGAATCAAAAATGCTAGGGTTTCCGCCTGATAGGTCATACTTTCCCAAATCGGGCTGGTAAGTGAGCTTTTCGCCGGTAGCTACACGGTTCCCTTGCTGTAGTTTTACCGAGCCGGAAAGCGTCATCTGCTCGATCTGGCTGGTGGTTACCTCGCCGTTGGCCCGTGTCTTCAGCAGCACCTCCGCCTGCGTTGCCTGAAGCGTCCCCGAGGATGATGTCGCCCGAACTCCGTCGGTCAACCTCAGTTTGCGGCCAGAATCGGTGTAATCGAGATGATCGGTGGTGATGTTGACCAGTTGCCCGCTCGCGGAGCGGCCTTTCTGCAATAGGATCAGCGTGACAGCTTCGCTGCCACTGCGCTCGGCGACCATGCGGCGGGCGTCGCGTTCAAAGCGGATCACTGGAGCCTGCACTACGTTAGGCCCCTGCCATAGCCGCGCGGCTCCCCGATACTCCGCGGCGCCGGTGGCATTCAGCGCGTGCATCGTCTGCGACGTAACGTGAATAGGATCGCCACTAGCCAACAGCGCCCCGTTGGCCTGGGGCTTCAGGTCGCTGTAGGTGCTCTTGACGTGACCATCGGCCCAGGCTTCTCCTGATTGACGGCTGAGACGGATTTGATCGGCGGAGGTGGCCAGTCCGCGGTCCGCGATGCGCGGCGGAGTGCCCGCTTCGCCCTTGAGGGTCAACACCTGATCCGCAAGCGAATACTGCGCAGATGCACCCCAAGCCTCTCGTTGGCCATCCTGATAGTGGACGTGGCCCCGCTGCTGAATAGCGCTTATGCCGCCCGTGCTCTTAAACGTTACGTCGAAGGTGTCGGCTGTGCTGACGCGATCTGGCTGCCCAGTAACCGAGGATGCGATACGACTGTCGGGTTCGCCATGCAGGGACGTGACGTGCCCCGAAGTATCGAACGCTGCCACGAGCTTCGCCGCCGCGATCACAGTATGCTGCCCGGTTCCGTTCGAGGGCTCATCCAGTACGATTTGACCCGCGCCAACGGTCTCTGCACATTGCAAGTGGCGGCCTCCGGCAAACAGAAAGTCCACCACCGAGGCGGATATTTCGCTGCGCTGCCGGGAGGCTCCCGCAGGCAGTTGCACCAGCCGCACGTTGCCTTCCGCCCGCGCGCTATCGGCACCCATGTTGGTCTTGCCGTGCTCGCCTGTCTTGGCGGCGACACTGGTGAACTTCACGTGCAAGTGGTCGGCGCTGCCTTGCGCGGGCTGCTTGCCCGAGGTGTTTCCCCGCACGTTTCCATGAAAGTCAGCGGTCTGGAGCACGCCGGTGCCAAACGAAAATCGCGCCTGCTCGGCTTGCAGCAGTCCGCTAGTCAAGCCAACCGAGGTGACTTCCACCTTGCCTCGGGCAGAGATCGAGTCAACACTGTTGTCTTCGCGGAGATACACATCGGCAGAGGCGGCGGACATGCTCTGACCACCGCGAGTGGCTTTCACTCCGTCGAGAGCGATGCGTCTCGGCCCATCGGTGATGACTGCACGCGATGCCGACATCTGCGCAACGGCGTTACCGGTGCCCTTCGAACTGTTCAGCACAACCTGTGATGCCAGGGTCAGGCTGCGATCCTTTGCGTTATAGCGCACGCCCACCGCAGAGCCGCTAGCCTGGGGAATCACAAACTCGATGCGTCCGTCGGTGTAGCCATCGCCGGTTAACTGGTTGAACACTAGTCCATCGGTGCGCAAGTGGATGGGATTTTTTAACTCCCTGGGGATTGTCTGGTCTGGAGCGAGCACGCCTCCGGCGTTGCCCTGCAGGTCAATCTCCACCTCACCTTGCGCTTTCACCTCGCCAGATTGCTTGTCGTAGTCAAAGCGCTTGCCAGTGATCTGGTCAAAGCGGCTGGAGTCCTTGCCATAGACGATGACCTGCACGTCTTCCAGTGTGGCGTGGCCGCTGAGTTTGAGTTGCACCAGGCGCTTGGCCTTGATCGTGAAGATGGTGCGCCCGCCCTCGGAACGGGAGATGGTGAACCCCTCGGCCGACTGCTGGATGTTGATGCCGAGTTTTTCAAGAGGTTTAGTGATTTGCTGCGCGACTTGCCAGCGGGCATAGAAGTAGAATCCGGCGACCACGGCTGACATAAGCAGGGCCGCACCCAGAAACCATCGCCGCAGCCGAGTCACAGGGAGGGACATTGCAACTCCAGTTTAATGCAGCAAGGTTAGGAATGGGTTTCGGTGCGCCGCAAGTCGAGAATCCTTAGTTCGAGTCCGCCGAAGTCGGGATGAGGATTTTCTTCAAGCGTGAAGGCCACATCCACACGATCGCCGGCCAGAAGGTTGAGTACCGCAGTTCGTTCGGCCATGCGCCATCCCACGGCGGAAATGTGACGCTTGCCGGTTGTGCCCAGTTTGAGCTTGATGTGCGCTTCCTTGAGCACGCGCACCGGTTCCAGCAGCGGGACGTTATACGCAACGAACACCGGCTCGGGATTCTCCTTGCCGAACGGTTCCATCTGGCTGAGCGTGGCAAAAAGCTCGGGGGTGATCTCAGAGAGCGGCAACTCGGCATCCACCAATAGTTCGGGGATGAAGTCGGCTTCAGTAAGGCGCGCGCGCGCGTGTGCATCGAGCGCGGCTCGAAGTTCGCCAACGCGGTCAGAGGGAAGCACCATGCCAACTGCGTGCGCGTGTCCGCCGAAGCGTTTGAAAATACCAGCACAGCTTTCCAAGCCGGAGAGCAGGTGATAGGCAGAGATGGAGCGACCGGAACCGTGCGCCTCGCCCTCATGGCGACTAAGGACGATGGCAGGGCGATGATACTTCTCTACCACCCGGGAAGCTGTGATCCCAATGACGCCGCGATGCCAGCCTTCGCCTTCGATCACGATGCAATAGGACTCACGTAGGGCCACATCGTCGGAAAGGCGCTGATCAATTTCCTGCATGATGCGGCGTTCTTCCTGCTGGCGTATTGCGTTGAGTTGATCGAGTCGCGTGGCGATCTCTGCCGCTCGCGCAACATCGCGTGTGGTGAGCAGTTCGACTACCGTGCCTGCCTCATCCATACGGCCAGCGGCGTTGATGCGCGGCGCGACACGAAACCCGATGTCACTCGCCTTGATCGGCTTGCCTAGGTCTACGGCAGCGACTTCTAGCAGAGCCTTGAGCCCGGCGCTGACCGGGCGGCGCAGTTCGCGCAAGCCCAGCTTAGCGAAGACGCGGTTCTCATCCAGCAGCGGGACTGAATCGGCAATCGTGGCGATGGCGACGATCTTTAGGAAGGAGGGTAGCAGTCGCTCGGTGCGCTCGTCGCCGAGCATCATCAGCATCAGGGCATGGGCCAGCTTGAACGCCACTGCCGCGCCACACAGAAACTTGCAGGGATAGTTGCAGTCGCTGCGATTGGGGTTCAGCACGGCTAGCGCCGTAGGCAGGGTGTCTTGTGGGGAGGAAACTATGCCTGATGATTGAACCGCCGTTGCAGGTGCGGCTTCCTCATGGTACCCATAGCGAAGTCCCTCGCCCGACTCGTCATCTTCCACGGCACCTTGCGGCAGATGGTGGTCGGTTACGATGAGGTCCATGCCCAGCCGCGCCGCTGTTTCCGATTCGCGTAATGCGCGAATCCCGGTGTCTACACTGATGATGAGCCGCACCCCACGCGCCGCAGCTTGCTCAATCACATTGTCTTGCATACCGTAGCCTTCACGGATGCGGTGGGGCACGTGGAATTCCGCCGCACCGCCGCAAAGCTCAATCGCAGTTTTCAGCACGGTGACGGCAGTGGTGCCATCTACGTCATAGTCGCCGTAGAGCAGAATGGCTTCGTGGTTGGTGATGGCATTTCGCAGACGCGTGACGGCAACATCCAGGTCGCGCAACAAGTATGGCGAATGCAGGTCGGAGAGGGAAGGGGTGAGAAAGTGGCGGGCCGCTGCATCCGTAGCGATGCCGCGCAATACCAGCAGTCGTGCCAGCGCGGGAGTCAACGCACACTCCGCAGCCAGTCGCTCAACGATTGCGGGATCTGCCGCTAGCAGCGTCCAGCGCACGTTTAGGGTTCGTCTTCCGAGTCAGTTGGGTCGAGCATGATGGCGAGATCTGCCACCAGATCTACCAGACGCTCGTAGTGCTCGTACCATTCGTTGGCAGTTTCGTGGACGAACATGGTTCCCTGATAAGCGAAGCCAAGTTGAATGAAGCCACACTGGCCGAGGTGGGCTTTCAACCAGCTGGCTTCTTCGCGCTCTTCGTCCGTAACATGATGGGCACTACGCAACTGCTCAATCAGATCGCTCAGTTCGTCCTGCTGCAGCGCCCACGCATGCATGGTGATGAAGGAGCATTCGGCTGCTTTGGCCAGTTCTACAAAGTCCTTCCAGCTTTCAGGCTGGTTTTCTCCCCACTTCACGCACTGCACTTCCTCGGGGTCTACAAACCCGAAGAATCGCTTCATGCCGTGGCCTTCGATGAAGGCCGTCATGTCGTTGCGCAGGGGCTGGAGGTCATCCACCATAGAACTAAATTGTAATCGCAGGGCGGGGAAGTCGTGGAGAGCGTTATCGCGCGAGCCTAGGTGTCTGCTTCGACGCCCAAACGCACGGACATTTCATCGTACAGAAAGCCTTCGCCTACGCGGTAAGGCTGCACCCACTCGCCATCAATCACAAATTGCGGAATTGCGCGTTTGCCGGTGCGGCGAATGACCTCTTGCGCGGCACCCGGAGTTTCCTCGATGTTGATCTCGGTGTAGGGGATACTGTGTTGCTCGAGAAAGCGTTTGGCCTGACGGCAATCTGGGCACCAAGTGGCGGAGTAGAGAATAAGTTCCATATATTTAGGATGCAGTGGGAAAGGCTTAGATTCAAGTAACGACGGCCTTGCAGCTGGTAGAGTCCAGATAGATGAAAAGAAAAGGCCGCGCCAACGCAAGCACGGCCCTCAATCACAACTTCACAGGCTATTTGTAGAGCAGAATTCCTTCTGTCTCCTGCGAGTTGACGGGGCGATAAAACAGTTTGCCGTCTTCGAGGAAGACTTCCAGGAACGCAGGCCGCTCGGTGATCGTACCCTGAATCAGTGCTTCCGAGAGCGGATCCTCAATGTACTTCTGCAACGCGCGACGCAGCGGACGCGCGCCATAACTGCGGTCGCCCTTCGTCTTTTCCAGAATCCACTTCTTGGCCTCTTCCGTCACGGTAATGGTGATGGAGCGTTGCGCCAGGTGCGTATTCAGCTGGTTCACCAGCAGTTCCAAAATCTGGATGAGGTCGGCCTCACCCAGCGCGTTGAAGATGATGACTTCATCCAACCGGTTGAGGAATTCAGGATTAAAAGTGCGCTTGACTTCGTTGCGCACCAATTCTTCAATCTTGTCTGCGACCATCTCTTCCTTCTGCGAAGAGAAGCCCAGCCCGGTGCGCTTCTGCAAGTGCCGCGCGCCGATGTTCGACGTCATGATCAGGATGACGTTCTTGAAGTCCACAGTGTTGCCGAGGCCGTCGGTGAGCTGGCCATCTTCAAACACCTGTAGCAGGATGTTGAACACATCGGGATGCGCCTTCTCGATTTCATCGAGCAGCACTACGGAATACGGCGCGCGCCTTACCCGCTCGGTGAGCTGGCCGCCCTCGTTATAGCCGACGTAGCCCGGAGGGGAGCCGATCAGCTTGCTGACCTCATGCTTCTCCATGAACTCGGACATATCGAAGCGGATGAGCGATTTTTCACCGCCGAAGAGAAACTGGGCTAAGGCCCGTGCCACTTCCGTCTTTCCGACGCCGGTCGGCCCGAGGAAGAGGAATGAACCGATGGGGCGAAGCGGGCTTTTAAGGCCTGCACGCGAACGGCGAATCGCGCGCGCCAGAGCGCTGATGCCCTTGTCCTGCGAAATGACGCGACGATGCAACTCTTCCTCAATCCGCAACAGCTTGCGGGACTCTTCTTCGCCGATGGATGCCACGGGCACGCCAGTCCAGCGCGAAACCACGTCTTCGATATCCTCGCGCGTCACCACGCCCGTCGCCGATTCATCCAGATGATATTTTTCGCGCAGGCCGCGCAGGCTGTCGCGCACCTTGCGTTCTTCGTCGGTGTAGAAGCGCGCCTTCTCAAACTCGCGGCTGGCAATTGAGCTTTCCATTCGTTGTACGATGAACTTCAGCTGCTTCTGCACTTCCGTGATCTCTTCCGGCAGCGTAGTCTGGCGCAGCTTCACTCGCGCCCCCGCTTCGTCAATCAAGTCAATCGCCTTGTCTGGCAAAAACCGGTCAGGAATATAGCGATTCGAGTGCGATACCGACATTTCAATGGCTTCATCGGTGTAGGTGACGGCGTGGAATTTCTCGTAGCGCTCTTTGATGCCGAACAGAATCTTGGTGGCATCAGCTTCATTGGGCGGAGGAACTTTTACCGACTGGAAGCGCCGTTCCAGCGAGCGATCTTTTTCAATAGACTTGCGATATTCGCCAGGCGTGGTCGCGCCGATGCACTGAATCTCACCGCGGGACAGCGCTGGTTTCAGAATGTTGGCGGCGTCGAGCGAACCTTCCGCTGAACCGGCGCCCACCAGAGTGTGCAGTTCGTCAATGAAGATGATGGAATTCTGTGACTCCATCAATTCCTTCATGATGGTTTTGAGGCGCTCTTCAAACTGTCCGCGATACTTGGTGCCAGCGACGATAAGCGAAAGGTCAAGCGCCAGCACGCGCTTGTCGGCGAGGAATGACGGCACTTCACCGTCGGCGATGCGCTGGGCCAAGCCCTCCACAATGGCCGTCTTGCCGACGCCGGGTTCGCCGATCAGCACAGGATTATTCTTGGTGCGACGGCACAGAATCTGTATGACACGATCCACTTCGTTGTCGCGGCCGACCAGCGGATCGAGTTGCGCATCCATCGCAGCTTGCGTCAGGTCGCGCGAAAATTCGCTGAGTAAGGAAGACTCGCGCGGTTGGCGCGATTGACCTTTTTCCTGCGAACTGCGGGCGAGCTCTTCGCGAATGCTGGGCAGGCGCAATCCGCGCTCGTGCAAAATCTCCGCCGCAAAGCATTTTTCTTCGCGCAACAGGCCGAGCAAAAGATGCTCGGTGCCAATGTGCTTATGCGAGAGCCGCTCTGCTTCTTCCGCCGCGAACGCCAGCACCCGCTTGCACTCGTTACTCAACGGCAAGTCCACCGACGTCGAGACTTTCTCGCGAATCGTGGTGTGGCCTTCAATTTGTTTGCGAATGGATTCAACCGAAGCATGCGAGCGGAGAAAGCGATTCGTCAGCGCTTTATCTTCGCGCAGCAGCCCTAGGAGAAGGTGCTCCGTTTCGATATACGGCGAGCCGAACTGGCTCGCCTCGTAGCGGGCAAAGAAGATAACCCGCCGAGCCTTCTCTGTATAGCGCTCAAACATGCCAGATCTCCCGGGTGTTCCAGCTGGAAGCCTCCCGCTGGTAACCACTTTTGATCACTTTATCATGCTACCGGAAAGCGTCCGATAGCACATTCGCGCCAGTCCACAGGTGCTAAAAATGCTGTGGAATATGGGTTTTGGTAGATCGCCCAATTCGCACTGTTCCCAGCAGAAAATCAGCGGCAAACTTGCACATACCCTCAAAACTACCGTACCTCACAGCATTTCCGGGGCAACTTCCTGCAAAGTGCCACTCGCCAGCTTCAAAACTCGAGTGCATCGCCGGGCAAAGTCCAGATTGTGCGTCGCAATGAGCGACGTCAGTGAATGCTCACGATGCAACCGTGCCATCAGTTCGAACACTGCCGTGCCGTTGCGCGCGTCCAGATTGCCCGTGGGCTCATCCGCAAGCAGCATCGCCGGGCGCGTTACCAAGGCACGGGCCAGCGCCACGCGTTGCTGCTCGCCACCAGAAAGTTCACCCGAACGATGCTGCGCCCTTGCTTCCAGTCCCACCTCGCGTAGCCAGTTCATCGCCTCAGGTAACGCTTCAGCAGGGCGCATTCCGCGCGTCAGCAGTGGCATGGCCACGTTCTCCGCCGCAGTGAACTCAGGCAACAGATGATGGAACTGCCATACAAACCCGATACTGCGATTACGAAAGTCGCTGGACTCAGCGTCGCTCATGTCGGTGACGTCCTTGCCAGCGCATATCACTTTGCCGCTGGTCGCTGCGTCGAGCGAACTCAGCAGGTACAGCAGGGTGCTCTTGCCCGAGCCTGATTCGCCCACCAGAGCGACCATCTCGCCGCGCTGCACTGCAAAGGTGATGTTTGCCAGCACCACCAGTTCCGTCGTGCCGCTGCGGAACGTTTTATCCAAATCGCTGACCTTCAGTACTAAATCTTCAACACTACTTGGATGCGGTGAGTCCGCATCGCGGTGCATTCCGCCGAGGTCACTCATAGCGCAGCGCCTCCGCCGGAAGAATCCGTGCCGCTGCATGCGAGGGGTAGAGCGTGGCGAGGAACGAGACGCCTAGCGTGATAGCGGCCACCAGAAGTCCGTCGGTCAAGCGAGGCGCGAAGGGCACGTAGTCAATGGAATAGACTTCCGCCGACAGCGTGATGAAGTGATAGGTTGCGCCCGCCCAGGCAAAGCCGTAGCCGATGGCGAGTCCAAGTGCGGTGCCTAAGCCACCGATGAGCATGCCTTGCGCCACAAAAATGCGGCGAATCTGCTGGCGCTTCGTCCCCAGCGACATCAACACGGCGATGTCGCGCGTCTTTTCCATCACCATCATGGTGAGCGAGATCAGGATGTTCAGTGCCGCGACCAGCACAATAAGTCCGATTGTGATTAGCGTGACGACGCGCTCCAGGCGCAGCGCACGGAAGAGCGCGCGGTTCTGCTGCATCCAGTTGGTGGTTTGAAAGCCTAGGCCTGCGGCTGTCTCGATCCCGCGCCCTATTTCGCCTGCGTGATCGAGATCATCCACCTTGAACTCGATCACCTGAATTACGTCACCCAGTCCGAATAAATCCTGCGCATCGTTCATGCTGGTGAAGACCCACGACGAGTCATAGTCATAGAACCCGGACTGGAAGATGCCGACCACACGAAAGCGCACGTACTTGGGCGACATACCGAACGGCGTGAGCTCGCCCTGCGGCGAGGTGACCAGCACTACTGAGCCGACGCTGGCACCGAGTTCGTTGGCCATGTCCTGTCCCAAAATGATCGGCGGCAGGGCGGCGATGCGATTGCGGACGGCATAGAGCGCGGTGGACGACGCGCTGTTGTCTTCGGAGGCTGCGGGCGGCATTGCAAGATTCGCGGGTGGAGCAGCATCCAGTTCAGCGGCGGAGCCTTGACGCACAGTGTTCAGCAGTTCACTAACCCGGCGTTCGTATTGTGGCACCATGCCTTTGAGCACAGCTCCACGTGCCCGCGCGCCGCGCGAAATCAGCACCTGCTCATAGACTGCGGGCGAGGCGGCTACCACATGCGGCGCATGACTCATGCGATCAAGCAGAGGACGCCAGTCGGCGATGCCGTCATTCTGAATGCGCAACAGGCTAACGTGTGCGGTCGAGCCCAGCAGGCGTTGTTGCAAATCCTGGCGGAATCCGTTGTTGATGGCGAGTGCGACGATGAGCGAAGCGACGCCCGCCGTCACGCCCAGCACGGAGATGGCCGTGATCACGCCAATCACCGCCTGGCGGCGCTTGGCGCGTAAGTAGCGGTTCGCGATGAAGAGTTCAAAGCGCATGAGCGAGTCGTGTAAAAACAAAAGCGCAGTCAATCTGCTTGAGTCTAGCGCGATGACGCGCCGATGCGTGGTATCAACATCGGCACCCGCTCCTGGTATTGCCGATACTCGTCGCCAAAGCGGGAGACCAGTTCGCACTCTTCTAGCCAGATCATCAGCCATCCCGTGACGAGCGCGAAAGCGAGCAATGCGTATACCACGACCAAACCTGTGCCCAGTGCCCATGCCACCAGTTCGCACAAGTGTGCCGCATAAATGGGATGCCGCACTCGCTTGCGGATGCCTTCGACGATAAGTTCTTGCCGTTCTTGCTGGGCCGCGTGATTCGATAGCTCGGGCAATCCGCTAAGAAGTTTGAGCGTGAAGCCATGCCCGGAAAGGCGGTACAGCCGAACGCCGAGGATCAGCAGCGCAAGTGCAGGCAGCCACATCCACGGCGCGTGGTAGAGCGCGATCTTGCGATAGGGCGCGGTGAGAAAGCCGAGCGTGATCCAGAGCGCGACCCACGCGGGAACGAGAATGCCATAAGGTGAATTGTGCCGTGCTCGCCAGAACTTCGCAAACGGATGAATCGCCAGCCAGAAGCAGGGAATCGTCGCGTAGACGATGCTGGCGAGCCATGCGAAGGTGCACAAGAATGCGAGCATGTGCGCCGCCTTTAACGCTTGCTGGGCGGCGAGGGGATGACGATCTTGGCTGTAGCGAAGTTGTCATAACGGTCGAACACCCGAACCACAAGCACATGTTCGTCGCTCGGCGGAGTGTTGACGCCCGAAGCGGAAGGCTTGGATAGTGCGGCCACGAACTCATATGTTTCAGACTTGGCGTCGCTCAATCCGCCCACGGGTTCCAGAAACTCCCAGTCGCCTGCGTCCACCGAATACTCGGCGCGCTTAATGACGGAATTATCTGACGCGGAGAATTTGGTACGAATGGCAGCTCGGTCAACCGTAGCCCACAGGATTTCAATGCGGGGCGCGGTCGTATCCACCTCGAAGCGCTGACTCTCTTTTTCGCCGGTCAGTCCTTCGCCCGGCGAATGCGAGTCAGCATCGGTCGCCACCACCTTGATGATGTAAGCGCCATCCGGCAATAACGACGCCTCGAAGCTCAGCCAATGGTCGCTCAGGTCGTTGCGCAGCAGCAGCCAGCGTGAATCATTTTCGCCGCGATAGTAAACCGAGTAGCTCAATGAGTCATCGTTGGCATCGCGTGCGCTCCACTTTACGGCAATCGAGTCGCGGTCATGCACCGTTGGCACTGGCGATTCATAACGGTCGCTGGCCGAGCTTTGTGAGCTTGCATTGAACAGAAAGCTCGATCCGCCTGAGGTTTTGGGGGTAGCCGTCACGCGCGCGCCCACCGAAACCGAAACGTCTTCGACCACCGGTGCGACGTTCTTTGACCTGTAATTCACCGCGACAGTATTGACTTCGGAACGTCCGCTGCCGGGATGTAGCACAGCCTTCCACTGCAAATAGCGCGCTGCCGGAGCCTGCAACTTCGCGTCGCCGGTCAGGGCCACCTTGCTCCACGGGCTCCAGTTGCGGTCGGGATTATCCACGTTGCCGCTGCGGGCGAACAGGTCTACATTGCTGCCACGCAACTCGGCGCGTCCCCAGCGGGAAAAAACCTTGGCATCGAACACGTCGCTTTCGTAGGTTCCTTCGGTCGCCAGCGCCGGACCGAGTGTAAATACTTTGCCCAGATTGCTGGTGGCGAGAAAAAGTCCGCCTTTGGGAGCAGGCGCGAAGGCTGTTACCTGGCTTGCGGCGGCGCGTCCCAAGTCGGCGTATTCGTCGTCGCCGGTCACGGCGGGATTCACCGCAAAGATGCGTCCTTTGTTGCCGGTACCAACAAGCAGACGGCCATTGGGATCAAAGGCCATGGTGTAGACGATGTCGTCGTTGGAACTCCAAATACGCTCGGGTGAGCCGTCAGACGCGATGCGGTAGACATCCGAACCGCTCGCAGCGCCGAAGGCTGGCAGCGGTAGCGGGCCTTGGTTAGGCTGGTTCAGTGGAGCGGCACCTGGCTTTGCGCCTGCATTATTGACGGTGATGGTGACTGGCTGTTGCAGTATTTGCGCCAATCCGCCGCCCGAATGACGCTCGCCGACGGCGGAGGCGTATATGTTGCCAGCCTTATCCACTGCCAGTGCGGTGATTTCCTTCTTACTAGCGCCGTAGAGCACAAAGCCTTCGCCTGCGGGCGAGATGCGGTAGATCAGCCCACTGCCGTCCGAGCCAGCGATCAGGTTGCCGTTGGCATCGAGTGCAAGTGAGCGAATGTGCGCGTCGTCACTTTTGAAGAAGACCTTGGATTCGCCCTTGGGTGTGACGCGAAAAATTTCGCCATTGTCGCCTGTCGCGACGTAAAGATTTCCGGAAGCGTCAAACAGCAGCGCCCAGATGTAGCGCGTTTTGGGGTCAAAGAAAACGCTCGAGGTGTAGCTCGCATCTACCGGCGGCTTGGGCGTGTCGGTCTTGGCGTCGCCAGAGTCGGCAGCTTTGGCGTCCGTCTTCACATCTTTCGAGTCTGGCGAATTCTTGGCCGAGGTCGCCGTGCCCTTGGCAATGCGATACACCTTGCCGTCTGGAAGAGTCGCGGCGTACACCGCGCCGGACTTGTCCACAGCGATGGCCTGCACCTGCAAATCTTTGTCTTCAAAAACGATGGTGGCTTTGCCATCAGGCGTGATGCGATAAACCCGCGCTGGCGAACCGGCTCCAGCATAAAGATTGCCCGCGTCGTCGCTGGCGATGGACCAGATCTGCGTCGAAGGCGAAGCGTACAACTGCTTGAGGCTGGGTGCGAGTTCCAGCCCGCCACCGCGACGGATGGCGACATCCTTCGCGGTGCCTTTTTGCAGGTCTTCGTACTTGGACTGCTCCCACAGCTTGGTGCCTTGCGCCATCGCAGCGACGGGGAGAAGAAGGAGCGGCAGAAGCAGACGGAAGCGAAGCATCGTTTTAAGAGTCATGAATCCCGGTGTCATTGAGTGTTGTTATTGATTCGATCTTGAAAAAGCTTGGTCAAGCTGAAACGTGTCGTTGCCGCCTGCTGGAATGCCCCGCGCCTACTTCACGGTCACCGTCACCAGTTGCGCGCCGGTCACGGCGTAGTCCACGACTGTTGCGGATTCGCCTACCGCCGACTCGCCCATCAGTTGAAGGTCGCGCGGGCCGCGCGCGGCGTCCATCACGTTCAGTATGGAGAGCGGCAGCGCTGGCATCACCTTGTCGTCCACAATAGCCTGCGGATTTTGCGCCAGCACCGAGGCATAGATGCGATTGTTGGCGTGATCCTTGTTGATCTGTGCGATGGTCGAACTCAAGTCAAGCGGCTTGCCCGCTGCACCCGAGCCGCGGCCGATACGGTCGAGCAGATCGCCTTCGCTCACCAGAATGCGCAAAGTGCCGCGCGGCACGGACGCCGGAATGCGAACCGGCACCTGCTTGATGACCGGCTCTCCCCGGAAAGGACGTAGCACGGTCTCTATCATGATCTGGTCGCCGGGCCGGACTTCGGTCTGATTACTGCGGGCGCTCTCAATGTGGGCTGCCAGACGTTCCTGCGAAAGCTCAAATTTCAGGTTCACGCCCTTCACCTTCGGTGCGTCATAAGGGTTGCCGAAGATGCGGTCAAAGCGCTCGCCCACCGCCAGTGCAGCGGACATTGCTGCAGGTTGCCCGCCGTCGTTGGGGGCAAAAATATCGCCGACCGCAACATCGGGAAAACCGTCCACCTGAATCTTGCCGCTCATGCGGTAGCTGACGTCCTCGCCATACTGATTGATGCTGTGCAGGGCGTTGAACACGGTGGACATAATCGCCACCGCGCTAAGCCGAGGATTGCTGAGCACCTCAAAGTGATATTGCAGGTTGGTGGTGCCGCTCAGGGTGAGCGTCACGGGAATCATCTCCGGCTGCTTGCCCAGCAGACCGAGAATGCCTTTTTGGCGATCTTGGACAAATGCGCCTGCCGGTTCCGTGGTGTTCACTATCTTGAAGGCATTGAGCGGCGAAGCCAGCGTCGCTAAAACCTCGGCCTTGTTCATGGGGATATCCACCGCGCCGAACTGCAACACGGGATGCCCGCACGCCAGCAGCCGTTGCGGATCAATATAGGTCACGGTGCAGGTGGCTGCGATGTCCATATCGCCGCGCACTAGCACCATGCTGACAGCAGAACCGGGCAGGATTGGTTCGGGCTGGGCTTTGTCGCTCACCGAGCCTGCGCCCATTACCGGGACAATGCCCGCTGAGGCAAACTGATGAGCAAACTGCTGAATCGCATCCTGCGAAAAGCCGTTGAACACGAGCGGCGTTTCAATCGGTTGTAGCTGATTCACGATTGGCGCTAGAAGATTGCTTTGGGCCGCTGACGAGACGTTGGTGGAATCCGCGACTGCACTATTCTGCACGGCGTTCGAAGCCGTCTTACTTGCAGGTGATGCCTCGCGGCTCTTGTCAATGGCGTTAATCTCCAGCATTTCCTCGATCGGCGTGACGCCGCCGATTGGCTCCTTGGAGAATTGCCCGATGCGAAAGGCCAACGCTCCTGCGAGTTTTCCGTCGAAGTAAACCGGACTGCCGCTCATACCCGCAACCACACCGGTATATTCGGCCTTGGTGCCATGCAAGCGCACCAGAATCACATCACCCCTGGGGCCATTATTGTTCTTCAGGATGCCGAGAACTTCGACTTCCATGGGCTCCGGCTGAGTGCCCTCGAATACCGTGTACGCAACGCCGCGCATCCCGGCGTGGACTTGCACCAGCGGTAGGATTACGGTTTTGACAGGTGGCAGGGCGGGCCACGGCTTGTCCGCTGCCAAGGCGGTTGGTGTGAGGGCAAGAATTACACATATCGCCTGCACCAAGCCGAAAAAGCCGAGATTACGCTGATTCCAAGGTTTCATAGACACTTTCAAATTCTACTCTTACCGCAGATTCCTATGCTTAAAACGGTCGTGGTACCCATTCCATGCGCTCAGGCGGCACCGCTCCCGTTTGGACGCATCTATACTGTGAACAGAGCTGTGCGCAGTTTCTTTTCTTTAAGTCCCATAGCCCCAGTTTTGAATTACGTTCGGGAGCTGCCATGAGGTTTGCAATGTCCGCTATTTCTCTCAATCGGAAGTCTACCCCGGTGACTTCACACTGGTGCGGGGTGTTTCTTGGTCTGATGCTGATTTTGCCTCTCGCGACGCTACCTTTGGCCGCACAGAGCCAGGCTTCTGGCACTCAGGCCCAGCCGGCGCAAGGTCAGCAGGCTCCGCCTGAGGCTGGTGGAGCTCAAGGTGACATCGGTCCCTACGCCATTCCGAAGAAAACCGAGAAGGAAGTTCCGCCCGCGCCCCCTCCACCCAAGCCCAAGAAAATAGACGGGTTGGACGACTATTCGATTCGCGTAGACGTGCCGCTGGTGAACGTGGATGTTTCGGTGGTGACCAAGGACGGCCAGTTTGTGCCCGGTTTGCGCAAGGAGATGTTCCACATTTCGGAGGATGGCCAGCCGCAGACGCTGAGCAACTTTGCCCAGCAGGGCGATGCGCCCATCACAGCAGTGGTGCTGATCGAGTTTGCCTCCACCAACAATCGCTATCTTTACGACGCATTGAACGCCGCCTACAGCTTTGCCAACCAGTTGAAGCCGCAGGATTGGGTGGCGGTGGAAGCCTACGATATGCGTCCGCAGATTCTGGTGGATTTCACGCAGGACAAGCGTGCCATTCTGGGCGCGCTCAACACCCTCCGCATTCCCGGATTTTCCGAGCGCAACCTGTTTGATTCGCTTTATGATGTGCTGGACCGCGTGGATCGCATCCCCGGCCGCAAGTACATCATTCTGATTTCCAGCGGACAGGACACCTTCAGCAAGATCACGCTCGATCATATGTACAAGAAGATCAAGGCGACGCAGAACGTCACTATATTTCCGGTAAGCATTGGCCGGGCGCTGCGTGAGAGCCTCGACGCGCGCGGCTACGTTGGCCCCGAACGCAGTCTGGATTTTCTACAGGCGGACAATCAGATGAACTCCTTCGCCAAGATGACCGGTGGAAAGTTCTACAATCCGCGTTTTCAGGGCGAACTGCCGGAAGACTTCCGCGACATCGCTGCAAATATTCGTAACGAATACGTGCTGGCGTATCGTCCGGCGAACAAGGCGCTCGACGGCAGCTATCGCAAGATCAAGGTGGAATTACTGGCGCCAGACGGCAAGCCCATGAAGCTCATTGACCAGAAGGGCAAGGAGTTGAAGTACCAGCTCATCTTCCGCGATGGATATACGGCGAAACACGCTGTGGAGTAAGAGGCGGAGCTGGGTCAGGACTGACGTTTCCGGATTCTTCAAGAAGGCGAAATGTTCGACGTAAGCATTGAACTCGATAATCGGCCCGGTGCCCTTGGAGAGATGGGTCGAGCTCTCGGTCGCGCGGGCGTGAGCATCGAAGGTGGCGGATGCTTCGGGGTGAATGGGATCGGCGTTGCGCACTTTCTTTTCAAAGATGGAGAAGCTGCCGGTCAAGCACTGGAAGCTGCAAGTATCCGGGTCCTTAAAGTGCAAGAAGTTCTGGTGCAACGCCTGCATCAAGGTATTCCGGGCCAACTGGGCGAACTCACCTCCAGAATGGGCCAGGCTGGCGTGAACATTGAAGTCATGTACAGCGACCACGACCATCAGATGATTCTTGTGGTGGATGATCTTGCCGCGGGGCAGAGAGTTTCGCTGGCGTGGATGGCGGAGCGCAATGCTACGCACTCTGGGCCGGAATGATGAAACATCACAACTACAACCTGCAGGTGGAGTGGACCGGAAATACGGGGGAAGGCACCCATAACTATCGCTCTTATCTTCGCGATCATGTGATCAGCAGCGCGGGCAAGCCTAGAATAGACGGCTCTAGTGACCCCAGCTTTCGCGGTGATGCCGCCCGATACAATCCCGAAGAACTACTAGTGGCCAGCCTTTCGGCCTGCCATATGTTGTGGTATTTGCATTTTTGCGCCGTGCATCACGTGACGGTGGTGCAGTATAGCGACTGCACAGCGGGTGTGATGGCCGAGCGGGAAGATGGCAGCGGAGTTTTTACCAAGGTGACGCTCCGGCCCGCAGTCGTTATTACGCCAGACTCAGACCTTGAAAAAGCTCTTTCGTTGCACGAACTGGCGCACCGCTCGTGCTTTATCGCCAACTCGGTAAACTTTCCGGTGCTGCTGGAACCAAGCGTCGAAACTCTGAGCTCGGCGGGATGAGAGTGGACGACGCTTTCCCCCTAGCCTGACGCGTTAGCCTAGCTCAGATGGAACACTTGTTCCAGCACAAATAGTGTTGCCGCCCCTACAAACACCAGCAGCGCCATCGCTATCCCCGGTTCCTTGTTGACCTCGGGAATCAGGTCAGACGCCGCAACATAAATCGTCACACCTGCGGCCAGCGGCAATCCCAAAGCCACGTTTTGCCGAAAGATCGCCATCGTCGCGACACCGGCAAAGGTTGCGACTCCGAGCATGGCCGAAGCCGCCCAGGCAAAGCGGCGGCTGCGTCCGGACGCGAGCATGACGGAAGCGATGGTGAACCCCTCGGGAATCTTGTGGAGAAATACCGCGAGAAAAATAATCCAGCCCAGCCAATTGGAAACGATAAAGCCCGACGCAATGGCGATGCCATCGAAGAATGTGTGCGCCATCAAGCCAACGAGAATGCGATAGCTGCGCCCGGTTTCGGCGAACTCGTGCGCGTGGGTTTCCTCGCCGAAGTGAAAGTGCGGCACCACTGTATGCTCGACGAAGTGAATGGCAAGATAGCCGAGCAGGATTAGAAATGCTGCGCGCTCACTGCCCGCCGCGCCATTGATGGCCAGGCTCTGCGGAATCATTTCCGTGATCGCCGTCGCCAGCATAAAGCCCGCACCCAACGCAATAAAGTAGCGTAGAAACGAGTGATTCCACTGCCGGCGGACGATCAGCGTACCGCCAACAACGTTGGCAATGGCAGCGGTCAAGCCGAGCAGCAGGCTGAGCAGAATCGGATTCATGGGTGGGCCAAGTGTAATACGAAGCGCCTAACCCGAGTGCCGGATGTGCATAATGTCGCCATCCTTCACCGGATAGTCCTTGCCTTCGAGCCGCAGCTTGCCCTTAGCTCGGGCGTTAGCCTCGGAGCCCTCTTCCAGCAGATCATTCCATGCAATCGTTTCCGCGCGGATGAAGTGCTTTTCTAGATCGGAGTGAATCGCCCCTGCGGCTTCCTGTGCGCGGCAGTTGGCCGGAATCGTCCATGCCCGGCATTCGTCTTCGCCGACCGTGAAGAACGAAATCATTCCCAGCAGGTGATAGGTGGTGCGGATGAGGCGGGTGAGCCCACTCTCGGTGAGTCCGTAACTGCCGAGGAATTCCGCGGCTTCTTCGTCCGGCATTTCGGCGAGTTCGGCTTCCACTTTTCCGCAGATCGCTGTCGCGCCGGAGTTGGGGCGAGCCGCGACTTCGGTCAAGTTATATTTGGCGACGGCAGCATCGAGATCGGTGCCGAGCTCCATGGATTCGCCGATGTTCAACACATAGAGAATGGGCTTTTCGCTCAGGAACATGAATCCACGAAAGGTTTTTTTGTCGGCCTTGGACATTTCCATCTCGCGCAGCGGACGCTCGGTTTCGAGGTGCGCCTGCGCACGTTCCAGTAGTTCCGCTTCGTGCTCCAGTTCGGGGCTGCGCATCTTCTTCAGGTCTTTGGCCACGCGCTCCCGGCGCTTTTCAATCTGCGCCAAATCGCTGACGATCAGGTCAAACTCGACGTTCTTGATGTCGCGCAGCGGATCCACGGGGCCGACGTGCGGAATGGAAGGATCGTCAAACGCGCGAACCACGTGCGCCAGCGCGTCCACGCCGCGGAGGTGCGTGAGGAAAGCAGCTTCCTTTAGCGCCTCGGTGCCAATCGCGCCTACGTCCACGTATTCCACCTGAGTGTGGACGAGCTTTTTAGGATTGAAAAGCGCCGCCAGTCGGTCGAGCCGGTCGTCCGGCACGCGGGCGATGCCGATGTGCGCCTCGCGAGGGTTGGAATACGAGGCGTCGGTCGCCTTGACCTTGGTGAGAATGCGGAACAGCGAGGATTTGCCTACCTGTGGCAGGCCAATGATGCCAGTTTTCATGGGGATGATCTCGTTCTATGTGCGGGCGGTGTTTCGACCAGCGCGCGGGATGTCAACTCTTTAGGATAAATGATGGAGGAGTGTTGGCTGGCCCGACAAAAGCAAAATCTGACACAGAGGCACTGAGACACAGAGAACTAAGCAGAGAAACTCGATGCCAAAAAGCATCAAAAAATCAGTGACCTATGCTGAGGCTGCGAAAAAACAGAGCCGCTAGCGTCGCCCAACGTCCAGTCGCCGCGAAGTGAGGTATAGCACCCCAAGCCCCAGAAAAAATATGCTGCCTTCGAGTCGCGTGGACCAATGATGCAGATCATTGAACGACATCCGCCGAGCGTCGTCCTGTGCGATGTTGTCAATCACGCCCATCTGCTGCCGTAGTTCGGCCATGCGGGGCACGATGGCGAACTGCGAAATCGCGAGCAGCGCAAGCATCGCCACTATGAGCAGATTTGGCGCACTCACCAGCCGAACTGATCCGGTACGCCGCCAATTTGAGATCATCGAAGTAATCAAAAAAATCGCCCCGCAGATCGCACCCACCCAATGCAGCTTGTAGAGCAGCGGGTTGATTAACTGCCCCGCTAGTTCTCGCGTTGGCAGAACGGAGAAGACAGTCGGAGCCATCAGCGCAAAAAAGAAAATCGCGCCAAGCCACAACGAAAGTGCCAGCAACATCAGAAATCGCATGGCTATCCCTGCCGCTTCATGGCGCGGGAGAGGGTTTCGTCTAGTGCGGCTTTAGCCTTGGCGTATTCAGCGTCGCTCAGTTTTCCCTGCTGCTTTTCCATCTCCAGTTGGAAGAGTTCATCCTTCAACACCTGTAGCAGCGAACTGCTCGACGACGCAGGAGTTGCAGGTGCTCCTAAGTTTGCTGATGCCAGCACTGATGCCGCTGGCCCGCTCATCACAATGGCCGAGGTTCTACTGCGGGTAAGGATGTACGCTGCACCCAGCCCCAACACCAGCACAAATCCACCCAGAATGTACCAGCGATACGGGGCCAGTGGGTCGGGTGCATCAATGGGCGCGCCCAGTCCGCCGCCGGGGCCCTGGCCGCCAGCGGGGTTACCCATGCCAACGCCACCGCTTTGCGCCTGGGCCCCACCCTGCACGGTCTGCTGTTGTTCTTCGGGCAGGGTTCCCGTGCCAGAAATCTTGAAGCCAAGATCGTTCGCGCCCGCCGTGACGTTTTGCGCCAGTTGCACGTTGGCCTGAAAGCCGCTGTTGGGTGGTGGCGGAGTGAAGCGCGCGGGATGATCCGCGACGAACTTCATCTCTGGTGCCAGCATCACCACAAAATGCTCTTGTGGCAGCTTGGTGCGCGGAGTGATTTTGGCGCTGCCGTTGTAGGGCGCAGAGTATTCCAGCTCGAAGTGCGTCTCGCCCGGCCGCAGCGGAAAGGCGATGCTGTAAAGCCCACTGCCCAGCGGATTCGCGCCAGCCTTCACCGGAACGCCGCCCGCCGTCTGCGCACTTACAGCAAGCACCTTCGCCCCTTCGGGCAGGTAGAACTCAAAGCCCTGTTCGTTCATCTGGGTTCGCGCTGGCTGGCTGGGATTCCGCACCACAATAATCTCAACAATCTGTAGTTCGCTGGCAGTCGCCTGCACCCGCATCACGTCGGCTGCAATGCTGAGTTCAGCAACCTTTTGCGTTACGTCGAAAACATCAACATCTGCGCCCGGAGTGCCGGGAGGCGCCATTTTGTTGTAGGTGACGCCCTGATGCAGCACGCGCATCAGGTGCGGCCCGGGACTGCTCACGTCGAATTTATACTTTCCGTTCGCGTCGGTCTTGGTGCGTGCCGCTTCACTCATCCCACCTTGGGTCACGTCCATCGCCAGCACATCATCCCCGGCGGAAGGTTTGCCGGTGGTGCGATTTGTGACTGTGCCGGAGAGCGTATCGGCCAGAGCGTTACCGGCCAGTAGAGTCGTCAGAAAGATCGAAGCAAAAAGAATCCGTGGAAGCCGCAATGCGCGTGCCCCTTTCCAAAAGGCCCATTAAAAATTGAAAGACTAATTTGCAAGCTAAAACAGGCTTACACCCGTGCGGCTGGCTCCAGGCGCGCAATCTCCGCCAGCACTGCTGCCGCTTCTGCTTCCAGTTGCGAGCGCATGGTTTCGTAGTCGCTCTCAGGATATTTCCCTGCCTTGTACTCAAAATTCAGGTCGCGCAGGTTGTCGTACACCACTTCCTTGCGCTCCAGCAGGTAACTGAGCCGGGTCTTGGTGTCGCCGGTAAAAATCTGCCGGGGCTGGTAGAACACGTACACCAGCACCGCAAGAGTCGCGGCGAGGCAAAAGGGAATTGCTGCCAGTGGGCTCATAATTCAGTCTCCTGCCGGGCCTGTGTGCGGAAGTGATCCACCTCGGCACCCGGAATGCCTACTGCCACCGGAGTCGCCACTGGCCGGTTGCGCCACAAACGCACAATCAGCACGAGCAGTAGCAATCCACTGAAGAATGCCCCGATAGGCACGATCCACGATACGTTGTCGAACGCAGTCATCATGGGAGCCCCCAGCACGGTCGCACCATATTTCTGCACAAAGCTCTGCTTGATCAGGTCGTCGCTGTCGCCGCGATCGAGGCCCGCCGTCAGCTCATTGCGCATGCCGTCGGAGTAGGTGCAGCCCACATGGTTGCACTCCAGCAGAATCTGCCCGCAACCGCAGGCGCAAACCATCTTGTGGCCCAGATCGTTGAAGCGTTGCTGCTGATCGCCTGCGCCCATGCTGAATGCGACAACGCATCCTAGAACCAATACAGATAGCACACGCTTAACACTCACCAAATTCATCGCCTCTAACCTGTTGCACATATTGAACATGGGCATGGGCTAGTCTCCCGCCGGTGCCGGAATGGCTGCGGGTGCTGGCGCGGCAAAGCGAGCTGGCTGCATGTTTGGCACCAGAGTCAGAACTGTGCCTGCTAACAGAATCAGCGCCCCAATCCATATCCAGTTCACCAGCATATTCAGGTGAACCTTCAGGATCGGTTTGCCGCTGGTGGGGTTTCTGCCCTCGTAAACCAGATAAAGATCGGATGCCAGAGTCGAGTGATTGGCCACCATCGTAGCGGTTTGCTGGCTGGCCTTAAACGCACGGCGTTCCGGGTAGAGTGTCGTCAGGAACTTGCCGTCCTTCTGTACATCCACGATCGCCCATTCGCTAGCGAAGTTCGCGTTGTCGTCCTGCGTGAACGACTTGTTGGTGAGCGTGTAGGAGCCGATGCTCATGGTGTCACCGTAGCCCATCTCCTGCTCGACTTCTTTGTTAAAAGCGGTGCCTGCAAAGCCGATCATCACCAGCACCACGCCAAAGTGGACGATGTAGCCGCCATAGCGCCGGGTGTTGCGGCGGGTCAGTTGCACCATTGCCGGCAGAATGCCGATACCCGTGTGGCGGCTGATCACGCGGCCACCGCGATAGAACTCCGAGGAGATGGTGAAGGCCACCAGAGCGGAAAGCGTGAGGGTACTGAGCGCATAGAAGTCGCCCATGCTTTCCCAGGGATGGATTCCCGCGATCATCAGCCCCACGGCAAGCACAAGTGCAATGATGGCGGGCCAGCGGAAGTTGCGCTTCAGAGTGTCCACCGAAGTGCGTCCCCACGCCAGCAGCGGGCCGGTCGCCGTGAGCACCAGAATAGCCAGCGCAATCGGGATCATCACCCGATTGAAGTACGGGGCCCCCACCGTCACCTTGGTGCCCTGCACGGCCTCCGAAAGAATGGGGAACATGGTGCCCCACAGCACGGTGAAACACGCAATCACGAACAGCAGATTGTTAAACAGGAAGCTTGATTCGCGCGAAACCAGCGATTGCAATTGATGCTCGCTCTTTAGAGCGTCGCGATTCTTGACGTAAAAGAACAGGCAGACCGCAAAGCAAATTGCGATGAAAGTGGAGAACCAGTCGCCGATGGAAGACTGCGCAAAGGCATGCACGGAACTGATGACGCCGCTGCGGGTGAGAAACGTGCCGAAGATGGAAAGTAGGAACGTGCTGAAGATCAGCCACATATTCCACGTCTTCAACATGCCGCGCTTTTCCTGCATCATCACCGAATGCAGAAACGCAGTGCCAGTGAGCCAGGGGAGCAACGAAGCGTTCTCCACTGGATCCCAGCCCCAAAAGCCGCCCCAGCCCAGAACGTTGTAGGCCCAGTGTGAACCGAGAAAAACCCCGACGGTCAGGAATCCCCACGTCACCAAAGTCCACTTGCGGGTGATGCTGATCCACTTCTCACCCGGATAGCGCATGATCAATGCCGCCAGCGCAAAGGCGAAGGGCACCGTGAAGCCGATATAACCGAGGTACAGCATCGGCGGATGGATCACCATCTCTGGATACTGCAACAGCGGGTTCAGGCCGTTGCCATCCGCGGGGATATTGCCAACCACTTGCCCAAACGGATGCGCGGCGAAGTTCACCAGCAGAAGAAAGAAGCTCTGCACCCCGGCCAGAATAATGCTCGCGAAGGCGAACAGGCGCGGGTCGGTACGATGTTGCAACCGCAGCACCAGTCCGTACGTGGAAAGCAGCAAAGCCCAGAACAGCAGTGAGCCTTCCTGCCCGGACCACAGCACCGCAAACTTGTAGGCAACCGGCAGGTCGCGATTGCTGTGATGCATCACGTAGGCGTTGGTAAAGTCGTTTTGGAAGGCTTGCGTGACCAGGCAAATCGCCGCGAGAGTGACAAATGCCCAGACCGCCATTCCAGCGCGCCGTGCGGTTTCAGTAAGGCGCTCCGGTCCTTCTCCGCGCTTTGCCACGCCGATAATGCCAGCGGCAAAGCTGTACAAACTCAGCGCCAGCGCCACAATAAGTGCGTAACTGCCTAAGATCAACATGATGGGTTGAACCTCAACATCTCATTGTTCCACGAAGGCCGTGCGGGCACAATCGAGCAAATTAACTACCTGTCACATGGGCCAAATACCGTGCTCAGAAACCACGCCGGCATTACGGAAGGCTTTCAAGCCCCGTTGAGCCTGCAAAAGCAGGCTCAACGGGGAGAAAGTTGAGAAAAGATGTGCGGGTTAGACCAGTTGCCCAGCAAAGGTCTCATTAAGCAACTGAATGAGTTGATCGGGAGAGCAGGGATTGTCCAGAAAGGTCACGTTCAACCCGTCATACTCAGGCTCCGGACGGGCAAGACGGTTCAGCACCAGAATCGGTGCATGCGGGTTCACGCTGCGCAATTCCAGTACAAATTCCACACCCACGGCTCCGGCAGATAGGCGATCTGTAATGATCGCCTCAGGCTGAGAAGCCGAGGGCAGGGAGCGTAGCAGAGATAGTGCGGCCTCGCAGGAGGCCGCGCGGACGACTTCAAAAGACGATGCCCGCAGCACGGCCTCGCGCAGCCAAAGCTGCTGCAAATCGTCGTCAATCAGCAAAACTCGAGTCAGAAAAATCTCCTTATTTCACATCGGCAAGCGATCGTGAAAGGTGCACAGCAGAGTGCGCATAAAAATCGCGCAACCCTACGTTTATTAGACGCGCCACTAGGCCGTACGTTGCATATATCGTGCGCGGATTTCGCACTCTGCCGTGGCCCAGTCGTGGTCCGCCGAACCGTTGCGACCGCCCCGTTGCAGATATAGTTCGTAAGCCCTCCAGCGAATCGCGGCTTCGATCTTATGGAAGAAAACTTCACTTTCGACTGGTTGGCTCTCAGCAGGGCTGTCGGTGGAGGCTTGCGAGTGTTCTTCCGCTGCGAATGAGCGTTCCGCAATGGCTGAGTTCGCCGCATGGGCAGCAGCCGCAACTTCGGCTAGAATCGCATCCACTTCGGCGGGCTCGCTGACGCTTGCCGGTACTGAGGCAACCAGCGCGATGCCATGTACCTCAACCGGTTTGGCCTTCGTAGCGGGCTTGCCCTTCGCTGCCAGCTTCTTCTCGGCTTGGGCTGCCTTCGGCTTGGGTGCTTTCGCGACTGCTACTGGTGCCTTTTCCGGCGTTAGTGCCGGGGCGGCCGTGGGCTTGCTCACGGAAGAGGTAACGGACGAACCAGACTTAGCTTTTTCGGATTGTATAATTTTGCCTGCCATAATCTTAACTCCTGCTGCAACATAGAGTTGCGGATGATAAGGACGAGTCGGGCGGCAGGTGGTTGCCCTATGCACGGATGCGGGCAGAACTGCCGCCAAGGATACCCCTAGTATAGTCGGCGCAGGCCCGGAAATCCCTGTGGAGCGTGCGGAAATTGCGCTAAGCAGTATTAGTCTTTTCGATGCTTTGCACCACAAATGCAGCGCTTCCCAGCTTGCAATTCAAGCGATTTACCCAATGCCCCATCTCTTGGGCAGATGTGCAATGGGCTGCATATCGAGCGGCCCGTTCACCTCTTGATTTGGCAGGCCCACGTTCCCAAAATGGGACGAATGGCATCCGATTTACCGCCTCGCAACGTACCCCTAAAAAATGCAGAAGTTCATCCCGGTTGTCATCCCAACGGATCGAAGCCTGAGAGATCTGCGGAATAGTGCAGTTAAAACTTCGGACTGAATGCAATCCTAAGGGGGGCGGATTCCGAAAGCTCACTGCGCGGTTAGAAGGGCCATCCGCCGGAACTGGCGTATCGCCGGAATCGGCCCTAAGCGGAAGCCCAGAGTGCAGCCCAGCTCATACTAAAGAGTTAATTGCCCACGCGCAAAGAAATTTTCTATCTATGTAAGTCGTTTAAAATTAACCTGTTATATGAAAAATTCAATACGGAAACCCTAATGGCTTCAAGGAAAGCAGATTGGCTCCGCTGCTGGAGAGAGGCTGAATCTTGTTCTCGGAAGCACATTCGCCTTTTATTCGCGTAAAGTAACCGCGTACAACACGGAAGTGGTAGTTCTTTTTACCAATATATGTGGATAATAGCGTTAACGGTGTTGCCGGGCTGCCCCCCATTCTCCGGCTTTATCAACAAACTGGCAATCGCAACGGTTGCTTCGTAACGACATGAGGAGGGACTGATTATGCGCAGTATGTTCCGTTTTGGGATTGCTGGTTGGGTTGGGGTGTTCCTGGCGCTGACGGCTGTTGTGGCTCAGGCGCAAGTGGTGAGCACCTCCCCGACAAGTCTGAACTTCGGCACTCAGCAGGTTGGCTTTCCTACTGCCAGCCAGAGCGTGACCGTTACCAATACGGGAACTGCCGTTCTCACGTTTACGTCTATCAAGCTGGTAGGGGCCAATACGAAGGACTACGCCCCTTTGTCGCACAACTGCTCGGCTGGCGTAAGGCCCGGCCTCAGCTGCACGATCACGGTGACGTTTACACCCCAGGCAGCTGGAACGCGCATTGCGAGTATCAATCTTGCAGACAACGCTCCAGACACTCCGCAGTCGGTGTCGCTGACAGGCGTTGGTGGCACACCCGCCGCAAGTTTTTCTCCCACCAGTCTTAGCTTTGAAAGTCAAAATGTCGGCACCACCAGTGCGGCGCAAAGTGTGACGTTGACGAACACTGGCACCGCGCCCATGGGGATTCCCAGTGTCGCCGCCAGCGGCGACTTTGCGCAGACGAATAACTGCCCGGTATCTTTGGGCATCAACGCTAACTGCGCCATTAGCGTTACATTTACCCCCAGCACATCGGGCACTCGTACCGGATCCATCAGCGTGACCGATACGGCGGCGGGAAGTCCGCAAAGCGTGGGTTTGACTGGCACCGGGGCCGCCATCCTGCCGGTGGTCAGTTTCTCCCCGGCCAGTCTGGGGTTTGCCAACCAGCTGGTGGGCACCAGCAGCGCCACGCAACTGGTGACCATGACCAATATTGGCACCGTATTCCTGAACGTGACTTCACTGGCATTGAGCGGCACAAATGCCGGGGATTTTGCCCCGCTTACGCATAATTGCGGAACTGGCCTGGCGGCAGGAGCCAATTGCACGATCATGCTGAAGTTCACGCCTTCGGCGGCGGGCTTGCGCTCAGCATTTGTAACCGTGACTGATAATGCCGGCAATAGTCCGCAGAATTATTCAGTTTCGGGCACGGGCATCAGCTTGACGTCGATCGCCGTGACTCCCGCTACGGCCAGCGTGGGTGCCGGGTTGAAGCAACAGTTCACCGCGACCGCCACCTTTAGTGATGGCACTACGCAGGACTACACCCCTACAGCGTCCTGGAGCTCATCCAACGGAGTGGTAGCGAGTGTGACAGGCGGTGGCCTAGCCAGTGGATTAACTCAGGGCACTGCAAGCATTACTGCCTCCACGAACGGAGTGTCTGGCTCCGCGACTCTGACGGTATTGGCGCCAACGCTGACTTCCATTGCGGTCACGCCTACCCCCGCGAGTTTTGCGCTGGGTCAGAACCAGCAGTTCACGGCGACGGGCACTTATAGCGACAGCACGACGCAAAACATCACCAGCACGGTGACATGGACATCATCGAATCCGGCGATCACTTTAACCAGCGCGGGTGTTGCAAGTGCAACCGCGACGGGCGCAGCGACGATTACCGCAACCCAGGGCAGCGTCAGTGGCAATGCCAGCTTGACGGTGAACGCGGCGGCATTGACCTCCATCGCGGTTACTCCATCCAGCGCCTCGATCCTTGGTGTTGGCACGCAGCAGCTAACTGCCACTGGTACTTATACCGACGGCACAACGCAGAACATTACCTCCACGGCGACGTGGGCAAGCTCCACACCCACCACAGCTACCGTAAGCGCTAGCGGCCTGGTAACGGGCGTGGCGGCGGCGAGTGGTACTGCCACCATTACTGCATCGGCCAATGGAGTCAGCGGAACTGTATACGGTACGTCCACCATTACGGTAACGGCGGCGACGCTACAGACGATCTCGCTGTCGCCTTCCACGACCAGCATTGCCAAGGGCCAGACCGTGCAGTTTACGGCCACTGGAACTTACAACGACGGCAGCGGGCGTGACATCACCACGATCGTGACCTGGACATCGGGCAACCTCGCGTACTTCACAGTGAATGCTTCCGGTCTGGTAACGAGCCTGACGACGGGAACCTCATTTGTGACCGCGACACAGGGTTCAGTAACCACAAGCGCGACCGTAGTGGTTATACAAAAGGCGCTGACGACAATCACAGTAAGTCCGGCCAACCCGAGCGTGGCCAAGGGCGTGACGCAGCAGTTCACGGCGACAGGCTTATACACGGATAACAGCTCGCAAAATATATCGAGCCAAGTGACGTGGAGTTCTTCCAACCCAGCAGTGGCCACGGCAAACTTTAGTGGTTCGACCCCCACTCTGTCACAAGGCACTGCAACGATCACGGCGTTGCAAGGTTCGGTTACGGGCAGCACTACGCTGACGGTGACCGCCGCAACTCTGTCGTCCATTTCGGTGACCCCGGTGAGCCCGTCTGTCATCGTAGGCGCCACGCAGCAGTTCACGGCTACGGGCGTCTACACAGACGCTTCCACTCAGACAATGACCAGCACGGCGACATGGACATCGTCGGCGACCAAGACAGCCACCATCGTGGCGGGCGGACTGGCGACAAGCAAGGCGGTCGGCACCACCACCATCACCGCTACCTCAGGCACGATTAAGGGAAACACGGTACTCACCGTAAACGCGGTGGGAGCCATCACGGTGACGGTGTCGCCCCGCAATGCGTCGGTGACCATCAGCCAGACCCAGCAATTTACCGCGACGGTCACTGGCAACAGCAACACCGCCGTTACTTGGTTTGTGGATGGCGTGGCGGGCGGCAACGCAACGGCGGGCACCATCAGCGCCACCGGCTTGTACTCGCCGCCGACGGTTACCGGGGCCCACGTGGTTACCGCGACCAGTCAGGCCAACACAGCGGTAAGCGCATCCTCCAATATGTACACCACAACCTTCCCCGGTATGTTTGTGTACAAGTACGATCAGTTGCGCACTGGGCAGAACCTGGCTGAGCCTGCGCTCACCACCACCAATGTGAACACCAGCACCTTCGGCAAGCTGTTCTCATGTGCGGTGGATGGGCCCATTTACGGGCAGCCTCTGTACTACGCCAACCTGAGCATTGCCGGCGGCATTCACAACGTGATCTACGTGGTTACGATGAATGACTCCGCGTATGCCTTCGATGCGGACAGCAGCGCTTGCCAGGTATTGTGGCAGCAGAACTACCTGCAGAGCGGAGAGATTCCGCTTCCCCTCACAGACATCAACCCTTCCTGCGGCGAAGTTCCGCAGTTGAATATTGGCATTATCGGCACACCAGTGATCGACACTACGTCCGGCAAGATGTACTTCCTCGTGGCAACCCGGAACAATTCGATTCAGTCGGCGCCGACCTACCACCACAGAATTTATGCGGTGGATATTCTGACCGGCAACGTGCTGGCTGGGCCAACAGAAATCGCAGCCTCTGTGGCGGGGACTGGGGAAGCCAGCGTGGGTGGGACGCTTACCTTCGACCCCAAGATGCATAAGGCACGGCCAGCCCTCACCTTGGCGAACGGTGTGGTGTACACCGGCTTCGGCGGAGACTGCGACACGCACCCCTATCACGGCTGGCTGTTCGGTTTCGACGCCAACACGCTGGCGATGACTAATGTGATGTCCACTTCGGCAAACGGCGAAGGCGACGGCGTCTGGATGGGTGGTGGCGGCTTCTCCGTGGATGCGAACGGGAACATGTTCCTGGTAAGCGGAGACGGAACATTTGATGGCAACGTGGGGGGCTCCGCGTGGGGAGACTCGTTCCTGCGGCTTCAGCCCTTCAACGGCTCGTTCAATATTCTGGACAGCTTCACGCCGGCGAACCAGGCTGCGCTCGACAGCGGCAACAATGATCTGGGAGCCGCTGGACTGTTGTTGCTGCCTGACCAGCCGGGCAACTATCCGCACCTCGCGGTGAGTGGCGGCAAGGATTCTGTGCTGCATCTGGTGAACCGTGACCAGATGGGTGGCTACAACGCTGGCTTTGACAACAACCTGCAGAACATCACTCTGCCGCAGAAGCTGAAGGTGACCCCCAGCTACTGGAATGGCAACGTATACGTGGGAGCGCGCACCGATAGTGTGCGGCAGTACCAGGTGACGATCAGCGTCAGCGGTCAGCCTTCGCTGACCCAGGTGCAGGTCACCTCGGTAGCTCCTGGCTACCCCGGGACGGCACCGGTGATTGCTGCCGCCTCGCCGACGGCGACCAGTGGGGTGGCGTTCTTCCTGAACAACACCAACTACGCCAACGGAGTGGCGTACTTGTACGCTGTGGATGCATCGAACGTCTCCAAGCAACTGTGGATCTCGACACAGGCTGCCAACAGTCGCGATGCGTTGCACAATGCGGTGAAGTACACCATTCCCACAATAGCTAACGGCAAGGTTTACGTGGGCACGCAAGGCTTCGTGGATGTGTTCGGACTGCTGCCCTAGGGAAGTAAGCTGAACGCGGACTGAACCGGGAGGCGCTGATACGCCTCCCGGTTTCTTTGTGACCCGAATGGTAGAACCTCAGAAACTGCTGCCTTTCCTCCTCCAAACCTGATATCTTTCGGCAGCCCCGAAAAATCTGATTTTTTGGAAAGATGCTGCACGGGAGAGATGCACCCGATGACCTTCACACTTTTTGACTGGTCCGCAATTATTGGCTACCTGCTGATCACGCTGTTTCTTGGCCTATATTTCCGCCGTAGTGCGGGACGCACCACGGAAGATTATTTCGTCTCGGGTCGCACTGTCTCGTGGTGGCTGGCCGGAACCTCCATGGTGGCGACGACATTTGCCGCCGACACGCCGTTGGTAGTGGCGGGGTTGGTATACACCGGAGGCATTGCGGGCAACTGGATATGGTGGGCCTTTCTGCCATCGGGCATGATGACAGTATTTTTGTTTGCCCGGCTGTGGCGGCGTTCTGGCTTATTGACCGACGTGCAGTTTGCCGAGATGCGCTACAGCGGCAAACCCGCAGCCTTCTTGCGCGGTTTTCGAGCCCTTTATCTTGGCTTGCTGATGAACACGCTGATCCTGGGATGGGTAACCAAGGCGATGACCAGCATCGTCTCCACCACGCTGGGGCCGACGATGGCGACATGGCCATGGCTGGTTAGCTTTGCCAATGGTATGGCCTCGGTTTTCGGGTCGGCATTTACTGGCAGCGATGGGCAAGCGTTGGTGGTGTGCGTTTTCTTCCTGATTCCGTTCACTGGCATTTACGTTTCGCTCGGCGGCCTATCTGGCGTGTTGTGGACCGACCTGTTCCAGTTTGTGCTGAAGATGGGCATTGTGATCGTGGTGGCGTATTACGCGGTGAAGGCGGCGGGTGGCATGGATGCCATGACTGCGCGGCTGGCGGCGATGCACGCTGCCACGCCGAGTTCCGATCCGCTGGCTTTTTTGCCGGACTTTTCTCGTGGCTGGACTGGTGAAGCGCTGTGGACACTGCCCGTCATCACCTTTGTGGTGCATCTGGGGATTCAGTGGTGGGCGTTCTGGTATCCGGGTGCAGAGCCGGGTGGGGGAGGCTACATCGCGCAACGCATTTTCAGTGCACGGGACGAGCGTCAAGGTTTGTTTTCCGTGCTGTGGTTCAACATTGCGCACTACGCGCTGCGCCCGTGGCCATGGATTTTCACCGCGCTGGCGGCGATTGTGCTTTATCCGGGATTGGCGAAACCGGAGACAAGTTATATGTTGATCGTGAACGAGCATGTACCGCACGCTCTGCGCGGCATCATCATGGCCGGATTTCTGGCTGCGTTCATGTCTACGATTGCAACGCAACTCAACTGGGGAACTTCGTATCTGGTCTCGGACTTCTACCGCCGGTTCCTAGTGCGGAAGGCGAGTGAGAGCCACTATGTCGGCATGTCACAGGTATTGACGCTGGTGCTGGTGGTGGTCACGGGATACGTTTCCGCGCAACTGGCCTCGATTCGATCAGGCTGGGAGTTCGTGTTGGAGTTGGGCGCGGGTACGGGCACCGTGTATCTGCTGCGCTGGTACTGGTGGCGCATCAACGCATGGAGCGAAATCTCGGCCATGGCGGCTTCGTTGGCTGTATCCACCATGTTGCATTGGCAAGGGCTTTGGATCGCGCTGATTGGCCGGGCGGAACCTTTCACTGGTTCTGGCCCGGTAGTGTTTGCCAAGTCAGCCCTTACGACTACGCTCGTCACATCGCTGGTATGGATCATCGTCACTTTCTGCACTCAGCCGGAGCCGCAAGAGCTGCTACGCGCGTTTTATCGCAAAGTGCATCCTGATGTGCGGGGCTGGCATCCGGTGGCCTTGGAGACTCCTGAGATTCCTGCGACCCATGATTTGGGCCGCAATCTGTGGTGCTGGATCCTCGGTTGCGTCATGACCTATTCGGCACTGTTCGGGGTGGGCAAGCTTTTGCTTGGTCACTATGGATTAGGTTTTGCCCTGGTACTGGTTGCGACTGCGGGTGCATGGCAGTTGGCACGTGAGCTAAGCAGAAAGACTGCGTAGTGCTCTCCGCTTACGCTATTTCGCGTAGATTGCGAATCTCTGCACAGGCGCACGATTTAGTAGGTAAATATTACTCAACGGTTATGATGCGCGATGGGCAATCGCTCATTCAAGATTCCATAAGACATGGTTGAGTAACAGAAATCACAGGTCAATAGCAGGATACGTGTGGGTTAGGGTGCACCTCATCCAGATTCACACAACTTTGTGCTGGACACAAAGGTACATCTTGGGTAGTCTGATTTACTAAACTGTTTCACCGGAGCATTCTGTTTAGAGCGTTCCGGCGCGTGCAACCCGGTACTTGCGGCTGTGTCTACCCCCTCCCCCTGACACGGTTCGACGGCCCCCTGGCAGTAATCTGGAGGCACGACTTGATTCTTGTGACCGGTGGCGCCGGCTATATTGGCAGCCGCCTTTTGCCCTATCTTCTGGCGCAGGGCTACTCGGTGCGTACAGTGGACACCTTGTGGTTCGACTATTCACTCCCCAACCATCCCAGCCTCGAGGTGGTGGAGGCAGACCTTGCCGAATTCGACCCGGCTTGGCTATCTGGTGTAGATCACGTGATTCATCTGGCGGGGCTTTCCAATGACGTAACCTCTGAATTCGCGCCAGAACTCGCATTGCGCAGCAACGTGCAAGCCTCCGCGTCGTTGGCGAAAGCAGCGGCAGAGGCGGCGGCGCGTGGTGGCAAGGCGATCCGCTGTCTGTTCGCTTCGAGTTGCTCGGTCTACTACCAACCCGCAGCCGCGCAGGAGCCGTCACGGGAAATGTTGGAGGAAGCCAGTCCGGTACAACCGAGCGCGATTTACAGTCGAACGAAACGTGCGGCTGAGTTTGAGCTGCTCAAGGCACAGACGGACGAGCCTCTATTTTGCCCCGTCATTCTGCGTAAAGGAACCGTGTTTGGCGATGCGCCCCGTATGCGCTTTGATTTAGTGGTGAACACTTTTGTCCTGAGCGCATGGTCGCGCCGAACTTTGTTCCTGGATGGCGCGACCGAAATCTGGAGGCCTCTTTTGCATATAGATGATGCTGTGGAAGCATATCTAACCTTGCTTAAGCAGCCGACACAACTTATTCAAGGTCGCATCTATAACTTGCTGGGGCAGAACTACCTGATCTCTGAGCTGGGGGCGGAAGTCTGTACCATCCTTCGCGAGGACCGCGACGTGATTGTCGAAATAGTTCGGCAAGCCGCGAACGACAATGGAGGCCGCAGCTACCGGGTAAGTGGGGAGCGCATTGGCGCCGAATTGGGGATTCGCCCGAGCCGAGGACTGCGTGAGTCGGTTCTGGAGATCTGGGATAAGCTCGAATCGGGAGAGTACGGCGCAAATCCAGCGGAAGATTCTCGTTTCTTTAATATTCGGTGGCTGGCGCAGAATCTGCCGCTCGGTACCTCTATGGCAAAGTCTGTAGCGATCTAAACAATTGTAAGTGCAGCTGATAACCAATCATGAGCATTTCCGAATCCGAATCCGAATCCAATGCCAAGCCTGCCCGCCGGCAGGTTCCGTACTTCCGCCACGGCGTGGGGGAAGAAGAGAAGCGCGCCGTCTGCGACACGTTAGACTCGGACTGGCTTACGGCAGGACCACGCGTGAAGCAGTTTGAAGCCGACTTCGCCGCATTTGTCTCCGCGCCTTACACCATCGCAGTAGCCTCGGCTACCGCAGCTCTACATCTGGTGCTGGAGGCCATGGGAATTGGCCCCGGAGACGATGTTCTCGTCCCCACTATGACGTTCGCTTCCGCAGTAGCCGTCGTACTGCATTTGGGGGCGCGGCCCGTCTTTGTTGATTGCACTCCAGACACCTTGACGATGGACGTGGCTGACCTGGAGAGGAAGGTCACGTCGAACTCGCGCGTGGTTATGCCTATGCACTATGCGGGGCATCCGGCAGACATGGATGGCGTGCATGCGTTAGCGTCAGATCGAGGGCTTCGCGTGCTCGAGGATGCTGCTCATGCGCTAACGGCGGCGTATCACGGCAAAGTGATCGGCTCGTTAAGCGATTCTGGCAGCGCTGCCAGTTGTTTTTTTTTTACGCCAACAAGACGATGACCACCGGCGAAGGCGGCATGATTGCCACCGCGGATGAAGGTCTCGCCAAGCGCGCGCGGCTCATGGCGTATCACGGCATTGACCGTGACCTTCTAACCAATGCCGGGGTTAAGCGTTGGTGGCGTTATGAAGTGGAAGCGCCGGGATTCAAGGACAATATGACCGACATCCAGGCGGCCATTGGCATTGAGCAGCTTAAGAAGGCACATGCCTTCCGCGATGCAAGGCAACGCTGCGCTGATCTCTACCGCGAGCACTTGGCGGATGTACCCGCAGTCCAGCTTCCGGCCAGCTATCCGACGGTGCGCCACGCCTGGCATATGCATGTGGTGCAGTTGCAGTTGGAACAACTGAGTATCGGGCGAGATGAGTTTAGTCTGCGGTTGGAAGAAGAGGGAGTAGCCAATAGTGTGCATTATTTGCCGCTGCACCTCCACCGCTACTATCGCGAAACCTTTGGCTGCCGCCCAGAGGATTGCCCGGTGGCAACAGCCGCCTACGACCGCATCTTGTCGTTACCGATCTTCCCCAGTCTGGCTGGGGAAGATGTGGCCTATGTCGCCGAGCGGATTCGCGCCTTGTGCCTGCGTTACCAGCGCTGAAATTTACTGCACCGTGAAGGTCACTGTCGTACTGTGGCTCAGCGAACCGGAGACCCCGGTGATGGTCACGTTGTAGTCTCCGCGGGGCGTCCCAGGGCTGCCGCCGCCGCCGCCACCACCTCCGCTGCTACCCCCGCCGCAGGCGGTCAGGAACATCAGCACAGATACAACGCTGATGAACAACCACATAGCGGGTCCCCCGAAGCGAGCGCGACTTCCTTGCCTGCGTCGAGTGCGTAGCGCCAATGCCAGTCCCACCAGAGGAACGAACAATGCGTAGAACATTCCTGTTCCTTGGGGCGACAAAGCCGCCGTTGTGGGAGCCGTGGTAGTGATCTTGATGGTGGCTGTGGTTTGTCCAGCTGCGATGGTGACACCGGGGCAGGTAGTGAGCGAGGGCAGTTTGCCGCACGTTAGGGTAATGGCACCGGAGAATCCGTTGCTTGGCGTCTGCGTGATCACATAACTCACCGAACCACCGGCTGTGATTGTGGTGCCCCCAGACGCTGCCGAGGATAGGGCGAAGTCGGAGCCGTTGACCGTGAGCGCCAGCGTTGTGGTGTGGGTAAGACCAGCGCCGGTGCCTTGGATCGTCAAAGTGGGAGTGGTCGTGCCCACTGCCACCGTGCTGCCGGCGGCGATGGTCAAGGTCACCGCGACCGATCCGTTTATCGGTGCAGTCGCAGGATTCGGGGCAAACGTGCAGGTGATTCCAGTGGGAGGCGCCGGACAGCTCAGGGTAACTCCGCTGTTGAAGCCCGAGAAGGACGTGACATTGAACGTTGTTGTGGTGCTGAAGGACGCGTTTACCGTCGCAGGCGTCGTCGAGCCGATGGCAAAGTCAGTTGCCGTTACGGTGACTGCCAGCACTTGCGTCTGCGTGGTGAAGGCATTCGCGGTAGTGGGTGCGGCGACTATTTGCAGGTAAGAAGTTCCGAGCGGCGTGGTGGAAGTAGTGGCGACAGTGAGAGTGCTGGTCGTTCCGCCCGTACTCGGGTTCAACGTCGCTGGCGAGAAGCTACAGGTGGTTCCAGTGGGCAGCGATCCGCAAGTCAGGGTCACAGAACCTGTGAAGCTATTCGCCGCGCCTAAAGTGACAGTCGCAGTTCCGGAACCGCCCCGGGCCAGATTGAGCGAGTTGGGGCTGGGCGCGCTAAGGGTGATCCCAGCCTTGGCAACGCCGAGTAGCGGAATGCTCCACAGCCCTCGACCATAGGTGGAGGCGCGTAGTTCGCGCACGGTGCCGTTGTCGAAGGTGCGCAGTTTCGTAACCTGAACGTTGGGCAGGGAAGCACCATACTCCGCCCATGATGTTCCGCCGTCCTGACTAACGAATACGCCTATGTCGGTTCCAGCATAAAGTGTAGTGGCGTCAATCGGATCAAGCGCGAGGCTGTCTACTGGCACATCCATCAAATTGCCGGTGATATCCGTCCATATCGTTCCCTGATTTACCGTCTTAAAGACATGGGCGCCCGTTCTCCCCAAGAAGCCCATGACGGTGACATAGGCAGTCTGCCCACTGGCGTCATTGATTCGGTCCACCAAGACGCTGCCAATATCGAAATTGCTTTGATTGAGGAAGCCGGTGACATCACTCCACGAGCCAGTTCCCGCATCGGCGCTGCCCGAAACGAAAACCCGGCCAGCGGGTGTGAGCGCGTTGCTGGAGCCGGTGGTTACCGCGTAAACGATCTGCGACCCATTCGCGGTCACGAAGCCACCTGCATCGAGGCCGGTCACCAGATTAAGGCCGTTTGTGTTGCATGCGCCGGTAGTAAAGCCACCGAACTCCGGGCTGATGGCGGTGAATGGGCCGCCATTGCCAGCCCCTCGGTATACGCGGCAAGTGCCCAATAATAAATTTGTGGTGAACTGCGGATCCAGCACAAAAGGAGTGAAGTGCTGCGTAAAGTCGCCAGCCCACGGCGGAGTACCCGAGGTGACTGGATTCAGTTCTCCCTCGATACAGCCCAGCACCGGAGAATCGCCCACCGTGCACAGGTTCAACTGAGCAAAGGGATACGACTGATACCAGTTGTTGGCGGCGGCCGAGTCAATCTCTGCCGGGCCGCCATCCGTGGCGGGCAGAGCAATTTCCGTCCAAGTGGTAGCGGAAAGTGGGCCTGTGCCGAATCGTGGATTCAGGTTATAACCCTGGGCTACAACTGCCGTGCCATTACCCTGAAGTCCAGCAATAAAACCCGTTGGGTCGGTAGGATCCTGGCCAAAAGAAGAGATCTCGCTGATCGAGCCGAGCGTGCCAGTGAGGTCATCAATCGGATTGGTGCCACTGGCAACATTTTGGCAGATGGTACTAACGCCGCCCTTGTTCAGAGCGAGACCGCTCAGCGCGCGATAGACGCCACCATCGTTGCCAAAGTAAAGGATGGCGTCGCCGCCCCGCACCACAAAACTGGCGCTGTGCTGGCTGGGATGCATATGCGCGGTAGTGGCTTTGGCGTCCGGCCCACAACCGAAGACGTGGGTCAGGTTGATGAATCCAGAGGTCGAAGTGAGGCCGGGGGTCGAGGTGCAAACGTTCGCCGCGTCGGTGGCTGAGGCGTTCACGGAAGTGCATTTATAGAGATTCACCGAGCCAGCATAGATGTCAGTTCCGGTGCTGCTGTTGGTGATTGCGGCGAGGTACAAGTTGTAGCTTCCGGCAGAGGTGCTGCAACCGTCTGGCGCGCCGCTTCCATCAAAGTCGCCGCAACTGTCGATTCCGCCGGTGTCCAATGCCGTCCAACTGCTTCCGCCATCGTTGCTGCGATAGATGCCCTGATTGTTCTCATTGCGATCAATGAACCAGGCATAGGTTTCATTGCGTCCGGGGACGACCGCCATCACGCCCCGATACATGGGGCAGGAACTACTGGTGGCTGCCGGGCATGCTGCGGTGCCGAGCACAGTGTTGTTCGGCTGTACCGCCAATCGGGTGAAGGTCTGGCCGTCGCTAGAGCTATAGAAGCCGTGATTTCGCAGAGCAGCGAAGAACAACCCGGCGGTGGAGTTGAACACGACCTCGGAGGCTGCAGCCGGGGAGTCCAGCGCGGCGGCGCCATCCATCGTCGCCGCCAGATGCCAACTGGCACCCGCGTCGGTGGAATAATAGAGGCCGCTAACAGAAACCTTGCCAATGCCCGCGACTTGGCCGTTGGTTGCGCTGCTCACGGCAGCGACCACTAAATTGGGGTTGATGCTGCTGAAGGCGAACTTGCTGAACCCGCGTCCCAGAAAAGAATTGCCCGCCACATCCTGCGTGACCTGCGTCCACGTCACGCCGCCATCGGTGGATCGCAACAATCCAAGACCGTAGTAAGAGTCGAACGAGTCGTTGGGTTCGCCCGTGCCCACCAGCAACAAATTCTTGTTTCCGGGCTGAATCGCGACCGCGCCGACAGCGAGCGAGGGCTGCTTATCGAGCAATTGTGTCCAGACAACGGACGTGGTGCTAGCGGCAGCCGCGTTGGTGGATCGCCACAGGCCGCCTTGCGCCGCCCCCACGTAGACGGTGTTGCCGGTCGCGTCATTGGGGTCTACCGATACGGCGCTGACGCGTCCGCTCACGTAACCGAAATCCTGCCGCAGTATGCCGGGGTCAGAGATGAGCGGTGCCGGTCCAAGACTGCTCCAATCCGCAGCGCTGCCATTTCGGCTAATGCTCGCACCCGGAGGAGTCACCACTGGGGACAGTCCCCGGCGCTGGCGCTCGGCACGCAATGCAGCCTTTTGTTCGATCGCTTTGTGGAGCGCATCTCCAGCATTGCCGTGGGCGGCACTGCGCCCATGACGAAACCAAGCGGTACGGGTCTGCGATGCGGACGGGCTATGCGAGGACTGCGTTCCGTTTGACGAAATAATTGGAGGGGCAGCCCAGGTTGCCGCCAGGCTGGCCAGCCAGAACAGGGTAGTGCCCAGGAACCACACTACAGGACGCATCTGCTTGCTCGGCTGACTTTTCATGCTTCGCTCCTGAGAATCATGGCGCAACCACTCGCAGCTCATTCATGCCGTTAAGCCTGAGGGGGTCCGGCTTGGACAATTCCACTGCGATCTACAAGACAGTGTATGCGATGGAGAGGCGGACTGGCTGCGAAAAAATGCTAATTCGAGTAGAACGTTTCCGCAGATTACAGGAGTAATCAGGCATACGCTACCCTAACAATGGCAAGACGCCTCAGGCCTTCAGCGTGAAGTAAAACACCGAGCCCTGCCCCACTTGGCTGGTGATGCCAATGCTGCCGCCGTGGGCCTCCACGATCGCCTTGGCGATAGCCAGACCCATGCCTGTGCCTTGCACCAGCAATCGCTGATTTTTGCCGCGATAGAACTTCTGGAAGATGAGCGATTGCTCGAGATCGTCAATGCCGGGACCGTGATCGGCAATGCTTACCATGAGCTGCCCATTCTTAACCTCGGCCGTCAGATGAATCGGCGATTCGGCAGCGGAGTAGCGGGCGGCATTTTCCACAAGTTGCTGCACGACTTCGGCGATACGGTTGCCGTCCATGCTGACGTCGGGCAAACCGTCCGGCACGTTGACTTCCACGGGATGCCTCGCCACGACTGACTTTGCCGCCATCAGCGCCGCCTCAATCACGGGTCGAATAGCATGAGGCTGAATATCGAGATGGACGTTTCCCGTTTGCAACTGGGCCATTTCCGCAGCCGCGCCGACCAGATGATTCAAGCGGTCGGCTTCTTCATCAATCACTTCGAGCATGTCCTTGGTGCCGCTGTCGCTGGTCCGGGGAGGGGTCAACAGGGAAGTGACGGCAGCTTTGATCGCTGTAAGTGGCGTGCGGAACTCGTGTGCGACGGAGTCCATGAGCACGGTGCGCAGCTCTTCACTTTCTCTCGCCGCTTCTGCGTGCGCCAGTCGCTGCACCGCACCTGCCTGCTCGATTGCGATGGCGATGATACTGCTGAGTGCTTCGAGCGTATTGCGTGAGGGTAATTCTCCGGTCAACCCAACACTGCCCACAACTTTTGCTCCCATGCGCAGTGGCATAATGGCCAACTGGCGTTCGGGGTCAATGGTAGGTTCACCCCGCAAGCACACCGTTTGTAGGTCGCGCGGGTCGAGGCCGTCAGCCATAGGCCCGGAGCGGTAGACATCCGGACGTTTGGCCACGGAAAGCGCAGCTGCTTTCACGCCGAACGACTCCACCAGATAGCGTGGGATCACGTTGAGCAGGCTCGCCGCGTTTTCCGTCGCCAGCAGCACCTGGCTGAATTCGTAGAGACGCTCCAGCTCCAGCCGGCGCTGATTGGCCTTCTCGGTTTCACAGCGCGCACGTTCGGCCAGACGGCTGGCAATCACCGCAGTCACCAGAAAAGAGAAGAGCGCAACCCAGTTTTGGGGCTCGGCGATGGTAAACGTACCGACCGGAGGCAGAAAGAAATAGTTGAGGGTCAGCGTTGCCAACAGCGAGGTGGGCGCGGCAAAGCGCAATCCCCAGCCAGCCGCAACAGCTAGCACCACCAGCAGATAGGCCAGCGCCATCGTAGTCGCGTTCATGCCTGACCAGCGGCCAGCCTGCGTAACCGCCGCGATGGCGGCGGCAGAAGCGGTAATGCGCCAAATGATTTGTGAGGACTTCACTCGCCGATTGTAGCGAAGTTCGACATTTTTGACGCAGTCGCGGACAATAAGCGCAATGCCCAAGACACCCGAGCAATGGCTGGAAGAGACAGAACCTACCCGAAGTGGTGGGCGGCTCAAGCTGTTTCTAGGCTACGCGCCGGGCGTGGGCAAGACGTTTGGCATGCTCAGCGAAGCCATCCGGCGTTACGCACGCGGGCAGGATGTTGTGGTCGGTGTGGTGGAAACGCATGGGCGGCCCGACACCAAGGAACTGGCAGACCAGCTTCCAGTTGTGCCTCGCCGACAGCTTGACTACAAGGGCACGACGTTCGCCGAGATGGACGTGGACGCCATCCTGGCACGCAAACCCAGCGTGGTGCTGGTGGATGAGATGGCCCACACCAACATCGAAGGTAGTACGCACCGCAAACGCTATGAAGATGTCTTCGAGCTGCTCGAAGCGGGCATTGACGTGCTCTCCACCATGAACATTCAGCATCTGGAGAGCGCGACCCCCACCGTACAACAACTCACTGGCATTCAAGTGCGGGAGACGGTTCCTGACTGGGTTCTACAGCGTGTGGATGAAGTTGTAATGATGGATCTGACGCCGGATGCGCTGCGCAACCGCATGAAGCGTGGCGCGATCTATCCTGCCGACCGGATCGAGCGGGCTCTGAGCAATTTCTTCCGCGAAGGCAATTTGATCGCGTTGCGCGAACTGGCCTTACGCCAAGTGGCACGTGAAGTAGACAAGAATCTTGAAACCTTCCGCGACAAGCAGAGCGAAGTGCGCAGCGTCGCCGTGCATGAGCGCATCGCGGTTTGCATCAGCTCGAATCCGGCGACGCAATACCTCATCGCCCGCGCCGCGCGCATGGCCCACATCCTCGATGCTCAGATGTACGTGGTATACGTGCAAGCGAAACGCGATGAGACTGACGCCAACCAGAAGAGCTTGGAGGCGAATCTGCGATTTGCCCAGAATGTAGGGGCACAAGTGGTGCGGCTGGAAGGCACGAGCGTAGCCAAGGCGGTGGCGGAGTTCGTGCGCGAAAAGCGCATTACCGAGGTGGTGTTTGGGCGCTCGGCAACCCATGGTTGGCGGAGATTTCTGTACACCTCCGCTGTCCACCAGTTCTTGCGCGACGCTCCGCCGGTGGACGTACATATTGTGACCCAGGAGCCGATGTGATCCCGCGATGAAACCGACACACATCCTGGTGGTGGACGACGAGCCGCAGATCGCCCGCGTACTGCGCGCCGGACTCACTGCGCGCGGCTATGAAATCCGCACCGCCAGCGATGGCGTTTCCGCACTGGAGGTGATGCAGGATTGGCCTCCCGACCTGGTCATCACTGATCTTTCCATGCCGCAGATGGACGGCCTCGAACTCACGCGGCGCATCCGCACCAAGTCGCCAGTGCCGATCATCGTGCTGTCGGTGCGTGATCAGGAACGCGTGAAAGTGCAGGCGCTTGATGCAGGTGCGGACGACTACATCACCAAGCCGTTCGGAATTGAGGAACTGGTGGCGCGGATCCGGGCGACCTTGCGGCGCGCTCCGTCCGTTGAAGAGGCGGTGACAGTGCTCAACATCGGCGACTTCCACATTGACGTCGCCGCCCGCAGGCTCATGGTGCGCGGGCGCGAAGTTCACCTGACGCCCAAGGAGTTTGACCTGCTGCTCCACATGGCGCGTCACTCCGGTAAAGTGTTGCAACATCGTGCGTTACTGGCCGCGATTTGGGGTGGTGACAGCACCGAGCAAGTGGAATACCTGCGAGTTTTTGTCGGACAACTCCGCAAGAAGCTGAAGCCCGACGCCGATACCGACGCTCCGCAATACATCGTGACTGAACCTTGGATTGGCTACCGTTTCGAGCCCGGCAAATCCACACCGTAGCCCCCGCCCCTCTTTATGAAATCCTTAGGTAATCTTTAGCCCTTTCTTATGCCCGCTTATTTCTACTGAAGTTGGTGTAAAGCGCCATCAGTCGACGTGGTCGCGCATGAGGATACTTTGAAACTGACGAGAGACATTTATTCGCAATACATCCCCGGCATTTTATTGGGAACAATTCTGCTGACAGCGTGCAGCTCATCTGGGCGCGCGCAATCGGTGCCTGATTCCGCGGTTACTAACGCCCGAGTCACCGCCAAGCCTTCTGCGCCTAGCCCAGAGGCCAGCACTGCTCCGCCCCTGCACCGGCTGCAGCAGCGGCGGCGCCGTCCACTTGGTCGGTGGGCCCGATTGATTTTAGCGGGTCGGTGGATGTGTATTACGGTTACAACTTCAACCACCCAGGCTCCGGAACCAACCAGTTGTACAACTTCAACGACAAG
>JBBROM010000015.1:0-94455 GCA_038229415.1 Terriglobales bacterium
CAGCAGACCCGCATTGTCGCCCGCCTGACCTTCGTCCAAAGTCTTCTTGAACATTTCAATGCCAGTTACAACCGTCTTGCGCGTAGCCTGGAAGCCGACGATTTCTACTTCCTCGCCTACCTTCACAATGCCGCGCTCGATACGGCCGGTAATTACCGTGCCCCGGCCCGAAATCGAGAAGATATCTTCAATCGGCATCAGGAACGGCTTATCTACCTGACGCAACGGCTGCGGCACATAAGTATCCACCGCCGCCATCAGCTCGTCAATTGACTTTTCCCACTTCTCTTCGCCATTCAGCGCGCCCAGCGCACTGACCCGGATTACCGGCAGCGTGTCGCCAGGAAACTGATAGCTAGAGAGTAACTCGCGTACTTCCAGCTCGACTAAGTCGAGTAGCTCGGGATCATCCACCGCATCGCACTTATTCAACGCGACCACAATGTAAGGTACGCCGACCTGCCGCGCCAGCAGTACGTGCTCGCGCGTCTGCGGCATCGGACCATCCGTCGCCGCCACCACCAGAATGCCGCCATCCATCTGCGCCGCGCCGGTGATCATGTTTTTAATGTAATCCGCGTGACCTGGGCAATCCACGTGCGCATAGTGACGGTTCGCCGTCTCATACTCCACGTGCGCCGTCGCAATCGTGATTCCGCGAGCCCGCTCTTCCGGCGCGTTGTCAATCGAATCAAAGGAACGGTAGGTGTTCTTCGGATTGTGCTTCGACAACACCTTGGTGATCGCCGCCGTCAACGTCGTCTTGCCGTGGTCAATGTGCCCAATCGTCCCCACATTTACGTGCGGCTTGGTACGGTCAAATTTCTCTTTGCCCATCGCTCGTCTCCGTTAAGAGTGACTTCGCTGGCTACACCAGCAATCATTGCTCAACCACATCGCTGAACCACATCGCACCGCCACAACTTACTAATTACTTAGCCCAATGATTCAGCTTCAGTAGTAGCGGTACACCTTGGAAAACTTCAACCGCAAGGCGGGTTCCACCTGCTCTAACTTACTCAGGTACAACTCGCGCATCAGACCTTGATCCGAAATAGTAAGCAAACCGTAAAGCAGCTTCGCTGTCTTGCCCGAGCGCCGCAACTCTGCGTCCAGCTCTTCGACCAAGCCCTTATCCAGCACACCCTGCCAGTCGCGAATGCGCAAACCGGCCGATTGCACTTTCTTCAGAAACCGCACCACCTCGGCCGGAGCAAGAACCCGATCAAGCGCCCCCTGTAGCTGGGAGAACTCCTTCACCTGCACCACCGAAATTCCCGCCTGCTGAAAGAGTGCCTCTGCCATGCCCGCCTTAACGCCTTGCCCTTGCTCAATCTTATGGAGCCGATGACCAGGATTGAACTGGTGACCTCTCCCTTACCAAGGGAGTGCTCTACCAACTGAGCTACATCGGCCCTGTTACTGCTAACTCGCCAAACTCAGCTGAGCTAAAACTGGAGCGGGAGACGGGGATCGAACCCGCGACCAACAGCTTGGAAGGCTGTGACTCTACCACTGAGTTACTCCCGCCCAACCGCTTCCTTCTTCTCGCCCTCCGCTTCCAGCTTCAAGCGGTATCCATGCATCACCGTACGGAACGCCAACAAACCCAGAATCACCAGCGTTGCCGTCCGCAAACCGATGCGATAACTGCCCACGCCGAGCGGAACATCCTCCAGCGTGAACCACACCACCACGCCCAACCCCGAGAACAATCCCAGAGCCATCTTCATCCGGCTCATAGCCTGATTCCTCGCCGAACCCGCTCGTTCCTTTTACTACGCCAATCTGGTGCACAGGGGAGGATTCGAACCTCCGTAGCTCCGGAGAGCGGCAGATTTACAGTCTGCTGCCATTAACCGCTCGGCCACCTGTGCGGAAAATACGCCGAGCCACTTCTGGCCCTTCGGAACTTTCCAGCGGCCAACCCTTGCGCCGCCTCGTAAAACCTTACCTGAAACCACTAAAACCTTCGCTTCGGCCCATTTTTAAGGCAAGTAAGCATACCGGCAAGCATCAAGCGCTGCGCAACTGGCTGGCGCTTCCGGGATTTCCCCGTTTGCCGTTTTGCACCTTACCTTAGCGTCTCTGGAAGCCTATCGAAGCCTATCCTTGGAGCTGGCGAAGGGACTTGAACCCCCGACCCTCTGATTACAAATCAGATGCTCTACCAGCTGAGCTACGCCAGCAAATGCAGTGTTCGCCGCCCCTCAATAGGACGGAGAGATGCCCTTCTTCCAACCGAAGCACGTAACCATCATAAAAGGTATCACAGGGCAGGGGCCTGTGCAAGTTTACGGCCAACCCCTGTTGGAAATTTCTGGCACCTGCCGCCAGACTCTAATTCTAGCAGCCCTTGGGCGATTCCGCGCCGTGCCAGAGCCCAGAATTTGCTATGATAGCGCTGCTGGTTCCGCCTTGGGAAATTTGCCGGGCGGCGTCCCCCGCATACCCGTTATTTCGGTTCCGGGTCGGGGGCCATACATGCGATCCCGACGAAGACTCCTCATTGGCGGTGCTGTCGTAGCCGTTGCCGTGCTCCTCGGCTCCGTGGTGCTGCTTCGCAAGCACGCTCCCCCCGAGCCAGCCCGCTTGCTGCCTTCCGCAGACGCCTTTTTATACGCTGACGCCCGCTGGCTGCACCGGACTGGCGAAACCCTGCCTGCGATTGAGCGCTCCGCCGAGTATTCCCGCTTTATCTCCGAAACCGGCATTGACCCTGAGCATGACTTGGAAGAGGCGGCGCTGGCCCTGCATTATCCCGCCGTTGGTCGCAACAGTTCGTTTTCTTCCGAGGAAATTCGATTTTCCACAGTGTTACGCGGCAAGCTCCAAATGGATAAACTCGGCGCCTACTTGAGCCGAGTCTCGCCCTCACACGAGGAATACCGCGGTGTCACCATCTATTCGTTGTCGCTGGAGAACCGTACGCTCCGGGTGGCCATGCTCGCCACCGACCTGGTCGCCACCTCGAATGTGGATGACCCGTCAGTGATTCGCGGCATCATTGACCGGGCTAAAAAGCTGGCCTCGCCCTTTGGCGGGCCGCAGTTGCTGCGCCAGTATTACCCAGACATCCAGCTGGCCAGCATGGCATGGGGAATTTTTCGCACGGATCGTATGCCCGACCAGCAGTTGAGCTTGGGCGGGCCTTTTATCGGAGGCTCGGTCAAACCCTTGGCAGTCGTGGCATCGGTGCGATATTTGGGCAATTGGGCGCTGCATGTCCAGGCCTTTACCCACAGCGAGAGTGACGCCCAACAGTTGAGCGGGGAGTGGAATGCGATGCGCAATGCGCTCACCGCCGGACTGGTTCCGACCGAGGATGGCAGCGCGGCTTCCGAAAATGAGAATGCCGCCATCTCCAAGTTCTTGCAGAGCAGCAAGATTGAAGCTGACGGCAACAAGGTCACGGTGAAGGCCACCATACCCTCCAAGCTTCTGCGCAGCGTAATGGGGCTGACCTCTGGAACCCTTCCAGTCCGGTGAAACCTCCGCCCGCCTCGCGCGTCCACTAGAATGGTGGGAGTCTTGCGCCGGTGGCATTCGGCTCCCGTGATCCTCCTATGATGAACCTTCCCTTACCGATCGCAGCGTTTCTGGCCGGAATTGTCTCGTTCCTGTCTCCATGTGTTTTGCCGCTGGTTCCGGGCTACGTTTCGCTGATCTCCGGCGTGGGCCTCGACGAGCTCAAGTCTGATCGCAAGGGTCTGTTTGGCCGGGTGATGCTGAACTCGCTGGCCTTCGTTCTTGGACTGAGTGTGGTGTTCATTCTCTTGGGTGCAGCGGCCTCGGAAGTCGGCCAGTTGCTTTCACAATACAAGGCGCTCATTTCCCGCATCGCAGGCCTCGTAATCATTGTGTTCGGTCTGCATTTGACGGGCATCATGCCGATCAAGTGGCTCTACACCGACGCCCGCATGCACAACGTAAAGGGCGGCTCCACTCCATGGGGCGCGTTCGTCATGGGCTTTGCCTTTGCCTTTGGATGGACGCCTTGCGTGGGCCCGATCCTCGCCGTGATTCTGGGCTTTGCCGCCGCGCAGGATTCTCTCATTAAGGGTGTGGGCTTGCTGGCGATTTATTCGGCTGGCCTTGCCGTTCCGTTTCTGCTGACGGCGCTGATGATTCAGCGTTTTCTTGCCTTTTACAGCCGCTTTCGCCGCCATCTGCACACGCTCGAGATTGTGAGCGGAGCATTGCTGATTGCCTTGGGCGTTTTGCTGGCGCTCGGCAAATTTAGTATTTTGTCGCAGTATCTGTCGTTCCTGAATCAGTTCGCGCTTTAGTCGCATCCGTTTCTTTATTAAGGGTTAATCTAAAGAGCCCACCTTCGCAGGAGATTGCTTCGTGAATCGTAATTTCGTCATTCTTGCCATTATTTCCGTCCTCGTTCTGGGCATGCTCATCTTCGCCAAGAGCGCGACGCACGGGGCCAGCGGCGCGGCCACCGGCGTCGGCGGCGGTGCTCCCGACTTTGCCCTGAACACGCCCGACGGCAAGACCCTGCATCTTTCCGACTTCCGCGGTAAGGCTGTGGTGTTGAACTTCTGGGCCACTTGGTGCGGGCCATGCAAGATCGAGATGCCGTGGTTCGTGGACCTGCAAAAGAAATATGAGTCGCAGGGCCTGCAGATCATTGGCGTGGCTATGGACGATTCCAGTAAAGAAGACATCGAAAAGTTCGCCAAAGAGATGTCCGTCAACTATCCGATCGTGATCGGCACGGAAAAAACTGCGGACACCTACGGCGGCCTGCCCGCCTTGCCGACCACGCTCTACATTGATCGCGACGGCAAGGTGGTGGATCGCGTCATCGGTCTGCGAGGCCGGGCCGAGATCGAGCAGACGATCCAGAAGATTCTCGCCACCAAGCCAGCTACCCCGTAAGACGGAAAGCGCGAAACCGAAACACCCGGATGCGCATCCAAGCCAATATGAAGTTCCGTTTTCATATCGCCAGCCTCGTAATCGCGCTAGTCGCCCTTGCCGGAGCCTACGCGCACGCACAATCGCCCTCGGTAGCTTTCTCCGCGCCAGCGGCGGTCACGCTGCAAGCGGGCAAGACGGGCAATCTGGTTCTGCCCTTCCGAGTGGCCAACGGATTTCACATCAACTCCCACAAACCGCATGAGGATTATCTGATTCCCACGGAGTTGAAACTGGAGCCGCCCTCGACCGTGATGGTGAGCAAGGTGGACTACCCCGATGGCAAGGACTCGTCCTTTCCCTTCGCGCCCGATGAGAAGTTAAGCGTTTACTCGGGCGATTTTAGCGTAGCTGTACAGGTACACGCCCTCCCCAAAACTCCTGCAGGTAAATACTTGCTGAAGGGTGTGTTGCACTTCCAAGCCTGTGACAATCGCGCCTGCTATCCCCCCAAGAACACTCCGGTGGAGTTTGAGGTGAGCGTGGTTCCGAGTTCGGGTACGCACTAGGGCGTTCCGCAAGCCTGTTCCATTCCATTCCAATCCCCCATACCATCCACCCACTGTGATTTTCCCGTCTTTTCACACCAAAGTAATAATGGCACTACAGAACTATTGCTAAGGCTTTGTAAATGTGGAACTATGGGTCTACGTTTCTGCCCGGGTACGTCCGAACGTCTCTTAGGAACGCATTATTATGCAGGATGGTTACCTCGCGATTGTCTATTTACCCGTGGTGGTGTCTTGCGTCCTGTTCGCGCTGTTTCTATATTTCTACCGGCAGGTTCGTAAGCCTTATCTTCGCTGCTGGCTAGTAGCGTGGGGAGCTTACACCGTTCACGCAGCGCTCCGGGTCTGGGAATTTTACCTAAACTTCAGCGGCCCGGGTATGATGCCGCTGTTCATCGCTTCCAGCCTCGCATTGGTATTGATGGCGGCGTGTACCTTGCGGGCGGCGCAAGAGATCACCCTGGGCGTCGGAAAAGCTGCGATTCTGCTCACCGTGCTTGGCGCGGGCATGCTGGTAGTCGCTCGAGACGTCAGCACGCACTACTCCGCCGGAGTACTGAATTTACTCGCGGAAAATACACCCTCTACCCTGGTCGGCACCTATGCGGGACTCCTTATGTTCGCGGCCGCAGGGTACTTATTCTGGGCGGCTCGCAAGCAAAGTTCGCTGGGACTCGTGGGATTGGGCAGCGCCTTGAGCCTGTGGGCCCTCCTGTTGACCTCGACTCAGTTGTTGATAGGCATGTCGCTCGGAGACTTGATTCGCCAACTGGGGCATCCCCTTGGCGCGCTGCCTCAAATGCTGGTGGGGTTGGCACAGATTGTCATCCTCTTTGAAGATCAGCGGCGAGACGTGCTGGCAAGCGCCGAGGCATTTTCCTCCCTCCGCTACGATCCCTCGCCAGCCGCCGTGGATCAACTCGGCGGCAGTCTGGAACGCTTCTTGGGCCGCTTCCTCGATATGACCCCGGGCAAGCGAGCCTTTCTCTGGATTCGGCCTGAGTGGCGCAGTCACTACCCCAGTGTGCAAGTGGGGTTTGACGATGCCCCTTTGGCGAGCTTCAGCAACTCCTCGGCACCAGCATTGCTGGCCGAGCTTTCGGCGGCGCGCGGCGGCGCATTCGCCTGGCCCGGCGCGGAGCTTTGGAGGCTGATCCCGCGCGGCGGAAGGTACGACGCGATCTTGAGCGCATCCCTGGCGGACCCCAAAGTGACTCGGCTCACCGCACTCAGCCTGCGCACACACGAGCATGACTTCGGCGTGATCGTGCTCGCGGATGCTGCCATCACCCGCACCGGCGGCCTCGGACAAGCGCCGCTCGTGGGACTCGCGATTCAGATCGCCTTGTCCTTGGAACACCACCTCGCGGTCGAAGAGGCCCAACGCCGTACCCGGGAGAATGCTCTGCTCACCGAGATCGGGCAAGCCATTGCAGCCCACTTGGATGAAGCAGCTCTGCTGCGCACGATTCATATCGAATTGGGGCAGTTGCTGGACAACCATTACAACTTTGTCGCTCTGCGGCGCGAAGACGGCCAGATTGACTTCCACTTGGAAGACATAGACTCGAACGACATTCATCTTCCAAACGCTGCCCGCTCCGGGCCCTTCGGCCTTGCAGAATACGTGATGGATCACGGCAATCCAATTCTGATTCGCTCCGGCCTTGAGGAACGCATGCGGGAGATGGGCGTGTCGTTGCTACCACCACGTCCCGCCAAGTCGCTATGTGCGGTACCCATTTTTCTGGGAGGCGAAGCGGCCGGCGTCATCGCTGCCCTGCATCCGGAACGAGAGTTCGCCTTCAGTGAGCGCGATCTGGAGATCATGCAGACAGTGGCCGGACAGGTCAGCGTGGCTCTGGAAAATGCCCGCCTGTACGCTAAAGAGCGCCGCCGCTCACGCCACTTCGAGCTCCTGAACCGGATTTCTGAAATCGCAATCGCGCGCGAAGATGCCACGGATTTAACACGTCAGGTCGCCGAAGAGGTGCAGCGGCACTTTGGCCTGGATCTGGTCACCATCGCGCTGGTGGATTACGCCAGCCAAGAGATGGAGATTCGCGCCATGGCGGGCGCGGTGCCGCCACTCGCCAGTATGCGCAGCGGCTTGGGTTCGGGGCTGCTGGGCAGCGTCGCGCGGAGCTCTGAGCCTGCCTTGGTACAGGGCTTGCCCGCAGGTTCGATCCTCGGTGTGCTGCCCGATGCCCGCTCTGCCTTCTGCATCCCGCTCTACACAGAAAGAACGCTGGGGGTCTTGTGCGCGGAATCCCGTGAGGAGACAGCCTTCACCCCCCAGGACGTGCAGGTGCTCAGGACGCTGGCAGACCTGCTCGGCGCGGCGCTGCATAACGTCATCGTCTTCCAGAACATGCAGCGCCAATCCATCACCGACAGCCTGACCGGAGTGAAGACGCGACGCTTTTTTCTGGAAGCGCTGCAACAGGAGTGGAAGCGCTCTTCGCGCTCCGGCCGCCCATTTGCGATTCTGATGTTGGATCTGGATAACTTCAAGCAGGTGAACGACCGCTCGGGGCATCTGGAAGGGGATTTGCTGCTGGCACGGGTGGGGCGGCAGATCGAGCGGCGCAGTCGGCACTCCAATGTGGTGGCTCGCTATGGTGGCGATGAGTTCGTAGTATTGATGCCGGAGACCGCAATTGATGCAGCCGCGGTAGCTGCCGACCGGCTGCGGCTCCTGCTATCCGCGGATCCCTTGCTGATGCAGTACGGCGTTACCGCCAGCATGGGTGTGTCGGCGTTTCCGCTCCATGGGGTCACGGCGGAAGAGATTCTGCGCTCAGCAGATGCAGCCATGTACGAGGCCAAGAACGCGGGTGGCAACCTGGTGATGAAGGCTGTAGAACGGATGGAGAATGCCCCCGCCGCGCAGCAACGGCAAGCCGTCGCCAGCTATGTGGACGATTTTTTGCAACGCGAACAGCCTTCCCTGGAGGACGTGGAAACTCTGATGGCCCGGCTGCGCGCCTTCAGCGGAACCGACCCCGCCGACAAAGAGGGTTTCTTGCGGGTCGCGCTTGAGGTTTTGAACCAGGCTGCTCAATCCCGTGAATCCCTGGGCCCGGCGCATGCAAATGATGTGGGACGCTATGCCGCAATGATCGGCCGCGACCTCGGCCTCGACGACGTGACCATGGCCGACCTCGCCGGGGCAGCGCGATTTCATGACCTGGGGAAGGTGTTTGTTTCCGAAACAATTTTGAACAACCCGGGCATGTTAAGTGAGGACGAGTTTTCAGCCCTGAAGATGCATCCGCAGATTGGCGCACAGATTCTACAACTTCTGCCGGGTCAGGAACGGGCGAGCCTTGCAGTTCGGCACTATCACGAATCCTACGATGGCAGTGGATATCCCGGCGGACTTGCCGGAGAGGAGATTCCTCTCACGGCGCGTGTGCTTTGCCTCGCAGAAGCATTTGTCAACATGCTCTCGGAGCGGCCCTTTGCCGCAGCAAAAACCTTGGCCCAGGCAATCTCAGAGCTGGAACGTTTGAGCGGCACCCGTTTCGACCCCGAACTGACGCGAATTCTGCTACGGCAGGTGGTGGCCGAGGGCGCTCCCAACCTCGCATCCCCCTCGCACTCTTGAAAGTTCTGCGTTCCCGCTTGAGACTAGTTGCATGAGTGTCCCTCTTTCTCTGGCTGGGCGCGTGGCTTTGGTCACCGGCGGCTCACGTGGCATCGGAGCCGCAACGGTGCGTCTGTTTGTGCACGCAGGCGCAAAGGTTGTCTTCAACTATCGCAGTGCGGCTGCTGACGCCGAATGCCTGGTAGCCGAGTGTGGCCCCGAGCACTGCCATGCCGTCGCTTGCGATCTGACTGGAACGGATACCGCCGAAAATCTTGTGCGGGCTGCAGTCGAACGCTTCGGCAGGCTCGATATTCTGGTCGCCAATCACGGCGTCTGGCCCGCCCAAGACTCCGCCGTAGAGCGCATGGACGATGCACAATGGCGCAACACGCTGGCCGTGAATCTCGACTCGGTATTCGCATTGGTCAAGTACAGCGTGGCGCAGATGAAGACGCAACCGCAACTCGGGCCGGCTCGCGGCCACATCGTGCTGGTGAGCTCCACTTCGGGGCAGCGGGGCGAGGCGTTTCACATGGACTATTCCGCCACCAAAGGCGCGCTCATCAGCATGACCAAGTCGCTTTCCAGCGAACTGATAGGGCAGGGCATTTATACAAACTGCGTCGCGCCGGGCTGGGTGGATACTGACATGAGTCACGCCACGCTGCAAGACCCCGTGGCAGGCGCGACCATTCGCGCTACGATTCCGCTAGGTCGGGCTGGTACGCCTGAAGAAATTGCCGGGCCAATTCTGTTTCTATGTACGCCGCTGGCTGGGTTCGTCAGCGGAGAGATTTTTAATGTAAATGGCGGCGCAGTGCTGGCGGGCTAAAGGTGGCAGATTTCGTCCGCCTTTCCGCAGCTTTGTAGAGAGCCAAGCCAAGTTCGTGTTGCGCGGCAATTCGCTGGTCGCTAGTGGCTGAGAACTCGTGCTTGCCTGTACGCATCTAAAATAAAACCTATGCGCTTTCGTTCATTCCGTTCACGCTCTATGAAACATCTGTGGTTGGCTGCGACAGCAGCCGTATTCGCCATGGGAGTGCCGCTGGCTGCGGCTTCCCAGCAAGCTCAGCCAGCGACTGCTACCCCATACGTCCTCGCCAGTGGCGACGCCAAGGCCAAAGCCGCGCTGCAGAAGACGATTGAAGCGCTGGGCGGCGACGCCTATCTGCATGTAGTGGATATTTCGCAAAAGGGCCGCAGCTATGGCTTCCACCACGGCGAATCGGTCGGCGCCGGCGCCCCTTACTGGCGTTTCACGCGCTTCCCTGACAAAGATCGCATCGAGTTCACGCCACAACGCGACGTAATCACCGTCCACAACGGCGACAAGGGTTACGACATCAGCTACAAAGGCACCGCACCCGAAGAAGCAAAGCTGCTGGCGGATTTTTTGCGCCGTCGCGACCACTCGCTGGAGGTTGTGCTTCGCCAATGGGTGACCCTGCCAGCCACCACGCTCCTCTATGCCGGCTCAGCCATCGCTGAACAGAAGCCAGCGGAGGTCGTGACTGTCCTAGGCCCGAATCACGAATCGGTAACGCTATACCTCGACCCGCGCACGCACTTGCCCATCAAGAAAAGCTACACCTGGCGTGACACCACCGACGGCTTGAAAGACACCGAAGATGAAGTCTACGACGCTTACAAACTGGTGAGCGGCATCATGACTCCGCATAACGTAACCCGTTTTTACAACGGCGACATCGCCAGTCAGCGTTTTATCACCGAGGCCAAGTACAACCAATCGCTACCGGATTCCATGTTTGACGCCCACACCACCTACGACCCTCTCGCCCCACGCAAGCACTAGATTCCAGAAATCGGGAACTTTTGCGCTTCCGAATTGTGAATTAAGACGCATACCATCTGACGCTGCAAACGAATCATAAATAAAGACTTGTGCGGGCGTCTGTGCGCCGTTTGAGCCTAAAATTTGCTCATCTGTGTCCGTTTTGCCACATACGGGTTTGTCTTTAGCCGCGATAATCTGCAAATTCACACAATCGAATTTTTCGTCTTTACGCTTTTAGCTGAATTTCGACGAACGTCTGTTTCCCTTTGCAAGCTGAGCAAACAATCCGTCAGGCAGTCGAGTGCAGTGGGGTGGGGCTCCATTCCGGAGCGCCCGTCAATATGCGTATTTTGCCTGCTCCCGCTGGCAGCGGCATTGTGTTTCACCGCACCGACCTGAACGGCTTCCCCATTGAAGCCAGCAGCCGCAATGTCGCCAAAGTCAGCTACGCCACCAGCCTGATGAAGCAGGGTGTGCTCATCTCCACCACCGAGCACCTGCTCTCCGCCTTTGTCGGCATGGGCGTGGACAACGCCATCGTCGAGCTGGACAATTTGGAATTGCCGATACTCGACGGCAGTGCCCGGCCTTTTGTGGACATGATTCTTGAGGCAGGTATTAAGCGGCAGCGCCGACCCCGTACCTATTTGCGGATTCTGCGGCCCATCGAAGTACGCGACCGCGATAAGTTTATCGCCGTGTATCCTGCCGAGCGCTATTCCGTCTCCTACCAGATCAATTTTCCCCATCCGCTGATTGGCGAACAGACCTACGAAGTGAACCTGGGCAACGGTGCCTACCTGAAGGAGATCGCCGCAGCGCGGACGTTTGGATTTCTGCACGAAGCCGATGCCATGCGCAAGCAAGGGCTCATCCGCGGCGCTTCCGCCGACAATGCAATTGTGCTGACGCGCGACGGTGTGATGAACGGACCGCTGCGCTACGCCGACGAGTTTGTGCGCCACAAGGTGCTCGACCTGATCGGCGACCTGGCGCTGCTGGGCCACCAGATTTTGGGTAGCGTCGTAGCAGACCGCGCTGGCCACGCCATGCATACCGCGCTGGTAAGTCGCATCCTGAAGGATCGTTCGCTGTTTGAGATGGTGACCCACGCCGATGCGGAAGAAGCAGCAGCCCTGCGCTCTCCCGTTCCGGTTCTTCGTCTAGCCTGAGCTCCGTCACACGCTTGCGTTGGAGAGGCTCCGGCAAGCACACTGGCATGTGCCTTCCGTCGCTCATCGTTCGTATCTGGCCTACCTTTCGCTAGGCTCCAATCTAGGGGATCGCGAAAAATTCCTGCGTGACGCGATCATGTATTTGGCAAGGCTGGGCAAAGTTCTCGCGGTGTCGCATCTTTACGAAACTGAGCCAGTGGAATTTCTTGACCAGCCCGACTTCTTGAATTGCGCGACGATATTGAGCACAGCGCTCGAACCGCAACCCCTGCTGGCCGCGCTGCGCGCCATCGAGCACGCGCTCGGACGCCCCAACCGCGACAACGCGGGTGTGCTCGCGGACGAGGTTCCCAAGGGCCCCCGCACCATAGACATTGACATTCTGCTATTCGACGACTGGGTGATCGAGGAGGACTCGCTTGCAGTGCCGCATCCGGCGATGCAGAATCGGCACTTTGTGTTGGCACCGCTAGTGGAGATCGCGCCAGCGGCACTGCATCCGCTGCTGAAGCAACCCGTGCAGCAACTTCTGGAGGCTCTGCCATCTGGCCCGCCGGTGGTGGAGCGCCTGGAGTCAGACGCGTGGCAAGCCCTCGTGAGCAGCTTCTCGCACGTTTAGCTTAGCCCCCGTTACACCGTCTGGGGGCAGCTTTTGCAGTTGCTGAGTTGCCGAAACCCGCAATTAGCAAGGCCCAAAGCGGTACCATGTTAGTAAAACCCGCATAAAATAAGGCTCAAAATCATTCTTTTCCACAGCGCGCGGATGTATTATCCGGTTCAGGTAGCAAGTTTCTGTTCTGATTTAGGAGGATTTCACCATGGCTGGATTGACCAAAACCCAACTGGTTCGCCACTTGGCCGAGCTGCACGCAATGAGCAACAAAGCAGTTGCCGCGTTTCTGGACAGCCTTTCCGAGCTTGCCATTAAGGAAGCCAAGAAGACAGGCGTGTTCGTGTTCCCCGGCTTGGGCCGTTTAAAGAAGGCTCACCGCAAGGCCCGCACGGGCCGCAACCCGCAGACCGGCGCTGCCATCAAGATCCCCGCGAAGACTGTCGCCAAGTTCTACCTGGCCAAGTCCGTGAAGGATTCGATCGCGCCCCCCAAGAAGTAGCTTTTCGCTCCCATACCGCCAGAGGCCAGCCATCGCGCTGGCCTTTTGCGTTGCCTACCATGCAGAAAAAACGGCCCAATAAGCCCATCGCCGGGCCTCTGCCCGCTACACTGGAGTAGCCATCCAAATGGCGTCCGGAGGCTTGATGCAGTCCAAACTGTCGCGCTTAAAATTCGCTTTGCTGGCGTCACTCACCCTGTGTGCGGTGGGCAGTGCACTCGCGCAGCATTCGTATCCCAAACCACAAACTCCATCCGCCTCCGGCCAAGCTGCGCCGGACTTCACCCTGCCCGATCAGGATGGCAAGCCGCTCAAGCTGTCCTCGCTGCACGGCCAGCCCGTGCTCATCTACTTTTATCGCGGATACTGGTGACCCTTCTGCATGCGGCAACTGCGCGAGTTCGCGCAGCACAAGGCAGACTTTGACCAGCTTCATGTACGCGTGATTGCCATTAGTGTAGATGACCGCGAAGGCGCGCAGAAAGCCTACAGCGCCGGAGACAAACAGTTCACCATCCTAAGCGACGACGGTGCCAAGGTGATTCGCCAATATGGCCTGCTGCACGAAAAGGGAGCAGGCGGAAGTGACATCGCGCTGCGCACCACGCTCTACATTGACGCCGACGGTAAAGAAGTTTGGCGGCGCGTGAGTGAATCGGTGCCTGACATTCCTTCAGCAGACGAAGTGCTGGGCCGCATCAAGGCTAGTCAGAGCAAGTAGACGCAAAAAGAATAAGGTGCGGAGGCGCAACGCCTGCGCACCATTGGCCGGTGGCGCTTACACCTACCGCAGGATCGAACCGCGTCTACGCTGACAAGGCCGCCTTCTCAATCTGCTTCAGCCTTTCCGTCAGCACCTCCTGCTCTCGCAGGTTCCACCTGCCGCAGATGCCCATCCCTTACACTGAAACCACATGCTCAACCGGGGATATGCCTATACCACAATCATCAGCAGCAAATATCATGGGCGAACCCTGCTCTCGCACTTAGCAAGCCTTTACCCCCACTCAGCCCCACAAGCCTGGCAACAAAAACTGAACAATCGCGAAGTCACTATCAACGGCGTCATCGCCACCGGAAGCGAATCGCTCACTTCAGGCCAAATCCTTGTCTGGAACCGTCCACCCTGGATTGAGCCAAGCGCTCCTCAGCACTTCGAAGTCCTGTTTCATGACCCCCATCTGTTGGCCGTCAACAAACCTAGCGGGCTGCCCACCCTCCCCGGCGGCGGCTTCATGGAAAACACTCTCCTGCGCCTGGTGCAAAAGCAAACCCCCAACGCAAATCCTGTGCACCGGTTGGGCCGAGCCACTACCGGCATCGTCCTCTTTGCCAAAACACCGCAGGCGGCCTCTCAACTATCCGCAAACTGGAACACACCCAGAATTCAAAAGATCTACCGAGCGCTGGCTCAAGGCGTTGCACAGCACGACGCCTACGAAATTCTCACACCCATCGGCCTTGTACCGCACCCGCTCATCGGTTCCGTGTGGGCCGCCAACCCAAGTGGCAAACCGTCAAAGTCATTGGCGAAGGTGATCTCACGCACTACAAGCACCACCACATTTGAGGTAAGCCTAAAGTCGGGTCGCCCTCATCAAATCAGAATCCATCTGGCATCCATCGGCCATCCCCTGGTAGGCGATCCTCTGTACGGCTCAACCGGCCAACCTCTTGAAAATCTCCCCGGCCTCCCGGGGGATGGAGGATATTTTCTGCACGCCCAATTTCTAAAATTCCACCACCCCATCACGGGAGAACAAATCAATCTTGAGGCAGCTTTGCCGTCTGGATTCTCCTAGCATGGTGCGCGCCCGGATCAAAGAGTCTCGCAAAGCCTCCGCGCTTTTTTCTCCAATATTATTTTTCTGCGCTCACTCACTACATCCGGCGACGCCCGAATCCATCCACGCCCCAAAAAGTTCCCGCGTCCGACGCAAAGAAAATCAGGAACAGTAGCAGCAGCGGAATGTGTTCCAGTTCTGCGCCAAAGTATTGCCACACCGGCGCACTCGGCCCCGGTGCCCACCAAGTACATAGCACCATGTTGACCATGAATAGCGCGCCCACCACACTCATCGGACGCACCCACCAGCCCAGCAACATCGCAAGCCCAATGAGCAGTTCGATCACGCCAACCGCGTAGCCGAACGGCACCGGATGCGGTGCGACTACACTCTGCAGCACCGCCGCGTACCAGCGCACCGCGTCATGCTGAATGTACCCCGCGAGATACTTGGGGAAACCTTCGTAGGCAAACTGTCCGCTGACGAGTTTGTACTCGCCGAACAGCACGAACATCAATCCCGTGGCCACGCGGGCAAAGGCTATCGCCACGCCCACTAACATTGCCTGGCTATTCGCAGCGCGTCTCATGGACGAAACACCTTGCCATCTTTCATCACAAAGCTCACCTTTCCCAGCAATCGAACATCGGCCAGCGGATCACCTTCCACGGCGACCACATCCGCGAACGCGCCCGGTGAGATTTCGCCGAGCTGACCTTGCATCTCCAGCAGGTCCGCCGCACGTGACGTTGCGCTTTGGATCGCCTGCATCGGCGTCATGCCAAACTCCACCATACGCGGAAACTCCTGCGCAATCGGCTCACTCCACGGAATGCCGCCGATATCGGTGCCGAACGCAATCTTCACGCCCGCCTTCACCGCTTTGCGAAACGCCACTTCATGCACCGCCGCGCGTAGGCGGTCGCGCTTGCCCTCCGGCGTGTCAGCCGGACCCCAGTCACCGTAGTAAGGCGAGAGCGTGGCGCACAGCCACGTCCCCTGACGAATCATCTGCTGTAACTGCGCGTCGCTTAAATCGAGTCCGTGCTCAATCGAATCGCATCCGCCATCCAGCGCGCGCTGCAATCCAGGATTGCTATACGCATGGCACGCCACCTTCTTGCCCCAACCGTGCGCTTCATCCACCACTGCCTTCAGTTCTTCCACGGTCAACGTCGCTTGCGACGCCAGCTCGCCATGCCTGCCCACCCACGAACGATGCGTCATATACACCTTGATCCAGTCCGCGCCGTGATCGAGCTGCTGCCGCGCCGCCTTGCGCGCCTCCACTGGCCCATCAATCAACTGTGCGCCCTTCGGCACTTCAATCTCCGGCGCATAGCCTTCCAAGTTGTAGCCGCCCGTGCTCGAAATTGCGCGCGTGGAGGTGAAGATGCGCGGCCCCGGTATGTAGCCTTCATCCACCGCCTTTTTGATGCCGATGTCGCCATAACCCGCGCCTTCAGTTTCCATGTCGCGAATCGTGGTGAAGCCCTGCTCCAGCGCGCGCCGCGCGGATACTGTGGCTCGCGCCGCCCGAAACGATGCCGGATACTTGAGCAACTGAATGTCGTATCCACCTTCGGCCGGATCTTCGCCTTGCAGAAACAGATGCGTGTGCGCGTCAATCATGCCGGGCAGCACCGTGGCGCGAGAAAGGTCAATCACTTTCGCGCCGTCCGGAATCTTCGCGGATGACGCATCACCCACCGACTCAATGCGATTGCCACGAATCACGATCACCTGATCGCGCTTCGCCGAAGCAGACTTGCCGTCAATCAAAGTCCCCGCGCGAATCACGGTGACAGCGGGATCGGCGGCGCGAGCGATCGTCGCCGCCAAAAGCGTGGCGGTCAGCAGCAATCCAACGCGGACAACTCTTGCCATTGGTTTCATAGATTCTCCTGTTGGAATATCGTAACCGGATTAGCGAGCGCGGATTTTATACTGTGTAGCATACAGTGTATTTCGTACAGTGTGTACTACACTCTATGCGCTACACAGTATGTTCCATACCCTGTTTGGTGCACTCTATCTGAGCTACATCGTGTCATCCCGACCGGAGACATGCGATTCCGCAAAGCGGAATTGTATGTCGAAGTGGAGGGACCTTGTGTTTCGTTTTTCGCGATTTTGGCGGAGCGAGTAACTCGAAGCTACTCCGCAATGATCGCGTCCGCCTCAATCTCCACCAGCATCTCCGCCGACACAAATCCGCTGACACCAACCATCGTCGCCGCCGGACGAATCTCCGTAAAGAACTCGCCATGCGCGCGAGCCGCCTCCTGCCAGGTTGTGATGTCAGTCAAGAAGATGCGTGTACGCACCACGTCCTTAAGCGACGCGCCCGCCTTCTTCAGCGCGGTTTCAATGTTGAGGATCGTCTGCTTGGTCTGCGCATACACGTCACCGGGGCCGACAATCTTGCCATCGGCTCCAGTGGCGGTCGTACCGGAAACAGCGATGACGTTGCCAACCTTGACCGCGCGGGAAAAGCCGATCTTCGGCTCCCATGGAGAGTTGCCAGAAATAAGTTCGCGTTGCATGTGGCTCCTTGAGGATTATGCAGTGTCTTAGATTAGACCGAAAATAGAGCACGCCGTAAATCACTTTGTACTGATTCGCTTTAGCGCCCAATCCGGAAGTGCGGGCAGATCACTCCCCGCACTGAACTCCGTGAATGATCCGCGACCGTCGGGATCAACCCATTGGGTGCCAGTCGCTATACCCACATCCTTACCCTTCACAGCAGCAAAGAACATAAAAGGCTTGCCCTTTACTTCAAGCCGAGTAATTCTTGCGGTGTAGAAGCGATATTGCGAAAGTATGAGGTTGCCGTTTTCGACGAAATACCATGGCATCCAGAACCATTTCGGCGCGGTATAGCTCGTGAATGTGACGCCATCTGGAAAACCTGGACGGTGGAATTGCCCTCGTTGAGTGACCGCCCCCCGCTCGGGAAGACTCCAGCCTGCGGGGTTTGTGATCTTGTTGAAAGCTGGCGAGGTTGGTACTTGTGCCGACGCAGCGAGGAACAGCGTCAGAATACAGATGGTGAGTGTACAAGTGCACACCGATGTGCGATTGAGATCCATTCTTGCTTAGACACCTCCGGCAAGGCCGTAGAAACTCAACCCAGCATCGCCCTGTTCCAACTTACGCGTGCGATGCAGCGCACTAAACGCTTCCCCGGGATCAAACTTCTTCTCATGCTCGGCGATCACCAACGCGCCCTCCGCCAGCAGCGTATTCTCGCCACTCAGCGCAGTCAGCGTCTTCGCATAAGCTTCATGCATTCGCCACGGCGGATCGAGAAATACATAGTCTGCCTTCACTCCAGTCGCCGCCAGGCGCTTCAGCCCGGTCGCCGCATCGCACTCCAGAATGTCAAAGCCCGCACTAATCCCCGCAACGCCGAGCGACGCAAGGTTTGCGCGAATCACCGCTGCCGCCTTCTTGTCAGACTCCACAAAATACACGTGCCCCGCGCCCCGGCTTAGTGCCTCGATGCCCACCGCTCCGGTGCCCGCGAACAGGTCAATCCACACCGACCCCGCCAGCGCCTGCGGATTCCCCGGCGTCAGCACATTGAACAACGTCTCGCGCAGCCGGTCGGCTGTAGGGCGAATGTCCATCCCCAGCAGCGAGCGCAGCGGGCGGCTACGAAATTTTCCGGCAATCACGCGCAATCCGCAAACTCTCCTCGGCTCGTGGGGGGACGGGCGCCCTCGCCCATTCAATCGGAGTGCAGCTCCGAAAGCTTTCCGCTGAAACCTGGATCTATCCGTTGGCGTCTAAGTGTATAGAATGAGGCATCGGCCGGAAAGCGCGTGTAGTCTTTCGCGTGCTTCGCTGCCGATGGCGCAAATTACCTGTCGTGCTCAAATCTCTCTCCATCCCGGCGGGCCGCATCTTTGGAGTGGAGCTACGCATTCACTGGACATTTCTGGTGCTGCTCGGCCTCGTCCTGCTGAAAGAGGTGGAGACGGGCATAATGCCCGACCCGGCGCGCGACTTTGCGCTGGCGGCCATCTTCGCCTTTTCGGTTTTGTTGCATGAACTGGGCCACGCACTGGTCTCGAAGCTCATCGGCTCCCCGCTGCGCGCTTCCATCCTGCTGCCCATCGGCGGCATCCACGTGCTGGAAGAGAACACTGCGGATACCGATACCAATGACGCGGATAATCGCATCCCCGAGCCTATAATCAGCGGTGCCAACCTTTCGCGATTGCAGCGCGAACTCTATCTGACCTTTGCCGGCCCTCTGGTGAATTTTGCCATGGGCACTGGCATTGCTACTGTGCTGATTCTGCTGGGTGAGCCGACTGGCAGTCTGTGGCCGCCAGTCATCCACACCACGCAATTGCTGCGCAGCGCCATGTGGGTGAACCTGGGTCTCGCGCTGGCGAACCTTGTACCCGCATTCCCCACCGACGCCGGACGCCTGCTGCGCTGGTGGCTGGCGCATCGTCCCCATCCCCTGGCCAACTACCTCAGCGCTACCCGCCGTGCCGTCACCATCGGACAGTCTATTGCCATGACGGCCATGCTCGGCGGCATCATTTCCAACAACATTTGGCTGGCTCTGTTCGGGTTTTCGGTGTTCATCGGAGCCAAGCTGGAAGAGCGCTCCGCCATCTTTCACGCGGTGCTCGAATCGGTGCGGCTGGAAGAGGTGATGCTCACCGACTTTGCCACGCTTGCTCCGTCCGACACGCTGGAAGATGCCTTCGACCGCGCCGTCCACACCTTGCAGGATGATTTCCCGGTCGTGCGCGAAAGCGCCATGGTGGGCGTAGTGTCGCGGCAAAGCATTCTGCTTGCGTTGAAAGACGACGGCAACAGCTACGTGCAAGGCGTCATGGATCGCTTTTATGAAGTGGCCCATCGCGGCGAGTCACTGGCATGGGCCTTCCGCAAACTCGCCTCACACCAGCACACGCTCATTCCGGTGCTGGAAGTGCGCGGCGAAGGCGACGCCCAGCAGCAACGGCTGGTAGGCATTGTCACGCTACAAAACCTGATGCACTCCATGCAACTACTGGCGGAAAGCAAAAAGTTGAAGCAGTCGGCGGAGTGAGTGGCACGTATAAGAAATGAAAAAGGGCGACCATATTCTGTCGCCCTTTGACGTTCTGTAAGACACACCGCTTACAGCCGTAGCGTGCGCGCTTCCAGCACCGCGTCGAAAGCCCGCAGCGCTGCAATCACCGTTTCATTGGCCGGACTATCCACATCCAGCAGAGCCACCGCTTCACGCACGCCATCCGGCTGGGTCGGCTCTTCGCGGCGGCCAAGCGAGAAATTGGCAATGTTGATGTTGTGCTGGCCCAGCGTTGTGCCCACACGCCCAATCACGCCTGGCACGTCGCGATTGCGCAAGTAAATCAGCTGATTGCCCAGCGGCGCTTCAATGTCAATGCCGTTCACATGCAGTAAGCGCGGTGAGCGGCCATGCAGCACCGTGCCACGCACTTCGCTCTCGCTGACGGAAGTTTTCATCGTGAGCGCCAGCACGTCTTCTTTACCGCCCGCCGAGTGCTCGCGCTTGGATTCATGCACGCGAATGCCCGCGCCTTCCGCCATCGCCGCCGCGTTCACCACATTCACCGGATCATGCAGCGTGCCATCGAGCAGTCCCTTGAGCACGGCGTTGCGCACCAAGTCGGTCTTCCACTCGGTAAGGCGCCCGCTGTAACGCAGATTCACCTCTTCCGGACGCCCATCATTCAGCTGCGCCAGCAGGCGGCCCATGCGCTCGGCCAGCACCATAAAGGGCTGCATCTCGACGTACTCTTCATACGAAACTGAAGGTACGTTCACCGCATTCTGGATCACGCCATGCTTCAGATATTCCTTGACCTGCATCGCGATCTGCACGCCCACAGCTTCTTGCGCTTCGGCTGTCGAGCCCCCGAGGTGCGGCGTTACGATCACGTTTTCCAGTCCAATCAGCGGGCTCGACTTTGGCGGCTCTTCTATGAATACGTCAATCGCAGCCGCACCCACCTGGCCCGACTTCACTGCATCCGCCAGATCGGCTTCGTTGATGAGTTCACCGCGCGCGCAGTTAACAATGCGCACGCCCTTCTTCATCTGCTGCAGCGTCTCCGCGTTGATCAGGCCATCCGTCTGCGGCGTGAGCGCCATGTGCAGCGTCAGATAGTCCGCCGTCGCCAGCACTTCTTTCAACTCGGCGAGCTTGATGCCCTTTTCGCGCGCCACCAGCGGCGACACAAAAGGATCGTAGCCAATCACTTCCATGTCGAACGCAACCGCGCGCCGCGCCACTTCCATGCCAATTTTTCCGAGCCCGAGTACGCCCAGCTTCTTGCCGCGCAACTCAGTACCTTGCAGCGACTTCTTTTCCCACTTGCCAGCATGTAGCAGAGCATTCGCACGGCACAAGTGGCGCGCCATCGCCAGCATCATCAGCAAAGTATGCTCGGCGACCGCAACTGCATTCGCGCCGGGCGTGTTCATCACTGCAATACCCTTGCGCGTCGCAGCGTCGAGATCCACATTGTCCACGCCTACGCCTGCACGCCCAATCACGCGCAGATTTTTGCCTGCATGTTCGAGCAGCGCTGCGTCCACCTTCACCGCCGAGCGCACCAACAGCGCATCCGCATCGGCCAGCAGTTCAGGCAATTTGCCCGCGCACTCTTCCGGAGTCACGACTGTCCAACCCGGTTCCTGCAACGCCTTGAGTGCAGAGGACGAAATTTTTTCTGCCACGAGAATCTTCATTACGCCCCCGCTTTCTGTGCGTGGGCAGCCGCGTAAACTTCTTGCGCGGCTTTGACGGCGACACCCGCCTGCAGCGGTTTGCCCGTGACCTTGGCGACCACTAGCTCCATCGCGCCTGCTAGACCGATTGTGTCCAGGTAGTCGTAGTAGCCAAGATGCGCCACGCGGAACAACTTACCCTTCATCTCGTCGCCTTGTCCGTTGGCCACGACCATGCCGAACTGCTCGCGCAGCGCTTTAACGATGGCACCCGAGTCCACACCTTCCGGCGCGACGATCGCCGTCGCAGCCGCTCCCGGATTCCCCGCAGAGAACAGTGGGAGCCCCAACGCTGTCGCAGCCGCACGCGTCATCGCCGCACACAGCTCGGCGGAATCAATCAGCGCGACCGTGCCTGCCCGCAAATCGCCCATGCCCATGCAGCGGATGTAGTCCAGCGCATTGCTCATGCCAGCTACCAGCGCGGTCGCGGCGGTGTAAGCCGTCTCACCCTTGGCCTGCGACTTGCGCTCTTTGCGCAGATCAAAATAGAAACGCGGCGTCGTCGCCGTGTCCATGCGCTTCCATGCTGCTTCGCTCACCGCCAAATACGCCAGCCCCGGAGGAATCATCAACGCCTTCTGCGATCCACCAACGATCACGTCAATGCCCCAGCCATCCACGTCAAAATGCGTGGTGCCCAGTCCGGTGATCGCGTCCACCACCAGCAGGGTGTCATTTCCTGCGGTGTTCGCTTCCTTCACCAGCCCGGCGACGCCCTGCACGTTGTGCCGCGCGCCGGTGGAAGTCTCATTCGCCTGCATATAAACGCACTTGGGACTCGGCGTTTTCGTCAACGCCTCACGCACCTCCTCCAGATCAAACGTCTGACCATAAGGCTTGCTGACCACCTCCGGCTTGCAACCGTAAGTCTTGGCGATACTGGTCCAGCGCTCGCCAAACTTGCCTGCCGAAAGCACCAGCACCGCATCGCCGGGAGACGTCAGGTTCGTCACCGCACTTTCCATCGCGCCCGTGCCCGTGGACGAAAGAATTATCACGTCATTCTTGGTGCCGATGAATTCCTTCAGGTCGGCCAGTGTCTTCGAAAATAGCGCCTTGAACTCCGGCGTGCGATGATGCATGCCAGCCGCAGCCATGGCCATTTGTGCCGACGGGAGCATCGCCGCCGGACCGGGAGTGAACAAACGATCTTTACGCAGCATTGTTAGGATTGCCTTTCCAGACTTCGAGAATGAATTTTCACTGATGCGGGTTCGAACTCCGGCCGCTTCGTCGCTTTGCCAGAGTTTCTGCGTGTTCGCCAGAACGCGAAGCAGAAGGGTTCAGGGGCCTATCGAAGCCTTATCCAGCGCGTGCTTAAAATCATAATCGCCACCACTGTGCACCCGCAACCTTGCACCATCACAAAACCAGATACGGCGTAGCGCTTAGACTGATCCTGGCGTGAACGAACACTGGCCGACGCCAAGCAGGTGGCATCAATGAGCATGGATAACACTTCACTACAGCGATTCCTAACCGCACAGGCGGATTGCGGATACGAAGACGTTCTGGCTGAACTGCGCCACGGGCGCAAGGTTGGCCACTGGATATGGTTCATATTCCCCCAGCTCAGAGGGTTGGGGCAATCCACGACGTCCGAGTTTTACGGAATCCGTGGCTTGGCCGAGGCTGTCGCGTACTTGCAACATCCCATCCTTGGGCCTCGCCTCCGCGAGTGCGTGGCATCGGTACTCAGCGTGGAGGGCGTAACCGCAGAGCAGATATTTGGCTTCCCCGACGTACTCAAGTTCCACAGCTCATTGACTCTGTTTTCACGCGCAGCCCGAGAACTAGGAGAAGAAGAAGAACACCTGGTGTTCCGCGACGCGCTCCACAGGTATTACGGTGGCCAGGAGGACGGTCGTACTCTGGCCCTGCTCGGTCGAGCGTCTGACCACCTATAATTTGCCCATGAGCTTAGTCGAGCAAATTCAGAAAGATATCGTCACCGCCATGAAGGCGAAGGACGAACACCGCCTCTCCACCCTGCGCATGGTGAAGTCTGCGCTTAAGAACCGCGAGATTGACAATCGCAGCGCTGATGGAAGCCCGGCGCTGGAAGAAAAAGAGGCCCAGCAGGTGCTCTCCACGCTGATCAAGCAGCGCAAGGAGTCGGTGGAAGCCTTCACTAAGGGCAATCGCCCGGAGATGGCCGCGCAAGAGCAGGCGGAGATTGGCATGATCGAAGCCTACCTGCCCAAGGCCGCCAGCGAAGAAGACATAGTCGCCGGAGTCCGCGCCGCGATTGCGGAAATGAAGGCAGCAGGCGCGTCACTGACCATGAAAGACATGGGCACAGTGATCAAGGCCGCCATGGCCAAATTCGCCGCCGCCGACATCCGCGTAGACGGCAAACTGGTGAGCGAAACGGTGAAGCGGGAACTGGGAGCGTAAGGGAAGGAGCCGATCTGGAAATGGGGTACATTGCGAAGCGGTTAATCATCCTGACATTCTGCACGCTAGGGGTGCTCTCTCACGGGGTCATTTGCGCGCAAGACCGAGCCCTACTTGCGGAGGGTGACTATATCGCTTTGACAAAGAGCGGCTCTAAGCCACTCTCATATTGGAAACTTTGGCACCTCAATAGTGCGGAATTTGAGGTAATCGACTCGGGGGTGCGAAACGCATCTGCCATTCAAACGTTTCGTTTTGACTCACAGTTCGTGCCCAGCGGGTTCTCGATCAAGGCCGGCGATTGGGCTTCTCCTGACTCTGGGCTCGCCAGGGCGCTGCCTAGATATGAGATTTCATGTGCATACAAAGTCAAGGAGTTGACCTGTGAAACCCGATCGGGGGATGGTCCAAAATCGACAAAAACGGTTTTGGCTGTGTCCCCATATGTCGTTGTCGGCGAATTCTACGATCTCGACTTTGCGTGGTTCTTGACAGGTGTTGTCCATGCTGCATCTAGCGGAAAGACCAGAAACGGTTTGGTGAATGTGTATGCGATTACAGACGGCAAGACTGGGGGGATAGGATTGGAACCCGATAAGCCCATTCAAGTCATCTCCAATGGCGACGGAGAAGCTATGGCTCTGGGCCAAATGCAGACCATACGGAAATATAAATGGGATTCGATGAACATGGCGGCGACACCTCAGGGCTTGGTCGTCCGGCTGGGCATGGCGCCGGATCCAGAACTTGGTTTTGCAATTGACAACTACAAAGAGTATGAGCCCTGGGGCGTACCGTTTGGGAGTATCGCCAATGTAGCGGCGTCAACTCCTTCTGATACAGCGTCGAAAACCGCTGTTCGGGTCCAAGTTGCTGCTGGTGTCATGATTGGTTCTCTGGTTCATCGAGTTCAACCTGCGTACCCCACAACAGCAAAGCTAGACAAGATACAGGGAAAGGTTCTGTTGCGTGCAGTGATCAACACGGAAGGTGAAGTGACCGAGGTAGACCCAATCTCTGGGCCGAGCGAACTTATTGTCGCGGCAGTTGAGGCAGTGAAACAGTGGCAGTATCGACCATATCGATCGCAAGGGCAGCCGGTAGAAGTTGAGACAACGATCCAAATCAACTTTTTATTAGCGGATAGGGATAGGAAGCCCTAGCAGCCCGTATGACGACACGCGGGCCGGGTGCCCTACGTCTCGCCTTTGAGACGGGAGTGATCGCAGCGCAAGTTACTTCTCCCGCTGCCACTCGCGGTACGCTTCGCTCTTGCTCACGCCCTACCAACTCCCGACTCAACCAGCGCAACAAATTCCTCAGCCTGGTGCCTCTCGCGAAGCAACTGCGTCACGTAGCTCCGGCCTTGTCGAATTGCCGCCGCTTGCGCGTCCAGCTTCTCCAGCACAACCGCCGGATTCAGGTGGAATTGATTGACGAGAAATTTGTCTGGAGTAATGACTGCAAGCCCGTAAGCCGCGAGGATTTGTGCCGGGAAATGCCTGACGTTATAGGTGAGTATTTCATGGGCCTTGCCCCGAATGCCTGCTGCGACGACGTGCCGGTCATCCTCATCAGGAATGCCCGCTAGTGCCGACATAAAATCGGCGGGGACTCCGATGTTGGCTTCCGGAAAGTACTCCCTCATCACACTGATCCGGCGCTGCGCCTGAGCCGAGGTTCGGCCCAGCTTCTCGACCATGGTCTTTCTGACTTCTTCCAGTAGGGTATCGCTCCACACCGGCTTGTAGGTCGCAGGCTCGGATGCCAGTCGAAGCAGCAGATCGCAAATTGGCATCGGAACCAGTACACACGCATCCAGAACGACCGTGTACTCATTGTCTGGAGTGATAATCATCGGCTACTGCTGGTAGATTCCTTCCTCAAACTCCGAGCGAGTCAGGCTGTCCAACGCCAGACGACGCGCTGCGTCCCGCTTCGCCTTGTAGGCCAATAAGTCGCGAACATACACTCGGCGGTGCGTCCCCACTTTATGGAACGGCAATTCGTTTCGCTCCAGTAACTCGACAAAGAACTGCCGCGACATTCCCAGAATCCGGCTTGCTTCCATGGTGGTGAGCGGAGCGTTGCTCTGCAAAATGGTCACAGAATGCCCCTCCTTGATATCAGCCAGAAGTCGGCATAGAAACGAATACAAACTAGTCGGCAAAACTTCTGTTTTCCCGTCGGTCCCGATCAGTTTCACTTCGGACTGCATCAGCTCCAGGTAGATCTGCGCAATTTCGAGCTTGTCTGCGTTCGAAAGTGGGACGCCAGACTCTGGTTTCGATATCCTCGATGTCTTCATTATTCGGCACCTCGCTAAACGCTACAACTGCAACCATAATCTCGCATAAGCGCTATAAACGCAAGTTACTTCTCTCGCTGCCACTCGCGGTAAGCCTCGCTCTTGCTCACGCCCATCTCCTTCGCCAGGCGCTTCAGGGCGGTCTTTTCGTCCACGCCGTCTTCTGCCTGAATCTCCGCCAGTCGTTCGCGCAGGCTCTTGCGCTGCACCACCGCTGCGCCTTCAGCAGCTTTGCCAATCAGCAGCGTGATCTCGCCACGGACGCCAGCTTCACTGGCAGCTTCGCGCGCGCGCAAAATCGCCAGCACTTCCGCCGCTGTCCCACGCAGGAACTCTTCATGCATCTTCGTCAGTTCACGCGCCACCACCACCGGCCGCAACTCGCCCAGCGTCGCCACCACGTCCGCCAGCGACTCGACGATGCGATGCGGCGCTTCGTAGAAAATTTGCGTGCGAAAAATCTGCGTGCGATCACTTGCCGCGATCCCGCTCAGTACTTCACGTCGCGCCCCGCTCTTCGACGGCAAAAATCCGCGAAACTCGAACGCATCGGTCGGCAGTCCGCTGGCGACCAGCGCTGTCAGGAACGCAGCTGGCCCCGGAATCGGGATTACCGGCACACCCTGCAACACCGCCAGCGTCACCAGCCGATAGCCGGGGTCGCTGATGCCCGGCATACCCGCGTCTGTAATCAGCGCAATGCTCATCCCCTGTTGCAGGTCGGCGACCAGCTCCGCCGCGCGCTCCGCCTCATTGTGTTCGTGATAGCTCACAGTCCGCGTAGCCACGCCATAGTGCGACAGCAACCGGCTGCTCTGCCGCGTATCCTCGCAGGCAATCCGGTCTACTTCCTTCAACACCCGCAAGGCCCGAAACGTCAGGTCTTCCAAGTTGCCAATGGGCGTCCCCACCAGATAAAGCGTGCCCGGCTGCACCCGATTTTCGCCCGTCGCCATAGCGGGCAGCATAGCACTTTCGACTGCCAAGCTCGACGCCGCGTCCTTTGCGCGGCCTCTGGCATCTATAATTTGCTGGCATTTGTGGTGGAAGTTAGCTTGCGCTAAAGGGGATTCATAATAACCATGCAATATCGCGAACTGGGCACTGCTGCCAACCAGACCAAAGTTTCTGCCGTGAGCTTGGGCTGCATGGGCATGAGCGAATTTTATGGCGCGGGTGACGACGCTGAATCGGTCGCCACCATCCACGCCGCGCTCGATGCGGGCGTCAACTTTCTCGACACCGCCGACATGTACGGCCCCTACACCAATGAAAAGCTGGTGGGTGAGGCGATTCGCGAACGGCGAAGCGACGCCTTCCTGGCCACCAAGTTTGGCATCCAGCGCGACCCCAATGACGCGACTCTGCGTGGCATCAACGGCAAGCCCGAGTACGTGAAATCCGCCTGCGAAGCCAGCCTCAAGCGCCTCGGCGTGGAGCAGATTGATCTCTACTACCAGCATCGCGTGGACGCCGATACGCCGATTGAAGACACCGTCGGCGCCATGGCCGAGCTGGTGCAACAAGGCAAGGTGAAGTATCTTGGACTTTCCGAGGCCGGGCCTGACACCATTCGCCGGGCGCACAAGGTGCATCCCATCGCCGCGCTGCAAACCGAATATTCGCTGTGGACGCGCGACCCCGAAGACAACGGTAATCTCGACGTTTGTCGCGAACTGGGCATTGCCTTCGTCGCCTATTCGCCGCTGGGCCGAGGATTTCTGACGGGCGCAATCAAGCGTTTTGAGGATCTGGAAGCCGACGACTATCGCCGCCACTCGCCACGTTTTCAGGGAGAAAACTTCCAGAAGAATCTCGACTTGGTCGCCCAGCTGACTGAAATCGCCCACGAAAAAGGAGTGACCGCCTCACAACTCGCGCTGGCCTGGGTCTTGTCGCAGAGCAAAAGTGGCGCGAACGTGATCCCGCTCTTCGGCACGAAGAAGCGCAAATATCTGGCAGAAAACCTTGTGGCTGTGTCAGTTACGCTGACGCCAGAAGACCACGCCCGGATCAACGCCGTAGCCCCGGCAGGCGCAGCCGCAGGGCTGCGCTACCCGGCTGCGTTCATGGGCTCGGTGAACCGGTAGAAGAATCATGATATGATTCTCATAATGATTCTTTTTATGAATCGTGATGAAGAGGGGATTCTGAGGATCGCTCCTAAGGAGCATAAGTATGCCTTCTACAGAACTTAAAACACGCGCCACAACTGTGCGCCTGCCCAGCGATGTCTATGATGAGGCCCGCAGCACACTCGCGTCACGCGGCTCGTCCGCCAGTTTGAACGAGCTGTTTGTGGAGGCGATTTCCGCTTATCTGCACCAGCAAAGACGTACGCAGATTGATTCAGAGTTCGCTGGCATGGCGTTGGATATGGACTATCAGCAACTCTGCAGCGAACTGGCAGCAGAGTTCGATGCCAGTGATGCGGATCTGGCCCATGTGCTTTGACCCGCTTGACGAAAATCAGGTAGCTGAGCCCAGCACTGCGCCGACGTTGGCGCCAGGTGCCCGTTAAATGGTGGACGTGAGCCGGGGCGACGTGTTCTTCGCTAACCTCAATCCAACGTTGGGCTCGGAGCAAAGCGGTACGCGTCCGGTAGTCGTGATCAGCCGCAATGCGCTGAACGCCAACAGTCCTGTGGTGGCGATTATTCCCATTACCAGCGCCAGCAATAAGCGAAAGCTTTATCCCAGCCAAGTTGCACTATCAGCTGGTGCGGGCGGACTCGCCAATGACTCTGTAGTGCTGTGTGAGCAGGTGCGCGCAATCAGCAAAGAACGATTGCAGGTATGGAAAGGAACGTTGGATCAGGCGATTCTGGCGCGGATCGAGGCGGCGCTGCGCATCACTTTGGATTTGTCATAGCCTCTCCCGCCCCTGTAACCCCACCCCGCCTTGCCGCATCCCATGTCCGAGTCGTAAAATCGAAGTATCGCGTCATGTCGGCCACGGGTGGGCTGGGCACGGACGTTTCACTTGAAATCTAGAAAGGCACCAATATGAAAGCTGGCATTCACCCCAAGTACATGGACGCCCAGATGCATTGCGCCTGCGGCACCACCTTTATGACGCGCTCCACCAACGCGGACGGCATCCACGTAGAAATCTGCTCGGCCTGCCACCCGTTCTTTACCGGCAAGCAGAAGCTGATGGATACCGCTGGTCGCATCGAGCGCTTTAACCGCAAATACCGTGGCGGCGGCAAAGCGGCAGCGCCGGCGGAAGCTGTGGCCGAAGCCAAGTAAGCTCCGGCTCAAGCCTAGCGAAGTTGCATCAACAAAGGCCCCGCATAGCGGGGCCTTTTGCTTTAGGGTGATTGGCTCAAACGCCCTTAGTTCACTGTCGTGCTCGCTGTAGCCGAATTGTTGCTTGCTACGGCGTCTGATGCGCCGGTGCTGACGCTGGCTGTGTCGTGAATGGTGCTTCCCGACGTCGCAGTCACGTTCACCACTAGCGTCTCCACCGAGCTCTTACCATTGCCCAGCGAAGGGATGGTGCATACCACCTTGCCCGTGCCACCGACGGCAGGCTTGGTGCAGGTGACGCTCGCTACGGTTGTCACGCTCTTGAATGTAGTGCCTGCGGGCAGGGTGTCGGTGATCTGCGCCGTCAACGCATTGTCCGGCCCATGGTTGGTGGCGGTGATGGTGTACGTGAGAGTGCCTCCGCTCGTAACCGTCGCGGGCGCGCTGTTGGTCACGCCCATATCCACCGATGGTGAAATCTTGACGGCGAATGCGTCGAACAGTCCTCCGTTGCAAAGTCCGTCGGTGCCGCACTTGGTTTGGAACGCGCCGGTTGTTACCGGGAAGTTGGTGGAAGCGGTGCGTCCCACCAGGTAGATGTTTCCGCTGGGGTCTAGCGCCATGCCGCGGGGAATGTCTTCGCCGTTGCCCCCGAGGTAGGAGGAGTACACCAGCGTCGCGCCGGTGGCGTTCAGCTCGGTGATCGCGCCATCATGCGCGCCTCCGCCGAAGGTGGCTTGCGTTGCATTCTTCAGCGGGAAGTTAGTGGAAGTCGTCTGCGATTCGATGTAAGCGTTTTTCTGGCTGTCGAGCGCGATATTCAGCGCTGATTCATCCCCGCTGCCGCCCAAATACGTCGAATAAACCAGCGCAGTGCCTGTGGCGTTCAGCTTGGAGACAAAGGCGTCGCCGCAGCCAAAATTGAGACAGCCCGAGCCTCCGCCGTAGGTGGGCTGAACTACGCCAGCCGTCGTCGGGAAGTCAGCCGTAGGGTTCGCGACGAAAATCCCCGTGGCGTACGCCGCTCCCGTCGCGTCCAACGCAACTCCAGAGACTTCGCTGACGCCGCCATTGTTCTTGCTACCCAGGTAGGTTCCATACATCAGACCGGTTCCGGTGGTATTTAGTTCCGCTACATAGCCCTGCACGCCCGCACAGGTGCTAGTCCCACCGCATACCGGCTGGAAGGCACCTGCAGTGGTTGGAAATCCTGGCCCCATCTCGCCCCCCACAAAGGCATGGCCCGCTACGTCCACAGCGAGCCCCAGTGCCGTGTCGGCATAGCTCGTAGTGTCGGTGTCATTGAGGTAGGTGGAGTAGGTGAGCGCCGTACCGGAGGAGTTAAGCTTGGCCACCCATGCCGCGTAGCAGCTCACATAGAAAGACTTGACTGGGCAAGTCGTACGGAACGCCCCTGCTGACGTAGGAAAGTTGGACGAAGCGGTCATCCCCCCTATGTACGCGTTATTCGTCTTATCCACTACAACCCTTTCGGCCACCTCATCACTCGAACCGCCCATGTAGGTCGAATACAACAGAGCACTGCCCGTCGAGTTCAATTTGAGGACGAAAGCATCCCCGATCAGCCCCGTGGTGCCGCTGCCGCTGCCGCCAAAAATTCGTTGGAAGGCCCCGGCCGTAGTAGGAAAGTCCGTGGAGGAGGTTTCGCCTGCAAGGTACGCATTGTCAGTGCCGTCCAGGGTTATCGAGAGACTGAAGTCATCTCCCGTTCCGCCAATGTAGGTGGAAAACACCAGAGCCGTACCCGTCGTATTCAGTTTAGTGACGAACAGATCGTGGCACGTCGCGCAGCCACCTACGAAGGGGAAGAGCGAATTCTTGGTAGGAAAGTCGGCTGACTCGGTGCTGCCCGCAACATACACTCCAGACTTGTTGACGATGGTGCCTGAGGAGCGGTCTTCGGCGCTTCCGCCCAGATAGGTGGAGAAGCTGACCACGGGGTCAATCACCAACTGGCGACGGCGATCATAGTCGCCTAACGCAAACGTAACCCGCTCGCCTGCCAAGTCGAACTTCGCCTCGACGTGATCGCGTTTCCCGGCCGAATCTGTCTGATACGCCACCGGCGGATGCAACTGCAGGTCGCCATCCGGCGTATTCACCACCAGCCCGCCGTCAGCCGCCAGATGCAAACTCCCGCCGCGAATCGCCAGTGCGATGTTTTGCGCGTCGGCGCCCGGCGCCAACACAAAGTCGTACTCCAACTGCCGACCTTGTCCGTAATAGACCAAGTCCACCCCGGGATAGAGTCCGCTGTACTGCACGCGCCCGAAATGCGTCACGTGACTGTGCCAGCGCGAAGGGTCGTTGCCGAGGATATAGTTCGAGTATCCCTCCTGGCGATCCAGGCCTGTCGCCTGGACTGTGGGATTCGCGCCCGCGAGTTCCATGCGCACCACCGAAGGCACACGCGGCTCACTGGGCGGCACCGTTTTCGCGCCGAAAGGCTCGGCGGGACGAGACGTCGGCCGCTTCATGACCACAACCGCTTCCTGCGCTGTGAGATACAAGTTATAACCGTCACCATGCGACAGAAAACGCACCACAGCGTCGCTTTGGCCTTGGTTCGGCTCAAAGCTCAACGGCACGTGGCTCGCAGCGCTGGGGGAGATTGCGGTGGTCCCTGCTGGTGTGGCCGAATCCGGTGGCCCCAGTGGGTTCTGCGCTGGCAAAGTCGTGCTGGCCAGGATCACTGCTAGAGAGATAGCGGTGGCAAGAAAAAACGTGCGCTTCTGCATAACGACGCTCCTTGATCTGGGATCTGGGAATCGGGCGAGGCCTCGAAACGGGGGGAGGCAACACCAGCCTCACCCCTGCTGGCGTCTCCTAAAATGCACTTGCCAGAGATTATTAGTCAAATCCCCGCGTGTGCGAATTGTGCGCCCGTGGCCCTCCAAAAGCAAGCGATATTTGCCGCTTCCGGCTGGGTGCATGTAGAGACACGTTTCTGCCCCGCACGGGCTGCAATCTCCGCTGGAAGCCGGAAATTCTCGCAAATTCGAGCAGATCAAAATTGCTCTCGGTACAATAGAAGTTGAGTCGCAATGCGCAAATATTGGCCCAATTCGTCTGCGGTGGCTGAGGTTCCTTCGGGAGTCCCGGTGCCCGCAGAGTTCCGCATCGGCGCGCTGCGCGTGAGCCCGGCGACGGTGCTGGCGCCCATGGCTGGCGTTACCGACACCGTGTTTCGCCGCTTCATCCGCAACCTGGGCAGTTGCGGACTGCTGATGACCGAGTTCACCTCGGCCGACGGCGTGCTGCGCGACAAGAAGGCGCGCGGCAAGTACCTGCACTTTTACGAGGACGAGCATCCCATCAGCTCGCAGTTATTTGGCGCGAATGCGCAGACGCTGGCCGAGGCGGCGCGCATGTGCGAAAGTTTCGGGTTCGACACCATTGACCTGAATCTGGGCTGCCCCTCCAAGCGCGTCACCAATTGCAATGGAGGCTCAGGGCTGCTCAAGGATCTGCCACGCATTGCAGGGATTTTTGAGGCCGTGCGCGCGGCGGTGACGATTCCGTTCACCTGCAAGTTCCGCATGGGCTGGAATGACGACAGCATTGTGTGCGTGGAACTGGCGCGCGTGGCGCAGGAAAGCGGACTGAACGCCGTGGCTCTGCACGCCCGCACCCGCGAGCAAGGCTACAGCGGCCAGGCGCGCTGGGAGTGGATCGCCGCCGTGAAAGATGCGGTGAAGATTCCGGTGATTGGCAATGGCGACATCCGTTCACCTGAGGACGCCTGCGCCATGGTCGCTGCTACCGGCTGCGATGCGGTGATGATCGGCCGCACCGCGCCCGCGAATCCGTGGATCTTTCGCCAGATTGCCGAGTTCGCGGCCACGGGGCAGTACACGCTGCCGACGGCGGCGGATCGCTACGAAATGATTCGCACCTACTTTGCCATGATGGTGGAAGAGGAAACGCACGGTATTGAAGGCAAGATGAAGCAGTTTGTGACGTGGTTTACGCACGGAGTAACCGGCGGCGGCGCGCTACGTAAGGCCGTCTACAAGAATCGCACTGGGCCAGAAATTCTAGCCAGCGTGGACGAGTTCTTTGAGCGTCTGCTAAGCGGCACGCCTATGGAAGCCGACGGCGGACAGTTTGGCGAAGCAGTTGCGGAAGGCGCTGCCATTGGAACTATCGAAGACGCCGACCTTGCCTGCGCGGGATAGAGCTACTTGGCGTAGAGTTATTCAGCGTTTCGAGCTACTAACTTGCCTTCGGGCGTCCGCTCCACATAGGCCCACGGAATCAGCGGATCGTGGGTAAATACCGTCAGCCATTTCTCGGGCAATGACTCTTCGTACACTTTCTTCTTGTTCGCAATCGTTTCCAGCGGGAATAGGTCGAAGGCCATCACCCACGTCGGCTCGAGATGCGCGGTAGTCGGCATCAGGTCGCTGATGTAGCAGGCGCGCTTGCCCTGACTCTCGATTATCACCGCCTGCATGTGGCGGGTGTGTCCGGGCAACACGCGAATGCTGATGCCGGGCAGTATCTCGTGCGTCGCGAACGCGGGCGTACTGAGTAACTGCATCTGCCCGCTGCGAATCAGCGGATCGTAGTTATCGCTGATGTAACTCACCGCGTCGCGCTCCAGTTGTAGGCAGCCGTGTTCCCACTCGCCCTTCTGCGCATAGTAAGTGGCGCGCGGAAAGGTCGCCTTGATGCTGCCCGAGGCGTCGCGAATCGTGTTCCAGCCGCAGTGGTCAAAGTGCAGGTGGGTGTTGATGACAACGTCCACTTCGTCCGGCGAAATGCCGGCCACGGCTAGATTATCCAGCAACTTGCACTGCGGCTCAAAGTGTCGCGCCACCCGCTCAGGCAGCTTGTTGCCAATGCCGGTTTCCACCAACACCGTCTTCTCACCAGTGCGAATCACCAGCGAGTTCAGCCCTACGTGGACGCGGTTCTTCTCATCCGCTGGGGATTTCTTCTCCCACAGTGTCTTAGGTACGACGCCGAAGAAAGCTCCGCCGTCGAGATAGTAAGTGCCGTCGGAGATAGTGGTTAGTTCAAAGTCGCCAAGGGTTAGACGGTGCAACATGCTAGTTACTTCTCCTTTAGCACCAACTCAAACTGATCCTCAATGGCATGAAACAGGTGCGTCCGAGCCTCTTTGCCAGCAATGCCGTGCGTCTTGCCGGGATACACCATGAGCTTGAACTGCTTGCCATTCTTGATGAACGCGTCCACCATCTGGATCGAGTTCTGCGGATGCACGTTATCGTCACTCAAGCCATGCACCAGCAACAGGTCGCCATGCAGATTGCCCGCGCTGGCCACGATGCTGTCGTTGTAATTGGCAGCGTTGTCGCTCACAAGGCCCATGTAGCGCTCGGTGTAAACGGAGTCGTAAAGGTGCCAGTCGGTGACCGGGGCGACTGCTACACCGCCAAGGAAGCGATCGCTGTGCGTCAGTGCATAGAGCGTCATTGAACCGCCGTTGGACCATCCCCAAATGGCGATACGTTTGGGGTCGAGCTGCGGAAACTGGGGCAGTAGTTGATCGAGTGCTGCGAGCTGGTCCCGCAGTTCGACCCCACCAGACTGTAGGCGTATCGCAGACATGAATTTCTTACCCCGATTGGGCGTGCCGCGATTGTCCACGGTAAAGATGGCGTAGCCCTTCTTCGCCAGCATCTGGTGGAACAGCGCGCGGTCGCCTCCCCAGGAATCGGCAACAGTTTGGCCCGCGGGGCCACCGTAGATAAACACAACTATAGGAATTTTCCTGGCGCTCGGAGCATCGGAAGGCAGCAGAAGGGACCCGTAGAGTTTGGTGCCGTCGTCGGCCTTGAATTCCAGCGGCTTGGCGGGCACCAGCCTGTAGTCGTCCACGCTGTGAGCTTCCCACAACTTGTTGCAGGTGGAATCGGGCTTGCATAGCCCGATCACCGGCGGCGTCAACTGTGTCGAGTAAGTGTCGAGTACGAACTTGGCGCCAGACGCGACGTTCGCGTGATGCGTGCCATCTCCGTTTAGCACTTTCCGAAAGCCCGACCCATCGAGCTTTACAGCATAAAGATTCGCCTGGCGCGGGTCGCCGGGGTTAGCTGAGAAATACACCGTCCCTGAGTCTTCGTCCACTTCTTCGACGCCCAGCACTTCCCAGTCGCCGCTGGTCAGCTGCTTTTCCATCTTGGCGTCCGCGGAAAGCGGGTCACCCTTGTCAAAGCTATAGCGGTATATGTGGGTAAAACCATCACGCCAACTGGTCCACAAAAAACTGTCGCCGGATTTGAGCACGCTGAAGTTGCTGTTGACCTCCACCCAGGCGTCGCTGCTTTCGGTCAGCATCAAGTGCGACTTGCCGCTGTTCACGTCCACAAAATACAGCTCCATCTTTTGCTGTTTGCGGTCGAGCGTCTCGGCCCACAGCATTCCCGGCTTCACCCAGCCAAAGCGCGGAATATATTCGGGATTATTACCGATCTGCACCCAACGCACCCGGCCACCACCCTGCCCAACCACGCCGATTCGCACCACCGGGTTGGGGTCGCCAGCCTTGGGATAGACCTCGCGATCCACCGATGGATGCTGACCGGAGAAATCAGTAATCGGATAGGTCGGAACCTTGCGCTCGTCCGTTTGCAGAAAGGCGATTTCATGGCTGTCTGGCGACCAGAAGTAATTGCTGCGTACACTCAACTCTTCGGCGTAAACCCAGTCCACCTCACCGTTCAGGATGCCGTCTTCACAGGAGTTGCAAGTTTTGTCGCAACCCTTGATTAGGTCTTTATTCGCCTCGTCCGAGATGGCGTGGGGGCTGGAACCGTCAGCATCCATTACATAAAGCTGGTGCTTGCGGACGAATGCAACGCGCTTTCCATTCGGTGAAAATTTAGGGTCGTCGCTGCTGTCGCCACTCTGGGTCACCTGCACGCCGGTGCCGCTCTCCAGGGTGAAGTACCAAAGCTGCCCGCTGGCGCTGAACAGCAGATGTTTGCTATCAGGAGCCCACGAGTAGGACGCGACCGAATACCGGCTCACCCGCTCGCGTTCGCGGTCATCCTTCAGATGGCTTGTGGGCGGAGCCAGCGTCGCCAGCTTGGTTTCGTTGAGCAGCGTATCCACCTTGCCGGTGGCGAGTTCCATATACATCAGCTGGCCGTGCTCCCCGGAGTCGTCGCGCTGCACAAAAGTGAGCTTGCTGCCGTCGGGACTCCAGCGAAACGTCTCTGGAGCGCGGCCCGTGAGGCCACCCGGAGCGTAGATGCCTTCAATCGTCAGCGGCTTGGTTTGTGAAAAGGCGACGGTGGTAAACAGAACAAGCATTGCGGCGAACAAGTGGCGGGTGGTAGATGACATAAGAACTGGGTCTCCGGTGACGGTAACGTAGAGGCGAAACAGCAGTTTACAGCGATCCGGGCTATACGCGACAAGCCATATGGCGCTGCACGTGCTAAACTAAAATCCTATCCTAACCATGCTTGATGACGTCCAGAACCTTCTCCAGCTGCAAAAAGCCGATCAGGAAGTCGCCCGCCTGAACGCTGAAGTTGCCGCGTTGCCCAAACGCGTGGCGGCGATCGAACAAAAACTGGCCGGAACCAAGGCTCGCGTGGAAGCTGCGCGCGAGGCCATTGCAGCGGACGACGCTGCCCGCCGCAAGTACGACCAACAGATTCAGGATGCCCGCGCCAAGATCTCCAAATATCGTGACCAGAGCCTCGCCGTAAAGAACAACGAGCAATACAAGGCGTTGATGAGCGAGATTGAGCATGCGGAGAAGGAAATCGCAGGCTGCGAAGAGAAAACCCTCGAAATGATGGTGGGCACCGAGCCCAAGAACGAAGCGCTCAAAGCTGTGGAAGCAGAACTCGCCGCAGAAACCGCCGCGGTTGCAAAAGAAAAGCAGGCAGCCGAAGCTACCAGTGCCAAAGACGCAACCCTGCTCGCCTCCGAGCAGGCCAAACGTAGCAAGCTGCGCGCCAAAGTTTCCGAAGAGTGGCTCACCCGATACGAACGAGTGATGAAGTTCCGCGGTTCGGGCCTCGCTGCTATACGCGACGGCCAATGCACAGCCTGCCGCGTCAGGCTGCGACCGCAGGTGTTCGCAGAAGTAAAGACGCACCAGCACATGATGGCCTGCGATTCCTGCCAGCGCATCATCTATTACGATCCTGCCAACGACACTCCCCTTGAACAATTGAAAGCGGCTGCGGCAGCGAAGCAGAAAAAGCGGTCCAAGGCGCAGAGTGATCGCACCTGGGTATATCGCATTCTGCCTGATACCGAAGAAGAGATTTTCGTCGCACTGTTCAGTGACAGCTCCAACACCCGCCGCCGCGTCTATGACGCCGCCACCGGACGCAAGATGGGCTCCACCGAGCGCCGCGAAGGCGACTTTAAGACGGCTTGCCCTGACGATCTGAATGTCGGCATCCGCCTGCATGTAGCGTTTGCGGAAGAACTGCTCGAATCGTGGGGCAATGAACTACCGACCTCGTACATGATGGATCTGCGCAGCGACCTAGCTGCGGCACAGGGCAAATAGTTAGAAGGTCTCCTCTTCATTTTCTGGGTTGTGGCGTAGCCTTACTTTCCGGCATAATGGCTTCGCCATGATCTTTTATCGTGTAACCCCTAGCAAAACGTTATTCTCCGCATTATTTGCGGCAACTTTGGCCTTTATCGCCGCCTTGAGTGCCTGTGGCGGCACCTACACTGCACCACCAGTGCCGCTCACCTACGTCGCTTCGGCAAGCCCGGCTACGCTGGCGTTTGCCACGCAGTTGACCGGCTCCACCAGCGCGTCGCAGGCCGTCACATTGACCAACACGGGGACTGGCACGCTTACCATCACCGGCATTGCGGTCACAGGCCCCTTCGCAGAAACCAACAACTGCGGATCCACTTTAGGGGTAACGGCAAGTTGTCAGGTTCAGGTCACCTTCACCCCCACTGCATCGGGTGCTTCTACTGGTAGTCTCACCATCTCCGACAACGCAACGGCGGGTTCCCAGACGGTGGGACTGAGCGGAACCGCTGTTGACCCCACCTTCACCGCGACCGCGACTCCCGGCTCTTTGACGTTCGCGTCGCAGATCATTGGCACCGCCAGCACAGCTCAGACCGTCACCCTCACCAATACCGGGACGGGCACTTTGTCCATCACCGGAATCGCGGTCACCGGCGCTTTGGCGTCTTTCTCGGAGACGAGCACCTGCGGTGCCACGCTGAATGCGGGCGCAAGTTGCCAACTCGCCGTGACCTTCAACCCGACGCTGGATGGCGCTGATTCCGGGGTGCTGACCATCTCAGACAATGCTGCCGCTGGCCCCCAAACTGTGACCTTGAACGGCACTGGCATTCTGGGCGCGGTGACGGTAATGGTACATCCGTCTCTCGCAGCAGTTGCAGCTTCATGGCAGACGCAGACGTTTACCGCAATCATTACCGGCGATCCTAACCAGAACGTGACTTGGAGCGTGGATGGTACAGCGGGCGGCGACGCCAGCTCGGGGACTATCGCCAGCGACGGCACCTACACACCCCCTGCCGCTGGGGGCACGCACACGATCACAGCGATCAGCACGGCGGATGTCACCAAATCGGCCACGGCGAGCGTTGCGGTAACCGATCTGCCTGGTGTGTTCACCTACCACAGCAATGTAGCTCGTGATGGAGTGAATGCACAGGAGTATGCGCTCACCAGTACCAGTGTTGCTCAAAGCTCGTTCGGCAAGCTGTTCAGTTGTACAGCGGATGGCGTGGTCTACGCCCAGCCGCTGTGGGTGCCCGGACTTACCATCGGAGGTGGCCAGCATAATGTGCTATTTGTGGCTACTCAACATGGCAGCCTCTACGCCTTTGACGCCGACGCCAACCCTTGCAACCAGCTTTGGCAAGCCAATCTGTTGGACACCGCACACGGCGCCACTGCGGGTGAGTTGCCCGTCGGCACCTTCGATGTCGGCTTCGGCTATCAGGACGTTCAGCCAGAAGTCTGCGTGACGGGCACGCCGGTCATTGACTCAGCGACTGGCACGTTGTACTTGGTCACAAAGTCAAAAGATACGGCCAAGGCGTTTCATCAGCGGCTGCACGCGATTGATCTCTTCACCGGTAACGAGAAGTTCAGCGGCCCGGTGGCGATCTCCGCCAGTGTTGCAGGCAGTGGGGACGGCTCCAGCGGAGGCGTGCTCAACTTCTCCACGCAGAACCAGCACCAGCGTGCCGGCCTCGCGCTCGTCAACGGCATGGTCTACATTTCGTGGGCCTCGCATGAGGATAAGGATCCCTACCACGGCTGGGTGATAGCGTATGACGCGGCAACGCTGACGCAGCAGGCCACCTTCAACACCTCCCCCGATGGCAAGCGCTCTGGCGTATGGATGGCTGGCGGCGCTCCGGCGGCGGACAACGCGGGCAATCTCTTCCTGACAACTGGTAACGGCACCTTTGACGCCAACGCTGGCAGCGCCCCCAACATGGATTTGGGCGATTCAGTGCTTCATCTCACTCCATCGCTTGCAGTCATGGATTCGTTCACGCCGTTCAATCAGAACGACCTGAACAATGCCGATCAGGACGTGAGTTCCAGCGGGCTGCTTCTGCTACCCGATGAAACCTCCGGGCTGACGCACTTGCTGATTTCCGGCGGCAAAGAAGGCCGCATCTATCTGCTGAATCGCGACAACATGGGCTTGTTCTGCTCGGGATGCAGCACCGACACCAACGCGGTGCAAAGCATCTTCGTCGGCGGAGAAGACTTTGGCACGCCGGCCTTCTGGCAGAACCACCTCTATTACGCCTCCAGCGGAATGCCGCTGCAACTCTACTCGTTTGACCCCGTCCAAAGTCTGCTCAGCTCGGCGGCAGTATCGCAAACCTCGGAGACCTTCGAGTTCCCCGGCCCGGTTCCGGCCATTTCCTCCTCGGGTGACTCCAACGGAATCCTCTGGGGACTGGAAGTCAGCGCCTATGGCGTACCCAGCGATTTGGGCAGCGGACCTGCAGTGCTGCACGCCTACGACGCCACCAACGTGGCAACGGAACTTTGGAACAGCAGTCAGGCAGCAGGGAATCGCGACACGGCTGGCGCGGCGGTGAAGTTCACCGTGCCAACGGTGGCGAACGGTAAAGTATATGTAGGCACGCGAACGGAAGTGGACGTGTACGGGCTGTTGCCGAATTAGCAACTCCCCACGGGGGCAGGTTCACGAAGACTTATTCCAGCGTGATCTGCCCCGCGCCCACATGTGCGTAGAGGTTCGACCTTCCCGGCCCCAGCTTCTTGAAGGTGCGGAACAGGCCGCCCTTCACCACATTGTAGGGACGGGCCTGCACCTCACCCGACAGTACCGACGCCTCGACTCGCGCATACTCATCCGGTCGACCCATGCGGATATTGACTTGCCCGGCTCTTACGTCCACGTCCTTGTTTCCACTCACGCCAAACAGATCGAGTTGCCCCGCGAACATCTGGAACTCAAGGTTCGTGTTCTGCGGAATCTGGATCTCAATCCTGAAGTTGTTGTCTGGCCCGCCGGTGATACGTAGATCCCCCTGATTGCCACTGCTCTTGAACCGGATGCGCGCGTCGCCCACATCACCCGCTCGCCGGGGCTTGAGCCAGACGTGAATCTTGTTGTCCGCTGTACCTTCGATAGTCACGCCTGAAGAGCGAATGTCCATCCTAAGGGTGCCGCCGGAAGGGAAGTCGGCCTCAAAGCTATCCTTGCCGCGCTCTTCGAGCGTTTGCGAATGTTGCGCCTGTCCTGCCGCAACGGCGCAGAAAGTAAGCACGGCCAAGGCGCAGAACGATCTGGTTCGAAACATGGAAATCCTCCAAAGGTGCAACAGTAAGAGATACGACTCTTGCCTGGGCCGTGTTCCACATCATTTCAGGGAACCCAGCTTGGAAGCCCGATTCAGCGAGGGTGCTCACTGGGTCGCGCCCAACGCGTAAGATTGTAATATGGCAAAACGTAAGACTCCTGATGTTCCCACCTCCGATATGCTGTCCGATTCACCCTCTTATGAACTCATAGTTGCACCCATGGCCCCTGCTGCCGAAGCTCTAGACCACACCCCAGTCGAGCCACGCTATATGTACGAGGCCGCGTCTGTCGGCATATCGCAGGTGCGCATCGCCGCCCGTGCCGTCGAACACCTTCGCGCTGGCCATGTATGGGTCTATCAGTCGGACGTGATGGCGGCCGACGGCGTGGAAGCGGGTAGCCTGGTCCAGGTTTGCGATGGCCGTGGCAAACCTCTGGGCATCGCGCTATATTCCAGCAGTTCGCAAATCATGTTGCGAATGCTCACCCCTGCCGCAGGCCCCAACACACTCGCACCGTCGGAACCTGCATCGGATGGGGCACTGCTGAAGCTGATTCGCCGCCGCGTTGCTGCTGCCTGCGCCTATCGCCGGCGCACCGTCACCGACAGCGACGCCTATCGCTTGATCTTCAGCGAAGCGGACGGCTTGCCCGGCATCATCGCGGATCGTTTTAACAACATATTGACTGTGCAGTACCTGACCCAGGCCATGGATCGCGAAGAGATTCGTGCGGTGGTTCTCGCCGCTCTGCTGGCGGAACTCGGCGAGGAAGTGGAAGCGGGCGGTAGCGAAGTTTCGGTGTTCGAACGCGAGGACGCGCACATTCGCCAGCTCGAGGAACTACCCCCTCGCGAATCAGCGCTGCTGGCCGGAACCGCGACAGACGCCGTGTTTACCGTCAATCGCAGTCTCGATTCGACTGGAACTGGCGTGCGCTTTCACTTCCGGGCCACTGGCGGACAAAAGACCGGCGCATTTCTCGACCAGCGTGAAAACTACGCGGCCGCCGCTCGCTATGCCCATGGATCAGCTCTGGATTTATGCACCTATCAAGGCGGGTTTGCCCTGCACCTGGCCCGCGTCTGCGAACAGGTAACAGCGGTGGATAGCTCGCGCCCCGCACTCGAAGTAGCCGAGGAGAACGAGAAGCTCAATCGCAAGAAAAAGGGCGAAACCATGCCCGCCGTGGAGTGGATCGAGGCCAACGTCTTCGACCTGGTCAGCGAATATTCCACCGCCGGACGCGAATACGACACCATCATCCTCGACCCGCCCGCCTTTGCCAAGTCGAAGAAAACGCTGGAGACAGCGATTCGTGGCTACAAGGAGCTCAATCTGCGCGCGCTCAAGATGCTGCGACCGGGCGGCGTGCTGGTCACCTGCTCCTGCTCATTCCACCTGAGCGAGAGCGAATTCCAGGCTATGCTCTCCACCGCTGCCTCCGACGCCCATCGCCGGGTGCGCATCGTGGAAAAACGAGGCGCTGCCAAAGACCATCCCGTCCTGCTCGGCGTGCCGGAGACAGCCTATCTCAAGTGCTTCATCTGCGAAGTGCTGGAGTAGAAGTCTTCTGCGCTGGGAATAAATTGGATGATTCGCGCAGGTTAATTCGCTTCAAACCATTGAAAATAAATGGGTAAAAATTTTAACCTCAATACTTGACAACAATACACTCATGTTTTATGCTTCTTTATGTGATGTAGACACATCCAAGGTTTGGAGGTTAATTGTGGGCACGACCCCGGTTAACCAACCAAACCATACACGCATAAGGAGAAAAGCATCGTGAACAGATCAATGGCAGGTCGTTGCGGTCCGTGGCGCGGCATGAACGCGCCGATATTTTATGCGGCAATGCAGCAAGCCGCGCAGCAGCAGGCGTTGCAAGAGCAGCATCAGCAAGGGCAAGAAGCGCCGGCGTCAAGCTTTGTTCCGCCCGTGGATATCTACGAGGACGAGCAGAACATTGTGTTGCAGTTGGAGGTGCCGGGCGTGAGTGAAGCCGACATCAAAATCCAACTCGAGGGGTCGAACCTGGAAGTGACCGGCGAGCGCAAGCTGGCCGACGGCCAGAAGAGCGAGAGCTTCCGCCGCATGGAGCGGACCTATGGCAGCTTCCGGCGCAGCTTCCGTCTGCCTGCGACGGTCGAGGCAGACAAGGTGACCGCCAGCTACGCAAACGGCGTGCTGAGCGTTACCCTAAACAAGAAGCCGGAGTCGCAACCGAAGACGATTCCGGTTGTCCGCGCGTAAAGCGAGCTTCCACTGCGGGCGAGGGTCGGCGAGTAAAATTGCGGGAAACGGGAGGCAATTCTGCCTCCCGTTCGCATTAAGACAGACTGAAGATTGGCAACTGGCAACCGGAGACTAAATGGCAATCCGTTGGGACAAATTCACAGTAAAAGCGCAAGAAGCCGTTCAGCGCGCCAATGACTTGGCGAGCCAGCGTGGCAATCCTGAGGTAGTGCCTACACATATTCTTGCCGCACTCTTGGGCGACAGCGAGGGCATCGTGCCCCCGGTGCTGGAAAAGATCGGCGTAAACGGCGCCGCCGTGCAAGCCGATGCCGCGCACTTTCTGGACGGCTTGCCCAAAGTCTCCGGCTCCAGCGCGACGCAGGCACAGCTGTCTCCAGCCGTGAGTCAGCTGCTCGAAGGCGCGTTCAAAGAAGCTGACCAGTTCAAAGACGAGTACGTTTCCACCGAGCATCTGCTGCTGGCCATCACCAAGCTAAAGCATGACGCCGCGCAAGATACTTTGGCGAAAGTTGGCGCGACCCACGCCGCGATTCTGAAGGCGCTCTCTGCCGTGCGCGGATCGCAGCGCGTCACCGACCAGAATCCCGAAGCGAAATTTCAGGCGCTGGAACGCTACGCGCAAGACCTCACCGAGAAAGCTCGGCGCGGCAAGCTCGATCCCGTGATCGGCCGCGACGAAGAGATTCGCCGCGTGATTCAGGTGCTCTCGCGCCGGACAAAAAATAATCCAGTGCTGATCGGCGAACCCGGCGTCGGCAAAACCGCCATTGTGGAAGGCCTCGCGCAACGCATCGTTGCTGGCGACGTGCCGGACTCGCTAAAAAATAAGCGTGTCATTTCCCTTGACCTGGGTTCGATGCTTGCCGGAGCAAAATTCCGCGGCGAGTTCGAAGATCGCCTGAAGGCCGTGCTGAAAGAAATTGAAGACTCTGCAGGCCAAATCATTCTGTTAATTGACGAGCTGCACACGCTCGTCGGTGCCGGCGCGGCAGAAGGTGCGATTGATGCCAGCAATATGCTGAAGCCCGCACTGGCACGCGGCGAACTGCGCGCCGTCGGCGCTACCACGCTCAACGAATATCGCAAGTACATCGAAAAAGACGCGGCTCTCGAACGCCGCTTCCAGCAAGTGTATGTGGGCGAGCCGAATGTCGGAGACACCATCGCGATTCTGCGCGGCCTAAAAGAGCGCTATGAGACGCACCACAAAGTCCGCATTAAGGATTCCGCGATCATCGCTGCGGCAACGCTGTCGCATCGCTATATATCCGACCGTTTTTTGCCCGACAAAGCGATTGACCTGATTGATGAAGCTGCCGCGTCGCTAGCGATTCAGATTGGTAGCGTGCCCACGGAAGTGGATCAACTTGAACGCCGTGCGATGAATCTGGAGATCGAGCGGCAAGCGTTGAAGAAAGAGGACGACGCGAACTCGCGCGCGCGGCTCGGCGAAATTGAAAGGGAACTGGCAGAAGTGCGCGAAGAAGCTGACGCCCTTAAAGCGCGCTGGAAGCAGGAAAAAGAAGGCATCGCGCACATCAGTCAGCTCAAGCAAGATATCGAAGATCTCAAGCTCGAAGAGCAGTCCGAAGAGCGCAAGGGTAATCTGCAGCGTGTCGCAGAAATTCGCTATGGCGTGCTGCGGCAGAAACAGGACGAGCTTGCCAAGCTAGCCGCAGAAGAACACGAAGGTCGCGCCAACGGCAAAGCTCGCATGTTGAAAGAAGAGGTGGATGACGAAGACGTCGCCCGCATCATTAGTAAGTGGACGGGCATTCCCATCAACAAAATGCTGGAAGGCGAAGTCAACAAGCTGGTGAAGATGGAAGAACGACTGCGCTTGCGCGTGATTGGGCAAGACGCAGCGCTGGAAAAGGTTGCGAATGCGATTCGCCGTTCGCGCGCTGGACTCAGCGACCCCAAGCGTCCCATCGGCTCGTTCATCTTTCTCGGCCCCACAGGCGTAGGCAAAACCGAGCTCGCCCGCGCACTCGCTGAATTTTTATTCGACGACGAGCAGGCCATGGTGCGCATTGATATGTCCGAGTACATGGAGAAGCACGCGGTTTCGCGGCTCATCGGCGCGCCTCCCGGATACGTCGGTTACGACGAAGGCGGACAGTTGACCGAGGCTGTGCGGCGGCGTCCGTATGCCGTCATCCTGTTCGACGAAATCGAAAAGGCGCATCCTGATGTGCTCAATGTATTGCTACAAATTATGGACGACGGTCGCCTCACCGACGGCAAGGGCCGCGTCGTGGACTTCAAGAACGCGATCCTGATCATGACGTCGAACCTGGGCGCGCAGCATTTGCAGGCTGAGTCGCTGCGCACCGAAAAGCAGTTTGTGGATGCAGTAGATAACGTGATGGATGAACTACGCAAACACTTCCGTCCCGAGTTCCTGAATCGCGTGGACGACATGATCGTGTTCCGTCCGCTGGGCCGCGCGCAGTTGCTGCACATCGTGGATCTGCGACTCGACGACCTGCGTCGCATGCTGGCCGATCGCGAGATCACGCTCGAACTAACGCCACAAGCGAGAGAACTATTGCTGAAAGAAGGCTTTGACCCGAACTACGGCGCGCGTCCGCTGAAGCGCGCCATCCAGCGCGTGATTCAAGACCCGCTGGCGATGAAAATCCTCGACGGAGAAGTTCGCCACGGCGACACCGTAAAGCTCGACGCAGATTTGCGCGAACAGGTGATGAAGTTTGAGGTGGTGGGGCGGTAGGGGCTACTCTATCAGGACAACTTTCCAACTGTTATACTGTCGGAGAGGGGTAATTTCCCATGGCACTTGTAGCGGTTAAGGAAAAATTTCAGGTGGTCATCCCGCGATCAGTTCGGGAAAAATTGGTTCTGGTTGTCGGAGACCTTCTGGAAGCCGACATCCAGGATGGCAAGATTGTGCTGACCCCAAAGGTTCTGATTGACCGCAGAATCGCAGAAGGGTTGGCTGATATCGCCGCAGGACGGACTCATGGGCCATACGCGACTTCGGCGGAGGCTATCGCAGCGTTGGAGAAGAGGACGAACGCCATGGAAAGCGAAGTGGGGGGCCGAACAAAGAGTCGGAGACTGCGAAAGATATAATATGTATCGAAGTAGTTGACTATTTTTATTTATGTATGATACATTTATTGCATGAGCGAAGATCAGTCTCCCAAGAAACAGCAGCGCAGCCCGAATCATCCTGCCTTCGATTTGGCTGAAGCGATCGCGCGGATTGGTCGGGTCTACGAAAAAGACAAGAAGTCTCCTACAACGCCAGAAGTAATCGTGCTCCACCTCGGCTATAGCGCAACAAACGGGCCGGGTGGGCGGGCTCTGTCTGGCTTGCGCCAGTTCGGGCTACTCGAGGAGGCAGGCGGTGGCCAACTTCGTGTCTCCGACACTGCATACGAAATTCTGCACTATCCGGATGATTCACAGGAAAGGCGTGCGGCGCTCAAACGCGCTTCCGTTAGCCCAACTCTGTATCGTGAACTCTGCGAGCAGTACTCGGAAGGACTGCCCTCCGATGACACGCTGCGGGCAATACTTCTAAAGCGCGGATTCAATCCGGCCGTACTGGACAACGTCATCCGTGATTTCCGGGCGACTGTTTCTCTGGTTACATCACTGGATCCAGCACCGGCAGCCAGAGTCCGGAGCGAGGAGCCTACGAAGGCAGAGACCCAGCCGACGCGCGAACCCGCTGAGTTGATTCGCTCAGTCGGAGACGCAAAGTCCTACGCATTTGCCTTCTCGGGCGAAGCTCGCGCGGAACTGAAAATTGTTGGAGCGTACACCTTAGATGATCTCGATGACCTAAAAGGCCACCTTGAGATAACTTTACGAGGCTTGATTCGCGCGAAGTCGCAGGAGCACAAGCCATGAAGCTTTCATTTTCAGCCCGCGCGAGCAAAGACTACGCAGTCCTTGCTCCGCCGGTGCGCAAGGCGTTGCAGAAGCAGCTGGGATTTCTGCTCAGCGGACTGAACCACCCCTCACTTCACGCCAAGAAGTACGATGAAGCAAATGACGTTTGGCAGGCGCGAGTGAATCGCGGTTGGCGCTTCTATTTCTTGATTCAGCGGGATGAGTACATAATCGTTTCAATCATCCCGCATCCGAAATAAGAATCTGCCGCCCTACTTCTTCTCCGGCGTGAACAGCGTAAAGAACGCGCCTTGCGGATCCGCCAGTAAGCACATATCGCCCACGCCGGGTATGTTCATCGGCCCCATCTTGATCGTCGCGCCCAGCGCCGTAGCTTTTTCCGTGCTGGCGGCGCAGTCGGCTACATAGAAGTAGAGTCCCCAATGCGGAGGCACGCCGGGTGGCAGATGCTCCGCGGGCGGAATGCCGCCGATCATGGTTTCGCCATTCTGGATGTGCAGGTATGCGGGCATACCAGTCTCGGCGCGACCGTCTTTCACCAGTCCCCATCCAAACACATCGGTATAGAACTTGCTGGCCGCGTCCACATCGCGCGTCCGCAGGTCAGCCCAGCAGAACGTGCCGGGTTCACCGGTGATGCCAAACCCGGTGTGCTCGCGGTCTTGCCAAATGCAAAACGCCGCACCGGTCGGGTCGGCTACTGCCGACATGCGACCATACGTCATCACGTCGAACGGACCCATGAACACCTGGCCGCCAGCGGCCTTGATCTTTTCCGTGGACTCGTCCGTGCTCGCCACATTCATATAAAGCATCCAGTGCGGAGGCACACCTGCCGCCTTCATATCCGGCCGCAGCGTGTAGGCGGCCCCGGTGTTACGGCCCCCTAAGCTGAACATGGTGTAAAGCTCGTCGGGGCCCATCGGGGAATCAAAAACTTCCCAGCCGAAAAGAGCGGAGTAAAAGGTTTTTGCGGCATTCTGGTCGGACGTGGCCAGTTCGGCCCAGCAGAAGCCGCCAGGGGCGGTTTTTTCAATGTGTGGCATAGCCGGAATTATAAGACGAAATCAGGGCGCGATTTGTCACCAACAGAAAATTTCATCGAACGTTCGCAATGCCCATGACCGGCTGACCGCCCGGTCTGGGATAGGATGTTCTCCAACCGCACTGCATGGAATTCGCAGCTCAGGCGGATGAGGTGACCCCGTTGCCAAGCAAGTCCAAGCCGATTGATCTGCTACTTAGCCCGTTCGTGAGCTTTGCCAAGCGTGAGGCGGCGGGCGGCATTTTGCTTCTGATGGCTACGGTGGCGGCACTGGTGTGGGCTAACTCGCCGTGGGGTTCGGTTTACCACAATCTGTGGGAGACCAAGCTCACCCTGACTTTCGGCGACATTTCACTGAGCGAGTCGCGCCATCACTGGATCAACGACGGCCTCATGGCCATCTTCTTCTTTCTGGTCGGGCTGGAGATCAAACGCGAAGTGCTGACCGGCGAACTCTCGTCGATACGCAAGGCCGCATTTCCGTTCATCGCCGCCCTGGGTGGCACCATCGTTCCCGCGCTCATTTACTTCTCCCTCAATCGCGGTACCGATGCCGTCCGCGGATGGGGCATCCCGATGGCGACCGACATCGCCTTTGCACTTGGGGTGCTGGCGTTGCTGGGCGACCGCGTGCCTCCGGCCCTTAAAGTCTTCGTAGCGGCACTCGCCATTGTGGACGACATCTTTGCCGTGCTGGTGATCGCCGTCTTCTACACGCACGAGATCGCCTGGGCAAGCCTCGCCCTGGCCGGTCTGGGAATCCTGCTCTCCATGCTGATCAACTGGGCTGGAGTGCGCACACCGTTTCTGTATGCGGCGCTGGGCGTGGTGGTGTGGCTAGCGGTGCTGCGCAGCGGAGTGCACGCGACGATTGCAGGCGTGCTGCTGGCGTTCACGATTCCAGTGCAGCACGACCTGAACAAGGAAGAGTTTGTGGAGCGGGGGCGTTGGGTGCTCGACGAGTTTGACGCCACACCGGAGCATTCTGCACTGGCGCACAATGCAATTTATACCCTGGAAGATCTTGCGGAAAAAGTGCAATCGCCGCTGCATCGCATTGAACACCAGTTGCAACCGTGGGTGAGTTTTCTCATCATGCCCGTGTTCGCGCTAGCCAATGCTGGGGTTCACTTGCCCACGGATTTTTCGGCGGCGGCAAACCCCGTCGCGCTGGGCGCATTCTTTGGCTTGTTGATTGGCAAGCCGCTCGGCATTACGCTGTTCGCATGGCTGGCGGTGATCGCAGGTTTTGCCGCAGCTCCGGCCGGCGTCCGCTGGTTGCAAACGTTTGCGGCAGCCTGGGTATGCGGCATCGGATTCACCATGTCGCTGTTCATCGCAAATCTTGCGCTGCCCAATGACGACCTATTGAACATGGCTAAGATTGGGACTATGGCGGCTTCACTTTTGGCGGGTCTGGTGGGAAGCTGGTTGTTGCTGCGAGCAGCAAGGGGCAGGGCAGCAGTATTACCTACCTGAACGTGGTTTCCCCTTCACTTCCTTGCTGAATTAGCCGCGCTGAAAGGCGCGCTTGGTTGAGTCTTGCGTTAGGTAGAAGACGACTGCTATTCGCAGAATCACCGCAAGCGACGCCCCGACTATGGCGATGGGATTGGCTCCACCCAGCGCAGCAGCAGCACGCGGCAGCACCAGCGCGGCTCCAAGAGCAGCTAACCCGATGGAAAGCAGCCGCGCCCAGTTGCTCAAGCGCCAAAGGCCGAAAGCGTTCAGCAGAAATACCGCACCTGCCAGCAAAAAGATCAGCGGCCCGCGCAACACCAACTCGCCCAGCAGCGCCGAGCCCGACATCAGCGAAATAGCGTTGGAGTCGGTGAGGCGCAATCCGCCAAGCACCAGCAGATAAAGTCCGCTGACGGCGCTCACTAACGCCAGCACCATAACCAGCAGTGGGCGCTCGGGGCGTAACGTCCCCTTGGGAGAAGTATCGAGCGGCGCAGGTGCGCCGCTCGGGGTAGGGGCATCGGGCGTCACCGCGCGCGGCTCAGGCGTCGCTCTTGGTGGAGGGCTTCGACTCGCCAGAGGAGCTTGACGAACTCTCGGAGCTCGATGGCTTGGAGCTTTCGCCCGAACTCGAACCCGAAGACTGCGAGTCACTTTTGGAGTCAGACGAGCCGCCGCCGCTCTCCGAAGACGTGCCCGCAGTGACAGGCTTGCTGCCTGGAAGCTTGGAACCGGGCTTCCCCACCTTGTAGTCGGTCTGGTAAAAGCCAGAGCCCTTGAACTGCACCGACGGCGCGGAGATCAACTGCTCGACCTCACCGCCACACTTCTCGCAAACTGTGGGCTGTACGTCGGAGTACTGCATGATGCGTTCAAAGCGATTGCCACACTGCTTGCAGTGGAACTCGTAAAGTGGCATAAACTCCTGAGGAATCAGCGAACTGGCAAGAAATCGTGCAGTAAAATCTGCGCATCTCTATTCTAGAAGGCGGCTGGAAAGCACGTCAATCGCTGGGCACCAGGCCCATCGTGCCAGCCGAAGTGTCCTGTGTTACCGTGTACCCGCCCGCGTCAGAAGATATTCAGGGTATTCTTAGATTGTTCTTATGTCTGCTCCCGCTCAAATCTGCCCCCTCTGCCAAGACTCCGGTTGGAAGCCGGTGACGCTCGATGGCGTACGCCGCGTGACTCGCTGCGACTGCCAGATGAAGATGCGCGGGGAGCGGCTGGTGAAACAAGCACGAATTCCGAAGCGCTACGAGCACTGTGAACTCACCGAATTTTTCACCGATCACGACGGAGCGCATCCGGCGCAAGCGCGGGCACTGGCCGCAGCCAAGAGCTTTGTGGCCGAATATCCCGTAGAAAAAGCTGGCCTACTGCTGGTCGGCCCGATCGGCGTGGGCAAGACGCATCTCGGCGTAGGCATCATGCAGGAGTTGATCCGCAACAAGGGCATCCCCTGCCTGTTCTATGACTATCGCGAGCTGCTCAAGGAGATTCAGAACTCCTACAACGCTTCGGTACAGGCGACGGAGCTCGATGTGCTTCGGCCGGTGTTCGAAACCGAAATTCTAGTGCTCGATGAACTCGGTGCGGTGAAGCCGACCGAGTGGGTGTGGGACACGGTGAGCCTGATTCTGAACACCCGCTACAACGACAATCGCACCACCATCATCACCACCAACTACGATGACAAGCTGGCGGGCGCAGAAACTGGCGCGCGGGCTGCGGCGCGCAAGGAAAACCTCGGCGACCGCATCGGCGACCGCATGTTGTCGCGTCTGCACGAGATGTGCCGCACCATCCGCCTCGACGGGCCCGACTTCCGCGAAAAATTCCGCAGCGCCAGCTTCCGCTAGAACACAGCCCGCTGGCGGAGCGGTACAATTTTCGCGTGGCTGACGTTCGCTTTCCTGAAGCTCGCCTGCTCGACCAGCGCCTTATCTTCGCGCCCCAGCACGACGCACTCTTTTTCGCCGCAATCCCGGCTGCACCAGCGGTGTTCCTGCTCCGTCCTGTCGCCGTTGCCGATTCACCCGGCGCCGAGCCTTACGTTTCCAAAACCGCGAACCTGCGGCGGCGTTTGCAGCGATTGCTGGGCCAGCCGGAAGAGCAGTCGCGCAAACTGAGCCTGCGTACATTTGCCGCATCGGTCGAGTTTTCCCTCACCGGCTCAGAGTTTGAAGCCAGCTTTTTGCTATATCAACTGCTACGCCGCGAGTTTTCGCAAACATACACCCGCCGTCTGCGACTCCGCCCGGCGCCGCTTATCAAACTGCATCTGGGCAACGCGTATCCGCGCGCTTCCGTGACGACGCGCATGAGCCGTCCGGGAGGCGACTCACGATATTACGGGCCGTTCCCCTCGCGCAATGCGGCCGAAACTTTCTTGAACGACTCGCTCGATTTTTTTCTGCTGCGCCGCTGTGTCGAAGAACTCGATCCCGACCCCGCATTCCCCGGCTGCATTTATTCCGAGATGAAGATGTGCCTCGCGCCCTGCTACAAGGGCTGCACCGACGAAGCTTACTCGGCGGAAACCGCGCGGGTGCAGGCGTATTTCGACTCCGGTGGCCGCTCGCTGCTCCGCGAGTGGGAGGCAGCACGCGACGCGGCTTCCGCGGATCTCGACTTTGAAAAAGCTGCGGCGCTGCATGCACGAATGGAAAAGCTGAAACCCGTCGCCGGTCAGCCAGCCGAGCTGGTTCGCCGCATTGATCAGCTCAACGGATTGATCGTGCAGCGGTCGTCACACGAAGGCCGCGTGGCGCTGTTTGCCGTGAACGGCGGACGCATACGCGGGCCGCTGCATTTTGCCATTCAGCCAGAGTCGGAAGCCGTTGCGCCCGGTTCTGCAAATTCTCCACAGCCACGATCCTTGGAAGCTCGCGTGGAAGCATGCCTGGCGCTGGCCCTTCCGTTGCCCCCCGCCACCGCGCTGGAAACCATGGAACACCTCGCGCTGCTGCGCCGCTGGTTCTATCGCGGCTCACGCGTTGGCGAAGCATTCTTCGCCAACGAAAAGGGGGAACTGCCGATGCGCCGCATCGTACGCGGCATCGGTCGCGTGTTTCGTGGCGAAGCAACGGAGACGATCCATCCTGCGGATACACCATCCGCGCCAGAGCCGTTGCAGCCGATTTAAGTTGCCTGCTTGCTGCGCACAGCGCTCATCACGCGGCCGTCTTCCCCGCCCGCTTGCGGAACACCACCCGCACCCCGTCGCGCCAGCGCTCGTCCAGCCCCAGCAGCGACCACTCAATCTGCGCGAAAAGTAACGCAAAATCGTGTCAGTGGCAGGATGCACGTGCAACGCGGGCGCAGCCATCAGCAGCAGCGGCGGTAGTGGCGAAAGTTCGCGTCCAGCAAAGTAGCCCAGCCGGGTGAATTCGCCGCGTTGATTGTGCCAAGCTACGCGGGCCCAGTAGTCCAGCCCTTGCAGCGGCAAGTGAATGTCGTCATCGGCCTTCAGCTCCACCACCGCCAGCCGCGATTCTCGCGTCATCGTCAGCACGTCGAGCATGGCGCGATCGGCAGCAGCAAACGCGGGCACCTGCGAATACACATAGCGCGGATCGAGCCGCTCATCCACCAGACTCACGTCGCGCGCGATCAGTGACTCCAACCAGCGCTCACTCGCGGCGCGAAAATAGGGATGCGTGCGCGGCCCCTCGCTGTGCCTCACCTCGGCAATGCTGTGCAGCAGCGTGACGAACTCGCTGCGGTTGTGCTCGCCCAGCACCGTCTCTTCCGCGCCCATGCCAAAGACGACCTCCGCCGCACCGCGAAAGTCGCTGGCCGCATCAGCCGACCAGCGTGCGCGCGCAAACGTCAGTCCATGCCAGCGAAACGCCGCCTCAATCGCAGACAGTGGAATGACCTCCGCCTCGTGCAAAATTCCCCGCACCACAGTTATTGCATCGGCCAATCGCTCCGCCAGCGCGTCTGCCGAAATACACGCCAGCAGCCGCGTTTGCAGATTCCCACAATCGTGCCAGTCGAGTTCACGCAGCGCATCATCGCGCTCGCCAAGATCGAACAGCTGGAACTTTGCTGCGGCATGGTGCAGATGCACCATGCGCTCGCGAGTGCGGTCGGTGGTACCGCGCGGCAGAATCAGCTTCAGCCCTTCCACCACAGCGCGGCCCGCATGCATATTGCGGCACAAGTCGAGCCACAAAATTCCAAACGTGAGCGCCGCATCCACCGCGCCTTGCGACTCCAGCGCGTTCACGCCCAGCACCGCCCACGCGCTGGCACCTCGCTTCAACAGCCCGCGCGCATGTACCGGGCCAAACGACTTTTCCAGATCAGCCGCAATGCGCAAGTCAGCGACAGTGTAATCGGGGAATTCGCGGCCCAGCACCCGCCGCAAACGTTCGCGATAGATGCGCCGCTCGGTTTGCCGGGCCTGCGGAGGCCGACGGTCATTGCGCGAGCAAATTTCCAGCCGCGAGGGCCGCGACTGCCCCATCTTCATCACCGCCAGCCGCAGAATGTTGCCGCGCACCTCGGACTCCACCACGCGCCGCACGGTGTTCCGCTCCGCCGACCAGATGTGCAGCAAGCATCGCCCGTGTTCTTCCGATACCGAATACTTGGCATGACGCAGATCGAACAGCGGCGTGCCATCCTCCAGCACCGCCGCATCCGGCGACGACGCCAGAAACAGCCGCAAATCCCGCGCCAGCACTTCCACGCCCATAATCGCCGACTATGCCACCTCTGCGCAGCTCGCGTCTGTGACCAGTAAACATCCCACTTACGTTCCACTGCGCGTCATCCCGCACCAGCGCGACTTCGCCGACCATGAAATAATCAAAACAAAGGAGAAAAGCGCCCGCCTGCCGCCTTTCCGGGTGAGGTGCATCCAATCTTTGTGGCTACTACATTGAACATCCCAAACTCGCGCTTTTTCTTCGACCGGTACGGCTTTACCGAGTCTGACCTCGAAAAGTACCTCTCCGCCGCCCTTGCTGCAGGTGGCGACTACGCCGACCTCTATTTTGAATACCTCTCTTCCACCTCGCTGAGCGTGGATGAGTCGCTGGTCAAATCGGCATCACAAGGCATTTCCGCCGGATGCGGCGTGCGTGTCATTTCCGGCGAACGCACCGGCTACGCCTACACCGACGATCTTTCGCCTAAGCGTATCTTGCACGCTGCCCGTACCGCAGCACTCATCGCCAGCGCGCCTGCCAAGCAGACTTCGGCGGCGTTCCAAACGAAGCCTGCGCGCAGCCTCTATCCGGTGACGCTGCCGTCGGTGAACGCCGACATTCTCGCCAAGGTTGACCTGCTGATGCGCGCCGACAAAGCCGCACGCGCCTACGATCCCCGCATTGTCGAAGTCCGCGTCAGTTTTTCGGACGAACAGCGCAACATCCTCGTGGTCGGCTCCGATGGCTCCCTCGCCGAAGATTCGCAACCGCTGGCCCGGCTCAATGTAAACTGCATCGCCAAAACGGCGGACGGCAACTCCGCGCGCGGTTCCGCAGGCGGCGGCGGACGTGTGGCGCTCGACTACTTCAGCAGCGACGCCAGCCCCGAGCACTTTGCCAATGACGCAGCGCGGCAGGCACTGCTGCAACTCGACGCCCGTGAAGCTCCTGCCGGCGACATGGAAGTAGTGCTGGGCCCGGGATGGCCGGGCGTGCTACTGCATGAAGCCGTCGGCCATGGACTGGAAGCCGACTTTAATCGCAAACAGACCTCCGCCTTTGCCGGACTGATGGGCAAACGCGTGGCCAGCGAGAAATGCACCATCGTGGATAACGGCACGATGCCCTGGCGTCGTGGCTCACTGAATGTCGACGACGAAGGCAACACGCCGCAAAACACGGTGCTCATTGAAAACGGCATTCTCAAGAACTATCTAAGTGACAAGCTATCCGCCAAGCTCATGGGCATTGCCAACACCGGCAACGGACGCCGCGAGAGTTATGAACATATCCCCATGCCGCGCATGACGAATACTTACATGCTAGCCGGGCAAGACGACCCGCAGGATATTATCCGCTCCGTAAAGAATGGCCTGTACGCCGTGAACTTCGGCGGCGGACAAGTAGATATTACCAACGGTAAGTTCGTGTTCTCAGCGTCGGAAGCTTACTTGATTGAAGACGGCAAGATTACCGCTCCGGTCAAGGGCGCAACGCTGATCGGCAACGGCCCGGATGTACTTACTCGCGTGAGCATGGTAGGTCACGACCTGAAGCTCGACGAAGGCATTGGCACCTGTGGCAAAGATGGACAAGCTGTGCCAGTAGGTGTGGGCATTCCGACGGTCAAGATAGATCGCCTGACGGTGGGCGGCACTGCGAGGCGCGAAGCCCCGCCACTGATGCAGTAAGTAACTTTTAACCCGGCTTGTTTGTGCCGCCTTGTAAAAATGTTCGAGCTATCTACTTATGCCAACTGCTATCGAAGCTTCAGTCTCTACCGACCTGAAACAACTCGCTGCCGACGTCGTCAAGATGGCCATACAAGGCGGCGCGACTGCCGCTGAGTGTGTCGCCAAGGAAGGTGACGAGTTCTCCACCGTCGTTCGCATGGGCGAAGTGGAGACGCTGAAGGAGGCTGGCTCACGCGCCCTCGGCGTGCGCATTTTTTTCGGCCAACGCGCTGCCTCTACCCATACCAGCGATTTTTCGCGCGAGGGGATTGCGACGCTCGTAGATTCCGCGTTAGCCCTCGCGAAGATCACGTCGGAAGATCCTTTCAGCGGATTGCCCGACCCCTCGCTCCTCGGCTCCGTTCCCTGTGATCTCGACCTCTACAGCGATGACGTTTACTCTCTGCCCGGTGCGGATCGCATTGACTACGCCCGCCGCGCCGAAAAGGCGGCGATGGAGTTCGACGCGCGCATCAAGAACTCCGACGGTGGCTCCTTCGACGCAGGCACGGGACGCAAGGTTCTTGCTAACTCGCTCGGCTTTGTCGGCGAATATCGCCGCTCGTCCTGCTCGGTCGCAGCTGTGCCCATCGCCATGACCGAAGACGGCGCTATGCAGCGTGACTATTGGTACGCCGTCTCGCGCAGCTTCGCTGGCCTCGAATCGCCAGAGCATGTGGGCCGCATCGCCGCGCAGCGCACCGTGCGCCGCCTGGGTGCGCGCCGCGTGCCCACCGCAAGAGTCCCCGTCGTGTTCGACCCCATGGTTTCCAGCTCGATTCTCGGCCACATCTACGAAGGCGTGAACGGTGACTCCGTCTATCGCGGTGCATCGTTCCTCGCTGGCAAGCTCGGCGAAAAGATCGCAGCTGAAAACGTCACCGTAATTGACGATGGCACCATCGTCGGCGGTTTCGGCTCCAGCCCGTTCGATGGCGAAGGAATTCCCTCGCGACGCAAAGCAGTAATCGAACGCGGCGTGCTCACGTCCTACCTGCTGAACACCTACACCGCGAAAAAGCTGAACCTTGCCAGCACGGGCAACGCTTCGCGCGGCTTGGCTGGAACGCCCGGCATCGGCGTCGGCAATTTTTTTCTGCAGCCCGGTGTCAAAACTCCTCAGCAGATCATCGCCGAAATTCCCGACGGCTTGTACGTCACCGAGTTTCTCGGCCAGGGAGTGAACCTCGTTACGGGCGACTACTCGCGCGGCGTGAGCGGCCTATGGATTCGTAACGGCGAACTGACCTTCCCTGTGGAAGAAATCACCGTGGCGGGAAACCTGAAAAACATGTTCTTTAACATTTCCGAGATCGCCAACGACCTCGAGTTCCGCGGCAGCGTTGCCGCGCCCACGCTACGCATTGACGGGCTGACCGTAGCAGGCGAGTAACTGGTAGAGATACAGTAGAAGCGAACTTATGGCAGGGTTACTCGACACCAACCCGGTGAAGGAAGAACGCAAGTCGCACCTCGGCCTAATGATTGCCGTTGCTGTGCTCTTGTTGCTGGTGACGGTGCTGTACTTTGTGCGCAGTTCACCTCATCCTACTTTGGCACCCGATCCCTACGCCGCCAGCCTGAAAATTAGCGACATCAAAATGAGTACCGCCGATAACTTCGCAGGCACATCGGTCACTTACATTGACGGTACGGTAACTAACACCGGCACGCTGACCATAACAGCGGCTACGGTGGAAGCGACCTTCCTCGATAGCCAGCAGCAGATGTGCCAGCGCGACGTGCTGCCACTGCACGTGCTAAAGGCTACTGCCGATTACGACGACATCGTAGACTTGCAGAAGACGCCGCTGGTGCCCGGTGAATCAAAACCTTTCCGCCTCACCTTCGATCACATCTCCGCCGAGTGGGCGCAAAGCTATCCGCAAATTCGCGCCATGAGCGTGACCACAAAGTAGCGCCAACGCCCTCGCTTTTTCTCTGCGTTCCTCAGCGTTCTCTGCGGTTAAAGCTTCTTACCGTAGAATCAATCCATGGCAAACGAGCCTCGCGACGAAAAGATCCGCCTCACCGCCTATGCCAAGGCGGCGGGTTGAGCGTCCAAGCTTAGTCCGGCGGCGCTGGACCAGGTGCTTGGGAAATTAGCCCGGCAACATGACCCGAATGTTTTAGTTGGCTTCGACACGGCGGACGACGCTGGTGTCTACCGGCTTACGGACTCGCTCGCCCTGGTGCAGACGGTGGACTTCTTCACCCCTGTCGTGGACGATCCCTACACCTTCGGCCAAATCGCAGCCGTGAATTCCCTCAGCGATGTCTATGCCATGGGCGGCGAGCCCCGCACCGCGCTGGCCATGGTGTGCTTCCCCGAGAAGACCGACCTCGCGATTCTCGAACGCATCCTCGCGGGTGGCCTTTCCAAAATGATCGAGGCTGGATGCAGCGTCATCGGCGGCCACAGCGTGCGCGACGACGAGGTAAAGTTCGGCTACGCCGTCACCGGAACGATTCACCCTGACCGCGTGCTCACCAACAGCGGCGCACAGCCCGGCGACCGCCTGCTCTTCACCAAGGCCATCGGCACCGGAGTCATCGCCACCGCTATCAAGCGCGGCGAAGCGAAGCAGGAATGGATAGACGCGGCCGTCGCCTCGATGACTACGCTGAATAAGACGGCGGCGGAAGTGATCCGGCGCGGCAATGTTGCGGCCGATGGTTCGTCGCAGCCCTACGCGATTCACGCCCTTACCGACGTCACCGGATTCGGCCTCATCGGCCACCTGCGCGAGATGGTGCTGGGCAGCAAAGTCGGCGCTCGGCTGTTTGCAAATCAAGTGCCGCTGCTACCCGGCGCGCTCGAATGCGTGCGAGCAGGGTTCGTCCCTGCAGGATTAAAAGCGAATCGCGACTTCGCTGAGTATGTCGTAGAGTATGAGGACGCGGGCGGATCGGCACCCGTGTCCGAAGAGGTAAAGACTCTGCTCTTCGATCCGCAGACGGGAGGCGGACTCCTGATTGCCGTGGGCAATGAAGACGCCGCAACACTGCAGCAATCGCTGCATGATGCGGGCATTCCTGCCGCATTGATAGGCGAAATCGCAGGCGGGGCAGATCGCAAGATCGTTGTGACGCCCTAGCTTGTGTGGGGACGGGCACCCTCGCCTGTCCAGTCGGAGCAAAGCTCCGAAAGCACTTAGTTTGCTTGCCCCAAGATTTCGGGCTATGTAACTCAGTGCAGGCTACTTCACGCTCGAACTAATTCCCATTCCCCCGCACAACCTTCTCATGCGAGAACACAGGCTTCGCCCCGATCAAGCGGTGTTTGGCATGTTCAAGATCGACCTCGGTGCGGCCCAGGGCGAACCCGCTCACGATCTTCGACTTTCCCACATCCGGGCCAAAGAAATATCCGCACATGATCTTCCCGCCCTGTCCGATGGTCAGCGAGAACGTTCCATAGGCATGTGCACCGGGCTCCTGCGCGAGCCACTCGCCCGACACAAATCGCTCATCCCACTTCACCACTTTGCCGTGCCACTTGTATCCGTGTGAGTTGTTGGAGGTAGTCAGAAACACCTTGCCCCATCTGCGCTGGAAGGTGATGTCTTCGGTCACCCAGAACCAGCCTTCGTCTGTCAGTGGCTGCCATGCTGCTTTCCACGTCCCGAAAAAGCTGGAGGGGCGCCGCAGCGTCACCATGCGCTCATAGAGGAGCTGGATGCCCAGGCCTATCAGGCTGCCGAGCACCATGTAACCGATTTGTATCGCTATGCTGTCCATGGGAATAAATTACGGAGCGCACTTGGAGTACTGGCGAATGCGTCCTTACGAATGATACCGATTCTCGCTCGGACTTCCGGCGATTGCAAGCCGCACCGCACCTCGCGCATCGGTACCCCGCCGCTAGCCATGCAGCTTCCACGCAGGCACTAGCGAATCGTAATGCAACAGCACACTCAGTGCCACGTGGAAAACCAGGTAGACCGCCCAGATGATCGGGTACGCAACAGCATCTTTCGCGGGTTCCGCAACCAATACCATAACAGCAGAAAATCAAGCGGGATAGGCCCGACGACCAGCCAGACCGACACCCCCAAACTCCCGCAGTTCCAGCCCATCGCCGCTGATTCGGGGAAGCCCTGCTTGCGGGCCATGTCGACCGGCGGGAGGTATCGGTGATCGACGACTTCCCCTGGGCTGAAAGCCTTTAATACGAAAACGATTGTATATCTGTCACCGACAAGTCTGGCCCATCCACAAACCCAGTCCTTTGAGCTGGATTGAGCGCCATGTGTACCGGAAAGACGTTCGACTCTCCGAAGAAGTTAAGTCCGTTCACTGACTCCACGAAATTACCCTTGGTGTCGTAGATCTGAATGCTGCTGCCAGACCCAGTGCTTGAGAATGGTTGCGCCACCAGGAATAACCTGTTTACTTCGTCATACTCAATATGCTGACCGCTAAATAGCGAGTCGCGTTTCGCGCCTGGCAGCACCTCGGTGATTCCGGTTTTCGTGGCCAAGTTGTAAAACTGTACTGACGCGTCGAACGACGTCGTGGTACACACAATGCCATCGGCGGAGTCTACCGCGATACCATTAATTACTCCGAGCCCACGGCCAGTGAACTTGGTAAATGCACCGGTGGTAAGGTTCACCAAACCTATCTTGGGCGGAACGATAAAGGGTGACAGCGTCGCGTGCCCCAGCACTGCCTGGTTCTTAAGTCCATCGTACGCAAGAACCGGCGCATTCTCAAAGTTGAAATCGGCGTCAACTACTGGAAAAACCGGGCCAAATGTGTTTGCCGCAATATTTGACATAAAGACGATCGGCCGTTGGTTAGTACTCACATCAATGGCATATACCGCAGCATTTGGACTTCCGTGACTACGTTTCACTTCGTTTACGATGTGATCCTGATCGAGGGGAGGCGTCCAAACACCGGTAATTTTATTCACACTTAGAGGATTGAGAGAAAAGAATGTCCGTTGCACCTGAAACGGTGTAATCACGTGCTCCCGCTCAATCAGTCCCACCGACTTACCCACAATTCCCAGCGTAACAAAGTCATCCTGAGTTTCGGTTTGAGCAACAACTTTGAGAATTTCGCCAGTTGCTGGATCGAAAGTTTCCACCGCCGCAATAATGGTGCCCTCGGATTGCTCAACCGCCTCACTCAAAATACCTTCTCCCCCAGTCGGGTCTATATCGAATCCAAAGATCAGCCCGCCGAACTTGCCGTGAACTATGACACTGCCCGGGCCAATGGAATGGGTTGATGGAAGCGACTGCGCCCGCGCGCCAGGCGCGCTTACAGCGCTCCATCCCACCACGGCAGCGATCACGGCAAGAAAACAGAAAAACGACTGGAAAAATGAGGCGTGTCTAGTGTGGATGCTTGAGCGAAACATTAGCTTCTCCTGGATAGTTCTCTTTATGATGAGATGTGGCGAATACACACGCCTCTCTTCAATGGAAGACTATCGTGGACAAGGCACATCCGATGTCATGCTCTTGTCAAATAATCGTCATACGTCTGTATTTGAAGAAGTTGAATGTCTATGCTCTGTGTAAGGTCCTTATTGCAGTCGGCTGATAAAGGTATCGTGATGCGACACGATGTGCTCGCGCAACTCCAAACCAATCGCGGCTGAGTCTGCGAAGCCCTGATTGCGCGCCATCTCGTCCTGCCGGGAATCAGTTTCAGCGGCGGCGTACTCCTGCCAGTTGGCGTAACGGAAGATTACCAGAAAGTCCCAACCGAATCCTTGCGAGTGCTCAAACTTGACGATGCCCGTGGAGCGTGCAGAAGCAATCTCGCGGTCAATCACCTTTTCCAGCGGGCGCAGGTGACCGTTGAGCGCAGTGTAGTCTTCCACGAGATACAGCCCGCCGCTGATGGCGTCCTTTTGAGCATTTCCAGTAACGGCAAGCGCCTTCTGTACCTCGACCAGCGGAGGTCCGAAGGCGTAAGTATCGGTGTGCCAGATGTAATCGCTCATAATACGCTCGCGATACTTGGCAATCGGCTCGGGGAACTGCGGGTCGGCGGGCAACTCAGCTTTTTCGCCCTGCGGATAGATCACCAGTAGATCCCAATCATCGCCCGACTCATGACGAAACGTAAGTGGCTTATGCACGCCCGGCGGCGGATTGAGATACGTGGCAATCAAGTCAGGCAACTTGCCCGGCGCGGCCTTAAACAGGTGAATGCGATAGAGTTCACGCTTAGGGGTAGTCGTCGGAGTCTGCGCGAAGGATGCCAATGAAGTAAATAGTACGATGGCGAATAGTGTGTTTTTCATACTTACTTCACCACCGGAATTTCCAGCGTACTGGGATGCTGCGCATCATGATAAATGACAATATGCGCCGTATGCGCATCCTTGGCAGTTTCATCCGCGACTACACCGCCGGAGTTATAGTTCTTTTCCAGTCCCGGATCATTCGGTGAGCCAAGAATCAGACGCAGCCGGCTACCCTTGGCGATCTTACGCGAAAAAAATGTAAACCCGGTAAAGTCATACTGTGTAATCTCGCCAGGCTTCACCAGCTTTTCGTGGTCTGTGCCTTCGCGATAGCGAGCCCGCATCAGATCGCTGGTGAGGTGCACAGCGCTACCATCAGGCAGTATTTCGGATAGGTCCACTGTGAAGTCGGTATCAGGCACATCCATCGCCATCCATACCGTTAGCTTCGCCCAGCCTGTAACCTCCGTCGCCTGCGTGAATGGCGCGGAGTGATAAATCACGCCGTCACCACGCAGGCTCATCGCGTCGAACTGGCTGGTCAGGTATCCCTTGCCCTCGTCCTGATTCAGCCCCGGATTCAGGTCAAGCGGGTCGTAAGTATAGTGATCTGGCTTGCTGCTGGCATTGGGGGCAGCGTCGTTCAGTGATCCAGAGTGCATTACATCGTTGGCTTCGCCGTTCGAGTCAAGATGCAGGGTTCGCTTCGAGCTGGCGATTGCCTCAAGGCTGTCGGCATACTTCCACTCATCGGCACCCATTAGGTAGTAGGCCACCCGTTTTTTCAAGAACTCCGGTTTGGGCCCAGCTTTCATGGCATAGTCGTACCACTGCACGTGCAGATTATTCAGGTCAACCATGCTGGCATCACCAAAGGTAAGCCCGCCAACTTCTTTCGCCGGAGTGCGCGTCCCGGCATGGTCCCACGGGCCGACGATCAGGTAATGCTTCGCCTTGCCCTCCTCGGAGCCATACTGCATATGGCTGCGATAGTAAGTCATCGCTCCGGGTTGGTCACCGTCGTAACTTCCCGTAATCGTCAGAATGGGCAAATTGAAGGCGTGATACTGTTCCGGCTTGATCGCAAGCTGCTGCCAATAGCTATCACGCGATGGATGAGCAATCCAGCTTTGAAACGCAGTCGTGTCGTTACCTGCAATCTTATCGAGATCGTGGAACGGACGATATTCGGTATACATTTGCTTGAACTTACTCGACCAAAAGCTGCCCTCACCAAATAAATTAGCGTTCGGAGTAACACCGCTGGTAAAAGTGAGCCACTGAATATCGTAGGAGCCAAACACCCCTCCGAAGAAGGGGAAGTCAACACCAGCATGCACGGCCGCCGCAGGCACTATGGTGGCAAGATGAGGCGGCATCTCGCGCAGTGTCATCCATTGGTCGAAACCGGCATACGATCCACCCCACATCGTCACTTTGCCATTGCACCACGGCTGTTTGGCCAGCCACTCGGTCGTGTCGTAGCCGTCATGCGGCTCCTGAAAAAACGGATCGAACTTGCCCTCCGAATTCCCTCGTCCACGCACATCCACAATGGCAAACACATAGCCATGCTGGGCAAAGTAGTAACCGCGCACGTGGTAGGAGTCACTCACATACGGAGTCAACTCAAATATGACCGGCAGCGGTCCCTTCTGGTCGTGCGGCTTGTAGACCGTCGCGTTCAGGTGAACGCCGTCTCGCATGGCAACCTTCACACCCCATAGCAGATCCACGTCCGCAGGGGTATCCGGCTTCTTGTCCGCCTGCGCGAGCACGCAGACATTCATCAGGATGAGCAATAGAGAGATAATCGCGGTACGACGCATGAGTTGCCTCCAAATACAGGACGCGTCAGCGTAGCACGGCAAGGTGTCGCGATTCAAAAGTTGTAGAGATTTGAGGCGGCTAAAACGAAAAAGGGCAACCTTATTGGTTGCCCCTCTCATTTCAAAAATGAAACTCGAACTGCTTACGCCGTCGCCGGGCTTTCTCCGCCCTTAATTGGCGCACGTCCCGGTTCCGGACGAAGCACCTGCTGCAGCTCACCACCATCGGGCGACCGAGGCGGCGGCAGCGGCGGCAAGTCCTTGCCTTCCATCAGCAGCCGAATGTCATTGCCGTCAATGGATTCGCGATCCAGCAGAGCCTTTGCCGTGCGGTGCATCAAGTCCTGGCTCTCTTCCAGAATGTGCTTTGCCTTGGCATAGCCTTCATCCACCAGGCGCCGCACTTCGTTGTCAATCTTAATTGCCGTATCTTCGCTGTAGTCGCGATGCTGAGAAATCTCGCGGCCCAGGAAGATCTGCTCTTCCTTCTTGCCAAACGAAAGCGGCCCCAACTGGCTCATACCCCATTCGCACACCATGCGGCGAGCCAAGTCGGTGGCGCGTTCAATGTCATTGCCCGCGCCGGTACTCATCTGCTGCAGAAAAATCTCTTCCGCCAGTCGTCCGCCCATCAGAATGGCGATGCGCGTCTCCAGATACCTGCGGTCGTAGCTGTGCTGGTCGGTCTCCGGCAACTGCATAGTCAAGCCGAGCGCCATGCCCCGCGGAATAATGGTGACCTTGTGTACGGGGTCGGAGTACGGCAGCTTCGCCGCCACCAGCGCGTGCCCAGCCTCGTGGTAGGCAGTATTCTTTTTCTCCTCGTCGGTCAAAATCAAGGATCGCCGCTCGGCCCCCATCATCACCTTGTCCTTGGCCAGTTCAAGGTGCATCATGTCTACGGCTTTGCGATTAAAGCGCGCCGCCAGCAGAGCCGCTTCATTTACCAAATTTTCCAGATCAGCACCAGAAAAACCTGGTGTGCCGCGAGACAGCACCGCCAAATCCACGTCGCTGCTCAGGGGAACCTTCTTGGTGTGCACCGCGAGAATCTCCTCGCGTCCGCGAACATCGGGCAGCGAAACTACCACGCGGCGGTCGAAGCGCCCAGGCCGCAGCAGCGCCGGGTCGAGCACATCCGGACGGTTCGTCGCCGCCACCAGAATCACGCCTTCATTGGACTCGAAGCCGTCCATTTCGACGAGCAATTGGTTGAGCGTCTGCTCGCGCTCATCGTGTCCGCCGCCGAGGCCCGCGCCACGATGGCGACCGACCGCGTCAATTTCGTCAATAAAGATGATGCACGGCGCATTCTTCTTGCCCTGCTCAAACAGATCGCGCACGCGGCTCGCGCCGACGCCCACAAACATCTCCACAAAATCCGAGCCAGAAATCGAGAAGAACGGCACATTCGCCTCACCCGCAACGGCGCGGGCCAGTAACGTCTTTCCAGTTCCCGGAGGTCCAACCAGCAACACACCCTTGGGGATGCGTCCGCCCAACTTCTGGAACTTCTGCGGTTCGCGCAGAAATTCGATAATCTCTTTCAGCTCTTCCTTGGCCTCTTCTATACCAGCGACGTCCTTAAACGTCTTCTTCTTTTGGCTCATGGAGAGCAGGCGTGCTCGGCTTCGCCCAAAGCTCATGGCCTTGTTGCCGCCGCTCTGCATCTGCCGCATAAAGAAGATCCAAACGCCGATCAGCAGCAGATAAGGCAAAAACGCGATGGCGTACGAGGTCCAGCCGGGGTTCTGCGTGTCCTTCACAATCACGCTGACGCCCTTGTCCTGGAACTGCTTGAACATGTCGGGGAAGTTGGTCGGCGCCGTGGTATGGAACGGAGTTCCATCCTTCAGCTTGCCCTTCACTTCCATTCCGTTCAAGGTCACTTCTTGCACGCTGCCTGCGGTCACCTGAGTCAGCAGGTCAGAGAAGTTAATTTCCTTCTCCTTCTGAGCTTTGCTGGAGGTGCTGACCACCTGCCAAAGCAGAAAGCAGCACAGCAGAATCAGCGCCCAGAACAATACGGTTTTAGCTGTGGAATTCACCAAACACTCCTGTGGCAGGGCACAAAACTCCTGCCGTTCCCTACGTTAGATGCCCCTCAAGCCCAATCGGGAGCAAATAGCGCTGGTGAGACGAAGCGAAACGCAGTCGCCTGACCTTGAAGCGCTTAAACGACTATTGTACCCCTTCGCCGCAGCTTGATCGCAGAGAAGGATACTGCCGGAAGTACGTTACTAGCGTGACAACGGTTCTGGATTCGCGCTCGATTGTTACCCATCCCAGCCAACTTCAGTGATCACAACCACCTTGCCAGCCTTCTCGGCCGCCACAGAACTCGCCGAAGGCGGAAATCCCCGGCCCCAAACCAACTCTTCGCCGCACAGAATCACCGGCCAGCTTGCCTTCGCCTCCGGCGCTAAGTGCATTGCTTGCAACAGTTCCTTCACCTTCTTCGGACCCTTGGAAAAAGCCGCATGAAAGCGGTCGCCCGCTCGCCAGTTGCGAACCGTCAACCCCTTCTGCGCCTGCTCCCACGGAATTAGACACCGTTGAGTACTGCTCGGCTGACCATTAAGCCCCACGTCTCCTTTAGACCCGCTAGCCTCGTCCTCCAGAACTTCCACTCGAAAACCGCAGCCAGCCTCCGGCACCCTAATCTCGCCGGGGAGGGGCAACGCGTGCACATAGTCAGCGGACGCCGTCGTATCTGGTGCGATTTCACCCGGCACTGGCAGAAACCGTAGCGCGTCCCCAGTTCGCTCCACGCGCCAGCCACTAAGTTCTACAACCCGCCCCGGCGCAGCATCCACCAGCCCCAGTAACTCTTCCACCTGCTCGAATCGCAGCGCAATACCCAACTCAGACCCTACCGCTTTCAAGATGCGTCGTGACAGTGCCTTCGGCCTTCGTAATTCGTCCACCGGTAATTCAAGCGGTGCATGGTTGCGCCAACGCACCGCCACTTGCGGGGCGATCCACTCTTCTTCGTCAGCGGCAATCGCGGCCAGCTCGCTCAACTGCGTTTTCACGTCAGGATTGAACTTTGCCTCTAGCAGCGGCATCAGTTCATGACGCACCCGGTTGCGGGTAAAACTTACATCGCGATTGCTGGAATCCTCGCGCCAGCTTTGGCCCAGATCGCGCAGGTACGCTTCCACTTCCGCACGGCTCACGCCTAACATCGGCCGAAGAACACCACGAACCGGCGCACCATCCGGGCCAGCCATATCGAGCGCAGAGTGAATCCCGCGCAAGCCTGCCATCCCCGTGCCCCGCAAAATGCGCAGCAGAACCGTCTCCGCCTGATCGTCCAGCGTGTGCGCCGTGAGGATGCAGTCCACTTGCGCGCTGGCAATCAGCGTGCGGAAATAGCGATAGCGCACTTCGCGCGCTGCTGCTTCGAGGCCCTTGCCATGCTCGCTCGCGGTGGCGCGAACATCGGCACGTTCGCAGTAGAACTCCACACCAAAGGCGTGCACCAGTTCGCGGACGAAGCATTCATCCGCATCCGACTCTGCGCCGCGCAATCCGTGATTCACATGCACCACGCTGAGCGCAAATCCCATCTCGTCGCGCAACTCAATCATGGCGCGTACCAGTGCAACTGAATCCGCACCGCCGGAAACCGCAATCCCCAGCCGCCGAGTCGCGATTGCGCCCTCCCCTGGCAAAAGGGCAGCGAGCGCCCTCTGCACCTTCCGGGCCAGCGAACTGAGCGGCGAACGTCTAACAAACGGCATGGGATTCATGGTACAACTGGCGATGGCCGAAGGCCGCGAAAGCGTGCGCCGACTTAATTCTTCATCCGAATTTCATAACTCTATGCCCGAACTCTTTCGCACCATTCCGCTCGACTTTCACCGTCTTACTCCAGACGAGCAGTTACTGCGCTCGCGCGAGTTCCTCGCCACCATGCAGCGCCGCCGCACCGTGCGCGATTTTTCGCCCGAGCCAGCGCCGTTTGAGCTGATCGAAAACGCCATCCGCACCGCCGCCACCGCGCCTTCCGGAGCCAATCAGCAGCCCTGGCGTTTCGTTGTTGTGGGCGACCCCGAGGTGAAGCGCCAGATTCGCGCCGCCGCCGAAGACGAGGAGCGCGAGTTCTACGCCAACCGTGCGCCCGACGAATGGCTGGACGCCCTCGCTCCGCTGGGCACCGACGAGCACAAGCCTTTTCTCGAAGTCGCGCCCTACCTGATCGTCGTCTTCCGGCAGGACTACACGCCTGCCGTCGGCGAAAATGGCGAGGAGATTCGCCGCAAACATTACTATGTGCAAGAGTCGGTCGGCATTGCCTGTGGCCTGCTGCTGGCGTCGTTGCACCAAGCCGGACTCGCCACGCTGACGCACACGCCCAGTCCGATGAACTTTCTGGCCAAGGTGCTGAACCGCCCCGCCTACGAGCGCGCCTTCCTGCTGATTCCGGTGGGCTACCCAGCGGACGGCGCACGCGTGCCCGATATCAGCAAGAAACCGCTGGACGAGGTGATGACGGTGGTGAAGTAGAGTTGCCCGGAAATGCTCCGAGTTGGTGCCCCACCCTCACCGCCCGGTGTTGGCGGTTAGGGTGGGATTCTTCTGAGATGCGTACGGAATCTTCTTCAAAGGACATCAGAAGCTTTATGAAGCACACACCCCAAGACCCGAACTTCGTCGAAACCATCCGCACCAGCTTCGCCAAGCAGCAGGTGATGAACCTGATCGGCGCGCGCCTGATGAACGTCGCCCCCGGCGAGGTCGCCATCGAACTCCCCTATCGCGAGAACCTCACCCAGCAGCATGGCTACTTCCATGCCGGCATCACCGCCACCATCGCCGACTCAGCAGGAGGCTACGCCGCCTACACCCTGTTTCCGCCGCGCAGCAACGTGCTCAGCGTGGAATTCAAGATCAACCTGATCGCCCCCGCCAACGGCGAAAGAATCACCGCCCACGCCCGCGTGGTCAAACACGGACGCACCCTCACCATCGTCGAATTCGAAGTGTTCGTTCTGCGCGAAAGCGAAGAACACCGCTGCGCCATCGGTCTGCAAACCGTAATGTGCCTGCCGGAGAAAGAAAAGACTGTGCTGGTGCAGTAGCACCCGTAAGCAGTGTGCGCTTCGGCTAAAGCGCAGATTCGATGTCGGTCTGCGTGAAGTCGTTGCCCTTAAACAGCAGTGGCTCGCCGGTGACTTTCGAGAGGGCATAAGCAAAGCAGTCGCCAAGATTCAAGCCCGCTGGGTGGTATCCCTTGCCAAAATCCATATAAGCCTGCCGTGCCGCGTACGCCTGCTCGATACTCACCGCGCTTATTTCGATTTCGGACTCCCGAAGAAGTGTGGTGAAGGGATCCGCTCCGCGTGTGTGGTTTTGCCGGTCTGCGACGATCGCCGCTTCGACATAGTTGACGCCAGAAAGCTTGCACGACTCTGCCCTGCTAATGGCATGGGCGAAGGCAGCAGCTTCCGGTTCATCTTGCAAGATTGCGATCAACGCCGAACTGTCAATGATCACTTGGGAAGTCCTTTGTCGTCGTAGAGGAACTCCTCAAGGTTGATTGGCGGCCCTTGCATCTGGGCTGCGTAGCGCTTGCCGATCTCCAAAATGCGGCGCGCCCTTGCCTCGGCTGTTCGTTCCCGCTTAACCCGCGCCAAGCGCTCTCGGAGAGACTCGGTCACGGCGCGAGTCAGCGTCTCGCCAGTCTGCTTGGCGAGCGCGGTCGCCAGCACGTGGGCTTCGGGATCCTTAATGTTCAGCGACATGAATCTACCTCGGTAGAAAGCTTTCTACCATCATACCATAGGCATAGGTTCTCAAGAAGCTACCCCCCGGTCGCTATTTAAGCATCTCGGGGAACACGCTTAAATAAACAAATGTCATGATATCAACGACTTGGAAAGAGCGCGCTGAAAAAAGCATGCCGCGATTTAAATGGATTTACGCCCAGAATGGCAAGTATCGAGCAAATCTTCGTGACGCGCCTACCTTCTCGTCGAGAACAACAAATTTGGCCTCGATTGCCGCCGAAATCATTTGCGAAACCACGGCGCTCTTGCTCTCTGGAAGCCGGAAGCGCTCTCGAAGCGACTGGTTAGTCATGCCTTTCTGTTCCGTCACCCACTTCAAGGCGCAGTGCTGGTACGTCGCACGAATTCTGTCTTCGCGGTCCATTTCGTCGAAGTCCTTCGGACCGTAGATTGTCACAACTGTGCGCCGATGACTCACTCGGAAGTCGGGTGCGGGAAGCTGATGAGTCTCCGCTTCATGAACTACACGATCCACGCCGCTGCTCTTCTCCTCGCAAATGCCCATGCGGCGCATGGAACTCGCCAGTCTTTCATTTCTGGATTGATATCCATCTATGAATCGCTCAACCGGAACGATTGGCTCCCCTGGGTTTGAAATCTCGATTCGGTTGCTATAAACCTCGACCATCACAGACGACCCACCCATGGCAAGATCCTGGTGGATCAATGCATTCGCAACGAGTTCCCGTATCACAACTTCGGGAACGAGTTTCATCTCGATGCGAAGAGCATCCCGAATCACTTCGTTCTGTGGAAGAAGCGCCGAAATGAAGGCGACCAACCCCTGAAAGCCGACCGCATAACCTCGCGCCCCAACCTGGTCAAGACGGGTCTCCATCTTGGATGTCCCACTATAAACTACTACGCGAGGGGCTTTGCGTTCCAAATCTGAAAAGGCCTCCAATCGCTTTGCCAAGAGCAAGGCTCCAAGTCTCCGGATAGCGTACGCACCATCAACGTGGTCGACGAATCGCGCATCCTGGAGTCGTTCCAGAACTCGACGTTCGTCAGTCGGATAGGGGACTTTCAGCAACTCGAAGAAAGCCTGAGTGTCCAGGAGCGCAACGACCTGCGAGGAAGTGAGATCACTAACGGAGTGCTCCTCAAGCCAATCAGGCTGGCCCTCAGCAAAGATCCGCCTTAGATGATCCTCGCTCATGGGAACAAGGGCCTCACCGGATCGCATTAGGTACTTGCCCTCAAGGTGGTAGGCCGTTCCGCGAGGCCGAGCGGGCATGACAAACACAAGAACTCGCCCCCCGGGGTGTGCTATCTCTTCAATGTCAATCCGAAACCCAACCTTATTGAATAAAGCTTCCGCCGTCCCAATCGTGTCGCGAAACGAGTCAGTGCCAACGACGCTCCTAGGTGGCTTGTCCTCGATTCCCAGAAGGAGGTGACCACCTCCTTCATTCGCGATCGCAACGCAATACTGGCACAGCCTTCCGAAGTCGTACTGAAACTTTGCCTCCTTAAACTCCAACCGCTGATGCTCGGATGCGGATCTTCGCCATAGATCAATTTGCTCAATTCTGGTTGCCATTATCTTCTTATACCCTACAGACCTGTGAGTGCTAAGCCCCACTGCAAGAGTTCTCTATATCTCCGTAACCCTCTCCGCGATCTCCTTCGCAATCTTCGCCACAAACTCCGCCGACGCCATGTCGCTCGTCTTTTCGTGCCCGCGCGTGCGAATGTTCACCGTGCCCGCATCGGCTTCCTTGTCGCCCATCACCAGCAGATACGGCACCTTCTGCATCGCATGTTCGCGGATCTTGGCGTTCATCTTTTCGTTGCGTGCGTCTACTTCTACGCGCACGCCAGCAGCTTTCAGTTCCGCCGCCACTTTGTTCGCATACTCCACATGACGCTCCGCAATCGGAATCATCACCGCCTGCACCGGCGCCAGCCAAACCGGAAACGCCCCGGCATAGTGCTCGATGAGCACGCCGAAGAAGCGCTCGACGCTACCAAACAGCGCGCGATGCACCATCACCGGCTGATGCCGCGCCCCATCCTCGCCCACGTACTCCAAATTGAAGCGCTGCGGCAGGTTGAAGTCGAACTGCACAGTCGAAAGCTGCCACAGTCGGCCAATCGCATCCACCAGCTTCACATCAATCTTGGGCCCATAAAACGCGGCTTCGCCCGGAATCGTCTTGTACGGAATGTTCAGCCGTTGCAACGCATTTTCCAGCGAATGATTTGCCAGCGCCCACTGCTCGTCCGTGCCCAAAAAACTCTTGCGGTCATTCGGATCCCACGTCGAAAGTTCGACCTGATATTCCTTGAAGCCGAAGGCGTCGAGTACGGCCTGCGCAAACTCCATGCACGCCACAATCTCGTCTTCAATCTGCGCTGGAGTGCAAAAAATATGCGCATCATCCTGCGTAAATCCACGCACCCGCAGCAACCCGTGCATCACCCCACTGCGCTCATACCGATACACCGTGCCCAACTCGCCGTACCGCACCGGCAAGTCGCGATAGCTCTTCAACGAATTCGCGTAAATCAAAATATGTCCCGGACAGTTCATCGGCTTCATGCGATATTCCGCATCGTCTAGCTCCATCACGTCAAACATATTTTGCGAGTAGTAGCCTTCGTGTCCGCTGGTCTGCCACATCGAGCGCCGCATCACGTGCGGCGTATAAACCAGCGAATACCCGCGCTTCAAATATTCCTCGCGCATCCAGTCTTCCATCGTCTTGCGAATAATTCCGCCCTTGGGATGCCAAAAAATCAGCCCCGGCCCCGCCAGCTCCTGAATCGAAAACAGATCAAGCTGCTGACCCAGCAAGCGATGGTCGCGCTTCTTCGCCTCTTCCAGCCGGACGAAATACGCGTCCATCTCCTTCTTGTTGTAAAACGAAGTACCATAAATCCGCTGCAACTGCTGATTTTTTTCATCGCCCAGCCAATACGCCCCGGCCACATTCAGCAGCTTGAACGCCTTGATGCGCCCGGTCGAAGGAATATGCGGGCCGCGGCAAAAGTCTACAAACTTGCCCGTCCGATAAATCGAAATCGGCTCGTCCGCCTTGGTGAACTGCTCGATGAAGTGGCACTTCATAAAGTCACCCTCAGCCTTGAATCTCGCCAGCCACTCCTCACGCGGCAGATGCTCGCTGGCATAAGGAACATCCTGCTGCACCAGCTCGGCCATCTTCTTTTCCAGCCGTTCGAGATCCTCTTGCGTAAACGCTGCCGGGCGATAAAAATCGTAGAAGAATCCATTTTCAGTGGCCGGGCCGTGGCCCAGCTTCGTCTCCGGAAAAAGTTCCAGCACCGCCGCCGCCAGCAAATGCGCCGACGAGTGATGGAACACATCCAGCGCCTCGGGATCTTTCTCCGTAAGAATGCGCAACTCGGTGTCCGCCGAAAGCGGCAGCGAAAGATCAATCAACCGTTCAGCAGCCTTGGCCACCAGCGCCGCGCTGCCCAGCCGCGGACTGATCGAGTTCGCTACATCCAGCGCGGTCGAACCCGCAGGCATTTCTTTCACCGAACCATCCGGCAGCGTAATACGAATTGCGTCAGACATGAGTGTGCGTTCCTTTGCTCGTGCGCATGGGGTACCCATGTATTTTACGGTGATCGATCATTACTTGTCGGGCTGCCCATTGGGTTATGGCCTCCCGTGCCACAATAGCCCATGTCTTCTGACGCACACTCGTTACCCGATCCCGCCTCCCTCCCCGCCTTTCTCTACGGCACTGCCTGGAAGGAAGATCGCACCGCCGCGCTGGTGGGGCTCGCCCTCCGCGCGGGCTTCCGCGCCATTGACACGGCCAATCAGCGCAAGCACTACCACGAAGCAGGAGTCGGCGAGGCGCTGGCTGCCGCGTATGCGGACGGCGTCGTCACGCGAGCGGATGTGTTCTTGCAGACCAAGTTCACCTACGTGCGCGGACAGGATCATCGCCTGCCTTACGATCCCAAGGCTCCGCTCGCGCGACAGGTGGCGCAGTCCATGGCGAGTTCGCTGGAGCATCTCGGCACCGATTACGTAGACAGCTATGTGCTCCACGGGCCCGAGTCGAACTACGGTTGGACGGATGGCGACAGCGAAGTGTGGCAGGCGATGATTGCCGAGCGCGACGTCGGTCGCACACGGCTACTGGGCGTGAGCAACGTTTCGCTGGCGCACCTGCAACAAATGGAATCCGAGCAGCTCGAGCTGCCGAAGTTTGTGCAGAACCGCTGCTATGCCCGCCTCGGCTGGGATCGCGAGGTGCGCCACTTCTGCGCCGAGCGCAACATCGTCTATCAGGGGTTCTCGCTGCTCACTGCCAACATGGAAGTGGTGCAGCACCCGCTGCTCGCGGACATGGCGAAGCGGCTGCAAGCGACACCCGCTCAGATCATCTTCGCCTTCGGGCGCAGCGTCGGCATGTTGCCACTCACTGGCACTTCAGACGTGACCCACATGAAGCAGGATCTCGCCTCCATGCATGTGGAGCTTCCCGAGGAATGGGTGGCGCTGATAGAGAATCTGGCGGGATAGAAAGCGTTATCGTTGGGATCTGTGAGCATGCCGATTCTGCGTCCAATAAGAATGGCCACCCTCGCAGGTAGCCATTCTTGTTGGTGAACAACGGAAGCACCCTCAGTTGCTAGTCCTTAGCCAGCGGATACTGTGCATGGTCCGAGTGCGGATGACGCACCTGTTTGTCGTTCTTCGAAGAGAAGACTGGAGCATCCGCATCGTCCTTCACCCCGCTGGCGGTGCTGTACATCGCTTCGTCGTAGACGCTGCCCACATTCGCATTGGCTGCGGCGAAAACGCCGTGGGCCTTGCCTTCAGCGTAGGCACCCGAGATAAAGTCCGCCGCCATGTTGCCCTGCGTGGTGCTGGGCAGCCAGGTTACCGTCATCGGACCCGCAATTTGCTTGCCCCGCGTCCAGGTGGCTCCCCCAGTTGTCGAGTTCGCGTATCCGACGTAGAGCTTGCAGGTCGTTGCCTTGCAGTTGGTGGAAGAGTAGTAGTAATACGTCAGGTTCAGCTTCGCGGTGGCACCAGAAGTGCCGGGCGCAATCGCCAGTCCGGGCGTAAAGTGGTCTACCGCGCTGCTTTGCGGGTCAATCGGGATGCGGCTCACCGCGCTCCATGCGACGCCATCGGTCGAGGTGCTCATCACCAGATCGTTCTTCAGGCAGCCGGAGCTAAAGCGGCAATCCTGCCACACCACGTACACCTTGCCCGCGGCGTCAATCCCGCCCGTAATCAGCGGCAGGGCGCGGATGCCACCCGCCACCGCATGGTCAGAGATGAAAGAAACCGTCACCGTCTTGGTCCAACTGGCTCCGCCGTTCGTGGAGGTATACGACAGCACGTTCGTACGGAACGCGTCGCCCGTCGGCACAATCACCGTGCCGTTCGGCTGCACCAGCGGAACTGCGCCATTACCGGCGGCTGAATTCGCCGTCTTAAGCGCCGTGCCCCAAGTCGCGCCACCGTCAGTCGAGGTGCTCATATAGAGCGTGTCCCCGGTACTAAACTGGTCCCACTCCGTGTAGCAATTTCCATAGAACGGACTGGTGGCCGTGTTGTCGCAGGTAATCCAAGTCTTGTCAAAGAACAAGCTTGTCGTCGCAACGGTCGTAGGATTGTTCCATTTGATGGCATCCACCGAAGAGCTCACCAGCACAGCCGCTCCGTGTACGCCGCCCGCTTCAGAAATCGCCAGGGTCGCCACCAGCCATAGCTTGTGCTTGGCGTCGTATACCACCGAGGGATCGCTCGCCCTGTCGTACGTCCCCGAGCCCTCAAGCTTGGTGACACCAGGTAGATTGCCGAACGTCCAGGTGCTGCCACCGTCCTTCGACGTGGAAAAGCCGAGATCGGAGGATCCGCCATCGGTAAAGCGGCCAATCTGGAAGGCCGTAACGATCGTCAAGCCGTTCGAATACGTGGCGGGTTCCACTTCGGTAGCGTGGGCGCTGGTGGTGTTGCTGAACGTGTCTGTGCTCAGCTTCGTGGTCGGAAGCTGCGCCAGGAGCGAAGTCTGCAAAACCACAAAGGTAAACAGTGCAAGCGTGGCCGGGACGAACCATCGGGCCGCGCGCCGGGAAGGCAGGGGGGAATACTGGGTCATTACTTCCTCCGACATAATGGGATGATGAGTGTGAGCCAACCTGCCACAGCCTCGCGTCCTGTTCACGAATGGCTGCCGGGGATCGCAAGTGGCCGTACTACCGCGCATAGTAGCTGCGCCTGGAGCGTAACCGCCGGACAAGCCCTTGTCAAGCACCGCCCCGCCGCCGCCGCAATTCCGCAGATTTTGCATCATTCAGCCCCGGGCCGCCGTATTAAGGAATAGAGCCGCAACATGACGCCAGCAATCGCCAAACCGATGCAGTTCGCCACAGCCGCCAGTCGCGCCGCTCTGGACTTTGCATCGCTGGTGCACCAGCATCAGGCCATGGTGTTCAGCATCGCTCTGCGGTTTCTGCGCGATCGCGCCGCCGCCGAAGACCTTGCGCAGGACGTCTTTCTGCAGTTGCACAGCGGCTTGGGCATGCTGGAAAGCGAAGACCACGCGAAGTTCTGGCTGCGCCGCGTCACCAGCCATCGCTGCCTGGACGCAGTGCGTCGCAAACAGCCGCAAACCGTACCGCTGGAAGATTCGCCAGAACCCGCGGCAGAGATTCCAGAGCGCGACGCCATGCTGGAGGCGCGACTCTGGCAAGCCGTGGGTTCGCTCCCGGCAACCCAGCGCATGATCGTGGTGCTGCACTACCAGCAGGAGCTGACCGCCGAAGAGATTGCCCGGACGTTGACCATCCCTGCGCCAACGGTCCGCAGCCATCTGCGGCGATCCTTATTACTACTGCGCGAGAAGCTGACCCGCCTTACGGCGGCGCCGGGGATGAAAAGAATGCAAGGAACGGGGGAACCATCATGAATCCAGACTCTTTCAAGGCGAACGAATCCGGGCGAATGTCAGAGATCGAGCTGGAGTCCGCACTACGCCATACGTTGCGCAGCGAGCAGCCGCCCGCTGGATTTGCGGAACGCATCTTGGCAGAGGCCGCACGTCGTGAACAGGGGAGCGCCATCAGCGCCCCTCAACGGGGCCAGTTGATTCGTATGCCAGGCCTGCGCTTTGCGGCTGCGGCGGCACTGCTGCTCGCAACTTCGCTGGGAATACAGCATCGGGCCCAGCAGCAGGAGCAGGCACAAGGACAAGTAGCCAGAGAAAAAGTGTTGCTGGCCCTGCGCATCACGAGCAGCAAGCTGCACCGCTTGGAAATGCGCGTCAGCCAATTGCAGTCGGATGACGCGAGCCCAAACTAGCGCGCAACTTTTAGCGGTCGTTCCAGCAGTACTCAATTCGCACTCCCACATTTTGTTAGCAACGCAGGAGGAAACACCATGATTCGCAATCTGTCACTTCAATTTGCCGCCGCCGTTCTTGCCGCTGCCAGTCTGGCCCTGCCAGCTAGCGCGCAAGACATCAAGTTCCCCGTCGGCCTGGACAAACTCGCCGCCAAAGCCAAGGAAACTGTGGACGTAACCCTCGACGGGCAGATGCTCAAGTGGGCTTCCAAGTTCATGGACAAAGACAAGGAAAACGACGCTGAGGCCAAGCAGATCATTCAGAACCTCAAGGGCATCTACGTCCGCAGTTACGAGTTTGAAAAGGAAGGTGAGTACTCGCCCAGTGACGTGGAAGAAATTCGCAGCCAGCTGCAATCGCCCACCTGGCAGCACATGGTCGGCGTCCGCAGCAAGAAGGATGGCGACAACGCCGACGTCTACGTGAAGATGGAAAACGGCCAAGTCAATGGCTTGGTCGTTATTGCCGCTGAACCGCATGAGCTAACGATCGTCAACTTAGTCGGGCTCATTGACCCCGACCAGATCTCCAGCCTCGGCGGCGAGTTCGGCATCCCTAAGATGACGGGCAGGCCGCACGTGCAGAAGGGGAAGTAGCCATGCCAACTGCGACGTTAGTTAGTAACTTAGCGGTTCGCCGAGTGATAGTGTTCTTGGCCTTAGTAACTCTGGTCTGCGTGCCAGCTTTTACCGCCGATCATGACTTCAACGGCCTGGTCCGCAACATCGAAAAGCAGTACGGCGTCCACCATACCCACATTCCCATGCTCGGCCTAGTCATGTTCTTTGCCAAACCCAAAGGCGTTCACACGCTGAAGATCGCCACCTTCGAAGACTTCCATGCCCAGCGCGAGGTGTTTGGGCCAGAAGTCCAACGCATGATCGAAGAACACTTCGGCAGCGCGTGGAAGCCAATGGTGCGTACCTGGAGCCGCGATGGCGAAAGCGCCTTCGTCTATGTAAACACCGGCAGCGAGAAGGTGGAGATGCTGATAGTGTCGCTCGATACCAGCGACGCGACCGTGGTGGAATTGAAAGTAGACCCCAGCGCCATGGACGAGTGGCTCGACGAGCCGGACAAGATGGTGCACGAATCCGTGGGGCACCACAGTGAAGTTGCGGACAAGAAGGATACAGAAGTAAAAAGTAACCCGTCAGCGCAGACAAAGTAACTGCAAGTCTATGCAAATCGTTGGTGCCCCACCCTCATGCCGCGCACCTTGCGGGATTAGGGTGGGTGCAGTTATCTTAGCATTTACTTTCGCGGATCCGCAGTCTCAGCCCGCGAGTAATACAAGTCTTCCAGCGCGGCCTTCACCTTCGCTGCCACTACGTGTAAGTCGCGAGTCGAGTAACCCTTGGTCGAGATGGGTTCGCCGACTAACATCTCCAACGGCCTGCTTTGTATATGGAAGGTATTCATCGGCAGCATCGCGAACAGCCCAACCAACGCCACCGGAACAATGTCCACCTGCGCGGCGATCGCCATGAAGAAGGCACCGTCATAAAACGGCTTGATCGCGCCCGTCGCCGTACGTCCGCCTTCGGGAAAGATCACCACCGGCATCCCGTCCTTCAGCGTCTTCACCGCGATGCGTACGCTGCTGACACTGGGCTTGTCCGGATTGATCTCTAACTGCCCGCTGCGCCGCAGATGCCAACCCAGAAATGGATAGCGAAAAATTTCTGTCTTCGCCAGAATGCGAAATTGAAACGGCAGGCTCGCGTACACCACCGGAATATCGAGCGACGAAGAATGATTCACCGCGTAGAGATTGCCCTTGCTGGTATCAATCTTCTCGAGTCCGCTGACCGTAACGGGCGAAAAAATCGTCTTGACGATCAGCCAAGCCCACGTCCGCGCCATAAAGTGCTGCATGCGGCCGTCGCGATCCACCAGCGAAAGCGTCAGCGAAATCACAGCGCAAACAATGGTGTAACTCCAGATCAGCGGATTGTAAATCAGGTACGAGCGCAGACGGCTGAGCCAGTGCCACCGTCCCCAATACTTCGGAGCCATCGCAGTTTTCTGCGCAGGAATGCCTTGTGAAGTTGAGGCGGACGAACTCCCGGTCATGGTGGGCTGATCCATCGCGTCGCGTTCCGCCCCCTCAGAAATGGAGTTCGATCTCGGCACAGGACGAAGTCCGAAATGGGTTCGCAACGGATGCGCCTAGCCGCAGCTAAACCGCGACTCGTAGCGCCCGCAACGCCTCTCCAACAATGTAAATGGAACCGGTGACCACCACCAAGCCCGGCCCGCCAGAGGGCTGCATCGCGGCGCGAAGCGCGTCTTTCACGCTGTGAACCGCTTCCACACGGTCGGCGAGCCGACCCGAAGCAGTCCGAATTTCTTCGCCGGTGGCGCTGCGCGGATTGTCCGCTGTAACCGCGAGTACCCGCGCCGCCACCGGGAAGATGACCTCGGCCATGTCGTGAATCGCCTTGTCGCGCATCGCCCCAAAGATCAGCGTGAACGGCTGATCTTCATAACGCTCCGAAAGCGCCGACCGCAACGCCCATGCTCCCGCCGGATTGTGCGCCACATCAAACAGAAAATCCGGACGGAGCTCGGCAGGCACATCGGCCAGCTCTGGAAAAATTGCCTCGTCGCCCACGAACAGCGATGCAGCAAGCGTAGCTCCGCGCACCAACTGAAAGCGGCCGGGCCACTGCGTGCTGCGGACTCCCTCTTCCACCTGAGCCGGTGTAATCGGGAAGCCGAGATGCGTCAACTCGTCCGCCGCAGCCAGCGCCAGCGCCACATTGCGCAACTGATGTCGCCCAATCAGTGGCGTCTCGACCAGAATTTCCTTACTCTGCCATAACAGTGGATAGCTCGTGTGGGGACGGGCGCCCTCACCGGTCCGGTCGGAACGAATCTCTGAAGATTCTTCGCTAGCAGCCGCAGAGTTCCCCCAAACTTGCCCCGCATTCGGCGACACTGGCGGCACATACTGCACCGCACTCACACCGCGCGCATTGCGCTCCATGATCGTCCTGCCGATCACATCATTCGCTTCGGAAAGTTGCGGCAGCGTGACTACGACTCCGCCCTCGTGAATAATCCCGCACTTTTCACGCGCAATTTCGCCGATCGTCTCACCGAGCCACTGCTGATGATCAAGCGCGATATCCGCGATGATGCTTACCAGCGGTTCAATCACATTCGTGGCATCGAGCCGTCCGCCCATGCCAACTTCCAGCACCACAATGTCAATCGGTGAGGAATCACGCGCTGACTCGGCAAAGTGCAAAAACGCAATCGCCGTCATCATCTCAAAAAAGCTGGGATGCCACGGCAACGCCCCGCTGGCCACCAGTTGCTCAGCGACGGAATCCACCTTGGCGTGCGCAGCCGCAAAGGCATCATCGGCGATGGCTTGCCCATTCACTCGAATCCGCTCATTCAACCTCACCAAATGCGGCGACGTGTAGAGCCCGGTGCGATATCCAGCCGCGCGCAAAATCGAGGCCAGCGTAGCGGCAGTCGAGCCCTTGCCGTTCGTTCCCGCAATCAGCACCGACGGATATTTAGACTGCGGCTCGCCCAGCGCGGTAAGCAGCACGCGCATATGCGCAAGATCAAATTTGTAAGAAGGGGTGCCGGCCAGCTCGTGGCCAAGCGCGTACATACTGGAGATTGCGGAATCGTAGGACATGAGAAAGTTTCGGGCTTCAGGTTTCGAGTTTCGGGAAAAGTCGCGCAGAGGCCGTCTGTCTCGATTCAGTAAACATCACCAGAAACCGAAAACTCGAAACCGGAAACTGCTCTTACGCCGCGGCCATAAACTCAAGAGCCCGCGCGATGTAGCTCTTCATCTGCTTGCGATGCACCACCGCGTCGAGCATCCCGTGCTGCACCAGAAACTCACTGCGCTGGAAGCCTTCGGGCAGCTTCTGCCTAATCGTCTGCTCGATCACGCGCGGGCCAGCGAAGCCGATCAGCGCGTCCGGTTCGGCGATGTTCAAATCGCCCAGCATCGCGAAACTCGCGGTAATGCCGCCCGTCGTGGGATCGGTCAGCACAGAAATGTAGGGCACTCCGGCATCGTCAAGCCGCGCCAATGCACTGGAGATTTTCGCCAGTTGCATCAGGCTGATCACGCCTTCCATCATCCGTGCCCCACCGGAGGCAGACACAATAATCAGCGGATGCCGCAACTCCGCAGCCCGTTCCACCGCGCGCGTAATCACTTCGCCAACAACGGAGCCCATGCTGCCGCCGATAAATCCATACTCCATGGCGCTGATCACCACCGGGCGGCCATTCAGCTTACCGCGCGCATTGATCACAGCATCACTCAGCCCGGTATCAGCTTGTGCCCGCTTCAGGCGCGAAGAGTAACTCTTCAAGTCCACAAACTTTAGTGGATCGGTCGAGCTCAGGTTGGCATCGTCAATTTCGTACACACCGTCATCCAGCAACTGTGCCAGACGGCTGCGGGCGTCTATGCGGAAGTGGCGGTCGCACTTGGTGCAGACGTTGCAATTCTCTTCCAAATCCTTCTTCCAAAGAATCTGGCGGCAACGGTCACACTTCACCCACAGGCCCTCGGTGCGGACCTTCTTTTCGCCATTGGCAACCGACACATCCACCGGCTCGATGCCGGGCGACTCACGCTTAAACCAGGACATAAGAGACCCTAATACTCAATTCCCCGCTGCGCCATCACGCCCTTTTCATAAGCGTGCTTTACCTGACGCATCTCAGTGACCGTATCCGCCAACTCCACGATTGTCGGATGCGCGTTGCGCCCCGTCAAGATCACGTGTACCTGCTCGGGCCGGCGGCGTAGCACCTCCGCCACTTTTTCCGGGTCGAGCATGCCGTAGCTGATGGCGTAATTGATCTCGTCCAAAATCACCAAATCCCACTCGCCACCTAGGATCGCAGCCGCGCTTTCAGCCCACGCCTCTTCCACCATGCGAATATCTTCCGGATCAGTCTCCGCTCCGCCGACCTTCACAAATCCGCGCCCCAACTGCTTGATAATGAAGTTGCCGCCAAACGATTCGACGGCATCGAGCTCGCCGTAGTGCCACGACCCCTTAAGAAATTGCAGCATCAGCACCTTCATGCCGCAGCCCACGGCCCGCAACCCCGTACCCATGGCGGCGGTCGTTTTGCCCTTGCCCGGGCCAGTATTCACAATAATCAGACCACGTCGCAGCTCGCTCATAAATAATTCTGGGTGAATCGCATATTTTATCGGGTTGGCAGGATAGAAGCGAACCGAGATGAACGTGTTTGCCCCTAATGCCCCGTATGGTATGGGTGCCCCTTGAGTATCGTAAACCCCCGATACACCTGTTCCAGCAGCACCACTCTGGCCAGCTCGTGGGGCAGCGTCATCTTGCCCAGTGACAGCACCAGTGACGCCTTCTGCAACGCGGCGCTGCTAAATCCATCCGATGGGCCAATCGCGAATAGCAGCGGCTGCGGATTGGTGTTCTGATGCCGCTCCATAAACTGCGCCAGCTCTTCCGACGACATCTGTACACCGGTGCGATCCAGCGCCACCAGCGTGGACGCGGGATGCGTCGCGCTCCGCGGCAGCAGCTTCAGCAGCGCCTCTTCGCTGTTCAACGAAAGTGCGTCCACGTCGGCATATTGCTTGATGCGCTTAAGGTACTCGGCGGTGAGTGACTGCACGGCAGAATCTTTGGTGCGGCCGATCCATGCGATGCGAACTTTCACTGCGCAGTCCAGATGGCTCATTCTCCGGAACCGGACCGATGTGGGGCGGAGAAATTAGAGTGAGGCGAAGCCGCTCGGAGCGGCCTCGCCATTAGATACTACGCCCGCGCCCGGCGGGAAGTTCCATACTTAAATCGGCCAGCAGTACTAACTTGTGCTGGGCTTCCGAACCCGGGGCTTGGCTGCTTTCACCTTTGGGGTTTTGACGGCCGCAGCTTTTTTCGCCGGAGCTTTGGCCACCTTTACCACCTTCGTCGCAACTATAGCACTGGCCTTCGCGGGCACCTTGGCCACCACGGCAGGCTTCGCCTTCGCCTTGGGCTTGGCCGCCGCCATCACCTCTTCCACCGACATCCGCTGCGCCGACTTCCACAACCGCTCCAGATCGTAGTAGCGGCGGGCGCGCTCACTGAACACGCAGACCACAAAGTCCACGTAGTCGAGCATGATCCACTCGGCTTGGTTGTAGCCTTCCACGTGATTAACGCGGTTGCCCACCTTTTTCAGGTTTGCTTCCACAGCGTCGGCAATGGCCTGCACCTGCCGTGGATTCGACCCGCTGGCAATGAGCATGAAGTCTGTAAATGCGCCGGTAGAAAGATCCATCTGCAACACGCACGCCTCGACCGCCTTCTTTTCGTCGAAGGCGCGCAGTGCCGGAAGTATTTGCTGGAAAGTTTTAGTTTTTGTCATGAAGTCAGTTACGTAAGCTTTCGTTTCGGTGCTATCTACCATTGTAACTACCGCTGGAGTTGCGCCCGGAATTGGGTGGACTAAGTGAGTTGCCAGAGTTGCCAGATTCGTCGAATGCATCGTCGCCATGCGCTAGGTCAGACCTCCTATAGGGTGTCACCGATAGAGTCCAGTTTTGCGAATGTATTGGGCCACTGCGGGTTCAAGCCAGCGTCCCAGGGGCTTGCCCTGCGCCGCTGCTGCACGCACGGCGGTGGAGGAAACGTTGTGATGCACACTTTCCAGCAGGTGAATCGTGGCACCGCGCATCACCAGCGACCCGCGGGCCGGTTCTTTGGCAAACGGTTTGGTCACGTGATCGGCCAGCCGCAACGACTCTGGCAGCGCCCGCGCCACATCACGCAGAAAGAATCCCGGACGGCTCGCGACAATGAATTCGCAGCAATCGAGCAGCTCTTCCGGCTCGCGCCACTTGGCAATATCAAGGAACGCGTCAATTCCAATCAGAAAGAAAATTTTATCGCTGGGCTTCTTGCGTCCCATCACGCGCCGAACCGTATCAATCGAATAGTTCACCCGCGCGTCGCTGGCACTGTCGCCGCCCAGGTAGGAAGGCGGTGCCTCCAGCAGCGAAGGCACGAATACTTTTTCTTCCGCGACAGCAAGTGACACCATGGCGTAACGATGCACATACGGCGTCAGCGGACGCTTCTGCTTGTGCGGAGGAATGTGTGAAGGGATGAAATGAACCGTATGCAGCCGGAAGCGTTCCCGCGCCGCATGGGCCAGTGCGAGGTGGCCGCGGTGAATCGGATCGAAGGTGCCGCCGAACAGGGCAATATTCATGCCGGAATTGGATTTGCGCCTACGGTCATCAATCTCCTGTCGTCAGTCTCGCCGCGAAATGCGGTTTTGGCAAGCAATTGTTGTGGGAGTCTGATGAAAATTCCAAGAAATGTACCTGCGGAGTGACGGGCGCCTGCGGAAGCAACGCAGAAGCCTCTAAAGCCTTACGGCCGAAACGGCTCTTCCGCCTTGCCAGCGTCCTTCTCAGCCTGGCGATTCTCATCTACCGCATCGGCCAGCGCGAACTTCAGCACATCAATGCCCTCGCCCGTTACAGCGGAAATCTCATACAGCGGCCACTTGCGTCGCTTGGCCAGCGCCCGCAACTTCTTCAGCTTGTCGGGATTCGCCGCATCCATCTTCGCCGCCACCAGCAGCGTCGGGCGATCCTCCAGATGCGCACCATAGCTCTTTAGCTCGTTTGTGATGACTTTGACGTCCTTGGCAATGTCGTCGCGACCGCTGGAGTCGGAAACATCCACCAGGTGCGCCAACACCCGTGTGCGCTCAATGTGCCGCAGAAACTGTATCCCCAGACCCGCGCCATCATGAGCACCTTCGATGATTCCCGGAATATCGGCGACCACGTAGCTGCGTGCGTCGGGATCCTGTCCTACCACCGCCACCCCCAAGTTCGGCTGCAGCGTCGTAAACGGATAGTTCGCAATCTTGGGCTTAGCCGCGGAAATGCGCGAAATCAGCGTGGACTTGCCCACATTCGGAAAGCCGACGAGCCCAACATCGGCGAGCAGCTTCAGCTCCAGCCGCAGGTTGCGCTCTTCGCCCTCGCGTCCCAACTCAAACTCGCGCGGTGCCTGGTGCGTGGACGTCGCAAAACGCGCATTGCCGCGCCCGCCGCGTCCGCCCTTGGCGATAATCAGCTTCTCATCCGGTTGGGTAAAGTCATGCACCTGCTCGCCGGTATCTTCGTCAAACACCACCGTGCCCACCGGCACCTTCAGGATGACGTCCGTGCCCTCTTTGCCCTTCTTGTTGGAGCCTTCGCCATGGCGTCCACGCTGCGCGGAATACTCTGGATTGAAACGGAAATGTACCAGCGTGTTATGCCGCTCGCTGGCGATCATGATCACGTCTCCGCCATTGCCGCCGTCGCCGCCGGAAGGGCCGCCAAACGCAATGAACTTCTCCCGCCGGAATGCCATGCATCCGTTGCCGCCGTTACCAGCCTTGGTGCGAATTTTAGCGAGATCAATGAACATGGGGAAGAGGTTGCCAGTTGCCAGTGATCAGTTGCCAAGGAATCAGGCGTCGCCTCGGTTCACTGGCAACTGAGGACCGGCAACTGCAACAAAAAACAACGCCCCGTCCGGGCAGGACGAGGCGGCTGCTGCGGAAATGATTGTTAGCTCACCGCTGCTGGCGATGCAATCCAGCAGAGATGCGAAGCGCCGAGTGCTAGTTAGCGGCTGCAGCTTCCACGAAGGGCGTCACTGAAACGAACTTGCCCAACTGACCGCGATCCCGGAACACCAGATGTCCCGTAACCTTGGCAAACAAAGTGTCGTCCTTGCCCCGGCCCACGTTCAAGCCCGGCTTGAGCTTGGTGCCACGCTGCCGCACGATGATGGTTCCACCCGGCACCAACTGCCCGCCGAATGCCTTGATGCCCAACCGCTGCGCGTTAGAATCGCGTCCGTTGCGGGAAGTGCCTTGTCCTTTTTTATGTGCCATCGGTAAATCCTCGTCAGATCCTTGTCAAAATTCGCTCAAACTTTTCGCTGCAACTATCAACGCCAGCTCACAGTACCAGCGTGCCAGCGCAAGATACTATGCCTTAGCTTCGCGGGCCGCTGCGCGCGTCGCCGTGCGCTTAGCTTTTTTCTTGGCCGCATGGCCCGTCGGAGCCGCCTTCACTGCCTGATGCCGCTTCGTCTTCTGATCCTGCGGAGTGCCTTCAGCCTCATCGGCCTTCGCCTTCTTCGCTGGCAGTGCCGGAGCCTTCACCGAGTTTCCGCCGAAGGCGATCTCCGTGATCCGCAGCGCGGTAAACGGCTGCCGATGTCCGCGCAGACGCTTGTACTGCTTCTTCCGCTTGTAATGGAAGACAATGATCTTCTTGGCCCGACCATGCTCCATCACTTCGCCGACTACACGGGCATCTTCGCCCGCCTTGGAGATCACGCCGTCGCCAGCCGAAACCGCCAGAACTTCGCAGGCCACTTCCTGCACTCCGTCTTCGGTCTCAACCTTCTCGACCTCAATCACATCTCCGGGCGCCACCCGGTACTGCTTGCCACCAGCGCGGATCACCGCGTACATACACGTGCCTCCAAAAGAATTCGCATCCCCGGCTATCTCGTTGACAACGTTGACAACAATGACGCTACTCAACGCCAAAACCACGCCCGCCGGGGCTCAACTGCCTGCGTTCGCACCACTTCCAAAATGTTGCTTGCTGTTCGATTCGCGCTTCGAGTCCCTCGCTCCCGGCGCACTGGCCGAAAGTGAAAAACGAAAGGAACGAGACGCACACCTCCCCAGAACGGGGCGGGATGTACAGGCAAACCTCTTAATTGTAGCGGGCAAAGGGCCTATGCGTCAATCGAATCGGGCCTGAATCGGCCCAAAGCCCGCTGGACTCTGGCAAACAAAAAGCAAGCCCCGCCCAAAAGTCAGTTGCACAATCTTGCCGTTCCCGCCTATGCTCATCGAATAGGTCTTGATTTTTATGCTTCGCAAGCTTTCCGCTAGTCTGGTGCTGTTGCTGTTCGCCGCCAGTGTCGGTGTCCCATGGGCTGCCGCACTAAGCGTCGAGCCGCCGCACGCCTGCTGCATCCGGAAGGCGCACCATTGCCACAGCATGGCAGGCGCGGAAGCAGGCCAGCCACAAGATCAGCATGCTTTTCGTACGCCTCGCGACTGCAACGGCCAGTGCTGCAAGCTGCTGACGCGTTCGAATTGGGCCGACAGTACGATTGCGCAACCTGCTTTGGCTGCGAGACTTGTCGGCGACCACATCGCACCAGCCGCCGCTCGGGCATTTGTATCTTCCATCCACTCTCAGCGCCAGTCGCGCGCTCCTCCAAGCTCCTGCTCTTTCGCTTAGCAGTCACTAACCGAGTCGTCGTTCACTCGCGCTTTTCCTGCATTTTCCTTGGGAACGCTGTGTAGCGATGCGGTCGGCCTGACTTGGTTTTGCTTTCCTATTTGGAGCTGGTGCTATGACTTTATTCTTCTTGCGACCGCACGCCGTCGTGGTTCGTTTGGCCATATTTGCATTCGCTATTTTTCTGCCCGCTGTTTTCGCCTACGCCAGCATCGTCGGCAGTGTTCATGGACTCATCCACGACCCACAACACCGGCCCATGCAGGGAGCGCACCTGGTGTTGCATGCTCGGAATTCTGACTGGCAGCAGGGTGCGATGACTGATCGCAACGGCGAGTTTCGATTTGACTCCATTCCACTGGGCGAATACCGGCTGACGGTGTTTGAGCAGGGATTCGCAGCAGAGGAGCAGCATCTCACCGTGGTCTCCGGCCGCACGGAGGAAGTCCACTTTGCATTGCGCCTTGCCATGCAACACGAGCAAGTCGCGGTGACGGAGGCGGCCGAAGATGTTGCCACCACGCAGTCGTCGGTGTCGCGTTCGCTGGTGAGCCGAGCGGAGATCGCGGCGACGCCGGGGGCCGAGCGGAGCAACAGTCTCGCGATGATTACGGACTTCGTTCCGGGTGCCACGCTGGTTCACGATCAACTGCATGTGCGCGGCGGGCATCAGGTGACCTTTCTGCTGGATGGCGTGCCGGTACCGAACACAAATATTGCGTCGAATGTGGGCCCGCAGTTTGATCCGAAGGATGTGGATTATCTGGAGGCGCAGCGCGGTGGTTACTCCGCCGAATACGGCGACCGCACCTATGGGGTTTTCAATGTGGTGACGCGCTCGGGCTTTGAGCGGCAGCGGCAAGGCGAACTCGTCACCAGCTTTGGCAGCTTTAACGCCACCGACGACCAGATCAGCCTCGGTGACCACTCGGAGCGATCGGCTTGGTATGGAAGCCTGTCGGGCTATCGCAGCGATTTGGGACTGGAGACGCCCGATTCACCGATTCTGAACGATCAGGCGGGCGGGCTGAGCGGGTTTGTGTCGCTCATCTACAACCGCACACCGAACGATCAGTTTCGCCTGACCAGTTCGTCGCGTGGGGACCATTATCAGATTCCGAACAATCCTGATCAGCAGGCTGCGGACGTGCGCGATGTGGAAGATGAGCGTGACGGGTTCGTCAACTTCAGCTGGCTGCATACGGCCGGGCCTGGCACAGTGTTCACGGTGTCGCCGTTTTATCATTTCAATCGTGCGCATTACACTGGCGGCGCGAATGACGTGCCGATTCCGAATCAGGATCGCGCCTCGCAGTATGTAGGCGGAGTGGCGAGCGGCGCTTTCACACGCGGCAAGCATCAGGCAAGTTTGGGCGTGCAGGTGTTTGGCCAGCATGACAATGAATTCTTCAGCGTGATTTCCAATGATGGCTCAGGCGATGCCGCCGCTTCGCGCCGCCTGCAATGGGGCAATCAGGAAGTAGTGTTCGCGGAGGACCAGTGGCAGGCGCGGAGCTGGTTGACGCTGAACGGCGGCGTCCGCTTGACGCACTACTCAGGCGCAATCAGCGAAAATTCCGCTGACCCACGCGTGGGGGCAGCGGTGCGCATTCCGCGCGTCAACGTCACCTTCCACGGATATTATGGCCGCTACTATCAAGCTCCACCGCTGCTTACGGTGAACGGCCCGATTCTGGCGCTGGCGGCGCAACAGGGATTCGACTTTCTTCCACTGCATGGGGAGCGCGACGAGCAATACGAAGTGGGTGCCACAGTTCCGCTCGGAAGTTCAACGCATCGCTGGTCGTTGGAAGGCACGTACTTCCACACTGGCGCGCGCAATTTTTTTGACCACGATGTACTGGGTAACTCGAATATCTTTTTCCCGGTCACGATTGCCCGCGCTCGACTGCAAGGCTGGGAGGCCACGCTGCGCTCGCCGCAACTGTGGCGGCACAGCAGCCTGCATCTGGTGTATTCGCATCAGCGCGCCGAAGGCGGCGGAGCCATCACCGGCGGCCTCACCGACTTCACCCCGCCAGACTCAGGCTTGTTCTTTCTGGATCACGATCAGCGCGACACGCTCAACATTGGCGCGAACTTTGACCTGCCGTGGCGGGTTCGCGGCGACAGCAGCGTGCATTACGGGTCGGGATTCCTTAATGGAGACGGCCCCAGCCACCTGCCAAGCTATACGACTGCCGACATTGCCCTGACCCGCAGCTTCGGCGAAAAGTGGCGTGTAGGCGTGAGCGCGCTCAACCTTACCAACACCCGCTATCGCGTGGACTTGAGCAACACCTTCGGCGGCTCGCATCTGGCCAATGGACGCGAGATCATTGGGCAGGTGAAGTACCGGTTCAAGTTCTAAGCGGGGCGCGAATTTAAGGAGGAACACAATGCTTTACAGCAAAAATTTTACGACGCGAAGTGTTACGGAACGCTGGCCCATCTTCCTTGCTGGCACTCTCACGCTGGCACTGGCAGCGTGTTCGTCGAAGCCGACGGCGAACACGGTAACCTCAGCAGCACCTGCTTCACCCACAGACAATGCCAAGCCCGGCGACCTCACTTCGATGGAAGTGATTGTGCCGCCGAGCGCCGGCGCGGAAGCGCCCAGGCTTTCGGCCACAGCCAGCGGCTTTGGACTGGCGTGGTTTGAACGTGCTGCGCCGGGAACGAAGGACAAGGCCATCCGCGTGCAATATGCGACTGGCGACGGCATGATTTTTTCGCGGCCAATGACGGTCGCGGCGAATGCAGAGGTGGTGGTGGACAGCGCGACTCCACCTACCGTGACCACACTGAGTGATGGGAGCCTGCTGGCGTTGTGGCCGGGCATGAAGAAACAGGGCAAGCAGGAGACACAGGAGCTTTACTCCGCCGCCTCGCGTGACGGCGGCAAGAACTGGAGCCCGCCAGTGATTGTGAATCACGACGAAGACGAACCTGAGCATAGCTTTTTTTCTGCCACGGCGTTGCCGAATGGCCACGCTGCCGCCATTTGGCTTGACGGTGCGGAGGATCTGCCCACGGACAAGATGCGGCTCGCCGAAAGCGAGTGGGACGGCAAGCAATGGGGCGCGGTTGCCATTCTGGATGATGACCTGTGCGGTTGCTGCCCCACGGCGATTGCGCGCACCGGACATGGAATGCTGGCGGTGTATCGCGACCACCTCGCCGGGGACATTCGTGACATCGCAGTCAACAGCTTTCGTGATGGCAAGTGGTCGGGCTCACGCACGGTGCATAGCGATGGATGGAAGCTGAGCGGTTGCCCGACGAATGGCCCGGCGGTGGACGCGGATGGGGATCGCGCAGCCGTGACGTGGTTCACGGCTGCGGGCGATGATCCGCGTGTGCAGGTGGCGTTTTCGTCGGATGCTGGCGAGACGTTTTCCGCGCCGATTCGCGTGGATGGCACAGGGGATAAAGTCCCGCGCGACAAGGACAGTGGAGTCACCTATGGCTACGCCTCGGTCGCACTGACGCCGGAGGGCGCCATCGTCAGTTGGGTGGAAAAGGGCAAGGTGGGACGCAGCGTGGTGGCGCGCACGGTCAGCCGCAACGGGCTGCGCTCCGCGAAAATGGAAATCGCCTCTGGATTCAACCTGGGCCAGCCCAACATGGTGCGGCGCGGCGAACATACGCTAATCACGTGGACGGAAGCCGTCGCAGAAGGTGGCAAACCGGCGCTTAAATCGGCGATGCTGATGACGGAATAAGTGAATACACGTCTCTTTATTATTCAGGGTTTCTAAGGTCCCTATGAGATACGCAATCATCGTGCTCACAATATTGGGCATGACTGCTGCGAGCCTGGCGTTGCGTGAGCACTATCGCACGGATACGTCCCCATGCAGCATCAACGACAAGTGGGACTGCGGCATCGTCAATCAGAGTCCGTATGCGGAACTGAGTGGCGTGCCCGTGGCGGTGCTGGGGATGCTCGGCTACCTGGCAATTGCATTGCTGGCGGCGGGTCGCCGCTATCGCCTTACCTTTGCTGCCTCGCTCGGCGGGTTCGCGTTTTCGCTTTACCTGACGCACGTTGAAGCCCACGTCCTGCAAGTGTGGTGCATTTACTGCGTGGCGTCGCTGGTGGTGATCTCGATTACTGTGCTGATGGCGTTGACCGCAGTGGTGCTGGAACTGCGCGAGGGGATTCCGGCGAAAACGGGCGCGCGCGGGTAGGAGAGTTCCGCAGGCGTCCCTTATACTTTAAGCTGCATCCAAGTAAGCGGGCGCAGGTTTGCACCCAATGTTGAATATGCTTGTAACGCATGGTTGAGGAACGATAGACATGAACCGATTGACCGCCATCTTCGCGCTATTTGCAGCGCTCGCTGTCTCAACGCTGCCTGCTGCCGCAGCGGCCCAGGCCAAGGTCACCAGCCACCGGGTCAAGACTGTTACCATCGCCGCCCCCGAGCCGGAAAATACCAATCCGCTGCAGCCGCCCAAGGGTTCTACCCTGGCGCTGGTGGTGTTTGAGGATTTGCAATGTCCCGACTGCCGCCGCGCGGCACCGCTGCTGGAAGAGGCCGCCAAGACTTACAAGATTCCGCTGGTGATTCACGATTTTCCGCTGCCCATGCACAGCTGGTCTTACAACGCACACATCATGGCGCACTATTTTGACAACAAGTCGAAGGAGCTTGGCCACCAGTTCCGGCTATATATCTTTGAGCATCAGCCGGAGATCACGCCAGAGAATCTGCGTGGCTTTGCAGAGCGCTTCGCCGCCGACCACAAGACCACGCTGCCGTTTGTAGTGGATCCGCAGGGGACGTTTGCCAAGCAGGTGAATGATGGCAAAGCTCTGGGTCAGCGCGTGGGCATTGAGCACACTCCGACGATTTATGTGGTGAGCAGCAAGAAGCAGGGCCCTCCCTTTGTGGAAGTGGTGGATCGCACGCATCTGTATGAGCAGATTGACCAGCTGAAGCGCGGAGAGTAGGCCGCTGCTTGCGCACTTAGAAAAAACCGCCCGAATCTGGGCGGTTTTTTAGGTTCTGCGACAAAATTTATTGTGTGTGCGAACGGAGGATTCGATGTTAACGACACAAGATCAGGGCCTACTCGATGTCCTGCTGGATTCGTGGGATCGGAACAATGCGATCCTGCTGGGATTGCTGGGAACCATACCGGAAGGTGGACTGGAGGCGCGGGTGATGGAGGGCAGCCCCTCCGTTGCGGAGATGTTCACACACATCCACTATGTGCGGCTGGTGTTCGTCGCCGAGGATGCGCCCGAGTTTGGTGGCGAAGTGCCGCAGGTGGAGTGGGTGGACGAGCGCGATCCCAGTCGCATCGCGAAAATGCTGAAGGATAGCGCCAAAGCGGTGCGCGACGCGGTCAAAGGCCGGTTGGAAGCTGGCCGGGAGATGAACCTCCACTACGACCACCCGATTCTGCTGCTTCAACATATGGTTTGGCACGAGGGCTACCACCACGGCCAGATCAAGCTGGCCCTGAAGCTGGCGGGGCTCTCGATAACGGATGAAGAGGCTGGGCCGGTTACGTGGGGCGTATGGATGCGCAAGAAGTGAGTCGTCTGCGAAGCACTTACCCTGCCGCTTCGGCCAGTCGGGTCAGCTTTTGCACCTCAGCCAAGATCGCGTCCGCCTTGGGCGCAATATCCAGCGGATAGACCTTGCTGAATGCGATCCTGCCGCTTTGCTCAATCACAAACACGGCGCGTTCGCTGATGCCGCGTAGAGGATGCTCATCCTGGCGCAGCACGCCGTAGGCTTCGGCGACGGCCCCGTGGGGATAAAAGTCGCTGCACAGAGGAAATTCGACGGTGCCAATCTGGAACTCCTGCCAGGCGATGTGGCTGTAGACCGAATCCACGCTGATATCAATCACCTTGGCCCCAGCAGCGGCGAAGTCGTCACGCAGCGTGTTGAAGTGTACGACCTCTTCGGTGCAGGTGGGGGTCCAATCCGCGGGATGGAACAGCAGCACCACGTGGCCTTGTCGCAGAAACTCGCTGAGACGCACGGTTTGGCGAAAAGTCGCCGTCACTGCTTCCAGTTCAAAATCCGGAGCCATCGCTCCAACAGGCAATGCCATCGGTACTCTCTCCAGTGGCTAGGAGAACCCTTAGGTTGGACGCCAACAGGAGGTGGCTGACGCCGCCGCAAACAACGACTGCACTTACAGTCTACTGGTCAGGGAGGGATGCGGAAAGGCTTGCCACGCCAAGTGTGGGATTCGGCAGTGACTGGGGCATTTTCGCACCCCAAAGCAGCGCAGCTTGCGCACGATTTACCACAAAAGCGAAGGGCGGCTCTGGTTGCGAGCCGCCCCTGTTGTTTGCGTTCCTGCGGGATGCAGACTAGGCGGGGCGAACGTTCTCGGCCTGCCAGCCCTTCGGGCCCTTCACCACTTCGAACTGCACTTGCTGACCTTCTTGCAAGCTCCGAAATCCGGCGGCCTGAATTGCCGAATAG
>JBBROM010000016.1:0-86105 GCA_038229415.1 Terriglobales bacterium
GGCTGATGAAGCCAAAACCCTTAGCATCATTGAACCACTTAACCGTACCTGTTTCCATTTTGTTTCAGTTTCCTTGTTGCTGAGATGGCGCTGGAACGAAGCAGAGTCTTACAGGCAGGTCGAGCACGAGCAGGAACTGCGAACTACCGCTAGTATCAAACGCACCTTCAGTGTAGCACACTTGTCAAGCCAGGTGTGAGGGATGGATGAAAAGTCTGGAAATGGTCAGGCGGCGCATGTACGGCAGGTGGCCCATTCAAGCCTGATTTTGGCTTGAGTGGGGCAGGCCACGCTCGTATCACCCTTTTGGCGCTGGATTGGTGGGATAGCCTACTGGCGTCGCTTCGAACGTCTGCTTGGCGGCGCGAATGGTTTCGGCGACGTCGGCCTCGGTGTGGGCGGCGCTTAGGAAGGCAGCTTCAAACTGGGACGGCGGCAGGTAGATGCCGCGCTCGAGCATGGCGCGGTGGAAGCGCCCGAACGCGGCGGTGTCGGCTTGGGCGGCGGAGTCCCAGTCGGTGACCGGGCCGGGGCAGAAGAACCAGGTGAACATGGAGCCGACGCGGTTAGCGGTGATTGGGATTCCTGCGGCGCGCGCGGCTTCGGTTACGCCGTCCACAACCGCAGCGCTGCGGGCTTCGAGCTGGGCGTAGATTTCGGGATGCGCCTTGAGGTGGCCGACGGTGGCAATGCCTGCGGCCATGGCCAGCGGATTCCCCGACAGCGTTCCGGCTTGGTACATCGGCCCGAGCGGGGCCACCAAATTCATGATATCGGCGCGGCCTCCGTAGGCTCCGACAGGCAGGCCGCCGCCGATGATTTTGCCGAGCGTGGTGAGGTCGGGGCGAATGCCGTAAAGTTCTTGCGCGCCGCCAAAGGCGAGCCGGAAGCCGGTCATCACTTCGTCGATGATGAGCAGTGCGCCGTTGCGGGCGGTGATGTCGCGCAGCGCTTGCAGGTAGCCAGGCGCAGGTGGAACGAGCCCCATGTTGCCGACGACTGGTTCGAGAATGATGGCCGCAATTTGTCCGGGGAGCTTGGCGAAGGCCTGTTCGACAGCTTCGACGTTGTTGTAAGGCATCGCGAGGGTAAATTGCACCACCTCTTCGGGCACTCCAGCTGAGCCTGGAATGCCGAGGGTGGCGACGCCTGATCCGGCTTTCACGAGAAGCGCGTCGGCGTGTCCGTGATAACAGCCTTCGAACTTGATGATGTATTTGCGGTTGGTGAAGGCGCGGGCGAGGCGAATCGCCGTCATGGTGGCCTCGGTGCCGGAGCTGACGAAGCGCAGTCTTTCCGCGGCGGGAAACGCTTCGCGGACGAGTTCGGCGAGATCGGCTTCGGTGGGGGTGGAGGCTCCGAAGCTGGTGCCGTGCTGCGCGGCGCGGGTAATCGCTTCGATGACGGGCGGAAAGGCGTGGCCAAGAATCAGCGGGCCCCACGATCCGACGTAGTCAATGTACTCGTTGCCGTCAGCGTCCCAGATGTGGGAACCGGCACCGCGAACGAGGAACGGGGCGTCTCCACCGACCGAGCGAAAAGCGCGGACGGGCGAGTTGACGCCGCCGGGAATGAGGGATTCGGCACGCTGCTGCAAGCGGCGGGATTCGGTAAGAGTGCGCATGGTGGCTCCAAAATTCGTCTTAAATAGCGACTTTTAACTATAGCAATTGGCCACGGATTGCCGTGTGATGGTCACGCCGAATCGCGGGGTGGGCCGAGGCCAGCTAGTACAATTTCCGTGAGCGAAATCTGGCTTGAAGAAAAGAAGAAGAGAAGAAGCGCTTATGGCGCTTTTTAAGGAGAGGAATCGGATGAGCATGGCAAGCAAAATGAAAGTGAGCAACACAAATCGCAGACAGCTATTCTTGATCGCGGGACTGATCGCCATAATGGCGATCGCCGCCGTGGCGCAGAAGGCTGAGCCCAAGCCGGGTGTGATGACTGCGGACGAGGTGAAGACGCTGACTCCAGCCACGTACTTCTTTCGCGGCCAGTCAGCGACGGTGCAGACGCGCAACACCAGCGGCTTCGCCGTCGCGGGCGGCAAGCTGGTGCTGGCCGGGCTGGTGGATACGTCGGGCTATTCCAGCGCGGTGCAGGAAAAGTATCAGGGATTGTTCATTACCGAGGTCAAGCTGAAGATCGGCGCGAAGACGCTGGCCCCGGGGCAATACGGCTTCGGGTTTTTAGCCGATGGCACGTTTCTGATTCAAGACGTGGGCGCGAATGATCTGTTCGCGGTGCCGACTATGCTTGACGACAAAATGAAGCGGCCAGTGCCGTTGAAGTTTGTGGCGGAAGGCGGCGCGTACCGCTTGTACGCAGGCAAGAAATTTGTGACGGTGAAGCCAGAATAACTTCGCAAATTCCGTCAAGCAGGCGGAATCTAGCTCGGCAACGTTTTCACGCGATATTCACGATATTGCAACCCATGTGAAACGTGTCCGGATTATTGTCTAAGAAGTAACATGCCCTTCTAACCGGGAGGGCGGACAGCTGCGGAGGGCTCCCAGCTGTCCGTTTTGTTTTTGGGTGGCCACACAGCTACGCCGGATTATTCTCTGGACTGTGGCATCCTTGAAATACCAATGAATCTCAACGCAAATCAAATGACGGCGCCACTTAGGCGTGTGCTGGTGTGTCCGCCTGCGAGTGCGGGGTGGAATGATGCTGCGCGCGCGGCACAGTGGCAGGAGCTGACGTATCTTCATCCGCTGAATTTTGCTGCGGCGGCTGAGCAGCATCGGACATTGGTGGCTGAACTGGAGCGTGCGGGTGCGGAGGTAGTTGAGCTGGCAACGCCGCCAGATGCCTCGGCCACACTTTCGATTGATGCCGTTTACGCGCATGATTCGTCACTGACGACGAACTGGGGCGCGATCATTTTGAACACGGGCAAGGTGAATCGGCAGGTGGAAGGGCCGGTTGTGCGCCGGTTTTACGAGCGTATCGGGTATCCCGTGTTGGGTGAAGTGCGGGTGCCAGGCGTAGCGGAGTCGGGCGATATGTTGTGGCTGGATGAGAAAACGCTGCTGGTGGGGCGCGGCTTCCGCACCAATGCGGCGGGCATCGCACAGTTGCGTGAGTTGCTGGAGCCGAAGGGTGTGGAAGTGATCGTAAGCGCGCTGGTGTATGGCAATGGCCCGGCGTATTGCCTGCATCTGCTATCGAATATGAGTCCACTGCGTTGCGATGCAAATGAAAAGATGATGCTGGTGGATTTGCCAATGATCCCGGTGGAAACGGTGGAGCTGTTCCAGGAACGTGGTTGGAAGTTTGTTGAGATTGATGCTTGCGAGCGCGATACGCTTGGCTGCAACGTGTTGGCGCTGGGCGAAAATCGGCTGCTTGCGATTGCGGAGAATGAAAAGACTAACGCCCGCCTGCGCGCTTCGGGATTTGATGTGCGCACGTTTCCGGGAAGTGAAATCTGCATCAACGGCGGCGGCGGGCCGACTTGTTTGACGCGACCTTTGGCGCGGGGGTAGAGCAATGAAAGAATTACTGGTAGGTCTGCAGGGGTTGCAAGTTGCGATTCTGCTGTTGCACGATTGGATTCCGGTGCCGCCGCTGAACGATCTGCCGGCAACGCGGCGGGCCCACACGTTGCGACAGATCGCTCTTGGAACGCTGGCGAGTTCGCTGCTGCCCGCGCTTGGGCTTACATTCAGCGTCTTGTATTGGAATGCAAGGTTTCCGGGCTGGCTCTGGGGATTCTTGCTGTTTGCGTATGGCTTTCTTTTTGTCGGGGAGCTTGAAGCGTGGTGGGTTCCTTTCGGGTTTAAGGCGCAGCCGGAACGTGCGGCGCTTTACGCCGGGCTGTACGGCAATACGCACGCCTTGCTGCCTGCGCGCAACGGCATCCGCATCAACACGCTGCATTGCGTTCTACGCCGCGACGCTGGCTACGGTATTTTTGCTGTTGGGGCATTTCGTTTGTCCGAGGTAGGGCTGGTCGGGCAACCCAGAATTTGCGCTTCGGGAGGCGTCCCTTTGTGCGCATGATTTTCGCTGCGGTTCGGCATATTCTTAGAGCGCGGGCAAAATTGCTCGTTGCTTCGCTCCCGATTTCTTCGTGATGACAACTGCTGCGCATTCCGCTTCCCGTGACTGGGATCAATACCTGCCCAAGTCAGTGCAATCGCTGCGTTCGTATTCCCTCAAAACATTTTTTCATGACCTGATTGCGGGCGTTACCGTGGGACTGGTGGCGTTGCCGTTGGCGATGGCGTTCGCCATTGCGTCGGGTGTGCCGCCGCAGGCGGGGCTGTACTGCGCGGTGGTGGCGGGGTTCCTCATCTCCGCGCTCGGTGGATCGAAGACGCAGATCGGCGGGCCGACCGGTGCATTCGTGGTGGTGGTCTCGGGGATCGTCTTACGGTTCGGGATGGACGGCCTGTTCATGTGCACGCTGATGGCGGGCGTGATCTTGATTCTGCTGGGCATCACTGGACTGGGGACGGCGATTCAGTTTATTCCGCGCCCGGTGGTGATTGGATTCACCAACGGCATCGCGGTGCTCATCGCCAGCACGCAGATCAAAGATTTCTTCGGCCTGCAGTTGGATAAGGTCCCAGGCGAATTTTATGTGCGCATGGAAGCGTTGGCGGGCGCATGGCAGACGTGGCATCTTGAGCCGACAGTAATCGCGGCCTCCTCGCTCCTGCTGATTATGCTGATGCGCAAGTTTGTGCCGCGCATTCCGGGCACCATCGTCGCGCTGCTCGGCGGCACCGCGATCTGTTGGGCCATGGGCCTGCAAGTGGAGACAATCCAGACGCGTTTTGGCGGCATCCCCAGTGGCCTGCCCACGCTGGAGATTCCGCACTTCCGTCTCGACCTGATTCGGCACCTGCTCTCGCCCGCGATTACGGTGGCGATGCTGGGTGCGATTGAGTCGCTGCTCTCCGCCGTGGTGGCGGACCGGCTGAGTGGGGACAGGCACAATCCGAATGTGGAACTGGTGGCGCAGGGTATTGCAAATGTTTTTTCGCCGCTGGCTGGCGGATTGCCCGCTACGGGAGCCATCGCGCGCACTGCAACCAACATCCGCTCTGGCGCCAAGACGCCGTTTGCGGGCATGATACACGCGCTGACGCTGCTGATGATTCTGCTGTTTGCGGCGCCGCTGGCGCGGCATATTCCGCTGGCGATTCTGGCCGCGATTCTGTTTACGGTTGCCTACAACATGGGCGAGTGGCATGAGATTCCGCAGATTCTGAAGTTGAGCCTGGCAGATATTTCGGTATGGCTGGTGACGTTCGCGCTGACGGTGTTCGCCGATCTTACGGTCGCGGTGGAAGCGGGTATGATTCTGGCGGCGCTCATGTATATCCGGAAGGTGACGCGCACGACGACGGTGACGCGGATTACGGCAGAGGATATTCATGCGGGGCGGGCGCACAGCCTGCAACTGCAGGAGGTGCCGCAAGGAGTCGCGATCTTCCGCATTCACGGGCCGTTTCTGTTTGGCTCGACGGACAAGCTGGAGAGCATTGTCGACCAGATTGCAACGTTGCCGCCAGTGGTGACCTTGCGGTTGCGTAACATGACGGCGATTGACGCCACCGGCGTAAAGGCGGTGGAGGATCTCGCCACCAACCTGCACCGTTCCGGTAGGCAACTGCTGCTCTGCGGCATGCGCGAACAGCCGCGGCGGTTGATGCGGCAAGCCAAGTTTCAGGAGCACCTGGGCGCGAAAAACATTCTTCCGAACGTGCAGCAGGCGCTGCAGCGAGCCGGAGAAGTGCTGGAGCATTCGGACGCGCACCTAACCCAAGGCAGTAATTCACTTACGAGAACCAAAGACGGCATTTTCAGCACAGCCAATTCTCAGCCCGTCCGCTAGAACTCATCCAGCTTGGGGATACTCATAAAGGCGATTCGGGTTGGTGCGGAATCGCGGGCGTTATGCATCCCTCCAAGATATACAGTGTGAACTCCATATTTCTTGTTAAGTAAGTCCATAACCAGACTTGCCTGACTATTCCGGTTCTCCGCTTCTTCAAATAGAGACAGAGAATGCATCGCCTCTGGAATCAAGTTATAGAACCAAATACTTACAGAGAATGGAATTACATCGGAAGGGCAGCTCTCCCAAAGCTCGCCTAGATAGAATTGCAATGTATGAGTGTCGCAAGAGGCCGGGATTGCTCTATGTGCCTCCCAAGATGCCCGGTCTTCCCAAGGAGTGTAGCCGGAGGAGTGGGGCGGATCTGACTTATTCCAGTAATAGACCGATACACTAATCCTTCGTGCCCGCATACTCAACTTGCGCATATTGGCGGCTGCGGTGTGCAGCAGCTTGATGGCGACTCCATAGGCTTTCTCTTTACTGCGGAACTTTGGCGCCAGCACGTGTTGTTTACCGATACTCTTGCGCTGCAAAGCGGCGTCTGATTCAGCAAAATTCGCGCCGTGTAGCCAGAGCCACATCCTATCCTGTACGCCGTTCCAAACAGAGTGCATCTGCTCCTTCGACAAACTACAGAGCTGCTCCATGGTGGTGATGCCACGTTTTTGCAGACGCAAATCCATGCGGGTGCCGATGCCCGGCACGTCCGATGGCTTCAAGCGGTAGAGGGAAGCCGGGAGTTCCTCGCGCAAAAGCACGGTTAAGCCGTCCGGCTTCTGCATTTTGGAAGCAAGCTTGGCCAGCAGCCGGTTGGGGGCGAGTCCGACCGAGCATCGCAGCCAGTCTCCCACCTCGCGGATCGCGGCCTTGACTTCAAGCGCGATGGTGCGCGCATTCGGTAGAGATCGTTCGCGTCCGATGAGCTGGCAGACCATTTCATCAATCGAAATCACGTTTGAAACCGGCACACAATTTTCGACCGCCGCAATAATCCGCTGATGATATTCGACATAAAGCTTAGGGCGACCTTCCACCAGCACAATCTGCGGACACAGCGCCTTGGCCTCTTCCAGGCTCATCCCGGTTTTAATGCCAAACGCCTTGGCCTCATAGCTGACGGCGATGCAGCAGGTGTGTTTGGCGGCAATTGGAACGACGGCAACGGGCTGGCCGCGCAGTTCCTTGCGAACCTGCTGTTCGACGGACGCGAAGTAGGCGTTCATGTCGAGGAACAGCCAATCCACCACGGGGGCATCGGGCAAAACGGAGAATAGCGGGCGAGCCATGACAAGAAAAGTCTACTTCTATGGCGAATAAAAAGCGAATGTAATTCACCTGTACAAATGTATCTACATTGTTGACATTTGGTGCCTATCGCTGCCAAACTTTAGAAAGAACGTAACGCGGTTCGGAGAAGGTATTGCAATGAGGGGCACAGTCAAGAAATGGGGCAACAGCGCAGCCGTGCGCATTCCTGCATCGGTGATGCAGGCAGCGAATGTTGCGTTGGATCAGCCAGTGGAAGTGCGGGAAGAGCAGGGCCGGATTGTGATTGAGCCGGTGCGGCGCAAGTCGTACAAACTTGCGGACTTGCTGAAGGAAATTACGGCGGAAAATCAGCATCCGCTGGTGGACTTTGGGCCGCCGCAAGGGAAAGAAGTCTGGTGAAGCGACGCTGGGTGCCGGATGCGGGCGATATCGTCTGGCTCGACTTTTCGCCCCAGGCTGGCCACGAGCAGGCGGCGCGGCGGCCTGCTTTGGTGTTGAGCCCCGCAGAGTACAACGATATGACTAGTCTGATGGTTTGTTGTCCGCTGACCACGCAGGTCAAGGGCTATCCGTTCGAGGTTTTGCTGGAGGGAACTCCACCGAGCGCGGTGCTGGTGGATCAGGTGAAGAACTTTGACTGGCGGGTTCGCAGCGCCAAACCAAAGGGCAGAGCGCAAGCGGCGCAGTTGGCTGAAGTGCGTGCAAAGATACGTTCGCTGATTGATTAGACCGGGTTCCCCAGAGGTGTGGGCTGTGGGCGTTACCTAAGGCGCTTCCCAATTCGTGCTTTGAGAAACATCAGCTGATGTGTATCATGGCTGGTCATACCAAACCAGCCATGATCTTCACAATCAAATACTTGAAGCTCAGTTCGCCTTCGCCAAGTTCTGTGTTGGTGGCACGACTGTCATGTTCGGTTTCAACATGCCAATCGTCTGCTGTAGTTGTACGGTCTTCAAGGCTGATCCGCGGAAATGCCAGCGGCAGTCCTCGAATGTTACGTTGGCCAACTCAAAGTCTCCGCCGGAATAAAAAACGTCGCAGTCTTTGAGAACGCAGTTGATGAAGTAGCAGTCTTCCGCTACTAGGGTCGTTTTTTGGATGGTCTTGTTTTCGTATTTGGTCATTGCTGGCCGCCTCCCAGCGGCTTGGGTTAGTCCGTCAGCCGAGTGGTCGAACACTCTGCTGACGGATTCTTTCTTACTTCTGTTTTGGGTTGCTAACCGGAACGTGTTCTCGTTCCGTGGTTTTCGGATGAGTCAGTGCATATTTTTCAGGCACGAACTTTCCGGTGATCGCACTACGGTTCACTACCTTAGTTGGGATTGATTTCGCCACCATTCCACGTCCTTTCTACGAACGCAAGTTCCGCCCATGGAGTTGTTCCCGCTAACACTCTTTTTTTGTTTGGTTTGGAGAGAAAAATCGACCAAAACAGGGTGCCGGGAGTTGGAGATTACGCCCATGCGGTTGGGGTTGTCAACATCAAACCACCGGATATTGTAGGAATAATGCGAAATTAACATGAGTGAGTCAGGCTAAAGCTTATCTCACATGAATTTGGTAGTCATTCCCTTAAGTCCGTGATATAATTTTCGCCCTTTCTTCTACTTGAGTTACACTTAGACCCATGCACCAGCCTTTCGTCCGCGAGGTGTTTGCGGACGTGGAACGCCTTTCTTCTTTCCAGCGCGTAGTCTCCCTTTTGCGAAGCCGCACGGCCGGCACCGGGGAGGGTGCGGGGCGGATTGGTCTGTCTGGACTCACCCCAACTTCTAAAGCTCTGTTATGCGCGTTGCTGGTGAAAGCGGCGGCGCGGCCGTTGCTGTTGATCGTCGCGGATAATCGCGCGGCGGAAGCGCTGGTGCCGGTACTGGAGTCGTTTGCCGAGCTCACTGGAGCGCTGCGACCCGACGAAATCGTAAGCCTGCCTGCGACGGATGTGCTTCCGTTCCAGAATCTTTCTCCGCATCCCGAAATTCAGGAAGAACGCGCCACGGCTTTGTGGAAGATTGCACTGGGCGCAGCGCGGCTGGTGGTAGCTCCGCTGGCGGCGGCGGTGATGCGCCTGCAAGAGCCGGAGTACTACGCGGAGTTGGCGTTTTTGCTGCGGCGTGGCGAGTCGGTGGACGTGGACGGGCTCCTGGCGCATTTGCGGAGTGTTGGGTATCAGGCGGCCGATGTGGTGGAGATGCCCGGCGAGTTTGCGCTGCGCGGCGGCATTCTCGACGTATTCCCTCCCGAGGCGGAGCGGCCGGTGCGTGCCGAGTTGTTTGGCGACGAAGTGGAATCGCTGCGACGGTTTGACGCGGCGACGCAACGCTCGCTTTCCGGTGCGGAAGTGTTGGACGAAGTGGTGCTGCTGCCGCTGACGGAAACTCCGGTGAAAGAGGAGTTGCTGGCGATGATCCATGCGCGGCTGAGTGGACAGCGCTTGGAAGGAGCCAGCGCGGAGGTGGTGGAGCAGGCGGTGCGTGCGGGTGGGGTTTCGGTGTTTCCGGGGTGGGAGTTTTTCGCTCCGGTAGCGGGCGCTCCGTGCTCGTTGCTGCAGTTGATGCCCGAAGCGGCGGTGCTGCTGGAAGAACCCTCGTTGCTTGCGTCGGAAGAAGATCGCTGGCGCGCGAAGGTGGAAGAAGCGCACGAGCGCAGCGGCATCGGAAATCTGGTGCGGCCGGAAGAGCTGTACTTTGCGACGGAAGAATTTTGGGCTGCGGTCGCGGCTCGTCCGGTGATTGCGCTGGAGCAACTTGGGATTGAGAGTGCTGCGGGCGAGCTGTTGCACATCACGTCGCAGCCTTCCACCAAGTTCCACGGATCGTTGCCCGCGATGGTGGAGGCAGTGAAGTCCGCAGCGGAAGAGGGCCAGCGGGTGCTGTTCGCCGCGGGCAGCATGGGCGAGATGGAGCGGCTGGCGGAAGTCTTCCGCGAGTACGGACTGTCGTACCACCTGGGCACGCGCGGCAAGCACGAGAGCGATGTGCTGGCGGAGTCGGCGCACCTGTTTGCCGCCGATGCGGGCGCGGCGGTTTTGGTGCGAGCTTATATTCCGTATGGCGTGGTGCTGCCGGAAGCGAAGCTCACGATTTTTGGCACGCGCGATCTGTTTGACGAGGCGGAGTCGTCGCTGCAGCCGAAGCGCGGCAAGCAGACGCGGTCGAAGACGTCGGCGTTTCTATCCGACTTCCGCGATTTGGCGATGGGCGATTACGTGGTGCATGTGGAGCATGGCATTGCGCAATACCTGGGCTTGAAGGAGATTGCGCAAGCCGATGGCAGCGTGGGCGAATACATGGGGCTGGAGTTTGCGGAGGCAGCGAAGCTCTACGTTCCGCTGACGCGGCTGGATCTGGTGCAGAAGTATCGTTCGGGCGAGGGCACGGCCCCGTCGCTGAGCCGCCTGGGCACACAGCAGTGGGCCAAGACCAAGGCGCGGGTCAAGAAGGCGATCGCCGACATGACCGACGAGCTGCTCAAGCTTTATGCGCAGCGCAAGGTGGTGCAGGGGCACGCGTTCAAGGCGGATTCGCAGTTTGAGGCTGAATTCGCCGACGCGTTTGAGTTCAATCCGACGGACGATCAGGTGCAGGCGTTTGCGGATATTGCGGTGGACATGGAGTCGCGGCTGCCGATGGATCGGCTGTTGTGCGGCGATGTGGGATTCGGCAAGACGGAAGTGGCGATGCGCGCTGCATTCAAAGCGGTGGACGACAGTAAGCAGGTGGCGGTGCTGGCTCCGACGACGATTCTTGCGTTCCAGCATTTTGAGACTTTCAAGCGGCGCTTTGCCGCGTTCCCGGTGACGGTGGAGATGATCAGCCGCTTCCGCACGCCGAAGCAGCAGAAAGAGATTGTAGAGCGCGTGGAAGCGGGCAAGGTGGACATTCTGATCGGCACACATCGCCTGCTCTCGAAGGATGTGAAGTTTCACGACGTTGGCTTGCTGGTGATTGACGAAGAGCAGCGCTTTGGCGTCCGCGCGAAAGAACGGCTGAAGCAGATCCGCAAGCAGGTGGACGTGCTGGCGATGTCGGCGACGCCGATTCCGCGCACGCTGCATATGTCGCTCGTCGGGTTGCGCGACATGAGCGTGATTGAAACGCCGCCGCGTGATCGCATGGCGATTCAGACAGTAGTCGCGGCGTGGGACGAGAAGCTGATTCGCAATGCGATTGAGCAGGAGATGGAGCGCGGCGGGCAGATTTATTTCGTCCACAATCGGGTGGAAAGTATTTACGAAGTGGCGGCGAAGTTGCAGGCGCTGGTGCCGCGCGCGCGCATTCTGGTGGGCCATGGGCAGATGGGCGAAAGCGAGCTGGAGAAAACGATGTTCCAGTTTGTGCGGCACGAGGCCGACATTCTCGTTGCGACAACGATCATCGAAAACGGCCTCGATATTCCGTTGTGCAACACGATTCTGATCAATCGTGCGGACCGGCATGGGTTGAGTGAGTTGTATCAGTTGCGCGGACGGGTAGGGCGGTCGAATCGGCGGGCGTATGCGTATCTACTGATTCCGCCGGATGCGGAGTTGACGCCGATTGCGCGGCGCAGGTTGGCGGCGCTGAAGGAATTTTCCGATCTGGGTGCGGGCTTCAAGATTGCGGCGCTTGACCTTGAACTGCGCGGCGCGGGCAATCTGCTGGGCGGCGAGCAGAGCGGCAGTGTGGACGCCGTCGGCTTCGAGCTTTACACATCCATGCTGGAGCGTGCGGTGAAGGAGGTGAAGGGCGAGGCGATGGAGGATGAGGCCGAGGCCACGCTGAACCTCGGGCTGACGATTCGCATTCCGCAGGATTACATCAAGGAAGAAAATCAGCGGTTGCGTATGTATAAGCGCATCGCCGGAGTGGAGAGCGTGCAGAGGCTTGCGGACGTGCGGGGCGAGTTGACGGATCGTTATGGCGAGCCTCCGGTGGCAGTGAAGCAGTTGCTCGAATATGCGTCACTGCGGCTGCTGTGTCGGCAGGTGGGCGTCACCGGCATCGAACGTAGGCGCGATACGGTGAGTGTGCGCTTCGCGCAGGACGCTAAGATTGATCCGGCGAAGCTGGCGCAGTTTGTGGCCAAGGAGCGCGGGGCGCAGTTCACTCCCGATGGCATGTTGAAGTTTGCGCTGAAGGTGGCGCAGCCGGAAGAGGTACTGGGGCGGCTGGAGGGATGGCTGAGGGGGCTGGCGGGGTAGAATTGGTTTCGAGGCCCTGAGGCGTGGATTTTGTAATCTTGACGGAGATTCGCCTTGTTGAGACGATTGCACGAGGTGCTGGCATTCGCAATGTCGCGAAGCTTCGCAGGAAATATGGCAAAGGCAACTGGCTAAAGCGCAAAGGCGTGGCAGAGGTTAGACTCGAGAACGGCGAACGCGGACTGGCGGAGATTCACTGGCATGAGGCAAACGGCATCGGCAAAAGAGACTTCAAGATCAAGCACTTCCTCGACTAATCGGGCTGCGCTAAAAGTGGCACGACGCTCGCGGAACGAGGACGCCTTCGCAGTGTGCTTGGACAACGCGGACTATCTCGCCTCCTTAGAGGCGGGAAAGATTTATCGCGTTCTGGTCGACGAGAAGGCCCAGGCACGGGGCATGATTCGCATACTCGATGAATCCGGCGAGGATTACTTGTATTCGGAACGCCGCTTTATTCGTGTCGCGCTTTCGAAGCCCTTGAAGGCAGCTCTGACTTTAGCTGGGTAGGAAGTGCCACAGTTAGAAGTGATCTAAATGACGAAGCTCCGCTTCATTTCTCTAAACATCATCTTGGCGATGTTGACGGCAGCTAGCTCCTGTTCGCTGAGGGCCACACTAACAGTCGGAAAGAGCGGAGACTCCGCTACCGTGCATGTCGAAACCCTCGGCGAATATCCGACAACTATCCGGCGCATCATAATCAAGGACGCCTTTACTGGAATTGAAGTATTCGACCTTGTGGCGGAGAATGGAACCCCGCAGATTTATGACTTCCGTCTGTCAGTGGGGAACAACTCCACCAACATCGTTAATCCCGAGCATGGCTCATATCGCGTGGCTGTGCCTGCGGGCAAGAGCCAATTCTTCCTACAGCGAGGGGTGTTGTACGACGTCAGTGTTTGGGGTGAAAACTCTCGCCCGCGGGATGTGGAGTTCAGGTTTTGACCGATAAGGCTTTTTCTTCTTTCTTTCACGTCTGCGTAGCAAAATCATAGAGCGGCATTTTTTTGTTCTAATTTTTCAGGCTGATTTTTTCAGTTCGATCGCGATTCTTATTTATCGCTCGGCGCATTCCAAAGGACTCCTATGGCAACTACTCCAGCTTCACAGAATTCTTCGCAGCAAAAGATGCGGGTACGCAAGGCGGTATTTCCGGCGGCGGGACTCGGCACACGCTTTCTGCCCGCCACCAAGGCGATGCCGAAGGAAATGCTTCCCATTGTTGACAAGCCCATCATTCAATACGGCGTCGAAGAGGCGCTGGCTGCGGGCTGCGACCAGATCATCATCATCACCGGGCGCGGCAAGAGCGCGATTGAAGATCACTTTGACGTGAGCTACGAGCTGGAAAAAATGCTCGAAGAGCGCGGCAAGACGGACCTGCTGAACACGGTCCGCAGCATCTCAGACATGATCCACGTGGCCTACGTGCGGCAGAAGGAAGCGCTCGGGCTGGGACACGCCGTGCTGATGGCGAAGGAACTCGTCGGCAACGAGCCGTTTGCCGTGATGCTGGCCGATGACGTGATTGATGCCGAAAGGCCCTGCCTGAAGCAGATGATTGACGTTTTCAACGAGACCCAGAGTTCGGTGATCGCCACCCAGGTGGTGGACGGGCCGGGAATCTCGTCCTATGGTGTGATTGATGCGGCGCCCGTGGAGGACAAGTTCGCGGGCCGCTTGTTCGACATCCGCAATATGGTGGAGAAGCCGAAGTTTGCGGACGCGCCATCGAACAAGGCAATCATCGGGCGCTACATTTTAACGCCTGCGATCTTTGAAGAACTCGAACGGACTCCAACTGGTTCAGGCGGCGAACTGCAACTTACCGACGGTATGCGTCTGCTGCTGCAACGGGAAAAGATCTACGGCTACGTGTTTGAAGGCAAGCGTCATGATGCCGGTGACAAGCTCGGATTCTTGAAGGCGACAGTGGAGTATGCGCTAAAGCGGAAGGATCTTGGCGGGCCGTTTCGTGAGTGGCTGAAGGGGCTGGAGCTGTAGAGGCGGTTAGCCGAGGACACGCACGAGGCTCACGATGTTCTGCTGCAATTGCGGTGCGAAGAATTTACCAGATGCCCAGTCCTGTTACAGCTGCGGACGCATCTTGCCTAAAGAAGTCCCCATCGAACGACCGCGAAATGAGCCTGACGATCCCGAGCGGAGGTTGCTAGCAGAAAAAGTATTCTCCATCGACCAAAAGCTGAACGATTGCCACGGCTGTAGATCTGCTGCCCCGGTGTTCGCTATGGACTTCGGTATGTCGAAAATTGAACGAAAATACGATTGGCCCGTTACAGTTGCCTCAATCGGCATTTCCGCTTTAACCCTACCGCTCGGGCTACCTGGGGGTGTTAGTTGGAGCTATGACCAGGAATCCCGGACTATCCGCTGTTGTCTTGCACTTTGCCAACAGTGCGCACCGCGCTGGTCCCTCCGAATGCATCCTTGGTATGCTTCAGCTTATGCACTTGGCTTCACAGAAACCACGTGGGGACCATTTCGCACACCGACATAGGATCTCTCAGCCGGTGGGCTGAGAGCCCTACTCCATCGCGCTGGTAAACAAAAAGTCGTGCATCCACGTCTTCCCGTCTTCTTTGGGGATGTTGGTATCGAAGCCAGCGGCGCGGAGGATCGGCGGCACCTGCGCCCAGTGACGCATGCTGTGGGTGAGCGCGTGGAACAGGACTTTGGTGCGCGTGAATCTGAACTCGCCTTCGCCAGAGAATCGGCTCTGCCAGGTGAGGCGTGCGCCCATGATTTCCGGCGTGGCGCTGGCGATGAACTGGCGGAACATGAGGCTGGCGGATTCGCTCAGGGCAAACAGATCTTCCACCTTAGGCTCGGTAGGCGGGTTCAGCGGCGGGATGGGCTGATCGAGCAGGCGGCAGCCGTACAACTTCTCCACCCAGCAGAGGTGGTGGAGAAGGCCTCCCAAGGTGGTTTCGCGGGCGATGTCGCACTTGGCGGCGAGCGCTTCGGGATGCGCGAGAAACCATTCTTTCCAGCGCACGGTTTCTTCTTCGTTGTAGGCGAGCAGCGATTCGAGGTTCAGGGTAGCGGGCATACATTTTTCCTTCGTGGCGAATTTTGCCGCCGTTGTGCCGTCCCTGCCGGGACTCAATTCTAATTGCAGCCTACCCACCGCTTACGCGGTGGGCTAAAGACAATTTCGCCGCTCCGCGGCTGGGTATGCAGTTCTTCGCTTTGTGCAGAATGATACCTGCCGTTGTGCCGTCCCTGCCGGGACTCACTCTTGATTGGCGACCTACCCGGCACTTACGTGCTGGGCTTTCGCCTTTCGTCCCCTTCGGGGACTCTGCCGGTTTCGTGGCGCGGTAGGGGTTCTTCGCTTCGCTCAGAATGACGGGCATTGAGAGCTGGCGTCACTCTACAGCGCGGCTTTCAGCTTGGCCGATTTTTCTTCCACGCCCCGGGCCAGCTTTGCCTTGTGCTCGTCGAGTTTGGTGGCGAGGCCAGCGTCGCTCAGCGCCAGCATTTGCACCGCTAGAATGGCGGCGTTGGTGGCCCCCCATTTGCCGACGGCGACGGTGGCGACGGGAATCCCCGGCGGCATTTGGACGGTGGCGAGCAGCGCGTCCATGCCATTGAGCGAGGTGGCAGAGATGGGCACGCCGATCACGGGTAGCGTGGTGTGCGCGGCGATGACGCCCGCCAGATGCGCGGCGCCTCCGGCGGCGGCGATGATCACCTTGACGCCCCGCGAAACGGCGGTGCGGGCGAATTCAGCGGTGCGGTCGGGTGAGCGGTGGGCGGAAGAAACGTCAATGTCATAAGCGACACCGAAGCTCTTCAGCGTCGAGGCACATTCCTGCATAATGTCGAGGTCCGAGTCCGAACCCATTACGATAGCGACGAGTGGAGTCATAGGGATATTTTCAGGTTTTGGGTTTCAAGTTTCAAGTTGTGGTTGTTGAACTGGAGCCATGCACGCCCCGCAAAGCTTGGCGCGGGGGCTTCGCAGCGGCTTGCCACACACACTGCATGGAGGGCCGTAAAGTGACAATTGGTGATGCCAGACTGCGTTAGGATTTGTCTCTTTGAAGCCGGTCAGCCGTTCATACTCCGCCAGAAATGGGTCCCAGTTGTGTTTGGTTATCTTTGTCTTAAGCAAGAATGGGGACTTCGCCGTCACCAAGGAGAACTCCTCATCGGTGAGCATCGGTGCTTCTACCTTGCATCGCCAGCACCAAAGCATCTTCATAGGATCGATACTACTCGGCAGCCTCACCGATGATTTCGTATTCGCTTTTTTTGCGGCCGGCGGAGAGAAGCATCTTGCCGATCACGCCGTGTTTGCCGTTCTTACGCTCGACGCGGAACTGCACGTCCTGGCCGACTCGTAGGCTGGCGCGGTCGCTATGGTTGTGCGGCGTCACCTTATAGGTGGTCGCCTGCGACTTGATCCAGTAGACCTCGCGATTCTTCGAGATGTGCTTGCTCTGGGCATAGGTTTCGTTCTCGACGCGGGTGATCTTGCCGGTTTCGGCGAAGGCTGCGCAAGATAGCAGCAGGAGTATGGATATAAACAGCACATTTCTTGCTGTCGTCATTTTTGTTCCGGTCGTGAAAGTCAAAGAAGTCATACAGTAGTGCCTCATTTCGTCTTCTGATGGCCTCAGCTTACTTTTTGGCCAGCGCGCGGGCACCGATGTCGGTGCGGTAGTGTGCGCCGTCAAATTGGATGCAGTGTGTGGCTGCATAGGCCTGTTCCAGTGCCTTTTCGAGTGTGGCGGCCCGCGCCGTTACGCCTAGCACGCGGCCTCCAGCGGTAAGAAAGTTGCCGTCCATAAAACTGGTGCCAGCGTGGAAGACTTTCGCCCCTTCCACCTGCGCGGCTTCGGCGAGGCCCGCGATTTTCTTGCCGTTCTCGTAAGTGCCGGGATAGCCGCCGGACGCCATGACCACGCAGGCCGCCGCATCGTTCGACCAGTGAAACACTCCGTCGCTTACCTTGCCATCGATCGCGGCTTCGAAGGCGTCGAGCAGGTCGCTTTCCAGGCGCATGAGGATGGGCTGGGTCTCCGGATCGCCGAAGCGGCAGTTGAACTCGAGTACCATGGGGCCCTTGGCGGTCATCATCAGGCCGCAATAAAGGATGCCGACGTAGCGATTGCCCTCGGCGGCCATGCCGTCAATCACGGGCTGAATGATGTGGTGGAGCAGCCAGTCGCGCATGCTGTCGTCGAGCAGTTGCGGCGTGGAGTAGGCGCCCATGCCGCCGGTATTGGGGCCAGTATCGCCATCGCCTGCGCGCTTGTGATCCTGCGCGGCCACCAGCGGAGCGACACGTTCGCCGTCGCTCAGCACCAGAAACGAGACTTCTTCGCCTTGCAAAAATTCTTCCAGCACCACGCGCGCACCAGCTTCGCCGAGCATGCGTCCGCTCAGCATTTCCATGGCGGCTTCGGCGGCTTCGTCCTTGGACTTGGCGATGACGACGCCTTTGCCAGCGGCGAGGCCGTCGGCCTTGACGACGATGGGCGCGTGGAAGTGCTTGAGCGCGGGGCGAACGGCGTCCACGGAGTCGCAGATGGCGTAGTGCGCGGTAGGAATGTGGTGGCGCTGCATGAACTCTTTGGCAAAGCTCTTGCTGGATTCGAGTTGCGATGCGCCCTGGGTAGGGCCGAAGACGCGCCAGCCGCGGCGCTGGAATTCATCCACTACGCCAAGTTGCAGCGGAAGTTCGGGGCCGATGACAGTGAGGTCGGGCTGCACTTTTTCCGCGGCAACCACGAGCGATGCCAAGCTTCTTACATCACAAGGAATGCAGGTGACGCCGGTTGCGCTGCTTTCGGTGGCGATGCCTCCGTTGCCGGGCGCACAGAATATCTGGGTGACGCGTGGCGATTGCAGCAGCTTCCAGATCAAGGCGTGTTCGCGCCCGCCGCTGCCGATGACCAGAACTTTCATGATGAGAGTTTACCGCAGGCTGGAGCTACGAACGTGACGTCCTTTGCGGGACTCGAATTTCCGCCGAGCCTTCCCGGCACTTACGTGCTGGGCTTCTCGCGTCCCTTGCGGGACTGGTTCGGCGCTTCGCACCGACTGAACGGGTGAGGGCGCCCGCTCCCGCACGAGCTTGGCCGCTTTGCGGACGGAGAGATCGCCTGAACACCCGTTAACCATGGTTTAGCGGGATGCCTAAACCTGCTTAGCCTAAACCCGCCTATAATGAAGCCGTCATGATTACAGGCTCTAAAGAAGACTACTTAAAGGCGGTACTGGAGGCGGAGAGCGAGGGCGAAACCGTCATCTCCGCGACGCTGGCGCATTGGCTCAAGGTGTCTCCGCCCGCCGTCACCATGGCTTTGCGGCGTTTGAAAAAAGATGGCCTGGTGCGAGTGGAAACCGACGGCACCGTGAAATTGACGCCTTCGGGACGGAAGATCGCCAAGAAACTGGTATTGCGGCACCATTTGATCGAGCGCATGTTGAGTGAAGTCTTTGGCATGGAGTGGTGGAAGGTTCACGACGAGGCCGAGCGGCTTGAGCACGCGGTTTCCCCGGACTTTGAAGCGGCTCTGCTGGCGCGGCTGGGTCGGGGAGTCGCTTGTCCGCATGGCAACTTGAGCGAGCTGGAGAGTCCGGCCAGTCGCCGCAAGCGTGGCATGGTGCTGCTGGCGCAAGCAGAAAGCGATCGGGAATATGTGGTCAGCAGCATCTACGAACGCGACCGGCGTCTGCTGGAGTTTCTGCACGAGCGGGGTATCCATCCGGGGGCCAAGGTTCGCCTGCTGACCCGGAATTATGACCAAACTCTGTCGCTGGAAACCGCTACTGGAGAAGTGGCGCTGGGCTCACCGGCAGCGGAGCGAGTCTGGGTGCGGCTGGCGACCAGCAAGCCCGCGGTTTCCGCGATTTAATCATAGTTAACATTTTAGTGTATACTTGCGCTAATGTCTGCAAACCCAAAATTAGCGCGGGATGAATTTCCAAAGACCTCCGCCTGGCGGCACGCGGTTACAAACCCCAGCCTGCCGGAATCTTTTCGCACGCTCGCGGTGCCGAACCACGCCTCAAAACATTTTTGGGCCAAGCTGGCGGCGTTTGCCGGGCCGGGTTTTTTGATTGCCGTGGGCTACATTGACCCCGGCAACTGGGCCACCGACCTGGCGGGCGGATCAAAGTATGGCTACACCCTGCTCAGCGTCGTGTTGGCGTCGAGCCTGATGGCGATTCTGCTGCAGGCGTTGGCGGTGCGGCTGGGCGTGGCTACCGGGCGCGACTTGGCACAGGCCTGCCGCGACCATTATTCGAAGCCGACTGCGATGGTGTTGTGGCTGCTGGCCGAGATCGCGATTGTGGCATGCGACTTGGCAGAAGTCATCGGCTCAGCGATTGCGCTGAATCTGCTGTTCCATATTCCGCTGTTGTGGGGCGTGATACTGACTGCCGCTGACGTGCTGCTGATTCTGCTGCTGCAACAGCGCGGCTTCCGCTATCTGGAAGCGGTGGTGCTGGCTCTGGTGGCTACAGTGGGGATCGCATTTGGGGCGGAGGTTCTGTTCTCGCGCCCCGAGTGGGCCAGCGTTCTCGGCGGGCTGGTGCCGAACTCGCAGATTATTCGCGATGGCGGCATGCTGTACATCGCCATCGGTATTCTGGGTGCGACGGTAATGCCGCATAGCTTGTATTTGCACTCTTCGATTGTGCAAACCCGCAACTTTGAGCGTACGCCCGAAGGCAAGCGCGACGCTATTAAATTTGGCGGTCTGGATTCAGCTATCGCGTTGACAGTGGCGTTTTTCGTGAATGCGGCAATTCTAGTAGTGGCGGGCGCAGTGTTCCATCGCACTGGGTACACCGAAGTGGCCGAGATTCAGGACGCCTATAAGCTGCTTTCTCCGCTGATGGGCGTGGGCATTGCCAGCGTGGTGTTTGCCATCGCTTTGCTGGCGTCGGGGCTCAGTTCGACGATTACGGGCACACTGGCCGGGCAGATCGTGATGGAAGGCTTCCTGAACATCCGCATTCGTCCGTGGCTGCGGCGGCTGCTGACGCGGCTGCTGGCGATTGTTCCGGCGGTAATTGTGACGGCGCTTTATGGCGAACGTGGCACCGCGAGTTTGCTGGTATTCAGTCAGGTAGTGCTCAGCATGCAGTTGAGCCTGGCCGTGTTTCCGCTGGTGATGTTCACCAGCGAGCGCGCCAAGATGGGCGAGTTCGTGAATCCAGCATGGCTGAAGTGGCTGGCGTGGGCGACGGCGGTGCTCATCGCGGGACTCAACGGTTGGCTGCTGGTGCAGGTGGCTCGGAGATAAGCGTTTATTGACCGACTCTCGAAATCGTCAATGTTGCAGCCACAAAATGACTTGCGTAACAAGCTCCGGGTGTGTCGGATTGCGCATCTAATTCAAGATCAAGCGGTGCGGCATACAATACGAGTGTCCGGCCAAAGTGAGGTTTGGACTCTGGTCGCCGCGCAGCACTGCGCGATGAGCGGGACGCCGGGGAGGCAGAAGTGTTGAACAAGAGCTGCGTTGCGGGAGTTGTGCTTCTTAGTGCTTGCGCTGCGGTTCTGCACGGGCAGGACGCCCCCGCATTGCGCGCACGCCCTCAACTCGACTCCTCCGCATCGGTTCCGCAGAGTACACCAGCCGTCATCCCCACCATTCCGCTGACCATTGCCAAAGGAACGCCATTGCAAGTGGCGCTCGAACAGGAGGTGCGACTGCGCAAAGTCGGGCAACCGATTCGCGGACGTCTCACACGGCCTCTCTATAGCTTTGATCAACTACTGGTGCCTGCTGGCACAGAAGTGGACGGCAAGGTAACGAAGATCGGCAGCATCAGCGGGAAACAGCGGACGCTGGGCATTCTGAATGCAGACCTGACGCCGGAACGGACAGTAGAAGTCGAATTCAACGAGCTGGTGCTGGCTGATGGTCGCCGGATTCAGCTGCAAACGACGGTAACGCCGGGCTCAGGCGAAGTGATGCGGTTGGTGAGCGGCGGCGAGCATGAAAAAGACTCTGCGAAGAAGAGTACGCAGCAGCAGGCCAAAGACGCCGCTGCCGCGAAGCTCGACGAAGCCAAACAACAGGCGCGCAAAGATTTGAAGGATGCGATGGCGCAGATCGAGGCTCCCGGCAAGATGCACCGGTTGAGCCGTTTTGCGATCGGGCAATTGCCAGCGCGGCCGCAGTATTTGGAATCTGGCGCGCTGTATTTCGCCGAGTTGCAGGTGCCGCTGGAGTTTGGTTCGGAGGCGCTCAGCGAGAAGACGACAGCCTCCATCGGCGCGACGCCGCCTGCGGGAAGTCTGGCGCAGGCGCTGCTGGTGACGCCGCTTAGTTCTGCCACCAGCAAGAAGGGTGACGCGATTGAAGCGGTGCTGACCCAACCGCTGATGGACGGCGACAAACTGATTCTGCCGCAGGGCAGCCATGTGCGAGGAACGGTGTCGCAAGTGCTTCCGGCGGCGCGGTTTGCGCACAACGGGCAGTTGCGGATTACCTTCAACGAAATTGTGCCGCCGGAAGGCGTGTCGCAGCGGGTGAGTGCAAGCCTCGAAGGTGTGCAGTCGCTGGCATCCGATCGGGTGCAACTCGACTCCGAAGGCGGCGCGCAGCCGACTACCTCTAATACGCGCTACTTGAGCACGGCGTTTTCCATCGCGTTGGCAGCGGCTTCGCACGGCGAAGAACACGACGGCGGAGCCAACGCTGGCACCGCAGGCAATCGCGCAGCAGGCGGCGCTGGCGGTTTCAAGCTGATCGGCATTCTCGTTGGAGTTTTTGTCCACTCGCAGCCGGTAGGCGCGGTGATGGGTGCGTATGGCGCGGGATCCTCGGTATACAAGCATTTTGTGGCGCGCGGGAAAGACATCGTTTTCGCCAAGAACACGGGTATGGAGATCGGGTTTGGGGCGCGGAGCCGGGAAGCTGCAGAACCAGCCGCTCCCCCTGCTAAACTGAACTAGTCAACCTCGCGCATTCTCAAAATAAATTTGTGACCGTGCGGGGAAATCCTTCCCTAGAGTCAACAGACTCGGACGAGGCTATGCCCGCGATGAATCCTTCCCTGAACAGCTTTGGCAGCCGCGCTACTCTCACCGTCAACAGCAAAGACTACGAAATATTCCGGCTCGACGCCCTAGACCATCAGGGCATTTCCACCACGCATCTGCCGTTTGCCATGCGCATTCTGCTGGAAAACCTGCTGCGTACCGAAGATGGCCTTGGCGTGCGTGCGGAGGAGATTCGCACGCTGGCGCAATGGCGCGGCAAAACGGAAAATGAGACCGAGATTGCTTTTTCTCCGGCGCGGGTGTTGATGCAGGATTTTACCGGCGTGCCCGCCGTGGTGGACCTCGCCGCGATGCGCGACGCCATGCGGCAGTTGGGCGGTGACCCGACGAAGATCAATCCGCTGGTGCCCGCCGAGTTGGTGATTGACCACTCGGTGCAGGTGGATGAGTTCGGCCAGAAAGATTCGTTCGATATCAATGCGTTGCTCGAATTCCAGCGCAACAAGGAGCGCTACGGATTTCTGCGCTGGGGCCAGACGGCATTCCGCAACATGGCGATTGTGCCGCCCGATACCGGCATTGTGCATCAGGTGAATCTGGAATATCTGGCGCGGGTGGTGTTTGTGAATGAAGTGGGCAGCGAGAGCAGCGGCATGCGGCAGGCGTATCCCGATACGCTCGTCGGAACCGACTCGCACACCACGATGATCAACGGACTAGGCGTGCTGGGCTGGGGCGTGGGCGGCATTGAAGCCGAGGCAGCGCTGCTGGGTCAGCCGGTTTCCATGCTGATTCCGCCAGTGGTGGGCGTGAAATTGAGCGGCAAATTGCGCGAAGGCTCCACCGCGACCGATCTCGTCCTCACCGTCACCGAAATGCTGCGCAAGCATGGCGTCGTGGGCAAGTTTGTGGAGTTCTACGGGCCCGGCCTCAGCGCGCTGACGCTCGCCGACCGCGCGACCATTGCCAACATGGCGCCGGAATACGGCGCTACTTGCGGCATCTTTCCCATTGATGGCGAGACGCTGCGCTACCTTCGGCTCACTGGACGCAGCGAAGAGCAGATCGCACTGGTCGAAGCCTATTGCCGCGCGCAGGGCATGTTCCACAGTGTCACTTCCACGGGCGAAGCGGCGGTGCCGGAGGCGGTTTACTCCGAGAATGTCGCGCTCGATCTCGGAACGGTTGAGCCGAGCCTTGCCGGGCCGAAGCGTCCGCAGGATCGCGTAATTCTCGGCAACATGGGCACGGCGTTTGCGGGAGCGCTACCGTCGCTGATCAAGCCGAGCAAGAATCCCGCGGCGGGCAACGGCGACTTGGCCAAGACTCGCACCTCGGAAGAGATGCCCCTACACACGGCCCCCGACGGCGACGATATTCACGTCCATCTGCGCGAGAGTCTGAAGCACGGCAGCGTGGTAATCGCTGCGATCACCAGTTGCACCAACACGTCAAACCCGAGTGTGCTGGTGGCTGCGGGGCTCGTCGCCAAGAAGGCGGTGGAGCGCGGGTTGATGACTCCGGCGTGGGTGAAGAGTTCGCTCGCGCCCGGCTCCAAAGTGGTCAAGGACTATCTCGAAAAGGCGGGGCTACTCGAATATCTGGAGCATTTGAAGTTCAACATCGTGGGCTACGGATGCACCACGTGCATTGGCAATTCAGGCCCGCTGCCGCAGGAAGTTTCTGACGCGATTGAAGAGAACGAGCTGGTGGTGGCGTCGGTGCTCAGCGGCAATCGCAACTTTGAGGGCCGTGTGCATCCTGAAGTGCGGGCGAACTATTTGGCGTCGCCGCCACTCGTAGTGGCGTTTGCGCTGGCTGGCCGCGTGGATCTCGACTTGACCAAAGATATCCTCGCCACCGACAAAGCGGGCAAGCCCGTGTATCTCGCCGACCTTTGGCCGACGAATGCGGAAGTCGCACAGGCGGTGGAAGCGGCGGTGGACAAGGAAATGTTTACCGCCAGTTACGCCGACGTTTTCAAAGGCGATGAGCGCTGGCAGGGACTGCCGGTTCCCGCAGGCGAAACCTACGCGTGGAGCGAGTCGACGTACATCCGCAAAGCACCGTACTTTGACGGCATGACGGCAACGCCGGGCGCGGTGCACGATATTCGCAGTGCCCGCGTGCTCGCCGTGCTGGGCGATAGTGTCACCACCGACCACATTTCGCCAGCAGGCAACATCAAGAAGGATTCGCCGGCAGGCCGCTACCTGATCGAACACGGCGTGGCTCCGGCAGACTTCAACTCCTACGGCTCGCGGCGCGGCAATCATGAGGCGATGGTGCGCGGCACCTTCGCCAACATCCGCCTACGCAACAAGCTGGTTCCGGGCGTGGAAGGCGGATTCACCCGCCACCTGCCGGGGGGCGACGTCACCAGCATCTTCGAGGCTTCGGCCAAGTACCTCTCCGAAGGCACGCCGCTGCTGATTCTCGCGGGCAAGGAATACGGTTCAGGCAGTTCGCGCGACTGGGCCGCGAAGGGTCCACGCCTGCTCGGTGTGCGCGCCGTGATTGCCGAAAGCTACGAACGCATCCATCGTTCGAACCTGGTGGGCATGGGCATTCTGCCGCTGCAGTTTCTGCCGGGGCAAAGCGCCGAGTTGCTCGGCCTGTCTGGCGAAGAGGTGTTTGACCTGACTGGAATCGCCGATGTGGTGGAGAAGTTCGCTGCCGGAAGCCAGCTCACCATTCGCGCTACAGACACCGACGGCAACGCCCGCGAGTTCGCCGCGCTGGTGCGCATTGACACTCCGCAAGAGGCCCAGTACTACAAGCACGGCGGCATCCTGCAGTACGTACTCCGCGGACTGGCCGGGGCGCGCTAGAGGCCAAGCGCCCCCTCCCGCACGCAAACTCTCGCCAGTTGTGCTAGCATCCTCTGTTTTCGATAAGGGCAGCCGCCGAAGCCGCAGCTAAGCTCCGCACGGCTCATTTTGCCCACAACCCGACCTTCTTCCTCGAGGGACCGCCGGAACCCACTGCCGGCGTTCGGCCGTGGTTCCCCTCCTTCCCCCGTAGTGTGACCGTTCTGGTTGCAAGGGCTCAGTCCCAAAATCAGAGGGAGCAAACACTATGAAAGTTTACGAAGGTGCGAACGTCCGGAATGTGGCGGTGGTAGGCCATGGCAAGAGCGGCAAAACCACGCTCACGTCCGCCATGCTCTATACCGCCGGAGCTACACCACGGCTGGGCCGGGTGGAAGACGGCTCAGCCACCACCGATTACGACGAAGAAGAAGTCGCCCGCGGCATGTCTATTTCGCACGCCGTGGCCTACGCCGAGTGGGACAATGCCTGCTACCCCAAAACCCCAAAAACAAAAATCAACCTGATAGATTCCCCCGGCTTCAATATGTTCGTCCACGAAGCCGCACTGGCCATGGTGCCCGCGGAAGCCGCGCTGGTGGTGATTGACGCCGCCCACGGCGTGGAGGTGATGACCGAACGCGTCTGGGGCTACGCCGAAGACCGCGATCTGCCGCGCCTCATCGTGGTCAACCGCATGGATCGCGAACGCGCCAACGCCGAGACTGCGCTGGAGTCGCTGGTCAAGTCCTTTGGCCGCGCCGTGGTGCCGGTGCAACTGCCGATTGGCGCGGAGAAAAACTTCAAGGGCGTCGTGGACATCGTCACCATGAAGGCCTACACCTATACCCTTGGCGGCAACGGCAAAGGAGCCGAAATTCCCATTCCCGCCGACATGGAACAAGTCGCGCGCGAAGCCCACGAGCACCTCATCGAGTTAGTCGCCGAAGGCGACGACGAACTGATGAACGAGTTCTTCGAACGCGGCACCATTGACGAAGAGCACATCGTCACCGGTATGCACAATGCCATTAAGGACGACAAACTTTTCCCCGTACTCTTTACCTCCGGCCTCGGCAACATCGGCGTGGATCGCTTGATGGACTTTCTCGTCACCTACTGCCCCGCCGCCACCGAGCACAAAGCCGTCCATGGACTCAGCAACGCCAGCATCGGTCAGCCTCCGCACGACGAAGAACGCCATGTAAGTGACAGCGATCCAGTAAGCATCTATGTGTTCAAGACCATCTCCGACCCCTTCGCCGGACGCATCAGCTTCTTTAAGGTATTTTCCGGCGTCATCAAGAATGACGCCGCGCTGATGAACTTCGACCGCAATAACGCGCAGGAAAAGCTCGCGCATCTTTCGGTAATGCAAGGTAGGCAAGCCACGCAAGTCGCCGAGCTACACGCAGGCGACATCGGCGCTGTAGCTAAATTGCGCGAAACACTAACTGGCGACACTTTGGGCGATAAGTCGCATCCCATTCACTATCCGCATACCCACTTACCCGAACCCGCAATCACTTTTGCCATTGACCCCAAGACTCGTGCCGATGAAGATAAGTTAGCCAACGGCATCCACAAGCTGATGGAAGAAGATCCCATGCTACGCTTCTTTCGTGACGAGCATACCAAGGAATTCCTGGTAGGCGGCACCGGCCAGCCGCATATCGAAGTAACTGTAAGTCGCCTCAAGAAGCGCTATAACACCGAAGTAGTCTTGCGCGCACCGAAAGTACCCTATCGCGAAACCATTCGCGGTACTGCCGATGTGGAAGGCCGCCACAAAAAACAATCCGGCGGGCACGGCCAGTTCGGCGTTTGCCGCATCAAGATGATGCCGCTGGAGCGCGGCGGCGACTTCGAGTTTGTCAACGACATCTTCGGCGGCTCCATCCCGCGTAACTTCATTCCCGCCGTCGAAAAGGGAATTCGCGACTCCGCCGCGCGTGGCCACTTAGCTGGCTTCCCCATGGTGGACTTTAAGGTAGTTCTCTACGACGGCAGTTATCACGACGTAGACTCCAACGACCTAAGTTTCCAGGTCGCCGGACGCCTGGCCTTCCGCAAGGCCATGGAAACTGCCAAACCCTGCCTGCTTGAACCCGTGATGCACGTCGAGATTACCGCTCCCGAAGAGTTCGCCGGAGCCATCATGGGCGACCTGAACTCCCGTCGCGGCCGCATCCAGGGCATGGACAATAAGTCCGGCAACACCATAGTGAAAGCCGAAGCCCCCATGAGCGAGATGCTCACCTACGGCGCCGAACTTACTGCCATGACCCAAGGCCGGGGTAGCTTCCATATGGAGATGCACCACTACGACTACGTCCCAGTCCTGCAGCAGGAAAAGATAGTAACCGCAGCCAAGGCCGCAAGAGGCGAGGTTAAGGAAGAGGAGGAATAGTGGAGTCGAAGAGTGCTCAATACAAGAGGCGCTTTGCTGTTGCAGAAAAGACAGCAAAGTGGGCGATTACTATGGCCAAGGTGCGCATCCGGCACGCAATCGCCAGCACCCCTTGGCCCCATTGGCATCTCTTGACGTTCACCGGACCGGACGGGGCAGAATCGCGTGGTGTAGTAGACATGATCGCCATTCGGAAGGATCACAGCGATCCGCTAACCGGAACAAAGCGAGGCGACGCGCTGCAAATCATCCTGATTCAAGTCAAAGGTGGGTCGGCAGCCAGTCCAACTCAACAGGACGGCGACCGCCTACGGGTGGTAAAGCGTCACCACCGTGCCTGTGATGTATTGCTCGCAAGTTGAAAGAAGGGTAAAGCTGCGCAGTTCTTTCGATTGCGTCCCAAGGCGGGACACCGATTGGGAGATTGGGAAGCAATCGAGGATGTGAAGCTAGTCTTCAAATAGCGCGGGTACCCCACCTTTGGCTATTTTCGAAAGGTGGGGTGCAGTATCTACGGGGCTTCTTCTGCCCGCACACACGAACTATTCATCAGTCCCCGACTACTAGATGCGCCCGATCACGATGAGAATTACTACGATCACCAGCACCAGGCCGAGTCCCCCGGTTGGAGCATAGCCCCAGTCGCGACTGTGCGACCACCGCGGAAGTACTCCAAGAAGCGCCAACACCAAGATCACGAGCAGTATAGTTCCAAGCATGACGTTCCTCCATTGAAGTCCGCGTTACCCGTGCAACAGTCGGACGAGTTCTTAGCCTTTCCCCACGCGAATGCCAGAGAGCGAGTGAAAGAGCCCGAAGACATTTAACAGCCACAACACCACCATGATGACCACCAGTCCATTCAAAATGGACTTGATGGTCGCCTGCATCGGAATGTAGCGATTCACCAGCCACAATAGAACGCCGACGACGACAAGCACTTCGATCAGAGTAATTAACGGCATGAGTGTGACACCTTTCCGATCTGTCAATACGCCGCGTCCACTTCATTCAGTGGAACGAAACGGCAACCTCTAGTGATAGCTGCGACATCTGAAGGCTGCCTCGATTAAAGGAACCGGGCAGATTAAAGATGACAGATCAACCGTCGCCGAGTCTGAGCAAGATAGCTCACGCGCAGCGCCGGGTGCCCCATTTTTTGCGGTTTTCGAAAGGTGGGTTGCAGTATCTATGGGTCTTCTTGGCCGCCCACAGACGAACCATCCATCCCGAGACTCGCACGGTAGAGCGGCGCTGGAAGCGCCGCGTCACGGATTCCACATGGAGCAAGGTTTCAGCCGTTGGGGTAAGTCTTCCTTTGCGACTACGTTTGCCGCTGCGACTGAAGCCAAAATCCGCCCGTTAACGTGCGGCTTGTAGCCGCGCGTTAGCGTTCCTGCCTCGTCCAATGTTGCTGTTTCTTACGGCGTCTCCTGCCTCACCGGCGGCATCGTCCCTTCGGGCGGCATAATCGCGGGCACCGGGAACAGCCCCAAATTCTCCGCCTTCCACTGCATCGCATCGTGAATGCGATTCCGTCCGCTGGAATGATCGAAGAAGAAGACCTCTTCCCAGTAACCCGGCTCCATCTTGCGATATTCACCCAGATGAATCGCCGCCTGCGCGAATCCATCCGGCTGGCGGCTGGCGTTGATGCCATACATATCCGCCTCATGCTCCGCCGTGCGCGTGTGGGAGTTCATCACCGGCGTGAGCACGAAGAAAAAGATGGACGCACACAGCACCACCAGCGGCATCACAGCCGGGTCGGCGATCCCGCGAATCTGCCACTTCTCTCCCCAACGCGCTAGCGCCCATTGCACCGACCAGTTCAACCCGGCAAACAGCGTAACAATCACGACCAGGAAAAATATAATGTCCTTGGGAATGTGATTCAGCACGTAATGCCCCATCTCGTGGCCCATCACGGCTTGCACTTCTTCCGGCGACGCCCGCTTGATCAGGTTGTCATTCAACGTCACGCGCATCGTGCTGCCAAAGCCGCTCACGTTGGCGCTCATGCGATTGGTCTGCTTGCTCGCGTCAATCTCATACACATCGTGCGCAGGGATTCCGTTCGCCCGCGCCAAGCTAAGAATCGGCGCGGTAATCTTCGGGTTATTTAGAATCTTCGGATTGTTAAAAATCGGCTGGATGAATACCGGGCCAATCGCCACTCCAATCACCATCAAGCCGACCGCAACAATCGAGCCCCAAATCCACCACGTCTTTTGCAAGCGCCGCACAATGGCGAACAGAATCGCAATCGCAATGCCGCCCAGCAGCATATTCAGCAGAATGCCTTTGCCCTCGTCGCCCAGCCATGCGCCGAAATTCTGCGTGGCGAGTCCATATTGATGCTCGCGGAAGAAGCCCTCATACACGCCGAGCGGAAAGCTGAGAATGTAACCGACCACGCTGAACTGCGCCCAGTAAATCATCGTCTGCAAAAACTTGAAGCGCGTGATGCCTTCTGCAATATTGCGCATCTTGGCCGAGATGCGCAGGTTCAGCAGAATCAGTGCGACCACCGCCCCGTAGAGAAAGTCCCACAAAATCAGCCAGTAACCACCTTCAAAGTAGGCGTTCGAGCGCGCGGTCGCCGCCGCTGGAATCTGCGCCAGATACGCCTTGGTCGCAACATCGGCAGAAAAATTCGGCGAAGGCAGCGCTTCCTTCGGAACCGTGACCACCGACGGCATCTGATTCGCCGGGTTAGGGTCAGGCGCAGGCTGGGCGAAGGCAGCGCCGGCGAACGTCAGTGCAAGCGCGAGCAACATCATGGGAAGCAGGCGACGGAGCATATTTGTTGTCATGTGGTTCCTTTGAGACCGGGGATGAACAGAGCCGGACTGAGTAACGTCAGAATGGTATACGAATGGCCGCCATGTAAGTTCAACAAAATTAGTTGCTTTCCTAAAGTAAGGAGATTTACAATATCGTAAGGAATTGGAGATTACCATGCAAGAGCGTGCCACCATTGCCAAACTGACCAGCAAGGGACAAATCACGGTGCCGAAGCAAGTACGCCACAGCCTACGGGTGGCGGCGGGGGATCGCCTGCTGTTCAAAGCTCAGGGTGCCGGTTACCTGGTGGTGAAAGAGCAGAAGCCGGACATGTTCGCCAAGTACGCGGGAATCGGCAACAAGGGCATTGGCACCGGGAAAGAGGCGGTTGCCAAGTGGATGCGCGAGATCCGCGGCTACGATAACGCCGATCAAAGCTGATCAAAGTTGATCTATGACCACTGCGATTGATACCAACGTCATCATCACGCTGTGGGACGAAGACCCTGCGCGCTCAGAACTGGCAAACAGGCTCCTCCGGGCGGCGAGCGCACATGGTGATTTAGTAATTTCACCTGTCGTGTTCGGCGAGCTGATGGCTGCCCCGGGCAGAACCGAGGAGTTCCTCGATGCATTTGTGGACGATACCAGCATCCGCGTGGACTGGAGTTTTGATGAGAGCATCTGGCGCACCGCTGGCCGAGCTTTTCAGGCATATGCAATGCGGCGGAGAAAGAATCGCGAACCCGGCCCGCGGCGCATTCTGGCCGACTTTCTCATCGGCGCACATGCACTTCAAAACAAGTATCGCCTGCTGACGCTGGATGACCGCATTTATCGCGCCGCGTTTCCCAAGCTGATTGTAGTGGGGGTGTAGTCGCCCCCCCGCATTGCCTCCCTTCGCCTTTCGTTCTACCATCAAATCCAGTGGCATCCAAAAGTTCAATTCCAAGCAAGATCGCGCCGCTCACAGTCGGGGAACTCCCCGAAGCGGCAACTACGGTCGCTCCCGGAGCATCGCTGCCGCCGGAACGCTACCCCGCTGCTCCGCCGCCGCTTCCACCCGGGGAGATGTCCAACCGGGAAGGAGCGCAAACCGGCAAAGCAGGAAAGATAAACCCAGCAGCGGCGAAACGGCGGCGGGTAGCCAACACGAAGCCACGAAGCCAGCGGGGTTCGAAGAGTAAAAAGGCCGACCCTGTTTCCGGCACTCGGTTGGATGAGGACGTGCTTGCCGAGGGCAAGCTTCGTCCCCAAAAGCTCAGCGAATTCATTGGACAGAAACACATCGTCGCGAATCTCAGGCTTGCGATCGACGCGGCGAAAGCTCGCGGAGAAGCGCTGGACCATGTTCTCCTGTATGGGCCTCCTGGCCTAGGCAAGACCACACTTGCGGCAATTATCGCCAAGGAAATGGAATCGCACTTTCAACAGACCTCCGGCCCGGTATTACAGATCAAGGGCGATATCGCAGCAATTCTGTCCAATGTAAAAGACAAGCAAGTCTTGTTCATCGATGAGACACATCGGCTGCAGCCTGTTCTGGAAGAGTTGTTGTATTCCGCAATTGAGGATTACAAGCTGGACATTATGATTGGACAAGGGCCCGCGGCGCGTACCCACACTGTGGACATTAAACCATTTACTTTGATTGGCGCGACTACTCGAGCGGGGCTGCTGAGCGGGCCACTGCGTTCGCGCTTTGGCATCGTGCTGCGACTCGAGTTCTACACTGACGATGAGCTCGCTTACATCGTCACACGCTCAGCGGAAATTCTAAAGGTTAAGATAACCCCGGAGGGGGCCATGGAGATTGCTCGCCGATCTCGTGGAACGCCTCGGATTGCCAATCGGCTCCTGCGGCGTACGCGTGACTATGCGCAACAGCACAATGCTAGCAAGATAGATGTGGACACTGCTCATATGGCTCTGGACATGCTACGTGTGGATCAACACGGCTTTGACGACATTGATCGTCGCCTGCTGCTCACCATCATCGAAAAATATCAGGGTGGCCCCGTTGGTCTGAACACACTCGCCGCGGTGCTGGCCGAAGAACCAGACGCGATTGAAGAGATCTACGAGCCCTACCTGATGCAGATCGGCTTTCTCAATCGCACGCCGAAGGGCCGCATGGTGACGCACTTAGCCTACGAACACTTCGGCAAAAAGCCGCCAGAACCGCGCGAAAGCAGCACGCAACCGGCATTATTCCCGGAAGCATAGTCCGCCAAGCCACCCAGTTTGCGCTCATCGGCTGTTCTACTTTCAGAACATGGCGAATATCCCTATTCCCGCAAACCTCTAGGGACGATAGAATGTGGCAGCTTTCGGCGGTGCCCCAGGGTCTCAGTTCGCGCCAATGTTTCGACCGTCTCGAATGCCCGGATTTCTAGATTGCTATCTCCATGCCTCTGCCAGTGCCCAAGCGTTTGCGCGGACTGTGGTCGCGCAAACCGCGAGCCATACTCACAGCCGCCGCCCTGTTGCTGCTGACGGCGGCGGCCGACGCTGCCGATCCTATTCCCGGCGTACACATTCCCAAACTCTCATCCGCCCCCACGCTCGAAGACTTCCTCACCATGCAGCCGCATGGCGAAGCCGCCATGCACATGGCCAAGGTTTCCGACTTCCGCCAGCGCGAACCGCACGATGGCGAGCTGGCGTCGCAAAAGACCGAAGCCTACCTCGGCTACGACGCCAAGCGCCTCTACGTCGTCTTCCTCTGTTTCGACACCGACCCCAAGCGCATCCGAGCCCGCCTCAGCCGCCGCGAAGACATCTATGACGACGACACCGTGGAGATCATGCTCGACACCTATCGCGATCACCGCCGCGCCTTCGTCTTCCAGTCCACGCCGCTTGGCATTCAGTGGGACGGCATCTTCTCCGAAGCCTCCACCACCGCGGGCAGCGACTACTTCGGCTTCGACCCTTCCTTCGACACCGTGTGGGAAAACAAAGGCCGCGTCACAGACAAGGGATTTGTCGTCTGGTTCGCCATTCCCTTTCGCAGCCTCCGCTTTCATCCCGCCGACACCCAAAGCTGGGGCATCATCCTGAATCGCAGCATTCCGCGCACCAACGAAAATATCTTTTGGCCGCGCGTCAGCAAGCGCAACGGCAGCCGCCTGTCGCAGGAAGCCACACTGGACGGCATTGAACACATTCCCGCGGGCCGTAACATGCAGTTCATTCCCTACGGCATCGCCGACGCGTTTCACTCGCTCAACACCCGCGACCCTTTCGCCCCTCACTTCGACAATCGCTTGGTCGGCGGCAAGTTCGGACTCGACGCCAAGTTCGTTCTGCACAAAAGCCTGACGCTCGACCTCACCGCGAATCCTGACTTTAGCCAGGTCGAATCCGACGAGCCGCAGGTCACGGTCAATCAGCGCTTCGCTGTCTACTTTCCAGAAAAGCGCCCGTTCTTCATCGAAAACTCCGACTTCTTTGCCACGCCCATCAATCTGCTATTTACACGTCAAATCGCCAATCCCCAGTATGGTGCCCGCCTCAGCGGACGCCTTGGCCGCTACGGCGTCGGCCTGCTGGTGGCCAACGATCGCGCTCCGGGGCTGGTGGTTCCTTTCCACGACCCCGAAGTGGGCAAGAAGGCGACCTACGCAGTGGGCCGCGTCACTCGTGACTTCGCCCGCCAGTCGCGAGTCGGCGTCATCTACACCGACCGCGAGTTCGACGGTGCATTCAACCGCGTGGGTGGGTTCGACGCCCGCTTCAAACTCAGCGAAAACTGGACGGCAAGCGGACAAGCCGTGGTGAGTTCCACCCGGCATCTCGACGGCAGCTATCAGGCAGGCCCCGCCGATAAATTCAACCTGCAACGCACCGGCTACCACTTTAATTACGACCTCACCTACAACGACATTGCTCCCGGATTCCAAACCCGCACGGGCTTTGTAAACCGCGTGGACATCCGCAATGTGGGCCAAATGGCAAGTTACGTCTTTCGGCCCAAGAAAGGACGGGTGACGGATTGGGGCCCGAGCCTGCTGGTGCAGCAGGTATGGGATCACCGCGGCTTGCGTCTCGATTCCACCATTCAGCCGGCATTTCTCGTCGAGCTCACCGGCAACGCTTACTTCCAGATACAGCCCACGGACTTCCATGAGCGTTTGCGCCCCAGCGATGGCTTTGGCAACTTGACTGATCAGGACTATCACGAGCGCCTGACCACCCTGTTTTCAGGAACCAGCTTGCTGAAACAGGCAACCGTCGGCGGGCAGTATTCATTCGGTCAGCTCATCAACTTTGCCCCGCTCTCCGGCCCACCGGTGCTGGCAAAAGCCGACACCGGAAACTTCACGGTCTCCTATCGTCCGTTCTCCTCATTGAAGGTGGATAACACTTATCTGTTCAACCGCCTGCGTGACTTGAACTCCGGCCACGCCATCTTCAACAACCACATCTTCCGCAGCAAATTTAACTGGCAGTTCACCCGCGAACTCTCCGCCCGCGCCATCGTCGAGTACGCCACCACACTGGCAAATCCGGGCTTCACCTCGCTCACCACCACCAAGAACCTGAACAGCGACTTCCTCATCACCTACCTCGTGCATCCCGGCACTGCAATTTATTTCGGCTACAACAGCAACCTGCAAAATCTCGACCCGCGCCTGCAAACCGACGGCTTCGGCAACCTCCTCCGCACCCAAGATCGCCTGATCAACGACGGCCGCCTCATCTTCGTCAAGGTGAGCTGGCTCTTCCGCTACTAGCAAATTTGCGTGTGTCATCCCGACCGAAGGAAATTGCTCCGCGAGATCGCGGAGCAATTTCCGCAGTGGAGGGGACCTTGTGTTTGTTCGGAAAAGCGGCCAGTGTGGGATAGTTCACAAGTGTCGGGTGCCCCATGTCTCGCGCCTTTCGAGACATGGGATGCCGGGTGCCCCATCCTAAACGCAGTCGTATCGCGTTTAGGGTGGGGTCTTTCGCTTACTCGCCAAGAACTGTTCTCAGCGAGCACTCGTGTTTGTTTTACGTATGCTCCCCCCCACCTCAGCCCCGCATCCGCCTTACAATGGAGCCGCAGCCCTCGCGGGTTGCGCTACCCTTATGATTGCTCACTTGCGCGGCATCTTGATCGAGAAGCATCCCAACCAGGCGGTGGTGGAAGCCGGTGGCGTGGGCTATGACGTCGTCATCACTGTGCCGACGTTCAGCAGTTTGCCAGAAACTGGCAGCACGGTCGCGCTGCACATTCACACCCATGTGCGTGAAGATGCCCTCGCGCTCTTCGGCTTCGGATCACGCGAAGAAAAGCATCTGTTCGAGAAGCTGATTACGGTAAGCGGCATCGGCCCCAAGCTCGCGGTGACGATCCTCAGCGGCATGGCCGCCGACGCGCTCGGCAGCGCCATTCGCAGCAACGACCTCGCGGCTCTCACCCGCATTCCGGGCATCGGCAAAAAGACCGCCGAGCGCATGGTGCTGGAACTGCGCGACAAGATTCTGCCGCCCGCCAATGCAGTGGAAGCAGCGCCTACATCAGCCACTAAGGTGGAAGAGGACGCACTTTCCGCATTATTGAATCTGGGATATGCTCGACCCGCAGCCGAACGCGCACTGGCAGCCGTAAAGCTGGGCCGCGATTCGTTCGACACACTATTCCGCGAGGCTTTGGCTTCACTTTCCAAATAGCGTGGCGCGTTAAGTTCGAGGCGGCAGATTTTTTGCAACATAAGTTTGCGAGGCAATGCGAATGATCAAACTACGGAAAGTTTTGGGCGTTCTGGCGCTGCTGTTGCTGATTCTGGTCGGGGGATTCTATCTTGTAGCTCCCGCTGAAGTCGAGCGCACTATGAATCCCGTGCTGCACAAGTCTCCGTATGCGGCTAGTGCGTCCGCCAAAGCTCTGCACGCCACGCTCCTCGTCGCCGACATGCACGCCGACACCCTGCTCTGGGGCCGCGACATTCTCGCGCGCGGCACTCGCGGACAAGTGGACGTGCCTCGTTTGATCGAAGGCAACGTTGCCCTGCAAATTTTCTCACTGCCCACCAAAACGCCCCGCGGCCTCAACTACGAACACAATGACGACAAGACCGACCAGATCAAGCTGCTCGCCATGGCGCAAGGCTGGCCGGTGCGCACCTGGGGAAGCCTCACCGAGCGCGCCCTCTATCAAGCTAACCGACTCAACACCGCGGCGGAAGCCTCGGAAGGCCGGTTCACGCTCATCGGCAGCGCAAGTGCCCTGAAGAAGTATCTCGCCGAGCGCGAAAAGAATCCAGACATGACGGCAGGCCTGCTCGCCATCGAAGGCGCGCACGCACTCGACGGCAATCTCGACAACCTCGACCGCCTCTACGACGCAGGCTATCGCATGGTGTCGCCCGCCCATTTTTTCGACAATTTTATCGGCGGCTCCTCCGCGGGCGAGAATAAAATTGGCCTGACCGGGGCGGGACGCGAATGGGTGCGACGCATGGAAGCCAAACACATGGTCATTGACCTCGCCCACTCGTCCGCACAAACCATTGACGATGTACTCGCGATCACAACCCGCCCCGTCGTCGTCTCGCACGGCGGCGTAAAGGGCACCTGCAACAACAATCGCAATCTCAGCGACGAACAAGTTAAGGCCATCGCCGCAAAAGGCGGCGTGATCGGCATCGGCTACTGGGAAACCGCCACCTGCGGACACGACGCCCACGCCATCGCCCGCGCCGCTCGCTACGTCGCCAATCTAGTCGGCGTGGAACACGTCGGCCTCGGCTCGGACTTCGACGGTGCCGTCACCACCCCCTTCGACGCCAGCGGCATGGTACAAATCACCGACGCCCTCCTCGCCGAAGGCTTCAGCAACGATGACATCGCCAGAATCATGGGTGGAAACGTAATCGCCCTGCTCCAGGCAGAGTTGCCAGAGTAGCCAGGGCCGCTACTTTCGATGCAGGAGGCACGATTGTCGCTTATCCTCCTTGTATACAATGACTTGCATGGATATCTTGGCGCTGGAGACTCAAAGTGCCTATGTATTTCTGCTCGGCGCCAACCCGGTAACCTGTCGAAAACCCCTCGAGCCTTTCGTCAAATTACGAAGCGTTGAATACTCCAATGGGGGAACTTCCTGGGTGGCGGCTTGCGCGCGCGCCGTGCAGTTCGAACCTTTATGAGGCTGCTTTCACGGTGCCAGCTCTTGGCGTCAATTGCTTCTCTTGCGCGTAATCGCCTGCGAGTGCTAGGTTGGTGACCGGGGCTGCAAGCATCAGGAGCCCATGACAGTTTTTGGTGGATGATCCCAGCTCGATTCGGGGCGTTCCGCTTGCATTGCGCACCGGTGTCCACGATTGACAGTTCCATCAAGACCAGTTACCACCGCAACAGGACGGAGACAGTTTGCCAGCTCGGCTCACGAAGGGTTGCAGTTTGGCGAGTGCGATGGGCGCAATCCTCGCCGGCGTTTCCATGCTCCCGGCTACAGGCATCGTTTGCGGGCAGTGGCCGGGCAGACTCACAGGCGAGAAACGGACGTGAGTACATCCAGCCCAGCCGGATCGCCGGAAGCATTTTTTCTCCGCGTTCAGCAGCGGAATCTTTACTGCGTCTATTACCCTGCCGCAATGAACACTGGCGGCAACGCTATCTTGTATGTTCCACCTTTCGCCGGGGAGATGCACTGTTCGCGGGATTTCGTTGCAAGGATGGCACGGGAACTGGCGATTCGGGGGCAGAGCGTACTGATGCTGGATTTATTTGGCACAGGTGACAGTGGCGGCGATTTTGAAGAAGCACGCTGGGAGATTTGGCAATCAGACCTTGATGCTGCGGTAAATTGGTTAGGACAAAACGGCCAAAGCCATCTCACCCTTTGGGGGGTGCGGCTGGGAGCTATCCTAGCGCTCGAGGCGGCTTCCAGGGCGAATATGGAAGTTGATCGTGTGGTTCTGTGGCAACCCGTGATCGAAGGCGAGCCTATGCTGACCCAGTTTCTCCGCATGCACCTCGCAGCAGAAGACGACCCTGCAGGACGCTTGCGTGAGGCCCTGAGCGACCGCAACCTGCGCCGCGCCCTGGCTTACGGTGACACGGTCGAGGTCGGTGGATTCAGCGTTAGCCCAGCCTTGATTCGCGCCATGGATCGTCTGCACCTGCAGCCGCTTGCAAGCAATATTTCCGCACCGATTCATTGGCTGGAAGTGCTGTCCGATTTCGGGGGAGAGTCTCCCGCACAGAGCCTGAAATTGATTGAGGAATGGCGGGGTATGAGCAAAGAGGTCACACTGCATCAGGCAATCCTATGGCCGTTTTGGCACTTTCCTCACAGCGTGGACCATCAGCTCTTGCTTCCTGCACTGCTTCCCATGTTTGGAGTGATTGAGTCATGACGACCGAAACACGGCGCACAAAACGCGAGGTGGTGTGTAGCGCCGTCTGTGAAGGTGCGCGCGTTTTCGGAGTGCTACACCTTCCCGTGGGCGAGGCTTGGTGTGGAATTGTGATGATCCACGGCCGCCCCGGCTACCGAGTGGGCGCGGGCAGGGTGTTTGTTCATCTGGCCCGCATCTGGACTGCAGCAGGAATCGCAGTCTTGCGCATGGACTACCGGGGAACTGCAGAGTGCGAAGGTACGCCGGTTCGCTGGGAAGAGACCGGCCAGGACATCGCCGTAGCAGTAAATTCGCTGCTGGCCCAAGTCCCGTCCCTACAAAGAGTGGTTCTGTGGAGCTCCTGTGGCGGAGCAGCGGACGCCATGCAATCGGCAGCCGAAGACCCGCGGATCGAGTCGCTGGTTCTAGTGAATCCGTGGGTGTACGACGTGCGCAACCGCGCCCGGATGAAGTTGAAGCACCACACCGGTTTACTGGTGCGCAAGCTGGCAAACGCACAGTGGTGGCGCAGTGTTGCAAGGGGTCGCACCGGGCAGGCAAAGTGGGTAACTGCGGCGCGCATCCTTACAAGCTTGCGCGAAGCCGCAGGTTTGGGATCCTCCCATGGGTGCAGCGCGCAGCCCGTGCCAGAGCAAGGGTTGAATCAAGTGACGATGCGGGCACATCTGTCGTATCGCAATCCAACCCTTGCCGACCAGTTGGCCCGTAGCCTGGATGCATTTCCCGGAAAACTGCTGGTCATTTTGAGCGGAGCGGACATGGGGGCGCAAGCTTTTGCCGCATTGACCCAGACCTCACCCAAATGGCGCGCCCTGATGGCCGCTGACCGCGTGGTTCGTCATAATCTACCGGGGGCGGATCATGGCTTTCGCCGTCGTGAATGGCGTGAGCAGGTGGCGGCGTGGACTCTGCAATGGCTGCTCCAGCAGCGCAAGTAAGCGCGGACTTTCAATCGTGAATTGCGGAGCCGCAGGCGCAGGGATTATCGAAGTGCCCGGATACGTTCCACCATGCCCGCAAATGTTGGTACTTCAAACAGACTTCGCAACGGCAGGTCAACATGCAGTTCTGAGCGCAGCAACAAGATCAAGCGATTCCCCAGTAGAGAATGGCCGCCCAGCTCGAAGAAATTGTCGTAGGGATCAACCTCCTTCACTCCCAGCAGCGTAGTCCATATTTCTGCAAGTTTGGATTCCACAACGTCTGTGGCTGCAACCGGCAGGGGCGCACCTTGATTTGCATGATCTGCGTGGTTGCTGGTTCCCTTGGCGCTGTTCCGCAACACCGGCGATACTGCGGATTGTGGTACCTGCTGCTGTGCGAACAATGGCGTCGCCGAGAATAACGGCTTCGCTTCGAACGCTGTTTTCAAAACTGCTGTTTTCGAAACCGCAACTTGCGAAAGCCCACTACCGAGAACTCTCATCAGCGCATCCGTGCCTTGTGCTGGGAGCAAGCCCCGGCCCAATTGCTGCGTTCGCTCAGCCTGCATATCTTGCGGAACGGCAGTGTTTACCGCCATGCCAACTTGCTGCCATAGATCCCAATTGATCGAGATTACGTTTCTGCCGTCACCATAACTGCTTTGGGCAAAGCCATCCAGAAACGCATTCGCAGCGGCATAGTCGGATTGGCCCACACCACCTGCCAAAGCCGCAAGAGACGAACAAAGTACAAAAAAATCAAGCTTCGCACCACGGAAGAGGCGATCCAGCACCAGGGTTCCCTGTATCTTGGGTCGAAACACTCCGGCGATTGCATCTGGGCTACGCATCTGTATCAAACCACCCCCGGGAACTCCAGCGGCATGGATTACTCCGGCTATCGCACCGAATCGCGCCCGTGCCCTCGTCACCACCGCCTCCATTTGAGCCGCGTCGGCGACATCCGCAATGGCAAGCATGACTTCGCCTCCGAGTTGCTCCACCTCATCCAAGTGCCGCAAACGGTCGTCATTCTGGATCTGACCCAGAGCATCGGTGCTGGTGGAGTTCCCCACCGTGCGGCTGACGAGCACAAGTTTGGCACGGGCCGTCTTCGCCAAAAATTTGGCAAACGCCAGCCCAAGACCACCCAACCCTCCTGTAATCACGTAGGCACCGCCCTCACGCAATCCCTGTAACTGCGCCGCTGGTGTGGGCAATGTCAAAGTGTTCCAACGTTGGATCCAGCGTCGCCCACCACGGTAGGCAACCAGCGACTCGGTATCGCCTGTTATGATCTCCGCCAGCAACTGGGTGCACATTTGCAAATGTGCTTCACCCTTGGAGGATGGAGCAAAGTCAATACTGCGGCAGTTGAGCAAAGGATATTCTTGGGGAATCGCCCGGAGAGCACCCAGCATCGCCGACTTACCTGGGCAGAGGTTCTCGTCGACTCCACCGGTCACTGCATGCACACCGCTGGAGACAATCGTGATGCGCACCGGAGTACCGGCAGCCTGCTCACCCAGCGCCTGGGCCAGCCGCGTCAAGCTGAGGAAGCCGCGATTCAGATCAGACTCGGCCGTGCCAGGTTGCGCGTCCAGGGTAAGCATGTGCAGAATTTCAATCGGCAAGTGGTCAGTCGCTGGCTGCTGGCGAATCCCTGATTCTCGAATGAGCGCCTCATAATCAGCCGGGTTCCGGGAGTTAAAGATAAATTGTCGCGGAGAGTGCTTCTCCCATCGCGCACCCCGCGTGACTGAAATTACTTCGCAGCCGAATTGACCTAGCTGCGCTGCAACTGCGGCACCCACACCCAAATCATCCTCGAAAATCAGATAGCGCGAGGTCTCAGGATGGGCAGACACGATCGCTGGAGATGGAGGCGGTGCCTGTTGCCAGCTCGGAACTGCAAAGCGAACTTCGGCATCCTCTCCCAATGGTTCATTACCGCTAGATTTGGTGGCCCCGGGTTGAACACCATCGGTAGCTGACTCAGTGATACCCTCGCGAGCCTCTGGCTTCGATGCTGTTGAGGAAGCCCGACTTACATCAAAAATGTCTGGACGCCTTGCGTCCACCCAATAGCGCTCGCGTTCAAACGGATAAGTTGGCAGCGAAACCCGTCTGCCTGGTCGGGGTTGCGAGGCGCGGTGCCAGTCCACCGCAGCACCAGCCAGCCACAATCGCCCCACAGCGGTCAGTAACGCGTCCGTGTCCGCTTGTGTCTCTAAGGCATGGCGCATGGTGGCCAGCGGGGATTGACTCGGCCCCCGCTCGGGATGTCGGCGGGCCAGCGTCGTCAGTGTCCTTCCTGGCCCCACTTCCAGAAGTGAACAACCCAGCGGTGCAGGAAACTTGCGCAGCAAGGTCGCAATGCTGTCAGCGAAGCGCACCGGCTGACGCAGATGGGCCGACCAGTAGTCGGGATTACTGACTTGTTCGGCCGTCGCCCAATCGGCGTCCAGGTTGGTGACATAAGGAATGACCGGTGCAGTCCGGTGAACCTTCTCCACCGCCTGACGGAAAGCCGGCAAAACAGGATCCATCATGGCGGAATGGAAGGCGTGGGAGGTCTCCAGCCGCTGACACTGCAAGCCACGCAAGGCCATCGCGGCCACGAATTGGTCAATTCCTGTTATGGGGCCGGATACGACGGAGGCTCCCAGCTCGTTCCAAGCGGCCAATTGCAGCGATTCGCCAAGTAGCGGGCTGACTTGTTCCGCCGGGAGCGGTACCACGAGCATGGCTCCCTGCGGCTGCTGCTGAATCAGGCGGCCACGTTCCGCCACCAGTGCCAGCGCATCCTGCAACGAAAATACACCTGCAAGATGGGCGGCAACATACTCCCCTACGCTGTGCCCAATCATCGCCTGGGGACGCAACCCCCAATCCATCAACAGCCGCGCCATGGCAATCTCCACCGCACATAAGGCGGGTTGAGTGATCTGGGTTTGGGCTAGTTGATGGGCAGCGGCAGCGACGTCCGTCTGCGCCGGATACAACACAGTGCGGAGATCCAAGCCGAGATGAGCGGTCAAATGACGCGCACACTCATCCAGCGCGTCCCGAAACACCGGTTGCGACTCGTACAAGCCGCGACCTATGTTGACGTACTGCGAACCCTGGCCCGGGAACAGGAAGACTATCGGCCGTTCGGCACTGCTACATCTCCCGCTCCACACGCGGGCTGGGTCAAAACTCTGTAGAACCTCGGCTGCTTCGGGAAGAGTCCGCGCCACGGCAATCCGGCGATGATCGAAGGCGTGGCGTCCCGCCTGCAAAGTCCAGGCAACATCCGTCAAGGCAACATCCGGATGCTCCAGCAAATAGCTGCCCATTTGGATCGAGGCCTGGTCCAGCGCCTCCTCGGAACGGGCGGACAGAACCAGCAATTGGCTTGGTTGAAGGGAGCCGGGATGTTCCGCGGGCATTGCTGAAACGGGTTTCGCTGGGACGTCGTCGCATTCCCCCACTTCGTCCCATTCCTCGAGGACAACGTGCGCATTGGTGCCGCCGATGCCAAATGCACTCACTGCTGCGCGTCGAGGGAATTCCTTGCGCGCCCAGTGAACCAGTCGGGTGTTGACGAAAAACGGCGTCGTGGCAAAATCAATGGCTGGATTGGGCCGCTCACAGTGCAGACTGGGTGGAATCTCGCGATGTCGCAAGGCTTGTATGGCTTTGATTAGGCCCGCGACTCCGGCAGCGGCATCAAGGTGCCCGATGTTGCCCTTGACCGAGCCAATCGCGCAAAAGCCGCTTTCTGATGTTTGTAGGCGAAAGGCCTCGGTAAGTGCGGCGATCTCAAGTGGATCCCCGAGCGCGGTTGCGGTGCCGTGAGCTTCCACGTAGCCGATGCTTCTTGCCGGTACGTCTGCCAACGCCTGCGCCATGGCAATGACCTCTGCCTGACCGTGCGGGCTGGGCGCGGTATAGCCGACCTTTTGAGCGCCGTCATTGTTGATGGCCCAGCCCCGGATGACCGCATGAACCATATCGCCGTCGGCGATGGCATCGTCAAGCCGCTTCAAGACCACCAAGCCCAGCCCATTGGAGAAAAGCGTCCCGGCAGCATCCTCTGCAAACGGACGGCAGGAGCCATCGGGGGAGTAGATCATGCCTTCCTGAAACAGATAGCCCGCGTTCTGCGGTACACGGATGGCAGCTCCACCCGCCAATGCCATATCGCATTGCTGATCGAGCAGGCTCTGGCAAGCCATACCGACTGCCACCAGCGAAGTCGAACAGGCAGTTTGAACAGACAGACTGGGTCCACGCAGATTTAGTTTGTAGGATGCCCGCGTGGCAAGATGGTCCTTATCGTTTGAGGTAATGATCAGGAAGTCGCCCAGCGTCGCCATGAGTTCGGGGTTTGCGAGGACGTTGAATAGATAGCTACTCATCACACTGCCCGCAAAAACACCGATGGCACCCTCATATTTCGGGGCATCGTAGCCTGCGTCCTCCAGGGCCTGCCAGGCGCACTCCAGAAACAGGCGTTGTTGGGGGTCGGTAACCTCCGCTTCGCGCCGATTCATGCCGAAGAAAGCGGCGTCAAACTGATCAATACCCGGCAAGATTCCGGCCCGCGGCACGAACCGGGGATTGTCCACCACCGCAGGCTCACGCCCGGCTGCCAGTAACTCCTCCCGGCTGAACGTGGAGATAGATTCCACACCGTTGCGGATGTTCTGCCAGTATTCCTCGACGTTTTGTGCTCCGGGGAAGCGTCCACTCATCCCAATAATGGCGATCGCTCCCTCGCGTTGCGACGGGGTCATCGTCATGGCAATCTCATCTCACGCTTACGCCGCCGTTGTTCCATCGCTTGTTTCTGTCGTTCCCCCGCGCTGCGGGCCTTATCTAAATCTGTTCGTTCCTGCTGCCCGCCATCCACATGGTCGGCCAGCGCACGAATGGAAGGGTAACGAAAAAGGTCATTGAGGGAAACTTGGGCGTGCAGCACATCGGCGAGTCGGCGCTGCACCCGAACCAGTAGCAGCGAGTGACCGCCCATGTCGAAAAAATTGCTGTCTACAAATACGCGGTCGAGCCCCAGCACCTCCCGCCAAACCTGGGCAATCACCGCTTCTGTTGCGGTTCCAGGCTCGGCTGCGGACTGCAACGACGATCCCTGACCAGAGCGTGGCAGCGGCAGTGGTAGTGCGCCGCGATCCACTTTACCGGTCGGAGTCAGCGGAAGCTGTTCTAAAACCACAAATGCCGACGGCACCATGTAGTCGGGCGCTCGCGCCTTCAAAAATCGCTGAATATCCGTGATTGCATCTTCGGCGGATGCAGTGCCCGTCTCCCTTAGTACTAGATAGCCCACCAATTGAGAAGCTGTGCCGAAGGGTTGAACAACGACCACCGCCTGTTGCACCAAGGGATGCAACCGCAGTGAGGTCTCCACTTCCTCCAACTCCACCCGGAAGCCGCGTATCTTTACCTGATGATCGGCCCGTCCCAAACACTCAATCTGGCCATCAGGTAGCCAACGCGCCAAGTCGCCAGTTCGAAACAAGTGATTTACGGACCATGTGGCCAAGGTGGGGGGGATGGGAATGAACTTGGCCGCCGTCAACTCCGGCTGGTTCAAATAGCCGCGCTCAATGCCAGCCCCTCCCACATACAACTCACCCCGAATCCCCACTGGCACCGGATTGTGATGCGAGTCCAATACATAAACCAGCGTGTTGGCGATGGGGCGTCCGATTGGCACTACACCGCGAGGCCGCGGCTGCCGCAAATCGCAGCAGGTGACGTCCCCAGCATCTTCCGACGATCCATACACGTTGAGCAGCATAGCCTCTGGCAAGGTGCGCTGAAACCACTCCACCAAATCTTGTTCCAGAGCCTCGCCGCCCACAAACCAATACCGGACGCAGCGCATCAGCTCCACGCACTCACGCAGTTCGAGCATTGCCCGCAACATGGATGGCACTAGCGCCAACCGTGTCACCCGTTCGCGGGCTACCAGTGCAAGCAATTCATCCACGTTGCGCGACTGACGAGGCGAGGCAACCACAGCACGCACTCCCCACAGTAGTGCGCCGAAGATCTCGCGAATCGAGTCCACGAAGTTGAGCGAGGTTCGGATGCAACAGACTTCGTCCGGGGTCATGGGGTACTGATGCCACATCCAGGCACAGCGGTTGATCACCCCGCGATGCAGAGCTACCACACCCTTGGGCCGCCCGGTGGATCCCGAAGTGTAGACCACGTAGGCGGCGTGATCGAGGGTTAACTCATCCCCACAAAGGGTCGTGCCCTCAGCAGCGAGTGCACCAGCATTCAATAAAGGATCGTCAAACCAAACCGTTGTACCCTTTGCATCCGTGAAACCTGGCAGCTTATGCTGCACCTCGGGACCGACGATTACTCTAATCCCGGCGTCCGCGATCATAAAAGCAAGCCTGTCCGCCGGATGCTCAGGATCAAGATAAACGTAGGTTCCGCCCGCTTTCAGAATGGCCAGCAAGCCGACAATCGTGTTGATCGAAGCGACCGCACAGACTCCCACCCGGCTCTCAATCCCGACCCCAATATCCCGCAGACGGCACGCCATGGAGTTCGCCCGCTCATTCACCTCGCAAAATGTCAGTGCGCTGGCCGCGTCCGAGAGGGCAATTTGATCGGGAGTCTTGCTCACCTGAGCTTCGAACATGGCTGGAATCGAGGGAAATGGCGGGAGGTCAAGCGCCGAATGGTTCCATTCCACCGTCACCCGCTGCTGTTCTGCCGCGCCCAGCATTCGGAGTTGCGAGAGGGGCTGATCCGGATTCGCCAGGACAGACTCCATCAGGTTGCCGAAGTGCTGCATCAGGGAACGAATGGACTGCTCATCAAACCGGGAGCGGCTGTACTCGACTGACAGATGCAAACCATCCCTGCGCATTGCTGTGACACAAACCAGATCAAACTTGGTGAAGCCGTTGTGTACCGGCATCTCCTGGCAAGCCTGCCCCGGGAGATCGAGCAAGCGCCAATTCGGCAGCTCCAACGAAAACATGCTCTGGAAGACAGGATTCACCCCTGCCCGACGTTCGGGATGAATCCTCTCCACCACGGCATCAAATGGCACTTCCTGATTGGCGAAAGCGGCCAGACAGCGCTCACGCACCCGCTCGAGCAACTGCCGAAAGGTGGGATCTCCGTGGCAACTGGAACGCAGAGCCAGGGTGTTGGCAAAGAAGCCAATCAAGCCCCGAAGCTCCGCCCGATTGCGATTCGCAATCGGAGACCCGACCACAAAATCCGCTTCGCCGGTGTAGCGAAATAGTAGCGTTTCATACAAAGCCAGGAGCGCCATGAACAAAGTCACTCCCGAGCTTCGGGCTAACGCTTCGAATCCGGCAGACAACTGCGGATCAAGCACACAAGACAGCTGTGATCCGCTGAAGGCCGCGTGTTGCTCACGGGCCGCCGCTGGAGCCATCTCCAGCGGTGTTGGCACTGCGCGCAACTCTTCGCTCCAGAACTTAAGCTGCTTTTCCAACAATTCTCCCCGGAGCCTCTCACGCTGCCATACCGCAAAGTCCGGGTATTGCACCGGCAACGGAGCAAGCGACGGACTCTGCTTTGCCGACCAAACACCGTACAGATGCGACAGCTCATTCGCCAAAACTTCGGTGGACGGACCATCAAATACGATGTGGTGAATGGTGAGCAGGAAGACAAATTCGTGCTCCGCCACCCGAACCAAACAGCCGCGAACCAGTGGTCCCTCCACCAAATCGAAGGCGCGCGCCATGTCTTCTTTCAGAAGATTCTGTAGCTCTGCCTCGCGTTGGCTTTCTGTATGGAGCGAAACGTCGAAGGTTCGCCACTCAATCCGGCTCTTTGGATGAATCACCTGTAAAAGCAATCCGTCTTCGGGAGAGACAAGGAAGGTGGTGCGAAGTGCCTGATGGCGGGCTACAACCTCGCCCAGGCATCGCCGCAGCAGGTCGGAATCGAGAACACTGTCGAGATCAGTACCCAGGCTTTCGGTAATACGCCATGCCAGTGGCACATGGTAGGCAGCCGAGCCGGATTCCATCTGCGCCAAGAACCAAAGCCTACGTTGATGCCATGACGCCTCCACCGGCGTCTGCACGGTTCGGCGCATGACCTGCGGATACTCGGGCATCAAGTCGCGCCAGCCCTGTCGCCAATTGCGGGCATCAGCCGCGGACGAGGGAACTGCCACGATTTCGGAACTGGAACCTTCGCTCATCCCGGTAGGTTGCGTGATTGCGGTGGTTTCGGTCGTGTCGCTGGTTTCGGTCATGGAATTTGCGCCCGTGAATCCATACTCCTAGGTTCGCCCGCCAGCAGCAATTCCAAAATTGCGGTTCGACCGATCGCAACGATGCGGCTAATAGACGAGTTGTGGATAGAGTCGTGACAGTATCGCCAGCAACACCGCCAGCCCAATTGCCAGAACACCAAAATCCAAGAGCAGCCCAAACTCGGAATGCCAGCTCGGCAACATCAATGTGCGCAGGGCATCCACCAGATAGGACAAGGGATTCATGCGGCTAAAGATACGCAACCAGCCCGGCATCATCGCCAAGGGAAAGATCGCATTGCTGGCGAAGAAGAAGGGCAGGGTCATCATGCGGTTAATGCCCATAAAGCGTTCCCGCGTCTTGGCCAGACATGCAGCCACGAGGGAAAGTGCAGAGAAGAACGCTGCCGCCATTACCACCGCCACAATCACCCCCAATATGGCCAACGGGTTCCAGCGCAGGTGAATCGACAGCAGCAGGGATAAAACGTATACCACTACGATCTGCGGAGCAACTCTCACCCCCGCGGATAGCGCCTTGCCGAGCACCAGCGCCATCCTTGCGGCAGGCGATACCAGGAACTTGTGCAAAATCCCGAGATCGCGCTCCCACAAGATCATCACCCCGTAAACTACCGAGAGAAATAGAACACTCTGCGCCAGAATGCCCGGCGCGATGAAGTCCGCATAACGGATACCACCGGTTGGAATGTCGCTGACGCGCGAAAACACGGGCCCAAAGATGACCATCCACAGCACCGGCTGCAGGCTTTGCAGTATCGGTTCGAGAGGTTCGTGGAGAACCTTGCGGACCTCACACTCCGTCACCGCCAAGGTCTGGCGTATGAACTGTCTGCCGGGGAAGGTTCCCGCCAAATTTTCAACCCAGACGTTGGGCTTTACTGCGAGCTCTGGCGGCATCCTTATAATCTCCCGGTTCCTCAGTTTCCATCACATCCCCGGTGTAATGTAGAAAAACATCGTCAAGGCTCGCATCCGGAGCAATCCCCTGCTTGAGGGCGTCAGGAGAACCGGCCACAACGATACGGCCGCGGTGCATGATTGCGATTTGGTCACACAGCGCGTCGGCCTCCTCCATATGATGAGTCGTCATCAGCACCGTCATGCCAAGCTCTTCCCGCAATCTCAAAATCTGCGCCCAGACCGACTGGCGCGCCCGCGGATCCAGACCCACGGTTGGCTCATCCAGGAACAGGACTGGAGGCTGGTGCAGTAGCGCCAACGCAACTTCCAGCCGCCGAATCATTCCGCCGGAATATTTTTGGACCCGCATGTTTCCCTGATCCGCCAACCCTACATATCGCAGCATTTCTTCCGCGCGCGGACGGCACTGCGCCCTGGGAATGCCATACAGCTTGGCAAACACCAGCAGATTCTCGTATCCGGTCAGAGCGCCGTCGGCGGAGATGAACTGAGGCACGTACCCGATACTGCGGCGCACGTCCACAGGTTGACGTTCGATGTCGAAGCCTGCCACGTGCGCTGTGCCTGACGTGGGCGGCAGCAGGGTGGTCAACATCTTGACAGTGGTCGTCTTGCCCGCACCATTCGGGCCCAGCAGTCCAAATACCGAGCCAGTGGTCACCTGCAGATCGAGTCGGTCCACCGCCACCGCAGTGCCAAATCGTTTGCTAAGCCCGCGCAGTTCAATCGTCACATCCGCCGCCGCAACCCTGGCCTCAGCCCGTGGGTGGACCGGTTGCAGGATCGAGTTGGTTAAATCCAGGCTCATAAGTAGACCAAAGAACAAAACCGCTGCTAGCGTAACATGTGGTTGAACAGAGGATTCGTAGCATGGATCCCTTGGACACAGCCTTGCACTGCGCCCAAGACCGCGTCACCGACTCCCGCCAGTCTGCAATGGAGAAGCATGACCACCGATGAGATTTTGCCAGCGATTCGCACCTTTGTGGAGAAAATGGCGGCGAACAAAGGTGTGCGCCATCTAAACGATACAGATTCTCTGACCGAAGAGGGTATCGTGGATTCGCTGGGAATATTTGCTTTGGTTGCATTTTTAGAAGAGCATTTCGGTGTTCGCTTCGCAGATGATGAAATCATCGCCGATCATTTTCAAAGCATCGAGGCGCTCCACCAGATCGTAGCCGCTAAATGCGTTAATCCAAAGCATTGATCCAACAAGCGCGAGGCAGTAGCAGCCAAGGTATCAGTCGTTCCCTAATCGATGCCCTTGAAGGCCAAAAACACCGTGTAGTTTGCCTCGCCCTCGATGGCAACCTCCTCCACTCGAGCGAATCCAGCTTCGACCAACATCACCGCCAGCTGGGACGGAGGCAATAAATGACTGTACAAGCCAAAATACTCGTGATTCCCATCGGTCGTCACCTCAATATCAATCGTACGTCGGCCAGCATCCGGATCATGGTTGACCTCCCAAGTCATTGTGGTCGATTTGCCCTGAATGAGCCGCTCCGGAAATTCCTCCCGAAAGGGGTAGCTGGCGTGTTCAAATTCCGACCGGTGGGTGGTGTCAACATAAAGCACACCGCCCGGCTTGATCATCTGTCGAAACTCGCGCAAGGCATTGCGGATCTGATCTCGGGCTGCGTCTGACACCTGGTCCGAATCCCATGAGTCGACGTAAATCAGCGAATTGCCCCGGCACATCACGGCATCGAACTGGCGGAGGATATTCTTGCTTAGATCTCGCCAATTGCTGAAGAAAACGGGCATCTCTACACCTTGCTGCTGGGCTCGCTGCCGGAAATGGGATTGCATCTCCTCACTCGCATCTGAGTAGGTAATGTTCCAACCCATTTTCTTAAGGGCGATACTCGGGAAACCCGTCCCTCCGGCACAATCAAGAACAGTCTCAATCCCTTCAGCCTGCCGGAGCCGGTCCAGACCACGAAGATACGTCGCGTCCCACATCAAGGCGATGCAGATATCCCACATTTGAGCTTTGTTCACAAAACACACATGACAAGTATGCCGACCTGACAACAGTACCACGGCGCAATCCGGGCGACAATCACTTTTAGACAAGGCGAGGAAGCGCTTCGGGAGCCCGTGCCAATCAGCTGGGTGGGACGATTCTTGGCAGCTACCCGGCCTGGGTCTGCCTCGCCAAAATGAAAAATGGATGCTCGAGACATCGAATCCGAGCATGAAGCAATTCGCCGCGAATACGGTGTGCGCCCCAAGTGGGGTTCTCCGCAACCATGCACGGAATCAGGGCGCGAATGTCCTTCGAGAGCGGCCTTGGTCCAACGCCGGGCTGGTGCCTCGACAGCCACGCCCAATAGATACGAAAGCCGACACGATGCCAGCGAATGGCCGCCTGCGGCGTCACAACGATGAGGGACTGCTTCCATGCCGACCAAAACCGTCGCAGAGCCAGCCGGAAGACTCGGTCTATGGGGATCATCCTTGGGCCGAGGTCGCTTCGTGGAGAGCGAGCAATTGCTGAAGGCGAGATTTTCCAGTATCAGCTCCTCACGAGACCGAAGGGAGGCGAGAACGACGCCTAGAAGACGACGAAAAAACGCAATCGTGACATAAAATCATACCGAATCGGGCTGGGCTGTTCGGCGCCAACCGATTGATTCCAGTGCGTTCACTAATTTTGGCGAGGCACAGCCGCAGGATCGTAAACAACCGAGTGCACGCCGCACCCCAGACGCTTACCAGTCGGTCACAGGATGGTGGGCAGCGTTCCTGTTGTAAACTGCGCTCCGCAAGGTGAGTGACAGACCAGAGACCAAAGACATGCCCGACGACTCCGCTCCTCTGATCATCCTGGCGCCGCCACGGTCTTTTACCTCCGTGGTCTGCGCCATGCTAGGCCAGCATCCTCAAATGTTTGCCTTCCCCGAGACCCATCTGTTTGCCGCCGACACACTTCGCCATTGGCGGCAGCTGTGCGACGAAGCCTCTTACCCCATGGCGGATGGCTTGCTCCGGGTGGTGGCCGAGCTCTTCTTCGAGCGGCAAACCGAGGCAACCGTCGAACAGGCAATGCGATGGCTGCAGCGCCGCAGCCACCTCAGTGGAGGCGCTGTTTTTTCTCTCCTCGCCGAGCAGTCCGGCGCGCTGATTCCTGTGGACAAGAGCCCCAGCACCGTCTATGAAGCTGCCTCCATGGAACGCTGTGCCCACTGGTTTCCGCAGGCTCGCTACCTGCACCTGTTGCGGCATCCGCGCGGCTACAGCCGCTCCGTGCTGCACACCTTGGACCACTGCCGCCGTCGGGGTGTTTTCCCGTATTGGCTGTGGCACCTGGCAGCACAAGGCCCCGAACGCCCGGACGCAAGCACCGCCGCGCCCCGGAGCCACCCGAGCAAACGCGCCGAAGAGGCATCATCCGGGCCAGCGATCCTCGACCCCCAACATAGCTGGCTCTCGCTGCATGGCAACATCCTGCACTTTCTGCGGACACAGGACCCCGCTCGCTGCCTGTGCGTCCGTGGCGAGGACTTGCTGCGTGACCCGCAGCTTCACTTGACCACGGTCGCCCACTGGCTCGGGCTACGAACCGACGCAGAGGCCGTCGAAGCCATGCAGCATCCGGAACATTCGCCCTTCGCCGGGCCGGGGCCCGCCAACGCCCCCGGAGGGAATGACCCTTTCTTCCAGAAGGAACCGGCAGTTCGCCGCACCCGGGCACCCGAGGTCAGCCTGACCGGCGCGCTGGAGTGGAGAAGCGACAATGGCGGCTTTCAGCCCGAAGTGATCGCCCTGGCCCGTGAGTTTGGCTACCAGTAGCCAGCCATGCCAAGTCACAATTCGCATTATTTGCTTTGAGATGAGAGGGGAACGATAAACCGGGAGACACTCCGGAATTGACACTGTGCCTCGACTAAATGAAAAATTCGCGGTTTGGCTGCGATATTGGCTACTGTGTGCCGGGTTTTTCGGGCCTTGCGGATCACCTCCGCCACAGGAACACCCAGCTGAGCAGGTAGCGTTCGACGGCATTAACATATGGGTCGCGAACCTCGGTGGCGGAACTGTAAGCAAACTCCCGGCATTCTAAACCCCAACGGGGACTCGAGCTGAAGCGCCATCTAAGGCAGCAGACCAATCTTCCGTTCCAGTGCCTGAAACCTGAGCTGCGTCCGCAGGAGGTCGTAGACTGGGTCGGCCTGTAAATAAAGCAGGTGCGGATCGTGCGAAGGATAGAGCTGATCCAGCACATCGAGGGCTTGCTCGGGTTCGCCTAGCGCTAAGTGCGTGACCACCAGCGCCGCTGGAGTCCGCCGCCCGCTTCCGCGATTCTGCTCCATCAATCGCTGGTGAGCCATCTGATAGCCGCGATATCCATTGCGTCGGTATGCCTGCCGAAGAGCCTCGGGCCAAGAGGCAAAGCGTCCAGCCTGTCCGCCTTCTTTGGCCATCAACTCGTACATCAAAGCCATCTGCTCCACTTCCCCTGCCTGGTTTCCCATCTGGCGATAGACATCCGCCAAGTACCAATGTGCGGGCTGGAAGTTTGCATCCATCTGCACCACCCCCTGATAGATCGCCTGCGCCTTTTCGTTTTGCCGCGCGAAATAATAGGCCTGCCCCAGGTCGGAGTTCACAATAAAGTTGGTGGGGTCGAGGCGCTGGGCGAGTTGCATCTGCTCGATCGCCTTGTCGTAGTGCCCTTGCGGATCAAGGTAGAGGCTTGCATACCAGTGGTGCGCGGGAGCGTAGTTGGGATTCAGTTGTAAAGCACGCTCAAACTCCCCCGCTGCCCCGCTCCAGTCATGGTCGGCAAAGACCTTGATGCCGGCCAGCGCGGTATGGGCCTCGGCGGACGAGTCATCCAGTTCCAGGGCCTTAACCGCAGCGGCTCTTGCTCTAGCAAAGTCGTCCGGAGCAGTACCAGAGATTCCCAGTAACGTATAACTTTGGGCCAGCGCCGCATAGGCCGGAGCGTAATGTGAATCAGCGGCGATCGCCTTTTCAAAGTATCCCACCGCGCCGTTGATTCCGGTTCCGTCACGCCGATTCCACAGGTAGAGTCCACGTAAATACGCGTCATAAGCCTCGGCATTGGCTGGCCCAGTAGGCGCTGCCTGCGGACCGGTAGCGAGCTGAACCTGAATCTTGCTGGCGATAGCGTCGGCCACTTCCCGCTGTACGCTCAGCATGTCGCTCGTGCTGCGTTCGTAGTTCTGTGCCCACACATGCGTTTGGTCGCTCACGCGAATCAACTGGGCAGAGATGCGGGTGGCAAGACCATTGCGCCGCACACTTCCCTCCAGCACATAATTGACGCCGAGCTCCCGCCCGATCTGGGCAATATCTTCATGGGAGTTCTTGTACTTCATCGCGGAAGTACGCGCGATCACACCCAGCCGCTGCGGGTTCCAACGGCCTACGTCGGTGATCATCTCCTCGGTAAATCCGTCCGCAAAATACTCTTGCGCAGGGTCTCCGCTCAAATTTTGGAAGGGTAGAACCGCGAGCATATCCCGACGTGGGGTGGTCGAACTGAAAACCTGGCGATGCGCGACCCACCAGTAGCCCATAGCAGCCAACGCAATAGCGACCGCAAGACCCGCAGCCAGAAAAATCTTTACTTTGACACGATCTTCGGGTTGGGCGACGAGGGAAGCCTCGGCAATATCTGACCCCGAAATCCTCGACTCGGTCAGCCTTTCGGATGTAGCCGCATCTTCCCCTAGCTCCCCTGAGTCCGGGGAGCCGCTGTGCAGCCAGGCGTCCAGCTCGCGGGTATAGGCAAAAACTCGCCCCGGCCGGTCGCCGGGGATCCGCTGCACGGGCAGCCCGCGCTCTTTTTCCCAGCGCTGCACGGACCGAACCTCTCGGCCCAGATAATCGGCAATCCCCTTCCAGGAGTCGAGACGGTCACCCCGTTCGTCGTGTGGGTGCTCGCTACTCATGAGTCAGACCGGGTTGGCGGGGCCTTCGTCGCACAATGTCGCGGTTTGTCGTGCTAGGTCGCTTGTACTGAAATTACGCCAATTATAGCTTGCAGGCAGGGTAGATTCTGCTCACAGCAGCCCTCGCGGGTCACTAGCCTCTCGTTCTCCGGCTGGCCGTGCGGGCAAACAGGTCTTTCGCCCAAAAGAAAGCGAGATATTTTTATGAAGCAAACTAAGATGCGGTTTCTGACTCTTGCTCTGGCCCTGCTGTTCACGCTTCCGGCTTTGGCGGCGCCACCCAAGTATACTTACAAAACGATTCAGCTCTCCGCGCAGGGTACTACCACCTATGGAATTAATGACATAGGAACTGTCTCCGGCTTCTATACGGATTCCAGCAATATCCAGCACGGCTATATGATTGCCGGGGGCAAAACCACGGTGCTGAACGTGCCGGGCGCGCAATTCACAGAGTGCTTTGGTATCAACAATCTAGGCCAGATCACCGGCTTCTACAACACCGCACAAAGCGTTGCAGTCGGCTTTATCTACACTAACGGCAATTTCACAGACGTGTCAGTCCCGGGCTCCAGCGGCACCATCGCCTACGGCATCAACGACGCCGGGCAGGTAGTGGGCCAGTTCAACGATCAGGTGGGCACCCACGGCTTCCTGTTCAATGGTTCGACGTATCAGACCTATGACGTCCCCGGCGCGTCCACCAGCATCGCGATCGGCGTGAATCTGGCCGGCCAGATCACCTTCCAGTGGTACGACTCCTCGGGCTTCTTGCATTCGTCCTTATATAACGGCTCAACGTACCACGAACTGCGAGCCCCGGGCGCGGTCACTACGGGCGTCCACGCCATCAATAATCAAGGCAGAATGGGTCTTTTCTATACCGATGCGGCGGGCGTGGAACACGGAGCCATCCTCAGCGGTTCGATCTATACCACGCTTGACGATCCGGCTGGAACCGCCACGAGTGTGGATTCTGTGAACTCCAAGAATCAGGTGACCGGTAATTTTATCCCGATCGGCTCTACGATACGGCAAGGTTTCCGGGGACTTCCGCAGTAAAGGATGAAGGAAGCCAAAGCATTTCCAGGGCATGGCTGGATTTTTTTATGCGAGCATGGGGCGGTCCGACCACCCGCCCTAACATCCATGGCATCTCAGGGCAGTTCGTCTTTTCCAGTGTTACAGCGAGGTTTTCCCGCCTCACCTTGGCGGCCAGGGTGCCACATTCGGACAGAGTGCCTTGCCCTTCCGCATTGATCATGACGAGAAGTTCAATGAGACGACGCAACTTGCCCTACGCCCCCAGCTGTCGCTGTGCCAAGCTTGCGTAGATGACTTTGAGAAAGTGTCCTAGTCGCAAGACTGAATAAAAGCAGAAGTGTACAAAGGCGAAGAGCGTTCTGGATCAACCCCATAAGCTGAAATCCGGGCAGACCTCGCGTCAATGGGTAACGCTAAGCGCGACCGTGCCGACGGTTCGCTGAGCGCCACTGTGGATTTCGGTAGCAGACACGGTTATGGAATACATGTTGGTTCCTCCCCCTCCGCCTCCGCCAGGCGAGCTGGTACCGCCTCCTCCGCAAGCGGTGGCGACAAGCAGCATCGTGAAGGCGAGCGCGATCACCGCCGCGAGCCGCTTTCGGCGCATCCGCGCAATCGCGAGGAGCCCAAACACCGGCAAACAAGTAAGTGCAAGTGCAAACACTAGGGCCGGGTGGCGCGAGGGGGGCAGCGACTTTGCGACTGACGACGCGAAGAACGTTACTTTGACGGACGTGGGGGAGCCTGCGCCTGGGCTGGTGATATTGGGCGAAAAGCTGCATGAAATCTGCGAGCTTGCAGAGCACGACAAACTCACCGTACCGGTGAAGCCTGTAGTTGCCATCAGGGTCGCGGTCAGAGTCGCGGTGCCCGACCGTTGCAAAGACAGCGAATTGCCGCTCAGTGTGCCGCTAAAGTCCGCGACCGTGAAGGGGTAGGTTGCCGAATGCACTAGCTGACCGTAGGTGCCGGTAATGGTGACATTGTGTGTCCCTGTGGCGGTTCCGGCTGGGACGGTGATTGAAACGATCGAGTAGAAAGTTGAGTTTTGCGCGACGCCAGCGGTCTGGGCCGTACAGGTCGCGCCGAAATCGGTGCTGCAGGTCAGCGTAATCTCCGCGTTGATTTGGTTCTCGCCCGTGACCGTGATCTGGGTCTGGATCGAGGTGCCGACGATTCCCCACGCTGGAGACAGAGCAGAACCGAGCACGAAGTCATTGATCGCGAGTGTGGCAGGTGAGCTGTACGTCATCCCGCTACTGGCGATGACGACCTGGAATGGATAGTTTCCGGCCGCTATGCCAGCAGGCGTGGTCACGGTGAAGCTGTCGCCGCTGGAGTCTTGGCCGTTGGCGGAAAAGGCGCACACTGCTCCGGACGGCAGCCCGCTGCATGACAAGCTGTAGGGCGGAATTGCGAAAAAACTGACGCTATCCGTTCCCACGCCCGGCGAGGTGGAATCGATCGTGGGCCAATCCACGTTGTCGAAAAGGGGCGAGCTGTCAACCAGGAACGTAGCCCGCTTAGTGAAGTTGGCATCGCTGGCGACAACCGGGACGTAGAGGGAGCCGTTATCAGAGGCCGCGCTGGTGAAAACGACGGTGGTCGACGCAGGAGCGCCGGGGGCCACCGTGAGTTGGGGTGACCCAAAAGTGCATGACTCACCTGCTGACAGGGGCGTGCAACTCAGGTTCACGGTCGAAGAGTAATTGCCATCCGCCGTCAGCGTTAGGGTGACCGGCGCTGCTGAAAATCCGGGGTAGATCGTCTGCTTGGTGGTCGGGGAAACACTGGCTTCATAGCCGAGAGCGTAGCTAATCGAACCGTAGGCGGTTGCGGTGTCGGTGCCCAAAGTGGCATTAATGTCGAAGACCTGCTGATAGTTGTAGGCCGGTTCCACCGTGAAGCAGAACTGCTGGGCCAGCACACCGGCGGGAATCACAAGCGAGGAAGCCAACTCGATGCCGGTGACGCTGGTGGAGAGGGTGACGGTCTGATCGGTGGCCCCGGCGACATTGGGATATACCCAACCACAGCCGGTGCCTCCCGAAAAGCGCTCCGCTGCGAGCCCGATTTGCAGGGATTGGGCGGGTACCCCTTTGTACACCCTCATGCCAATGCCAATTCCATCGAGCTCGACCATGTCCGCGATGCCATCGCCGTTGAGATCGGTGGCGAACTGCGGATAACCGCCGACGGTGTTGAACGGATAAACGTTATACGTCGGAAGGAATGTACCGTCGCCGTTGCCGGAGAGAAATTGAAGGTAAGGGATGCCTACCACGCCCGTAGAGGACAGAAAAACTTGGGCGGCGGCAACGTCAATCGTGCCGTTTCCGTTGAAATCGTGTAAGAGCGAGCCTGCAAGGGGATCACCAAACTCGAGGTAGGGCTCAGCGTAAATGGGATCGCCAGCATATGGCGAAATAGTGGCATCCAAGTTGAAGGTTGCGCCGCCCTTGTTAAGGTAGCTGATGAGGTTTGGGACACCGGCCCCCTGGCCGGAGCCAAGCTGAATGGTAGACGCATAACTCACCAGGTCGGGCAAGCCGTCCCCATTCAGGTCAGCCATGCTAACGGGTTGCGCGCCGTTCAGGACAACCTGACCCGACTGAAACGTGCCATCGCCATTACCAAGGAATACCCAGACCGCGCCGTTAGCAGTGCCGTAGCCATTGGCGGTGGTGTAGACGATGATGTCGAGCTTACCGTCGTGATTGACATCAGTGGCAATGCAGCGTGAGATGTCCTGATTGCCGTCCGCGAAAGAAAGAACCGCACCAGCGGTGAAGGTACCGTTTCCATTGCCGAGGAAGGTAGAGACGGCCTTGGACTTCAGGCTGGCCTGCGGCGCGACCGCTACGAAGTCCAGCTTGCCGTCGCGGTTGAAGTCGCCGACGGCAAGTAATGCGTCCGCGCCAGCCGGGGTTGTGATGAGTGGCGTGCCGAAGCTGCCATCGCCGTTGCCCGGCATAAAGATGACAAACGACGATCCGAAGGAATACTCGATACTCTGGCCCACCGCGATGAGATCGGGGTGACCGGTATTGCGAAAATCGCCGGTGCGGAAATCACCAACCGGCATGGTGCCGAATAGCACACCCATATCCGAGCTGATGGCTGGGGAGAATCGCCCGGTGCCGTCGTTGAGCAGCGCTGCAACGTGGTAATTCTGGTTAGAATTGCTATCCACGATAGCTAACATGTCCGGCTTGCCGTCGCCGTTCAGATCCGCAAAGATCATGCTCAGGAAGGGATCATTGATTGCTCCCGAGGTAGCTTCACTGTAAAAGATGCCCTCGGGAAAGCCGAAATCGCCGGTTCCATTGTTTAGGAAAACGGTCGCAGTGTCTGTTTCCGTATCGGCTGTTACGATGTCGGGATGACCGTCACGGTTGAAGTCCGCCACGGCCAGCGAAAAGGCTTCACTCGGTCCAACATATCCCCGGCCCACTTGGAAGTTGCCCTTGCCGTCGCCGAGCGCGACGGCGACGCTTGTGCCTCCATCCGCACCTGCCGCGGAAACGTCGAAAGTGGTGCCGAGATGAAGTGAGGTCGTGACCAGGTCGAGATTGCCGTCGCCGTCCACATCTGCCACGCGAATTGCTGCGGCGCCGTCGCCCATACGGGTGAGAGTTGTATTCCCGAAGTTACCCTTGCAATCTCCCAAGGCGGTGGCTACGGAGCCGTAGGCATTTGCCACTGCGGCGTCCAGGCAGCCATCGCCGTTAAGGTCGGCCAGTCTCCCATCGCTCGTTTGCGTAAAGGCCCCGTTATCCAGGACCTGCTGGCCAACCGTGAAGCCAGACTGGCCATTGTTGATAAAAATCTGCGCCCCTGTGTCCCCGGGACTTGTGATCAAAAGGTCAGGCAATCCGTCGCCGTTTACGTCGCCGGAGAAGACTGTGCCCGCCGGGCTGTTGAAGGTCGAGCCCGCGCTGATAACCGGAGTGCCGAAGTTCCCTGTGCCATCCCCGGGGAGCAAAGCAATACACTGATTGGAGAACGGGCCATAACAGGAGCCCTGCATGGCGACTACAAGGTCGAGGTTCCCGCTACCGGTAAAGTCGTCGGCAACAACGGCTGCGGGGAGCGCGGGCACGCTGTATTCGGTCTCGTAGCCGAAGGTACCGTCGCCGTTGCCACGCAATACACCGATGGATTGGCTGTCATACTCGGCGACGATGAGGTCGAGGATGCCGCGATGAGCGAGGTCAGCTGCGATCATCGAGACGGGTGTCAGGCCCTTGGTTAGGGGAATGACGCTCGGCAATCGGAAGGTACCGTCGCCGAGTCCGGCGTAAAACCAGAGTTCGTCGGAGTTGCCGGAAGCCACCACGAAATCCTGGAAACTGTCTCCATTAAAGTCGCCGGTAACGATGGCGGTGGGGATCGCGCCAGCGGGCAGCGACGGCCTCTGCTGGATGCCAGGAAAGGTTTGGCCAGTGGCTGCATTGCGGTGAGCGGCGGTCAGAGCGGTACGAGCGCGCAGGCGCTGTTGGGCCGAATCCTGACGCGCCTTGCGGCGACCCATCAGCACGCTGCCGGGAGAGATCGTTCCTGGGTGTGGTCTCACTCGCTTCGTAAGGAAGCGCTCGCCGACCTCAGGCGGCTTAGATGGGAGCGACGAATTGCCAACAAATCGCGATGGCGGGGCTTGCGCAGCGGCAACTCCGAGGGGCAGAAGTACCACACCCAAACTGAACGCCAGGAACTTTCCCGAGACGCTGTTCGTAACCCTTTTGCTGAAAGCCAAGCAACACCTGCTGTGCCCGCACCAGCGAGCCGCGTATGATTTGTGGATCGTCCCATTGAGTAGATGCACGTGCATCGTATCAGAACGGCCTGAGAGCACGAAACCCCTCATTTGCTTGGACACCCTAAAACGCTACTCTACTTTCTCCTGATGCAGAATGCACGAATGCCGCTTATCTTATTTTGTATACAATAAGTTACAGAAATATCTCGGCTCTGGAGACTCAAATCGCTAGGTTGGTTGCGCCGCGTTCGTGGGCCAGCGACTGTCGTTGTTCTTCGGAGGTCAGATCCTCGATATGAGGCCGTAGCCTAAAACACCCGAAACAACGCGTCAGAAATGGAAACTGACAACTGTCGCAGAATAGGCATGGCTCGAGTCGGCCCGAATGCTCCAGCTTGACGGAGAGTGCGCGTCTCCGGCTTGGGACGGGGAACAACCCCCCAATAACGCCCGCCTCTGCAACCAAATGCGCCCACGCATGGGGGACTCGGGGAACAGAGTCAGAACGTCATTGCGGAGATTTGGTGACTCGAAGGTGCAATGAATACTTTCGTTTTTGCCCAAACTCAAAGAGCCTGCCCGGTGTGCAATCGGGCAGGCTCTTTTCTTGTATACATGTGTATCATGTGCAGGCCGCTCTTTAAGGCTAGTTCACCTTTAACGTCACCATTGTCGTCTGGCTGATGGTGCCCGACTTGGCGGTAACCGTAATCGGGTAGCTGCCAGACGGAGTCGGGGGATTCGGAGTAACAGTAGTGCCGCCACCGCAGGCCATGCTAAACAGCAGCAGTGCGGCCGCCAGGCATAGAACGCCGACGCGAATCCATCCTCTCATCCTCCGCCGAACCAGCAGCAACGCCACCGGAAACATCATGGCGAACAGGATACCGTCTGTATGCCCACCGGGGAGCGGCATAAGCGCAGCGGAAGATCCAGCCGTCCGGATCGCTAGCGCCACGCTTACAGCGGAACTGCCCGGCGTGGGGCTGTTAGGCGTAAAGCTGCACGAGGTTTGGCTGGGTAGCCCCGCCGAGCAACTGAGTGCAACCGCAGCCGGAAAGCTATTGCCGACCGGCGTAATGGAGAGCGTGTAACTCGCACTACTGCCCGCATTCACCGCCACCGAAATGGTGCCGGTTGCCGCAACTTGGAAGCTCACACCTGAACCTGTCAAGGCGATCATCAAAGTCACACCGCCGTTGGGTATGCTCACTGTACCTGAACGTGTGCCCGTTGTAGATGGGTCGAACATGACGCTTACCTTGCACGTAGAGTTCGCCGCTAGGCTGCTACCACAAGTATTGGTTTGGCTGAAGTCGCCAGTTATAGAGATGCTGCCAATCGAAGTTGCACTGGACAACAGGTTCGTCACCGTCACGCTTTGTACCGCGCTTGCCGCACCAACAGGATCATCCGCATAATTGAGCGAATTGCCTGAAACCGTTAGAGGATTGCTCACCGCTGAGCCCGTAAGGCTCGCGCTGAGCGAGATTTGGCCAGCCGAAACCGTTAAAGTGCCGGTTGTAGTGCCAACTGCGGTCGGGGCAAAGGTCACGTTCACGTTGCACGATGCACCTGACGCAATAGAACTGCCGCATGTGGTGGTCGCCGCAAACCCCGCCGACACCACCGGGACACCTAGCACAAATGACTTCGCCGTATTATTACTTACAGTAATTGTCAGCGCCACCGTCGTAGTGTTTACCAGGGCCGTGCCAAAATCCAACCCGCTGTTGGAAAAATTCGGCTGAGCATTCGGCAAAGCCAAGGTCCACGAACTGCGTCCATGAGTAACGGCAACCAGGCTGCGTCCCGACTCGAACAGTTGCACGTCCTGCACCACGACATTCGGCAAACCATCGCCATAGGCCGACCACGTCGCTCCACCATCGCCGGTGGCGAACACGCCAACGTCGGTCGCAACATACAGTGTATTGACTAAGTCAGGGTCGAGTATCACGCGGCTGGTGGAAATATCTGGCAGGTTACCGGTAACATTCGTCCACGACGTTCCGCCGTTAGTCGAGTGATACACGTGACCAACTCCGGTGCCCAGCACCGAAAGCCAAACATTTTTAGTATTAGTCGGCGAAACCGCAATGCTGCTGAATCCAGCATTCGGCAAGCCCGCAGTGATGCTCGTCCATACCGCCGCCGCTCCCGCCGTAGCGTTGGTAGTAACCCATAGCCCCGCGTCGTAGGAAGCAGCATAAACAGTGTCGCTGCTCGACGGCGCTGGCACAATCGATGAAATCACCGACTTCGGGCTAAGTTGACCCGAAATCGCCGTCCACGATGCTCCTTTATCCAAACTCTGATAGATATGATTCGTCCCGTAGTAAGCCAATTCAGAGGTGGTGTCAAAGGCGACAGGAGCGAACCAGCCGTGCGGCTCGGCAAGATTGATACCGGTAGTGGCGGCGATCCAACTGAAAGGATTCGTACCACCCGTACTGTTCCGTATCAGCGTGGCCGATCCTCCCTCGCAGGTCGCCAAAGCATAGTTAGGGTTCGCAGCATCAATCGCCGCCGACCCGCCATCACCACAATAGAAATAATCCGCCACTGACCACGGTGCGTCGCCCGCAAACTGTAACAGCCCATCATCCTGCGTACCTGCAATGCGATGATCCGCATTGTTCGGATCAAGCGCCAACCCCGGATAAAAGTTGATGGTGGCAATACCCGTATTCAGGTTGGTAAACGTCGGATTCGGCGTTTCAAAGTCTGTAGAACTGAACACGCCGCCGTCGTTGCCCAAATAAAGCGTGCTGCCATCGCCGGAAAAGGTCATCGCATGCATATCCGGGTGCGTTCCAGCCATCGCCGCCCAGGTCTGTCCGCCGTCTTGCGACCGGTACAGCCCAAACCCACCCACAAATAACGTGTTCGAGTTCTTGGGACTTACCGCAATCAGGTTGCGGTACCAGTCGCAACAGTCAGGCGGCGGCGTCAATTGCGTCCAGCTCAGCCCACCATCCGCCGACTTGAAGATGCCAATCACCCCGCTAAAAGGCGCGCAGCAGTTGGAAATCGAAACGTACAATACCCCACTCTGGTTCGGATCCTCCACCAGATTGATACGCCCCAGATTCTTAGTCGGAAGAGCCGTGGTGCCCGAACCCATAATCGATTTCCACGTCACACCTGAGTCCGTGGACTTATACACTCCATTCGCCGGGTCGCCAAAAATACCACCGAGTGCCGCGTACGCCGTCGTCGGATTCTGCTTGTCGAAGAACACTGCATAACTGGTCGTGCCCACCAATACATGAGTCCAGGTCTGCCCGCCGTTCGTGCTCCGGTAGATGCCGCTGCCATGCCCGGCCAGCAGAAGCGAGCCATTCGCCGGACTCACCGCCAGCGACCCAAATACATTGCCAAAACCGTTGCTCTGAAAGTTGTCGGACGCAATCGTCCAGCTATTGCCTGCGTCGGTAGACTTCAAGACGCCGACTCCGTGGTAGCTATCTACCGACTGATTCGCCTCGCCCGTACCCACATATACAGTGTTCGCATTCGTCGGATCCACCGCCACCGCGCCTGTCGCCAGCGACGCCTGCTGGTCCGTCAGCGCCGCCCAGTTGGCCCCGCTGTCTGTCGTCTTCCAAATGCCGCCGCCCGAAACACCTAGATACACCGTTCCGCTGTGCTGCGGATCCACCGCAATCGAATTGATGCGTCCCGAAAAGCCCGCAATACCCAGCGACGGCTCCGGCCCAATCTGCTGCCAAATTTCCGCCGTGCTAATCGGAGCGTTAGTCGAAACGCCCACCAGTGCCCTTGCGCCCGCGCTGGACTTTGACTTCGCCTGCACCTGCGCCAACTGCGCCCGCTGCTGCAATCGCATCTGCTGCAAGTGCTCCACCGCCCGCCCACGAACCCCCGGCTGCGTGTGCGCGTTCGGATATGCGCGGATGCCATAGAACCAGGCATCACGCTGCCGAATCTGCTCGGCTGTCAGCCCGGGGCCATCCTCTTCCTCGCCAGCCGCATTCGGCGCCGGAGGCTTGATCGCATCCGTGCCCATCGGCGCGCCCGCAGACGGAGTCGCAGAACCAGGCACCGCCGCCGCAGAAGGCGCAACAGATACCGATGATCCCGGCACCGATGATTTCGTTGAAGACGGCAAAGCGGCAGCATCGTTAGACGCCGACGCTGGCGTAGAGCCGCGTCGAACCTCCGACGGGGATACGGCAGCAGACTTCCCCTGCCCAAAGGCCAAAGAAGCGCTACAGAGCAATGTAAAAGCCAGCAGTCCGGCCGAAAGCCAAGCCAGACGGCAACGGATAGACGAATACCACAAGGCGCACGGGGACATGAAGGGTTCTCCTCAGAAATGGGTCAGCAGGCCCAACCGCAAAAGCAGTCAAGCCTTCAATTCCCAAAACGAGAATCGCAGGGGAAAACCTTCAGCAGAGCCAAATATTTTTGACACTTGCAGACAGCAACTCTCACCACGAATTTTCTAGAAAAATGCGATCACAACAGCACCGCAAAACTTTGGGTGCCCGTTGGGTCCTCCGATACTCGTGAGACTGAAGCCCAAAGGCCGAGCTAACTTGTTAATCCACTGTAAAACGCTGTCACTGTCTTGATCATCTGCCAGTTTTAGTTCCCATGACTCATAACCTTTCAAGCCGGCTACCAGTGTCTCGAAACAGTATTCTGCGTCGTTATCGTCAGGGTCCGGGTTGGTGTAGCGGATCTCGCACGAATAGCCTGCGTCTGGCCGATCTAGAGGAATTGTCTTGACTTCGAGGAGACCAGTCTCATAGCTAAGATACGGTTTTGAAATCAACGATGTATCATCAAAAATCACCCTAAGCCCCCGAGCGTACTGATCTCCTGCTGTAGGCGGTTTCTCGTCACCAGTATTTGGGTCGTAGTCAATTGTTGCGGGAACCCGCAATAACGGATACACACGATCAGGCCACCCGAGAAAAAAAGCGAAGTCCCACTTTGCCGAACCTGCGGAGGGGTCTGGCCAGCTTTGAGTCGCCTTTGGATGCCACTTAGCGACAACAGCACCAAGATTACTGGAAGTATAGCTGCCGGCCTTGACTGCGTTCAACATTATGCAGGAACCAGACTTCTGCGAATCAATTGGTGTGTCGGCCAGGTCAGTAATCACATTTAGGTAATGGTAGTCACAGGATGGTGTGAGCGCGTAAATACCCTTTCCGTTACCGGCCATGTTGTTAATGTCAAAATAGAACGCGAATGGCCCAATACAGTTAATTTCGAGAGTCATTGGTTACTCCTTGAGTTATGATTACTAATTCACTTCATAGCACCTAGACACCAACATCGCCGAACCACAGTGGCGAAGACCCGCAATCTATACGGTGTCCATTTTTATTAATAGACTCTTTATGCACTCTCAATTTCTCGAAATCAACGGTATATGTATCCCAAGGTTTGAGTAGATCCCGAGTGTTCCGAAAGCAATTTTCAGCATCACGATGCGGATAATTTTTGTCATATATCTCGACAGGGTTATAATGATGGAATTGAACGGAATATCTATTCGTAGAGGCAGTGCCGTCTAAGTACTTTGCATCAAATTGTAATTTTTCGCTGTTGTCTGCCGTCATCGTTGGCTGGTCAGACCGGTCATAGAAGAACCTTAGAGCTCGGGCGCACTCGCCATCAAAGACAGTTCTGTTACGATCCATAATCTTGATGTATTCCGGAAGAAGCCCGGCAATGCGGTTCGGCCACGGAAACTTAAAGGCTAATTTCCATGAATCTGCTCCGCAGTCTTCCGGCCAGCCAGAGATCCATTTGTCATGAAGTATGGCCGCACCACCTGCTTTCGTCACATCCGTTGCGGTGCCAGCGGACACAGGTCCGCCAAAAGTCCATACGCGCGGCGGATCAGCTGGATCACCGCCATACTCAGCATAGATCGGCTGGTCGTCCATGTCTGTCTTGAGGTTCACGCGATGGTCATCACACCATGGCACAAGAACTGTCATACCGGTCTTGGTGCAATTAAAAACGTAAGGCCCATAAAACGTGACGTCCAGTGGCAATTGCATTAAGATCCTCCCCAAGCAGCTAAAGTTAGTTACTTCCAAACACAGCAAATGATGCCCAATAATACGGGCGCTGATACATTGAGTTCTGGCGCAGGGCAGCCATCGCGCTGTGCAGGGACGCGGCAGGAGTTTGTCCCGTCGCGAGTTTGGCGTAAAAAACTTGCATCAGCTCCCGCGTGGCACCCGATTCCACAGTCCAACGGCTGGCGATCACCTGGGGAACCCCCGCCCCGATCAGAGTCCGGGCCAGGCTATTCACATTGGTGAACGCGCCGTCACTGCCATTAGCGGTGTCGCACCCCGAAAGCACGGCGAGTTGCAGCCGATGCGTCCCCAGCGAGGCGATGTCGCCTGGAGTCAGCACCGAATCTGGGTTAAGCCGGAGTCCGACGACATTCACGCCCGCAAAGGCGTGTCCGGCAAAATGAAAGACGCTGGCATCCCGCAGGTCTTGCAGTATGTCAGCCTTCGGCATCTGGCTGCCAAAGACAAGCCGCGCTTCACGGAAATAGCCAGCCACCTCCCGTGCCTCCTGCTCGGCGTCTGGCAGCGCTGGCAGCCCCGGCTCAGGCGTATCCGCCGCGGATACCACCAGCGCTGGGCCATCGAAAGGCGTAGAAATTTGCAGCTCCGGCTTCGCGTAGGCCAACCCGGGTGAAAATCCGAACTCGAAGCGGTCCGCGATAAGGGGGTCGCCCGGCCGGTGCAGCAAATCGAACGGAACCTGATCCAGCACTCCATCGGTTTCAATCTGTAGCCTCGACGCACCTCGCAACTCGTCTTCAAACGGTGCCAGCAACAGACTGTAAAGTCGGCCGCTCTCCGTCTCGAGCGTCTGCAAGTTGCTGTCGCGGTCAGAACAGCGACGCAGGTAGCGCAGAACCAGCGCCTGTATGTCAGCCGGCAACTGCAGATGGTGGACTTGCACCACACCATCGCGATACACCATAGCCACCGGATCATTCGGCAGCAGTACATACGATATGAATGCGGCTTCGTGTGGCAACCGGTAGCCAGTCAATGCCACAATGGCAGCGCGATCCGGAGTCAAAGTGCCGTCAGCGATTGGCCGCGTTCCCCGCAAGGATGCCCCACGGTACCATTCCCACCATGCGAAGGCCTCATCAGGGTGCCCCAGAGAAAGCTTGAGCATAAAAAGATCACGGTAGGCTTGATTCTGCAACCGGCTCCAGGCTAGGCGGTCGGCTTCGGACTGTAGTCCGGGCAAAGTGTGCTCGATGATGGCGAGCGCCCGCAGAAACTCCGGCTCGGCCTCAGATGAGCGTCCGTTGGCAACCAATGCTTCGCCCAGCGTCTTATGATAGTCGGCAATGGCGTCTTCATTGAGCGAGTCCGTATCCGGACGCATCGCTTCAAGCTCTGCCAGAGCGGCGCTGCTGTGTCCGAATCGAAGCTCATCCGCGGCTCGCTCTTCCGCAAGCTCAGCGTGGCGATTGGCATCCTGCTGGGTCAGTGGCACCAACGCGATCTGGGCATCGGCTTTGCGAAGGCTCTCCTCCGCTGCTGCGCTGTCCCCGGCAAGCTGCTGTTCGTCGGCAATGGCGTAATAAGTGGTCGCGATATCCACTGGGCCGTGCCCGGGAAAGTCTGCCAACATCTCACTCTGCGCGAGTGCGCTGGCATAGTGTAAGTCCATCAGCCTGGTTACACCGCCCAGCACTGTATACAGATTTTGCCCCCTGCGTTCACCAGCCTCACTCTGCCAGAAGAGTAGCGCCGCTTGGCGCGCCGCCCGTAGCGCACCAGCAGGATCTCGAGCGGAAAGCACATTTGCATGAAAAGCTAGCGCGCGGAGTTGCAATCCTGGGTAGGTAGAACGGCGCGCCAGTTCCAATGCTTGAGTCTGCAGCATCTGGGCTCGCGGCAACTCCCCGGAGGACGTTTCCATGCACTCGCTCTTCTCCAGCATTTCTTGCACCTGGAGCCAGCGATATCTCGATGACTTGAGCACAGGTTCAATGGATTGTCCCGAAGCAAGGCATCCCACCTCCTCGCTTTCGAAAAACCGCGCGTACATCACTGCAAAAGAGGCGCGAAGGCGCCCCGGTTCACTTCCAGCGCGGTGAAATGCGGCGGCGGCTTGTTGCGCGAGCTCAACCTCCTGGGGAAACAGATTTGCTAGGTATGCCCTGTCTGCGGCAGCTAGGTTCGCAGTTGCAGTTGCAGCATCTACTGACGGCTTCATGCGCAGTAAATCTGTAAGCCAAGTGTCGTCGTGATTCTGCTTTAGCAAGAATGCAAGTGCTCTTAGACCACGCTGCGCGTCGCCAGCGGTCGAGGAACCGCCCGGCGCGCGCGCGTAGGCTGCGGGAAGCCAGTCCGCTTCCGCCTCCGCGAGGTAACGCTCTATGTGTAAATCCAGCTCGGCCGCCTCTTCTGGATTGCCCGACTCTATCCGGCTGGCAAATTCGGCGGGTGGCAGTAGCGGAGCTGACGACCGTTCACGCTTTTTGTCGAGCGCTTTCTGGACGCGTTCCAAATTGACACGCGCTTCCCCAGCCCACTGGGAGTTGCCAGCAATTTCCAGATAGTGCTTCCAGGCATCCGCTGCCAGTTGCAGGTCTGCACATTTTTCAAGGGCAACCGCATAGTTGAACCACACCGGGGCATTGCGAGGTTCAGCCCTCGCCACCGGCCCCAGAAGCTCCAGGGCATCGAAATAGTCCCTTTCGTGCCCTGGCCGGTCGCCTCGAGCCAGATAAGCCCACGCAAGATCATTGCGGATCGAAACGTCCTTGGGTTGTTGTTCCAGAAGAACGCGCAGAGTCTTGACAGTGTCATCAAGATGAATCTTCAGAATGATATCGATCCGGGCGCGCCGCTGTAGACAGCTCGAGTTTTCATGGTCTAGCTCTAGACAACGACTTACCTTCGCATCGGCATCCTTCAATGAAGGAGGGATCTCTGCGGCGGCGTCTTCATTAGAACCCCTGGTTACTACTCCAGAATCTCTGATGTCAACCGTGGCCTGCGCCAGCAGACGATCCAGGTCATCTGCTACCCACTGCTGGTACCCAAGCATTCCAGCCACCACCAGCACGGCAGCCAGTCCTCCTGCATAGACCAGGCGCGGAAACTGGAAGAGTCTCGACCACCGCCGTTCCGGCCGACATGCAGCGCTCAACTCTCGCGCCATGCGAGCTTGCCATCCCGGTTTTGTGCTCTCCAGTTTCAACAACATAGCCTCTTGTTCTGGCGTCAGAGTATCGGCGGAGTCGGCCAATGCCCGCCTCAGCAAGGGCCCGCAATGTGCGCATTGGGACGCGTGTTGCAACTGCTCCTCCGCCTTTTGCTGCTTCGGTCGCCCTTGAGCAATGTCATCCCAAACTTCGCCCGACGGACAGTCCGACCCTGCCTTCGCCGCCGCAGTTCGTGACAGCCCCGTGATTCGGGCAGTCGCAGACTGATGCCTACGCACAAGTTCCTGACATGTCTGGCAACTGGCCCAGTGCTCGCGCGCCTCCGATAGTTCCGGCGACACGGGCTCCATCGCCCCCTCCACCGCAGTGCTCCCCGCACGGGCGAAGAACAGTAGCTCAATCTCGTCGTTCGTCAAATGCATTAAATGTGATCGCACGACTGCTCTCCTTCCCCTAAACGAATTGCCCGTCGAAATTCCTTCACGGCTGGCCCACCGTGGATTTGACGTGAGGGCCCGAGCCTAGCGCGACCAGCTTTTCCCTCACGCACCGCACCATGCGTCCGAGCAGGGTACCAACCCCCTTCTCTCCCAAGCTAAACTGTTGCAAACAAGCAATTTCAGCCGTAGTCATCCCTTGCTGATAATGCATCCAGAAGATGGTCAGGTTCCGTAGGGCATGGTGCTCTCCGGCACACGCTCGGACGTATTCTCCAATCTGTCCGAGCCAGATATCCCAATAAGGGTCGACGGGAGGTGCGGGAGGATCAACATCCTCCAGCGGCACCGCATCGCCTTCCGGCGAGCGCTTTGGTGCCCGACGCCTTTTAAAATAGTCCAGCACAACCGTCCGGGCAACGGCCTGTAGATATCCAAAGATCGCGTTGGGGTGCTGCGCGACGAACCTGCTCAGATTCTTGCAATCCTTGGCGCAGAGCTTGAGATAAGTTTCCTGAATCAGGTCGTCCAGTGTCTCGGGAGGCAGCGAACCCCTAGCCGTCCGAATCACCTGGCTTGCTATCGCCTTGTTATAGCGGCGAATGAACTCCTGCCATAGCCCCGAATCGCGCGACTCCGCGCACCTTCGCACCAGTTCATCGTCAGATAAGTCCTCGTAAATTCTCAATGGCAACGATCCTAAGTAGGAGTGGCCGCAATTTTACATCACCGAAAGGGAAACCTAGCGCAGATATTTGTAGCTGTACCTTGCCAAAATTATTCACTAGCAACTCGCCTCGCCCGGTTATAGCACCTGGAGTTCCCGACCCAGCCGCTCGCAGTTTCTTGCGTGCAGCCGGGCTGGGCGTCAATGGACCAAGTGGCTACGAGCCGGCAGGCTTTGTGCTTTGCGTCTTTGCTGGTGTCTTTGTGGTGGTGGCGGGCGCACGGCTTTGGCCCTTGCTTACGCAAACCGGTAGGAGATGCCGAATGCGAATCCAGTCTTATAACTGTTCGTGACCGGCAAGTCTCCCGTAAGAGTTGACGGAATCACGGCATTAACCGTCAACCCGCCGTCTAGCTTCTGTTGCCGACCAAAGTAGGCACCAGCACTCAGGTAGAACTGGCTGTGCGCCAGGCTCAACGATGGCCCGATAAAGAACTCTGGCGAAACACCCTTGTCGCTCGCCTTCGCGGTCACACCAAGCGTGGCATACAGAGCTTCGCTCTGGAAGTTGCTCCTGCGAATGCCCCAGATGCGAGTGTTGGCGAACACCATCGGTGTGACACGCACGGCAGAGTTTATCTTATAACCTACCACCGTGATCGTGTTGCCTTTGTTGTTGGGATCGAGTGTCTGTGTCCGTTGGAACTCGAGATTCTTGAGGAAACCAGTCGCGATACCGCCGGAAACTGTGAATCGAGGCCCACCAATGGTGGTCGGCTGGGAAAAGAAGATGTCGGTTGTAGTTACCGCGTCTCCTCCACTTGGGCTCTTGTCGTTATGTAGAAGCGGGCGTCGCCTTACCCTTCTCAGCTCCGCCTTTCGGTTGGCCGACTGCCTGCAGCATCGCAACAACGTCTGCAGGCATCGTGGTCCCTGCCGCCGCAAGTGTCGTTGGCAGGTTAGTTATTGCTTCGTCGGAAGCAAATAGTGAATCCGGATCAATCTCGCACCGGAAAGCCGAGTCACCGTCCGCCGCTGGAACGCTCCCGGTGTTCTTCGGGTCAGCAGCTTTGCGGTGCAAAATCACATTCACTTGAGTCGGCTCCAGGAAGGGTGCCGAACGTTGGCTGGCGTCGAAGTTGTCGTGCCTTGCGAGAACCGCGTCGAGGGGTGCCACCACATTGTCCAAAATTGACTTGTACTCTGTGTGTTTGCGTGAAAGATACTGACAACCCGAACTGAGCAGCACGCTGGTGGCGCTTCGTAGTTTGGCGTAGTTGGAGTTCTTGGCGACCTTTTCTTGTTCCCCATCGATTCTTTCGACGGTAAGAGCCTCGTAAGCTGCCCTGATGTTCTGAGCTGCGGGCTTTTCCCTGACAACGGCCTTGTTGCTCGGCTCCGCAGGCAGATCACACCGCAATGCAGTCGCCGCTGCGGACACCGCAGTATTAGGGTTGCCGACCGCATCCTTCTGATCCTTACCAAGCTCGGCGGCCGACCGCAAGGACTGCACCAGAAACGCCTCGAAGCCCGGCTGAGTGAGGCTGTGATACGTGGAGAGTGCATGTTGCCGCATCGCTGCCGTCAGTGCGCGCAAAGGTTCACCGGTGTTGTTTGGATTCCGCAGCACGCTGTCGAAGTCGCTTTGCGACGGTCTCGCGCAACTCGTTGTAGATCTGATCAGCGTGGATCATCTGGCATTCCGCCTGATGGGCAGTGAGGCGTAACGACGCAAAGCTAGTGCCGCCGAGCGTGACCTGCTCCGTCGCGCAGCCGAGCGGGACTAGCCCGTCGTCGTTCATGTTCTGATACGCCGCACTCAGAGCATGTCTGGCTTTGGCCAATGCAGCCTTAGCGGACTGCAGATTCTTGAGTGTGCAGGCGTTCGAGTTCACCCGCGTGTCCTTGTGTAGGGGCTCGATCATCGTTGCGCCGCCGTCTAAGGCGTAGATCTCGGAAACCCCATTTTCTAGAGTCTTTGCTTTCATGACTGGACTGCCCTTGTCTGTGGCCGAACCTGCCTGGCCCGGATTCGACACTCCGACCAGTCCGAGAAATCCCGTGATATCGTCGCTGGCGATGGCAACTTCGGGAGCTTCAACAGAATAGCTGTACAGAAATGGATTGTTGCACACATGAATGTGCAGGCGGTTGTCCTCGGCCATGAAGAGTGGAATGGGTGTGCCTTCAGCGCTAACCGTGTTGATGCTTAGTTCTCTGGTCGTGCCAGTGTCAGCTCCTCCGGTGTTTGCCGACGGGGTCGGACCGCAATTCTGGGGACGGGCAGATGGCGTTGGCGGCTGTCTTGTTAGGAGCCGCGTGTCCAATTTTTGGCAACAGCAGCGACAGAATGGTCAGGCACAGAACGAGGTTGAGTTGAGATTTCATTTTCTTCTCCTTGGGTGGAGTGGCGGAGGCAGTTTCTTACCGCAACCGCGCGCAATCACTCATCGGCCTGAGGCCCCTCCGGTGATGCTCCATACCAGGAAGAACGAAAAGAAAAGGGAAATACCTACACGACCTAAGGTGCTTTTCGACGAGATTGAGGTGGCCGAATGATTCCGGGCGAAGCCACTACCGCCGCGCCAGCCGTTACACACGCTAATGCTACGGCGGAGAGACCCACCCTACTTCGGCGCTGAAGGCACGAATACCGCTTATCGCCTTTACTTACAATGCTTTGCGAAACAGGCGTGGCACTGGAGACTCAACCTGCACTCATACCCGCGTGTTGGCGACTGGTAACTTGCGTCAGCCCTGGTGGTACACGCTGCTCGATTCGGCGGTTTCAGATTAGCTCCGCGCCCGCATTCCCTTCGTCCTTCGGCATGCTATGAACTTCACCACCCGGGGTGTGCACTTGCGAACAGCCTGCGCGCCGGAAAGAAATTAAACTCTGTAGACAGTTTCGCGTCGCAAAAGCGGATTCGCGAGGAACGATGCATGTTGATTCAGGTCGGATATGAATTGGTATTTTACTGCCCACAAACTACGCCCATGCTACTTATGGTCAACGTCCACCACACCCGCGCGGCCGATCTAGTAACTCCCGATCGCCTGACGACGGATCCGGAGACCCCAATCACGGCGTATCGGGATGGCTTTGGAAACTGGTGTACTCGGATTGTCGCGCCGAGTGGGAGGATTCGCCTGAAGAGCACGGGAGTAGTGCGAGACTCGGCCAAACCCGACGCGGTGATGGCATCGGCTGAACAGCACGCCCTACCCGATTTGCCGGAAGATACTTTGGTCTTTCTGTTGGGAAGCCGGTATTGCGAGACCGATCTATTGTCCGACGCAGCGTGGGCGCGATTCGGTCAGACGACGCCGGGATGGTCGCGCGTTCAGGCGATCTGCGATTTTGTCCATAACCATATCGCATTCGATTATCAGCAAGCACGCCCCACTCGCACAGCATGGGAGGCGTTCAACGAGCGCGTGGGCGTTTGCCGCGACTACGCGCACCTCGCGGTCGCATTCTGTCGCTGCATGAATATTCCGGCGCGATACTGCACCGGATACCTTAGCGATATGGGGACGCAGCCGCCTTATGGGGTGCCGGATTTTGCAGCATGGTTTGAAGTCTATCTTGGCGGAGCGTGGCACACCTTCGATCCCCGAAACAATGTACCCCGGATTGGACGAGTACTCATCGCGCGCGGCCGCGATGCCGCCGATGTCGCTATCGTGACCACGTTCGGCCAAAATACGCTGGAGAGCTTCACGGTCTGGACCAATGAGGTCACGGACGTCGCGGATGAGACCGCTGCAAAAGTTCCCAGCTAACCTAAGTGTCGACAGCAACGAGCGACGAATTGGATTCGACGTCAAGCGGTTCCATATCCACGCCAACCCTTAGGGTGTGAGCGCCCCCGCCCAGGATTAATCCTCGGAGAGGACTTACGTCGCCATAATCCCGGCCCCATGCGAGGGTGACGTGGCCATCGGAGGGAACGATATTGTTTGTGGGATCCACGTCCAGCCAGCCAATCCCCGGACAATAGGCCGACACCCAAGCGTGAGATGCGTCGGCACCCACGAGCCGAGGTTTGCCGGGAGGCGGGTACGTGCGAAGGTATCCGCTGACATACCGCGCCGAGATATTGAGAGAGCGGAGACAGGCGATTTGCACGTGAGCAAAGTCCTGGCACACGCCGCGCCGTTTCTTGAAGACCTCTTCCGGCGTGGTGCGGACGTTGGTTACTTTTGAATCGAACTGAAAGTCGTGGTGGATGCGCGAGGTCAGGTCCAGAAGCGCTTCGGGCATCGGTCGTCGAGGGGTGAACGACTGGAGCGCATACGCGGCAAACTCCGGCCGCACCCGGATGCGCGGCGACTCAAATTGAAACTGGTAGGCTTCCAGACCATCCGGACTGTGATCGCTGAGCACTGAATTGACAGCTTCTTCCCAAGGCATCGAGGGTTGAGGCCAAGGCAGCGGATTTCCCTCCACGTTCACTTCACTCTGAGCCTCGACCTCCAACACCCGGTGCGGCTCCTCGATGGTGAAAAAGCACAGGTCGTTCCCAAAAAAATCCACACGCTCGGTGCGGGTCGCAGGGCGGGGATGAATCGTCAGATGACTCCGCGCCGACTGGTGATGCGCCGTGGTGCGCGGCTTCAGGCACGCCACATGGTTTCCGACGGAGGCGGGATGCTTGTACCGATAGGTAGTCCGATGAACAATTTTGTAGATCATCTTCGGAAAAGTTCAGGAAATCATTTTCGTTTCATCCGTGTCAGTAGATCATTGGCCGATGGTGATCGGCAAAGTCCGGGCGTGACTGAAGTATCTGCTGGATAGATTATTCGACCAGGAAGGCAGCAATCCTCCGAGCTCCCGAAGGAAATTCGATAGCCGGGCGAGTCCATCGAAACCGCTCGGCTCCGCAGCGCCCGGCAACGCGTAATTTAGATTCTGCAAATCAAAACTGCGCAGCAATTGCAGCGCGGCCCGCATGGCTTTTGAATCCACGGGGAGGTGCCGAGGAAGCTTTTGATAAAGCTCCGCGAGGTGGCTCAGCTGAAAGTCTAAAGAGCGAGGATTCGTCTCGTCGGCGAACAGCACATCCAGGACGGCCAGGGGCTGCAGGGTCGTGTAGTACCTGGTGCGGTAGGTCATGGAGCTATCGGCAACCTCGAGCACGCATTCCAATAGCGACCAGTCCTGTTCGGCCAAGGGCGAAGTGATCTCGCGCAACTGCCGGGTCAGGTAGATCGCGCGCTCCACCCGGCGGCCGATGGTCATGAAGTACCAGCCCAGTCCACGGTTGATGTTTTCGCGCTCCATTCCGGAGAATGCAGAGAGCAGTCCCAAACAATCGGTAAGCAATGAGGGGAACTCAAGAAATGGCGTGCCCTGCCCGGCGTGGATGGAATCCCGCAGTTGGCCGATGAGGAACATCATATCGGACGACAAGCGCTCGCGAATATTGCCACCAATGCGGAATACCTCGGCCAGCGTGCATATCAGACTGTCGGGACGCTTGGCATCGGTTACCAGAGAAATCAGTTCCAGTTCCAGGTCAGCCGCGGTGGGCCGTCTGTGCTTAGCCTTGGGCAGCTTGCTGTGCCGCGACTCCAGGCAGGAGTGCAGTCGGATGAGGCAGCCCAGCTCTGCCTCCTCGGCACGCCGCACGCGAGTCATCATGGCGCGCAGAATACGCGCGATGTTTTCGGCGCGCTCCACATATCGTCCCAACCAGAAGCAATTGTCAGCGACACTGCTGGGCACCACTCGCGGAACCCGGCGCAACTCCACCGGCTCATTTCGCGGGCGCAGCAGACTGAAGGTATCCACCGGACTATCCCACAGGACCCATGCGTCCTTGCTGTGGCCGCCCCGCTGCATGGAGACGACCGAGCCTTCCGCTTCGGCCACGCGAACCAATCCGCCCGGAATGGCAACCCACCCGCTGCCGGTGTTGAGCACGTAAGTGCGCAGCACAACGCTGCTGGAGTTCAGTTGTCCGTTGTCCCACATAGGCGCGGTGGACAACGCCACCTGCTCCTGCGCCACATACTCGTTGGGGCGAGCGACCAATCGCTCGAGGAACTTGGTTTTCTCGGAGTGCGGAAGGTCGGCTCCAAATACTGGTTCCATACTGCGTGAAGGAAACGCGGGTTTCACCACGACCGAGTCGAGATGGTCGAGCACCCAATCGAGCGCATACTTCTGCCCGCACCACCAGGTTGCGACGGAGGGAAGCTTGAGTTTCTCTCCCAGCAATTCGTTGCAGAGGCCAGGCAGGAAGGGCATGATTGCTGCGGTCTCGATTAGACCGCTCCCCAGCGCGTTGGCAATCTTCACGTTCCCGGCGACGACGGCGTCCACGAGTCCGGCAACTCCCAGCAGCGAATCGCCCCGCAGTTCCAGAGGATCACAGAAGCTATCGTCCACACGGCGGAGAATCACATCCACCTGCTCCAGGCCAGCGACGGTCTTGAGATAGACACGGCGTTTGCGCACCGTCAGGTCCGCTCCCTGTACCAGAGTGAATCCGAGATAGCGCGCGATGTAAGAGTGTTCGAAGTACGTTTCGTTGAGCGGTCCGGGGGTGAGCAACACGATTCGCGGATTGTCGCGCTGGCAAAGGTTGGTGAGCACTTCCCGTTGCGCGCGGAAAAACGGCGCAAGGCGCAATACGTTCGACTCACGAAAGAGATTCGGAAAGACATCGGCGATGATGGTGCGGTTCTCTAACGCGTAGCCGCTGCCGGAAGGAGCTTGCGTGCGATCCGCGAGGGCCCACCACTGGCCGTCGGGCGAACGCGCAAGATCAATCGCCAGCATATGCAGATAGCTGTGCGCGGGAACGGGCACACCCACGAGCGGCCGGAGAAATGCAGGGTTGGCATAAAGAAGCGTGGCGGGAAAGTGGCCGCTGCGAACCAAGTTCTGCGGACCGTACAGATCTTCAAGCATCAGATTGAGCAACTGGGCGCGCTGAATGATGCCGGCTTCGATGGTGCGCCACTCGTCTGCTGGAATCAGCAGCGGAACGATATCAATTTGCCACGGGCGGCTCGCGCCGAGTGGGTCACCGTAGATGTTGTACGAAATTCCGTTTTCGCGAATGCGACGCTCGGCGCGGGCCCAGCGCCGGCCCAATTCGTCAGGACCGATCGCTTTAAGTGATTGCATCAGGTGCGCCCAGTGGGGGCGCGGAGTTACGCCATCGGCGGATAGTTCGTCATAGGCGCCCCCATAGCGCAGCGGAGTTTGGTTCAAATCCACCGTCATCTTACCAGCCCTGCTCGATCTGGGTCTTACGCTCCGGGGCTGCTAATCGCAAGTCCAACGTCATCGGGAAACTATGATTGGTCTCTTCCGGCGGCACTGCCATTCGTCCGGGCGGAGGATCGAGTTTTTGAAAGCGCTGGCGGCGGCGTTCCGCAGCCTCGCCTGCGTTCACTGGCCGGGCGGTATAGGCGAGACCGTCGGGTGATCCCACATGGTAGACACATCGGCCAATCGAACGCTCGTTCCCAAGGACAATTCCGCGGTCGATGATGTCGAAGGTGAGGGGCGCGTGCACTGGAACGGTCGGATGTAATTCCGCCGACAGTCGACGGGCGCGATACCGGACACCCGCGACCGATTCTCCCGGCTGGCCGGTGGGAGTCAGCGGCACTCGGCGACCGTTGCAGGCCACTGCGTAGCGGGAATCGGTGGTGAACTCCGACACTTGCAACCCCGATAACTTCACCTGAATCCGCTCCAGCGATGAATCCACCGCGCGCGTGGTGCGGCCGGAAGTGGTGTCTTCCGCGAGCACGTTCCAAGGCTCGAGGGCCTCACGCAACTCGAGTTCCATTCCCTCGCCCGATACGGGGATTGACCCGATCTTGGGAAAGCGAAACTCGAAGTGCGAGGCAAACCAGTTCTCGTCGAAACTGTAGCCGGACCGGCGCAAGTGCATGAGGATATCGGCAAAGTCACGCATGACAAAATGCGGCAGCATAAAACGGTCATGAAGGGTTGTGCCCCAACGCACCAAGTTGCCATCGAACGGTCGTTTCCAAAAGGTACAAACCAGCGCGCGGATTAGCAGCATCTCCAGAAGCCCCATTCTGCCATGGGGAGCCATTTCAAAGGCACGCAACTCAAGCAGGCCAAGGCGCAACCCCTGACCTGGCGGAGGATAGAGCTTGTCTATACAGAACTCGGCGCGATGCGCATTGCCGGTGACGTCCACGAGGATGTTACGGAACAATCCATCCAAGGTGGTGGGCAGACAATCAGCAGTCGGCAAATTATTAAAGGCGACCTCCAGTTCGTACAAGGCGTCGTTGCGCGCCTCATCTACACGAGGAGACTGGCTGGTCGGTCCAACATACATGCCAGAAAACAGGTAGGAAAGTGGCGGATGGTTCTGCCAGAAGGCTAGCATGCTGCGCAGCAGATCGGGACGGCGCAAGAAGGGACTGTCCAACACCATCGCTCCACCGATTACGATATGGCTACCGCCGCCGGTGGCCATGTGGCTGCCGTCATATGCGAATTTTTCTGCCGCTAACCGATTTTGGCGCGCTTCCTCGAAGAGCACCGTATTGATCCGTTCGAGTTCATCCCAGTTACTTGCGGGCGGCAGGTTAATTTCCAGAACGCCAGGATCGGGTGTAACGCTGAAGGATCGCAAACGCGGATCAGAAGGCGGAGCGTAGCCCTCGATCCACACTGACTTCTGGAGATGCTGGCAGGTGTCTTCGACGGCTGCGATCAGGTCGAGATAGTCCGCCAGTTGGGGGGCATAGGGCAAGAACACATGCAGGCGACCTTCCCGGGCTTGCACGCAAAGGGCAGGGCGGATCAGCTCAGGCGCTTTATCGGACGAGCTGGAGAGCGCGGGCAACGAGTCTGACGGGGGCTTCTTATGGAAAAGATCCATTCTCCGCATGGGGCGGGCCGGGAGCTTGACTCGATCGGCAAACGGCGCAGCCTCGTGCTCATATTCGAGTTCATCTGGAGCCGCCCAAGGCATCATCTTCGTAGGAATGCGAAAGCCGATGGGGGAATCGCCCGGCGAAAGCTGGAAACGGCTCGGGCGAGGAAACCATAGCTGGCTCGACCAGCTCAACCGGCCCTCCGGTTGGCGACGACGGATCGGCAAGATATAGCCCACCGGCTCCGGCGGCTCAGTTTCGTCGTTGTAGGCTGGCAGCACGTTCTCGACGCTCAACTCAAGCCGACGCGCGAGCGCTTCCAAAAGCTGCAAAGCATCCTCCGCTGCGAAACCGTCGTCCTGATCCTCACGAGCGGTGAGATTAATATTCTCCCAAATGGGGACGCCGTCGGCACGCCAGTAGCAGCTCAGCGCCCAACGCGGCAAAGGCTCACCGGGATACCACTTGCCTTGTCCACAATGGAGCAGCGCGCCGGGCGAGACTCTTTTGCGGAGGCAGTGGATGAGAGCCAGGCCCAGGGTTCGCTTCATGGGGCCAAGAGCGTCGAGATTCCATTGCGGGCTCTCGGGCTCGTCGAGGCCGACGAAAGTAGGCTCTCCGCCCATGGTAAGACGCACATCCTCTGCTTCGAGGTCCGCGTCGATAAGATGCGCCACCTGTTGGACCCGCGACCAGGCCTCCTCGGTAAAGGGCTTGGAGATAAGTGTTTCATCGTGCAAGCGGCGAACGGAAATGGAAAAGCCAAAGTCCACCGTGGCGACCTCGACGGTGCCCTCGATTGCGGCGGCGTGCGATGGGCTCGGGGTGCAGACGAGCGGAATATGGCCTTCGCCAGCCAAGAGACCCGAAGTCGGATCCATACCAATCCAGCCCGCACCCGGCAGGAACGCTTCCACCCATGCATGGAAGGCCGCCGAGTCGTCTGGCAGCCCGTTGGGGCCTTTCAAGGCGTTATCGTCTGTCGGACCATCCGTCGTCGTCAACTGAATCAGATAGCCAGAAACGAAGCGGGCCGCGATTCCCAACTTCCGGAGGATCTGCACCAATAGCCAGGCCGAGTCACGGCAGGATCCTGCTCCCAATTCAAGAGTCTGCTCACCGGTCTGAATGCCCGGATCCAGGCGCTCCACATAGCCAATTTCGTCGCACACGCTCCGGTTCAAATCCAGTAGGAAGGTGATCGTTCCTTGGGTTTCCCGCGAAAGCTTCCCAAGAAAAGCCTTGACCAGCGGCCCCGCAGGCTCGACCCAAAGATAGGGTTGGAGATCCTTCACAAGCTCTGGGCCGTATTCGAAAGGGTAGCTTTCGATTCCCGGTTCCAAGAAGAAATCGAACGGGTTGATTGAGGAGAGCTCTGCGACGATCTCGACCTCAACCGTAAATTCGCTGGCTTTATGCGGAAAAAGAAGACGCGCCAGGTGATTGTTGTGGGGATCGAACTGCCAGTTGAGAAGGTGTTCCGCGGGAGTGACGCTCAGCGTGTAGCCGAGGATCGGCGTTCGACCGTGAGGGGCGGGGCGCAAACGGATCACCTGTGGACCGATGGAGACCGCCTTGCCGTAACGATATTGCGTCCGGTGATTGAGAGCGATCTGTATGCTCATCCATCCTCATGCGGCCCGCGCGAGAGTTTCTCGCTGGTTCTTCATGTCGCTGCATAATCGGCCAGGGCTTGCCGCTTTCGCGGAACCTGCTGCTATAAAGCTACCTTACCGACGGTGCCAGATGAGGGCAATTTTCAGATGACCCCGATTATGCCCCAAGCGGGTCCATTGCGACTTTCCGGGGACGGAGGGTCTCCGGTCGCCAATCATCGGCGCCTGTGGTAGCGGTGAATGCCGATTTGAGCACTTTCGGACGGCCCTCCTTTCGATACGGGAAAGGCACGAATGTCACGTATCGCCCTTTTTTACAATGCTTTACAAAAATAGTTTGGCTCTGCAGACTCATTGGAGACTCGAATCGCCGACGTGCAAGCCCCTCATTCTTCGATCTCGGGCATTCAGCGAAATTGTCCTCCACCGCTGCCAGCACCAACCGCACTCGAACGCAGCACCGGGTATGGCCGTCGGCCCTGGGCATTTACTTCGACCGGACGTTGGGGTTACAGATTTCGAGGCAACTCGATGACTGCGACACAACCCGACTGATCCTCCCGCTGGAGCAAATCAAGAGTGCCCCGATGAGCTTCAGCGATTTGACGCGAGAGCACGAGACCTATTCCACTGCCGGCCGGCTTGGTGGTGTAGAAGGGAACGAAGACGTTTTCTTTGTTCATGAGCCCCGGCCCGTTGTCTTCGATCGAAATTTGGAGTCCCCGTTCATGCGCCTTCCAAGTCAGGCGCACCTCCGCAGCGGTCTCAGAATGCAACATAAGAGCGGCGTCGACAGCATTGCGGATCAGGTTGATCAGCATCTGCTCTATTTGGTCCGGATCAACCGCGAGATCAATCTCTGGCCCGGCCACCAACTGAACTTGCAGGCGCAATTCCAGTCCGGCTGCGCGTTCGACCAAAGTGCGGAGCCGGGTCCGGCGCAAGGTTGGACGCGGCATTTGCGCGAGTTACCTCTCGAAGCCACTGAGGAAGTGCTCGATATTATCCGCGAATACACTCCGTGAACCGCGACGTCTTGCTACGTGCTTGCCCAAAACCCCTCGTTTGCCCGGACGCCCTAAAACCCCACTCTACTTTCCGATGCAGAAGGCACGAATGTCGCTTATCTCTTTTATTTACAATATCTTAATGGAGGGGATAGCCCTCTGGAGACTCACTGGAGACTCAAATCCACCGAGATGCTCGACCTGACAGTTCACCCTCTAAAGAGTCTCGCCTCAGCACGCACACCAAGTCCCCAGGTCACCTTCAAGGCGTGCGTCTCGCTTGCTTTCGATCCGCTGGCACTAACCGTATCCGCCTTTACTGGGCGGGGGGGTCGAGGCACCAGTTCGACGTTGGACGGAGGCAATTCGCGACTCGATGTTATCGGGTGCCGACGGTACAGGATGTGCAGTGTGCCCCGGTTCGCTAGTCTTGGACTCCGGTCTTTCCTCTACGTATAGACCTGGGCAGTTAAGGCCGTTCACGAACTAGACTGGGGCAGTCAGCGCGGACTAGCCTGACACTGGGAGGACGGGATGATCTGATCAATCCGAAGGATATAGATGTCGTGGCCCAACACAGGCTCCGAACCGCCAATTTTTCATTTTGGCGAGGCACAACTAGCCCGTGTCGCGCCGAATCGCTCGAGTTTGCTTCATAGCATACATATTGGCATCCGCGACATCCATGAGTTCGGTTATGGTGTAAGTCTCAGACGCACCTGCAATGCCAAAACTTACTCGCGCCTGCCATTTCTGATCGTTCAAAACCTCCAGAATCCTTTGCTTCAACTTCTCTGCAGCTTTATAACTGGCTTCGATAGAGCTCTCAGGAAATATGACGGCAAACTCGTCACCCCCGATGCGCGACCGTGTCCCCGATACGAACGCTCGCCTGGATCGTTGACCTATTGGGGCCTGTCAAGAAGGCCGTACAGACGTAGCGTCTCGATCCACGCAGCCTCGTCCTGAGGGAGCAGAGCACGCACGTCGGCCTCATCTCGCTCCCCTTGCACTCAATTCGCCACTCTCGAGCGAAAGCCTAATCGGAAGTTGTACAGCAGCCCCGAGTATGAGTCTTAAGCCTGAACCGTATGGTTCGCGGTAAACCGTTTCTGCGATGATTGCCTTCGACGCGGAACGCTTCTGCGCGAACCCGCACAAAGGCGCTCTAGCCGATCACGAAATAGGATGGGTCAGCACTACTTGATTCGATCCTTCAAATCAGAACAAGGAGCCAATTATGACGGACGATAAGAGCAAGAATCCCCAAACGACGGATGACAAGCAAAAGCCCACCCAGCAGTCTGGTCAGAACACGCAGACGCAGCCTGCACGCACTTCCATGGACGACCACCAGCACCCCCTCGACGGATCCCAAGATGAGGGCAATCAGGGAGCGGGTGCCCGCAAGGGGCCGCAGAATAGCTCCGACGAGAGGGACCAGAATGCGGATAAGTCGTCGGGCCGCCAATACCAGCACGACGGCGACTCCGAAAAAGATAACCAAAAGGAGAAGCGCGCAGCCAGCTAAAGTTGGGCGTTGTGTAAGTGCTCAACCAAGCTCACCGACTGCTCCCAGTCCCGAAGGGCGTGCAATAAGCCCTTCGGGGTTAGGGCGTAATAACGACTCTGCGCTGCGCTTCGGGTATGCGCGCCATCACGACTGTTCCATGTGCACCGGAAGTAACTTCCAAGACGCCATTAAGCTGCAGCAGCCTCTCGCGCATTCCGCGGAACCCAACCCCCATCCGTCCTAATGAGGTAAGTTCTTGAAGCTTCTCCGGTGGGACGCCCTTACCCTCATCTCGAATCTCCAAGATCACAGCGTCCTGCTCCTCGCTGAGTCGTATCAATGCAGTCTCGCTGCCTGAATGGCGGTGAATGTTAGTGAGCCCCTCCTGCACGATGCGGAAGATAGCCAGCTCGGCTGCTTCCGAGAGCCTGGGTAGGTTGTCGGGAGTATCCATCTGAACAGCAATTTGGCTGCGTTCCGAGAATCCCTCAACATACCAGGAGAGAGCAGAAGCGAGGCCAGCTTCCTCCAGCAGAGGGGGATGCAACAGGTGAGACAAGGTTCGTACCTCGCGTGAAACCTGTTGTACCAGCCCTGCATTCTCCGTAACCAACTTTGCCGTCTCGGGATTGAGCTTCCCTGCTTCGCGGTTCACTGTGGCAATGTTTATGCTGAGTACGGTTAGCAACTGTCCAACGCTGTCGTGCAATTCACGCGCGATCTTTCGGCGTTCGTCGTCCTGCACGCGCATCAGGTGCCCGGCGAGCTCGCGCAATCCATCGTTCGCGATTTTAAGTTCAGCGGTACGAGCCTGCACCAGCTTTTCGGCCTCTTTGCTGGCTGAAGCTAACTGCTCCATCGCCTGCTTTAGTTTGTCAATATTAGTGTTAGTGCCAAACCACCGAACCACTTTGCCGGAACGGTCGCGCACCGGCCGCATGCGGCTCAGAAACCAGTGATACTGCCCATCGACACCCCGCAGCGGAAACTCTGCTTCCATCTCTTCGCCGGTTTGCATAGCGCGTCTCCAGCGTTGCAATGTCGTGGGCAGATAATCCGGGTGGTGAAAGGTCGTCCAGTCAATTGTGCCTATCTGCTCGGGCGTGGTGCCCATATATTCGTGCCAACGTTCGTTGTACCAAAAACGATAGCCGTCTGGATGCGCCATCCAGCACAGTTCCGGGATGGAATTTGCCAGATCACGGAACTGCTCCTCACTGCGCCTGAGTTCTTCTTCCGCAGCCAGACGCTTAGCAGTGGATCGCCGCTTTGTTTCCCCGAGCGCCACAATGAGAGTTGCAAAAAGCGCAAAGGTGAACATGCCCAGCAGTTGTTGAGGGCTAAGAGTCACGAACGAATATGTCGGCGGCAAAAGAAAATACCACGCTCCCAGCAATCCAGTGATGATGGCAAGAATGGAGGGTCCGAGTCCACAGAACCAGGCGCTGATGACGACCGCAATCCACATGGTGTGGTATGGGTTTTCGTCCCCGTACAGAGGATGCAGCGCTGCTCTAACAGTCAAGGCGACGGCGACAGAAAATAATGCCAAGCCGTACCTGCCGACAGCTGACTCCAGGTATTCGCGGTGGTTGTTCACTTCTAATTTCCCTTTCCTTAAAATGGGTCGGGCCTCAGGATCTAGGCCAGATTTAGAAATGAATTGACTAGGGGCAAGTGCGAGAATACTACGCAACAGCAGATTTTAGTGCAAGCAGAATTTCCCGATCAGGGCACGATGCCAGTTCCACGCTCGGAGGGCGATGGGCTAAGAAGCAGTTCGTTTAGGTGCGACCGAGCACTTTGGTGACTGGCGGCGGGGTGCCTTCTCTTCCAGCTCCGGTTTGCGTATCTGCTTCCCCGCCGCTTTCATTGCGGATCCGCTCGTAATGCTCGGCCAGCTTATCCATTTCCTCATCCGAGCCCTTCTCCACGCGAATCAGCCGATTCTCGGCGTTGTGCATGGCACGAATCAGCTCATCCAGCTTCAAATGGAGTGCTTTAGCATCCCGGTTTTGGGTGTTCTGAATCAGGAATACAACGAGAAATGTCAGTACGCTGGTGCTCGTGTTGATCACAAGCTGCCAAGTGTCGGAGTAGTTAAACCTCGGCCCCAACAAGGCCCATACGACGACCGTTCCCGTAGCGAAGAGGAAAGCGGCAGGCGAACCGACGACGACCGATGACTTGCCCGCCAACTGGCTAAACCAACTGGAAGCGCTCTTTTGA
>JBBROM010000017.1:0-78273 GCA_038229415.1 Terriglobales bacterium
ACAAGATGGTGGAAGGACTGCTGGCGCGGATGGAGTATCGGGGCGACTTCTCTGACCAGCCATTCTTTGATCGCGGGGATACCTTGGCTGTGAGCAAGAATCAGCACACGCTCACGCTGGGCGTGGTGGCATTCTTCGGGCCAAAGCGGTAGGGCTGAACAGACTGCAAGAGGACTGTAAGAGCTGGGCGGGGATGCAAGATTCCCGCCCAGCATTTTTGTTTCTGGAGCGTGCGTTACGCACACTAAAGCAGCCGGTAGCTTCGGCAGGCAAGTCCGCGCAGCCAAGGTCGGACGCGAGTGACCAAGGGCAACAACATTTGCGACCAGATGCGGAAATACTCTTCATGGAGTACCACCGTGATCGCCCGAGGAGCCGCCTGGGGTTGTCGCACGAACTGCTGCTTGAAGTGCGCCAAAGTTCCCGGGCCGGGGCCGAGGTTGTAATGGGACGCTCCTTGCGCGTACATATCTCGCATGGCGCGCCAGTGCAGAAAGGCAGCGGACTGCCGATGCGCCGGAGCGAAAGCAGCCAGATGGCAATGCGCTGTGCGACCGTCGCGCAGCACCAAGGCTGCACCCACTGCTTCGTCGCGCAACTGCACCGTATATAGCCGCACGGCATCACAGGCGGCTGCCTGCGACATGAGTTCCTGATAGAAGCGAAGCGGGCGCTCCAGATGAAATTGTTTCTGGCGCGCGGACTCCAGAAACATCGGCCATAGATGCTCGAGATCCAGCGGTGAATTGTGGGCACGAAACTCGTAGCCTGTCTCGTCGGCGCGACGCAATTTGCGGCGGACCTCGCGGTCGAAGGTGGCGAGTGTATCCTCCTCGTTGGGATGCTGCTCCACCAGATAATCCGGCGACGAAACCGAAAAATCCTGAAAGAACGGGAATGCGTCTTTCCCATAGGCGTAAGGCAACGCGGCCAGATGTCGCGAGGTGTGTTCGTCTGCCGAAGTGAAGCGGAGAAAGCAGTAACTCTGGGTGTATGCCCATTCCATCAAATCTTCCAGCGCGCTACGAGAGATGCTCTGCCCGCGCTCCAGAGAACAGGGGCCGCGAAAGACCAAGCCAACTTTGGCCCATGCGGGCCCCGTGGTCAGTACACATGCATAAATTTGCGGACTACCGGGCGTTCCCCATGCCAGGTAACGCGGAGTGAGGCCGAGCATTCGTTGCGGCTCATTCCAGTAGGGGAATTGGTGGATGTCCACCGCACTCCGAAGCAATTGGTGGTTCCAGGCTGAAAGATCAGCGATGGTCATCTCGGACCACGCGGGCCATGCCTGCAACTTAGGGGTAGATACAGCGGACGCAGTGGCGGCGTGCGCCACCAAGCCTGGTCCCGACGCGAGAACACTCACGATACAGCCTCTCAGTCGCGGGGGCGGCTTGCCAACAGACTTAGGCTATCGAAAAGAGGCGGCTATCGGGAACGTGCAGTTAGTAACGGAAGAGGCTATCGAGAGTCACTTGTGATTTATTGCGAACGCAGGAAAGCGGCGTCCGAAGACGCCGCCTTGGTGGTCTTGCGTGACGAAGTTATCGCAGGCGCAGGGAGTTCAGCATCTGCTGGAATGCGGGCTGCAAACTGCGGAAGTCTGGATCGGGGCTGACGAAGACCATATATAGCAGGTCGCCATTGCGCTGCTTGACGGTGACCAGCCAGTCGCGCTCTGCTACTGCCTGGCCGTTGCGCTGAAGCGGCGAAGTGCCGAGCATAGCGATGGATTTTCCGGGCAGTCCGTTGATGCGGATGTTTTCATCGTGGCCAATCTGGCGCAGGTCAGCGTTCGATTGACGCAGCGAAGCCACCAATTCATGTGACGCCTGATCCAGCGAATCGCTGGCGGATTCGGGCTGAAATTCCTGAATGATCGCGCCGAACGCCACCGCATTTTGGCTCACGCCTTCTTGTGGCGCGAAGGTTACATTCGACGAGCGGTCGCCATATACCTGCCAGTTATCGGGATACGAGATGTCATAAACATCGTGGCGGAAAGAAGCGAAACGACCGCTGGGGTAAATGCTGCTCTGCGCGATGTTGCCGCTGCTTCCCTGCCCCGGCTGCTGCTGTTGTTGCTGCTGCTGCTGCTGGGCGATCTGTTGGGCAGTGAGCGGTTGTTTGCCAGAAACCAATTGTTTGATATTCGTGAATTGACCGAGGTCAGCAGTGTAGGCCTTGGTGGAAAGCGTGGAGGCTTCGCGCGTCACGGCTTCGTAGCGGTTGCCGGGGTTGGGGTGGTCACTAAAAAACTGTGAACTGTTTGCCCCGCCGGTGGCTTCCAGTTTCTTGAAGAATTCCGCCATCGCCTTGGGGTTGTAGCCGCTGTCGTACATGATGTCGGTACCGAGCAGGTCAGCTTCGCTTTCGGCCTTGCGCGAGTTGCCGAGGAAGTAGGAACCGGCTCCGAAGGAAATCGCACCCTGCGCCAACTGCCCGAGCGTGCTGTTACCGAGCAATGCGCCCAGAATGGAAAGCGGCGTGGACGCTTCCTGCTGCTTGGTGTAGGCACGCGTGGCGTGGCGCTGCACGACGTGCGAAATTTCATGCGCCATCACGCCAGCAAGTTCCGCTTCGTTGTCAGCGGCTTGAATGGTGCCGAGGTTCACGAAGATTGGGCCACCGGGTAGGGCGAAGGCGTTAATCTCCTTCTGATTGACGACGCGGAAGGAGTAGGGCCACTTGTAGCCGGGGGCGTGAGAGGAGAGGTTGGCCCCCAGACGTTGCACGTACTGCGTGACGGGATCGTTTTCCGCCAGCAGGGGCAGCTTCTTGCTTTCTTCGGCGGCGGTCTGCTGCCCGATTTTGATTTCATCCTGCACAGAGACGGCGTCGGCACCGTGGCTGGGCGTGACTCTGGCTTCTGCGAATGGGAGTTGGGCCACAGCCAGTGCCAGCACAAGTGCGGTGATGCGATAAGACTTCGTGAACGGGATCATGTTCTCCTCGAAGAGCCGCGATGGTTGATGCGTGTGAGACCGGGACTCCATCAGCTACGGCTCTATTTTAGATGCCAAGGCGCAACACCACGCTCGGCTTTCTGCCGGAGATATGGCGACAGATGCGGACTCGAGCGAGCAAGAGAGTTGTATCACAACGGAAGAGGTCGCGGAGGTGGGAAGAAAAGGCAGCGCCGGAGATTCCGGCGCTGCCGAGGGTACTGCCAGCAAACCCGTTTTGAGAAACGTCAACTTCTGCGATCACCGGCAACGGGGATCCGGTTCGCGATCACGCGGGCGGGCCGGTTGGCGGCCTGAGCGTAGGTGAGCTCAGACACCTTTTCTGGCAGGAACGGCGTGACTGGCAGGGCGTTTTCGGCTTCGCGGACGAAGGTCATCTTGCCTGCGCTGTCGAAGTCCACCTTGATGAGGTCGCCCGGCCGCGCCTGGCCACTGGCCACCAGATTCGCCAGCGGGAATACGAGATTGCGCTCGATGGCCCGCTTGAGGTGCCGTGCACCGTAGCGTGCGTCTGTGCCTTCACGCAGCAGGAAGTCTTTGACCGGCTGCGCGCACTGGAAGACGAATGGCGTTCCAGCAGCCGACTTGAGGATGCGCTGCTGCACGAGGCCCAGTTCCATGTCGAGAATCTTTTCCAGATGCTCGTGCCGCAGCGACCGGAAGACGACCACCTTGTCGATGCGGTTCATGAACTCGGGCGAGAACTTGCGCCGCGCCGCTTCCAGCGCGGTGTGGTTCATCTTCTCGTCCACGCGAGAGTCAATCATGGCCACCTTGCGGTTGAAGCCCATGCCACCATCCACCAGGCTGTTCATCTCCGTGGCTCCCAGGTTCGAGGTCATGAAGATGAAGCACTGGGAAAGATCCACGCGGCGGTTGTCGCCGAGCGTGAGGGTGCCCTTGTCCAAAATGCCGAGCAACAACTGCCACAGGGAGTCGCTGGCTTTTTCGATCTCGTCGAACAAGAGAATCGAGATCTTGGTGGTTTCGGTATGCCACTGGTTCAGCGCCTCCTGCGTGAGCAGGGGGTGGGTCTCGCGATGGCCGAGGTATCCCGGAGGTGAGCCGATCAGCTTAGCAATCTCGTGCGAGTGCTGGAACTCGGCGCAATCAATCTTGATGCAAGCGCGCGGGTCGCCGAACAGAGCATCGGCCACGGCTTCTACTAAGCGAGTTTTGCCTGAGCCGGTAGGGCCAAGGAACAGCAGGTTGCCGACCGGGCGACCTTGCGGGCTGAGCCCGGCAAGAAACATCTGATAGATCTCGGCGACTTTATCAATCGCCTCGTCCTGCCCGGCCACCTGCCGTCGTAGCGACTGTTCAAACTGCGTGGCATCGTTGCTGCGAAGGGTTGGATCAAGCGCCAAACACAGACCAGATCTCATTTTGCTGCCTCTTCCCCTCTTTGAGGGGCACCCGGCGATTTTGCCGGGCGTCTTGCTACTTGCCGCCGGGTTGTCGCTCTACCAAGCGGATTCCCAGTAGAGTGCACGTGCCCGGCCAACCTTCCATACGAGCGTTAGAGGAGGTGACTGCGGATTTAGATGTATGTTACTGGGGTTTTTGCGGGGTTTTGGCACTGTGACCGTTGGTGAAAATGTTGCAGCGCTTTGCGCATCTTTTCGCGCGGATTCGGGTTGTGGAGCGGGCTGGCGCGAACGTAACTTCTGACAGTAACACCTGCAGGATTACCGAAGGGCTATTGCCCGACACCAGCGATTGCCTCGTCATCTATAATTTGGGAAGGCAGATTTCTGGAATCCGAAATTGTGCAGTAATTTGCGCATCGCCAAGAGGAATGCGCTATGCCGCCGGAGTTTTTCTGGCGGATATATTCGATATACGCAATTCGCAATGATTCGCAATCGTAAAGTGAGGTTCATTATGCCCATCAAGCAAACTGAGAAGATTTGGCACAACGGAAAGTTCGTCAACTGGAGCGACGCCACCCTGCACGTGATGTCGCATGTGGTGAACTACGGTTCTTGCGTGTTTGAGGGCATTCGCGCCTATCAACTGCCGGGCGGCCCCGCGATCTTCCGCGCGCAGGAACATATGCAGCGGCTGCTGGATTCGGCGCACGTATACCGCATGGACCTCGACTACTCCCGGCAGGAGCTGGTGGACGCGATGCTGGAGCTGGTGGCGGTGAACAAGACTTCGCCGTGCTACATCCGTCCGATTGTGCTGCGCGGGTATGGGGATTTGGGGGTCAACCCGCTGAATTCGCCGATTGAAATTTATATGGCGAATTACGAGTGGGGCAATTTTCTGGCGACGGGCACTAACGAAGGCCCGCAAGGCATTGATGCGTGCGTTTCGACGTGGACGCGCATCGCGCCGAATACCCTGCCCGCGATGGCGAAGGCTGGCGCAAACTACATGAACTCGCAACTGATCAAGATGGAAGCCGCAACCAACGGCTACGCCGAGGGCATTGCGCTGGATTCGCACGGGTTTGTGAGCGAAGGCCCGGGCGCAAACTTGTTCATGGTGCGCCACGGTAAGTTGATCACGGCACCGATTGGTAATTCGGTATTGCCGGGCATTACGCGCGACTCGGTGATAACGATGGCGCGCGACCTCGGCATCGAAGTCGTAGAGCAGGTGATTCCGCGCGAGATGCTGTACATCGCCGAAGAGATGTTCTTCTGTGGCACCGGCGCGGAGATCACGCCGGTGCGTTCGGTGGACCGCATTAGCGTGGGCAGCGGCAAGGTTGGCGCTATCACGCACACGATTTACGACGAATACTTCGGCATCGTGAAGGGCACCAAGGCGGATCGCTTTAACTGGCTGACACCGGTTCCGGTGGCGGAGACGGTGGGGGCGTAGAAGCGGTTTCGAGTTTGGTTTCTGGTGATGCGGTGGACGGGCTGGCCTTTGTGGCTGGCCCGTTCTGTTGTGGCACTTCGTAGATGTTTCTTCGTGACCTTGGTGGTGAAGGGCTTTAGCTTGCGCTAGAGTGATCCCATGGCGTTTGGTAAGCGCAATGAGCGCGTGAAGACTGAGTACAATGAGCCGCTGCTGTATGACTACGCGCTGGGCGCGCTGGGGCGGCGGATGCGGAGCGTGGCGCAGATGCGTCTGTTGCTGCGTCGCAAGGTCGCCGACCGCAGCGAGTACGGCGAAGTGCTGGTGGAGACGGTTTTGGCGCGCCTGCGCGAGCAGAAACTGCTGGACGACGCGAAGTATGCGGAGGTGTTTTCGTCGTATCGGCGGGACAATGAAAAATTTGGCAAGCGCCGCGTGGTGAACGAGCTGCGCACCAAAGGCGTGAAGGCGGAGGTGATTGACTCCGCGCTGGGTGAGACCTACGCCGAGGTGAACGACGAGCAGCAGGCCCGCGATTACGTCCGCCGCAAGCGGCTGAAGAAGCCTACGAACCAGAAAGAGACTGCGCGGATTTTTCGCGGGCTGATGCGGGCGGGGTTCGGGGCCAAGACGATCTTCACGGTGCTGAAGCAGTGGGATGTGGACCGCGAGGTGCTGGGTGCGATGGAAAACGAAGAGCCAGAAGACTCAACCGCAGAGAGCGCTGAGTAGCGCTGGCAACGCTGAGAGTTCTTCTCACCACCTGTGTCATCCCGACCGGAGGCTTGCGATTCGCTAGGCGAATCACAAGGCGCAGTGGAGGGACCCTGTGTTTTCCTTCCTCTGTGCTGGCTGGGCGGCGAGCGTGAAACACAAGGTTCCTCCACTACGCTCCCTCCCCCGCTTGGGCGGGGTCGGTCGCTCCGGTCGGAATGACACAATCCTGGGTATGCGCACATTTCGGAACAGGTGTAGCTTCCGCTGCTAAAATCAGCACATACCTTTATGCTGACTGGCTCTGCAATTCGCGCTAAATTCCTGCAATTCTTCGAGCAACGCGGGCATCGCATTGTGCATTCCTCGTCGCTGGTGCCGCACAATGACCCGACCCTGCTGTTCACCAATGCGGGGATGAACCAGTTCAAGGACGTGTTTCTTGGGCTGGAAAAACGCGACTACAATCGCGCGACGACCTCGCAGAAGTGCGTGCGGGCGGGTGGCAAGCACAATGACCTGGAGAACGTCGGGTTCACCAATCGCCATCACACGTTTTTTGAGATGCTGGGCAACTTCAGCTTTGGCGACTACTTTAAGCCGGACGCGATTGCCTATGCGTGGGAGCTGATCACGTCGCCGGAGTGGTTTGGCATTGATGCGACGAAGCTGTATGTGACGATTTTTGAAGGGCAAGGCGACATCCCCGCCGACGAAGAGGCGGCGGCGCTGTGGCTCGCGCAGCGCGTGCCCGTGGATCGCATCTTCCGCATGGGCATGAAGGATAATTTTTGGCAGATGGGCGATACCGGCCCCTGCGGTCCGTGCAGCGAGATTCACTACGACATGGGCGTGGCCGCGAGCGACAAAGTCCGACCAGAATGCGCGACGGGAACGTGTAAGTTTCCCTGTGAGTGCGGGCGATATGTGGAGATTTGGAATCTAGTGTTCATGCAGTATGAGCGCAAGCTCGGCCCATACCCAGGCGGAAGTTCTTTTGAATTGCTGCCTAGACCTTCGATAGACACGGGCGCGGGTCTGGAGCGCTTAGCTGCTGTGCTGCAAGGAGTGGTGTCGAACTACGACACGGATCTGTTTACGCCGCTGATTGCGCGTGCGGCGGAGTTGTGTGGAACTTCGCTTGAGCAAGAATTGGCGAAAGAAGCGACGGGCGGAGGGGCTGCATCACTCCGAGTGATCGCGGATCACGCACGCGCGGCTACCTTCCTCATCAGCGATGGCGTGATTCCCGCGAACGAAGGTCGCGGGTATGTACTGAAAAAGATCATCCGCCGCGCGATTCGACATGGAAGGCTGCTGGGCCAGTCGAAGCCGTTTCTTTCTGACATGGTGTTCGCGGTGCGGGATGCCATGACCGACGCGTATCCCGAACTCGACGAAACCGCCGATCGTGTAGCGAAAATTGTTCTCGCAGAAGAAACCCGCTTCGCCTCAACAATCGAGCTTGGTTTGCAGAAACTGGAAGAAATTATCCGGCAAGCAACGATTAACGCTAAGCGCAGTACGTATCGGGAACAGATACAGCTCTGGAAGAGTGATCCTGAGCGGTCATACGCGGTTGTCGATGCCCAGCGGGCTCTCGACAGTTTGGCGGACACGCTATGGCTGGTGAGCTTAGAACGTATCAAAACGATATTCCACGATCTAGTCGCAGTGCCAACCGGAATGCCGACACATTTATGGATAGAATTTGACAAAGGTGTGGCTGAGCAGTTCCGCAGCAACCCGCCGACGGTCAGCGGTGAAGAAGCATTCAAGCTCTACGACACCTATGGCCTTCCAGCCGACTTCATTGTCGAGGCGTGCAAAGATGCTGGGGCCAGGTTTGATGAAGCCAGCTTCAACGCTGCAATGGCCGAGCAGAAGACACGGGCGCGGGCTTCTTGGAAAGGCGCGGTCAAGCAAACTGCGAATCCCGCGTATCAGAGTTTGCCGACGTCCAACTTCGAAGGCTACTCACAGACTTCATCGCCGAGTTGCGAGGTGCTGGCGATTCTTGCTGGCGGAGTAAGTGCGCCGGAACTGGCTGCGGGTGTTGAGGGCGAAGTCATTCTCGATCACACGCCTTTTTATGCGGAGTCGGGTGGGCAGGTTGGCGATCGCGGCATCTTACTCGATAGCTCGGGAGTCGTCGTTGCAGAAGTTACTTCGACTTACTCGCCGGTGCAAGGTGTCCGTGCGCACAAGGTGATTACGCGGCAGCCGATCCACGTCGGCGACAAGCTCGATGCGGTAATAGATGGAGAACTGCGGCGCGCTTCCATGCGGCATCACACGGCAACGCATCTTCTTCATGCTGCGCTGCGGGAGACTTTGGGCACTCATGTGAAGCAGGCAGGGTCGCTCGTTTCGCCGGGGCATTTACGGTTTGACTTTTCGCACTTTGCCGCGGTTGCCGATGAGGAGTTACAGGACATCGAGGACAGCATCAATCGCGAGGTGCTGGGCAACACGGCCGTGGTGACGATCGCCGACGTGCCGATTGATACGGCGGTGAATGAATATCACGCGATGGCGCTGTTTGGCGAAAAGTATGGCGACAAGGTGCGCGTGGTGAAGATTGGCGACTACTCGGTGGAGCTATGCGGGGGAACGCACACGGCGGCGACGGGTGAGATTGGGCTGATCAAGATACTAAGTGAAGGCAGCGTATCGAGCGGGGTTCGGCGCATTGAGGCGGTGGCCGGGGATCGTTCGCTGGCGCACTTCCGCAAGGATCACGAATTGGAGAAGCTGGTGCATGGCATCGTCGGGCGGAGTGATGATTCGCCGAGTGATGCACTGCGCGCGGAGTTTGAGAAGCGCGAGGGGGAGATCAAGCGGCTGACGCGCGAGCTGGATCAGTTGCGGATGAAGTCGGCTGCGTCGTCGGTGGCGAGTGTGGACGAAAAGATTCGCGAGGTGAAGGGCGTGAAGGTGCTGGCGCATCGCGTGGATGGGCTCGACGCGGGGCAGATGCGGACGCTGGTGGACCAGTTGCGGCAAAAGCTGGGCACGGGCGTGGCGGTGCTGGGCTCGGCGCAGGGTGAAGACAAGGTCACGATCATCGTGGGCGTGACCAAGGACTTGACGGCACGGATTCAGGCGGGCAAGGTGGTGAATCCGATTGCGCAGAAGGTGGGCGGATCGGGCGGCGGCAAACCGGACATGGCACAGGCAGGCGGCAAGGATGTGGCGGCGCTCGATGCGGCGCTGGCGGCTGCGTATGACGTGGTGGGTGAGTTGCTGGGGTAACTGCAAAAGCTAAGGCGCACACAGAGGCACTGAGACACTAAGAAACACAGGAGAAAGTACAAGGTAGGTTTTTATGAGCCAGTCGGAAACTAAGTCCGCTGCTACTAAGTCGAAACCGATGTTCCTGCCGGAGGTCGAAGCCAATCCTGAGCCCGGGCCCTTCCGCAACCTGATTTTGGGGGCGCAGAAGAATGGGCAGGAGTATCCGCAGATTTGGCATATGTTCGCCTTCAAGCAGGAGGCGACGAATCACTTGGCGAATTTTACGCAGGGGATGATGCGCGGCGAGGGGCCGCTTTCGTCGGGCATTCGGGAGCTGATTGCGGCGTACACGTCGTATGAAAATCACTGCCCGTTTTGACTGAAGTCGCACGCTGCGGTCGCGGCGGAACTGCTGGGCAGTGAAGATTTGGTGTGGGGCGTATTGCGCGATCTGGAAACGAGCGCGCTCGATGACAAGCACAAGGCGCTGTTCCGGTTTGTGAGCAAGGTGAACAAGGATTCGCACCGCATTACGCCAGACGACATGAAGCCGCTGCACGAAGTGGGATGGACGGACGAGGACATCTACTACGCGGTCACGGTTTGCGCGCTGTTCAATTTTTATAATCGCTGGATTGACGCGAGCGGGGTGCATGCCTTGTCGGACGAAGCGCATCGCGAGGGAGGCAAGCGCATGAAGCTGCATGGGTATGCGAGGAGCTAGCGCTAGTTGCCAGTTCCCGGTTGCCAGTTGGCAGTCTTTAGTTTCCAGGCATTAGGCTGACCGGGCATTCTCGGCGCGACAGATGCAGATTCCGATCCCGCGCCGCGGGATCGGAATGACAATCCCTTCTTAGTATCTGCTAACTCCTCCAACGCAGCGTCACTGGGCCATCCATCGGGTGTTTCATGGGTTGACCTGAGCGCAAGGATTCCAGGTGTGCGGATTTCAGCTGGAAGTACCACTTCGCCGGGCGGTCGGCATCGTCAATCAGCATGAGGGCGGGCGTGTGTTTCAGCCCTCCCGATTGCTGCTCCATCGTGACTTGATCCTGCGCGATGAACGTCTTGCTGAAGGCGCGGAAGATGGTGAGGACTCCGGGCACGTGTCGGAAGATGTTCCATCCGGCGCAGACGTCAATGCGGCAGCGGTCGCGAGTGATGGGAGTGACCGTTGTGAGGCTGCTGAACCAAAATTTGCCGGCGCGGATGACTTCGACGCGATGGTTGGGCAGTACGAAGTCAATCGTGGTGGTGATCTCGTCTGAGCCGGCGTAGAGGCGAAGCAGTTTATACGGCCCGCTGTTGCTGCTTGGTTTGTGGGCGCTCATGCGAAAGCCGTTGGGGATGGGCTCATAAGCTTTTTTCTTTTCGTGGATGGACTTCGCCGTTCTCCACCACCAAGACTGATGCACGAAAGGCCCATGCGCGGGGTCCATCAGCCCGATAATGCCGTGATCCACGCTACAGGCGAGGTCGGCGGTGAGGTAGGTAAAGGTGTAATCGTCGCTGAATGTGGGCAGACGCGGAACTTCCGAAATCGCTGCCACCAAATTCGCCGCTGGCTTCACTGACGCATCCGGCAGAAAAATCCAGATGAATCCGTCGCGCTCTTGGCAGCGATAGCTGGTGGCAAAGATACGATCCACCTTGAGCTTCGAATCTTCCGTGAGCGATGGAATTTCGGTGCAGCGGCCAGACTGTCCGTCGAACTTCCAGCCGTGGTAGCTGCACTCCACGTTGCGTCCGTCGAAGTGTCCGCAAGAGAGCGGCATGGAGCGGTGGGGGCAGGCATCGCGCATGGCGAAGGCTTTGCCGTCGGCGTCGCGTCCCAGAACTAATGGGACTTCGAGCAGCGTCGCCGCTACCAGCTTGCCTTGGGCGACTTGGTCGCCTGGCAAGGCGCGATACCAGAAGCCGTAGAGCAGCAGCGAATCGGGAATTTGCTGGAGCGGGGATTCGTCGGCGTCGGCAGGCCTGAGCGAATTCGGTGCGGCGCTTTGTGCTTCGTTTCGGGCTTCCATCGTCACTCGCAGCCTACCAGACTGCGTAGGCGACTGGAAAGGGCAGAATGCGACGTTACCATTGGTGGTTCCGCACCGTTACAAACCCTATGCTCAGCCATGAGCGCGGCCTATAATCAGCTTGCTCAGGTTTGATTCTCCGTCAGGTTCCGGGTAGTGATGCCGTGGGATTAGTGTGCCCCGGCGGGAGGCCAGGTAATGCGCCAGCACCTGCTACTTGCCCTGATGGCGAACATGACTTATACGACCATCGCGATCTCGCTTTCCCTCACGCCCTTCGTGCTCAGCTCGGGCGCGGTGGAGTTGTGTGCTCAAACAGCGACACGCCGGGCTGCATCTACGACTGCTCCCACTCCCCGCATGGTTGGGTTTCGCATGGAATCCGGTCAGATGTTCTTTACCAATGAGCCGCAAGAGGCGGACTATCACCGGGGGGCGACACGAAGTGCACTCGGCGGCAGCTATGCACGTTCGCGAGGTACATGGACGACGCTAAGTTCAGCGCTGCTATCCACACCGGAGATTGAATCCGCGATTGCTGAGGCGTCGGCGCGGCATGGCCTTGACGCCAATCTGATTCGCTCGGTCATCCGGGCGGAGTCGGCCTTTGATCCGTTTGCGGTTTCGCGCATGGGGGCAGAAGGATTGATGCAGTTGATGCCAGCAACCGCGGCGGAACTCAATGTGTCTAACCCATTCGACGCAGCGCAGAACATTGATGGCGGAGTGCGGCATCTAAAACAGTTGCTGGAGCATTTTGACGGAGACCTGGAGTTGAGCCTTGCGGCGTACAACGCCGGGGAGGGCGCGGTTCGCCGGGCCGGTGGAGTACCGAATTTTGCCGAGACACGCAACTATGTGCGGCGCATCACCGGTTTGGCACTGCACGCAAATGAAACACCAGGCAGACGCATGATTCCTGCTGCGCCACCTGCAACGCTGTTTCGTGATGAGCATGGCGTGCTGACGTTGAGCAATACTGATTGAAAAACACCAAATGTTGCAGGATTTTTGAGCCACCCGAGATTGCGAGAAAGAACTTGACCCAGAGCGCGATCACAAATCGAAGCAGGCTCACGGCGTGGGTTCGCGCTGCCGCCACGGTGATTCTGGCTTGTCTGGCAATGGCGTCACCACTGCAAGCACGTCCCCACCGCAGCGAGGCTTGGGCGCACCAGCAGTTCGCACGTGCCGAGCGAATGCGCGAGGCGTTGAACGGACGTCCGGCGGAGCAGCGTGCCCGGCGGGAATACGATCACGTGATTGAAGCCTACCGTATGGTGTATTTTGGGCGACCGACCTCGACCAAGGCTGACGCCAGCGTTGTGGCGCAGGCCGAGACGCTGGTGGAAAAGGGCCGCCAGTTCGAGGATGTAGCCGCGCTCGATTCTGCCATTGAGCGCTATGAATTTTTGCGGGGTGAGTATCCGGGGAGCCGCTACCGCTACGACGCTCTGTTCACGATTGCCGAAGTCTACAAGGACGACTTGAACGATTCGGCCAAGGCTCGGGCGACGTTTCAGCAGTATTTAAAGAAGTATCCGCACCAGCGGTTAGCGGAGGAAGCCAAGCAGCAGATCGCGGAGATGGATCGCGTAATGCGTGCCGAGCGCAAGGGCAAGAAGGGCGATCTGACGGCAAGAACTTCGCCGGATTCGAAATCTTCGAAGGCGGCGAAGCAGGATAGCAATGCCAATGCAGATGCGGCGCCCGCTGGCGGTGCAGGTGCGAATAGTGCAATTGCGAGGAGCAATCCTGCCGCGAAGAAGCATGGGGACGTTGGTGCTACACAGGGTGTTCCGAACCCGGAAGCAGTGGCTATTGCGCCCTCGCAAAGCTACACGACGGAAGTCTCGGCGCGTTCCCTGCCCCGCGTCACCGGCATTCGCCACTGGTCCACGCCAGACTACACCCGGGTGGCAGTGGATCTGGAGTCGTCTGTGCGCTATGACTCGCAGCGCATCGCAAACCCCGACCGCATTGTGATTGACCTGAAGGAGTCGCAGCTGGCCTCGACGCTGGTGGGCAAGGACTTTGACGAGGCGGACGGCTTTCTGCGCAAGATGCGGATTGGCCAGTTCCAGCCGGGCAAGACGCGGTTGGTGCTGGAGGTGGATAGCCTCGCCGACTACAGCGCCTTCCTGTTGCCGAACCCATATCGGCTGATTATTGATATTCATGGCCGCGAGGCGCGCCCGGGCAACCTGATGGCGCGCCAGGATGGTAAGCCAGCGGCCGGGCAACCTGGCAAGACTCTGGCAACGGTGAGTGCTGGCACGAAGACTGTGGACAAGTCGGACGCAGACGGCGACTCGGGCGACAGCAGCAACGCGGTGGAAGACGAAGACAAACCCATCGTTGCCGCGGCACGGAAGGCCGATGCCCCCGCTGCGACGCGCACTTCTGTTAGCTCCGGTGTACCGAAAACCATTGTGGAAGCTGACGGGGCCGAGCGAACCGAGGCAGCAAGCGCGAAACCACCGTTAGCCAGCAGCAAGACCAAGAAGCAGGCCCATTCCCCCGCCAGAAGCGATGCAGCGGTGGAGGCCAAGGCGCAGTCAGGCAACGATGCCAATGTAATGGCTAGCAATGACGCCGTGGCTGCTACCAACCTACCCTCCGCCGAAGCGCCCGCGCTGAGCAAGGCCGCGACACGTAGAGGCAAGTCCGCCAAGGTATCTGCACCCGAAGTCGAGACCGCAAGCGAGCCGCCTGCGGTGCGCGAAGCCCAGCCTACGGCGACCGGCGACCGTTCGCTCATCCGCGCACTGGGATTGAAGATTGGCAAGATCGTGATTGACGCCGGACACGGTGGGCACGACACCGGAACGATTGGCCCTGACGGACTGCGGGAGAAGGATTTGGTGCTGGATGTCGCTCTGCGGCTAGGCAAAGCGCTGGAATCACGGCTGGGCGCGGAGGTGGTTTACACGCGCGACGACGATACGTTTATTCCGCTGGAGACGCGCACCGCCATCGCGAACCGCGAACGTGCCGACCTGTTTATTTCGGTCCATGCCAACTCCAGTGACGACGAGACCGCGCGCGGCGTGGAAACGTACTATCTGAATTTCACCTCGTCGAAAGATGCGCTGGAAGTGGCAGCACGCGAAAACGCGGTGTCGGAAAAGTCCATTCACGAACTGCAAGACTTGGTGAAGAAGATTGCGCTGAAGGAAAAGATTGAAGAGTCGCGCGAGTTTGCCGCCGACGTGGAGCACTCGTTATGGGCTGGCTTGAACGCGAAGAATCCGGGCCTGCGTGATCGCGGTGTAAAGAAGGCGCCATTCGTGGTGTTGATTGGCGCAAATATGCCATCCATCCTCGCGGAGATTTCGTTCGTCAGTAACCCCAGCGACGAGAAGAAACTGCGCACCGGCGAATACCGCCAGCATATTGCCGATTCGCTTTACAAGGGCGTCGCGAAATACGTAAGCGGGTTGGGCGGCGTGAAAGTGGCGAGCCTTAACAAGCACGAGGGCGAATAGCGGCTCAGGCCAGCACGATTTTTGAGCCTGCGATGCGGCTGAAGTATTCCGGAACTCCCCGGACTCCAGGAAATATGCGAAAGAGCGCCCCCGCGAACTCTCCGTCAACGTGGCGTTGATCGCCTCCGGCTGTAGTGACGTAGATCTGGTCGAGGTCGTCGCCGCCAAAGGTAAGGCTCGATGTCTTCGGGGCGGGAATCGAAAACTTTTCCACGATGTTGCCGTCTTCCGCGAGTCGGACTATACAGCCGCCATCCCAAAGCGCCGTCCACAGATGACCTTTGCAGTCGAGCGTCATGCCGTCCGGCAGTCCATCGGCTTCGGCAAATCTTACGAAGACGCGCGGGTTCGTGATGCTTCCATCCGCCTCGTTGTAGTCAAAGCGATAGATTTCGTGGGCGAAGGAATCGGTATAGAAAAAACTCTTGTGATCCTGCGTAAAGGCCATGCCGTTGGAGCACCCGATCCCTTCGAGCACCAGGTGAAGCGATCCGTCCACATCCAGCCGATACAGCCTGCCCTTATTCTCGGGTGTGGACATGGTGCCACAAAAAACTCGGCCTGCAGGATCAGCGATCACATCATTGAAGCGCGAGTTGCGCTCTGCCGGAATTTCGGCAAGAAGCTCGGTGTACACGTCGTCACGCCAGCGCGCGATGGTGCCACGATCCTGAAACAGCAGCAGGCCCCCTTCCGCCTGAAAGCAAAACCCGCCCACCGTGCGACCGGAATAAATCTGCCCGTGGCTTCGCGTTGCCGAGTTGTAGCTGAAGATTCGCCCGACGGGAATATCGCACCAGTATAGTTTGCGCTCAAGCGGATGCCAGAGCGGGTTCTCACCAATTTGACAGGCATAGTCGGCTATGAGTTCGGGCGCGGCGGCATTCATCGGTTGAGCGTCCTATGCGAGAGCATGAAGGAAGATGGTAATACCGTGGGTAGTGTAGGACAGAATGCGGCACTATGTATACTTGCTGGCACGCAGTCCACTGAGTGAGCTTATTTGCGCCAGCGTATGTCGCGCAGGTGAGGCCTTCCCCGGAGTCGCAAGTCATGTCCACCGAGAAAAGAAAATATCGTTCCGCCGCCTGGTTCGGTCGCACCGATAAGGACGGATTCATTCATCGCAGCTGGATGAAGAATCAGGGCCTGCCCGCCGACGTTTTCGACGGGCGTCCGGTGATCGGCATCTGTAATACGTGGTCGGAACTCACACCGTGCAACGCCCATATGCGAGCCCTGGCCGAGCGCGTGAAACGCGGCGTTTGGGAAGCAGGTGGATTGCCACTCGAATTTCCGGTGATGTCCACGGGCGAGACGAATCTGCGCCCGACGGCAATGCTCTTCCGCAATCTGGTGAGCATGGACGTGGAAGAGAGTATTCGCGGCAATCCGGTGGATGGCGTGGTTCTGATGTGCGGATGCGACAAGACCACGCCTTCGCTGGTTATGGGCGCGGCCAGTTGCGACGTTCCGGCGATCGTCGTCTCAGGCGGCCCTATGCTCAACGGCAAGTTTCGCGGGCGGGATATTGGCTCGGGTACCGACGTGTGGCGCTTCAGCGAAGAGGTGAAGGCCGGAACGATGTCACAGGAGGAGTTCTCCGAAGCGGAATCGTGCATGTCGCGCTCGGCGGGACACTGCATGACGATGGGCACGGCCTCTACCATGAGTGCGATGGCGGAAGCGCTGGGTCTAACGTTGCCGCATAACGCCGCGATTCCCGCCGTGGATTCCCGGCGCTCTGTGCTGGCTCACCTTTCTGGCAGGCGGATCGTCGAGATGGTGCGCGAGGACCTGACTCTCTCGAAGATTCTGGTACGCGAAGCGTTTGAGAATGCGATCCGAGTGAATGGCGCGCTGGGTGGCTCGACTAATGCTGTGATTCATTTGCTGGCGATCGCGGGCCGCATCGGCGTACCCATGAACCTGGACGATTGGGATCGTATCGGTCGCGATACTCCCACGGTGGTTGACCTGATGCCAAGCGGACGATTTCTGATGGAGGATTTCTACTACGCCGGAGGCTTGCCAGCAGTGATCAAAATGCTCGACGAGCACAAGCTGATTCACGGCGGCGCGTTGACTGTGACGGGCAAGTCCATCGCGGAGAATTGCTCCGATGCGGCCAACTGGAATCAGGAAGTAATCCGTCCCATGGACAATCCTTTAATTGAACACGGCGGAGTGGCAGTGCTCAAAGGGAACCTTGCGCCCGACGGAGCGGTGCTTAAGCCTTCGGCTGCGTCGCCTCACCTGATGAAGCATCGCGGACGAGCAGTGGTATTTGCGTCCATTGAGCACTATCACCGGCGCATTCTCGAGCCTGATCTGGATATTGATGAAACTTCAGTGATGGTGCTGCAGAACTGCGGGCCGAAGGGCTATCCCGGCATGGCCGAGGTGGGCAACATGGGCCTACCGCCGAAGCTGCTGGCAAAGGGCATCACCGACATGGTCCGCATTTCTGATGCACGCATGAGCGGCACGGCTTATGGCACGGTTGTGCTGCACGTTTGTCCGGAGGCGGCTGCGGGTGGCACGCTGGCGCTGGTGAAGGATGGCGACTACATCGAGCTCGATGTGGAAGCGCGGCGACTGCATCTGGATGTTTCGGACGAAGAGCTTGCCGTTAGGCGCGCGGCTTGGAAGCCGGTGTTGCCCATACTTCAAGGTGGCTATCAGCAGTTGTACGTACAGCACGTAATGCAGGCATCGGAAGGCGCGGACCTGGACTTTCTGGTTGGTTGCCGCAGCACCGTCGTTACCCGAGAGTCTCACTAGTCGAATGGGCAACTCAGCAGTGATGACCGCAACGAATCAGTTCGGCGTATATCCCAGCCTGCGCGATCGGGTGGTGGTGGTTACGGGCGGCGCCAGCGGCATTGGCGCGGCAATCGTAGAGGCGTTTGCCATGCAGCACGCCCGCGTGGCTTTTCTGGACATCCAGCAGGATGCTGGCGAAGCATTGGTCGCCCAGCTGGCTTCCGCAGGCTGTACCCAGCCCCGCTTCTTCCGCTGTGATCTCACCGACACTGGTGCATTGCAAAGTACAGTTGCGAGTGTAATCGAAGCTTTCGGGAGGGTTGACGTCCTGGTAAACAACGCGGGCAATGATGCCCGCCACTCCCTCGAAGAGGTTACGTCAGACTTCTGGGATGGCGCGATGGCCGTCAACTTGAAGCACCAGTTTTTTATGACCCAGAGCGTCATTCCAGCGATGCGCAAAGCGGGCCGCGGCTCGATCATTAACATGAGTTCGATTAGCTGGGTGATCCCCTCCACCAATCTGCCTGTGTATGTGACGGCCAAGGCGGCAATTGTGGGGATGACGCGAACCTTGGCCCATGAGCTGGGGCCTGACAACATTCGCGTCAATTGTGTGATGCCCGGCGCGATTCTGACCGAACGCCAGCGACAACTTTGGTTCACCGAAGCTTACAAGGCAGAGATTCTGGGTCGCCAAGCGTTAAAGCGGCTGATCTTGCCTGACGAGGTGGCCCGGCTGGTGCTCTTCCTCGCATCCGACGATAGTTCCGCGATCACCAACCAGAGCTATGTAATTGATGGGGGATGGGTGTAAGTGTTGTGTAAGCCATACTTTATCCAGTTTTAGGCAGGCTTGGGATTCGGCGCTTTGGGCCTGTATACTCCGGCTGTGCCCCGTGAAGAGTCGAAGAAAACGCTGACGCCATCGGAATCAAACGGACCGGTGAGTCAGCGCATGCTTGCGGAACACTTGGGACTGTCTCCGGCAACAATTTCCGTGGTGTTGAATGGCTCACCGGTGGCAGATTCGATTCCGGCGGAGACCAAGGCGCGGGTATTCGCCGCAGCGCGGCAGTTCAACTATCGCCCGAATTTGGTAGCACGCTCGTTGCGAACCCAGCGCAGCTTTATGATCGGGGTGATGGTGCCCGAGGTCAGCGAAGGCTATGCCGCCGCAGTGATGGGGGGCATTGAAGAGCAGTTGCTGCAGGAGGGCTACTTTTATCTGGTAGCCAGCCATCGCCACAAGGTGGATCTGATTGCTGAATATCCTCGCATGCTGCAGAGCCGCTCGGTGGAAGGTCTTATCGCGGTGGACACGCCTTGGACGCAGGATGTGGCGGTACCTGTGGTGACGATCTCTGGCCGCGGCAAAGCGGCTGGGGTCACAAACATCGTCTTGGATCATGATCGGGCGGCGCAGTTGGCGCTGGAGCATCTGTTCCACTTGGGGCATCGGCGCATCGCCTTCATCAAGGGCCAGTCTTTCAGCTCCGACACGGAAGCCCGCTGGAACTCGATCCTCAAGGCGGCTCGTAAGTTGGAATTGGCAATCGAACCCAGCCTGGTAGCACAGTTAGAGGGCGATTCTCCGTCGCCCGAGCTTGGTTATGAGGTAACGCATCAGCTGCTGGCCAATGACGAGGGCTTTACGGCTCTGTTCGCGTTTAACGACATTTCCGCTATCGGCGCAGTGCGGGCCTTGCGTGAGAGTGGACGACGGGTGCCGGAAGATGTTTCGGTGGTGGGATTCGATGACATCCAAAGTGCCGCCTTCCAAAACCCGGGGCTGACTACAGTACGTCAGCCGCTGCGCAGCATGGGCAGGCTGGCGGCGGAAACCGTTTTGCGCAGAATCGCAAACCCCACGTCCCCAGCCTTGTCGCGCCGGGTTACCGTTGAGCCCGAGCTGGTGGTTCGGGAGTCCACGGCTCCGGTTGCAAAAGCGAAACGGCGCACGTAAGAGCCTGACTTACTTCAAATCACTTGCCTAAATCGTTTTACTATTGGATAATCACTGGATTATTCACCCTTGGTGCAGGGAGATGACTTGCCAATCCGAATGGTCCAAATGGCCCGAATGATTCAACCAATTCAACTGGTTCGTCTGTCCGTTGCGTGGTGCGTGATCGCAGTGGCTGGCCCGGCGGCATGGGCGCAATCCCATACTGCAGCGGTACGTCCCGATGCCAGCTTTGCCAACGCGAGTGTGGAAGGACGCGTAGATGCGTTGCTGGACCGCATGACCCTGGATGAAAAGGTCGGGCAGTTGGTGTTGTACTCCAACGGGGCCCCGACGGGGCCCGGTACCGGGCGCACCGACTATCACGACATGGTTCGGCGGGGCGAGATTGGCGGCCTGTTTAACCTTACGACCGCGAAGGAAATCAACGAATTTCAGCGCCTCGCGGTGAAAGAGTCGCGACTGCACATCCCGATTCTGTTTGGGCTGGACGTGATTCACGGCTTCCGGACGACCTTTCCCGTGCCACTGGGCTTGGCGTCTACCTGGAACCCAACGTTGGTGGAAGAGGCGGCGCGAGTCGCCGGGCACGAATCCGCCGCTGCTGGCGTGCGCTGGACTTTTTCGCCAATGGTAGATATTGCGCGCGACGCCCGCTGGGGCCGCATGATTGAGGGTGCGGGCGAAGACCCCTATCTTGGGGAGCAGATGGCCCGGGCTTACGTGCGGGGCTATCAGGGGAAAGACCTGGCCGCTCCCGGAAGTATCGCAGCTTGCGTCAAACACTTTGTAGGCTATGGAGCGGCGGAAGGCGGCCGCGACTACAACACCACGGAAATTTCAGAACACACGTTGCGCCAGTTCTATCTGCCGCCCTTTAAGGCTGCGGTGGATGAGGGTGCCGCTTCCTTGATGAGCGCATTCAGCTCGCTTAACGCGGTGCCAACTAGCGCGAATTCGTTTACGTTGAACCAGGTGTTGCGCAAGGAATGGAAGTTCCGGGGATTGGTCACAAGTGATTGGACTTCGATCGCCGAACTGATGGCGCATGGCATTGCCAATGATGGCGCTACAGCGGCCCGCCGTGCTCTGACTGCGGGCGTTGAAATGGACATGGAGAGCAACCTCTACCATCTGCACCTGGCGCAAATGGTGAAGGGAGGGCAGGTTCCCGTTGCCGTTGTGGACGAGGCCGTGCGTCGCGTGCTGCGGGTGAAGTTTGCCTTGGGGCTGTTCGACCATCCCTTGGTGGAGGAAGACAAGGAAGCATCCGCTATGCTGCTGCCTGCCAGCCGCGAGCTGGCGCGCAAGGCAGCGGAAGAGTCGTTCGTGCTGCTGAAGAATGATGCGGTTCCGGGTTATGCACAGCTACTGCCCCTCTCCTCCCCACTAGGCAAGATTGCGCTCATCGGCCCATTGGCGGATGACGCAGGCAACATGCTGGGCTCATGGGCGGGACAAGGTCGGGCCGAGGATGCCATTACGCTGCGAACAGCGCTGACGAAGCAGTTGGGAGCGGATCGAGTGCTTTACGCGAGCGGCGGAAGCATCATCGCGAGCAGCGATGCCGAGATTGCCAGCGCGGTGGCGGCTGCAAATTTGGCGGACGTTGTGGTGCTTGCGGTGGGTGAAGACGCTGGCTCCATGACCGCGGAGGCAGGATCGCGGGCTCACCTCGATTTGCCCGGGCGTCAAGAGCAACTGCTGGAGGCCGTTGCTGCGACTGGCAAGCCAGTGGTGATGGTGCTGTTCAGCGGACGCCCGCTGACACTGCCTTGGGCGTTTGCTCATGTGCCCGCTGTGCTGGAGGCGTGGTTCCCTGGACTGGAAGCTGGACCAGCGCTGGTGCAGACTTTGTTTGGTGAGGTGCAGCCAAGTGGGCGATTGGTGGTGAGCTGGCCACGCAGCGTGGGGCAGGAGCCGCTCTACTACAACGCCTTGAACACAGGCCGGCCGGCCTTGAACGCTGACCTGACGCATCCGCCGACGGATGGGTTGGAGAAATATCTTTCGCGCTACATTGATGAGCCCAACTCCCCGCAGTTTCCCTTTGGGTTTGGCCTGACCTATAGCGCGATCCAGTATGGCGACCCGCACCTCAGTGATTCGCGCCTTAGCGCTGGCAAACTGAAGACGTTGCTGAGTGAGAATGCAACGAGCAGCAAGAGTGCCGCGACAGCCACGGTAAGCGCAGAGATCACAAATACGGGGGCGAAGCCCGCGGATGAAGTGGTGCAGCTTTATGTACGGCTGGAAGGCACGAGCACGGCACAGCCAGTGCGTGCGCTGAAGGGGTTCCAAAAGATTCACCTGGCTCCGGGTGAAACGCGCCGCGTCAGCTTCGATCTTGGGGCGGACACCTTTGCCTTGTGGGACGACCAGAATCACTACACGGTGGAGCCTGCGAGAGTCACGTTGTGGATTGCGCCCGACTCAGCGCATGGGAACAGCACACGCCTGATGCTTGAGCCATAGTCACGAATCTGCACTGTCGCAAGGATATCTTCGTTCCATGCCCGACCGATTCCAATGGACACGCCGCGAATGGCTGCGCCTCAGCGGTGGAGCCGCGCTAGCCACAACTTTACCGTTCGTTGGCTGCCAGCGCGAAGCGCATCCCGCCTATCAGAAACCGTTGAACCCATTGCCGCGGATGAGCGATGACCAGTTGCTCGACGAGATCCAGCGCACGGCGTTCGATTTTTTCTGGAGTGAAGCCAGTCCAACCACCGGCCAAGTGAAGGATCGTGCACTCGCCAACGGAGGCGACACTCGCACTATTGCCAGCATCGCGGCCACTGGATTCGGTTTAACGGCGCTGTGCATCGGCGACCGGCGCGGCTATCGCACACGCAAGGAGATCACAGAGCGCGTTCGGGTTACATTGCGCTTTCTGGCCAATGATCTGCCGAATGAACACGGCTTCTTCTATCACTTTATTGACATGAACACTGGCGAGCGCCAGTGGAAGTGTGAGCTTTCTTCCATTGATACCGCGCTCTTGCTGTGCGGTGTGTTGACCGCGCGCCAGCATTTTGCCGATGCGGAGATCAAAGCGCTCGCTACCAGGATTTATGAACGCGTGGACTGGCCGTGGATGCAGAATGGTGGTCCTACCGTCAGCATGGGCTGGCATCCTGAAAAAGGATTCCTCGACGCGCGGTGGGAACGTTACTGCGAGTTGATGATGATCTATCTTCTGGCGATCGGTTCGCCGACCCATCCTCTGCCGCCAGAATCGTGGCAGGCGTGGAGTAGGCCTAAGGTGAGCTTTCAGGGGATCGAATACATCTCGGGCCCTGATCCGATCTTTACGCACCAATATTCGCAGGCATGGTTTGACTTTCGCCACAAGCGGGATGCCTACGCCGACTACTTTGAGAATTCGACAAAGGCGACGCAGGCTCACAAGCTGTTTTGTATTTCGTTAAAGAACCGTTTTGCCGATTATTCAGATGGCTTATGGGGAATCACTGCGTCGGATTCGGAGAAAGGTTATACCGCATGGGGCGGACCACCGGAACAGGGCGAGATTGATGGCAGCATTGTTCCTTGTGCGGCAGGAGGGTCGCTGCCCTTTGCCTTCGCGGACTGCATCCGCGTACTGCATACCATCCGTGAGCAGTATTCCGGCATGGCGTGGCGGCGCTATGGATTTGTTGACGCCTTCAACCCGCTCACCGGTTGGAGCAATCCAGACGTGCTTGGCATTGATCAGGGCATCATGATGGTGATGGCCGAGAACCAGCGTACGGGCATGGTTTGGGAGATGTTTATGAAGAATCCCGAGGCGCAGGTCGCGATGAAGCGCACGGGTTTCCAGCCGAGTTGACCCGCCGGAGCACGGGCCGACAGCCCTCCCGCCTTGCTTATGGCAGCATCCCAGCTTCTACTCGGCACAAAAAAGGGGAGGTGGCTTGCCACCTCCCCTTCTGTCGCCACGTGGATCAGGACTAAAAGCTAAACCGCGCTTGCACTTCGATCACGCGGCCCGACAAGCCGCCCGGCGATTGTCCAAAGATTGGACTCTCGATCCGCGTATTGTCGCTGCCGAAGCCGAAAGGTTGCAGGTTGAGTTTGTTGAACAGGTTGAAGAAGTTTCCGCGCAGTTCCAACCCGGCGTCTTCCCCCCACAACTTGGTTTTGGGCAGCCCGAATTTCTTCACAATACTGGTGTCAATGTTAAAGTAGCCGGGACCGCGGCTGGAGTTACGCCCGATTCCCGGAGGCCCCTGAGTGCAGGTGTCGTAGTACGGATAGCCCGGCCGGGTGGTGGGGTCGGCGTTGCCGCACTGCACAAAACCCGCCTGGCCATTTACGGTGATCGGCTGCCAAGGCAGAAGCAATCCCGGATAGTTGGCGAACGGTGTGATGAAATTGCTGTTTGAGATGCCCGTGCCGGGTTGCTTCAACAGCTTCGATGGACGGGTGGGGCCAATGGTTTGCGCGCTGGTGATGGCGACCGAATTCAGTTGGCCGGTGACCGGCGTCCAGGGGAACCCGGTGTGCCAGGTGGCGATGCCGTTGAGCTGCCACCCGCCCAAAATCTTGCCCGTCCACGAGGAATGGTCATGGAAGAAGGGCAAGTCGTAGAGCGTGAAGAAGCTGAGAGTGTGCTTCGCGTCAAAGTCCGACGGGCCATGCTCGGTGTTGGGGTGCGCCGGATCGGTTTGATTGGTGACCGCGCCGGGACCTTCGTTGGAAAGCTGATCAATGCTCTTGCTGAAACGATACTGCGCATCAAACAGCAGGCCATTGGTAAATTGGCGGCGCAGCCGGACGTTCATTGAGTTGAAGTTGGAGTTGATGTCGCTGGTAGGAATGTATACCGCGAAGAAAGAGTTGCTCGGCTTCTGCAGGAAGTTTTGATTGACCAGCCGCGGCAGGCGATGGCCTACGCTGCCTTGAAATCCGACGGATGCAATCAGGCTGTGTGGAAGCCGGTGCTCATATTCCAGCGAATAGAGATAGACATACGGATCGCGGAACTTTGGCGTGCCTCCGTAAATCTCCACCCCTTGATCAAAGGTGCATCCCACGTCGCCGCAGACTCCACCGGTCTTGGGGTCAATACCGAACGCAAGCTTAGGATTCGCCGGATAGCTATTGAAAGCTGTGCTGCTCCCGAGCGCATAAAGAATGGTGCCATCAGCGTAGGGTGAACCAAAGACGTCGCCGCCAGCCGTGCCGGCCGTGCCGCAGCACAAGCCGAAGCGCGCATAATTCGGAGGGTTAAACGCAGCGTTGCCGAACTGCACGTCGTCCGGGCGGTTGAAGGCGATGCCAAAGCCTCCGCGGATTACGGTGTTGTTGCCGTAAGCGGCGGGGCTCCAAGCGAATCCGATGCGCGGGCCGAAGTCTCTCCTGGTGGGTTGGATCAGCGTATTCACCGGCCCCACGGTGGCGGTGGATAGCACGCCGCCCGAGCCAAAGGTGATGTTGGAAAGAGCGCCTTTGCTGTCGCTGAACGGGCTGAAGTACTCCCAACGCACGCCGAGGTTCACCGTCAGGTTAGGCCGCACCTTCCAGTCATCCTGCAAGAAGACGGCATAGTCTTTGGAGCGGAGGTATCGTTTGGCATTCGCAGGACCTCCGGTTTGGGGATTGGCATCAATCCCTTCAAAGATCGGCGCATCATTGGCAAAGTTCCAGATCAAGTGACTCACGTAGATGGGCCGAGCCTGACCGCTGAGGTCGTTGTTATTCTGGTCCGCGGCAAAGTCGAAGCCGGCTTTGATGGTTTGACTACCGACCGTCTTAGTCACGGTGTCGCGGAGGTTGTAGGTGTTTTCCACAAAGACCGCCGGGGTGGTGGATCCCTGCGCCGCTCCGAACCGAATGCGGTCGAAGTTGTTGCCTTCAATTTCAATCCGGGGAATCCCGAAGTTCACATTGCTTGTGCTGGCCACTTGATTGAAGTTGAACCGGGTGAAGTTCGCCCGAAATTCGTTGATCAGGGTCGGGCTAAAGAGGCGAATGAACGAGATGGATTGCACCTGGTTGACTGGGGTTTTGCGCAGGTCTTGTTGCGGCCGGCTGCGGCCAGCCCCGTCAGCCCCAAGGTCATTAAAAAGCGTGAAGTAGGTACTGTAAGCAAACTGGTTGTGCCCCTGGTTAAAGTCCACACGGCCGTTGAACTGGTTGCCGCTGGTGGTGCCTGGCAGCGCCAGGGTCACGTACTGGATATCAGGCGTGTTGGGATCGAGCCCGCCACCGATTTGGCCACTGCCAACAAGGCCAGCAAGGGCCCCGGTGAATGGCAGATAGGTACCGGTCGCGCCAAACGGCGAGCCGATGTTGACTCCGCCGGTCGCGCCACTGCCCACCACCACGCACTGCGGGTTTTCTGGGGCATCGGAGAGCCCGGCCAAGGCGCAGGTGGGTGTAAGCACTGACGCGATTCGAGGTGCCACGCCCGCCGAGTTCACGATGGCGTCCGCGATGCTGCCAGGGCGTGCGCTGGCGATAAGTTGGCGGAACTGGGCGGTTTCCACCCAGGTTGGGGTCGAGGTGCCGCTGTTATTGCTTCGCAGACCCTCGTAAGAAAAGAATGCGAACAGTTTGTCCTTCACAATTGGGGCACCCAGGCTGCCGCCGAACTGGCGGAACTTGTCTTGCGACCGCACCGTCGGAGCGTTGTTGGGCCCACCATAGCGATTGTAGGAATTAAAGTTCGGATCCTGGTATTTAAAGAAGGCAGAGCCATGTAGTAGATTGGTGCCGCTCTTGCTCACCACCTTCACCTGTGCCCCGGCTCCCCGGCCATCTTCCGCCGAATAGGAACTCGAAAGTACCGAGATTTCCTGCACCGATTCCTGATTCGGGGTGATTACCGCCGAACCGCCATATTGCAGACTGTTGACTCCGACTCCATCAATGCTGAAGTTGTTGGCGCTCTGCCGCTGTCCGTTGGCAACCGCCTGCACCGCATTTTCGGTCTGAAAAATCGAAGAGTTGGAGCCGCCCGGACTGGTCTGGTTCGGCAGGTTGGTGGCTCCGCCGCTTCCATTGCGCGAGCCATCGCCAAACACTCCCGGAGTGAGCCGCAGCAGTTCATAGGGATCACGACCGTTCTGCGGCAGACGCTGTACCTCTGCGTCGGTGATCGTGTTGCCAGTGTTCGCGCTCTCGGTGTGCAGAGCCTCGGCCGTAGCGCTGACGGTGACCTCGTCTGCGACCGCGCCCACTTGCACTGTGACGTTGAAGCCACGAGGTTCTTCCGCCGCCACTTCTACATCTTTGGCGACCGCCTTCTTGAAGCCCTTCGCCTCCACCGTAACCGTGTACTTGGCAGGAGGCAGTTCGCTGATGTGGTAGTAGCCCTGGTTCGAAGAGACCGCACTGCGACTCAGGCCAGTGTCCTGATTCAGGATGACCACATTGGCGCCGCTGACCACACCCCCGGTGGAATCTTGAATGGTGCCCTGAATGCTCGCCTTGAACTGCGCCATCCCAGGGGCCGCAGCTAGCAGCAACAGCGCCGGAATAACGAACATGGTTCTGACGAATCTTAAACTTGACATATTGCCTCCGCTAGAATATCTAGAATTTTCAGCCGTGCACGCGCGTTCCACGCCACCATGGCATCGCGCTGATCACCCAAACGCTAAAACGATTATCTAGCGAATGCTGGGCGAGTATAGTCATCGGCCAGAGACATTGTCAATGTTTCTTAAACGATTTAGTAGAGGAAAATAAACAGGATGGTTCAGAAATTGCATCGAAGATGATCTATGGAAATTGGAAAGGGAAAGCGGGAGCTGGAGTCACGCTTGAATATTCGCAGCTTGGAATCAATCTACTGCGGGACGGCTACGTTGCCCGAAGGCGGTGCAGCGACAGGCTCTTCCACAGTAATTTTATGGTCGCCACGCACCTCTTTCAGGGTCTGCATGATGCCGCTGGGCCAACGAACCTCCAAGGAACTTGCCGTAGCGTCGCGGCCCAGACCGAAGTGAACTCGTTTGTCACTGGCGGAAAGATAGCTGCCTGCGGTGGAGACGGTCGCGGTCTGCGTACCGGACGAAGTCACGACCTGCACGACTGCGCCGATGCCATCGCGATTGCTCTTGTGTCCCACGAGTTGTACTTGCAGCCAGTGGTTCGTGGTGCTGGTTTCGTTGTGGAGGATGTAGAGCGGGCCACCGTTGGTTGCAACCACGGCATCGAGCCGGCCATCGTTGTCAATGTCGCCCACCGCGACGCCTCGCGACGCCCATGCTTCCTTGAACACGCTGCCGGAGTTAGCGGAAACGTCCACAAACCGTTCTCCGGTATTCCGAAGCAACAACATCGGCTCCTTGTAGTGCAGATGCGGCATGGTCAGCGCGATGGTGTCCAGAACGTGGCTCTGTGCAATCAGCAGATCCTTCCAGCCGTCGTTGTCGTAGTCGAGAAAGCGCACGCCCCAGCCGGAGTGCAGCAACGAAATGACGCCAAGGCCTGAAGCATTCGTGGTGTAGTTGAAGTTGCCGTCGCGCGTGTTCTGGTAAAGGGCGTAGGTTTGGTTGGCCAGGTCGGTCACCACCAGATCGGGCCAGCCGTCATTATCGTAGTCGGCAAAGTCCACGCCCATCCCGGCGAACGCCTTGCCGTCCCCATCCAGCGCCGCCAGGCTGAGAAGGGCCACTTCTTCAAATTTTCCGCCGCCCAAGTTGTGATACAGATATTGCGCAATCGAATCATTCGCGACGAACACATCCACGCGTCCATCGTGATCGTAGTCTGCGAGTGCAATACCCAGGCCCTTGCCTGGCTTGGCGATGCCTGACTTCTGGGTGATGTCGGTAAAGTGTCCGTTGCCGTCGTTGTGATATACCAGCGGTGTTTCCGCTGCAAACTGGTCGGGATGGCAATAGGCGCGATAGCCCTCCCGCTTTTCGCCGCACCAGATGTCCGGAAAATCCCACTTCATGTAGCGCAGCACCACAAGGTCGAGCAAGCCATCGTTGTCGAGGTCCACCCAAGCGGCGCTGGTAGACCAGCCACTGCCCGCGACGCCAGCCTTCTCGGTGACCTCGGTGAAGGTGCCGTCGCCGTTGTTGTGATAAAGCTTGTTTCCGCCAAAGGCAGTGACGTAGAGGTCTTCATAACCGTCATTGTCGTAATCGGCCACGGCAACCCCCATGCCGTAACCAGCGCCCTGCAATCCAGCCTTTTCGGTGACGTCAGAAAAAGTGCCGTCCGCATTTTGGTGGAAGAGGCGGTTCCAATCAGCGGGCGAGGCCTTTTGCGGGACGGCGCCCTTAGCGGTTGGATCGGCAAGCGGCGCTCCGTTGACGGCGAAGATGTCGAGCCGCCCGTCATTGTCGTAGTCAAACAGAGCGACGCCGGGGCCCATGGTTTCGAGAAGATAGCGCTTGGAGGTATGCGAGGAAACGTGCGTGAAGTGCACGCCTAGGCGCTCGGTGACATTGCGAAAATTACCCGGCACCGGAGCGGGAGCGGGCTTAGGTGTCGCCTGACCGAAGAGGAGTGGCACACAACTCACGAGCGTCAGGAATAGGCTCAGCCGTCGGTGCAGAAAGTGTGTACTCACTAGCCGATTATAGTGGTGGAGAAAGCTCCTGCGCCCGCCGCTATCGCCCGTGCCACTCGGTATCCCAGCCAAGATAGCGCGTCGCAGCTTCGTGCAGGGCTCCGGCGTGAGTGCTGAGGTTGGCGGCAACGTGATGCTCAAAACCGTTCTCGCAGATATAGCGCAGCAACTTCTGCATGTCCGCAATCTCGACTACGCCCGCACCCCCGAAGGTGTTGAGCGCATCGTCGGTGAAGCGGCCACTGCCCACATAGCCGACGATCTTGCCTGTAAAGTCGTCGGTGGAGAAACGCGCAAACGTCATCGGAGATGCTTTCACCTTGCCGACGCAGGTGCCGAAGGTGTTTTCCTTGCCCACGGTGCCGGCAATGATCTCCTGGAAGTCCATGCGAACGTCCTGGAAGAAGTGCTTGGGCAAGTTGCTACAGTGGAAGCAGACCGCCTTGTTGGGGTCGTCGCCGTAATTGTTGTTCCAGTCGAGCAGCGCGCTGGGCGTGCCCGAAGCCAGTTGCAGCATGTGCATGCTGATGACGCCGCAGATATCCACTTCGCAGGCGCTCGACATCAACTCGTTGCTCATCATGCTCATCACTGTGCACGGAACGACGCCGAGGTTTTCTTCGATTGAGGTCCAGCATTGCACCGCGCTGATAGCGACTTCGGTTTCCTGCATCCAGGTTTCCACCACCGAGGCCAGCTTCGCCATCTTGAGCAGCGCTGGCTTCGGCACGCCGGAGGTCGAGACATAGGCCTCGATGGCGGCGAGTTTGGCGATGGCGGAAGGATCATCGTCCTTCATGCGTTCGATTCGGCCGAGGACTTCAGAGAGATCTAGCGTCTCTACGCTGATGCCGTTGCGTTCGAGCAGTTTCTCGCTGTAGCGGACGGTGTTGAAGGCTGTGGGTCGGGCGCCGATTGCACCCACGCGCAAGTTGCGCAGACCCTTGACGACGCGGCAGACCGCAGCGAACCACGCGAGGTCTTCTCCAAATCCTGGCGAACTTGGCGATACGGTGTGCAACGCGGTCAGCGAGTAAGGAATGCCATACTGCTTCAAATTGTTGCAAGCTGACATCTTGCCGCAGAAGCTGTCGCGGCGCGACGCAATCGTCATCTGTCGCGGATCGTCGGGCGTCGCTTGTACCAGCACCGGCACGTTCAGCCCGGCCCAGCGCAGCGTGTCAGCTATAGGACGCTCTTCACCAAAGTTCGGCAGGGTAACGATCACGCCATCAATCCGGCTGGCGTTTTGCTTGAACAGATCAGCGCACTTGCGGGCGTCCTGTAGAGTCTGCACCGCGCCATGCTGCGTCTGCTCCGGCGTGAGTACCACGACATCCATGCCCGCGGCTGTCAGCACTGCGATCATCTCTTCCCGTCCGGTTTTCGCCAAGTGGTGCGGGAAAAATCCCCGGCTGCCCACAATCACGCCCATCGTCATCTTACGATTCGACATTGAACCCTCTGTTGTGCAAATGCGGAAACTAGGAATGTGCTGCCAGGCGCTTGCGTTCTTGCGCGGGTGAAAAGCGCGCGGTGTAGATCAGTCCGAGCACCAGCAATATGCCGCCCCACCAAATGTTGGCGTGCAAGTCGTAGAGCACAACGCGATTCTCCGGTGGCGACACCAGTTCGTAGATTCCGGTTGCAAAAATCAAGGCCCCATTGACCAGCAAGGACACTCCGATAAAAAACCATATTGATAGCAATTCACCAGATTTCATCGTTTCTCCTTACCAAAAAATGACTTGCAAAATCACAAACACAACAGCTACCACTGCTCCCCAGAACACGGGACGGTGAAGTAGCGAAACATTTCCCACGCTTGGAATCGGCGTCATACCATAGACAAGGCCAGTGAGCTCGGCGTCGGGCTTGGGTTTCGTCACCAGACTGACCGCCACAGTCACGAATACGCAGATTAGCCAACACCATAACGCGCGGAACATATTCTGCGCCTGGTCCTGTGCCTGCGTGGACAGGGCTAAGTACTTCAGGATGCTGGGGTCGAACTTTGCCCAGGCATACATTCCGACGGAAGACAGCGTCCCGGCAAGCAGTCCCCAGAACCCGCCCTGCGGTGTAGCGCGCTTCCACAGCATGCCGAGGATCACCGTGCCAAACAGCGGCGCGATGAAGAAGCTGAACAGCGCCTGCACATAGTCCATGATGCTCTGTGCTTCCATCACCAAGTACGCGGTACCGATGCTGACCGCCACCCCGATCAGAGTGCACCAGCGGCCCATGCTCACTTTCGATTGATCGGAAGCGTTCTTATTGATGAGCGCCCCATAAATGTCATACGTCCACACCGTGGCGAACGCACTCACGTTACCCGCCATACCGGACATGAAGCCCGCGATCAGTGCGGTAATCCCAAGACCCAGCAGACCCGGCCCGCAGTAACGGGCCAACATCAGCGGAAGCACCTCATCGTAGCCATGCAGTCCCTGCGCGCGTCCCGCAGCCGACCACGCCAGATCGCCCGGCACCAGCCGTAGCAGCTCGCCGGTATGGGGATCGCGCAGCAACGCTAATCCCAATAACCCGGGAAGAATGACAATAAACGGCACCAGCATCTTGAACGCTGCGCCGATAATGGGCGCCAACTCCGCGGAGCGAAGATCTTTGGCGGCGAGCACACGCTGCACCACTAGAAAATCGGTGGTCCAGTAGCCCATCGAAATGACCGCGCCAAGTCCAAAGACGATGCCGATCCAGTTGATCCCCATGGGGTTGTTTCCAAAGTCGCCAAGGGTGGACCACAGATGCGTATAAGACCCGGCGTTGGCGACGTGCTGCGCGGTGAGATTCTCCAAAACGCGCAGTTTTAATCCACCCCAGCCGCCCGCTTCGATCAGCCCCAGAATCGGGATGAGCATCGCGCCAGCCCAGATCAAAAAGAACTGCAGTACTTCATTGAAAATTGCCGAGCGCAATCCGCCCAGCCCCACGTATATTGCCACTGTAATCGAGGAGACCCAGATACTGAAATGAAGATCCCAACCCAGCACCACCCGCATCACCACCGCCATGGCGTACATATTGATGCCGCTCATCAGCACGGTCATGAAGGCGAAGGAGATGGAAGACAGCGCCTGACTTGAGGTGCCAAAACGCAACTTCAGATAGCCCGGCACAGAATGGGTCTTGCTGATGTGATAGAAGGGCATCATCACCAGCGCCAGGAAGAGCATCGCCGGGATGGCGCCGATCCAGTACCAGTGAGCCGCGAGAATACCGTACTTGTAGGCGTTCCCCGCCCAGCCCATCAGTTCGAGTGACCCCAGATTGGCGGACAAAAACGCGAGCCCGGCCACCCATGCTGTCATTTCCCGTCCGGCCATGAAAAAGTCTTCGCCGGTGTTCGATCTTCCCTTCAGATGAATGCCGATCCACAGTACAAGCGCAAAGTAGAAGACGATGATGACCCCATCCACAATGGAAAGATGGACGAGACGAGACGGAGCTGCGAGTAGGGCCGCGAACGGTATCATTGATTCACCTGACCGTAGTAAGCGTTCTTGCCGTGCTTTCGAAGATAGTGCTTGTCGTGCAAACTCTGGGACACGGCTTCCGCCTTTGCGTTAACGTTCACGGTATAGTACCCGATTCGCGCGACGGTTTCCAGAATGGCCGCATTGTAGGCTGCAGTGGCAGGATCCGGCCCCCACGTAAAGGGTGCGTGATTTGCCACAAGAACAGCGGGAATGCTGGCGTAATCGAGATCACGAAAGGCTCTTACGATCACGTTGCCGGTATTCTTTTCGTAATCTGACTCAATTTCCGCCGGGGTCATTACGTCCGTTAACGGTACCGGGCCGTGAAAATAGTCGGCGTGAGTGGTGCCGAAGCAAGGAATGGGCTGGCGCGCCTGCGCCCATGCAGTTGCGTACTCGGAGTGGGTGTGTGCCACTCCACCAATGCCGGGAAATGCCTTGTACAAAACAAGATGCGTGGGAAGATCGGAGGACGGTCTGAGCTTGCCTTCAACGATGTTGCCGTCTAGATCGGTGACGACCATATGCTCGGGCGTCATTTCGGAATAGGGGACGCCGCTGGGCTTGATGACGACGAGTCCCTGGTCGCGTGCGATGCCACTGGCGTTGCCGAAAGTGAACAGAACCAGCCCTTGGCGGGTGAGCTCTAGATTCGCTTCGAGCACGTCACGGCGCAGAGCTTCCAGCAGCATCCAGCATCCCTTCAGGGCTAAATCAGAAAATAACATCAGAAAACAGGAGTAATCGTTTACTCGATCAAGGTATGAGAGGCAGAGTTTTTTGTCAACTAAAGAAGTTTTTTGTAGTGGGTCAGTTTGAAGCGCGCAAGCCCACCAGCGGGTGGTTTCCAGCAACAATGCTTGTGTTTGGCGTCCCATGCCAGGATTTGGGGCGAGATATCCATGCCAGGCGGGTGGCATGAGCTCGATAGGGTCTTTCGACTTCACCGGGAGAATCCCGCTGAGCGGGCTTCTCCCGGTTGCGCTCAAGTTGACTGTGTTAAGAGGGTGACTTTCAAATTGACCCCTACTAATTTTTTGCTCAACGCGGAGGAGAATTACTTAATTCGGTAAACGTTTGCCCTAAGGTCTTACTCTTGTTCTGGCCGCGCAACAAATCGCGGGCATCGCGCTTCGCATCTTTCGGCTGTTGGCGGACCGGAAGTCTATTGAGCGCCGCTTCCAAGAACGCCTGCATGTAACCAGAATGTCTCGTGTATGTCTCTTTTTTTGCGGCTGCGCTGCGGCGGCGTGCAATCTGTTAGCGTTAGGAAGATTGGCGGTTAACCGTGACGTTCCGCCAGTCTAATTTTGCTTGTGATTCCCCGTTGAGGTTCTCTCTAGTGTCCCACGGTATGGAGCGCATTTTGGTCATCGAAGATGACCGCTCGGTGCAGAAGGCGCTGGCTCGCTTGTTCGGGCTGGAAAAATACGAAGTGGAGTTGGCCGGAACGGGCACGGAAGGACTGGAAAAATTCCGCGGTCAGACGTACTCTGCCGTGCTGCTCGATCTGCGCCTGCCAGGAACGCCAGGACCGGACGTGTGCCGCGAAATCAAGGCCGCTGCGCCGGGGTTGCCGGTGATCATATTGAGCGCCAAGTCTGAAGTCGCCGACAAAGTCATGCTGCTGGAGCTAGGCGCAGACGACTACGTAACCAAGCCGTTTAGTCCGCGCGAGTTGTTGGCGCGGGTACGGGCGGCGATTCGTCGCTCGCTGCAACACAATACGCCGCACACCCTGGCGGAACCCGACGCAGTTTTCTTTGCGGACGTGCAGATTGACTTTGCCCGGATGGAGGTTTTGCGCGGGACTGAACTCGTGGCGCTGACCGCGCAGGAGTTCAAGGTCTTGAAGTTTCTGTGCGCCAGGCCCGGCATCGTAATCTCGCGCAATGAGCTGCTGAACGAGGTTTGGGGCTATCAGAATTATCCTTCGACGCGCACGGTGGATAACCATATTTTGCGGCTACGCCAGAAGCTTGAGCCCGATCCCTCCAACCCAGTCCACTTCCGAACGGTGCATAGTGCAGGCTACAAGTTTGTGCGATAGTCACCATGTCGTCAGCCCACAAGCCCAAGCTGAGCCGCCCAGGTTTGGCGGGAGACGCGGATGAAAGGGTTACGCCTTCGCACCAAGTTCCTGATCTCCATGCTGCTGGTGATTGCCGGGCTCACCTGGACCACGCTGTTAGTGGTGCAAAAGCAGGTGAGCGACCACACCCGGCTTGAAGCCGAAGCCGGTCTGCGCAACGCGGTAGTGGCCTTCGAAAATTCGCGCCGGCAAAGGGAGCAGACACTCGAACGCTCTGCGCAACTGCTGGCGGACCTGCCCAGTCTTCGCGCCCTGATGACGACACACCATGCGCCCACCATCCAGGACGGCTCCCGGCGTTTGTGGCAAATCTCGGGCAGCGATTTTTTTGCGCTGGTGGATCGTAGTGGCAAAGTGCTCGCATTTCATGCCACCCACTCTACCGCCGAGCCATGGACGCCTTCCGTACCGGCATCGGACCTAGCCCCGGCTGGACCACCGCACTGGCAGGTGGTCGGTGGGCGACTCTACGAGACCTTCACACAACCGATATTTTTTGGCCCTTCCGAGGAAGGCAAATCACTGGGTTTCGCGGTGGTGGGTTATGAGATTGATAGTCGGATGGCGCGCGACCTAGCCAGTGTCGCCGCCAGTGAAGTCGCTTTCCGGGACAGCGGTACGATTTTGGCGAGCACACTCACTCCCGAACAGCAGGCGAACCTGCAAAAGGCATGGTCCGCTTCCAACACTGGCCGACCAACGCAGCCCAACACGTCCTCGGAACTGCTACTCGACCGGGAGCGGTTTCTGGAGACGACGTTGGATTTGGAGCCGGGATCAGCATCGGGCGCGCAGTTGATTGTTCTGAAGTCGTTGCAGCCGGCCCAGTTGTTTCTGGCAAGTTTGAACCGGCTGGTGCTGGGGCTGGGTCTGGCCGCGATGCTGGCGGGATCGGCGCTGGTCTTCTTTCTTTCTTATACCTTTACTCGTCCGCTCAATCGCCTGGTCTCTGGCGTTCGCGCCCTTGGACAAGGGGACTACGACTATCCGCTTGAACTGCGCACCAAGGATGAAGTTGCGGAAGTCACCGAGGCGTTTCGGCGGGTGCGCTCTACGTTACGGGATACGCAAGCTGACCTGCTTGACGCGGAAAGACTTGCCACCATTGGCCGCATGGCAAGTTCGATTTCGCACGACCTGCGCCATTGGCTGGCGGCGATTGTGGCAAACTCCGAGTTCCTGCTGGAACCGGGCCTGACTTCGATCCAGCGGGAAGAGCTGTACGGTGAGATTCAAACCGCAGTGAGCCAGATGAATGAGCTGATCGAGTCGCTGCTGGAGTTTTCCAGGACGCGTGAATCCTTGCGGCCATCCTACGGCGACCTGCGAGCTACCCTGCAGCGAGCCGTGGATCTAGTGCGCAAACACCCCGAGCATCATTCCGTGCCGATCGAGGTGGCGGCATCGAGCGCACTCATGGGATGGTTCGACGGAAAGAAGTTGGAACGTGCTTTTTATAACTTGCTTATCAACGCCTGCGAGGCGGCTCCCATCAGTGGCGGTCGGGTCACGGTTCGCATCGCTGTTCGTCAAGAGCGATTTGAAGTGAAGATCGAGGATAATGGTGCGGGCATCCCTATTGCCATTCATGACAGTCTGTTCCAGCCATTCGTGAGCCAGGGAAAAGAGAATGGTACGGGCATGGGGCTGACGGTGGTGCAGAAGATCATCGTGGACCATGGGGGCGAGGTATGGGTGGAACGCAGTTCGGCAACGGGGTCGGTGTTCGCGGTTCGGCTGCCGCTGGGAGTCCCCGTACACCCCGTGTCCAGTGATCTGAAAAAAGTCTAGCCGCGATGATTGTTTTCTGGAGCGCGCGGCCGTTATTCCAGAGGGGTGTGCGCAGTATCGCCTGTCCTTTGGCCGAATCCCAGCGCTTGCCTGCGCGAGCACTCCGTGGAGGGTGTATGAAACTTAAGACGACCAACACGCTACCGAGATCACAGAGCAGTTTATTTCGGCTACAACGTTTGCCTCTGACTACAGGCTTGTGGCTTCTGCTGTGCGCGATGCTGCCAGTTTCACCTCTCGCGGCACAAGAGAGTACCCTTCCGACAAAGACTGCCGATGCCTCCCCTGCGCAAGTGGTCGAACTGAGCCAGTCGGTGCAGGAGCTTCGGCGTCAAGTGGATGAACTGCGGGACAGCCTGCGGAGCGTCCTGGCGGAGGCGCAAAGTGCGCACGCCGAACTGGCTGCGATGCGCAGTGAACTAGCCGCGATGAAGGATGAATCGGATTCCGCCGCAGGGCAGACGGCGGCTGGCACGCCTGCCGAGCCAGCACTCGCGACGAGCTCCGGCGCAGTAACGACCGAATCGTCTCGCATCGGGAAGCTCAAGGAGGAGTTTGAGTTCCTGAGTGGCACGGTGAACGAGCAACACCAGACCAAAGTCGAAAGCGCTTCCCGCTATCGGATTAAGCTCTCTGGCATCGTGCTACTGAACCTGTTTGGGAATCAGGGTGTCGGCGACAGTCTGGACGTACCCACCGCAGCGCTGGCAAGAGATCCAGCTGCGGCGGCGAATGGCAGCTTCGGGGCTACACTACGGCAGTCACAATTTGGATTGGAAGTGTTCGGGCCGACTTTGGCTGGCGCACGTACCCGCGCCGACGTAGTGGTGGACTTCGCGGGCGGATTTCCAATTGCCCCGAATGGCGTGAACCAGGGACTAGTGCGGCTGCGTACCGGAACCATGCGTCTGGACTGGAAGAAGACTTCTGTGGTCGCAGGGCAGGATGGGTTGTTCTTCGCGCCGCAGACTCCAACGTCCTTCGCCTCGCTTGCCGTGCCGGCGCTCTCTTACGCTGGGAATCTGTGGAGCTGGGTGCCGCAGGTGCGGGTGGAACATCGTTTCGCCACGGGGGAGAGTTCCGGGTTTGTGGTGCAGGGTGGCATTCTGGACAATTTGACCGGAGAAGCTCCGACATACGGGGTCTATCGCAGCGCACATGCGGGGGAACTCTCGCGACAACCCGCTTACGCGGGGCGGGCGGCGTGGTTTGGCACGCTGGCGGGCCGGGCATCGAGCGTCGGCGTGGGGACGTACTACAGTCGCCAGAACTATTCTTACGGACGCCTACTGAATGGCTGGGCAGTAACGGGCGACTGGCTGGTACCGCTGGGCAGTCGCGTAACCCTTACGGGAGCTGCCTATCGGGGCCGGGGCATCGGCGGACTGGGTGCAGCCTATGGGCGAAGCGTGTTGTTCAGTGGTGACCCGAACATTGAGGCTACCGCGATTCGCGGCCTGAACGCGGTGGGAGGATGGTCCCAGCTAAAGTTCGCCGCCACAGCGAGATTGGAGTTCAATGCAGCTCTTGGCCAGGACAGCAGCTTCGCACGCGACTTGCGCTTTTTTCAGCATCCCCAGACGTACTACGCCTCGCCAAGCATCAACGCGAATCGCAGTGCTTTCGTAAATGTAATCTTCCGGCCCCGCTCGGACCTGCTGTTCTCGACGGAATATCGCGCTTTACGCACGTTCTCGATTGATGCTGGCCACGAGAATACAGGTCAGGTGAATGTTTCCATGGGGGTACTTTTTTGAGCGTCGGCAAGGGTCTCGGCTGGCGGTCGGTGGCGCGCTGGGCAGCGGTATGCCTGGTGCTGGGGGCCACGGTATGCCTCGCACAGACACAGACCGTGACCGGACGAATCGAGCTTATGGGAGGAGTACCTGCACACGGCTCGCAACCCGTGGGCCGGAATTCCCCGCTGGCAGTGCTGTGGTTGACGCCGCTCGACGCGCCCGTACCACCGCTACCGCCACCCGAGCATGGATTCCGCTTGGTGCAGAAGAATAAAACCTTCGAGCCGCACGTGCTGGTAATTCCGGTGGGCACGGCGGTTGAGTTCCCGAATCTCGATCCGTTTTTTCACAATGTCTTCTCGTTGTTCGAAGGCAAGCGATTCGATCTGGGCCTGTACGAGGCGGGCGGCACACGAACCGTGCATTTTGATCGGCCCGGGGTGAGCTATATTTTTTGCAATATCCATCCGGAGATGGGAGCCGTGGTCTTGGCTTTGCGTACGCCGTATTACACGGTTGCGGGAACTTCGAGCGAGTTTGTCTTCGCGAATGTGCCCGAGGGCCACTATCGTCTGGAGGTATGGAGCGAACTGGCTCTGCCGGAATCGCTGCAGGCGGCAGCGCGCGAAGTCGTGATTTCTGGGACCTCACATTCACTAGGCACAATCTCCATCGCGAGTATCGCGCACAAAGCATCGCACAAGAACAAGTACGGAACGGACTATGACCCTCCGAGTACTCCTCCATACCTGCATCCGTAGGTTGCCGCGCTTGGGGCCGTAACGCAGCCAACCTGTGACGAAAGTGACAGTTTGTTTACAACGGAGTGACAAATCGCTGGTGCCTGCCCGCCTAACCTACGATTGGGACTAGCTCCCGCTCGGCAAAGGAGCAACCAGCCGAGATCAAAGAGGGAAAACCCCAGGAGACGTTTATGTCACTGCTTCATTCTGTACTTCGGAACTGCGATTCTTTCAAAAAATTTGGGAAATGGACTTGCCTGCTGCTGATCATGATGGCAACCGCCTCTAGCATCGCTAACGCACAGCGCGTGACCCAAACCAATCTGGTGGCGGATACTGCCGGTAGCGCCACCACCACGGACCCCAATCTGGTTAATCCATGGGGCATCTCGTTCAGCCCGACTGGAGCCTTCTGGTTGTCGGACAATCACACTGGGCTTTCGACACTCTATGACGGCACAGGCGCGATTGTGCCTTTGGTCGTCACCATTCCTTCTTTCGATGGCTCGACGGCTGGCAGCCCAACGGGAACCGTGTTCAACGGGACCAGTGACTTTGTGGTAAGCCAGAGCGGACTGAGTGGAGCGGCAGTATTTCTGTTTGCCACGGAAGATGGCACCATCAGCGGCTGGGCACCCTCGGTAAATTTCTATAGTGCGGTGATCGCGGTCAATAACGGCGCTTCTGGAGCCGTCTACAAGGGTTTGGCCTTCGCCACCCAGACCAGCGGTGCCAGCTCCATCTATGCCGCGAACTTCCATGACGGTGTGGTCGAGCAGTATGACAGCCAGTTCCGGCTGGTGCGTTCCTTCACCGACCCAACTGTTCCGGCTGGCTACGCGCCCTATAACGTGCAGGCAATCGGCAACAAGCTATACGTGACCTTCGCCCTACAGGATGCGGACAAGCATGATGACGTTCCAGGACCCCACCATGGCTACGTGGATATTTTTGATTTCAACGGCAACAAGCTTCAACGTTTTGCGAGCCAAGGTCCGTTGAACTCGCCCTGGGGCGTGGCGGAAGCGCCCGATGGCTGGGGTAAGCTCAGCCACACGATTCTAATCGGCAACTTTGGCGACGGGCACATTACGTCGTATGGCAAGGCCACCGGCAAGGTGATCGGTCAAGTGCTGGATCGCAGCGGCAAGGCTCTGGTGCTAGACGGCTTGTGGGCGCTCTCCTTTGGGAATGGCAGCGGTGCAGGCGCGACAAATGAGCTGTTCTTTACCGCTGGACCGAATGGCGAAAGCAACGGCCTATTCGGCAAGCTGACGGTGAACTAGTCCTCACGTAACAAGAGTGGAAACGGCCACCAGCACTGCGCTGGTGGCCGTTTTTCACTCCGTGCAATCTCGCAGATGCTGTTAAAGCCGGTGAGTCCGTCTGAGGCTTTGCACGGATCGGTTGTATCGTCGAGCCAGCGCTTGCCGTCGAGCAAGAACTTATATTGGTGGCGACCAGGTCGAATAGCGCATGCGTCGGTACGCCAGAATCCTGCCTCCTCGGCAGTCGCGACGAAACCGCTAGACTGCAAACTATTATGACTAAGCTAGTGTTTAGCCTGGGTACCACACCAGACGTGGATCTGCTTCGCTACGTTGATAGTTGAACGCCTCTTCTATGAGCCGTTCCATGTCGAAGCGTGGTCGCCAGCCCAGCAGGAACTTAGCCTTGCTGTTATCCAGCCATGTGGACCAATACGGCGTCTTGATCTCCACCGAGTCCAAACCACGTGTCCGGTACAAGTAATCTGCGACTTCTTTATAGTCAACGGGTTCATTCATGCAAATGTTGAACGTCTGTTGCCGTGCCTTCGGGTGATCGAGCGCCAGCATTATGCCATCCACCAAGTCGTTGAGATGAACAAAATTGCGCTTGACCGGCTTGCCCTCCGGGTCGAGCATTAGGGGAACCGTTCCGGCATTGGCATATTCGTTGGCGCGTTGCGGCTCCACAAGATCTCGCCAACGGGGGCCGCCGAATACGTCCTCGCCAAAGGAGAGCGAATACTTGAAATCATCTTTCTCCATGATCCATGGCGCGCGCAAACAGCAGCCCGCGAGACTGTACTGGATGAAATATTGCTCCAGCATCACCTCTTCTAGAACTTTAGAGAGCGCGTAGCACCCCGGATAGGCACTGTGTTTCTGCGATTCGGTGATAGGCGCTGGGTGGGGATAGAAGAAGTGCCCCATCGCGGCATCGCCTCCAATCAGGATGATCTGCTGGAAGGATTCGCTGGCGCGGCATTCCTCAAGAAGCCAAAAGAATCCCTTGACGGTGACGTCCATCACGTCGTCAGGCGTCTCCTTGCAGGTCGCCCCGTGAATGACGTGGGTGATGCCCTTCATCGCCGTGCGCACAGCGTCGCGATCCGATATGCTTCCTCTTACGACATCCAACCGGGCGTGTGGTTCGGGTAACCTATTGTGGCAGAATGCCCGAATCAGCACGTCGGTATGTGTCTCGGATTGCAAGATGTGACGGATGAAGTGAGAGCCCACTTTTCCGGTCGCGCCCGTTACCAAAATATGTTTCCCAGGGTAAATCATACTTATTGGTTACTTTACGTCGTGGCCCCATGCTTCTACTTCGATAAAACTGCACCACTTGGCTGGGTCAACTGACACCAGCTTGTTCAACCGCACCCATTCCACCTTACGCTTAGGAAATGTGAAGTCCTGGAATTCGGCGGATTGGCCGATCTGAATCGAAACGGATTCGCCGTTGGAAAATTCTATGACAGCGCTTTTCCAGTAACTGTCATGGGGGAAGTCAGCGCGAACCATAAGTCGGATCTTGTCTAACTCCACCGGCCTGCCAAACTCCACCTTCCACCAAAGATCATCGCGGAGTTGCGGACCCCACGACTGATAGGGCCACACACCATGATGACCATTCTGTGTCATTCCATCAATCGCATTGCGGGCTCGAAAGTCTGGCAGGCTCCGAGATACGCTATTGGTGGAGGCATGTGGAAAGACAGATGCCGGTTGTTGAGCAGGAGTTCCCTCTACCGATGGTGGTTGCAGTTCCTGGTCGCAGGCATTCATGGCGAGGTTGCGATAGCCTACGCGCTCCTCAGCCGTTAGGGTGCGCGCGGTGAGGCGATGCGAATTACCTGCAAAACTATCCTGCGAAAAAGGGCTGCGTGTCGCAGGCTCGCCCTGTCCGGAGGGGATGTCGAATGAGAAGCCAACACCGGGATTTGCCGGGTAGACCAAGCATTCTGGCATACGATCATCCATGCGCACTGCCATGCGAGAAGGCCCATGCAGGACGATGCGATCTCCGGGTTGATACTCGCGGTCGAATGCCAGTGCGGTGGATGTTTCGTGAGCGGACCGGGCATCTTTACCGGACTGCGCAACGATGGCACCTTGCGCATCTCGCACTTCAAGCCGCAGTGGAGCCGGGATCGCTAGCTTTGGGTTCCTGGCTTCTGCGCTTTCTACAAGGAGTCCGGCTGCGATGATCGCAAGCAATATCAGTCCGCAGCATGAAACTGACCGGTTATGAAGTGCCACGCAAAACATGGGGTAATTCGTATCTCGTGCCATAAGTTGTCTATCTCTAAGTTCAGCTAATTTTTACTAATCGCCTCGCAACGCTTATGAGGCACGATTACTCCACTGTCACAATGCCGCCCAAACCCGCTGGCACGTCTGGTGCTGCGGCCTCAATCAGCACGTTGACAGTTCGCTGGCCGGTAGCAGCTGGACAAACAACCGTCATGTCCGCCCGTTCGGCACTCGTCTTCTCACTAGCGAGCTTTCCGTCAATCCAGACTTGCGCTTTTCCTCCCACGTCGCGCAAACGAATCTGGCCGCCGGATGCTTGCACAATCGCGCGAGGTGTAAACTGCGTCCGGTAGACGGCGAATTGACCATCCCGAAACGGAATCATCCAACTACCCGGATGCGCGTCGCTCCAAGTACTCATGTCTGTCTCGGCAATGATCTGGTTTGGATCGGGCCGAACCGTCGTAACTGGCGACCTCTTCCATACGAGGATTGCCAGCGGCGGGTTGGGAACTACCGGAACAGCTGGTCGCGCTGCTAAGACAGCCACATCCACCGTAACCTCTGCGGGAAGTAAACCTTCACTAGTCGCGTGCAGAGTCAACTTTCCTTGTCCGCCATGCTTGCTCTGCAAAATAACTTGCGCCAAACCGTGAAATACGGTGTGCTCGGTTCCCTTCTCCGACTGATGATTCGTTGGGTCGCCATCGTTCAAGCCAATGATTGCACCGGGGCCGCTAAGTGCGAACTTTACGAGCGGGTTTGCGGTTGGTACCACTCGCCCTTGTGCATCAACCACCTGCACAGTGACCGGCTGGGCGTCATCCCCGTCTGCGGCAAGAGTTGTGCGATCAGGGATAAGACGTAACCCTGCCGGGGCACCTGTGGTTTCTACCGCGAAGCGCGCCACTTCCCTGCCTTGATTACTCGCGACAGCTTCCAGCTTGCCCGCTTCGTAAGGTACCTCAAAGGTGACCATCTCATACTTGTCAACTGGCTTTTCGCCGAGCATTTTTCCATTTAACTGTAACTGCACCTTTTCTGCGTTCGAGGTCACCATCACTTTGATCGGCTTACCTTCGCTCCCCGCCCAATTCCAATGGGGGACGAGGTGTACCAGCGGACGATCCTTGATCCACTGGGCTTGATGGATGTAGTAGGCAGTCTTGGGAAATCCGCACAAATCCATAATCCCGATGGATGATCCAGCGGCGGGCCACTCCAACGGTTCCGTCTCACCCCGGTAGTCAAAGCCGGTCCACACCATGGTGCCCGCTACAAATGGCCGCTCGGCCACCTGTTTCCATGCCTCCCGGTGCGAGAGTCCCCAGGGCATAACCTCGTCGTCGTAAGAGCTGAGAACGGATTTGCTCCGGTCGGTTTTGTATTCATCGCGCGTCATTACCGTGGAGGTATCTTCCGAGCTGAAGATTGGTTTAGTGGGGTACCGTTTGTGATACTCATCAAAATCGCGATAGACATAGTTGAAGCCTGCTACATCGGCTGCCTGTGATGCGTTCACTGGATTGAGCACCGAGTTACTCTGTGCGGCTGTAACCGGTCTGGTTGTATCGCGTTCTTTCACTTTTTCGCTCATGCGACGCACTAACTCGTACCCCATCTCCGTGCCTTGCGATGGCTCTTCATTGAAGACGGACCATAAAATCACGCTGGGATGGTTGCGGTCGCGTCGAATTAACCAGTCCAGTTGCCTGAGATGCTCGGGCGAAGAACCGAAGTTGCGGTTTTCGTCCATTACGAGCATTCCCAGCCGATCACACGCATCGAGAAATTCCGCCGCGGGTGCGTTATGGGCAGCCCGATAAGCATTCGATCCCATTTCTTTCAGCCTTCGCACCCGAAAATCCCAGAGCGAATCCGGCACCGCAACACCGACTCCTGCATGGTCTTGATGATTCGCGGTTCCCAGTAGCTTGAGGGGTTTGTTGTTCAAAAAGAAGCCCTGGTCGGGGTCAAAACGAATGGTGCGAAATCCGGCTCGGGTGGTGACTTCATCTGCGATTGCGCCGCCGCGCCTCACCACAGTGCGAACTGAATACAACGTTGGTTCTTCGACCGACCAGAGTTTGGGCGAAGTTACAGCAAGGGTTAATTTTGCTACTTGCTGGTGCAGCGGATCCACCGTAACTCGAGACTGACCACTTGCCAATACGATCTTGCCTGTAGGGTCAATCAGGGCTGATTCCACTTCGACCTGCGCGGAAGATTTGTCGCTGTTGTATAGCGTCGCCTCCACCGGAATGGACCAGTTGCCATCGGCACTACGCACCGGGTTTGCGAAAACGCCGTCTGTCTCAATATGGACTGGATTGCGCTTTACCAACCACGCGTGACGATAGAGGCCCGCGCCTTCGTACCACCAGCCCTCTTGCGCCGACGCATCCACCTGGATCGCGATGATGTTCAAGTCCTTGCCGTATCTGGCGATCGGCGTGATGTCCACGTAGATGGAGTTGTATCCCGACCAGTTTCGCGCGGACAGCACTCCATTCACCCAGATCGTGCAGTGGGTAGCAACCCCATCCAACTGCAGCTCCAGATGTTTGCCGTGATCCGCTGGATCGAGCTGAAAATACTTACGGTACCAACCCATTCCACGATCACGATACCCTTCGGCGGAATTTGCCTTGGGGTCGAACGGCTGCTCCACCGCCCAATCGTGCGGAAGATTCACCGTCTTCCAGGTCGAGTCATCAAATTCCGGCGAGGCGGCACCCGACGAGCTGCCTGCCTTGGCACTATCGTACGAATCCTGATGTCCGCTAATCACCGGAAAAGGGATTTCTCCCTCATGGAACAACCATCCTTGGTCGAGCGACAGTCGCTCACGCATGGAGCTAGCTGAAGCAGGCACAGCCAGCACGGACACGGCGGCCAGCGCGAAAAGGTATGCGCCTACGTATCGCGCAAAGTTCCAACGACTCGTCTTCTGTCGTGTCATAACGCCATTCTCCGTTGAGCAGTGAAAATCACAGGTAAGCTTACAGCAAACGTTTACTTAGCGTACAAAAATTGCAGGCGGCGCTTTATTTCACAATCTTTCGAGGAAAAGGAATGCATCTTTCAAGTGCTGCTCCACGTCAGCTTGATCTTCGTTTTGATAGGCATCTCCATTGATTTCCAGGAGCAGAGGTGGAGATTGGGGGGCACTTCGCAGCAGACGCATCGCACTGGCCCAGTCTACGTCTCCGGCTTCTGGCCATTTGTGCGAGTCACGATCGCCGAAATTGTCGTGCACGTGGGTGGAGCGTATGTGCTCCTTGAGCGCGGCAAACGAGGCTTGCACTCCGTTCGCCATGTGCGCGTGCCCTACGTCAAAGCAGATGGCAAGTCCATGAACCGATTCCATAAACTGGAGCAGAACTGCTGGGGCCGAGATCTCATTGGGTATATTTTCCAGCAAGAGCTGCGCGCCCGCACTAGCCGCAGCGCTGGCGATGCGTTGCATCGAATCTACAGCGCGCTGTAATTGGCCTTGCACGAGCGGGTCGCCAGCCATGCCAATATGCTGCACCAGAAATTTGAAAGGAATCTGTTCCGCGACCGCCAGAGCGCGCAGAGCTTCGTCCACGGAGCGGGATCTAGTGTCGTCGTTCAGAGCGTCAATTTCTACGGCGTGACCGCCAGCCTCACCCCAGGCTTCGTCGGTGTAAAGCGGCGAGTGGAGGGAGTGAAGCGGCACGCCGCTGGAAGCGAACCACGCGGCGACTTCCTTCAGCTGGTGCGGGTCACGATAGTCGAAGTGCTGGCGCGCGCAAAATATCTCGATGGCTTCTGCCCCGGCGCGAACCAAGCGGTCCAATAGTTCGGGGGTGAGGCGGCGCTCGACGTATACGTAGGTGGAGATGGCGTGAATCATACGTCCTCCGCGACCGCTGGGTTGCTGCTTCACAGGACTATCCGATACTGGCCGCGCCAGCCGCAGCTTCTCTGGCCCGCAGGAAATCGGCAACATCACCCATGGCAATGATGACCGTCCCAGCCGCCAGTAGAGCGGTGTCGGCGGGGTTGATGACAAATTGCGAGCCTTCTTCCGCATGGGGTTGCCGCAGGGCCAATGGCAAGAGGTTGTAAGTGGAACGAAGGCTGACCATTGTCAGAGATTTTCCTGCCCAGAGAGAACTTACCCCAATCTCAAGCTCTTCGACTCGCAAAGTTTGTGATTGCTCCCGCAGCATCAGGTCCAGGAAGCTGACGGCGTGAGGGCGGATCAACTCGCTGGCCATGCGCAGCCCTCCGATGCGACTAGGGGAGACTGTTGCACTGGCTCCGGCACGCACCAGCCGGTCGGCAAAATTCTGGTCGTTGGATCGCGCGACGATGCGCAATGAAGGATATCTTTGACGGCAAAGCACGGTGACGACCAGATTGTCCTTCTCATGAGGAAGGCAGGCTACGATGCCACCCGCCCTGCGGATGCCAGCGCGATCAAGAACTTCCTCTTCCGTGGCATCGCCCACTACATAGAGCAAATCCTGGAAAGAATCGGGCCGCAGATCTTTCCAGCGCTTGATATTTTCCTCGGAGCTGTCAATGACTACGCACGGTTTGCCAGCCTTGCTGATTTCTTCGACGGTATGCCTGCCGGTGTCGCCCAGCCCGCAAATAATAGAATGCCCCGACAACTGATCAATTCGTTTCTGCATGCCGCGTCTCCAAAAAGGATTACTGATTTCCATTTCCAGCAGGAACGCAGTCACCACCGAAAATACGTAGACCGTGATGGCTACTCCAAACAGAACCACGAAGATATTGAAAATGCGCAAGACTGGATCGTGCGACGTGTCTACAATTTCGCCATAGCCGACTCCCGCAATGGTTATTACAGCCATATACAGAGCGTTGAGGTAGGAGACCGCAGGCCCACCGAGCAAGCGATAGCCTACCGTGCTCAGTACAATCAGCAGCAGAAGCAGCATTCCGGCGGTAATCAGGCGTTTGCGAAGGGCCATAGGAATCGTGCGAAAGCAAATGTGGTTGCTTGTGGGAGATAGACTAACGCAGCCTCAGCGGCTCCATTCGTCAATCAGGTTGGCCACCAAGCCGCTCCATCCGGTCTGGTGACTCGCGCCCAACCCCATGCCAGTGTCACCGTTATAGTACTCATGAAACAGGATGTAGTCTCGCCAGAAGGGGTCGTGCTGCATTTTGGCGTATTGGCCGGAGCTGGGGCGGTGACCATTGGCATCCCGTTTGAAGATTCCGATCATGCGCCTGGCCAATTCTTCCGCGATGGCGGAAGGCGTGGTGCTGGCAACATCTGACTGGTTCCCCCGCACTATGAAGTCCGGGCCCAACGCCTTGCCGAAACGAAGGATGGATTCGATGAGAAGGTACCCTGTCGGAAACCAGATCGGGCCTCGCCAGTTGGAATTGCCACCCTTCAGCTTTACATCCGCTTCCGCAGGCTCGTATTTGACGGAATTGTCGCCGAAATGAAAGGGCGTGGCGAGATGCGCGCGGGAGAGACTACGCACGCCGTGTTCGGAGAGTAGTTCTTCGGGATCCCAAACTTTTTCGAGAACCCGTTGGAGTTGCTGTGGTGCAACGATGGATAGGACGTAGCGTGGGTCATCCGACCCGACCCGGTAACAGGTGTCACCCACCACATCGGCGCGATTTTCGATGAACCAATCCATATCCGCACGGAAAGTGGGATGAGGCGCTAGGTCTTCCGGCTCTAGAATCTCCACAGCGAACAGGGGAATCAGCCCAACGGCAGAACGCAGGCGGAATTTGTGGAACTCGCCATTGGGGTAACGGAGAACGTCGTAGAAGAAGCCATCCTTCTCGTCCCATAGTTGATAGTCGCGGCCGCCCATTTTCTTCATCGCGGCACCGATATAAATAAAGTGCTGGAAGAACTTGGTAGCCAGCAGTTCGTAGGTTGGGTTTGTTTTGGCAAGTTCCAGTGCGATCCGCATCAGGTACAGACAGAACTGACCCATCCACCCGGTCGCATCGGATTGCTCTAGAATGGCGCCGTTAGGCATCGGCGAACCGCGATCCACTACGCTTATGTTGTCGAGCCCGAGGAAGCCGCCTTCAAAAACGTTATTGCCTTCGCTATCTACACGGTTCACCCACCACGCAAAGTTGATGAGGAGTTTATGGAGGCACTTTTCCAGGAACGCGGTGTCGCCCTTCCCTGTACGCTGCTTTTCTGATTGATAGACGCGCCAGCAAGCCCAGGCATGCACGGGCGGATTGAGATCAGAGAACTCCCACTCGTATGCTGGAATTTGCCCGTTGGGATGCAGGAATTGCTCGAAGAGGAGGTTCCACAGATTCTCCTTGGCGAACTCTGCGTCCACCAAGGCCAGCGTTACGCACTGGAAGGCGAGATCCCATGCTGCAAACCAGGGAAACTCCCACTTGTCTGGCATGGAGAGGACGCGCATCGAGTTCAAGTGGCGCCAATGGGCGTTGCGCAATTGCTTGCGAGATTCCGGAGGAGGGGAGGCAGGGTTGTCTCCCTCCAACCAGCGGTTCACGTCGAACAGGTAGATCTGCTTGCTCCACAGCATTCCAGAGAGTGCCTGGCGCTGAATTGCTTTCTCTTCTTCGGTTGCCTTGGGCGGATGGACCGAGGCATAAAACTCGTCCGCTTCGGCGTGGCGAAGAGCAATCACCTCATCCACGGTGGCCAGTGGGTTAGTAATTTCATCTGGCGAGAGCCTTAGCCGGACGACGAACGATTGCCCCGAAGGCACGGTGGCGCTGTAGTGGATGCAAGATTTTGTGCCTGCGTTCGCGGGATTAGTGCAGTCTTCGCCATTGATGATCGAACGATGGAACGCGTCTTTTACATGAGGCGAGGTGCTGTGGCTGGCGTAGAGGCGTTCCGAGTTAGTTTCGTTATTCGTGAATAAAGGCTTTCCTCCCGAAGCGGCGTAGAGAAATCGCTTGCCCAAGTGATAAGGGGATCGCAGATTCCGTGGAGGATTGGCTGCGGAGTCGTCGGCAGATAGCATCAGACAATCCGCTCGCTCCGGCTCCAGATTAATCGTGGGTTCTGGCTCTGCCTGCCCTGTCCATCCCCACGTTTTGCGGAACCAGAGATGCGGAAGCAGGTGAATTTCGGCGGCGTCCGGGCCTCGGTTGCAGGCCTCAATTCGAATGCAGATATCTTCGGGGCCCGCCTTGGCGTATTCGACGAAGACGTCGAAGTAGCGATCCTCGTCGAAGATTCCTGTGTCGAGTAACTCGTATTCGCCTTCGGATCCGCTGCGGAGGTTGTTGCCGTCTACGAGTTGCTGGTATGGGAACGCAGCCTGCGGATACTTATAGAGCATTCGCATGTAACTGTGCGTCGGAGTGTTGTCGGCATAGAACCAGTATTCCTTCACGTCTTCGCCGTGACTGCCTTCATTGCCAGAGAGGCCAAACATCCGCTCTTTCAGGATTGGGTCTTTGCCATTCCACAGGGCTAGGGCAAATACCAGAATTTGGTAACGATCGCAGATGGCGGCGATGCCATCTTCTCCCCAGCGATAGGCTTTGCTACGGGCTTGGTCGTGGGGCAGGTACTCCCACGCAGTGCCGTATGGACTATAGTCCTCGCGAACGCTACCCCAGGATCGTTCCGACACATATGGCCCCCACTTTCGCCAAGGCGTCAACGATCCATCCCCTGCCTGCTGCAAGCGCTCGTGCTCGCGCGTCGGCGGAGTAGCTTCGGGTGTAACTGAGGCGGATTTACCTGGTTCGTCGGGAATGTTATTCATGGGAAGTTGCATTAGTTGCTCTGATTTAGTTGAAACCTATGCTAGTTGGTGCCCGAAGCCAGCCTCTGTTCCTCCAGTAGGGCACTTGCTTTCTGCATCTGCGCGGCAAAGTTGGATGCATTGTAAGCGGAAGGACTGTTCACCAGATCGAACAGATTTGAAATCGCCTTCGCCATCGGCGTGTCGCGGTTTCCACTGTTTCCGCTATAGGCGGTGTACAAGCCATCCAAGGTCATAACGGCTTGTTCCGCCGCGCGCTCTCCTTTAGCGGAGATTTGGTTGCCATCTGCAGCCACGCCCCGCATCATGCGGAGGGCGAGTGCGCGATCATAGGTCCCGCCATCAAACTCCTTCGACAACTGCTCGGCTGTGGCAGCGGCCCGGCCCGCTGTGTCGGCGATCTCCTGACGATTGCCGCTGATCTGCCCCATGAGCCGGGTGAGCTTCGCCATTTCGGCGTCGAGACGGCTTGCTGCATCGGAATTCATTTGCCGCGCTAGAATGCGAAATACGACATAGCGGGACTCATTCCAAGCCGCAACTCCGGCTTGGCGACCACTATAGCCCTGCCTCTGTCTCCAACTATCTTCTGGCTTGGTAAGGCTGTGGTGGCAGGCGAAGCAATCCAGCTCACCGTACTCCGGCCATTTGTTGCCGCTGGCCCGACGCTGTAGCCGCAGCAAAGATTGGCGCAGCTCCACCGCGTCGCCGACAGCCACGCTTTGAACGCCGCGCCAAGGCTTGTCCGCTGGGTCGCTCCAATGCCGGGGCATCACGGCGCTGAACAGTTCCAGGTCGAAGGTGAGGTCGGGGTGGCCTGCGGCGATCATCTCGTGATCCACGAACTTATCCGGCGTTCCGAGGTGGCAGGAAAGGCAGACTTCTGTACGTCCGGTGAGGCCGCGCAAGTCGGTCATGCCGAGGCGCACGGAATCCTCGTGCTTCCAGTTGCGGGCGGTGTGCGCACCCAGCCAACCGGAGGCGGGCCCATGACAGTTCTCGCAGCCCACTCCATCTTTGGCCTCAAAACTCTGGGCCTGTTTCTCCTTTGGAATGGCAAGAGAGTGGCAAGACAGGCATTTCGGCGACTGGTTCGGCGGCCCGACTCTCTCTTTTGGGTCAAGGGCGCTATCGTCGAGAATGCGGCCGATCCGTCGGGAAACCTCGCTCGACAGCACATCGTAGGCGCGAGAGTGCTTGTCGCGAGTGACCCAAGTGGTGTATTCGTTCTGTAGAACACGTGTGACCTGCTTGGCTTGGATGCTGCCGTGGCAACTGCTGGCGGCGCATCCGCCCGCGCCATTGTATTGGCCGACCGCAGACACATTGCCCTCCGCCTTTAGGGTGGGCGAAAGGACGAAAAGCACGGACAGGATTGCTAGACACAGCGGGATGGACGTTCGAGACAAGACCGAAGGATGATGCATCGGCAAGGGCATTCCTCCACGCTGATAGCTTACACCGACACGGTCGGTGTAAAGCAACAGAAATGAAGGGCGAGCCGAACTTCGCTGGATTTCGAAAGCGGCTGGGCCTGCTGGTTCGACAGGGTATAGCGCGTCGTGATTTTCGTGCATCGCGCGGATTCATTGAATCTTCTGGACAATGATTTTTGTTTTCTATAACATCGCGACGATCTTCCACGACGGCTTGAATTCATCCTGGAGTTAGGTGCGCTGACGAATGTTCGAGGAACTTCGGGCGATTCAACGCGAGTTTGGCTACCTGCCTCCTGACCAGTTGGCGGAAGTGGCATCACGCTTGGACGTGCCCGTAAGCCAGATTCACGCGGTCGCCAGCTTCTATCCTCATTTCCATCTCTCGCCTCCGCCCGTGGCGGACGTTCGAGTCTGCTCGGATATGACCTGCCACCTGCGTGGCGGGGATCAATTAAATGACGACCTGAGCCTTGCGTTTGGCAAGAACAAAGATGTTTCCGTTCGTGGCGTCTCCTGCCTGGGGCGGTGTGATTCTGCCCCGGCTCTTTCGGTGAACGACCACGTCTACGGTTCGGCAAGCCGGGATGTTGCGGCATCGTTGGTCAATGCCGCCCTGGTGGGGCAGTTGGTGGCTCCACCGCAGCCTGCGGTTGAGCGCCGCAAGCTGGTCTGCGACGCCTATGACGGGGTCGGCCGATACGAAGTATTGCGTAAGTTGGTGGAGACACGTGACTACGACGGAATCCTGACGACGCTGAAGGCCAGCGGCTTGCGTGGGATGGGCGGTGCTGGGTTCCCGACGGCGGACAAATGGAAGATTGTTCGCGAAGCCTTCGGTAGCGCGAAATACATCGTTTGCAATGCCGACGAAAGTGAACCGGGAACCATCAAGGATCGCTTCATCATGGAGCACGTCCCTTACATGGTGATCGAGGGGATGGCGATTGCGGGTCTGGTGACGGGAGCCAAGCAGGGTATTCTCTATATTCGCCACGAGTATGCGGATCAGGAAAAGATTCTTCATCAGGAGATTGAGCGGTGTTACCGCGAGGGACTACTAGGCCCCAAGATTCTAGGGAGCGACCTCGGTTTTGATCTGCGAATTTTCGTGAGTCCGGGGGGATATATCTGTGGCGAGGAAAGCGCGCTGCTGGAAGCGATTGAAGGGAAACGCGCAGAGCCGCGGAACAAGCCGCCCTTTCCGGGAACCAACGGGCTGTGGAACCAGCCCACCGCGATCAACAACGTCGAGACTTTCACGTTTGCGACGCTCATTCTGCTGCGAGGTGCGGAGTGGTTCCGGGCCCAAGGCAAGAACGGCAGCGCAGGGCCGAAATTCGTTGGCATCAGTGGGGACGTAGTGCGCCCTGGCGTGTTTGAGGTGCCGATGGGGACAAGTTACCGCGAATTGATCTATGAGCACGCTGGCGGCATAGATCGCGGACGCAAGTTGCTGGCCTTCGCACCGTCGGGGCCGTCGTCGGGGTATCTGCCCGCTTCGATGGTGGATCTGAATTTGGACTGGGATGCGGTGCAGAAGGCAGGTTCAATGGTCGGCTCGGGCGCTATTGTGGTCTGTGCGGATGATCGCTGCATGCTGGATATGGCGCTGAATGCGGTCCGCTTCTTCCGCAACGAGTCGTGCGGCAAGTGCGTTCCCTGCCGCATGGGATCGCAGAAGTTGGTGGAAATGCTCACTCACTGGACTGAAGGCAAGAGCGCGGCGGGCGACTTGGGGCTTCTGAATGAACTGGCTTCCGCCATGAAGTTGACCTCCATCTGTGGCCTGGGTCAGGTGGTGCCAGTGCCTATCGCCTCCGTGCTCACCCACTTTCGGGATGTTGTTGACCAGCATTTACTGCACCAACAGTGCCCTGCCGGAGTTTGCGCGGTGGGCGGGAGCGGGGGTTAAACGATGCCGGAAGCCACCGACGCCCCTGCCCCCGACGTCACGCTGACCATTGATGGAAAGTCCGTGGTGGTGCCCGCAGGCACCACCATCTTTGACGCGGCACGGCTGAATCAAATCCCTATCCCTACGCTGTGCCACCAGCAAAACGAGAAGCCGGTTGGTGTTTGCCGCTTGTGTGTGGTGGATGTAGGCCAGCGGGTTTATGCGGCGTCCTGCGTGCGCGAGGTTGGACCCGGCATGAACGTGCAGACCCACAGCGACGGTGTGGTGGCTGCGCGACGCACGCTGGTCGAGTTGCTGCTGTCGGATCATCCGTCGCCGTGCGCTCGTCAACAGCACACCCAAGATTGTGAGCTGGAAACATTGGCGGCGGATATGGGCCTCGGCTTGGGCAAGCAGGCCTCTCGCTTCCCCGCGAAGACTTCCATTCGCGGGCACGATGATTCGTCGTCGGTGATTGCGGTAGATCATGAGGCCTGCATCCTATGCGACCGCTGCATTCGGGGATGCGACGAGATACGCGATAACTGGGTTATGGCGCGGCGCGGCAAGGGATATCAGGCAGGAATAGCGTTCGACAACAACCTGCCCATGGGATCGTCATCCTGCGTGAGTTGTGGCGAGTGCATGGTTTCGTGCCCCACCGGGGCGCTGACCAACAAGAAGATCGTCGGTACCGATCTGGCAGAAGGCGCACCGATGAACGTGGCAGAACTGCTGGGTCTGCCCGTGTTTCATAATGTTTCCGGCACCTTCCTGCAACTGAACCAGAACGCCGTGGTAAAGCGTCATTACAAGGCGGGCGAGATTGTTTGCCGCGAAGGCGAATTCGGCTCAAGCGCTTTCTACATCGTGGAAGGTACAGCCAAGGTCTACATCGAAAGCCAGATGGGCCACGTTGACACGCAGGCAGAGGGTGGTTTCCTGAAGAAGTTGACCAGCCTGCTGCGGCCCCGGCACGAGCATACCCGCGAGGGAGAGAGTAGCCAGAAGTACATTCCGATTGATGCCAGCATTGATTTGGCGCATGACAATCCCGTCGCCGAGCTGGGGCCGGGCGAGCTGTTCGGGGAAATGACCTGCATGAACTTTTATCCGCGGTCGGCGACGGTGCGTGCGGAGACCGACTGCGTGATGCTGGAGATGCTGCGGAACGTGCTGACGATGTTGCAGCGCAACAAGAACTTTCGCGAAGAGTTGGATCGCAACTATCGCACCCGCGCACTGGATACACACCTGCGCAGTGTCCCCATCTTTGCCGACCTAGAGGGAAGCTTTATTGAACACCTGCGGGAACGGGTGGAGCTAGTTCGCTTTGCTCCGGGGGAGACGATTTTCCGTGAGGGAGATGCGGCGGACAGCTTTTATCTGGTGCGGCTGGGGTTTGTTAAGGTATGGGAGCAGCGGCCGGGCGGGGATCTGGTGCGCGCGTACATCGCGAGAGGCGGATATTTTGGCGAGATGGCGCTGCTGGCGGGCGCGCCACGCAACGCCAGTTGCTCGGCGCTGGATCACGTTGAAGTGGCGCGCATTAGCAAGGCGGATTTCGACCTGCTGGTGGAGCGGTTCCCTGAGGTTCGTCGGAGACTGGAAGCGGAAGCCGCGCGTCGAAGCGAAGAGAATCGGCAGCTCAGCAAGAGTTCCGCCGTGGATGTGGATCAGTTCTTGTCGCAAGGGTTGATGGAGGCGCAGAGTCTGCTGTTGCTCGACCTGGATCGCTGCACGCGGTGCGATGAGTGTGTGCGCGCGTGCGCGGACGCGCATGATGGCGTGACAAGGCTCGTTCGCGACGGGTTGCGATTCGACAAATATCTGGTGGCCACTTCCTGCCGTCAGTGCCGCGACCCGCTATGCATGGTGGGTTGTCCGGTGGGCTCGATTCGCCGGAGAAACACGCTGGAAGTAATCATTGAAGATTGGTGCATCGGTTGCGGCCTTTGCGCAAGCAATTGTCCGTACGGAAACATCAACATGCACCCGTTCCCGATGACGCCGGACGCGCTGGTGGCGAGCGCCGTAAGTGGACAGATGGAGCGACATGTCGCGGAGACGAGAGTCAAGGCGACATCGTGCGATCTGTGCCACGACCATGAGGAGGCGAGTTGTGTATATGCGTGTCCGCATGACGCGGCGCATCGGGTGAATCCGTTGCAGTTTTTTGGAACGGCACCGGCGGCGCAAAGAGCGAAGTGAACCAGGCATGAGAACCCAGGCATGAGAATTGACGAGACGCATCGGAGGTGGTTCATCGTGAGCGTGACGACGCTCGCTGTGGCCTCGGCGGCGTATGCACTCTACGCTTCGCTCACACCGGGAGGTGCGCGGGGCGGCAGCGCCATGGGAATCGGCTTCGGGGTGGTTGGTTCCGCGATGATGCTGTTCGCGGGGCTGCTCGGCGCACGCAAGAAAGTGCGCATCTGGCGGCTGGGACGGGCACAGACGTGGATGCGTGGACACCTCTGGCTGGGCGCGCTCAGCTTGCCGATGATCTTTTTCCACGCTGGCTTCCACATGGGCGGACTGTTGACGCAATGGCTGATGTGGCTACTGGTTATCGTGGTGGCCAGCGGTGTTTTGGGCGCGACGTTGCAGCACTTTATGCCACGAAGGTTGACCCAGCAACTGCCGATGGAGACCATCTACGAGCAGATTGACCGGGTCGAGTTGCAGTTGCTCGATGAGGCAAGACTGTTGGTGGCGGAAGGCAAGTCAAGGCTGGGCGGCAATCTTGCCAGCAGCGACGAAGGCGACCGGGCCCTGGCCGCGCGGGCGGGAACCATGGGGGGCGTTACCGTTGCTTCCGCCCTGCAGATAGATCGTGTGGGAAGCGAGGAATTGACCCGCTTCTTTGAGATTGAGATTGAGCCCTTTCTCGCGGGAAGTGCGTCTGGCAATGTTGCATTGGCCGCTCGTGAGACTGCCAGCCAGGCCTTCCGCCGACTGCGAGTGAGCTTGTCGCCAAGCGTAGAGTCCGTCGTTAACGATCTCGAGAATCTCTGCGACGAGAGGCGGCAGTTGCAGCGGCAGCGCAAGATGCACCATATTTTGCATGGCTGGCTGCTCGTTCACATACCGCTCTCTTACGCGCTGCTGGTGCTGGGCGCCATCCATGCGGTCGCAGCATTGCGATACTAGTTCGGAGGATCAACGGTGGGGCGTGTTCGTACAACCAAGACGTTGGCCCAGCGGATTGATCTGCAATACTTTACGCGCTCACATCCGTGGCGGCGTTGGCAATTTTTGTTGGCGTTGCTGGTGCCCGCCGCGATTTTTACTGGCTTCGTGGCGCAGCGGACGGTCGCGGGGCAAAAGGTATACAGCAGCGGGCCGCTTTCTTTGGCCCACGTCGCTTTCACTAAAAATTGCGCGTTGTGCCACGCACCGAATGGCGGTGCTTTCCGTGCACACGTCGAAGACAAGGCTTGCCTCGGTTGTCACGATGCTCCGGCACATCACCAAGCCGACGCGAAGTTCACGCCCAGTTGCAGCAGTTGCCACGTGGAGCATAAGCAGTCAGCGCACTTGGCGGCGGTGGCGACCACTAGTTGCACTGAGTGTCACGCGAAACTTTCAACACAGAATGGCGCGACGCATTACGCTCGGAGCATTGCTGGTTTCGATGACGCCCATCCCGAGTTCGCGGCGGTGAAGAATGGTTCCGACCCGGGCGGAATAAAGCTCAGCCACTTTGTGCATCTTCGCGCGAATCTGCCGGGGCCTCAAGGCACAGTGCAAATGGCCTGCTCTGACTGTCATCGTGCTGGGGCGATGCAGGCGCAGTGGCCTTACGCACAGCTTGCGCAGACTCCACCAACGGCGAACGGCGTGGAAGCGCCTCGCGTCGCTACTACCGCCCGGGATGGTGAACGGAGCCGCTATATGCAGCCCATTCGCTACTCTCAGCAGTGTGCGGGGTGCCATGAGCGCGACCTGCGTTTCGATTCCCGCCCGGAATTGGCTAATTTGTCTGTACCGCACGATAAGCCCGAGGTAGTACATCAATTTCTAGTGCGGCAACTCACGTCTTACATTGCGGCGCATCCCGGCGCGGTTCGGGAAGTCGCCCCGCCGGATCGCAATCTTCCGGGCAATCCGAGGCCCTCGACACTGGTCGCGCGGAATGCCAGCGAGTGGATCAATCTGCACGTAGAGCAGTCCGAGTTAGTGTTGTGGAAGAAGGGGTGTAAGCTCTGCCACACGATGGCCTTCCAGTCGGGCAAGTCCTTGCCAGAAGTGCAACCATCGGCAATTTCGCAGCGGTGGTTTCTGCATGCGGAGTTCAGTCACAACTCACATCAGGCGGTAACGTGCGCCAGTTGCCATGCTGGCATTGAGCGCAGCAAGTTCACTTCGGACGTGAACCTGCCATCCATCGCGCAATGCCGGACTTGCCATCAGGAGGCCGGAGCGAAGCGGGACGCGGCAGACGGACGCTGCTCGGAGTGCCATCGGTATCACAACTGGGGCGAAGAGAGGCCTGCGCAAAGTTCATTCACGATTGAGCAGTTAAGGAGCAAGGTTGGCGGTGAGGATACGGGAAGCACAGCGCTTTCGCTGGGTCGCTAGAGTTCATACCGCGACCGCAACTACTTTGACTGACTGAATGCTCCCTCGACCGTCGGATTGTCCGTTACGGTGAATAGCTTTCCGTCTTTGAGGTACATCTTCTCCAGCTCCTGCTTGTTGAATGGCCGTGCTCCCCGGCGTCCGAGCACGGCAAGCTGATTGCCACTTTCGTCCGAAGCGCGGTCGCGATCAATGCCCTTGGAGATAGCCAGCGCGGGCGAATGCGTCCGGTAATTGGCGATCACACGAGGCGAGGGGCGCGGGCTGAATCCTGCGAATCCCGGAGTATCCTGCGGAGAGAATAACTGCACCACTCTCATCCCATTCTTGCCGTCCGCAAGGTAGGCGAACTGGCTGGAGCTTACCATCCCGAGCTTCACGTCGTTCAGGTCGTTGATGGTGCCGTTACCGTCGAAGACCTGTTCCAGCTTGGGCGCGTTGGGCGTTTCCACGTCTATCAGGATGAGTCCCTGTGAACCGCCAGCCACGTAAGCGTAGGTGCGCGCCACGTAGATGTTGCGGGCGTCCTTGAGGGGAACGGTGGCTCCCGTGACTACGTGCGGTGACGCGAGGCTGGTCACATCCAGCACCTTCAATCCTTCTTTATCCACCACGAATGCGTAGCGGAACTGGATCGCTAGCCCTTTGGGCTCTACCAACAGGGGAGCGCCGATCTCCGCAGTGATCTTCGGAGCCAGCGGATTGTCAAGATTCACCACCACCAACCCCCGATCGCACAATACATAGGCGTAGGTTCCGGCAATGGTGATTCGCCGCGCTCCGTTCAAAGCGCCGTTTGGATTGAAGGCCAACGCGCGCTGCAAGAAGTTGTTTTCCGGATCACCATCGAGCAGGGTTCCAACCCCTGGAGCTTTGTGCTTCAGGTTGGGGTCGCCCACAATCACCAAGCCCTCGTACTTGTCCGCGACGTAGAGAAAGCCATACATCAGATGGACAGATTGCTCTTCATTTTCCTTGCGATGAGTGCGCAGCGGGTCAACGGCCAACGTGGTCGGACTAGCCACTGCCATCGCGTACTTCGTTGGCACATAAAATCTTTGCCCCAATGGAGAGACTGGAGCAGTGGTGATCTTTTCTGAAATCTCTTTGTTGTCAATGTTCGCAATATCAAAGACCCGCAAGCCCCCCTTGCCCATGGCAGCGTACAGATATTCGCCGCGGGCCTGCACGTCGAGCACTTCGGAACCCTCATGATGCACAGCCTCGCGCAGGTTCAACTTGGCGCTCTGGTGCTTTGCATAGTGGTCGGGATAGGAGATTTTCTGGAAGTTGCTGCCTATCACTGCGGGCGGTTCCTCGTGCTCGGTCACCGCCACCGCGTCATAGCCACCCTTGCCCTCTGCCACGTAGATGTAGCGACCCATGAAGTTCATGAAGTTGGTGCCCTGCAGCAGCAGTTGCGCGAGCCAGGCGTTGTTGTCGTTTTTCTGGGAGACGTGACAATCGGTGCAGGTTTTGGTCTCCTTGGCTCGAACGGTATGTGGAACGAACGTGCTGAACGCCTGGCCGCTAAACCCTTCGGCTGAGACGGTTTGCTGCTGGTAGTAAGTCCAGTCGCGGTCAGCATTTTGCGAGCTGACTTGCACGGCACATGCAGATCGCACTGGAGCGACGCGATTGCCCGTCACCGTGCCATCAATCGCAAGGGTGTAAATGTCGTCGCGTAAAACCTGAAAGTTGTAGGAAGTCCAGTTGCGGGTTACGAGCCCTTCGTTGTGCAACATGGGTGTCCGCTGATTCGCCGTCATGGAGAGGTGGCAGCCATAGCACGTAGGCGCCCAGGAAGAATGGCAACTGTAGCAAGTCATGCGGCTGTTCTGGTGGGCCAGATTGCTCTCGTCCTTCGGTGCGCTCCCCCAAGTCGTGTTGTCGATTTGAAGGGTCTTTGCGCGTTGCGATTTTTCGCTGAAATGCGAGGCCCCGGGCGTAATGGTGTCGAGCACCTGCACCACTTCCCACTTCACGTCGGGTTCGAGCATGGATCGCTGATAGAGCCGACCGTCGTCCCAATAGAAACGGGTCTGTTTCCATGGCGTGCGCAACGCGTCCATGCGGGTGCCACCCGAAGGTGCCGCTATGCCCGAGGTTGCCAGCGTCGCGCGCTGCTGAATGCCGCCGTGGCAATCCACACAATCCACCTCGATGGCATTTCTGGTTTCTCCGTAGAGGTTGCCGTTGCCATGATTGTCCTGCTTGAAGTGGCAATCAATGCAATGCATCCCTTTTTCGAGATGAATATCTTTTAGATGGACGGCCTTCTTGAACTTCTCCGGATCGCTCGTTGCGACTACCTTGTCTTCCGTGTCCAGCAAGTTGCCCTTGCGGTCGTGCTTAAACACGGCACGAAAGATCCACCCGTGACTATGGAAGTCGGCAAATTGTGTTTTCTCTAACTTTTGATTGAAGTCAGCACTTCCCACTTTGTCCAGAAAGCTGGTGTCGGACCACAAGCCGCGCTGCGCGGTCTGCTCTGGATTGCGTTCTTGCACTACGTGTTGTTGCTTGGCGGAGAGATGCAGCGGCTTCGTCGGATACATCTTCTCGGCATCCATCTCGTTGTCCCACCAGGTATAGCCGAAGTAAGTGGTCACCATGTTGGTGCCGGGATGAATGTGGCAGACCATGCACTGGCTGGAGGGGATGGATCGGGTGAATTCATGCTTGATGGGGTGGCCGGACTCGCTCTTGGGAATCGTCGGGTCCGCGGTGGCGGTGGTTCCCGAGTGGCCGTAGGCTGCATAGCGGCTGGAGTGCTCGGGCGAGCGATCGTTCGCGTAGACCACGTGGCAGGCGCTGCATCCGCTGGCCCGGTAGTCGCCGGGTTGGTCATTGGTGCCCGGAAAATATAGCAACGGATCGAGTAGGCGCGTTTTCTGCAAGCCGAGAAACACCGGGTCGGTGCGCAACTGCGTTCCGAATCCACGTGAGCTGAGCTTCTGGTCTGCCTTGCCGGAGTCTTCTTCCAGCGACGGGTTGCCGACTTCGGACTTGCCGCGTCCGCCGCGCTCAAACACGCGCAGAACGTTGCCCGGCTGCGAGACTTCCCACCTTTGGAGTGGGTCGAGATAAGGCAGGATGCCCTTTTTGCGGGTCTCTTCCGCGCTAGGTGGTGGAAAGGTCAGCAGGCGCTGCGGCGTGCCATCCTCCGCATAACTTTCTCCGAAATGGGGATCTTTCAGCGGGAATCCCCCGTTGTTGTAGAGCGCGGCGCCCCACAACATGGCGCCGTGGGACATCATGCTGGTGCGCACCTTCTGCACTTCCGCCGTGTGGCATCCTGACTGGCCACACGTTCGGGCCGCAACGCGCAAATCGCCGGGATTTACAAACGCGATATAGTCCGGGCTTTCTTGCAGCCACTTGGTATAGGCGCGGACAGGATTGGCGGAACTGCGTGCGTTCGCAGAGTTGCTGGGCTGGACGTGCGCGCGGCGAATCGCTTCTTTGTATTCCGCGGATTCCCTCGTGGTGCCGGTGGCAACGCTCGCCGCAGGGTTGCCGCCATGACAATCAGCGCAGCCGATGCGCACTGTGCCGGTCTTGTGCATGGTGGGACTATCCGTTGCCGTGTGGCAGGTCAAACATCCCTGCGATTGGCGGTCAGCGTCGGCTTGGCTCTGCCCGATGAGCGTATTTGGGCGCGATTGTTCCTGGCTGGCTGGTTGCTGCGGCGCGGCCCACAGATGAAGATTTGGAACGATGAGGCCCAACGCTCCGAGGAACAGGAATGCGGCGAGAAGTCGAGTTCCGTCGAACTGCTTGGTGTTTCGACTCATCGAGTCCTTAAATCCTCACTCAAAACTGAAATCGGATGCCTGTAAAAAGAGCAAACAGGGTCTTCTTGTCGTAAATCTGTTGCAGGCCTTTATCGGGAATCAGGGTAGCAGCCCCTGCTGTGATTACGATGTTTTCCGAAAGCGGCGGACGATATTCAAAGCCGATTGAAGCATCGGTACCGATTCCGTGCCGGATCGGTCGTTGAAACAGCAGAATCTCCAGCGGCTCGGTCCTTACAAAGCGAAGGTAGTTAGCGTTGACAAACAGCCGGGTTTTTGGAGTAACGTCGAAGTCCGCACCCACATTCGCCAGATAAACTCCAGGATTCACAAAGTTCGCTTGCCCTTCTTCCTTATTCGTCCGCAGACTAGGCAGCAGGCTGAAGGGCTGCACCAATCCCACTCCAGTGCCAGTGAGCCGAATGCCTTCGCGATTGAAAAAGCTGAAGTTGCTGCCCGCAAAATGGGTGTCGTCTACGATGGTGTCGAAGCCGTGGGCAGTGGCGTCGGTGCGAGACGTGCCAGAACGGTTGGCGGAGTCCCCCGACGCGTAAAGGAACGACGTGCGGAAGCGCATCCAGTCTTTGTCCACGGAGAGTTCGAGCGCCGCCATTTGCGCGTTGATCTTCACGCGGCGCCCCGCAATGGTGTTGAAGTCGTCGTGCCCCAGCACCTGATAGAAGGCGTGGCTCACATTCACGCGGCCGATGTGTCCGTTGCTGGCCCATCCCAAATAGTAAGCCGCAATGCTGTGCGTGTTCACCGCTCCATTCACCACCAAGCCCACCGGGGCCGGACGGACGAGGAAGCCGTTGTCGTCGAAATGCACTTTTCCGTCATCCTGGTTGAAGTGAAAGCTGAATTCGGTGGTATAGCCTTTGGCGAAAAAGTCTTGTATGTAAAGGTTTGCGACGTAGACCTGCTGCTGGCGGTTCTTGAAGACCGTATTCAGACCGCTATTGGTGTTCTTTTCCAGCAGGTGAAAGTAAGCAACGTTGTAGTTCAGACGATTATTGAGCAGGTTGCCGAACAGCCGCACGCCCGGTTGCTCTTCGGCAAAGATGAACCCACGAAAGTCGCTGGAAAACTGCTGGATGCCAGCCCGCACGGAGACGAAGTCGTAGTGCGAGCTCAGGTCGAACAGCCTGGCTTCGGCGAAGGCTTCTTGAAAGCCCACGTAATCGTCCAAGCGGTTGTTCCCCCTCCGAACGTCCACGTTGACCAGCCCGCGCTCGCGGGTGTGGAGGAAGTTGAGATTAAAGGCTGGCGTGATCCGAAAGCGAAAATCGGCAGGCCGAAAGCTGGTGTCGCCACGAGATAAGTCCAGCGACAGCCTGATCGTCTCAGAAACAAAGGCTTGCTCCCCGCGACCGAAAAAGCCGCAGCTGCCAGCATTTTCCGCCGCTACGTTGCTTGGCACTGGCAAGCGTCGGCCATCAAACTCGGTGTCACTGGTGCCGGTAAAGTTGAGAAACCAGCGCTGGCCAAAGATCGGATAGTCACCCTTGAACTTGTTGCGGTTGTAAGGGTCATACCAGTGCCCCTTGACGTAGGGCGTTGCACCTTCATTCTCATAGCGACGCCAGTCGGGCAAGGCGATGGTCCAACGGTTGGGTTCGCCGGCAAAATTTGCGCTATCGGGAGGAATCGCCTCGATGGCGGGCGGTTCGATGGCAGGAGCCGACTGCCTTAACCCTGGGTACACCGTTGGAGGCTCGGCAGCTGGAACAGATTTTGTTCCGGGAACGCCATCGGGGCCTTTGCTCTCCGCAGCTTGCGAATTGATTTGCGAGAGCGTGACTCGGAGCATGGTGATGGCCGCGCCTGACAAAGTGACTCGGGCGAAGTGGTAGGGTTCGTACCCCTCCTTGGCGAGCACTAGGTCGTAACTGCCCGCCGGAATATTTCGGATTCGGATTAACCCTTCGACGTCGGAGCTGCATGCCTCGGCGGGGCAGGTAGGGGAAGGGTTCTGAATTCCAGACAGCTCCAGCCGCGCAGCAGGCACTGGCCTCCCGCGCGAGTCGCGCACTTCTGCGAAAAAAATCGCCTTGGTTTCGGCGGATTTGCCCGGCAAGCGGCGCGTGGTGATTGGAATCTGTTGCATCTCACCGCTGGATCGGGGCGTGGACTCCTGCGAGAAGGCGAGGCCCGTAGCGATCACAAAGAAGGTGGCTTGAAGCCACGCGCGATGACACGGGGGGCGCAATTGCGCCCGCTCACGGTCTCGCGCTGCGCGCATCGCACCTTGCTGAAGGCAATTCACTGCTCATCCTAGTTATCACAACCGGAACGCTGAAACAAGGAAAAATAGGTTTCCGCGGTTCGGTGCCTGCCTTGAAAGCGCCGAGGCGAACTTCGGCTGTCAGGGGCTGCTCTCCCGTGCCATCTTCGAGCCACTCCAAACAGATTCGTGGCGAAGCATCGCTATGCGCTTGCGTCGTTGTCAGACTCGCGATATCGTTTAGCCGTAACGGGGGATTGTGACCAACTCTACGGTAGACCGGGCGTGGACAGGTAAATGGCGGCAGAGGTTTGGGGTTTGTTCCCGCAAGCCGGTGACGCTGGCGGCACTCGCACTGAGCTTGTTGTTGTGCAATGTGTCGTGCGGTGGGGGATCCTCACCAGTGCCTCCGAACCCGGATCCCACTCCGTCTGCTTTCCTCACCGCTACCGATGTTTCCACGGTCTTGGCGAACGTCGCGCAATCTGTGGACGCGCCTCTGGTGATTGCCGTTACTGATCGCAGCGGCAAGGTGCTGGCAGTGTTTCACAATGCGAGCTCGCCCGCGACGGGCATAGGGAATTTCGGAAACACGGTTGACAGTAAAGAACTCGCAGTGGCGTTGGCACGGACTGCGGCGTTGTTCAGCAACAATCAGGCGCCCCTCAGCTCGCGCACGGTGCGCTTTATCAGTGGAATCCACTTTCCGCCGGGGATCGCGAACACGCCCAGCGCGGACCTCTACGGCATTGAAACCACGAACCGCGGATGCGATCTGGACTCGACACTGCCATCCTTGGGCTTTTCTCCTGCCCGGCTGCTGGATGGCGTGACGCCGGGCCTGGGCATCATCACGGGTAAGGCCAACCTGCTCGACGATGACCCCAATGCGGTGAATCCGGGTGGCGTGCCCTTGTTCAAGAATGGGCTGCTGGTAGGTGGCGTGGGCGCAGTGAGCACTCGAGACGACGTTGCCGAGTTCGCCGCCTTTGCCGGCGCAACTGCGTCGGGTTTTCTACCCTCGGTGGCACAGCTTCCGCCTCCTGGCGTAGTCGTCATCGGAGGCATCTCGCTGCCATTCGTGAACCAAACGACTTTGCCCGCAGGACTTACGGCTGGCAACGCTACTGGCACGTATGACATAGGGCCATTCGCCGGCGCTCTTCCGCCAGAGGGTACACTCATTGCTTCGCGCGACGGCGTTGGCTTGACCAAAGCCGAGGTTACTTCGATCATCAACAATGCGGTTGCCGAGGCTAATCTTACTCGTGCGGTGATTCGCTTGCCGCAAGGTTCGCGAACTCGGATGAGCATTGCGGTTTCTGACTTGGACGGGACTATGCTGGGGCTATATCGCATGGCGGATGGCACTGTCTTCAGTCTTGACGTGGCGGCCACTAAAGCGCGCAATGTTATCTGGTTCAGCCAGCAAGGCTATGTGGATCTGCCGGGAGTGCCGCTGGGAACAGCGGTTACTAACCGTACGATAAGTTTTGGAGCGCAGCCGCTGTTCCCCTCGGGAATTGATGGTTCTTCGCCGGGGCCGTTCTACAACCTGTTTGTTAGTGATACGGCTAACCCCTGTACACAAGGCAGCGGGAATCTCCCCCATCAAAGTGGTATTGTGTTTTTTCCGGGAAGCCTGCCCCTGTACAAGAATGGCGTTTTGGTAGGCGGGCTGGGAGTCAGCGGGGATGGAGTGGATCAGGACGATTTTGTTACTTCGGCTGGGGCCAAAGGATTCGAGGCTGCGGCGGCGATCCGGGCGGATCAAGTTACGATTCGTGAGGTACGATTACCCTACTTGAAGTTCCCGCGCAACCCGACGGATTAGTGCCCATACGCGAGAATTCTGCTTACAAACGGCTGGGATGTTTCAAATCTAATTATTTGCTACTCATCTGGTAAACCCCATCCCAGTCTGGCTTTGGCGGGTTTTCGCCGAACTCCTTGCAGCGTTTCCAGAGAATCTGGGAAGGGCCATCGCCCGGATACTTAGTGAGAAGCTGGCTGAACCGTGTGGTCGCTTCTCGCCAATCCTGATTCAGATAGGCCTCCATGGCATGACTGTATTCCACAACAATCGCGTCCTCTGCCGACTTATCCCCATGGCACCCTCTGAGTTCGTAAAGAGTGACTGGTACGCCACGGCCAATGACGCGAATTTTATCTAATTCGCGACATACAAACTCTTCGTGAACCTGCTGGTAAGTCGCGTCACTTATAATGATACCAGCATGATACTGCTTGGTGATGCCCTCCAGCCGCGAGGCTAGATTTACGTTATCGCCCATCACGGTCCAGGCCAGCCTATGGGCGGAGCCCATATTACCCACGTTGACCATACCTGTATTTATGCCGACGCCTATCGTTAACGGTGGGCGGCCTTCCCCGCGCCATTTCTGATTTAGTACAACCAGACGAGCTTGCATCTCCAGTGCACATCGGCATGCGCGGAGCGCATGGTCTGCCTGCGGGTAAGGCGATCCCCAAAACGCCATAACAGCGTCACCGATATACTTATCGAGAGTGCCGGAGTGCCGGAATAGCACTTCTGTCATCTCGCCAAGATATTCATTGAGCAGGCGTACTAATTCATCGGGCGACAAACCTTCCGATATACTGGTAAAGCCGCGAATATCGCTAAACAGGACGCTAAGCTCTTTCTCTTCGCCACCGGGACGGATATACCGCTCGGGATCCCGCTCAATCAATGTAATTACATCCGGTGATAGATACTGCGAAAATGTTTTCCGTATGCGGCGCTTTTCACGCTCTTCGAAGATCATGCGATAACTGGTAAGGGCCGCATAGTTGAGAACGAGCGTACCTGCTGGCACTACGACGCCAAGCCAACGGCCGTAGTAGCTAAAGCTGAGATACACCGCGACTGCAAATATCACGAGCGCCAGTAGCAAGGAAATACTGGAATCTCGTGGCTGAAGGCGGCCAAACATCACTCCAAATCCCAGGCCAAACAGTAGGATGAAGCCAGCATCGGTAGCTTCTTCCATCACGCCTCGCGTCAGAAAGGTGCGATGCGGCTCGTCACGATGAAGCAGGTTATCAATGATGTTGGCGTGAACCTCCACCCCCATGTAGGGCGAGCCAATGCCCTGAAACGGAGTGTTACGAATATCGCCCAAGCCTTTGGCAGTGCCGCCGACCAGGACGATCTTGTCATGAAACGCTGAGGCGGGAATAGACCCCTGCAATACATCTAACATCGAATAGTGGGTATAGGTGCGATAGGGCCCCACATAGTTGATGAGAGCGGAGCCGTCGCGCGAAGGCTGCAAGGAACGTGCGCCTAGTTGAATGCGCTCCAGGCCAGTCGCGGAAATATAGGCGGCAACGTCGCTATCCGGCAGCTTTTCGTAATCACGCACACACTGCACCGCTAACGACGGAAAGAAGTCCTGATCCTGATAGCGCAAAATGAGGAGCGCGTGCCGTAGGGTTCCATCAGGGTCGGGGTTAATATCGAGGAACCCGTAGGAGCCTGCGGCTTCCGCCAGTTGTGGAATGTTAGCTTCTACGTCAGTCGCCACGGTGCCGCCGTTGCTGATCCATGCCTGGCTCATATCAAAATCGTGGCCGTCTCGTGGCTTGACCTTGAGCACTTGCGGAAATGCCTTGGCCCACACGATGTTGAAGTAGGCTTCGGCGAGCTTTGGGTCTGCCTGCAGTCCTCGTTCATGGTCGAGAAAAATGTGACCGAGCACGATGTTGCCCGATTGTTTGAGGGCGGTTGCGAACTGCGCATCTTGGTCGCTGGCTACTTCCAGGTCGAGAATTCGCCGCGCTGCCCGAGAACCAGGGGGGAAATGAAGGTCTTGCTGCAGCCGCTGCAGTGCTGGCTTTGCAGCATTGCTCTCTGGACCGGGGAAAGTGAAGTCGAAAGCTACAACACTGGCTGGGCCAGTCGAAAGGCGGTTAATCAGATGAGCGTAGGCGCTGCGCGGTAGTGGAAAGGCACCGATGCCCTGCAGCGTCTTCTCGTCTACATCCACGATGACGATACGGTCATCATGGGGCCGCTCGCCCCGAAGAGCAAAACGGGCGTCCAGTGTACGCAACTCAACGTTCTGCAGGAACTCGAAGCTGGAGTGAGAAGCAGTGCCCAGGCCAGTGAATGCAAAAGAAATTAGCCCGGCTGCTGTGACCAGCACGGCCAAGGCGATATCAACCTGAAAGGTTGATATACGAGCTGTCCATGACTGCAAGCGATTGAGTGCACGCTTCATTTGCAAGCATTGGTCGCTGAGTTCATCCAAAAGGCGAATGAGTAGTAATTGGAAATCCCACTCACTGCGGACGATCCTTCTACTTTCCTAACCAGATTCCCGCCCACTATCCGCACTGCTTCGTCTTCGGATTGATTACACAAGGCAGCGTGGTACTACCCTTGGCGCTGACCACGCCGATCACGACGCCAGCCACCACCAGCGGAATCCCCACAATCAGCAGGTTGGCCAAGGTGTGGCTTACGACGGGAGGCCGAGGCATAGGCACGTCAGTATCGGTCAGGCTCGCAGAGGACATAGCCGTGGGTGTCGAATCTGCGTGCAAGGCGCTCGGAGGAACATCGTTACTGATGACAACCATCTGCCCGGCGTTGAGAATGACGGGGACGACCGGGGCAGAGTTTGCGGACTGACTGTTGCTATTGACCTTGGCATTACCCAGTGCCGTCACGGTGACTTTACCCGCGTAGCAAATCACCGTGGTGCGCTCGCCTTCGTACGAAACAAAAAAGTCGGTGCCGATCACACCGATGACAGCGTTCGGCGTCTTCACCTGAAATTTGCCGTCAGGCCGAGTTATTTTCACGACTTTGCTGCGTAGCTTGCCAAGATTCATTTCGAGGACTGTCTGCTGCGATGCCGAGTCGTGCTGCACCACGCGCAATTCGCTGCTCGACCCCAGACTCAGAATCGAACCATCCAGCAAGCCAGCACGGATACGGCCGCTGGGGCCGGTCTGTAGCAGGTCGTTCCAGGCCAAGGCGTCTTTCGCCTGAGCGGTTTGGGCGTTACGAGTTGCGGCGGGAATGAGCGCCTTGATTTCGCCAGCGCGCTGCGCGGAATCAGCGGGAGCGCACACGGCTGGCAAAGGGGACAACAGCACACATAGAATTGCAGCGATCAGACTGCGTAGCGAATTCATAACGAGGCTCCAATTCCTGCGTTGGTAGTCGCAGAGTAAACAGCGGAAACGCAGATCACAAGGCGGATCGCGCTCTCGTGGGCAACAAGTTGATTTCGTGGCGAAGATGGAATCATGAACGAGGCGACATTTTTTGAGGCCAGATAAATTGGCATTTTCCTCCGCCGTGACTGTGCCACAGAATTTTGCGCGCTTTTGCGAATGAATGCAACCATTTTCCCGGGCCAGTAGTGGGTCAGTTTGAAGCACGCAACTCCACCGGCGAGTGGTTTTCGGCAATAAGGCTTGCGTTTGGCGTTCCCATGCCCGGATTCGGGGCGAGATATCCAGGCCAGGCGGGTGGCGCGAGCTCGGTAGGGGTCTTTCGACTTCACCGTGAGAATCCCGCTGGGCGGGATTCTCACGGTTGCGCTCAAGATGACACTCTTAACAGGTTGACTTTAAAATTGACCCATTACCCCGGGCCAGTCGCAAAGTAGAGAGACGCGCGGCTCCCAAAGTGGCGCGGCTGAGTGGCTACGCGGGACCACTGCGGGTGATTGGCAGTGTGCTGCCCGCGGAGAAGGTTAGGGGAGTTGAAGTTAACGTTACCGTATGGTAGCTTTGCACACTCGGGGGTTCACAAACGACATGGCTTCCACTTCTAGGCGGCGCTTTTTGCGCCAAACCGCTGGCGTTGGTCTGGCCTGCACGGCAGGTTCTTTGGTTAGCATTCCGCTGTGGGGGCAGACTTCTAGCGCACCCGCTTCGGCAGTGGCGCGCGCTTACGTGGATACCCGCCGCACCATTGGCCCGATTGACCGGAACTTGTTCGGCTCCTTTTTAGAGCATTTGGGCCGCGCGATTTATGAGGGGATTTACGATCCGGGGTCGAAGCTGTCGGATGCCAACGGCTTTCGCATGGATGTGATGAAGGAAGTTCGCGACATGGGGGTGCCCATCATTCGTTACCCTGGCGGCAACTTCGTTTCAGGGTACAACTGGCTGGACGGCGTCGGCCCCAAGCAGGGTCGTCCGCGGGTGCTAGACAAGGCGTGGAACACGCTTAACACGAATCAGTTTGGCACCAATGAATTTATGACGTGGTGCGCAGAAGTCGGAACCAAGCCGCTGATGGGCCTGAATTTGGGCACAGGCACAGCGGAACAAGCGGCTGCGCTGGTGGAGTATTGCAATGTTTCGCAAGGCACACGCTGGAGCGACCTGCGTCGCAAGCATGGCGTTGCCGAGCCTTACAACGTCAAGAACTGGTGCCTGGGTAACGAGATGGATGGCTCTTGGCAGATCGGGCACATGACGGCTCAGGAGTACGGCTACAAGGCTGCCGACGCCGCGCGGCAGATGCGGCTGGTAGATCCTTCGCTGAAGCTGATCGCGTGCGGCTCGAGCGGGCCCTTGATGCCTACTTATCTGGAATGGGATCGCGAGGTGCTGGAGCAGTGCTACGAGTATGTGGACGGACTTTCCTTGCATCGCTACTTTGGAAACACTCCAGCGGAGACCGGAACCGACAGCGCAAAGTATTTGGCATTGAACTTGACTATGGATCGCCAGATCGAGGAGACTCTGGCTGTCTGCGACATGGTGCGGGGCCACAAGCGTTCGCCCAAAAAGCTTTGGCTGTCGTTTGACGAGTGGAATGTGTGGTATCGCGCGCGCAGTGGCGATGCGGAGAATGGGCATCGCGGGGAAGCTCCGCACTTACTGGAAGAAATCTACAACCTGGAAGATGCGTTGCTGGTGGGTGGACTGGTGAACAGCCTGTTGCGTCATGCGGACCGCGTGAAGCTGGCTTGCCTGGCACAGTTGATCAACGTGATCGCGCCGATCATGACGAATGCCAACGGCTTGTTCCAGCAGACGATCTTCTATCCGTATAACTGGGGCCTACAGTATGCCAAGGGCGTGGTTCTGGACGTTCGCGTGGAATCGCCGACCACATATGAAGTTGCGGGGATGGGACAGGTTCCGCATCTCGATGTGGTTGGGGTGTTCAACCCCGACGATGGCAAGACAGCGATTTTTGCGCTCAATCGCGACCTGTCAAAGGCGCATCAGGTTGAAGTGAATTGGGAGGGCGCATCGGGTGCGCGGTTGCTTGAGTCTTGGGTGCTGACTGGCGATGACCTGAAGGCAGTGAACAGCTTTGAGGCACCGCAGCGGGTGGCTCCGCGAGCTGCCGAGAAGGGTTCTACCGCATCAGGGCGGATCACGCTGGAACTGCCGCCACGGTCGTACTCGGTATTTCAGTGGGCCAGCTAACCGCGAAAAATTGTGTGGGGCTGGCGGTTAACTCGCCATCAGCCCCTTCACACGCTTTTGTCGGTGGCGTTTCTTCCTATTGCGATTCTGGAAGCGCCCATGCGAACAACACACTACCGCTGCTTGTCAGCACGTATTGGCGGCCGTTCAGTTGGTAAGTGATGGGCGAACTCTGGATGTGCGAACCGGAGCCAGCGTGCCAAAGGGTTTTGCCATCATTGGAATCGAGCGCGAGAAAGTTGCCGTGGCCATCGCCGGTGAAGGTGAGCCCTGAATCCGTCGTCAGCACCCCCGCACCCGACTCAGGCCCGAGTTCATGGCTCCAACGGAACTTTCCCGTCTGGTAGTCAATGGCCTCGACCACGCCTTTACTCCAGACACTGTAGTCTGCTCCTGCCCACCCATAGACTCCATCCGCTGGTTTGGAAAAGTAGATGCTATAACTGGGGTGGGCGGTGACAATAAATAGCCCATTCTTGGTGTCGAAGCTGGGGGAACGAAAGTTGGTCATGCCGCCTTCGTCGGGAGCAATCAGGCGGCCATCGGGCGCGGGATCCTTGGCCGGATTCGGAATGGGACGGCCTTGTGCGTCCACTCCCAGCGCCCAGTTCACTGGGCCAAAGGGAACCGTCAACAGACTCTTCCCATTGGTACGGTCAAGAACGAAGAAGTAGCCGTTGCGCGAAGTCTGCATCAGCATCTTCTTCGGATCCCCGTGGAAGTCTGCATCCACCAGCACGGGAGTCTCAACCGCATCCCAGTCGTGGGTATCGTGCGGCGAAGGCTGGAAAGACCACACCAGTTTGCCATTATCCGGATTGAGGGCGACGATACTGCAAGTGTAGAGATCATCACCGGGCCGCGTTGCCGCACTCAGAACCGGGGTCGGGTTTCCGGTCCCCCAGTAAACAAGGTTTAGGTCTGGGTCGTAAGTCCCTGTCATCCACGTCATGCCACCCGTCGTGCTGTTGGGAGTTCCGGCAGGAGGGGTGGAGTTCCACTGCCATTGAACCTTGCCGGTCTCAGGATTAATCGCTTTGATCAAGCCGCTTAAGTTATCAAAGTCGCCGGAAACACCGACTAGCACATGGTTCCTAACGATAAGCGGCGCCATGCTAGCCCAATAACCCTTGGTGGCATCCGCAATCATCACTTTCCAGCGAACGGTTCCATCTTTAGCGTTGAGAGATAGAAGATACGCATCAGGGGTCAGGAAGAAGAGATATCCCTTATATATACCAACGCCGCGCTGGCCGATGTGCAAACCCTGATTCGAAGGATAAGTGTAGCGCCAGATTTGGTGGCCGGAAAGAGCGTCCACGGCCCAAATATTGTCAGGAGCAGTAAAGTACAAAATACCATCTACTAATAGCGGCGAAGACTTGATGTCCGCAGTCTGACTGGTTTGGAAGGCCCACGCGAGGGACAGATTTTTCACATTTTGCGGAGTGATCTGGGTAAGCGCACTATGACGTCTACCCGAATAGTCGCCATGATAGCCGGGCCAACTATCGGCTGGTGGATGTAGTAGCGTTTGTGTGTTTACTTCTTGCGCATGAATGGCGATGGAAGATTGCGTCGCCATCAGTGCACACCCAAGAAGGAATGTAGTCTTCCATGACTTCATATCAATCGAGACCTCTCGACGTACTTAGACGGAGCTAAAGTAATTAGCGCAGTGTTTGCAAATACGCTATCAAATTGTGGATGTCGGCATCTGTGTAGGCGCTGAACTGCTCAACATGAGCATTCACTGGCGCGTCCACCTTGTACTGAATATCGGCGATCCTCCAGGAACGATACATGCCCGCAGGATCAATCAGTCCAACTGTAAACTCATCAAGATATGCTAGGGTGCCCGTGATGGTTTGCCCGCCGCTAGCTATGGTCACTTTAGACTTCGCATTCCTGGGATACAGCATCTGTTGTTCAAGAGCGAGGCCCTCGAAACGCGATGCGACGCCAGCAAGATTTCCGGTGGGGGAATGGCAGGATGCACATCGCCCGGCTCCGTTGAAATACTGCTTGCCAGCCTCGACATTCCCGGTTTGAAGATCCGCAACATCCACACCTCGGCGTCCGCCTTTTCTGGAGAGCGCGATGTTCTGCTGCGTATGTATAAATGCCGTCAGGCTTGCCATCTTGGGTCCGGCGAAATCGAACGGAGGCATACCTTTCTCCGGGCGTCCAATGCGCACAATGGGCCCGATCTTGTCTCCATCCACGTCTTCCGTGACTAGCTTTGATCGCGTGAGGTCTGGCCCCTTTTCTCCGCCGCCTGCATCCTTGCCATGACAAAAAGCACAGCTTTGTTGAAACGCGGTGGCTCCGCTCTCGACGAGCGCCGGGGGATATGACTTGCTGGCAGGTGTAGCAGCGGGTTCAGCCCTCTTGGCAGCCGGTACGCTTTGCGCCTGAGAAATTACGGAGCTCAGTAGCGTAAGAAGAAAAAGCACCGACAATTGCAAACTCCATGCCAAGGTAGATCGAAGAACATTCATTGGGCCAGTCACCTCTCTGCGTGTCATGTGTGGCAAAAGCATAGCTGGCGCGCGTCGGCCGCTGCTTAAGGCCGGGGATGAGGCGTCGTGCTGCCCTCCGTCATGCCCAGCACCCATTTGATCGCTTCAAAATACATCTTGCGGATATCGGGATCGCTCCAGGCTTCCGGGGTGTGGCCGAGCGTCGAATAGAAAACGCGCCCATTGCCATACATTTTGTCCCACGCGACAGCGAAATCGTGGTCGGTTCTATGGATACGTGGGTTGTCCGCGTAGTTCAGCTTGGTCGGATCGAGGCTCAGCAGAACGTTGACCTTCTCGCGCGACCACTCTTTGGGTTGATAAATTTCGTCATACTTCAAGAACGCTTTCGGAAAGTGACGAACTGCAGGAAAATTTGGGTCTTCGTTGATGATCGGCGCGTTGAATGTGCCCCATGGATGCTGATCGAACCATCCGCCGGTCAGCTCTCCGTATTCTGGCCATTTGTAATTCGTATCAAGAGCGGCGTGAACGCCAACAAAACCCTTACCATCGTCCTTGATAAATGTCAGCATGTCTTTCTTCTGAGTATCGTCGAGGTCGAGTTCACCGGTTGTGCTCACGAAGACCAAGGCATCGAAATAATCCAGGTTTTTCGCATTTCGTTCCAGCTTGCTCTTGGTGATTAGCTCTACATCCGTCCGCAACGTGGCGTCCCAGAGACCGCTCTCACGGCCCATGGCATAGATCGCAACCATCGCATCGGAAATCGAATCGTGCTCCCATCCCTTGGTCTGGCCAATCACCAGAAGGTGCTTGAGGTGGATTTGCTTCTCGTGCGGCGGCGGCGGAAGCGAAGGATCTGTAGCTGGATGATCCTGAGCGGCGTTGAAAGTTGTGAAAAACGGCAAGAACAGAAAGGCGAACAGAGCTACTCGAGCATGGCGCAAGGCAATCTCCCTAAACAGCATTCATTCTGTGGCACGATCTGGCCTGGACACACTCTGCTTGTTCTGAAGATGCCATCAGGCCATCCACGTTAACACAAGGCGCGTCCGTCGGCCAATCGCGGTCAAGTCTTGCGATGAATGTGCGTTTTATCTTGGCAAAACGCGAGGAATTGAAGAAGACTGATCGAGGAGGGATTTGCCCCCAAACAGCATGCCCTCCCAAGCAGACTTAGCGTTACCGCCTCGGTGGAAACGACTGCAGACCGTTGGGGAAAGAATCACTAACGCTGATAAGAGAGGGGCGTTCGTCTATTTGACCACGACACGGAATGTCTGGTGCCTTCTCCTGAGCGCGCATGGGATACCAGCGATCATGACTCTCCCGATTAACGCTCCTTCGTATAAGCACATCCTCTCAAGTCGTTTTCATCATTTCCTCCTGCGCGGCTGGTACCCAGGATTCGTGAACCCTGTCGTTATACCGACTTGAATCGCTTACTACTACGCCAATTGCATTTGCAGACTATCGCAACTCCGCTCTTGGACTTCCCTGCTCAGTTCGAATTGTCACCTCACCCGCCGACATGCCCGGCGCGTTGGCTTTCAATCTAATCTCCCCCGGCGTTCTGGACGTCCGCACGACAACGAGCGCTCGTCCATGGAAGAGTGACAGGTGATCGCCCTGATACGACTCCTTGCTCGCTCCATCTCCATTGCCTAACGCAATGATTGTCCCGGGCCCCTTGATTGCGAACTGTAGCTCAGCGGCTGTATTGGGATTAAGTCGTCCTTCTGCGTCTACTGCTTCCACCGTGACGAAGGAGAGATCCTCGCCGCTTGCTTGGAGGACGGCCCGATCAGCCGTAAGGCGAAGTTTTACCGGATCTCCGGCGGTCTGCAACACACTCGTCGCGACTTCGTGATCGCCGTTGACTCCGACGGCCTTCAGTGTGCCCGGAGCATAAGGAATGCTGAAGAGCGCTCTACGCTCCTGTTCAACGGTCGTCGGCATCTCGCCAACCAGTTTGTCATTCAGATAGAGCCGCACCTTTTCGGTGCCAGCGTACACCTCGACTTGCATCTGCTTGCCTTCGTTACCGGGCCAAGTCCAACTGGGCAGGGTTGGGTAAACGCTCCAGCCGATGGCAACAATCTTCTTGCCTTCCGGTTCGGGCAGGCGCACGGTCGCGAAGACGCGGCTTCCACCGTTCCACAAGATGTCCCGATAATACGACTGCGGCTTGCGGTAGCTGGTGAGGTCCAGGTCGCCTGAACTTGCGGCATGCCAGGGAAAGCCGGGAGCCATCAGGCTCATGATTTCGGCGGCGGGATTCGGCTGGGCGTTTGGTTGGAAATTTGGCTGAGTGTTCGGTTGCGCATTCAGTTGTGCCTGCTGTTGCTGCTGCTGAATTGCTTCGAAGGGATCCTTCCCGTCGGCCCCCATGTTAGCCATCATCTGGTTCATCATGGTGATGGCTTGCGTCGCCAGCGCGGCCTTTTCCGGAGCGACATACGCCCAGCTTCCAAGTCCGGATTCTCCGAGGTAGTCCATCGCTGTCCACACAAATTCCCCGAGGACGTAAGGGTGTTCGTGAGTCACCTTCCAGTTGTCGAACGCGGCGCTTGGCACCGATTCGGTGGTCATCATGATGCGGTTTGGCACGCGCTCGTGATCCTTGGCCTGATTTTGCTTGATGTTGTAGTTGTAGCCGGAAACGTCGAGCTCAGCCATCACGGCGTCGATGCTCGGCGTATAGGTGGCACCGGGAAATGCTTCGGTCACGGGCCTGGTGGCGTCGAGTGAACGGACGCGGGCCGCGAGTTGCTTAGCGATGGGTGCGCCCGCAGGGGTCCACGCCTCGGGAATTTCGTTGCCAATGCCCCAAAAAATGATAGAGGGATGATTGCGGTCGCGAAGCACCATGGAATCAACATCGCGCTGCCACCATTCGTCGAAGAATTGCGCGTAGTCGTACTTTACCTTGCTCTTTTTCCAGACGTCGAAGGGCTCATCCAATACCAGGAGGCCGAGGCGGTCACAGGCGTCCAGAAAGGCGGGGGACGGCGGGTTGTGCGCAGTGCGCACCGCATTGAAGCCAGCCCCTTGAGGAGTTCGACCCTGCGTTCCTCAGCCCGATCAAAGGCGGCGGATCCGAGCGGCCCGTTGTCATGATGCACGCTGCCGCCAACGAGCTTGATGGATTGGCCGTTGAGCAGCAGGCCTTTGTCTACCGACCACGCGAGAGATCGCACGCCGAACCTGGTCTCGACGCAGTCAATTACTTTGCCGCCTTGAACGATCTCGGTGACTGCCCGGTACAGTACAGGAGTTTCCGGAGACCAAAGCTTTGGGTTTGCTAGCGCAATCTTCTGGCTGACTTCCTCGTGATTTCCGGCCGCAACCTGCAATTGCGACTGATCTTTAGCGACCGCTTTTCCTGCTGCTGAGAATAGCGTTGTCGTCACCGATGCATCGGTTGATCCCGCAGAGTCGTTTTGCACCTGGGTGCGGATGACAACCGTCGCACTCGTGCTGGTGGCTTCGGGAGTACTGACGAAGACGCCCCAAGGAGCAACATGAAGAGGTTCTGTGACGACGATCCGCACATGCCGATAAATGCCCGATCCGCTATACCACCGGCTGCTGGGCTGCTGCGAGCAGTCCACGCGGACGGCGAGTGGAGTGCCCGATCTTCTGTGCCATTGAATGAGTTAGTGTAACGCAGCTATTTCTGAGTTCACGCAGCCGCCGTCGGGGGTGTGGAGAAGTGGGAAGCGCGTAGCGGTTTCCACTTCTCCATGCCCCGTGTTGTTTGTC
>JBBROM010000018.1:0-67279 GCA_038229415.1 Terriglobales bacterium
GTCTTCACCCCGGCCTCGTGCTGCTTCAGTATCCCGATAATCTGCTCTTCCGTGTACCGGCTCTTCTTCATGCTTCGCCCTCCCGTTCAGATTACGAGAGAACTCCAGCTTTATGTGGTTGAGTTTCCTGGGGGCACGTCAGCGAAGCAATCGCGACGCTGTTGAACTCAATGAGGATATGAGGAAGCGGTTGACGAATCTCTACCGCCAAATCGACGCTTGGCGTGACGTCGTTGACTCAGGGCTTCACCCGACAATCGGTAGCATGGAGCTCGAAACGCTGCTAGCTGAGATCCGGTCAACGATTCCACTGGTGATAGACGAGCTGCGCCAGATGCTGAAAAAATTTAGCACGTGAGCTTGTCGCCGCGGCGAATCGTTCCGCCCAGCAGTATCTCCGCTCTTAGGCGGGTGGCCCATTCAAGCCCGGTGTTGGCTTGAGTGGGGACGTATACACGCCGGTAGATGGGCTCGGAGTAAGGGCCGCACATGAACTGGCATCGCACAGGCGGCTAGAATTCATGCAGTCACCAGTGGGTTAGTGGTGGGTTCCCGAATCGGCAAGCGGCAGGGCTTCGACTGTCGCGCCGCACCGGATGGTGCCGCCCCGTAGTATCTCGGCACGCAGGCCGCCACGATGCGTTAGTCCCGGCTTGACCTTCGTGCCGGTTAGCTTGGCGAGGTGGCCACAAGGCTCGCAGAGTTCGATGCCGATGGCGCGGACGTCGCCAATGGTGAACTCGCGGCCTACTAGGTGATTCAGCGCCACACCTTCGGTGGCGAGGTTGCGCCGCGAATCGCGGGCGCTGAGCGTGATGCCATACTCGCGCTCGAAGGCAGCGAGCGATTCGGTTTCAATCAGAGTAAGTTCGCGGCCCGCGCCGGGTTTGGGTTTGCGGGTGTGGTGGTCGCCTTCGAGTCCGACGCCAGCAATGGCCCGCACCGATTCCGCCGGCTGAGTTTCGCCGTGCGGAACCGGTGCGATATGGATGGCCACTACTTTGCCTGTAAGACTCACGCCCATGCTTACTTGCGCCCCGCGTTCACGCCGTCTTTCTCCACCAGTGCGATGCACTCTTCGAGCACGTCCATGGCGCAATCGGCTTCGTCCTGCGTCACCAGTAGCGACGGAGCGATGCGGACGGTGTTTTCGCCGCATCCCAGGAACAGGATGCCGCGCTCAAACGCCAGCTCGACCACGCGATCGCGCTCGTCATGCGCACGAGTCTTGGTCAGCTTGTCGTTGACGAGCTCCACGCCGATCATCAGGCCGAGGCCGCGCACATCGCCGACCATAGGATGCGTCTCCGTCCAGCGCTTCATGCGGTTGAGCATGTGCGCCCCCACCACGGCAGCGTTGTTCTTGCCTTCGCGCTCCAGAATATCGAGCGTAGCCAGCGCCGCGGCGATGCACACCGGATTGCCGCCAAAAGTCGAAGCGTGCGAGCCGGGCACCCAGTCCATAATGCCGGCGCGACTGGCGGTAATGCCCAGCGGCATGCCCGAGGCAATGCCCTTGGCCATGCAAACAATGTCAGGCTCAACGTTCGAGTGCTCAATCGCCCACCACTTGCCGGTACGGCCTACGCCAGACTGCACTTCGTCGGCCACCAGCAGAATGCCGTGACGGTCGCAGATGCGGCGCAGTTCTTGCATAAACACCGCAGGCGCAGCGACGTAGCCGCCCTCGCCTTGCACCGGCTCGATGAATATCGCCGCGACTTCTTCCGGCGGAAGAATAGTACGGAACAGTTTGTCCTCAATGTAGCTGGCACAGCCCAGCGCAAATGCTTCAGCGTTATGCACCCCGCCAGTGCAGCCGCGATACACATCGGGATAGCGCACGTGCGTAACGCCGCCCATCAGCGGGCCAAAGCGGCGCTTCTGCTGCGGCTTGCTGGCGGTAAGCGAGACTGCGCCCATGGTGCGTCCGTGGAATGCTCCAAGGAAGGCGATGATGTTAGGGCGCCCGCTGTGGTAACGAGCGAGTTTGAGCGCGCATTCAACGGCTTCCGCGCCGCTGTTGCCAAAGTAAAACTTGTGCGGGCCTGCCATAGGCAGAATCGCCGACAGCCGCTCGGAGAGCGTGACCATGCTTTCGTAATAAAAGTCGGTACCCGACATGTGAATCAGTTCAGCGGCCTGCTTCTGGATCGCAGCAACCACTTCCGGATGGCAGTGTCCGGTCGAGGTCACGGCGATGCCCGAAGAAAAGTCGAAGAATTCGTTGCCGTCTACGTCCTCGACCACAATGCCGCGTCCACGTTTTGCCACCAGCGGATAGGAGCGGGTGTAGGAGGGCGAAATGTACTTGTCGTCGCCGGCGAGAACACGGCGGGCGTTGGGGCCGGGCAGCGCTGTCTTAAGGACGGGGCGAGCCTTGGACTGAGTGGGCATGGTAGGCGTGAGAGTGGTAGACATGGTGTTTCCTCCGAAAATCGGTTGTTCGTGATGCTGCGGCACACCGGAGCGTGCGGAGATACGCGCTCAGGCGCAAAGACAAAATTGCTGAGCTTTCAGGCGCTAGGGTTTGAAGGTGTTAGTCGCAGCCAAACAGCGAGGGGCGCGTGCTGGTGGGCAGCACGGCGCGGTACCGGCGCGGGCATACCAGCATGTGCAGCCAGCACTCCGGCAGATGCGAATTGGCAGGGTTGCGGAACATAAGTTTTGCGGGCTTATCTAGTATAGCCGGGTTGTGGCGTTACCGTAACCCCCTAAAAGTGCGCGGAGGTGCCGCGCTCCGTCCACGCGGCGCTAGCGCTGGTCGAGTTCATCCAGGCTCAGGTGGAAGTCATTTAGGCAGGGGACTCGCTGGTCGGAGGGGCCGGTGACGCAACTCGTAAGCTGCCGGACGCGCGTCTCTAGTGCGCTGCGGACGCAACCACGCGCATATAGGTCCGGTATGCCACCGACTGCACCGAGGGGGCAGGTCCGGGAGATAAAGTGAAGCCATTTCTCCTGGCTCGCATCCAGATCCCCAGTCGCGTCAGGGTTGGCTTTCCGTAGCTTGTCCAAGGCGACATCCAACTGGCCCAGCCGGGCGTCAGCACAAATCACGATCTGAAGTGCCGTTGTAGGCGCTTCGCAGTCGAAGCTGGCCCTCGGGGTCGCCAGAGATGGGCTCGCTGCAGCGTCTTCGTCGTCGGGCTTCTCGTGCATGGCCTCCACACAACGCGAAGAGGCCCAATTTTCTTCGGCGGCAGCGGCGAAGCAGCCGTCCATCGCGGTGAAACGAACTTCCATCGAAGCGCGCAGGCAACTCAGTTGTGCCTTTTCCGCCGGAAGCGAAGAGAAACCGCATGACTTCTGGATGTCCTTTAGCCACTGTCGCTGGTCGGCAACCAACGGCGCGGTGTCCGTTCCCGCGAAAGCGTGGAGCGTTTGCTGATAAATCCTTGAGAGCATGATGTCGGCCTTGCCGAGCGCCCTGTCAGAACAGATCGCCTTCTCCATACGACTTTTGGCTTGACCACAGTCGAAGCTGGCGCGCGGCATAGGGCGTTCATACCGAGAAGGATACTTTGCTGCCTCGACCGCCGTTTCCACTTGGCACAGTGCTGCGGCCGAGATTGACATCGTTCCCTGGGCCCTGGCCTCGCGGTAAGCGCACAACTGCATCTCCTCGGCATAATGATCGAAGCCAGAGTGGGAGAGCTTTGGGAGGATTGTCTTTTCGCACTTTGTGATCACGATGGGGGCGAAGCTTGCGTCCGCACTCGAGCCCCATGCGCACCTTTCCAGTAGGCTTGCAGCAGAATCGCAGGTTTTGGCAGTTTCGAGCTGGCGAGCGAGCTCTTCACCTGTGTGTGGACAACTATCGCCGGACGTCGCCGTCTGAGAGCGCAGCGTTACATCGAGGGACAGCAGAACGGCAACGATGGTCAAGACCCGCTTCATGAAGAATCCCTATCTTGTCAGCGAAACGCGCAGGATTGCAGTTGAGATATCCTAAAGATCAATGTCCGTACCGCTACCGCAAGCCGAGCATGAATCAACCTAACGTTGCGGCTCATCAAACTTAATTCAGAGCCTAGAGCCATTCCTTATTATGACCCACGCCCAAAAACAACATCGCTGGATGATTCCGTTGTGCTTCGGGCTAGTCTACGTCTTTTGGGGTTCCACCTATCTGGGCATCCGGGTCGCGGTGGAGAATATTCCTCCGGCGCTGATGTGCGCCACGCGCTTTTGCATCTCGGGCATGCTGGTACTGGGGTATTGCGCCATCACAGGCAAGCGTCTGCTGTTCCCGTTGCGCAGTATGGCGATCTTTGCCATGGTCGGCGGATTTCTTCTGGTGGGCGGAAATCTCTCGCTCTCCTGGGGAGAAACTTATCTGCCGTCGGGGCTGGCGTCTTTGCTGGTGGCCGCTGCACCGCTGTGGTTCCTAATGCTCGACAATTTAATCCTCGGCGAGCACAAGATTTCTGGACGGGGCAAGGTCGGACTCGCGCTGGGCTTGGCCGGCGTGGTGGTGTTACTTTGGCCTCAACTGTTGGCGATTGGAAAGCTCGGCCACATGCAGTTTCTGGCTTCGCTCGGAATTCTGTTTGGGTCGGCCAGTTGGGCGACGGGTTCAGTGCTTTCCAAGCGCTTTAAGACGGAGGCTGATCCGTTCACCGCGACCGGCTGGCAAATGCTCTTCGCAGGCGCGATGAATCTGGCGATCGCGATTCCGCTCGGCGACTTCCAGCACGTTCAATGGACCCCTAGGGGCTGGACCGCGATTCTCTATCTGGTGACGTTTGGCTCGCTGGTGGGCTACACCGCGTACATCTGGCTGTTGAAGCACGTGCCAGTTTCCAAAGTGACAACGTACTGCTACGTGAATCCGGTGGTGGCAGTGTTTTTGGGATGGCTCATTCTGCACGAGCGCATTGACGGCTACATTCTTGCAGGCAGTGCGATCATTATCAGCGCGGTCGCAACCGTGACCAGCGCCAAGGTGGAAACGGTTCAGACTACGGCTTCGGCTGAGGGCGAGCTTGCGATGGTGGAGAGCGCCGGAGACTGACGCGATTGGCCCTCCGGCAATCGGCAAATCGGCTAAACTCTAGTGTTCTATCCCGCGCGTGACCCGCGGCGAAACACGAGGCGAAAGACTTCCTTGAACAAGATGATTACCGTTACCAAGCTTCTCGTCACTCTCAACGTGCTGGTGTTTGTCGCCATGGTCGCGACGGGAGGCTCGCCAACCAACTTCGATGGCGAGACGTTGCTGCGTTTCGGTGCCAACTACGGCCCTGCCACAATGGGCGGCGAGCCCTGGCGACTGTTCACCTATATGTTCGAGCATGGCGGCATTTTGCACATTGCGCTCAATATGTGGTGCTTGTGGAACCTGGGCCCGCTGGCGGAACAGATTTTCGGAGAGATGAAAGTCTTGGTGCTTTACGTCGTCACCGGCCTGGGCGCGGGGCTGACGAGCCTGCTGGTTCATCCTGGCGGATTGAGTGTGGGCGCCTCCGGTGCGATCTTCGGCATTGCTGGCGCACTGATCGCGGCGTTGTACTGGCGCAAACTTCCCGTGCCTGAGTATGTGACCAAGCAGTATCTGAGCAGTATTCTGCGCTTTGCCGGAATCAATCTGGTGCTGGGATACTTTATGGCCCGAACCGATAATTCAGCCCACGTCGGCGGAATTTTGGCGGGCTTAGCATGTGGACTGATTCTGCCGCTGAGCCGCCAAGCCAACCGCCCCGACAATTTCTAGGTTGTTTTCTTCGTGGCACCATGATGGGATGACTACTTGCGCTTCCAGCGCACACCATCTTTGGTGTTTTCCACGACAATTCCAGCTTCCAGCAGTTCGGCGCGCAGGCGATCCGACGTGGTGAAGTCGCGCGTTTTGCGGGCTGCGTCGAGTTCGGAGACGCGGGCCTCCACGTCGGCATCGCTCATGGCGCTGGCGTTGGCCAGTTCCAAAAATTCCGGAGAGGCTTCTGCCATGCGGCCTTCGGCCTGCGCCCATTCGTGGATGGTACGAATCTTCGGCGCGTCGTCGTCATGCAGTACGGCGAAGATCTCGTCAAAGCGCCGCATCGCTTCGAGCAGTGCGTGCACGTCACCGCTGTGCAACGAACCGGCATCGGCGAGGCTGTTGGCCTTACGCAGCATGTCGAAGATCGCGCCCTGAAAGGCGGCAGCGTTCAAGTCATCATCAAGTGCGGCGGTCATTCCCTTGATGGCTTCCGCCGCGAGCATAGCGCCTTCGCCAGCATCGCCCGCAGGGAACGGCTCCTTCTTCAGCCGAGCCTCGAAGTTCCGCAGCCGCTCGACAGAAGCCGTCGCTTGCCGTAACCCGTCAAACGTAAAGTTCAACTGCGTGCGATAGGGCGCGGCGGCCAGCAAAAATCGAATCGAAGAAGGCTTGTACCCCTTGAGCACCAGATCGCGCAAGGTGAAGAAGTTGCCAAGACTCTTCGACATCTTCTCGCCTTCCACCAGCAGAAAGCGCACGTGCATCCAGAAGCGCGAGAACTCTTTGCCGGTCAGCGCTTCCGACTGCGCGATTTCGTTTTCGTGGTGCGGAAACGTAAGGTCTTCGCCACCCGCATGCAGATCGAAGCTCTCGCCAAGCGCATCCATCGCCATCACCGAGCACTCGATGTGCCAGCCCGGCCGCCCCGGCCCAATCTCGGTGTCCCACGATGCCTCGCCCGGTTTCGGAGCCTTCCACAGCGCGAAGTCGCGGGCACTGTCTTTGTCGTACTCGTCCACGTCCACGCGGGCGCCGTCTTCCATCCCGGCAAAATCTTTCTTGGAGAGCTTGCCGTAGCCGGGGAACTTCGCGATGCGGAAGTAATACGAACCGTCCTCGGCGCGATAGGCGAATCCCTTCTCTTCCAGTTGATGGATAAAATGTCCCATCTTGGGAATGAACTCGGTGGCGCGCAAAATGGTCGGCTGCTGAATCGAGATCAAGCTGCAATCGTCGAGAAATGCTTTCTCATATTTCGCCGTGTATTGCTGCACCGTCACGCCGTCGCGCGCCGCGTTGCGGATGATCTTGTCTTCCACGTCGGTAATGTTCATCACGTGTTGCAGTTCGTATCCGCTCTGCAGCAGAAAGCGGCGCAACACGTCCACCGCAACGAAGGTGCGGAAGTTGCCGATGTGACCATAGTCGTACACAGTCGGTCCGCAGGCATACATGCGGACGCGTTTGCCATCCATCGGCTGGAACTCTTCGGTCTTGCCCGAAAGCGTGTTGTAGAGATGTAAAGGCATGGGAATTCAGTGTTTACGGGATGTTTGATTGTAGGTTGGGTGCGAGAGCCGGGTCAACGAGCCCGCTCTAAACTTCCACGAGGGGCGCTAGACTTGCGGATTTGGGCCAGCCTTCATCCGCTGCCCGGCCAGCAGGGCGTAGTGGAAGCCCGAAAGCACGGTGAACACGATGGTCGCCCAGAGAAAAAACTGCTGCCCAAAGTTGATCGCCGGGAGCGGAGCGACCTGATACAGGATCACCAGGAACACAGCCGCGATCTGCGCTCCGGTGTTTAGTTTGCCAAAGATGCTGGGACGAAAATCGCGCAGTCCAGCGATGGTATATAGCACCGCGCTCACAATAAGGATTGAAATATCGCGGGTAAACACAAACACAGTGAACTTGATCGGAATTTTGTGGTCAATTGTGAGCACAATAAACAACGTGCTGAGTAGTAATTTATCAGCGATGGGATCAAGATACTGGCCCAGCATGGTCTGCTGCTTGAGCCAGCGGGCCAGCTGGCCGTCCAGAAAGTCGGTGAAAGCAGAGAGCACCAATAGAATCAACGCCAAACGGTAATTCTCGTCGAGAATGGCATCCACCAGCAGCGGCAAAAACAGCATCCGCAGCAGGGTTAGCTGATTCGGCGCACTCAGGATTTCTCTAAGCTTCACGCATCTCTCCGTGCGCGAGCGGACAACGCTCTGCGCGAGTTGCTAAATGATTTTGCGGGCGAATCACGCAGATTGCAAATCGGTATGGTGTAGACCGAAACGGCTAACCCTGGAATCAAATTTTCCGATAGGGGAAATCTGAAAGGATTCACGCAATTTTCTTATACCGTTGCACAGCCTACAACAACTTTCCTATTTCATTCGGTTTCAAGTAAATATGCTTTTGGTGTGCAAATCAGGCACGTGGAACTATGAAACACTTTGCCGCGTATCTGCATCCAAGACGTATGTGCATAAACAGGGAAATCCGTTCTATGCGTATGGCACGTACGTGCGATGAGGGAAGACGTGAGAAACATTCATACTAACGCTAACGAGGAGGGGACCATGCACGTAAACGATTTGATGATCTGTGGCGCGTTGTGGACCTGCCAGGCGGATGCGGATGCCGGGCGCAAGCTCATCCGCGCGCTGGAAAGCTCGGATGCGGATGTGCGGATGTGCGCCCGAATGCTGCTCGAAGGCGGCGGTTCGCGCTCCAAGCAGTTGATGGGCGAGGCGATCTTCGAAGGCGAACTCTCCACGCTGCAAGCCGTGTTGGCGATTGCGCCGACGGCTGCTGAGTCCACCATGAACTTCTCCGCGGCAGGCGATTGGCTTCAGCCTATGGCCGAGGCATAAGGAGGAGATCATGTTCAATTTCCTGATGAGTATTTTTGCGTCGGTGTTCGGGTGTCAGCATGCAGCGTTGAGCCGCGTTTTCACCGTGAAAAACCGGTCGTACAAGGTTTGCTACGACTGCGGCCGCGAGTTCAACTACTCGCTGGCGCAGATGAAGATGGCGACCCGGTCAGTGCCTGCAACCACAGTGCCCTGTCCGGAAGTTCGTCAGGCCGCAGCCCACGAAGCAGTTCCTGCAAGAGTTCTGGGCCGCGTGCGGGCGTAACCGCTGCCGCGATTGGACCGACATTTCGAAGCACATAGGGAACTCCCCCGGACGGCCGCCAAACTGGCGGCCTCTTCCGTTTTAGGCTTAGCGAATACGGGCAGACTTTAGGATTCTGTTAAGATTGAGTCTGTTCGACGAGGGCCGACCGGCCCGGTTTGCAGGCGCGTAGCTCAGTTGGTTAGAGCGCTTCCTTGACACGGAAGAGGTCAGGAGTTCGAGTCTCCTCGTGCCTACCATTCTTTTCCATTACTTGCATCATCCCGCCAAACCTGGCAACCACTCCATTCGCGATCTGTGACGCGGCTTGTGCCATCATTCCTTTTTTGCCGTGGCGTAAAATTATTCCGTGAATGGGCGAACCCGAACTCGTCTTTGGACATTTAAGACATTTAAGACACTTGGGATGCTTGCCACAGGATGCGTGGCGCTCTTTTCGCTGACGTTTTCGTTGGCACAGCAAACGAAAACTCCTGACGACGGAGTCTTCAAGATTCAGGCGAATGTTGACAGGGTGTTGGTGCCGGTTGTGGTTCGTGACAAGCATGGCTTGCCGGTGGGCGATCTGAAGAGTGAAGACTTTCAGGTCTTTGACAACGACAAGCTGCATCCTTTGTCCGGATTTTCGATAGAAGAGCGACCCGGGGCGACGAACGGCGGGGCAAATTCTACAACTTTCAAAACACCCGCCGGGGCTTCAACATCATCCGCTCCGAACTCCCGGCGCATCATCGTATTCTTGTTCGACGACCTGCACTTGGACGCCACCGATCTGGCCAACGCTAAAAAGGCCAGCGCGAATTTGCTGTCTGGGACGTTGCTGGATTCAGATGTCGCTGCCGTTGTCTCCATCTCTGGCAAGACGAACAGCGGTGTGACCAACAATCGGACGAAGTTGCTGGACGCGATCAAGAGCCTGCAACCGCAAACCGTGTATCGAACCGCCGAAGCAGATTGTCCGAACGTTAACTACTATCAAGCCGACCTCATTGAAAACAAGAACGACGAGAATGCACTGCAGGATGCGATGCAGCAAATCCGGGTCTGTAGCCCGACCAAACCTGACCTGGTGGAAGGCCAGGCGAGACAGGCTGCGCGGCGCGTCTTACTTGCAGGTGAGCAGGATGTTCAGGTAACGCTTGCCTCCATCACGGAATTCGTGCGCAGAATGGGCGCCTTTCCCTGGCAGCGCACCATGATTCTGGTGTCTCCCGGGTTCCTCACACTCGCGCCGGAAGCTTTTTCCGCGGAGTCGCACCTGATTGACCTGGCGGCTCAGTACAATGTGACGATTTCCACTCTGGACGCGCGCGGGCTGTACACCACCGCCGTGGCTGCCAGCGCCGATACCCGGCGCGGGTACGCGCAGGAGATTACGGCGCTACGGAGCACGTCGCTCACCCAGACTGCAAATCCGCTGGCGGCTCTCGCCGACGGAACGGGCGGCACGTTCTTTCAAAACAGCAACGACCTGAATGCCGGATTCAAGCTGCTTACAGAGGCACCAGAGTCCGTTTACCTGCTGGAGCTTTCGCTTGCCAACGAGCGGCATAATGGTGCCTATCATCGGCTGAAGGTGAAAGTAATCCGCGATGGCCTTCAGGTACATGCACGCCACGGCTACTTCATGCCCAAGGCCGAGAAAAAGAAAAAGTAGAACGGTGAGGTTTCAATGCTGCTCGACTATTTTCCCAAGCCGTTCCTCAAGTTCGTCATCTGGCTCTATCAGCAGAAGTGGTATCACTGGGTCGCCTCCATACTGCTCGGCTTCTGGGACGTAGTCTTCGGGGCGATTTATCGCCTGCAAGATGGGCTCCAGGGCAACAGCTTGTGGAAGGATTGGCAAAATCGGCCCTGCCCGTCCTATCCCATCCCGATGACCGACAATGACGTTCCGGTCAAGCCCGAACGGTCGGATGCGGCCGGTACATTCATCGCGACTATGATCGTCACCTATGTGGAAGCGGCAGAACTTACGGCATTGCTGCCGGAACACGTGGAACTCGACCCAAGTTATGTTTGTGACAATGTGCTAAACCAGATGCGCGTTGACCCAATAAATTCAAGTGTTCCCACTTTGAATCACCCTGACAAAGTACACGCGATCATCTATATGTGCGGCTATACCGAGAACCTGCGTCGCGTGTGGAATCCGCTGCCGGGTCTTAGTTACATGGAATTCGCTGTGGGGATTCCCAATGTCAAGATCAAGCGCCCCGGCGGATACGACTTTCCGTTTTTTTACCTGCCTACTCTATGGCTAAGTCGTTTCTATCCCGTATGGATGGGCTGGATGGTCGGCTATCTGAAGCACTGGGGTTGGGTTTACGGGGAAGATACTACTTATCACATCGCCAAGCTTGGTGGAAAGAAGATACTGTCGGCAAGTTTCGAGATGGGCTCATTGCCACCGCTGACTATGGGGGATCCCAACGCCGCGCCCTGGCGCGAATTACTGGATCAGCCGCAAGCTAACCCGTTCGGGCAGGATCAATTCCTCTATCTCCACTACCATTGGGATTGGAGCGCCGCGCTGTTGCAGCCAGTGAGTGCAGACGTCGAGGTCTTCGACAAACTGCCCGGATTGTCGCCCGGAAAGTATCACTTCGCGCCGATCAATCTGGGTCACTGGGTGAACGGCATGCCGCCTGCAGGGGCGTTCCGTCTGTGCGCTCCCTTCGAGTTGCTGTCCCCATTTGACCGCGAATCTCTTGCTGACTGGCGGATGATGATGCCGCTGGTGCCAGCCTACGGGGCCGTGCCGCCTACTCCTGCTCAGCCCGCCGATGCACCTAAGGCAGATTCTCTACGCTGACCCTCACGCTGACCCTAAGTACGAAGCACCGTGAATCGTGAAGATGGCTTGAAGTGCGATGATACTTTGTGCGGAAATTTGATTCGATCATCATTGGAGCCGGCGCGGCGGGGTTAATGTGCGCCCTGCAGGCGGGGCAGCGCGGACGCCGCGTGTTGCTGCTCGATCATGCCGACCGCATCGGCAAGAAGATTCTCATCTCCGGCGGCGGCCGCTGCAACTTCACCAATCTGCATTGCACACCTGAAAACTTCCTCTCGGCTAATCCACACTTTTGCAAGTCGGCACTGGCGTCTTACCAGCCCGCTGACTTTATTGCGTTGGTCGAAAAGCACGGCATTACATATCACGAAAAGACGCTCGGGCAACTGTTCTGTGATGGCTCAGCGCGGCAGATCGTGGAGATGTTGGAGTCCGAGTGCCGGGCTGCTGGGGTAACGATCCATACCGGTGTCAGAGTGATCAGCGTCCGTCGCGATGAGAATCCCAAGAATTTTCTGCTAACCACGAGCGGCTTTGGGCCCAATCCGGGCGAGATGGTCGAGCTGACGGCATCTGCTCTCGTGATTGCCACCGGAGGGCTTTCGATCCCCAAGCTTGGAGCGACAGCTTTCGGCTACGAGATCGCGCATCAGTTTGGGGTCGACATTGTCGAGTGCCGTCCCGGGCTGGTGCCGCTGGTATTTTCGGCGGAAGATCGCGAGCGCTGGTGCGACCTGGCCGGAGTAGCCACAACCGTCGTGGCGTCCGCGGAACCGGAAAATTCGAGGCGCCCGGTGCCCACGTTTCGCGAAAAGATGCTGATCACGCATCGCGGGTTAAGTGGCCCGGCGATTTTGCAGATATCCTCTTACTGGCTACCTGGCAAAGCGCTTACCCTCGATGTTGCACCTGACTCTGAACCAACCGCTCAGATGCGAAGCCGTCCCGCCAGACGCGACCTCAGCGCGTTCTGGGCTGCTCTCCGAGCGGTGCTGCCGCAGCGCCTAGCCGAGCGCTGGACGGAACTCTATCCGCCCGAAGATTGGTCCAACACGGCACTGGTCAACGCCGAACGGGCGCTACACGGCTGGCGCATCGTCCCTGCAGGCACCGAAGGTTACGAGAAGGCTGAGGTAACCGCCGGCGGCGTGGATACGCGTGAACTCTCGGCGCAGACGATGGAGTGCCGCAAAGTTCCGGGGCTGTACTTTATTGGCGAAGTCGTGGACGTGACTGGCCACCTTGGTGGCTTCAACTTCCAGTGGGCGTGGGCCTCGGGCGCGGCGGCTGGCCAACATCTGTAAGTGAGTGCAGTGCCAACTTTATCGTTGCATTTCTTGACTTTGCGGATGTCGCCGCCTATAACTGTCGCATCCGTATTGCGGGCAGCGGCGCGATGTTGCGGTGCTTGTTCGCATACTTCTGGCAGAGTCAGAGCGCGAGGAAGCGCGATTCTGAGCGCCACCTGCCTTCGAGGAGAAAAAGACTTATGAGCACACATTCCAAGCTGGAAAAACTGGAAACCGCCGGAATTCTGGAGCGTCGCCATTTTTCCGAAGAAGAACTCAAGCTGGTGGATGACATCAGCGAGGAAGAGATTGAAGTTCTGATCCGTCTTCGCCAAAAGATGGGTGCCGCACCCGACGATAAGCCCCACATTCGCCCGAATATCGCCCTGTAGGGCTGATCATGCTGCAAGATAGCGGCCACGCGGCCGGACTATTGGATACACAAGCTCTGACTCGGGCGGTGGAGGTATCTGCCTCGCCCAGCCGGTTGCTGGCGCTCAAGCTGCGGCTGGCGTCCGCCAGCGTCCGTGCGTCCACGCTGCGGTTCTGGGAGCATCCCAACCTGCGGCAGATGTTCCCGCACTTCATGCTCGACTTGTACAGCATTATGCGGTGCAGTGTGCCTCTGATGGAGGCAGCCGAGGCCGAGGCGAAGAGGCTCGCACCCAACGATCCGGTTGCAGCCATGCTGGTGCCCTATCTGGCGCATCATCAGGAAGAAGAGCGCCCGCACGCGGACTGGCATCTGGACGATTTGGTGGTGCTCGGCATGGATCGCGAAAAAGTCGCGGCTAGCTCGCCCAGTCCGTTGGTCGCCAACCTGATCGGCGCGCAATATGCGTGGATCTTCCACGGGCACCCGGTGGCGTTGCTGGGCTACATGATTCAGCTCGAGGGCAATCCCCCGACCCGGCAACACATTGAAGAGATTCGCGAGGTTACCGGTTACCCGGCGGAGGCTTTTCGATGCCTGCTGGTGCATGCGGAAAACGATCCGCACCACGATGCCGACCTCAATGAGCTGCTCGATGCCATGCCGCTGACCCCGGCGCAAAATACTCTCGTCGCTATGAGTGCTCTCCATGCGGCGGAGTCCATCGCTGCTCTGCTGGATCATCTGGTGGACATACACGGGGCAACTCCGGCAAACTGAAGATTCCCCTTAGGCGGACCCCGACCCAACCATGCAAGGCAAGATCATCTCGCATTACCACATCCTGCAAGAGCTTGGCGCGGGCGCCATGGGCGTGGTGTGGAAGGCGCACGACCTCAGCCTGGACCGCTTTGTCGCGCTCAAGTTCCTGCCGCTGAGCCATGAGCAAGACCCCACACTGCGCCAGCGGCTCATTCGCGAAGCCCGCTCCGCGGCGAGTCTGGATCATCCCAACATCTGCACCATTCACGAGATTGATGAGAACGCCGATGGCTACACGCTGCTGGCGATGGCGTACTACGAGGGTGAAACACTGGCCGCCCGCATTCGGCGCGGGCGTCTGGGCCTCTCGGAAGCGCTCAATATCGTGCGGCAGATTCTCGCGGGCCTGGCCCATGCACACGACAAGAACGTGATTCACCGCGACATCAAGCCGTCGAACATCATGATCGGCCCGCGCGGCGAAGTGAAGATCGTGGACTTCGGTCTCGCCAAGCTCACCGGTTCTACTGACGGCCTTACCGCAAGCGGGTCGGTTGTGGGCACGGTCAACTATCTTGCCCCAGAGCTGCTGCTGGGCAATCCCGCCGATGGCCGCGCCGATATTTGGTCCACTGCTGTGCTTTTGTATGAGTTGCTCACCGGCGTTCCGGCATTCAATGGCCCCAGCACATACGCCGTGCTCCACGCGATTACGCACGATCAACCACGTTCGCTTTCAGAGATTCGGCCCGACATTCCAGCCGCGATTGACCCGATCTTGCGGCACGCGCTGGCCAAGGAGCCTGAGCGCCGTTACCAGACCGCGGATGAGTTTCTTTCCGATCTAACCCGCCTGGCGGGCGGCTCGACCGCCATCCACTCAACCGACGACAACGCCACAGTGGCCCTCGACCTGACTCCATTGCGTACGGGCGTCGTCGCGGCGGAACGCTCAATTCTGGTGCTGCCCTTCGTAAACCTGGGCGGAGCTGCGGAGTGGGAGTATTTTGTGGACGGTCTGACCGACGAGATCATCACTGACCTTTCCAGCATTCACTCCATTCGCGTAATCAGCAGCACTTCAGCGATGAAGCTGAAGGGCAAGCCGGTAGACTTGGAAAAAACGGCCCGCGAATTGAGCCTGCAATATGTGCTGGAAGGCGCGGCGCGCATCTCCGGCAACAGCCTGCGCCTGAACGCCAAGCTCATTAATCCGGTGACCGACACGCTGGAGTGGGCGGAAAAATACGTCGGCACGCTCGAAGACATCTTTGAGATTCAGGAGAGCCTCTCGCGCCGGATTGTGGACGCTCTCAAGCTGAAGCTGACGCCGAAGGAAGAACAACGCCTGGCGGCGCGGCCGTTCCCCGATATTCGCGCCTACGAGTATTACCTGAAGGCCAAGCACGAGATTCTTGCCTATTCCGGCGATGCGCTGCAACGTGCTCTCGGCTATCTGGAAAAAGGCGAAGAGATTATTGGCGAGAACTCGATTCTGCTCGCGGCTAAAGGTCAGGTGTACTGGCAATTTGTGAATGCCGGGGTGTCGTCTGACCCGAAGTATCTGGAAAAGGCCCGCGACTGCGCGAATCGGGTGCTGGTGCTGGAGCCGGGGGCCTCGCATGGCAATCGGCTGCTGGGGCTGGTGAATCTGCTGGAAGGCAAGTCGCAGGAAGCGGTGTTGCGGTTGAAAGATGCGATGGCGGTGGATCCGAATGATCCTGACGCGATCAGCTGGTTCTGCGCCATTTGCGGACTGAGTGGAAGAGCCGAGCAGGCGAAATCCTTGGCGAAGCGGCTGCTGGCGATTGACCCGCTCACGCCCATCTACCAGTTTATTCCGGGCTTGTTGGCGATGATGTCCGGAGACTATGCCGCAGCCTTCGCCCCCTTTGAAAAGGCGCTGGCCGATGAACCCGGCAACCCGATGTTGCAGATGATGTATGGCCTGCTGCTGGCCCAGAGCCGCAGAGATGAAGATGCGTGCCAGGTGTTCGCCAAGCTGTCGGCGGAACAGCCGGACGTTTTCTTTAGCCAGATCGGCAGTGTGCTGCGTCATGCCCTTTGCGGAGAGAAGGCAGACGCTCTAGCCGCGATGACGCCAGAACTGGCGGCCAGCGCCGCAGGTGATCCGCAGTATGCCTGGCACATGGCGCAGGCGTATGCGCTGTTGGGCGAAGTTGACGAAGGCATTCGCTGGCTGGGCACGGCGGTCAATATTGGCTTTATCAACTACCCGGTGATGGCGGAGCATGACCCTCTGCTCGCAAACCTTCGCGCCGAACCTGCTTTCACGGCTCTGATGAAGGATGTCCACGCCCGCTGGAAGGCCTTCGTGGCATAGTGGAATGCTATGGCAACTGCGAAATCCAAATCAAAGCCCAAGTCCAAATTGAAGCCAGCTTCGCGCTCCAAGGCACCGAAGGCGAGTTTGCGAGAGCGCGCGGCTGAGCTTCGTGCGACGCTCGTCTTGCGGCGACCCAACAAGCTGGCGGATGCACATAGCACGCTGGGCAAGCAGCTTCCCTATCGCAAGGTTCACCTCACCCCCGCTGATTTCGCAGCTTCACATGCGGCGGTGGAGGCGGACATCCGTTTTCTACGGGGGTTCGCCCGTAAGCATGGCTTGCAGGTGGAAGAAGTGCGTCGCTCGGCCCGGCTAATGATTTTGGCTGGGCCTGAGGCTGCGATGAGCGCAGTGTTTTCGGAACCAACCCTTGCAATTCAGGCTTCGGCGGACACGAGCCGGAAGAGTACGAAAAACGACAAAGTGGTTGGTGCAAAGGCCCCCTCCATTCCAGCAGAGCTGACCCAATATGTGGATGCTGTTTTCGGAGTCCACTTTCAGTCGGTTGCGGTGCAGCGTGCCAAGCACTGGCACACCATCATTTCTAAGCAGGTTAAGACGAAACCTAGCAAGTCCACCCGCCCTTCGATTTCTGATCTCGAACAAGCCTACGGGTTTCCGCCGGGCACCGATGGGGCGGGACAGTGCATCGCGATCCTGGAATTTGGCGGCGGTTTTCACCGGGAGGACCTGCAAGCCTATTTTTCGTCGCTGGGCAAGCCCATGCCCAAGATCACTGAAGTTTCCGTGGACGGCGTTACCAACCAACCTGCGAGTCCGCAACAAGTGCATCGCTTTTTGGACGTCGTGGAAGGCAAGCGTCCTGTGCCCAAGGCAGGAACAGCGCGAGAGGCATTGGACGCTCCCCAGTGTACGGTGGAAACGACGATGGATGTTGAACTGGCGGGAGCGTTGGCACCCGCTGCACACTTGGTGGTCTACTTCGCTTCCCCAACGGAGCAGGGCATTGTTCACGCACTTTCCCAGGCCATCCATGACCATCGCAATCGCCCATCCGTGATCTCGATCAGTTGGGGTGAGGCTGAGCCAAGTTTTTCCGAGTTCTTTACGGTTCAGATTGACCGCCTGTTGCATGATGCGGCGCACCTGGGCATCACGGTTTGCGCCTCCAGTGGTGATATGGGTGCGAAAGATGGTTCACCGGACGGCGAGGCTGCTGTCAACTTTCCAGCCAGCAGCCCGCACTGCCTTGGCTGCGGAGGAACCACAGTAGAGTTCGCGGGGTCGCGGATCGTCGAAGAAAAGGTTTGGAATGCGGTGCGTCACGGCATTCCAGGTGCGACCGGTGGGGGGGTGAGCCGCCGCTTTGGTTTGCCGGAGTGGCAACGCAACGCGGCCGTGCCGTCCAGCCCACTGAAGCAGCCGGGCCGCGGCGTACCGGACGTGGCGGGCCCCGCTGATCCGGATTCAGGCCCGGCAATTATCGTGGGCGGTCGCGAGAGTTTCGCCTGTGGCACCAGTGCGGTGGTTCCGTTCTGGGCGGCGATGATCGCACGCTTCAATCAGGCCTTGCACCGGCACACCCGTGGCTCCCGCTGCGGGTATCTGAACCCGCTGATGTACAAAATTCGGGCGGGCGATGTTTTGCAAGCCGGGGGCAGGCAAAGCGGCAAGGCAAGTGGCGGCTCGCCATTTCGGCCCATTCTTAAGGGCGAAAATGGAGGGTATGTTGCGGGCCCCGGATGGAATCCCTGCACCGGCCTCGGGTCACCCATCGGGGAAAGATTATTCGCGCTGCTGGTACCCAAACCCCGATAGCGACCCTGCGCTTTTTGGCGGGGACAGCACCCGTCGCCATGGTGGTCGGAGGCAAAGGCGTCGCGACCGATTTCGGGCTGTCGGCGCTGGGGCCGGTTATCTCTTCGACCGCCAGCGCGGGAACCCGCTGCGCAACCGGCGCGATAAACCGGTATCCCCGCCGTGGCAGTGTCTGAACGAACAGGGGATTGCGGGGATCGTCTTGAAGCGCCTGCCTTAACTTTTTAATGGCAGTATTCAGGCCGTGATCAAAGTCAACAAACGTGTCTTCCGGCCACAATCGCAGGCGTAACTCGTCCCGGGTTACCAGATCGCCGGGGCGCTCCAGCAGGGCCGCAAGGATGCGGAAAGGCTGTTCCTGTAGCCGAATCCGCACACCAGCCCGGTAAAGCTCACCAACCCGAAGATCGGCCTCATAAATGCCAAAACTAATAATGCGAGATGTAGACTGCGTTACTTCCATATCAACCCTGATGGAATGGTACCGGAGAGGATTCAGGCTGCAACACGGAATCTCAAATAACGGCGTCCAAAAAAACAGTTAGTCTATGTAAATCAATTACATACGATGGAAATACGACCCTTGGTGCGATTCACTTTTGACCTGATTTTCACAATCCATACTCAAATGCTCGACATTCAAAAATCCGTTTGCAATTCTGCGAGCAAGGGTTATTCATTCGTTATCCCTGTGCTTCACCGAGGGTAAACCCCGCCTCTGGATCGAAATTCACCCGAATATGAGTTCAGATGTGGCATCCGAACCACACTCTGGAATTCATGCATTCACATAAGGCATTCATTATCAATCATTTAGCGGTTCACATCGGCTTCGCTCACAGCTCACCTCCGAAACATTGTTTGCTTCGCACGCTTGAGCGATCCTCAATCATCGCAGGAGCACCGGGCCCCACAAGGTCCCGCCAGCGAAAACTCAACGCAAGTGGAGGAAACATACTATGAAGACTCTAAAGATCAGCGCAGTGGTGGCCGTGATGATGCTGACCGCGGCAGTCTCGGCTGGCGCTCAACAGGCTCAAAGGTTGACGTTCACCGTCCCATTCTCATTTTCGGTCGAAAACAAAGTGCTGCCCGCGGGCAGCTACTCGATCTCGCCGCTCAGCGCGACCAGCAGCGTGATTCGATCCAACACCGGCAGCGCCGCTGCCGTATTTGTCAGCATCCCGACCAAGGGCAACACTGGCCGGGTCAACCCAGAGTTGGTGTTTGAGCGTCACGGCGATACCAACATTCTGCGCACCATTTGGGAAGCAGGCACGGACGCAGGCCTGGAAATCCCCGGTAACCGCAGCTACTAGAACTCACCTGCAACGCCTCCTTATGGGTGCTGACCCGAGCAATCGGGTCAGCACCCATCTTTTTGCAAGGAAGGAAGCCGCGCGCTCGAGCGGCGCTATGGTAAAACTCATTTGGGGTCTTTTCGTGGACGCGAGCGTCGCTCGCGCGTATCACGGGCCAGTCTGAGGTGCTCCATGAAGTTCCGCAAACCTTCGTTCATCGTGATGTTTGGGTGGTGCGCGCTGTTTCTATCGCCCTTTGTGCCGTTTGCCGAGAGTAGTTGGAAGCCGATTGGGCAGGCCAGTGCGGCTCGCGCTTTGCCAGACGGCGTGGAGATCTCGGCTGGTGCCGCCAAGATTCGCATCAATGTGCTGGTGCCGAATGTGATTCGCTTTCGCTATGCCCCGCAGGGAGCATTCAGCACGCACGCGTCGTTTGCCGTGCTGCCAAACGCCTCCGCAAATTTTGCCAATGGCGATAAGCCGCAGTTTGAGTTCAACTCCGATGTTAAGTACTTTGTAGTGCAAACTGCTGCGCTACGTGTCCGGATTGAACGTGCAACCCTGCGCGCCGTGGTAGAAGACCTGAGCGGCAACGCCATCCTGCAAGATCAGCCGGGTCTGCCCGTCGCCTGGAATGGCAAAGAGTTCCGCATGTGGAAGGCAATGCCCGCCGACGAGCACTATTTTGGCTTGGGCGACAAGCCGGGCCCGCTCGACCATCGCAATCAGGCCTACAGCATGTGGAACACCGATGCGTATGCGTGGCAGGAGTCCACCGATCCACTGTACAAGTCCATTCCGTTTCTGATGGGCGTTCGCAATGGCAAGGCCTGGGGACTGTTTCTCGACAACACCTATCGCAGTTCGTGGGATCTGGGTAAAGCCAGCAATCAGTATTTTTCGTTTGGCGCGGAAGATGGGCCGCTCGACTACTACGTTTTCTATGGCCCCGACCCCAAGCGCGTGGTGCAGGACTATACCGCGTTGACCGGACGCATGCCGTTGCCGCCGCTGTTCGCCATGGGCTATCAGCAGAGCCGCTATAGCTACTACCCAGAGTCGCGGGTGCGCGAGATCGCCAAGCAATATCGCGACCGCAAGATTCCGCTCGATGCGCTTTACCTTGATATTGACTACCAAATCGGCAATCGTCCGTTCACCATTGACACCGAGCGCTTCCCCAACTTCAACGGGCTCGTGAAAGATCTCGCCGCCGATGGCATCAAGACCATAACCATTCTCGACCTTCACGTGAAGCACGAGACGGGCTATGCGCCCTACGACACGGGCCACGCCGGCGATCACTTCATCAAAGGCGCGGATGGAAAAGAATATATCGGCACAGTCTGGCCCGGAGACAGCGTCTTCCCGGACTTCACTCGTGCTTCCACGCGGCAATGGTGGGGAGGCTTGTATGCCGACTTCAAGGATCGCGGCATTCGCGGATTTTGGAATGACATGAACGAGCCAGCGGTGTTCAACCCGACGAAGACGATGCCGCTCGACAACATCCATCGCGTGGATGAAGCCAATGGCGAGCGCAAGACCGATCATCGCGAGATTCACAACGTGCTGGGCATGGAGAATGACCGCGCGACCTATGAGGGATTATTGAAGCTGCGTCCCGATGAACGGCCGTTTGTGCTGACCCGGGCGGCGTACTCCGGCACCCAGCGTTACGCAGCGACGTGGACGGGCGACAACTCAGCGACGTGGAACCACATGAAGATCAGCGTGCCGCAGGTGCTGAACCTCGGCGTATCAGGCTACGCGATGACCGGAGTGGATGTCGGTGGCTACGCGGGGAATCCGCCGCCGGACTTGCTCACGCGCTGGATGGAGCTTGGCGCGTTTTACCCGATGTACCGCAACCACGCAGAAAAGGGCAGCCGCGACCGCGAGCCTTGGGTGGATGGCCCCGAGCACGAAGCAATCCGCAAAAAGTTCATCGAGCTGCGCTATCAGTTGCTGCCGTACACTTACACCCAGATGCAAGAGACGACCCGCACCGGTGTGCCGCTGATGCGTCCGATGTTTATGGAGTTTCCAAACGATCCGACGCAGGCAATCGAAGACAAGGAGTTCATGTTCGGCAATGACCTACTGGTGGCGCCTGCGCTGAGCGAAAACGTACGGGGGTATCCGCTGAATCTGCCCAAGGGCGACTGGTACGACTACTGGACGGGTGCTCACGTGGAAGGTGGCGCGCCGAACCTGGTGCCGGGGCAGCCGGGCGAGCCGCGCATGACGAACCCGAAGCTCGGCGAGATGCCGATCTTTGTGCGCGCAGGTTCAATCATTCCGCAGCAGCCAGTGATTCAACATGTGGAAGAGAAGCCGAACGGGCCGATGGAGTTGCGGGTGTATCCTGGGCCGGATTGCAAGGGATCGTTGTACATGGATGATGGCAATACGTTTGACTACCAGCGCGGGCAATACTTTCGGCAGGCGTTTACTTGTGCATGGAGCGAGGTTTTCAGCACCAGACCCAAAGAACACATCACTGAAACGGTGAACTTGCTTCCGGCGGAAGGACTCTACAGTCCTAGATTTCAGGAAGTGGAAGTCACAATCTTCGGGGAGCCGCGTCAACCGTACTCCGTGAGCTTCAATGGTCAAACCATGCAGGACTGGAAGTTCGACCCCGAGCATCACTCCATAAGCGTGACAGTTCCTTGGATTAGGTCGGGCGGCAAGGTCGAGTTCCGAACGCCATAGCAAGGCCAGAATGATGTTCGCCGTGTACTCGTAGGAATTCGTGGGTTAAAGAAGGATCAAGAGGGCAAGTATTTATGAGTGCCGAGAGCATCGAGTTCCGCCAAGCGCTGGGCGCGTTTGCCACCGGCATCACCATCATCACGGTAGACAACGACGGCGAAATTCACGGCATGACGGCGAATGCATTCTCGTCGGTGTCACTCACGCCGCCGCTGGTGCTGGTGTGCGTGGATCAGCGGGCGCGGAGCCACAGTCTGCTGCATGCGCGGCAGCGCTTCGGCATCAACGTTCTTGCGAGCAGTCAGCGCGCTATCTCAGAATATTTTGCCCGCGCTACGGAAGAGCATGACAGTCCCGAAGAAGCGGGCGCGAAGTTTGACCGCACACAGCATGGCACGCCAGTTCTGCGAGGTGCGCTTGCATACCTTGAATGCCGATTGAGCCATGCCCAGATCGCGGGCGATCACACCATTTTCGTTGGCGAAGTGGAAGACCTGGTGGTGCGCGAAGGCGAGCCGCTGATTTATTTCCGCGGAAACTATCGCGGCTTGGCGGCAGAGGAATAGCCTGCGGATTTTAGGGTCGAGTGTTGACCGCTCCGTGAGGCGCCGCCGCGCCGCGCAGAAGTCCTTCGGTGCTTAAGTCCTCATCAAGATCGGGCCAGTGAATCCCAAAGCCGCCCCCAGCAATTTGCCAGTTGCGGAGTTGATCCGGTGGCGCGGACAACAGCCGAGGAAACCAAACCAGAGGAACGCTGATGGTTCGACCGTCCCGCATGGTAACGTGCAGGCTATCCTCGTCGAAATCAACGCCCATCACCCTTTCATCCCTAAGGAGTGCCGAAGAACTCATTCCACGCCTCTTCCAGCCGGACTTGATTCTGGCTTACTAGTGATTGTAACGCGCGTAACTCAGACGCGCGAAATCCAAAGTTACGGGCGAGTTGCACCGGCCGCAGCCAGAACTTCGCCGACAGATCCTCCCTATCCACATGCACATGCGGTGGCTCGTTGGGTTCATGACTATAGAAGTAGAAGCGATACGGGCCGTAGCGAAGGACTGTAGGCATCTGGTTCTCCGGGCAACTCGCGATAGCCCAAATTAACCTCTGATTGTACCGGAGCGCAAGCACACCAGTTCATCCCGATGCCGTTTCTTAAATCCGAACCTCATCCTAGGTTCTCCCGTACACCGGCACTTCCGCACTATGCACAATCCTACCTTCGTCCGAGCATAAGAACAGCACCACGTCCGCAATTTGTTCTGGCTTGGGCCAACCAGCAAAGTCGGCCGTCGGCATGGCCGCTCGGTTGGCTGGCGTATCAAAGATGCTGGGCACGATCGAATTCACGTTGATCTGATAAGGCTTCACTTCATCGGCCAATGCGCGGAAGAGCGCGAGGGCTCCGGCTTTGGATGCCGCGTAGACTCCCGACCCCGGCGATGCGACGATCCCGGCGCGCGAAGCCACGTTCACGACCCAACCAAGATTCTGCTTCACCATGACGGGCAGAAATCCGTGCGCGAGCGCGAACCCGGCTTGCAGGTTGAGCGCCAGCTGGGTGGTGTAGGTCTTAGGGTCGGTCTCCCACACATTCTTGCCCCCGGCATAGCCGCCGACCGCATTCACCAGAATATCCAGGCGGTCGAACTTGGCATGCAGATCGAGGGCTAGATTGGCGGTAGCGTCGCAATTAGTAACGTCCACGTGTTCGCCGGTTAGGCGATCAGCCAATGCTCCGGCGTTCTCCGCAAGTTTGTCAAACTCGTGGCGACGCTGATAGGTTACGATCACGGTGGCACCCGAGCGCAACATGGCGAGCGCGATGGCGCGGCCGAGCGCTCCGGTACCCCCAGCGACAACCGCGACTCGATCTTGTAGATTTGGCATTCTCAAACTCCTTGGTGTCAGACGATGATTTGCGGACAGTCACCTATAGGATATAGCGTCTGTCAGATGCGGAGAAATTGCGAGGTTCCAGCCGAGTAATCGGAGGGTGTCGTTGAATGACTATGCCTGACAAGATTCAGTTGACCTGCCAACAAGCCAGCGACCTGAGAGTCGCAAGCCAGCGCGAATGGATAGTCACCAATGGCATCGGAGGCTTCGCCTCGGGAACCGTATCCGGCGAGCTGACGCGGCGCTATCACGGGCTGCTGATCGCGGCCCTACAGCCTCCGGTGGCGCGCACACTTCTGGTCGCCAAACTGGAAGAAGAAGCGGAAGTGGCCGGGCAGGTGTATGCGCTCGGGAGCAATCGCTGGGTCGGGGGAGCCGTCAATCCCGAGGGCTTTCGCTGCATCGAACGTTTCTGGCTGGAAGGCACCGTCCCCGCGTGGTTGTTTTCTTGCGGAGGCGTTCAACTCGAAAAGCGCATCTGGATGCAACATGGTGCGAACGCAACCTATGTGCAATATCGCCACAGTGGCGGCGCTGCGCCGATGGAATTGCGCGTCAAATCGCTGGTGAACTACCGCGATTTTCATTCCGCTACAAACGCTGGCGACTGGCCCATGGACGTCCAGCCCATAGCCGATGGCATTCGCGTGACCGCATTCGCAGGTGCGGTGCCGATTCTGCTGCGCAGCGATCGAGCCGCTGCCAGCGCTACGCATGACTGGTATCGCAACTTCGACCTGGTGCGCGAGCGTGAGCGCGGACTAAGCGACCATGAAGATCATCTTCACGTCGCCGACTTCGCCGTTACTTTGCAACCTGGCGAGAGTGTGACGTTCTTGTGCAGCACCGACGAGAGAGAGCACGATAGCGCGGCGCTGATGTCAGTGGATGGAGTATCAGCACTGGAAGAGCATGTAAAAAGGCAGCAGTCACTCAGCGATTCCTGGCAAGCCGCACATCCGGCACTTGTTCAGAACTCGCTCGATTGGATTCGACAATTAGTTCTAGCCGCCGATCAATTTATCGTGAAGCGGCCGTTAGACGACGACCCAGATGCGCTATCGGTGATCGCAGGCTACCACTGGTTTGGCGATTGGGGCCGCGACACCATGATCGCGCTGCCGGGACTGGCGCTGGCCACCGGACGCTCGGACATTGCCGCAAAAATTCTGCGCACTTTTGCGCGCTTCGTCAGTCAGGGCATGTTGCCCAACTATTTTCCAGACGCTGGATCCACACCCGAGTACAACACCGTGGACGCGAACCTTTGGTACTTCGAGGCGATTCGCCAATACTTTACGCACACAAATGATCGCGCATTGCTGGCGGAACTTTTTCCAGTGCTTGCCGAAATGATTGACTGGCATGTGCGGGGCACGCGCTATTCGATTCACGTGGACGCCAAAGACGGGCTGCTTTACGCGGGTGAGCCGGGCGTGCAACTCACGTGGATGGACGCCAAGGTCGGCGACTGGGTGGTGACGACGCGTATCGGCAAGCCGGTGGAGATCAACGCACTGTGGTTCAACGCGCTGAACACGATGGCGAAGTTTGCGAAGGAATTGGAGAAGGATGCGACGCTGTATACAGCGATGACCGAGCGGGTTGCTGCGAGCTTTGCGCGCTTCTGGAATCCGCAGACGCAGTATTGCTTCGATGTGATTGACGGGCCTATAGGCGAGTGCGGAAACGACGCAGCGATTCGGCCCAACGCGATCTTCGCGGTATCGCTGCCGGAAAGTCCGCTGACGTTCGAGCAGCAGGCAGCCGTGGTGGCGCGCGCGGAACGTGACTTGCTCACCCCGGTTGGGCTGCGCAGCTTGGCACCCGACGACCCGCAATATCGCGGCACCTACGCCGGCGATCCGGTTGCGCGCGACGGTGCCTACCATCAAGGAACGGTATGGGGCTGGCTGATCGGATCGTTCGCGATGGCGCACTTTCGTGTGCACGGTGACCGCGCGGCTGCTCTGCGATTCCTGGCACCGATGGAGCGGCAGCTTTCCGTATTGTGTCTGGGTAGCCTGTGCGAGATCAGCGACGGCGACGCACCGCACGCGCCTAAGGGCGCAGTCGCGCAAGCGTGGACCGTGGCGGAAGTGTTGCGCGCCTATACCGAATTGAACGAATTGAACAAATTGAACAAATTGCACAAATTGCACGGCAACTAGGCCCATGCGCCGCGTAGTTAAAAGCTGTCTCGTGTGCGCACGCCATCAGTGATGCGCATAATGCCGAGCGGATTCGCATCGTGCAGCTCTTCAGGCAGCGCATCATTGGGTGCGTCCTGCCAACATACCGGGCGGGCGAAGCGCTCAATCGCGCGTCCGCCAACCGAGGTGCTGCGACCGTCCGAGGTGGCAGGGAACGGCCCGCTGTGGACCATCGCTTGGCAAACTTCAACACCCGTGGGATACCCGTTGAATACGATGCGTCCCACCTTGCGCTCGAGGATCGCGAGCAATCGCGCATGGTCGCGCAAATCGCTTTCCGTTGCGTGTACCGTGGCCGTCAAGTTGCCTTCGAGGCCTTCGGCCAGTTGCAGCAATTCGTCGTTGGAGCCATAACGCACGATAAGCGATGCTGGGCCAAAAACCTCATCCTGCAGCAGCGGGTCGGCGATAAAGCGCCCAGCGGCGACTTCAAATAACACAGCTGGCGCGGCATTTGCGGCGGACGGCCATTCCAACGCAGCGTGTGTTTTCACACCCGCTTCAGCTTCGCGCTTGGTGACTGACTTAACGTACGCCGCATGAATACCCGAGTTGAGCATCGTCGCAGGCACAGTGCCGCCGATCTTTGCCGACAAGAGCCGCACCAAGCGATCGCTCGCAGAGGACGATTCCATCATCACCAGTCCAGGGTTGGTGCAGAACTGGCCTGCGCCAAGTGTGATCGAGCCATGCAGCCCGGAGGCGATGGCGTCGCCGCGTTCACGCAAGGCACCCGGCAGAATAAAGACTGGATTCACACTGCTCATTTCTGCATAAAACGGAATCGGATGCGGACGCGCCGCAGCGATTTGGCCGAGCGCGAGACCGCCAGCACGTGATCCTGTGAAGCCCACGGCGCAAATTGCAGCATTCGCCACCAGTTTTTGGCCGAGATCCTTTTCCGCGCTGAACAACAGCGAGAAAATTCCGTTTGGCATTTTGCATTGCTGCGCTGCACGCTGAATGGCAATGCCTGCTAGCTCGGCGGTTCCGGGATGCGAATAGTGCGCGTTGACAATGACGGGGCATCCCGCCGCGAGAGCCGAAGCGGTGTCGCCGCCCGCAACTGAAAATGCCAGCGGAAAATTACTGGCACAGAAAACTGCAACCGGGCCCAGCGGGCGCAACATGGAACGTACGTCGGGCTTCGGTGCAGGTTGTCGCGTTGCGTCCGCATGATCGAGGCGTGCATCCACCCACGAACCTTCTTCCGCAATGCCTGCAAAAAATCGCAACTGCCCGCAGGTGCGTCCGAGTTCGCCTTGTAGGCGGCCTTGCGGCAATCCTGATTCGGCCATCGCACGCTCGATCAACTGACTGCCCAACGCCTCAAGTTCCGTCGCAATCGCGCGCAAGAATGCGCCGCGCTGTGCGCCACTCAAGCGTGAAGATGCCCGGAAGGCTGCGCCAGCCAAAGCTGCGGCGCGATCCAGTTCCGCAGTGGAGGCCGAGTGATACGATGGTTGCAACTCTTTACCCGTTGCCGGATTCAAGCCATGAAACGTGCTGCCACCCATGCCGCCGCGTGCATAGCCGAGAATCGAAGTGCCTAGTAGTTCCGTCATTTCACTCATGCTTTCAGATTTCGTTTTCGCGGTTCTACCCAAGGACGGGTCGAGTACGTTGCGCTTCTGCGATGATCGCGAGCGTCGTTTCCAACTCCGCGCCGACTATTTCCGTGCGAGGCGCACGCACACGGGCGCAACCCATGCCAGCTTTTTCCTGCACCAGTTTGATGAGCTGCGGAAACTTGGGCACGGTATCAAGTCGCAGCATTGGCAGAAACCAGCGATACAACTCAAATGCCTTTTGCGTTTCGCCGCGCAGCGTGTATTCCACCAGCTTCACTGACTCCATCGGATAGGCATTGGCCAAGCCAGCGATCCAGCCGACCGCGCCTGCCTGCAACCCCTCAACAATCGCGTCGTCCACGCCCATAAGAATGCGCAGCCGGTCGCCGATCAGCGCGCGAATCGCAGTCACGCGACGCACATCGGTGGTAGATTCCTTCACCGCATGGAAGTTGGCGTTGGCGGCGGCGAGTTCCGCAATCTGCTCCGGCACAAAATCCGTCTTATAAGCAACGGGATTGTTGTACAGCATGCAAGAGAGCGGCGTTGCCTGAAAGATCGCGGTGACGTGCGCGGCCATCTCACGCGAGTCGCCAACGTAAACGTAAGGCGGCAGCACCATCAGTCCGCGGCAGCCCAGCGACTCAGCTTCCTTGGCCAGGTCAACCGCTTCGGCGGTGCTCAGTGCTGAGATTGCCGCGACCACTGGCACTCGCGCACCGACGGCTGCAACCAGCGTTTGCAATACCGCGCGCTTCTCCTCGCGAGTGAGCGTGGCCCCCTCGCCGAGCGAACCGAGCGCGACGATGCCAGTGCAACCGCAATCCACGAGCCATTGGCTGTGTGTGGTAAGAAAGACGTGATCTACGCTGCCGTCGGCGGCGAATGGCGTGGTAATCGCGGGCAGAACGCCTGCCCAATCGGCTGGCTGCATGGAAGCCATATATTTTCTCCTCAGTGCGGCGCGGGTGGTGCGGCTACCGTCTCATCGCGACGAGACCCGAACGCTGCGAGTGTTTCCACCCGAACCGGGAATACTGGTTCGCGCATTGATTCTACCTGCCAGCCGCGCATCACGCCGAGCGCGGTGCCACAGATACGTCCCTGGCATGGCCCCATGCCGCAGCGTGTATGCAGCTTGGCCTCGCGCCAGTTGGAGTGTTCGCGAATGCGTCCCCAGGTAACATCTTCGCAGCGGCAGACGATGGTGTTGTCCTCCGCGAGCGACTTGAGTTCGGGTCGCAGCGCAAAGGTGTGGTTCAGCGCGGACTCAAACGATTGCCAGCGTGCGCGGCTGCGAAGTAGCGATCGTGCCGATGCACTCGCGCTATTCGATACAAGCGCATGGCCCGCAATGGCGCCTTCCTCCAGCGACTTCTGCGCTCCGCCAATGCCTGTGATTTCGCCGACGCCAAAAATGTGCGGCAGAGAAGTTTGCTGCACTTGATTCGCAGCAACAAATTCTCCGCGCATCACGCACCCCATTTGCTGCGCCAGTTCGGTGTTAGGGACAAGTCCAAAACCGCAGGCCAAGTAGTCGCACGCAATTTCCACGCGGCGACCATCTCGCAGCAGAGTGACGCGCTCGAGTTGCTGTTCGCCCGAACACTCGACGGGCCAAGTGCCTGTCCAATAAGGCACGCCCAATAAGCGAGTGCGCAGTGCGGCGGCCTGTACGAGCTTCGAAGGATGCTTCAGCAGCGTTAGCGCAAACGAATTTACACCCCGCGCAGAAGCTTGCTCGGCGATGGCCAGAACTTTCGCGCCCTTACGATGCAAAAAGTCCGCGACCGCGAGCAGCAACGGCCCTGATCCGGCAACGATCACGCGCTTTCCTTGGACGGGCAATCCGCCCTTCACCATGGCTTGCAGTCCGCCAGCGCCCATCACGTTCGGCAAAGTCCAGCCGGGGAAGGGAAGAAATAATTCGCGCGCGCCGGTCGCGAGCACAAGATCGTTGTAGTGAATTTCCAGAGCTTCGGTTGTAGCTTCAGCGAAGAGTGTACGAGCCTTTGCGTCGCCGGCAAACACGCGCACACCGAACATCCGCTGTATGCGATCAGCATTGATTTCTGCACCGCGAGCTTCACCCGCGACAGCATGTTCCAGAAAGGATGTTTCCGCGCCGCGCCAGATTTGACCGCCGGCAGCGGAGTTGTCGTCCAGTAGAAGCACCGAGCGTGAGGTCGAAGCCGCGCGCGCAGCAGCCAAGCCAGCCGGGCCCGCGCCCACGATTACCACGTCAGCGTCTATGCGGCGAAGCGGCACCGGAGCGCTCATGTGGTGCAAATTTCCATACGGTCGGTACAGAGCGTTTGGCAACCGCGTTGATTTGGATTCCCGTTGATCGTGATGCGGCACTCGAAGCAGATGCCCATGCCACACAGCGCGCCGCGCGGCTGCCCGTTGACGGAAGTGCGCATGTTGGCCGAACCCGAAACGGCAACCGCCGCAGCAACGGTCGTACCGGCAGCGACCGATACGCGTTTCCCATTCACGGTCACGTGAGTAATGATCTTCATGCCGGTGCTTCCTCGCGTGAACTGGGGTAGCGCGACGGCAAATACGGTGCAATCGGAATCGCCGATGCCCGCCCCAGAATCTGATCTGCAATCAACTTCGCCGTGCCGGTCGCCGTAGTGATGCCAAGGCCTTCGTGTCCGGTCGCGAGATATACGTTGCGATAGCCGGGCGCGGGACCGATGAGCGGCAGCTTGTCTGGCGTGGAAGCCCGGAAGCCGGTCCACGCGCGAATTCCCTGCAACTGCCCGATGCCGGGCATGAACTCTTGTGCTCGCCGCAACACGCGCGCCAGCATCGCGGCCTCCACCGCAGAATCAGTTGCCCCGTACTGCCGCGATGATCCGATGAGAATTTGTCCAGTAGCGCGCGGCTGCGCGTTGAATGCGACCGAGTCACCCCGCGCCGATGCGGCGCTCTTCAAATATCCAAGCTCCACCAACTGATGACGCAGAAATCCAGGGTAGCGTTCGGTGATGAGTAGATGTCCTTTGCGCGGATTCACTGCGAGGTTCGCGAACATTTGCGCAGTCCATGTTCCCGTCGCATGAATCACGCTGCCAGCCGCGAGATGCGTGCCATCCGCCAGCCTCACTCCACCATCCTCGAACGCAATCGCCCGCTGCCGCACGAAAGTTGCACCCAGCGCTTCACTCTGCCGCAACATCCACGCTGCGGCCACCGGAGGATAAATCACTACATCTTCCTCCACCAGCAATCCGCCCGCGAGTCCCCGGCGAAGATTTGGCTCGGCTTCCGTGAGTTGTGCCGCATCCAAAATCTGTGTGGGCACACCGCGTGCGGAATAAAACGCATGCTTGCGATGCACCTCAGCCATTTCTTCCTCGTCGGCCCCAACCCAAATCGTTCCACAGGGCAGCCACTCGGCTTCGCGCGGAAATCGCGATTGCATGTCTTCCTTAAACGCGTGCCAAAGCTGCTGCGAGTACCGCGTCAGCGCAAATTGTGGCTCGGAGTCATCCATCACCGTGATGTGGCCCATGCCCGCTGCCGTGGCTCCCCCACCGACTATGCCGTCATCCACTATCGTTACGCGCAACCCCCGGCGAGCGAGCTCGAGTGCACAAGCTGTCCCTACGATGCCTGCGCCCAACACGATGGCATCCGCGACAGCCGTCACCGCCGAATGCCCCACCGAAAAGGATCTTTCTCATCGAGAATCAAGTCGGCCTCGGCCGTGATGTAAGCCGAGCCGCGAATGGTGGGGTGAACAATGCTGCGTCCGTCAACTTCGCCCAGCTTGTACCGCGCTTCAAACACGCTGCCCACAATGCTCTCCTGCCGCCAGACCATTCCTTCCTCCAACTTTCCGTCCGCTGCCAGACACGCCAGCTTCGCGCTTGTCCCGGTACCGCAGGGTGAGCGGTCATACGCACCGCCAGGGCACAACACAAAATTGCGGCTATCGGAAGTCGCATGTTCGGTGGACGAGGTGAACAACTCGATGTGGTCAATCTCGGCGCCGTCCGCGCCGGTTACGCCCTGCCGCACCAACGCTTCGCGAATACGCCACGTAAATTCGGTGAGATCGTCTATATCCGCAAGTTGCAAGGCATTCGCGCCGCGATCTACTAGAAAGAACCAGTTTCCGCCCCATGCAACGTCGCCGACGACTTGTCCATGGCCCGCAACTTCCACCGCAACGCCCTTCGCCAAACGATAACTCGGAACATTCGTCACCGAGACCTCGTTCGCGCCGTGCAGTTCGGCAGTCACCCGACCCACCGTGGTTTCAATGGTGTGGACACCGGGCTGGATGCGTCCCATGTGGGCCAGCGTCACCAACAGGCCGATAGTGCCGTGCCCGCACATGCCGATGTAACCAACGTTGTTGAAGAAGATGACGCCTGCCGCGCACGCAGGATCAACAGGCTCACAAAGCAGTGCGCCGACTACGGCGTCTGACGCCCGCGGTTCATTCACCGCCGCCGAACGGATGTGGTCGAACTCTGTGCGAAACCGGTCGCGCCGCTCGGCCATGCTGCCGCTGCTCGCGGAGACAAGGTCAGGCCCGCCCGCCGTGAGGACGCGGGTAGGTTCGCCGCCGGTGTGGGAATCAATGACGTGAATGCGCACGAGTAGAAGTTATCAGTTCCCGGTTGCCAGTTGCCAGCAAAACCTCGCGCCGCTGCCAGTGCCGCCCACAACCGCTACTTCGCGTTCAGCGCTTTTACAATCTCGCCGACGAACGCTTTGGCATCGCCAAACAGCATCAGCGTCTTGTCGAGGTAGTACAGCTCGTTGTCAATGCCAGCAAAGCCAGGATTCATACTGCGCTTGATCACCATCGCAGTCCTAGCGTGGTCGGTGTTCAAGATCGGCATACCGAAGATCGGGCTGCTCTGGTCGTGCCGCGCGGCTGGATTGGTCACATCATTCGCACCAATCACCAGCGCCACATCGGCCTGCGCAAACTCGCCATTAATGTCATCCATCTCAACGAGTTTGTCGTAAGGGATGTCGGCTTCCGCCAGCAGCACATTCATGTGGCCCGGCATACGACCCGCGACGGGATGAATGGCGAAGCGCACGTCTACGCCGCGTTTGGTAAGAATGTCATACAGCTCGCGCAGTTTATGTTGCGCTTGCGCCACGGCTAATCCATAGCCGGGGACGACAATGACCAGCCGCGAAGTCTCCAGTATTTCCGCCGCTTCTTCGGCGCTGGCCGTGCGTACGGGCTTTTGTTCGCCTTTGACGGCAGCCGCGACTTGCACCTGCCCAAATGCCCCAAACAGCACGTTGGTGAATGAGCGATTCATAGCCCGGCACATGATGATCGAAAGGATCAGTCCGGAAGATCCGTCAAGCGCGCCCGCCACAATCAACAGCTTGTTGTTCAGTGCGAAGCCCATGGCACTGGCCGCAAGCCCCGCGTAAGAGTTCAGCAGCGCGATCACCGTCGGCATATCGGCGCCACCGATGGGCACGATCAGCAGCACACCGAAAGTGAGTGCCAAACCCGCGAAGATCGGATACAGAATGGTCTGCTCAGGATTAAAGATCAAATACACGCCGGTAAGAATCGCCGCCGCCAGAATCGAGAGGTTTACATAATTCTGGCCCTTGTAGGTCATGGGCCGCGTCGGAATCAGCTCTTGCAGTTTGCCAAAAGCCATCAAGCTCGCTGTGAACGTCAAAAAGCCGAGCAGCGTTTCAATGATCAATGCCACCATGGCAAAGCCATGCGGCGTGTGGCGATAGTATTCCGCCGTCCCAATCAACGCCACGGCGATGGCGCCGAATGCGTGCGACACCGCCGTTCGCTGCGGCACCGCCGTCATCGGCATCAAGTAGGCCAGCGGAATGCCGATGGCTGAGCCGAGAAAGAACGCAATCAGAATGAGGCTGTAATCCATCACCTCATGCCGCAAAAGCGTGCCAACGATCGCCAGCAACATGCCCAGTTCGCCGACAATGATGCCGCGCCGCGCCGTGCCCGGCGAACTCATCCACTTGAGCGACAAAATAAACGAAGCCGCCGCAATCACATACGTCAGTTGAATGATGTGTTCCATCATTCCCGGTGCGAGGGTGGAATCCATGATTTAGTGGCCTCCGCCTTGTCCACCCGGCCCGCGTTTCTTGAACATCTTGAGCATGCGATCGGTAATCAGGAATCCGCTGACCAGATTAATAGTGGCCGCCAGTACGGCAATAAAGCCCAACACCTTACTTAGCGTCGGCGCATCGTGCTCGCCTGCCAGCAGAATCGCGCCGACCACCGAGATCGCCGAGATCGCGTTCGTCAGCGACATCAGCGGGGTGTGCAGCAGCGGCGACACTCGCCGAATCAGCTCAAATCCCAAAAATGCCGCGAGCATAAAGACAAACAGTAGCGACTCATCAAATCCCATGCCAAGTCCTCTCTTGCATCCAATCGTGAAATCGAATCTTGCAGAGCACACCGTGCAAATCAAATCTACGTTTGCGTCTACGCCAACCCCAGCAATCCTCGCACCCGCGGGTTCACCACTTCACCGCCAGTCGTAACCAGGGTTTCCCGCGTAATTTCATCCTCGCGATTCACCACCAGCTCGCCTTCTTTATTAATCAGGTGATTGAGAAACGTAGCGATGTTGCGTGAGTACATCAAGCTGGCGTGCTGCGGCACGGACGACGGAATATTCAGCGGCCCGATCACCGTAACACCATCCACCACCACTGACGCGCCCGGTTCGGTCACCTCGCAGTTGCCGCCGCGCTCCGCTGCAATATCCACCACCACGGAGCCGTAAGCCATGCCTTTCATCATCTCGCGCGTCAGCAGAATAGGCGCCTTCATTCCCGGCACCGCCGCCGTGGTGATCACCACGTCCTGCATACGCACCACTTCGCCAAGCAGTTCGCGTTGCCGCTTCAAAAAGTCTTCGCCCTGGGCCTTGGCGTAACCGCCGGTGCCTTCGGCCTGCGCCGCGTCCAACGCCAGCACAACGAACTTTGCTCCCAGACTTTCAATCTGCTCCTTCACCGCGGAGCGCACGTCATAGGCGCTAACCGCCGCGCCCAGCCGCCGCGCCGTTGCAATGGCTTGCAGCCCGGCCACACCCGCGCCCAGCACCAGCACCTTCGCCGCCGGAATCGTACCTGCTGCAGTCATCATCATCGGGAAAAGACGCGGCAACTGCTCCGCCGCAATCAGTACCGCCTTGTACCCGGCGATGGAGGCCATGGACGAAAGCGAATCCATACTCTGTGCGCGCGTGATGCGCGGCATCAATTCCATAGCGAACGCACTGACGCCAGCTCTCGCGAGCGCCGCCGCTTCCTGCGGCGCGCTCAACGGTTCGCAGTAGCCCACCAGCGCTTGGCCAGCCTTCATCCATGCCAGGTCAGCCTTGCCTTCTTCCGGATTCGCGCCCAGAGAGCGCACCTGCACCACCAAGTCCGAGCCGCTGAAAACTTCCGCGCGACTTGACGCAATCCGCGCCCCTTTGGCGACGTAGTCTGCATCCATGATGCCAGACAAAAAACCGGCGCCCGATTCCACCAGGAACAGGACGCCTTTTTTACTTAACATTTCCATGCCGCGAGGGGTCATCGCGGCCCGGTTCTCGCCGGGAAAGGTCTCACGGGGCACACCAATTGTGATCGGCACCAGTTGCTTCGCCTCCTGCCTTACGCGCAGAGTCGCAAAAATCCAGCTCACCGATTCTATTGCAAAACGCGAATTTGCCAAGTGCTTAGAGCTGAACACTACATTCAACCCTGGCCTGAACCCTCGATTAGCCCTACATCACAAGACTTTTACGGTGCTTTCATCTTCACGGGATAGACTGTTGTGACTAGGGCAAGTTCGCCGGGACGCCAAGTGCACCCAGCCCTCGATTCTGTGGAACACAACTTTAAGGAGATTTCCCAATGGCAACTCTTGATGAACTGAAGGCAAAGTACCAGGGCGCGCTCGATGCGCTCACCCATTTCGGCTATACCCCAGAAGTCAGCCAGGATGGCGACAAGCTGCACGTAAAGGTCGCCGTGACCTCTGACGTGGTAAAGAATCGCGTCTGGGACGAGATCAAGGCCGCCGACGCCAGCTTCGCGGACTTCGAAGCGGAAATCACCTCTGCCGGCCCGAACGACGAGTACGAAGTGAAGGCTGGCGACAACCTGTCGCACGTCTCCAAGTTTTTCTACGGCACGCCGAACAAGTACCAGAAGATCGCCGACGCCAATAGCCTCGATAATCCGGATGCCATCAAGGTCGGCCAAAAGCTGGTGATTCCGGCGTAGTTGCCACGTTTTCTCGGCTCTGGCGCTCGCCAGGCCGATTCCTAGCATTCGGACGGTTGCCAGAGTCATGGGACGAGCGGCCGTCCGAGCCAGTTCCGGGTCTGCCTGCGGTGCGGTGAGTGGATTTGCCCCGTCGCAGGTGGGCCGGAGCCCAAACTCAGTTTCAGGTTTCAAGTTTCGAGTACTGCCTGCTAAGGCATGGCTCGTACGTCCCCAACCCCGATCAGATGTCCTGAATCCCTTATCTTTCTCAGTGTTCCTCTGCGTCTCAGTGCCTCTGTGTGCGCCTTTGCTCTTGCCCTTAACTTGCAACCCGAAACCCGAAACCTGAAACTATCTCATGCGCACTTTTGCCAGTGACAACAACTCCGGCATTCACCCGGAAGTCCTAGCTGCCATCGCCGCCGCGAATACCGGTCACCAAGTCGCCTACGGAGACGACCCCCACACCCAGCGCCTCGAAGCCCGCTTTCGTGAAGAGTTTGGCGAGCAAACCGAATCGTTCCTCGCGTTCAACGGCACCGGGGCCAACGTCCTTGGACTGATGTCGCTCACCCGCTCCTACAACGCCGTCATCTGCACCGACTGCGCCCACATCAACGTGGACGAATGCGGCGGCCCCGAAAAACTCACCGGATGCAAGCTGCTCGACGTGCCCGCGCCGCTCGGCAAGCTGACGGTCGAGGCGGTGGACGCCCAATATCACGGCATCGGCGACTATCACCATGTGCAGCCGCATGTCGTCGCGATCACGCAAAACACCGAACTGGGCACGCTCTACACGCGCGACGAAGTCCGCGCCCTCGCCGACTACGCCCACGCCCGCGGAATGGCGCTGCACATGGACGGCGCCCGCATCGCCAACGCCGCAGCCGCGCTAGGCTGCTCGCTGCGCGAGGCCACGGTAGACTGTGGCGTGGACGTGCTCACCTTTGGCGGCACCAAGAATGGATTGATGGGCGCCGAAGCCGTCCTGTTCTTCGGCCCCGAAGCCAAACAACGCTCAGCCGACTTCAAGTTCCTGCGCAAGCAGAACGCGCAGCTAGCCTCGAAGATGCGATTCCTCGCAGTGCAGTTCGAAGCGCTGCTCACTGGCGACATGAAGGGTTCAAAAGGGCATCCGCTATGGCGACGCAACGCGAGCCACGCCAACGCGATGGCGAAGCTGCTGTCAGAAGAAGTGCAGAAGATTCCCGAACTGAAGCTGGCCTACCCCACCGAGGCCAACGGCGTGTTCGTCGTGGTGCCCAAGCGCATCATCGCGCCGCTGCAACAACGCTGCTTTTTCTACATGTGGAATGAAAAAGAATCCATCGCCCGCTGGATGTGCTCCTGGGACACAACAGAAGAAGACGTCCACAGCTTCATCGCCGCCGTGAAGGAGTTGCTGAAATGAAATGGCTTCACGTGTCACTTCTCACGGCATTTGCCATGCTAGCTACTGCCTTCGCCACGGCCCAGACCCCGACCTACAGCGTCCGGCAGACGCTGAAAATGCGCGACCAGGCCGCGCGGCCCGTCGAGGTTAGCGTGCTGGTGGACAACCGCTGGACTGACGAGGTTTGGAAATCTCTTTGGGGCAAGTGTGGTGCCGACTGGAGCTTCGAGCTTGATGGAAGTTCGTCGTTGGCAAAGGACCTGAAGGCGCATCCGCCGCTCAAGGCCAAGATTGAGGTTTTCTATACGGTAGCTGGCGACCGTGTAACCCTGCAACTCGATCAGCCTCTCGCCGAGATCGCTCCGCTGCAAGGCGGCGGCTTTCTAGTTACAACCGATGAATCAATTGGATGGGGATCGTACGCAGGGTTGAGGACACGCGCATTCTCCATCAACCAAACTGCGATCGAGCAAATCTTTGCGCGAGACAGCGGTACCGGCAAGCAGTATCCGCTCGTACTCTACAGCGCTTTGAAATCTGGCTGGCGGAAGCTCAGGGACAAGAACGGCGATGTAACAGGCTTTCTGTCAGTCTCCTGCTACCCCGACCTGTCTGACACCCGAAAGGATCAGCCAAGATTCTTCGTAGACTACGTCCGCTATGACAAAAAGGGCGGCGTGTGGGCGAAACTCGCCCGCAAGACGGTCGGCTACTGGGAAGGTGACAGCGGATTCCCGCCGCGGTCAGCGTTTCCCTAGTGGATACGCTCCGCTTTCGCCTACATGGTAGCCTCGACTTCATGCTCAAGAATTTGCTGCTTGTGGCCAGCATCGCATGGCTAGCGACATCTGCGTCCGCTCAGACCGCTCCTCCTGCCCAGCCGTCCGCCGCCACGCGCATCTCCGGCGCCGACCTTCAATCCGACGTTGCCATTCTCCGCCGCACCTACGAAGCCCTCCATCCCGGACTATACCGCTACAACACCAAGCCGCAGATGGACGCAGCCTTCGCCGCCCTCAGCCAGCGTTTCGCCAGCGGCGCAACTCTTGCAGAAACCTATCTCGCGCTATCCGAGTTCACCACCAAAATTCGCTGCGGCCATACCTATGCCAACTTCTACAACCAGAAGGATGAGATCCAAGCCGCGATCTTCCAAGGCCAGAATCGCGTGCCGTTTTATTTCCGCTGGCTCGATGGTCGCATGATCGTCGTCCGCGACTGGAGCGCCGAAAAGGCTCTGCCGCGCGGCACCGAAGTGCTGGCCATCAACGGCCATCCCGCCGCCGAGATTCAACGTAAGCTCATGACCGTCACTCGCGCCGACGGTTCTAACGACGCCAAGCGCATCGCTCTGCTGGAAGTACTAGGCGAGGACGAATGGGAAACCTTCGACATTTTCTTTCCCATGTACTTTTCAGCGACCAGCCCACAAATCACCCTGCAAGTGCAGCGCCCACAGCAGAAGTCGCAGCAAGTCACCGTCACCGCACTCACGCAACCCCAACGCCTCGCCAACCGCGAGATCCTCTCCACAGAGCGTGCCGCCGATGGCGCAACCGGCGATCGCAAAGACGGCGTGGTGTTTGAATTCCGCACCTTGCCGAACGGCGACGCGTACCTTCGCATGCCCGATTGGGCGCTCTACAACTCCAAGTGGGATTGGAAAACCTGGCTCAACGCCCGCATGGATGAGTTAGTGACGAAGCACACGCCCGCGCTCATCATTGACCTGCGCGGTAACGAAGGCGGGCTCGATGTCGGTGACGTGATACTAAGCCGCCTGCTAACGAACGACCTGAAAGTGCAAGATTCCCTGCGCCTCGTTCGTTACCGCGCTGTTCCACCCGAGTTGCGCACCAACCTCGACACTTGGGACAAATCATTTTTCGATTGGGGCAGCGACGCAACACCGTGGGTGCGCCCAGCCACTGTGGTGCGGCCTTGGCTATCAACTGAAATTCCTCCCGTCGAGTACTTCACCTTGAAGAGTGAAGGCAGCAGCGACGGCAGCAAAGTGATCTCTGCGGTCAAGCCTAGGTTCACTGGACGCGTAGTCGTACTCACCGACGCCCAGAACAGTTCGGCAACCTTCCAGTTCGAAAATCTCATCCGCAAGATTGGATTGGGCACGCTGATCGGTCAGCCCACGGGCGGCAATCGACGCGGAATTAACGGCGGCGCATTTTTCTTTCTGCGACTGCCCAAGTCAGGCTTGGAAGTGGACTTGCCCTTGATCTCCAACTTCCCCACCACTGCGGAACCAGACGCGGGCCTGGAGCCGGATCTATTGGTGAAGAAAACTCCAGAAGCGATTGAAAAGGGAATTGACCTGGAGCTGCAATCCGCGATCAAGCTTCTGCAGCATCCAGCATCAGGCGCGGGCAAGTAGCTTTCAGCATTGCCAACGCTAAGATTCTTCCGCAATCTCCGTCAGCGCCTTCTTGTGCTTCACCGGCTTCGACTTCTTCTCCTCCAGCCGCCGCGTCACCGGCACCACGCCAATCCGCTCCCGCGCCATCTCCTTCACAGCCGAGACGACGTTGAAGCGCTTCTTTGTGCTCTTCACTCCAGCAGGCTTGCTGGCTTTCGCTACCTTCTTTTTCGTTGCCATGGACTAAGTCGCAATCACTCCTGCCTGATTATGCAATAATTCTTAGGCCAGCCGCAGTTCTTCTGGCAACTGGCAACCGGGAACTCACAACTGCTATGGAAGAACGCGATTTTTGTGACGAGAAGACCGAGAAAAAGATTCACATGCTCTCATGCACCCACTGCCGCCAGGAGGCGGAGTATGAGGTGCAGTGGCTCGTCCGCACCAAAAAGAAGCAGCTCGGTGGCCGCGCCGATGACCGCGACAAGGCCCGCTTCGCTAAGTTCCAAACCTATATGCTGCGCCGCGACGACCTGCTCGCCTGCAAGAATATCCGCTGCCGCAAGCGCTTTGAAATCACCAGCCTGCAGAGCGTAGTGTTTCTGTAGCGTCCGGCGAGTCCAATTCCTATTGAGCCGCTGACGGTGGCGACGGCAGCTGCAGAAAATCTGACATACCGCTCATTCCCTCGGCATACATGTCGTAGTGGTATACAACCGGCTCGCACTCCGTCAGAAAATCCCGATCACCCTTCATGTAGTGCGGATGCATATCGTCCGGCCCGGAAAAGCTGCGCACCGCATCCATGGACTCCCACAGACTCACCACCAGAAAGTGCGCAATGCGGTCTTCGGTTCGGCGCAGAATGAACACCCCCAAATTCCCCGGAACCGACTTGTAGGCTGGCAAGTGATTCGTCTTCGTGTATTCGAAGTAGGCTTCTGCCTTCTCCGGATTGGTGCGGCCATGCCAAACGCGGGCGATCATAAGCGCTTCCTTTCCATTTCGGATGCCTAGAAGCCTTATAACATCCACCGGCGCCACAGACTGTAACGTAGCGCACAGGTGTGTGTTCACAGCGCCGATTCCTAGCGATTGATGTCTTCCTTTTTCTCCAGCCGCTCCTTCAACCCCTGCAGTTGCGGCTTCATGGCCTCGGGCGCACCGTCTACGGCCATCCCCGCCTCTTTCACAGCATCGCCAAAGTTACCTTCCGCCGAGTACACACGCGCCAGTCCACCGTGCGTAATCCAAACATCAGGATGGTTCTTCGCATTCATGCGGAACAGTGCGGTCGCCTCCTCTTTCCTGCCGCCGAGCATCAAGCCGCGAGCGTAGGCATGAACCTGGAACACGTTCCCTTTGTCTAGCGCCTTTTGCCGCGCCACCTTGGCTTCGTCCGGCTTGCCCGCAGCTTCCAGCAGATCAGCGCGCATGTTCAGGTTTTCAAAACGCTCCTCCGCCTGAATGGACTGGTCATTCCACTTCTGTGCTTGATCCAAATGGATGTTGTTCTCTAGTGCATACTTGGCTGCATCGTTAAACCCGTCCCAGGTAAAGCCGCCGGTGTTCCGCAGTTGCTGCTGAATGCGGGCGTAGGTGATCTCCTTGGTGTCGGTGCCAATGCGGAAGGGCACAGCCAGCTTCTCCCAGTGCAATTCGGCCGTCGCCGAATCCTGCGTCACGCCGCTGAACAAGTAGGTGAGCTCCTCAAACGCCTCCGATGCACGCGGTGTCACGTTAACCCGCAGCGCGTCTTCCGCCTTGTCATAGCTAAAGGCACCCCACGAAGTATGATTCTTCGAAAAAATCACAACCCAGGGGCCATTTTGCGCGGGAATCATGTGCAGGCCATAAGTGCCGGCCGCCAGCGGCTGGCCTTCAATCGTTACCGCCTCGCTAAAGCTGACGGTAGTATTTTCGTTGGCTCCGGCGCGCCAAACCTTGTCATAAGGAACCATGGCGCCCCAGACGGCGCGCCCGCCCACCTTGGGCCGGTGATAGACGATCGCAACATCGGTCAAACCAATCCGCTGTGACACATTGGCCGCTTGGCTGATGCGCGGCAGACTCAGCGCAGTGGACTGCGATCCGTCCTTGAACTGTGCCTGAACCGGCAGCGTGGCACAGGCGAGCAGAAGGGCGAAGGAAACGAGTGGGGAACAGCGTATGCGCATGGGGGTGCCTCCGTTGGCAGGGTGATAGCCTCCATTCGACGGCCCAAACCGCAAACGGTGAGCGAACGCCAACCGCACGATCAAATGGAGTGGGCCAGTTCAAGCACCTCCCGCCTGTCGTCCTGAGCGGAGCGGGTGCCTCCCCCCTACCGTGTCATCATGAGCGCAGAGAAGTGGCTTGCCTCGCGAGCCACTTCTCGCAGTCGAAGGATTCCGACGCTCCCCGCCGAGCTCATACAGCCCGCACCACCAGCCCGTGTGCCCCATCCCAAACGCGCTTTTTGCGTTTAGGGTGGGGTCTTTCGCTATACTTAAGGGTTTGCCAAGCACTACTCAGGACGGCATTTTTCCATGAAAATTCTAGTTTGCATGAAGCAGGTCCCGCAGAAAGACGCTCCCCTCAAGCTGAACGAGGCGGGAACGTGGATTCGCGAGGAAGTCTCTTACGAAGTGAACGAGCCCGACGCCTTTGCGCTGGAAGAAGCGCTGCGGCAGAAGGAAAAGCATGGCGGTGAGGTGGTCGTGATCACCAGCGGCCCGGCGCGCTCACAAACCGTGTTGCGCGAAGCCCTCGCCAAGGGCGCGGATCGCGCCATTCATCTGGAAGACGATGCCTTCGTCAGCCTCGACGCCTTCAACACGGCCAAAGCATTCGCCGCCGCCATCAAGGACGAGACCTTCGACCTCATCTTCACCGGCTTGCAGTCCGACGATTACGGCTTCGCGCAGACAGGCGTGATCTTGGCCGAGCTGCTGGGCTGGGCCCACGCCACCATCATCATGCACATTGAGAAAACTGACGCCGGCATCCGCGTGAAGCGCGAGCTTGAGGCGGGCTACTTCCAATATGTGGATATGCCGACGCCAGCCGTGCTGACGATTCAGTCCGGCATCAATAAGCTGCGCTACGCCACGCTCATCGGTATCAAAAACGCCAAGAACAAGCCCATGCGCAAGGTGGCGATGGCCGAAGTTGCGTCCGCGATCGGGCCGAACCTGCAAAAGATTGAAAAGCTCTATGTCCCGCAGAAGTCCAAGCAAACGCAAGTGATTGATGGCACGCCCGCCGAGATCGCCAAGAAGCTGGTGGATAAGCTGCGGAACGAACTACGCGTGATTTAGGCGGATGCCGTATCGCGCAACGAAAATCGGGTACAACGAAAGTCGGGTGCCCCATCCTAACGACGCGACGCTTTTCGCGGCGTTAGGGTGGGGGACACAGAAGATCGCAGCACAAGGATCTAAGAAATGCGGTCCCGGCGATACATTCAAGTGAGGCACATACGGTAGAGCGGGGCTTCAGCCCCGCGTCTGAGGCAACATTAAGATTCGGGGCTTTAGCCCAGAGGTCAAGCAATCATGGCAGACACAATTCTCGTCATCGTCGAGCAACAGCAGGGCAAACTCAATCGCGTTTCGTGGGAAACCATCGCCGCCGGCCAAACCATCGCCGCCGCCACCGGATGGACACTCGAAGCCGCCGTCGTGGGCGCAGGCATCGGAGAAGCTGCGACCGAGGTCGCAGCAAAAAAGCTCGCCAAGGTCTACTCGATTGACACTGTCGCCCTCGGAGCCTATACGCCAGACGCCTTTGCCATCGCGCTTAAGCAACTCATCGAAGCCACGCAGCCCAAGCTGGTGATCATGCCGCACACCTATCAGGTGCGCGACTTCGCCCCCAAGCTTGCCGCCTCACTCGGCCGCTCGCTCATCAGCGATTGCGTCGCCTTCCGCAAAGAAGGTGAGCAGCTTCTCTTCACGCGCCAAATGTTCCAAGGCAAGTTCGCAGCCGACGTCACCTTCCAATCCGACGCGCCGTGGTTTGCCACCTTCCAGAATGGCACCTTCCGTGGCGACAAGGCGGAAGCTGGCACTTCGCCCGTCCCGGTCGAGGCATTCACAGCGACTATTGCCGACGGCGCCATCCGCAACAAGCCCGAGGCGTGGTTCAAAGAAGCCAAGCAGGCCGTGGACCTGACGCAGGCGGAGATCATCATAGCGGTCGGCCGTGGCATTAAAGAGGAGAAGAACATCGCGATTGCACAAGCGCTGGCCGATGCGCTCGGTGGCGAAGTTGCCGCATCGCGTCCCATCTGCGACAACGGCTGGCTGCCCATGGATCGCCAGGTCGGCTCGTCGGGCCAAACCGTCGCGCCCAAGGTGTACCTCGCGCTCGGCATCAGCGGCGCCATTCAGCACGTAGTCGGAATGAAAGGCGCACGCGCCATCATCGCCATCAACAAAGACGCCGAAGCCCCAATCTTCGAAATCGCCGACTACGCCGTGGTGGGCAACCTGTTCGATATCGTCCCGCCGCTCACCGAAGAAGTGAAGAAGGCGAAAGCAGCGATCTAGTGGCAGCCGGAGGTACAATCGTGTCATGGATATTGAATTGACTGCGGTCTTCGAGGAAGTGGACGCGAGCGACGGTGGAGGCTACGCAGCGTGGGTCGAGGAGTTGCCCGGCGCCGTAACCCAAGGTGACACCTTGGACGAAGCCCGCGAAAATCTGCAAGAGGCGATTCAAATGATTCTCGAAGTGAATCGAGAGCTCACCGGATCCGCCATGCCTACGAAAAAGCTCATCCGCGAGAAGATCAAAGTCAATGCCGCATAGCCGGGCCGGAAGCAAATGAAGCGAGTTGACCTGATTCGCTATCTGGAAAAGCACGGCTGCGTGTTCCACCGCGAGGGCAGCAATCACACGGTCTACAGGCGAGTAGGCACTGTGGATGTGTCCGTTATACCGCGCCATCGCGAAGTCAAGGAAGTCATCGTGCGAAAGATTTGCAAGCAACTGGGCGTCCCCAACCCTCTCCGCTAACCCAATCATTTATCATCAAAAGTTGCCTCATTGTGAAGACCGGAGTTGCCGCGTATGCTCGTTTTCCGCAAGCCCGTCCCCAATATCGATCGCCCGCACATGGAAGCTGACGTCGTCATCGTCGGCGGCGGCCCGGCGGGCATGGCCTGTGCCCTGCGCCTCGCCCAACTGATTGACGAATGGAACGCCCGCCATCCTTACGACGCGCCGATCACGAAAGACAATATCTACCTGCTCGAAAAGGCGCGCGAAGCGGGCGCGCACTGTCTGAGTGGCGCGCTCCTCGATCCCCGCGCCATGGACGAGCTCCTGCCCAACTGGAAAGAGGATGCGCCGATTGATGCGGCCGTGCATAAAGAGGCGGTTCACTTCCTCACCCCGACCAGCAGTTTTCAGTTGCCCATGGTGCCGCCCCCGCTGCAAGATCACGGCAACTACGTCATCTCACTAAACCGCTTTGTAAAGTGGATGGCGCAGAAGATAGAAGAAGCGGGCATCACTATCTTCACCGGATTCGCCGGAACAGAAATGCTGTATGACGGCGACCGTGTAAGTGGCGTCCGCACCGACGACAAAGGTGTGGACAAGAATATGCAGCCCAAGGCCAACTTCGAGCCCGGCTACGACTTGCAGGCCAAAGTAACGATCCTCGCCGAAGGCGTTCGCGGCTCGCTTACCAAGCAACTTACTGCTAAATTCAATCTGAATAAAGACGCCAACCCGCAAACTTACGGCACGGGCGTAAAGGAGCTGTGGGAAGTCCCCGCTGGCCGCATCGAGCCCGGCGAAGTTATCTATTGCATGGGCTATCCGCTCACGCCGAAAGAATACGGCGGCGCGTGGATCTACGGCAGCAAAGCAGTCGAAGGCAGTGACGCGAATCTAGTCTCGCTCGGCTATGTAACTGACTTAGGCTATGCCGACCCACGCACCGACCCGCAGAAGGTGTTACAAAGCTTCAAGCAGCATCCGTTTGTGCGCCGCTTGCTGGCGGGCGGAAAAATGGTTCGCTACGGCGCCAAGGCTCTCACTTACGGAGGCTGGTGGGCGGTTCCTCCGGTCGCCGGAGACGGCTGGATGCTCATCGGCGAATCCGCCGGCCTGCTCAACTCGGCGCGTCTCAAAGGTATCCATCTCGGCATCAAGAGCGGCATGTTAGCGGCAGAGTCAGCGTTCGAAGCCATGAAGCAGGCGCACGAGAGCTCAAGCACCACTTACTCCAAGGTGACAATCGGCAGATATCAGCAAAGCCTCGAAGCCAGCTGGATCAAGGACGAACTGTGGCGTCAGCGTAACTTCCATCAGGGATTCGAGCGCGGACTCTGGGCCGGAATGATCCACGTCGGCCTGCAAGACCTGACCGGAGGCCGCGGCCTCTGGGAGCGCTACCCAGCCAAGGCGGGATACGAGAAGATGCAGCCGCTCGCGTCGTTACCAGCAGATGGCGGCACGCGCGCAGCGATCATCGGCGCGGCCAAAGGTGACGGCGCACTTACCTTTGACAAGCTGACCGACGTCTATTACTCCGGCACCAAGCATGACGATGACCAGCCCGCCCACTTAGTCATCCATGACACTGACATCTGTAACACCCGCTGCACCACCGAGTTCGGTAACCCCTGCGAACGCTTCTGCCCGGCCAGCGTCTACGAAATGGTCGAGGACGCCAGCGCCCCCAATGGCAAGCGCATCAGCCTCAACGCCGCCAACTGCGTCCATTGCAAAACCTGCGACATCGCCGACCCCTACCAGATCATCACCTGGGTCCCGCCAGAAGGCGGCGGCGGCCCCAACTACGAAGGCATGTAAGTAGAGACAGCTCGTGAGCCGTGGGGCAATTTTGGAAAGAGCGGCTTCATTGCTCAGCCATCTGTCGAAACCTGCTCCAGTTCCAGCCGTCAACGTACCCCTCGATACGCCATGCTGTGTTGTTGAGTTGCGACGGATCGAAGTCTGTGCGAGTGATACGCGCGATATTTTCATTGCGCTCATTTAGCGTTGATCTGACGTCAAATCCACGGAATGAATCCGTTGAGACAACGACCGTGCGGATGAATCTTGGTCCTTCATCACTAAGGACGAACATGACGTCATCGCTGTCGTGCACTGGCCGGACAATTGGCGCACGATTGAAAGCCCTCACAAATTCTTCAGTTACCGTGTCTGCGGCAAGCTTATGTATCTTGTCCTCAAACTGGGTGGAAATTCTCTTGTACTCTTTGGCGAAGCCTTGAGGGCCGGCGATGAGAAGCTCGACTTGGGCGCCACGGCTACTTAAGCGCATGTTCGAGAAAGTGGAGGTCGCCGCCTGACAAATCTTAGAGGGGACGTCTGGAGTGCACGAGATACGGTCGGAAAACTCACCAGCATTTCCGCTCAGCTGAGACCCTGGCTGACTCTTGTCTTGCGCTGAGGGAGCAGATATAAGGCAGACGAGCAAAGCAACCACGGCTAGAAGTGCTTTCATACGCCCTCCGTTCGTCGCCGATTATACCGATTTTTCCGAAGAATTAGGCCGATCCGGCGGGAGATTGCCTACGCCACCTGTAGCCGAGCCTTCTTCCGTCCATCACTTCGCGGCTTCACCACGATCTCCACATCACGTCCCAGCCGCACCAAAAACCACATCAGCCGTTCCAGCGAAAACTCCGAGAGCCTCCCGCGAGTCAGCGCGGAAACCTTCGGCTGGTCAACCTGCATAATCCGCGCCGCGTCCACCTGCGTCAGCTTGCGCTCGGCGATGATGGCGCTGATTTGCTGTGCAAGTTCAGCCTTGGCGAGCAGTTCCTCTGAATCAGGCAAGCCGAGATCTGCGAACACGTTGCCGCTACCAACGGTGAATTCGATCTTCTTTGGCATCTTGTTATTCCTTTTCCATCAACAATTGTGCATTCTTGAGCCGCTGGCGAATCAAGTCGATCTCGCTCTTAGGCGTGCCGATTCCGCTCTTCGATTTCTTCTGGAAGACGTGCAAGACAAAGAGCCTTTCAGCAAAACGAACTGTGTAAACGGCGCGAAAAGTATCACCGCGATGATCGGTGACGACTTCAAGCACTCCACTGCCGAACCCGTGTAATGGTTTTGCATGCGGATGCTTGGCACCGCCTTGGGCCAAGTAGATGGCATAGCCCATCTCTTCGCGCACCGCATCCGGGAAGTCCTTGAGCACTCTCAGGCTATCGCCCATCCAAACGACCGGTTTGAGACGTCCAATCTTCACGATATGCTTATAATAGCATATGCGCCGCTTGGGCGTCGTAGGGGTATGATGGTGGCCGCCACCAAGGAGTCACTTCATGCCCAAAGTACCCCCCCAATCCACACCCGCCCAACAACTAGCCGCAATGCTAGCCAAGTTCGACCCCGCCATGGAAAAGTTCGGCAAGTCCGCCCACAAAAAAATGCGTGCCCTGCTGCCCACAGCCACGCAAATGGTCTACGACAACTACAACTTCTTCGTCATCGGATTCGGCCCCACCGACCGCGCCTCCGAAGCCATCTGCTCGCTGGCGATGGACGCGAAAGGCATCCGCTTATGCTTCCTGTGGGGCGTCGGCTTGCCCGATCCCGAAGGTCTGCTGCGCGGCGCGGGCAATCAGGTGCGCAACGTCTGGCTCGACAGCGCCGCCGACCTAGACAAGCCTGCCGTCAAGGCACTGCTCGCCGAAGCTGTAAAGCGCAGCAAGGTGCCGATGCCTGCATCCGGCACAGGCCCGCTCATCATCAAGTCAGTGTCTGCCAAGCAGCGCCCGCGGCGGTTGGAAAATAAAAAGCGGTAACGCGTGCCCAGCTTTCACCTGTCGTCCCGCTTCGCTAAACTATCTGGTTAGTGAACGAGGCAAGTTATCTATAAATTGCGGTGGCGACGTTTCCTCTGTGCACGAATGGCCTGAGCCAGCTAAGATGAAAGCGTTTGCGGACGGCATTTGCCGCCGGATTGTTTGTCTAACCGGAGCCATGGAATGAAGCTGCTGCTCGTTTTGATCGCGATCCATTTTGCCGCGCCGTTTTTATTCGCACAGGCTGCTTCAACTTCTTCCTTCCATCCCGGCCTCGATGCATGGCGAGGATCACGCGCCGATGTCTATAGCAATGATTTTGCTGAACTCAGCCGTTATCGCGAAGCCAACGCCAAGCTCGTCACTCCCGCGAAGGGCGAGATGCGTGTAGTGTTTTTCGGCGACTCGATTACCGACGGCTGGCATCTTACCCACTCCTTCCCCGACAAGCCCTACATCAATCGCGGCATCGGCGGACAAACCACGTTGCAGATGCTCGGCCGCTTCCGGCAGGATGTAATCGCGCTGCAGCCCAAGGTCGTGGTGATTCTCGCGGGCACCAATGATGTCGCCGGCAACACAGGCCCAGTCAGTAATGAGGATATCGAGTCTAACTTCGCCAGCATGGCCGAGCTGGCTCGCGTGAACGGCATTCGCGTGGTATTCAGTTCTGTGCTGGCGGTGCACGACTACAATCCCAACACCCACGAGTTCTTTGCCACGCGTCCGATGGAGCGAATCGTCGCACTCAATTTGTGGATGAAAGACTACTGCGCCGCCAACGACGTGACGTATCTCGACTACTTCACCCCGATGCTTGACTCCACGGGCCATCTGCGCAAGGAGTTAGCCGATGACGGACTGCATCCCAACGCCGACGGCTACAAGCTGATGGCTCCACTGGCCGAGGCCGCGATCCAGAAAGCTATGAAGTAAGTGCCTTCGGAAGGACTGCTGTGTTTCGTCTACTTATTGTCATGCTGTTTCTTGCTTCCCTAGCCGCGCCAGTAACTGCTCGGGCGGTGGACGATGCGGGCTGCTTACGGGGCGTCGGTAGCACGATCCGCACGCTTGGCCGTGGCTTTGTAGCTCGCATCGAACCAGCACCCGTCAGCGAAGGTATGGTGGATGAAAACGGCAAGAGCTTCGGGTGCTTGGCAACCGTCCAAGATGTTACAGGGAAAAGCGTCTACCGCAAGGCAGACTATGGGATCAAGCTAGCCTTGGTGGGGCGTCTCGGTGGGCTACAGAGTGACATAAGTGCGCTGTTTGAAAACTACTCCGGCGGCGCGCACTGCTGCTGGAGTTATTGGTTCGTAAGTACAGGAAAGAAGCCGGGCATGTTCGCCGGTCTGGAGAATAACTACGAGATCGCGTTCCGCAAAACCGCGGATGGCCTCGACCTGACTGCGAACGACGGCGCTTTCGATTATTTCGATAATTTTTGTCATGCCTGCGCCCCCGGTGTGAATGTGTTTATCACCTTTCGCGGCACCCGGCTCATCAACGCCAGCGAACAACATGTTGCCGACTACGACGGGGACATCGCGCGCAACCGTAAGTCGCTCGAAGCGGGCAAGGTGGCGCAACTGCATCAATTGACAAAGTATGCTGGTGAGCCCGAGCTTGGAGAAACGGTGGCTGCCGTGCTCAACATCACCCTCGCCTACCTCTACAGCGGACGCGAAGCCGAAGCGTGGAAGACGCTCGACGGGATGTGGCCAGAGGCGGACGTTCCACGCATGAAGCAACTCATCCTCGATACCAAAGCCAAAGGCCTCACCTCCGTCCTCCATGACCCCAAGAAGATGCACTAGCAGTTTCTCGGCACCTCAAACCAGTCCCGCTTGGCGGGACGGAAGGCGAAAGCCCGGCACGTCAGTGCCGGGTGGGTGGCGAAAAAGCTGAGTCCAGCTTTAGAGGGACGCCACATGCGGGCATATAATCATTTCTGTTCTCGACCTCTTTCACCCAAGGGCATACCCCGGCGAAAGAGGCGGTGCTGAATCGTTTAGCTCAGCTTTTTTTCAGCGAGGCGATTCAGCCAAGGGTTCTGCGCAGAAACGCCAGAGCCTCCCGGACGAGTCTTCTTGATCTGCAATTTGATCGAGAAGGCACGCCCATTGGAAAGAGAGCAAGCAGCGATCAACTTCGCATGGGCGTTTTTCTGCTCGATTGGCGAAAGACGCGCTGTCCTGCCCCGCTTTCCAAAAACCGTTTCAAGTTTCAGGTTTCAGGCGAGAGCACAAGAACTTCGCTTTCCTCTGCGAAACTCAGCGTCCTCTGCGGTTAAGGTTCTTCATGCCCCAACTCACTGACAAATTCGGCCGCGCCATCAGCGATCTGCGTATCTCCATCACCGACCGCTGCAACTACAAGTGTGTCTATTGCCGCACTGGCAATGAGGGCGCGCAATACGCCGAGCTCCCCTTTGCCGACTACCTTCGCATGGCCCGCGTCGCCGTCTCGCAGGGCATCACCAAGGTGCGCCTCACCGGTGGCGAGCCGCTTCTGCGCAACGGCATCGTAGACTTTGTCCGCGACCTCGCCGCCCTCCGCACACCATCAGGCGACAAACTCGATATCGCCATCACCACCAACGGACATCTGCTCGCCGAACTCGCCGCGCCGCTCCAAGCCGCGGGCCTCAGCCGCGTCACCGTCTCCATGGACGCAGTGGACGCCGCGCTCTTCGCCCGCATCACCCGCGTGCCCAACGGATACGACGCCGTCCTCGCCGGCATCCGCGCCGCCCGCGCCGCCGGCCTCGATCCCGTCAAAGTCAACTGCGTCCTGCTCCGCGGATTCAACGAGCACCAGATCATTCCCTTCGGCAAGTTTGCGCGCGAAGAAGGCGTGGTGCTGCGCTTCATCGAGTTCATGCCGCTCGAAGAAGATCGCCGCTGGACGCCCGAGATCGTCGTCCGCCTCGAAGAAATTCTCACTGAAATGGCGCACTTCATCCCGCTGGAAGAGATTCCGCTGGCCGAGCGCGCCGCGCGAGGTTTGCACAACGCGGAGTCCGAAACCGCTCGCCGATATCGCTTTGCAGACGGCCTCGGCGAAATCGGCATCATCGCCCCCGTCTCGCATCCCTTCTGCGGACACTGCTCCCGCATCCGCATCACCTCAGACGGCAAACTCCGCACCTGCCTATTCAGCCTCCGCGACCACGACCTATACGGCGCCATGCAGCGCGCGAAACGCGAAGCCAGCGCGAGCAGCGAAAGCATTACATCGCGAGGCGAAGCCGAGCAGGACGAAGCTATCGCGCACTTCCTGCACTCAGCGATAGCCCAAAAAGAAGAGCGCCACCACATAGGCGAACCCAACTTCATCCAGCCCAGTAGAAGCATGGTCCATATCGGCGGCTAGGCTGCGGGAGCGAAAGCGCCCACTTGGATAAGCTAAGTGCCTCGATGCCGAGTTCAAGCACTTGCGTCTCGCTCAATTCTCTCCGACGGGGTAGCATTAATTTGTATAGGCTATTATAGGCTTGACTCTATAGAGCAATAGGTGTATGCTTAAAAAATTAAGAAAAGAGTGGTAGGCATGAAGAAGACTGACGGTGTTCCAAACGAATCGCTGCTTGCGGCGGCTCTAGATCTAATGAAGCAAGGCGGGAAACCCCTCACAAAGCGTCAGGGGTTTGGGCGTTCCATGAGGTACTCACTACCGAACGGCGAGAGTGTCAGAGTGCGCACTTGCAATGACCACATCCTAATCGTGCTTGGAGACAAGCCCTCAGGCGATGCAAAGCTAAATATTGAAGGAACAGACTGGCTTCTCGTGGCCATGCCCGAGACCGAACGTACCCCCGGTAAAGTAAAAGCGTATCTGGTGCCGACGAGAGTCGCAGTTGAGGCAGCTCGTCGCACGCACCAAGCATGGTTGGGAACGAATCCGAACACCAGAGGAAGCAACACCACTTGGAATTTGTGGTTTCGCGCCAATGGACCCGCGATTGCCAGCGATTTTGCATCGCACTGGAAGCAGTTCCTCTTGAGCGGAAATGCCGATGCGGAGCAACAGGTGAGTTCGGACACGGGAGGAAGCATAAAGGCAGAAGTTGAGGCTGCGCGCCTAAGGATTTCCGGCGTTGCGGGAATTCCGCCTAGCGCTGTGAGAATTACGATTGACTTTGGCAATTGATGACAGACGGAGAGTTAGGATAGAACTAGGCAGGGTCAATGAACATCGAAATCCACGATTCGGCTCTAGAAGCCCGGCTCCAAAGGCAGGTTCACTCGACTGACTCGGCGACTGTTGAGGAAGCCCTGCTCCGCCTGCTCGATACACAAGAGGAGCAAGACCGCTGGCTCCTCGAAAATCGTCGCGCCATCAACGCACAAATCCAACAAGGCATGGACGAACTCGACAGGGGCGAGGGCATTCCGCAAGAAGGTCTAAATGCCTACCTCACGAAACTGAAAGCCGAGGCCGAGTGAGTCTCGGCTATGTGCTCGCCCCGCGAGCGGCGCGCGACTTGGTGCAAATCTGGCGCTACATCAAGAAGCACAGCAGCGAGACCACGGCCAACCGAGTGGAGTCAATGATCCTTACCAAGGTTGAATTTCTCGCCAACTCTCCTGGTTCGGGCCATACTCGAAGAGACTTGACCGATAAACCCGTAAAGTTCTTCCCGGTTTACTCATATCTGATCGTGTATCGCCCAGAGACGCAGCCGCTGCAAGTGGTCTCGATTCTCCACGGCAGGCGCGATGTCGAGCGAGTATTGCGATCTCGATAGCGGCTATCCCTACGCCGTCCGCGGCCGTCCCCCCAGCGCTCCATTCGCCCGCGAAGCCGCCTGCTTGACCTTGCTCCTCGACTTCCCGCCCACCGCCCCCATCCGCGCCGCCATCCACTTGCGCGAACCGAGAAAGCCTTCCAGCAGCGCTGGCAGATAAAGGTCAGCATCAAGCCGGGGAAAATGGAGCCCAAGCCCAGCTGGGCTAATCTCAATCTCGCCCAACTGCTCCGGTGTGGCATCTTCCAGCCCTTGCGCGTCCGCTGGAGAAAAACTCACGATCAGCTTCGAGCTGAGGTGAATCACCACGCGCCCACTGCGCCGGTCGAACCGCGCTGCCAAAGCGACGGGCGTCGCGGCCAGCGTCTTTCGTCCCCGCAAGTTGGCCATTTCAAAGCTGTCACGCGCTGCCATGAATCTCCTCCCATACTCTGCACAATTGCTTTACGTGTCGCACTAGGGCCGACTGAATTTGCGCCACTTCCCGCCGCGAGAACCCAAAGTTCTCCCGCAATTCCGTCGGGCCATTGGAGCAATGCAGATTGAACACCGCCGCGCAGCCGCGCCCGACTACATGCACATGCGCGGGCCGGTGATCGTTGGGATAGATCACCACGCGCAGTCCGTCGAACCGGAGAACGGTTGGCACAGCACGAGCATAACACATAACCTAAGCGATTGGGTTATTGCTTTCGAATCAGACCCGCGGCCAACTCTTCCGCCTGCGGGTGGGATGCAGCCTCCCACGACTGCATCGAGGCTCCCAGCTGGTGAAGCCCTCGCCTGAAGCGTCCCACTCTTAAAGTTTTGACCCCAAAGCTTTAATTCCAGGCGCCAGCGTTAAAGGCAACGTTAATTCTCGGCACCGTGCCAACGGATCCGGTGCCCGTGCACTTTCTTGCAAAGCATTCCTGCAACCTGCCCCAATGCAAGAAAATCGTAAAAAACTATCATTACCAAATCCGCAATGCCAGTTGCCTTGCATTAGCCGCCCCCTTGCACCTTCCGATCCTCCCCCCCTCACTGCATATCCATCATCTGGTCAAACGGAGTCCGCAGCAGAAAGTACTCATTCACCGGACGATCATCTTGCAGTGCCGGATACTCCGGCGCCAGAGCGATGATCTCGTCCAGCGTCGCCGGCCGTGCCAGCGGCAGATTGAACTGCTGTTCCGCAGAAGCCGCCGGACCCCACTCCATCATGTCCTTCACCGCTGCAGCTGGCATCCGCGCCACCAGCTCCGCCGCGCTGCGCACGGGTATGGGATGGTCGCTCGCCAAAAAGTGCCAACCCCAGCCCTCCAATCCCCGATACACCCGCACATAAGGGAACGAATTCCGCAACGCCTGCGCCACCGCCGACTGCGTAGCCGCATCCGTTTCCGGCAGCCATTGCTGCACCATGCCTCCCGGAGCCAGCCGCCGCTTCGCAATCCTGTAGAAGTCCTGCGAGTAGAGCAAGCTCGATCCTGCCGTCTGCACCGGGGGCGGCGGATCCAGAATAATCACGTCGTACTGCGCGGGCGAACGTTCCAAATAGCGCCGGCCATCATCCACCACCACATGCGCCAGCGGAGACGCCATCACAGCATCCGCGTCCGAATGAAAGTAGCCGAACAGTTTGGGCACACTCGGCACCAACTCCACTGCGGTCGCCGGAACCTGCCACGACAGCACCGAGCGGAACGTGGTCCCCATGCCAAAACAAATAATCAGCACGTTGTGCGGCGTGTGGTCCATGGACGCCAGCGTCAGGTGCGCCATCATCTTGGTGATGGGCGTCAGGTGGGTCATCCCCATGCCATTCAGCAGCAGTCGCCGCTCCATGCCCTCACCGTGGGCAATCACCGTCGCGGTGCTGTCGCGCATCACCCGGCGGACCGCGAATTGCGTTTCAAAATCCTTCGCCGAATAAAACAGCAGCGCGGCCACTAGCAAAATACCGTAGGCTGCAGCTCGTTGGTAACCGCGGAAGCGCGCCGCCGATCCCATCGGGAACGCCATCGCGATCCACGGCAAGGCAAACAGCAGCACCGACCAGTGTTCGCCCAGCAGGGGCAACAGTAGAAAGCCCGCCACCAGCGGCCCGGCAATGCACCCCACCACATTCACCGCATACGCCCGTCCCGCACGGTCGGGGTCGCCGCCCGCCCAACGATCCACCAGTGCCGGGGTAAGAAATCCAATCACGCCCGCGAACGGCATCACGCCCAACAGCACTCGCGCCACCAAATGCAGCGGAATCCGCGCGTCAGCCGTCACCAATGGCAGCACGCTCAGCGGGGCCAGCGCGATCCACAGCAGCCGGCTCTCCAGCCTGCGACGGCGGCTCCACAGCCGGTAGATCTGCGACCCCGTAAACGTCGCCAGCAGGTAGCCCGCCAGAATCATGCCAAACGAATACACCACCGGGCCAATATAAGGAGTGAACAGCCGGATCCAGATCAGCTCCATCCCCATGGTGGCCAGCCCGGTGGTAAACAGCAGCAGCAAAATGCGCCGGTTCGAGTCAACAGGGCTGCCCACAGCCTTTGCTGCCGTTGCCGCGGAGCTGCCTGCCGGGGAGAGTTGCGCTCGTCGCGAAAACACAGAGACCGCAACCGCCGTCGCGGCCACTGCGGCATTCAGCGCCGCCCCAATCAGCAGCGTCTGATGAAAACCGAAAGGCTCAATCAACAGCAGCGGCAGAAACGAGCCCAACGTCGCGCCCAGCACGTTCGCTAAATACAAAAAGCTGAACGACCTCGCGTCGCCTTCCGCCTGCCAATTCCGAATCGCCTGCATCGCCACCGGAATCGTCGCGCCCATGCAGGCGCACCACGGAATCATAGTGACGGCCAGACATGCTCCCGCAATCAAGTAATAACTCGCCGAAGACACCGGTGCCCGGTCCGCCAGCGCAGCCAGTAGCCGATGTCCCCAAGTCAACTCGGCGGGCACGGCTAGCGCTGATAGGCCGATCATCAGCTCCAGCGCACCATACATTCGCAGCGCGGGCATGCTCCCTCTGCCATAGCGGCGCATCAGCGATCCCGCTACCCACGACCCCAATCCCAGGCCAGCCATGAAAATCGAAAGCACAATCGAAGTCATCGCCGTGGTCACGCCAAACTGCGCCATCGAAAGCCGCAACCAGATCAGCTCGCACAAAACGCTGCAGAATCCAGAAACAAAAAAGAATACAAAAAACCACGCCACGTGGTGCCTTTCGGGGTGAGACCCTGAGACTGGAAGTGCCCGCGCACCAGCCCGAGAAAGCAGCCTGACGCAAATGCTTGCGGATGCAACATCTTACCTGAAGCCCGACCCTGGGCGTCGCACGAAAGCAGTGCTCGGTAGGGGGCCAGTTTCAAGTTCCCCCCCTGTCATCCTGAGCGTAGTCGAAAGACCCCTACCGCGCCCGCGCTCCCCGGCCAGTGCAGCGACGGTCGCCTCAAACTGACCCACTACCCAGTACTCCACCCCCCTGCACCCTCCTACCCATTCCCGCATCCAAACCTGTAGAATTATTGTTGTAACATTGCATTCACGGCTTCAACATCCCCGTAGACCGGGCGCGGCTGGTTTTCTTCAGCTTTTCGCATGTGGGTCTACTGGAGCCGGGCAGTAGCTTTCAACAACCCCGTTTCGGGTGGTTGTCAGGATTTCCCGAGCCAAAGCCGCGCCAAGTTTTGTGGCCGCCCGCTTTCGTCGGATTTCCGCAGCCAACGCCGAAACTGAAAGCGGAGTACACGATTATGGCCGTAGCAACTTTGCCGGAGGTCGCTTTTCCCGCGACCGCAGTAGGTGGAGCGTTCGCCGACACGAAAACGCCCGAAGTCTGCTCGCTCGAAAACTACCTCGTCCTGCCCGACCACACCATGGACGCGCGCATCGCCGCCGCCCGCGAAAAGCTGGGCACCACGGCGATCATCCTCGGCCACCACTATCAGCGTGACGAAGTCATCCGCTTCGCCGACTTCCGTGGCGACAGTTACAAGCTCGCACAAGAGGCTGCCCGCACCGACGCCCGCTACATCCTTTTTTGCGGCGTGCACTTCATGGCCGAGTCCGCCGACGTCCTCGGCAAGCCGGACCAGGTCACCATCCTGCCCGACCTCAACGCCGGCTGCTCCATGGCCGATATGGCCGAGATCACGCAGGTCGAAGATTGCTGGGAGACCCTCGTCCGCAACGGCGTGACTGACGATTCCGGCCACGGCGTCACCCCGCTCACCTACATGAACTCCACCGCCGCCATCAAAGCCTTCTGCGGCGAGCGCGGAGGCCTGGTCTGCACCTCGTCCAACGCCGCCAACGCCTTCAAGTGGGCCTTTGCCCGCAACGAAAAAATCCTCTTCCTCCCCGACCAGCATCTCGGCCGCAACACCGGATTCGCCCTCGGCATCCCGCTCGACGAAATGGTCGTCTTCGACCCCTACATGCTGAACGGAGGCCTCACTCGCGCCCAGTACGAAAAAGCCAAGGTCATTCTCTGGAAGGGCCACTGCTCCGTCCATCAGCGCTTTCTCCCCGAGCATGTTGACAACGTGCGCGCCGCGCACCCCGGCATCCAGGTCATCGTCCATCCCGAGTGCCGCTGGGAGGTCTGCCAAAAGGCCGACAACACCGGCTCCACCGAAAAGCTAATCAAGCTCATCGCCGACGCGCCCGAAGGCACCTCATTCGCAGTCGGCACCGAAGTTCACCTCGTCAATCGCATGGCCAAAGAATTCGCCTCACAAGGCAAAAAAGTCATCAGCCTCAACGACTCCGGCTGCCTCTGCACCACCATGTACCGCATCAGCCCGCAGCACCTGTGCTGGGCGCTCGAAAATCTAGTCGAAGGCAACATCGTCAACCAAATCAAAGTAGACGACGACATAAAACACTGGGCCAGAGTAGCCTTAGACCGCATGCTGGAAATTCGCTAGGCCTAGCTCCGAAATCGGGTGCCCCATTCTAAGCGCGTACTTTGCGCTTAGGGTGGGGTTTTTCGCTCACTCCCGCCAACCGTGTCATCCCGACCGAAGCGCCCGATTCGAGCAAAGCGAGCGAGGGAGCGCAGTGGAGGGACCTTGTGTTTTCGCCGGGGATCAAACCTCCGTGCATCCTCCACCCCGAAGCGATACTCTAATAACTATGGCTGATCGCACTTTCACTCTCGAAGAAGCCCAGATGCTCTTGCCTGTCATCGAAGGCCTGCTTCGCCGCGCCATCCAGGCCAAGCAGCAAATCGAGTCGGTGGACGAAGAGTTCCAGGAAGTCCACCATCGCGTCTTCCTCAGCGGCGGCATGTTTCTCGACGTCGTCCGCCTGGCCCGCCGCCGTGGCGAACGCGAAAAAGCCATTCAGGCCATCAAAGACGCCATCGGCGAAATCGACGCCGCTGGCGTTCAGATCAAGGACCTCGACATCGGCCTGCTCGACTTCCCCTGCGAAGTGGATGGCCAGACGATTCTGCTGTGCTGGAAGATGGGCGAAACCGGTATCACGCATTGGCACGGCACCGACGAAGGCTTTGTCAACCGCAAGCCGATTGACGCGCGCATTGCCAACTCTGGCGGATCCGGCTCGGTGAACTAATCTTCGGTAATGGGGTCAGTTTGAGGTATATCCCCTTAGGTGTCATCTTGAGCGCAGCACGGGGAATCCCCCGTGGGGATTCCCCGTGCGGAGTCGAAAGACCCCTACCCAGCCGACGCCACCGACCCCGCCTGGCCCTCTCGCCCCCGATGTCCCGGGCCGCGTAATCCAAACGCGCACATTTCTGCCCGTAGCGACGCCCGCGCAGTCGAATGACACGCGATAGGATGGTGACTCAAGCTGACTTAGTACCCCTTCGGTTCACTAGACCTACGTCTCACTCACGCATCACACCCGATTTTCGCCATCTCATCCTACCGTTACCCCATCTGGTACGTCCAACCAACGTGCGCGGGCAGCAGCTACCCGCGATGGTAGAATCGCGATAAGAGCAAGCAATATAGGACGTTAATCCGCAGGCGCAGGACGGTTTATGGGCATATTTGTGGGCACGGATCGCCGTATTTTGGGCCGTAAGGCGCTTTTAGCCATCAGTCTTTTCACGCTGCTGGTTGCCGCGGGCACACTTATCAGTTGTAGCGGCTTTTTTGTGGACCCCACCGTCTCCGCCATCACCGTCACGCCTACGAACGCCTCCATCTCGGTGGGCAGTACGCAGCAGCTTTCCGCTGTGGCCACCTACAGCGACGGCAGTGCACCCAAAGTGATAGGCTCCGCCACTTGGACGACTTCCAACGCCGCCGACGCCACCGTGAGCACCACCGGACTAGTGACGGCCGTGAGCGCCGGGACGGCGCCGCCCGCGTCGGTGACCATCACCGCTACTTCCGGTGCGGTCAGCGGTTCTACTACAGTCTCCATCACCACCGCCGCCTTGCAATCCATCACCATCACATCCGTGCCGTCGCCCGCCACCATCAGCAAGACTTCCGGCTCCACGGTGCTGATGGCCGCCACCGGCAACTATGCCGACAACACCATGGCCGACATCACCACATCAGTCAACTGGGTCTCCAGTGACGTAAACGTGGTTACAGTGACGAATGCAGGATTGGTTACGGCAGCGACAAACTCCGTTGCAGGCAACACAGCGACGATCACCGCCACCTCAGGCACCATTACCAGCAACACCATCACCGTCACCATCAACCAGTAACCCCACAACTCGTCTGGTGACGGGCACCCTCGCCCGTCAAGTCAGCGCAAAGCGCTGAAAGCCTTCGTATGTGCAACCATGCCGCGTCTTGAAGATCCTTCAGAGGAGAGCCCCCCGACCGCCCGGTTTGGTGATTTTTGGCACACGATTTATCCTGATACCTACACTTTTCATCCGATTCGAGGTTCCAGAACTATGTCAGCGCTAGACATCAAAAAGAAGGGTGCTATCGGCATCCTCACCGGCGGCGGCGACGTGCCCGGCCTCAACCCAGCTATCCGCGCAGTCACTCTCCGCGCCATCCGCGAAGGCTACAGCGTCATCGGCTTCCGCCGCGGCTGGGCCGGACTCGTCGAAATGATCCGCGACAAAGATCACGACAACACCAGCAACTACCTCGAGCTGACGGAAGACATGGTGAATCAGGCTGGACGCACCGGCGGCACCTTTCTGCACAGCTCGCGCACCAATCCCAGCCGCGTCAGCAAGTCGTCCGTGCCCGCACACCTGGCCTCCAGCTATTCCGCAGAAAAGAACGACCTCACGCCCGAAGTCCTCAAAAACCTCGACTGGCTCGGCGTCGAATACCTCATCCCCATCGGCGGAGACGACACCCTCAGCTACGGCGTGCGCCTCTCTAAAGAAAATTTCAAAGTAGTCGCCATTCCCAAGACGATGGACAACGACGTCCCCGGCACCGACTATTGCATCGGCTTCAGCACCTGCGTCACCCGCACCATCGCGCTCACCAGCACACTGCGAACCGCCGCAGCTTCCCATGAACGCTTTGTGGTGCTCGAAGCTTTCGGCCGCTATGCCGGATTTTCCGCTCTCGTCCCCGCCATGGCGGGTGCCGCCGACCGCTGCGTAATTCCCGAACACAAGTTCAACATGGAACAGTTGACTGAGCTGCTCGTCGCCGACCGCCGCAACAATCCCAATAAGTATTCCATCGTCCTGGTGTCCGAAGGCGCGATGATCGAAGGCGGCGAAATGATGTTTGAAGGTGACGCAGCCGACGCCTTCGGCCACAAAAAACTCGGCGGCATCGGCGACGTCGTCTCCGCCAAACTCAAGGAGCTATCGCCGAAGTTCAACAACGGCAAAGCCATTGACGTGATCAATCAGAAGCTCGGCTACATGGTGCGCTGCGGCGATCCCGACGCCATGGACTCCATCATCCCCATGGCCTACGGCAACCTGGCGCTCAACCTGATCCTGAACAACGAACACGGCCGCCTCGTCGTCCTCAAAAACGGACGTTATAGTAACTCGCCCATCGAGGCCATCACCGCGACCAAGAAAATCGTCAACGTAGCGGAACACTACAACACCGAACGCCTCCGCCCCAACTACAACAACTTCGAAGACAAACCCCTCTTCATCATGACTTAAGAAGCAGAGTAAGTGCGCCACATACCGTAGCGGGTGCCCCACCCTCGCCGCCGTCCTTTGGCGGCTAGGGTGGGATTCAACCCCTGCTCATGTGGGGACGGGCGCCCTCGCCCGTCCAGTCGGCCGGTGGCCCATTCAAGCCTGCTGTTGGCTTGAGTGGGGCAGCAGCAAGAATCACGTGGGGGCAGGTGCCTCACCTGCCAATCGGGGCAAAGCCCCGAAAGCTCTTTCGCTTGTCATCCTGAGCGAAGCGAAGGACCCCTACCTTACCCACGATCACGTGGCGGCAGGTACCTCACCTGCCAATCGGGGCAAAGCCCCGAAAGCTCCTGCTTGTCATCCTGAGCGAAGCGAAGGACCCTACCTTACCCGCGATCAGTGGGGGCAGGTGCCCCGGTGGGATTTACCTATGCCAGTGTGGGGACGGGCGCCCTCGCCCATCCAGTCGGTGCAAAGCGCCGAAAGTTCTCACTCGAACAACCGACGTCCTAGCCCCCGGAGGGGGCGGTGCTTGTAGTTAGCCCAGCGCGGAAGCGCTGGGTAGAGCCCCACATTGAGACAGCAGCCCCATAGGGGCGGCACCGCATAGCATGCAATCTCGAACGGTGTGGCAAGCACCTCACATAGAAGAAGAGCGTGTCATCCTGAGCACAACCAAGCAGAATCCCAAGCCTCTGGGATTCTGCTTGGTTGTGTCGAAGGACCGCGAGAGTGCTCACAGCCCCCCTGCTGTGCGGATCTCCCGCCCAGCACTTGTTCGTCAGCCAGAACCCAAATCACATCCCAAATGTAGTCAGTATCGGGGATCCTCGCTGCCCGCCACTCGACGCCGTCCCCAATATGCGCTATACCTTGGATAGGCGACTCTCCTTTATCAGCGTGAATTTCACCGACGTAATCCCAAATTCCTCCCGCCCAACGACGCAAGTCGCCGAAGCACCTCTCCGCCCGAACCCGCCTCACCCGAAACCCGCAACCCGAAACCTGAAACTGCTTTTCCTCGTCCTGCTGCTCGCCCTAGCCCCAGCCTGCACCAAACTCACCGGCCCCAAAGTCATCGAAACCGGATACGTCACCGCCAACCAGGTCTACCTCCGCGACCGCCTATCGGAGATTTATCGCAAAGTCGGCCTCGTCAAAAACGGTGAAAAGATTGACGTGCTGGAAAAGTCGCGCCGCTTTGTCCGCGTCCGCACCGCCGCCGGCCTCATCGGATGGCTCGAACAGCGCAACTACATCACCCAAGAGCAGTTCGACCAGTTCCAGAAGTTCAACAAAGATAGCCAGGCCCTGCCCGTCGCCGCCATCGGCATCGTCCACAGTGAGACCAATCTGCACCTCACCCCCGGCCGCGACACCGACCACCTCTATCAACTCGCGGCCAACAGCAAGATAGAAATTCTGCGCCGCCAAGTCGCCGAAAAGACGACCGCCGCGCCCGCTCCGCCGCCCAAAAAGCCCGCGCAAAACACCAAATCGAGCAAAGATGCCAAGCCCGGCACACAGCAAAGTACAGCGCAGCCAGCGCCCACACCACAGCCAACGCCGCCGCGAGCCGCACCACTCGCCAACGCCGCGCCCCCCATTCTCGAAGACTGGTGGCTCGTCCGCGACGCCAGCGGACACGCCGGCTGGATCCTCGGCCGCGCCATGGACCTCGACGTCCCCATTGACATCCTGCAATACGCCGAAGGCAAGCGCATCATCTTCGCCGGAATCCTGAACACCGTCCGCGACCCGGAACAGCAAGAGATACAGCAGCGCCGCCTGCAGCAGGCCGCAAACGGCGGCAGTACCACCGACGCCACCGACAACCCCGCACCCGACCCCGACAAAAATTCAGGCAAAAATCGCAGCAAAAAAGATCGGGCAAGCGAAACGCGCGATCGTTCCAGCCGCGACTCCGCCACCTCCACCGTCGGCAAAGACGGCAACGTGCCCCAATTCGTCGTCCTGTTCACCGACCCTAAAGACGGACAGCCCTTCGACTTCAACGCCCTCCGCGTCTTCACCTGGAACACCCGCCACCATCGTTACGAAAACGCCTGGCGCGAACGCGACCTCTTCGGCCTCCTGCCCGCCAGCGTCGGCACGCAAGACTTCGGCAAAGACGGCAAGCTGCCCATCTTCACCTTCCACACCGCAGGCGCAGACGGCAAGCCCGTCGAACGCAAATACCGACTCAACGGAGTAATCGTCTCCCGCGTCCTCTCGCCAGAAGAACAAGCCGCGAAAGACGCCGACAAAGCGGCGCACAAGGCCGCAGCACCAGCGCACACGCAGCGCTCCACACACAAGTCTCGCTCCGCACACAAGCCAGAATCAAAGCGCCGCAGCCGCCACAAGAAGTCTCGCTAACCAAGCTGTTATGTAACCGCTAACCAAGCGCAGAGCAAACCCGCTAACCCACCACAAGCGAACCGGCAAGCCAAGCCGTTCCCACTGTGTCATCCGGATTCGCCCCCACCATGTCATCCCGACCGAAGCGAGCAAGCCGCAAAGCGGCGAACGAGCGCAGTGGAGGGACCTTGTGTTCCCAGCCCTCACCGCCAACTCGTGACGAGTGCCGGATGCGGGTGCCCCATGTCTCGCGATTTTCGAGACGTGGGTTTGGGCGGCGCAGTCACAGTTTGTGTGGGGGGGCAGGTGCCCCACCTTCCCGTTCGGCGCTTTCGCCAAACTAACCATCAAGCCCAGACGGTGGCCCATTCAAGCCCGGTTTTGGCTTGAGTGGGGCTGTTCATCGGTCGAGAGAATGCGCCGAAGAACCGCCGACGGGTGCCCCATGTCTCGCGATTTTCGAGACGTGGGTTTGGGCGGTGCAGTCACAGTTTGTGTGGGGGCAGGTGCCTCACCTGCCCAATCGGAGCACAGCTCCGAAAGCACCTTACCTTAACCGCTGTCATGTTGAAACCGCTGCCCTGTTGAGCGAAGCGAAACAAACTACGTTGTCATGTTGAGCGAAGCGAAACACCCCTACCCAACCCATGCCGTTCACGCAGTTCCACCAAAACGGGTGCCCCATCCAAAACGCGTTCTGTGCGTTTAGGGTGGGTCTTTCGCCAAACTTACTACGAAGCCGGTCCGCGCGGAGCCGCGAACGGTAGAGCGGCGCTTCCAGCGCCGCGTCAACAGCCGAGAATGAATCTTCGGCTTCAGCCCCGAGGTAACCAGCACAGCCCACACCCAGTCCCGCAAAGCAGGAAGTCAGGCGAAAGCCCGGCACGTAAGTCCGGGCAAAGCTCCGGCCCACGGGGCGGTTCAGGCAACACAAACAGTCTTAGCCGCGAAGCGGCGGTGCTTTTAAGTAGCCCAGGGCGCAAGCCCTGGGTAGGCGCCGAAACCGATCCGCAGCCCGGAGGGCGGGCCGGCACCTTACCACCAGTTAAGGATGCCACATTAGACAACAGGGCAGATAGCATTTCAGTTAGAGATTTACATCTGAGGTTGCCCGATCAGCCCGCAAGGGATGTGACTCAGTTTGGGATTTACATCCGAAGTAGTCGGTGCGCCAAACCAGCCCCGTAAAGGGGCGGAATTGTATTTAGCCCCGCGCGTAAGCGCGGGGCGGGTGGCCCATTCAAGCCTGATTTTGGCTTGAGTGGGGATGTTCCTGCGCATACTACCCACCGTTGTCATCCTGAGCGAAGCGAAGGACCCCTATCCGGCCGGGTGCCCACAGCTCGAGCTATGGGAGCCCGAAGGGCGATCCAGGGTAGCCCAGCCCGAAAGGGCTGGGTAGTGTGCGAAGCGATTCCGAGCCCGGCAGGGGCGACCCAAGGGGGTGCGCACTGGCCCCCCACAGTCCCGCAAAGCGGGACGTCAGGCGAAAGCCCGGCACGTAAGGGTAAGCCGCCGACCCGCATCGAGCCACAGAGCGGCACCGGACCGGAGGCGGGCGGCCTAGGTTTCGAGCGACCTAAAACACAAGCCCCGAACTGGTGGCCCATTCAAGCCCGCCTTTGGCTTGAGTGGGGATGTTCCAGCGTCAAAGAAAATACCCAATAGAAGCCACGGCCCGCTGGGATGGACGGGAACTCCACAGTCCCGCAAAGCGGGACGTCAGGCGAAAGCCCGGCAGGTAGGTGCCGGGTAAGCTGCCGACCGAGTCGAGCCCCGTAAGGGCGGCACGGGGTTTGCATCAACGAAACTGACCCAACACTATCTCCATGTGAGAGCGGACATCGCGCTCACATCGCCGCTACCCAGACGCCGATTGCTCAGGTCGTCCGGTTACGGAGAGACAGGCCGCCTTCTGGCCCATCCTCAGGTAGCACAGCGCTCTCATCTTCAGGGCAACACGCCAGGATCATCTACTTGAACGCACAGAGCTAGGCCGCGTATGCTTCCCGGAGAGTGAGAGGTGTGTTTATGGAATCTATGCTCGGGTTTTGGTGGTACGTATTTGTGCAGGCGCTAGACGACGCGGGACAGAACCTATCATGGACGATCAGTTCAACTTTGGTCGGAATCGTAGGAGTTGGTTTTAGCAACAAGTGGAATGGCTCTGAACTTAAGCGACATATCAGGAAAAACATTCTGTACTCCGGCCTCGTTGCTCTTGTAACGCTGAGCCCTTTCCTCGCAGCGACTCCGTATCACCTATGGAAGGCCGAACACGACGCCGCTTCCGCAGCTATTCAGAACGCTCCACAATTGGTGGGGTCGGTTGACGAATTGAATTGGCTTGACAATAAAGACAATCATGCGGAGGCAGTTCTGATAACGATGTCCGTGACAAATTATGGGTCGGACAGTGTTGCTGATGGATTTCACCTTCTTGTAAAGCATCATGGGAGGACGGGAGTCCTTTAACCAAAGTATGATGCCCGCTCAAGGTGTTAAGCAAAAACCAGAGTTTGGGGCAATACCTCATTTCACGGATGAGGATTCTTTACCCTTCAAGACTATGCAATCACCCTTAAAGCGGGGAGAAAAGCGGCGTGGTGCAATATTCTTTCTGGTAGGAACTGAGTTACTCGCGCAAGTAATGGATGATCCGAATACGGTATATGCTGTGGCTTTTTCAGATTATCGAGGGAAGGAGTATTCTGCTTCGATTTCCCATGGAGAGCATGTTAATAAATATGTATATTTTCCGGGGGTTGCTACGCATAATTGAACTCAAGCGCAGTGTGAAATCAATTCTTGATATTCCATCTTCGGACCGGTGCCCCATTCAAGCCTGATTTTGATTTGAGTGCGGGCACCCCACCCCGGGTGTGCTAGAGACGTGGTTCATGCACAGTTCACCCCACGTTTCGCTTTCGCCAAGAATGCACGCCCAGAGTTATGATTGGGAAAGGCGAGGTAGACAGAATGACCATCGAGCAAGCGGAAAGGATTAAGGAGTTTGAAATCGAAGCAGAAAGCCGGGGAGAAAATCCGGCGATAGATTGGAAAGAAAGCAATAGTCCTGAGAGCCTCGGCTGTCTTTTCGGGGATTTCAACGGAGTTACGTTGATGGTCTATCCAAAAGGACTAATCAATGTACCAGCAGTCTGTTCCTATCACCCACCCAAATATCCGACTCCCATAATCGCAGCGGTCTCCGCGAAGGAGCTATGGGGGAGGCAGAGAACGCGGGATGAACTGTTTCCCGATAAGGCATATAAGCGAAAGGGAGGGTGACGTGCCCCCAGGAAACTCAACCACATAAAGCTGGAGTTCTCTCGTAATCTGAACGGGAGGGCGAAGCATGAAGAAGAGCCGGTACACGGAAGAGCAGATTATCGGGATACTGAAGCAGCACGAGGCCGGGGTGAA
>JBBROM010000019.1:0-54924 GCA_038229415.1 Terriglobales bacterium
TGTCGGAGTAGTTAAACCTCGGCCCCAACAAGGCCCATACGACGACCGTTCCCGTAGCGAAGAGGAAAGCGGCAGGCGAACCGACGACGACCGATGACTTGCCCGCCAACTGGCTAAACCAACTGGAAGCGCTCTTTTGACGTGTTTGACGTGTTTGACTTGCCTGATCTTTGCTCTTGTCTGGGGAATCGGTCATCCATGCACCTCGACTGCGATAAGGGTCTCTCGACCCGTAACATGCGTTCAGGCTTCGCTGACGGGCGGAGCGACTACCTGCACAATATTGTTCCGAACCGCGTACAGAACCAGTTCGCTCACCGAGTGCAAGTCCAGCTTGCGCATTATATTCGACCGGTGAGTCTCCGCTGTTTTGACGCTCAGCCCGAGTGCAACGGCTACCTCTTTCGTACTCTTGCCCTCCGCCAGAAGCTGCACCACTTCCCGTTCGCGGGCGGTAAGAACATCCTTTTCGATGACCGACTTGCCTTGCAGACAGGAGTCTAGCCTCAGCTCAGCAACCTTTGACGTGAAAAACGTCTTGTTCCGCTGCAGGGCTTGGATGGCCGTAACCAGATCGCGGCTCGCATCGGATTTGAGGATGTATCCTTTCGCGCCCGCATTCAAGACCTCACGTACCACCTGATGAGACTCGTGAACCGTCAGAATGATCACTTTTGTTTTTTCACTGGATTTTACGATCTGGCGGGTTGCCTCCAATCCGTTCAACTCCGGCATGCCGATGTCAATGATTACGATGTCGGGCCGCAGATACGCTACCTGGTCTACTGCATCGCGACCGTTGGAAGCCTCTCCGCAGACCTCCCAGCCCGGCTCTGCTTCCAACAAGCAACGTATGCCAGACCGCAACAGTTCATGATCGTCAGCCAGGAAAATGCGGAGGGGAGCCATGTTTAGATCATCCTTAGGTAAAACATGATTTCTTAGCCACCAATTGCCGACGCAGTAGATTTCAATCCATTCGATTCGCTCGTGAAAAGAGCGGGAACCACAACCCAGGCCACCATAATCCTGTTTCGGCCATCGTCGCTCACCTGTCCTGGTACGTTCAGACTTTGCCCGAATGCAAATGAGCCTTAAGTATACGACGTGATGCACGCCCGAAATCATGCCTCAGGTCAGCTCAAAGCTGTGCAAACTGTCGGAGTGGCGATCCGCCGCATATACCCGGACTCTGTCCCTAGAAATGCCAGAAGACCCGGGCTCTTTTACAGCAATCGCTGTATTTCCTCGGATGGCTACCAGCCCTACACTGGCATCACTTCGTAAGGATCTAAACGGGTGAACGTTCAAGAGTCCACTCGAAATCTATTGAGGATGTTGCTTATGACAAACGCTTACAGTCCCAAATCCGATTCCATTCCTCTCCCCGCTCCGCTAGGTTTGGGCCACCGGAGACTGATCGTTCCCAAAAAGGATCCAGTCTATTCACAGGGCGACGCAGCGGACGCAGTCTTTTTCATCGAATCCGGCAAAGTCCGGCTCTACGTCCTCTCCCCGGCTGGCAAAGAGGCCACTATAGGCATCCTGAACGCGGGCACCTTTTTTGGCGAGAGCGTACATGCCGGTCAGTCAGTCCGGAGTGTCTCCGCCGAGGCGATGTCGGAAAGCACCGTCATACGAATTGAGAAGAAATCCATGATGAGTGCGCTTCGCGAAGATCCGCAATTTTCCGACCTCTTCCTGACGCATTCGTTGGAACGGAACATACGCTATCAAGAGGATCTAGTGGACCAACTGTTCAATTCCAGCGAGAAGCGGCTAGCGCGGGCGCTCCTGCTAATGGCTGACTTGGACAAGCAAGGCCGGGAAGAAGCTGTCGTGCCGAAGCTCCGCCAGGAGCTCTTAGCAGAAATGATTGGCACCACGCGCTCACGAGTCAGCTTCTTTATGAACCAGTTCAGGCGGCGCGGCTTCATCCGCTACTCCGGGGGCGTCGCAGACGGGATAGCAATCCACAATTCCCTTAGCGACTTTGTACTCCACGGATAAATCATAAATGACTCTCTGTTCTACCCCGCACCGCAGAATATCCCGCTGTTCTCCGCTCCTAACGCTTCCACAATGAGCAGTCCCGGCAACGGGGCTGCCTCTCCAATTGAACGTATAGGAAGAACAAAATCTTGTTCAGTCGGCTCCATGGAGTACCTAGTGCCTGCGTCCTCTTTGGAAGACGAGCCGCCTAGATGAGGTCCGCTTGTGGCGCCGTCCTACCCACCCACTTCATCCGCTTGCCGGGCGGAGTCGAGCAGCGGATCCCTTCCGAAGTCGCCGGGCCGGGTTCACCTCCTCTTTTGGCGATGCAGTCTTGAAACTGAAGATCGTTGTCGCGTCGCCCGGGTCATCCACATGTCGGCTGGCTGGCCCGTGGCACCCCTCGCACCCCTGTTTCGATGTCCCACCACGTTTGTCGAGCGTGGTTTTCCAATGAGGGGATTGGTCAAAGTTGTTGTAGATATCCTCGTGACAGGTTTTGCACACTTCTGGACCGACATATTCTGCCGGGGCGGCAGCCTACTCGTCGCTTTTCCCGGATGCGGTTGCTGTAGTCTTCCCAGTCCCAGCCGACTCTTGCGCATACCCCAGCCCTGTGAAAAGAAAAACTAGGAGCAGTGCGGCCAGCAAAGGCTTGTGTTGTGAGCGCCCCATAAGCATCCACCCTGAGAGACTTAGATTGATCCTGCAATACTTCCTTTTCAGCCATAATCCCCCGTCAACAAAAGGCGCAGGATCTCCTTTGTGTTTTGGGGCCCCAGGCTCGTCAGCAAGAAAGGTTGGCTTCATGAAAATTCCAGAGCGCAGCTTAGGCAGTGAGAATTACTTTGAGGGCCTGATTCTGGGCCGCATGACTAAAAGTGTCGTAGGCGTCGACGATCTGATCTAAGGAGAAATGATGTGTAATCAGCAGAGTTGGATCGATCTTCTTGGATTGAACGATCTTTAATAGCAGGGGCGTTGTTGCTGCATCCACAAGCCGCGTCGTGATCGCAATATTACGATCCCACAAGGTTTCTAGGTGGAGGTCGACCATCTTGCCGTGCACACCAATGTTGGCGATTGTGCCTCCGACCGCGACGATCTGCTCGCACAAGCCAAAGGTGGCTGGAACTCCGACTGCTTCGATGGCCGTATCTACGCCACGGCCCGCTGTCAGTTGTTTCACCTTCTCAGCAGCCTTTCCATCCGAACTATTCACGGTGTGGGTTGCGCCAAAGCGCTTGGCGACTGCGAGGCGGTTATCATCCAGATCAATTGAGATTAGCTGGGATATTGCGTAAAACTGTGCCGTGAGCAGCGCTGCAAGACCGACCGGTCCGGCTCCAACAATCGCAACCGTGCTTCCGGGGTGCACCTTCCCGTTGAGCACTCCGCATTCAAAACCAGTGGGCAGGATGTCGCTCAACATAACGAGCCCTTCTTCATCGACCCCATCCGGGATTCTGTACAGGCTGGTGTTCGCATACGGGGTGCGCACGTATTCCGCCTGCGTACCGTCAATCTGATTGCCCAATATCCAGCCACCGGTCGTGCAGTGGGAATACATGCTTCTGCGGCAGTATTCGCAGATCCCACAGAAGGATATGCAAGATACTATGACATGATCGCCAGCTTTGAATGCCGTTACTCCCGCTCCGACCTCGAAGACGACGCCCACGCCTTCATGTCCCAAGATCCTGCCAGGCTGGCAGGTGGGCAGGTCGCCCTTCAGAATGTGCAGATCCGTCCCGCAAATAGTCGTCTTGTGGATTTTCACAATTGCATCCGTCGCCGCTGTAATCTGCGGCTTAGGCCGATCCTCCAACGCCATTTTCCCAGGCCCCTGATAGACAAGTGCTTTCATAACCGGCTCCGCTTCACAAACTCAAGCGCCTATAAACGTCTGCATTTCGTTGGAGCATCCGCCACTGCTGTGTGCCCGTGCCGTCACTTTGTCGGTCTGCCTCACAAAGATTGACTGCAAACGGAAATATGCTGACTCGTACTATCGTTTGACCGCAATTGGCCGTTTCGAATCTAGATATGGAATGGCTGCGCTAGTGAGCCATAATCGCAACCCCGACGTCAGGAGTCTGATCTGTTTTGCTCTGAACATAAAAAACCCGACTGAACTCCATAGCTTAAAGCGGCTCGTTTTGACTCCGCAAATCAGGATGGGGCTGCGATGCGAGTCCATCAGCGCGCCGGTCACTGCTGTTTGTGATTTAGATCACGAAGACTTAGAGCCTCTCCGGAAGCGAGATTGTTCCCTTCTCAGCACTAGCGCAGTTCTTCTTCGGATGTAGCGTCAGCGACTCGGGCGGGCAAGACTGGCTAATATTGACCAGTTTGCAGTCCGCGAAGATACTACAGTGCGTATTAGCGCCACCAAATCCGTCCAAAGATGCTTCGCTGTAGGTTTCAAGGAGAAATCTGTTCGATTCGAGGCGTCTCAAGTGAAAACGTCATGTCGTTGCGCATTCAGGTACAGGGGATGTTTGCACGAGCGCGATGCTTCTGCGTAACTGATTACTTGAAAAGAAGATAGAACAGAAGGAACACAAACAAATTCGGTGTGCGGCATCCGATCCGAGTCCATTCGCAAGAGCTGCGATGTAAATCACAGACTTAGTCGCTGAATACCCACATACTAGCCACCAGGCGGAGTACATCGCCCAGGAGATTCGAATGGTGAAACGTTTCGTTGCCGTCTTTTCCTCTTCATCGCTTTAGCCGTCGCGTCCACGGTCGCTGTGGCAGCACAGCACACGTCAGAGAAACTTAGCAACAAGCAGCTCGTAGCTCTCATTTCCACCGCGAACACGAAAGCTGACCATATGCGCCTCGCGCATTATTATCACGCGAAAGCCCAGGATTTTCTTGCGGAGTCCAGAGAACACGAGGCTTCCGCAGAGGCGTATAGGAAGAATCCTATGGTCAGCGGGTCGAAGTTTAAGACCGGAACGATTGACCACTGCGACTACGTCACCAAGTCTCTCAAGGAAGATGCTGTGGAGATGAATGAACTTGCAGCGATGCACGAAGCGATGGCGACCGACGCCAAGTAGTTTGTTGAGGCGTTAGTGCCGGGTCTACTGGCCACAATTGACTAGCTTCTGATGGGCTGCGGCCACTATCAGTCTTAAGCTTTTGAATTGCCCAGAGCATCAGTCGCACAGACTAGTTTCAAAGGACGCCGAATGCATGGTTATGGCATGGACTGGTGGAACATGAGTTCGATGGGGATCCCCGGAATAATTCTGATTGTGCTGGTCGTCGTGCTGATCATGTGGCGAAATCGATAACGAGAGTTTACAAAGGAACAGTCCGCCCAACTCACGCTTCGCGATTCACAAACTCAAAAGGAGAAACACAATGGCAATGCACACTGATCCAGTTTGCGGCATGAAGGTCGAAGAACAGAAGGCGGCAGGAACATCCACAGTGGCAGGAACTAACTATTTCTTTTGCAGCGATGGCTGCAAGAAGAAATTTGATCAAGCTCCGGCCCAATATGCAAAGTGACCACTGAAAGTTGATACACACTGGGCTGCGCGTTGACCACGCCCAGCCTAGTTGTGCGATGGCTACTAAGCCGGTGCGGAGAAACTGCTGCTTTCGATAGATGAGTATATCAAGTTGCATGGAGTAGCTTGAGCTATGGATACTGTAAGCCCCACGCTAAGCCCCACGCCCCAGACTGACGCTCCCAGCCCTTCTGTTCCGAAGGTTCTTCCAACGAACAGTGCGCCAGTCGAATACACCTGCCCCATGCATCCGCAGATCGTCCGCTCCGCACCCGGCCCGTGTCCCATTTGTGGCATGGCGTTGGAGCTAAGAACCGTCACCCTCGATGCCGCAGAGAATCCAGAACTGATAGACATGCGCCGACGATTGTGGGTCGCGGTGATTCTTGCGATTCCGGTCTTCATAGCCGCAATGGGTGAGTTCATCCCTGGGCGACCTTTAGAGAATCTCGCTTCTCTTCGCACTTGGCTGTGGTTTGAGATGATCCTCGCTACCCCCGTCGTACTTTGGGCGGGTTGGCCGTTCTTCGTTCGCGGGTGGGCTTCGGTCATCCATCGCAGCCTCAATATGTTCACGCTGATTAGTCTGGGCATCGGTGTCGCCTACTCGTACAGCGTAGTGGCTACCGTTTTCCCCAGTATCTTTCCTGATTCCTTTCGAGGTCCGGGAGGGCTCGTTGCGCCCTACTTTGAGGCTGCTGCCGTCATAACGACACTCGTGTTGCTCGGCCAAGTTCTTGAGTTAAGGGCAAGGAGCGCCACCGGGGCGGCCATCCAAGCACTCCTCGGCCTTGCACCGAAGACCGCGCGGCTCATTCAGAATGACGGCTCCGAACTCGACGTCCCTCTCGAACAAGTCAAGCCCGGCGATCGCGTGCGAGTTCGCCCCGGAGAAAGAGTGCCGGTGGATGGTGTGGTGCTCGAAGGCAACAGCACGGTGGATGAATCCATGATTTCGGGCGAGCCGATGCCCGTCGAGAAGACGTCCGGCGAGCGCCTCACCGGAGCCACGGTGAACGGCACGGGTTCATTGGTGATGCGGGCAGACCGGATTGGATCCGAGACCCTGCTCGCCCAGATAGTGCGGATGGTGAGCGAAGCGCAGCGCAGCCGAGCGCCGATTCAGAAGCTCGCCGATCAGGTCGCTGGTTACTTCGTGCCAATTGTTCTTGGCGCTTCGGTGGTGACGTTTGTCGTATGGGCCCTCTGGGGCCCCGATCCTCGTTTGGCCCATGCGCTGGTGAATGCGGTCGCAGTCGTTATCATCGCTTGCCCGTGCGCGCTCGGCCTCGCAACGCCCATGTCCATTATGGTAGCCACCGGAAAGGGTGCCACGATGGGCGTTCTCTTCAAGAACGCCGAAGCGATTGAAATGCTACGAAAAGTGAACACGCTCGTGGTTGACAAGACGGGAACACTTACCGAAGGCAAGCCCAAACTATCGGCGGTGGTTCCTACCGAAGGCTTTGATGAGGAGACGCTACTTCGTATGGCCGCGAGCCTGGAACGAGGGAGTGAGCACCCGCTGGCAGCGGCGATTGTGGCCGGGGCGGAAGCGAAGAACCTGAACTTGAGCTCCGCAGAGGGCTTTGCCTCTGTCACCGGCAAAGGCGTCAAGGGCACCGTGGAAGGAAAAATCGTAGCGCTGGGAAACCGCGCGATGCTGGAAGAGTTGCACGCCGATGTCAGTCCTCTGATGGCGCAAGCCGAGACCATGCGAGCCGAAGGCCAAACTGTTATGTTCGTGGCCATCGATGGCCGGCTGGCAGGGTTGGTCAGCGTAGCGGATCCAGTGAAGGAAACGACGCAAGAAGCAATCGAACAGCTTAAAAAAGATGGGATCCACATCGTCATGCTCACTGGGGACAGCCAGACCACCGCTAAAGCCGTGGGAGCGAAACTATCCATTGATGACGTGATCGCCGAGGTTTTGCCCCAGGACAAAGCCAACATCATCAAGCGCCTCCAAAGCGAGGGCCGCTTCGTTGCCATGGCGGGGGACGGCATCAACGACGCGCCCGCACTAGCGCAGGCTCAGGTAGGCATTGCAATGGGCACCGGCACCGATGTCGCCATGGAGAGCGCCGGAGTCACGCTCGTCAAGGGAGATCTGCGCGGTATCGTCCGCGCGCGTGCTCTCAGTCGGGCAACCATGAGCAACATCAAACAAAATCTCTTCTTTGCCTTCATCTATAACGCGCTTGGTGTACCGATTGCCGCGGGGGTTCTATACCCATTCATCGGGCTCTTGTTAAGCCCGATGATCGCAGCCGCCGCCATGAGCTTCAGCTCCGTTTCCGTCATTGGGAATGCGCTTCGCCTAAGACGGATCGAGTTGTGAATCGTTGGCGCGGTCTAAAAGCTGGCCTTCACTGCTTTGGGTGATCCATGCCTGGCATATCTTTCATGCCCTTCATGGAGTCCATCTTTTTCATGGTGCCAAAGTGAACTTCATGGGCTACCAGCTTGTTGTCGGGCCCATCGGCGTGAATGACGACCTTGTCACCAACCTTCAAATCCCTGATGGTGGCCGCAGCGCCGCTCTTCTGAAACTTGGTTTCCGCACGACGGCCAGCCTGCGCGTTGCCCTAGCGATGTGGGTTTCCACATTCGATGGTTGATCTCTCGCGCTTAAACCGCGGTGCAAGACGTCGAAGCCAACGGCAACGGCTGCAACTACGCCAACCACCAGACCTGCCAATAAGAAAATCGTTCTCTTTTTCAGTTGCATTGTCTTCCTCGCTTATTGCGGTTGAGACGCGGCCAGTGCCGACGGAAGGTTCACCTCCCGCACCGTCCGATCCACATCAGACGGCCGTGCTGGCGAATCGAGTCCATCGGTGAGCAGGAACCCTTGTAACGCGATTCCGTTCGTCCATACTCGTTCCAGCGTCCCGATGTATTCGGACTCCATGCGGTAAAGCATTTGCTCCGACATCAGAACTTGCGGATAGGAAGCGTGCATCAAGCCGTAGCGTTGATAGATCAATCCATAAGCTTTTTGCGCACGGGGGAGGATGGCACTCTTGTACCGCTCCGACATGATCTGCGCGGTGCGATAGCCTTCCACAAAAGCTGCAGCCTGCTGACGCAGAACCAACTGGATGCGCTTCACTTCGCCTTGTGACCGCTCAACATCTGCTTGCGCTGCCTGAACCCCGCCTTGATTGCGATTGAAGAGCTTGAGCTGCACGCCGACCTCGGCGAATCCCTGCAAACCCACAGGACGCCCGGTGCTTTCCTGCAGTTCGCGGTTCTGCTGCAACCCTCCGCGAAACAGAAGATCAGGAACTGCCTCTTTGCGCGCCCGCGCCAGGGCTGCCTCCGCGCGCGCCACACCGGCTTCCGCAATACGCACGGCTGGGCTGTCCCGCAGCAGCACTTCTACTAACTGCTGTTCGTTAAGTTGGCCCTCGCCCGGTTCAATGCTGCCTTCCAACCCGGCGTCCTGCAAACTCGGGCTGCCCACCACAGCAGCTAGGGAGCGCATCGCCCGTCGCCGCGCATGTTCGGTAGATATGACAGCGAGGTCAGCCTGCTCCGCCTCAATTTCTGCCTGTAGCACCTCCGTCTCGTTCTTCTGACCGATGTTGAATAACTGCCGGTCGTATTGCGCGGTCTCGGCCGCGATGCGCGACAGCTCTTTCCTCACCGCGAGCATCTCCTGCGCGGTGAGCGCCTGATAGAACTGAATCTTCACGGCGTTAGTAACCCGCAGCCGTTGTTCCTCCACTTCCGCTTCCGCCTGCCTCACCTCCTGATCAAATATCTTGCGATTCAGTCCTAACTTGCCGCCTAGAATTACCTCCTGCTGAACAAAGAAGCCTTGTTCGCCGCCGCCAAACGAACCGCCGCGTATCTCCTCGCCTAAATATCCAGCCGTAGGGTTCGGCAACAAGCCCGCTTGCAGCCGACGCGCCGCAGCCGAGCGCACTTCCGTGGCTGCCTGCGCCAGCGTCGGGTTGTTCTTGAGCGCGCTCTGCTGCAGCTCCTCTAAGTGCACGACGCCTCCCGAAGCTCCCTCCGGCAACATACCCAACTTAGGCAATCGCAGCGGCGGCAAGGGCTCCATCTTGTGGTTCATTCCTTCCATGCCCTCCATTCCCGGCATATCCGCCATCTCTTCCGGCTTCTCATTGTCGGCGGGCTTGGCTGCGGAATCGACATGGGCGCTGGGCGGCTGGGCGCCCTTCATATCCATACCGGGCATGTCTTTCATATCTTGCATACCCTGTTCAGCCGCGGGTTTGGGAGTAGGCTTCCCCAATGCTTTGTGTGGAGGTTGCGCATGGGGCACAGACGCGGGGGCACCGCTATCTTGCGAAGCGGCGACCTGGCCCCACGCAGTTAGGCTTAGCACAAAGCTGGTCAGCCCTATCAAGAATGTCGTTCGCAGATGCTTCATCGTCGTAACCTCTCGTGCGGATGTTTGATTCGTAAAGCAAGCAGCCTTACCCATGATGATGCTCACTTGGCGTCTCAGGTGCTGGCGCGGTCTCGCCCTTCATCGCCATGATCTTGTCATACATTTCGTCGGGTAACACACGCACCAGCGTCATCATGCCCATCATGTCTGAGCTCCAGTTCTTGGGCAAGCCGTAGTTTTCCGGTCGGTACACCGCACGATCCATCGCCATTTCCATAAATGCATCCTGAGGAAAGCCCGGCACAGTCTCGGCATCCTTGGCGATGGGCGAATGGTGCACGTGATCAAACTTCTCCGCATCCGCATAGGTTTGCATCTGCTGCAATGCATTCTTGTCGTCCAACCGCATCGGGGATATCATGCGGTCGCTCATCAGGTCAGACATACTGTTCATCATGTGGTGCGGAAGATGGCAATGCAGCATCCAGTCGCCGGGATTCCTGGCCACAAACTCGATGTCCCGCGCTTGCGCCACACCAACCAGCACCGTATTCCCTGGCCCCCAGGTAGACTCCGGCTGACGACCGGCCTCGCTGCCCGTCACCGCAAAACTGTTGCCATGCAGATGGATGGGGTGATGATCCATGCCCATGTTGACGAGACGAATCTTTGTCCGGCTGCCTTGCCGCACCAGTAACGGAGTGATGTCGGGCGCAGCCTTGCCGTTGAAGGTCAGCCAGTTGAACTCCATGTTGGCGGTGTTAGGCACATCGCTGTTGGGCAGAATCGCCCACTCTTGCAGGATGATGCCGAAGTCGTGATCAATGCGTGGCTGATAGGCTTCGCGAGGATGGATGACGAACATTCCGATCATGCCCATCATCTCCTGCATGGCGCCATGCGAGTGGTAGAAATAAGTCCCTTCCTGATGCAGGGTGAACTCATAAACGAACTTACCTCCCGGAGGAACCGGCTTCTGGCTCACGAAGGGCATGCCGTCCATCGCTACGGGAATTTCCAGCCCGTGCCAGTGCATCGAGGTGGATTCGGGGAGATGATTCTCGAAGATGATCCGCACGCGGTCGCCTTGATTGACTTCAATGGTGGGGCCCGGGCAGGAGCCGTTGTAGCCCCACACTTGCATATCGCGCCCCGGCATGAGCCTGCGTTTGACAGGCTCAGCTACCAAATGGAACTCTTTGGCTCCGTCGTTCGCCGTCCAGGGCAGCGTGGGCAGATCAGGGGACGACACCTGCACCTGAGGCCGAGCTGGCGGAAGCGAATGGGTTGAATGCGCCATCTTCATGTTCATCTTGTTTTCGTGGCTTTGGGCAAATACCTGTTGCGCTGCGGCCATCCCAGCCCCTATACCCAAAGCATTGCGCAGAAAATCGCGTCGGTTTTTCATTTTGACCTTTCTCAGACCAACCAAGAAAAACTGATTCCCAACGGACATCAGCCGCGGGAATGCTTGAATTTTTTTGAGGAAAATTGCGCACTCGGCCCGACTACGGGCAGCAGCGACGCAAAGGAATTACTGGGGCAAGGAGGGGGATCAAACGCGCAGGACAACAAAAGCTGGGACAGAACTCTTCGGAGGCTTTGGCAATGCGTGGGGAGGTGCACCAGAAAGAGGGATCGCAAGCGTCAAGACACTGCGAATTAAAAGGAATGAATCGCCGCATGGGGCTGTCTGAGTTAAGTCCGCAATCGCGGCTTGCTGGCCTGCGACCGTGCATGGCGCTTGATGACAAGGCAGCCATGTCGAATCAACACCCGCTACCTGCGAGGCGGCAGTCATCGTCGCCCCGCACTTCTTGCCTTCCATACGATGAGCACGATTTTCGTGGTGGTGATTCATCGTCGTGCTGACGTCAGTTCCAGACGGCGAAAGATGATCGGCAGAACGACTCGTCCGAACATTCGCCGGACATCGGGTAGCACACAAGACCGCGCAGGCACTGGAAGGGGTCACAACCCCAGCCATAAGGGTAGCCAGCAAAACAACGGTCGTGGAAAATCTTGCGATCACTGAACTGATACTAGCCCCCCGTGTTTCGATGCGCAAATGTACAAAGTAGGTGTACTACGGCAGGTGCCGCGCTGCTCCTCGTCAATCCTCCTGGTCACTATTGACCAGCTTCCGAGGGCCTGCCGGCTCACAATCTACCCCGCAATCTTCGCCATCTGGAAGTGGCACGCGGAAGTGAAACACACGCCCGCAACGGAGAGTCACGCTGGCCCTTCAGAAATGCCGGCTTAGGCTGGTGCATTGTTTGGGTCATGTTAGGAACTGTTCGAAATGATGAAGCACACACTCCATCGCAACAGCCTTGTGCTCGCAGTAATTCTTCTCGCCGCCAGTAGGTTCGGATTCGCCCAGTCGTCGCAATCCGGGCCCGCCAGAGTGGAGCACGAGCCCTTCGCGGAGATCAACCAGCGGCTGAATGAAGCTGCGGACACTAAGCTGGCGAGCGCGCTCCTCCCCGTTCCGGTAGCGGAGCAAGTGGAGAGCCGAATGGGGACACGCTTGCCTGCTGAACTACTCGATGGCCCTAATCTGTGGAAGGATGCGCCTTCCCAAGCGGCCAGCAAGCCCGTCGCGAGGCTCGATGCTTTGCGCTGGATCATCGAACCAGAGTTGGCGCGAGTGGGGCTTCCGCTGGAGCTGGCTGGCATCGTGCTAGTCGAAAGTGGCGCCCAGACCTTCGCTCTTTCGCCCAAAGGTGCACGCGGCCTCTGGCAGTTAATGCCAGAAACTGCGCGCCGCTATGGCTTAATAGTTGATTCCGGAAGTGATGAAAGACTCGACGCGTACAAGTCAACGCGCGCTGCGGCGCTTTACCTACGTGACCTCTACTCTCAGTTTGGAAATTGGCCGTTGGTCCTAGCGGCTTACAACGCGGGCGGACCGACCGTTCAACGAGCCATTGACCGCAGCGGCACCACGGACTTCTTTCACCTGAACAGGCTTCTTCCTGCTGAAACTAGAAATTACGTTCCCGCAGTCTTGGCTGCAACTGCTGCATCCGGTATCCGAGGGAGAACGTTCCACGTTGCAAGCACTCGATTGTTCTATGCCGAGTCCGCCAGTTCTTCTGGAATAGAACGGCACCTGGGTCAATATTAGGAAGAGGGGGCGGCGGAACCGGTGCACACTTTCTCCGCGGCAGTGGTTGCAATGAAGTGACCGCACCCGATTCGTCTAGCGAACCCGACATTCGCTTTGCTTTGAGCTTGTACTCTAACTCCTTCGCCTCAACCTCGAGCTGCCGCGCCCAATCTTCTTGTACGCGGTCCAAATCTCTCAGCGTCTTTTCGAGCATCGATTTTCCCAACGGATCAAGATAGTTCGCGCGTCTTCTGTATTGACGCTCGGGAGCACATCGCCAACGCCGGTCGACCCCAGGTAGGGGGAAACGTTTGCTTCCAGCCTGCGCAGGATGGTGACAGCGTGATTCTCGGTCCACTGTGACCCGAATCGCTCATGCCATTCACGCGCCACAGCTTCCATCGAGGAAGCTTCTGACCGACGCAGTTGCTTCGCGACGCTCGGATCTACTCCCTCTCGAAGCTGGCTGCGCGCCTCGTCAGGTTGTCTCCGCGCATCCGCGAGCGTCACTTCTGGATAGACGCCGAGCGCTAGCGTCTTCTCCTTATGGGTGAACCTGTATTTGAGGCATCAATACTTCGATCCATTTGGATTGATGAGAAGGTAAAGCCCCTTATCGTCCAGAGAGCTTGAACGGCTTGTCGGTTGGCTTTACTTTCCGCGCAGCAACATCAGTGAGCGGCATTGGGGGTATCACCTCCGATGAGAAGCGTCTCGTACCCCCAAATGTACCCCCGGGCGATGCTGGATACCCCCGGAATACAGCGGAACACGATGGATTCTCTTCTAGGGCAAACTATGGCAAACAATGGCTGTTAAGACAAGTGTGGAACGCAGCGGAACTCGATGTGGTGGAGGCGGCGGGAGTCGAACCCGCGTCCGAAGAAGTAGTCAGACAGGAGCCTACATGCTTAGTCCGTTCATGCCTCCGGCATTACCCGGAGACGTTCGCCGTACGCGCTCAGAGCGGACAAGAAACGCGGACGACTAGCCTGAATGTCTCGCTGAAGCGCCCAGACGTAGCGCCAAAGCCAGCTCACCGTATGACGTCGGTATGCAGCCCGTGAGCAAAGCCGCAAGCAACGGCAACTTAATTAATTAAGCTGCGTAGGCCAGTTCAGTGTTGGCAACTGTTGTTTTGCACCAGTTTCGGTCGAATGCGCACCGGCATGCCTCCTGACCGCTAGCGTCCCCGTCGAAACCGTGACGCCCCCAAAATTGCAGAAAACGGTCGTGAGCGCGACTGCCATTCTCCTGTCAAAAGAATGACGCCGCGAGCAGGAATCAAACACAATTCCCACTTCTTCTACTCTAGGAGCGCCAGCGGCTTAAGTCAACCCGCGCGAGCGACTGCCCTTGCATCTATCCGGCTCGCGCAACATCTGATGGTAGAGTTCGTCTAAACTGACAAAATAGAATTTGCTGAGATGGCTCGACTGGTGATGCAAGTTATGAAGTGTAGGCGCGCAATCCGATGTCAGGAGGCGGTTTAGTGTCCCAAGCCATGACCGCTCTACGCGCTGAGAGCCTCTCCTTCCGCCAAGTCCCGCACACCTCCCGGCTGTTTCTTGACTTTCTTTACGACTTCCCCAAAGTGGAGCGCTGGTACGCACAAGCGCCGTTCCAGCGTGACTGGAAGGCCGCAAAGGCGGCGATCACCGAAGCCGCATATCCCGCCGCGAGGCGGGAGCGAATGGCTGTCGTTCTGGAACGCCAAAATCGCAGCTTCGGAGCAGGAAGCAAGACCCTTGCCAACATCGAGCGCCTCCGCGCCGGAGCGCACGTCGTCGTTACTGGTCAGCAGGTAGGCCTCTTCGGCGGCCCGCTCTACTGCCTGCTCAAGGCCATGACGGCCGTCAAACTCGCCGCCGAAGCCACCGCCGCTGGCGTAGACACCGTTCCGATCTTCTGGCTTGCCGCCGAAGATCACGATCTAGCCGAAGTCAATCACGTGTACTTCGCCAGCCAATCCGGGCCTTGCCGGATTGAGGTATCGAGCAAGGGCAAAGGTGACGCCCCTGTCGGCAGCATCGTATTTGGCGACGAGATTATTCAGCCAGTTGCCGTAGCCACCGATGCGCTGCGCAACTATCATGCGGGTGGCCCGAGCCTTGCCAGTGAGGAGATCATCACCGCGCTGCGCGAGTGCTACGCGCCCGGCGAAACCTTTGCCAGCGCCTACGCCAAGTTTTGGACAAAGCTCACCAGCCACTGGGGTTTGATCCTGCTCGACGGCAGCGACCCGGAGCTGGATCGCGTCGCGCAGCCGCTCTATGTGCTGGCAGTGGAACGCGCGGGCGAGATCACCGACGCTCTAGTGGAGCGCGGCAGGGAACTCGACCGCGCCAGCTATCACGCACAAGTCAAAGTCACGGCAAGTTCGACCCTGCTGTTTTCTATGCACGATGGCGTGCGCCAGGTGATTCACCGCTCGCATCCGCATAGCGGCGAGACGGAGTTTACCGCAGGGGCCCAGCGCTACACGCAAGACGATCTGCGGCGGCTGGCGCAGGATTCTCCTGAACTGCTCAGCCCCAATGCCCTCTTCCGCCCCATTGTGCAGGACTATCTGCTGCCTACACTCGCCTACGTCGGCGGAGGCGCGGAAATCGCCTACTTCGCTCAGAGTGCGGTAGTGTTCGACAAGTTGCTGGGACGCCGCACCGCGGTGTTGCCCCGCATGTCCGCGACGCTGGTGGAACCCAATGCCGCCAAATTGCTGGACCGCTACGGCTTGAACGTTCATGACCTGCTCGTTGGACCGGACTCGTTTGCTCGGCTCTTGGCGAAGCGTCAGTTGCCGGGCGGCCTGCTCGGTGCATTCAGTGCTACGGATGCCGCTCTGCAGAGTGTTTCTGCCGAACTAAGCGCGCAACTGGAGCTGCTTGACTCAACGCTCACGGCAGCGGCTCAGACTGCGTCGCGCAAGATGGCTTATCAGCTCAATAAACTCCGTGAGCGGGCCGCGCGCGCCGAGCTCCGCCGCAACGAACTGCTAACCCGTCACGCAGCCACACTCAGCGGCACCCTCTATCCCTTCGGCGGTTTGCAGGAGCGTGCGCTAAGCGGCGCAGAATTCGTGGCGCGCCACGGGTTCGAATGGCTAGCGTCGCTTACGGACGCGCTCGATGAGGATTGTCCAGATCATCAAGTGGTGACGCTCTAGCGGGTCGGCTGCTTGCCACGTTCTACGCGTGTTCCAGCCAGCCTTCCAGCTCCATCAAACTCTCAATCCTCGGATAGTTCGTACCGCGATACACTCCCGCCGCGTCCATAATCACAGCCTGCATGCCCACCGCTGTAGCGCCCTGATAGTCCACCGAATAGATGTCGCCGACGTAGAGGCTTTCTTCCGGTGCACTGCCCATGCGTTCCAGCGCGATGTGAAAGATGCGCGGGTCAGGTTTCTCCATGCCGACCAACCCTGAGTCGGTGAAGTTGAGGAAGCAATCGGCCAAACCGCAATCGCGCAGCATGGCCTCGATCTGCCCATCCGCGTTCGAGATCACACCCAACCGATAACGCTGCCCCAGCCGCTCCAGCAATGCACGCGTGCCCGGCACCGGCTGATTCCAGTTGCGCGAATTCCGCACCCGCCGTATCAACTCGTCACGAAGCGCGGGGAACTCGCCATTGGACTCTTCGATTCCGACCACAGGCAAAAACCGCTCATAGAACATCTGCCAGTAGCTCTTGTCAGGAGCATGCAGATCGCGCTCCGCGAGCCGCGCGTCGAGAATAGGCTTGGTCAGCCGCAACATCGCGTTCCACTGCTCATCCGTAGGGAAGATGCCACGCGTATGCAGCGGAGCGAACAGCGCCGAGAAGTCGGCAAAGCAAAGTGTCTGCCCAACGTCGAAGAAAATAGTAGTAAGAGGCATGGAGACAGTGTAATGCGTCAACCGAAGCGTGGTGTCTCACCCTCATACGGTGGGATGCTGACGACTGACGCGCAATCCTTCTACTTCGGTTTCAAAACCAGCCTGCGCCCGCCACATTTCTACCACGCTCACCCGCCACTTTGCGGTATGATTCGCCCATGAGCAAAAATCCAGAAAAGCAGAGGGCGATCGGCTTTGAAGTGTTGTGCCCGTGCTGCCAGGCGATGTTGCGCGTGGATCCCGTGACGCAAGCGGTGATTTCGCACACGCCGCCGCCGGAGAAGAAAATGTTCCTCGACATGGACGACGCCGCCCGCGCCATGCACGAACGCGACAAGCAGCGCGAATCCATCTTTGAGATGTCAGTGGCCGCTCAGAAAAACGCCGCCGACCTGATGGACAAGAAATTTGCTGAAGCCATGCGCAAAGCGAAAGAGTCGCCCGATACGGGCAGGCCGCTGCGGGGATTTGATTTCGAATAGGCTAGGTCGAAATTCGTTTAACCCGCGGCCTTCACGATCATCGCCACCGCCAGCGCTCCCCGCAGGCTCCAAGCCAGCGTGCGCCACCAGTTAAAGTTCACCAGCCTCGTCACGTTCGCCTGCGACTGTTCACGGCTCAGCGAATTGTGCAGCGGCACCATCACAAAGAAAGTGGTCGCCCACAGAAACAAGAGCAGGGCAAGGCCGGTATAGGGCATCCACGGAGGCAGTGTCGCCGGAGGCCGTAGGGCAATCCAACTCGCCAGCAAAAACTCGGCGATCATGGCCGACGCGGCCAGCGGCATAGTACGGCGCACGTGCTCAGACTCATACTCGGTGAACGTAGCGCCGACTCGCGCCAGCAACGGATAATGCACCACCTGAACGAACCAGATGACGCCAGTCATAATCCAGGTGGCCGCAGCATGCAGGGCAAGCAAAATCATCATCACAATTTCAGCCTAGCAAGCCAGTGCCCGCGGACGCAACACGCACCGAGAACCCTTGCACCATACGGTGCGGTATTCTGTTACGTCATGCCTACCACAGGAGAACGTTTTGAGCGTGCGGTCGGGATCATGGCGCGGTTGCGCGCGCCCGGCGGCTGTCCGTGGGATCGCGAGCAGACCTTTGACACCATCCGCAAGTACACGCTGGAAGAAACCTACGAGGTGCTGGAAGCGATTGACCAGCGCGACTGGGATGAGCTGCCCAGTGAGCTCGGCGACCTGCTGCTGCAAGTACTCTTCTACGCGCAGATGGCGCAGGAAGACGGCACCTTCAGCATTGACGATGTACTCGACCGCCTGAGCGACAAGCTGGTGCGGCGGCATCCCCATGTGTTCGGTGAGGTCAAGGCCGATACGTCGAGTGAAGTTCTGAAAAACTGGGAGGCGATCAAAGCGGAAGAAAAATCCGCCAAGTCAACGGAAACTTATCCCCAACCTCTGCTCGCAAGCGTCTCTTCCGCCATGCCTGCGCTGATGGAAGCCCACAAGCTTAGTTCTAAAGCGGCGGGCGTAGGCTTTGACTGGCCTGAAGTCAGCGGGCTGCTGGCAAAACTACGCGAAGAAACCGCCGAGCTGCAAGAGCAGATCGCGCAGTTAGACGCGCCCCCCAACGGGCAAGCCCAATCGGAGCGCAAGATTCCCCCCCCATTGCGCGACCGGCTGGAAGACGAACTCGGCGATCTCTTCTTTGTGCTCGTCAACATCGCGCGGCATCTGCATCTGGATTCCGAGATGGCGCTGCGGCGCGGCAACCAGAAGTTCCGCCGCCGATTCGGCGCGGTGGAAGAGCAGTTGCGCACCGAAGGACGGACGGTACAAGAAGCCTCACTCGAAGAAATGGAAGCCGCGTGGCAGGTTGCCAAGCAGCGCGAAAGTGAGCCAGCGAAAAGTGCGGATGGTGTTCTGGAGGGAAGTAAGCGGTGAGCGAAGACGGTATCATTCTGCGCAAATGCGCTGGGCTGGCGGAGTTCGAGCAGTGCATGGACTTGCAGCGCCAAGTGTGGGGATTTGAAGAGTCGGAGTTAATTCCACTGCGCATGTTCGTCGTCGCCGACAAGATCGGCGGCCAAGTACTCGGCGCATTCGACGCCAACTCCAGCGGAAAGATGGCGGGCTTTTTACTCGCGGTTCCCGGTGTGCGAGGAGGGTGTTCGTATCTCCACTCGCACATGATGGGCGTGCTGGCGGAATACCGCAACGCAGGCCTCGGTCGTCGCCTCAAGTTGCTGCAACGGGAAGAAGCGCTAAGCCGCGGCATCGAACTGGTGGAGTGGACCTTCGACCCACTGGAGATCAAGAACGCGTTCCTGAACATGGAACGGCTGGGAGCCATTGTTCGCCGCTACACCATCAATCAATACGGCATCACGCGTTCGCACTTGCATGGAGGCCTGCCCACGGATCGTCTGGTGGCGGAGTGGTGGCTGAAGTCGCGACGCGTGGAGTCCTTGCTGGCAACCGGTTCGCGCCCCACCAGCGAAACGTCTACGCGTATCGTCGTCCCCGGAGAGATCTATGCCTGGAAGGCTAGCGAAGAGACCCGTGACCGTGCGGCGCAGTTACAGTCACGGAATCGCGAAGCTTTTCTCGCGGCTTTCGCGCACGGCGAAGCCGTCCTCGGCTATGAACGAGCTGCGGATTCATCCGGCACATTTCTGCTTGGTCGTTGGGATGAGGATTGGTCATACGCAGGGGAATGAGCTAATAGTGAGCTGTCGGGCGAGAATCAGAATGAGGACTTGGTCATGATGAAGGTAGAAGCCGTAACGCTGCGCGAAATTCAAATGCCGCTGGTGCATCCCTTTGAAACCAGCTTTGAAAAAACAACGCACCGCCGCATCTTGCTGGTGACCGTGCATTGTGAAGGTGTGGACGGCTGGGGCGAGTGCGTCGCTGGCGAAGGCCCGTTCTATCTCGAAGAGTGGATTGATGGCGCATGGAGCGTCAGCAAGCAGTTCCTAGTTCCCGCAATTCTCGGCAAGACGCTCAGTGCTGGCAGCGATTTCCCCGCGCTAGTCTCGAAGATTCGCGGCAATCGCATGGCCAAGGCCGGCATCGAAAATTCCCTATGGGACGCCGAAGCCAAGGCGAAGCAAGTGCCGCTATGGAAGCTGCTCGGCGGTACGCGGAAGGAGATCGTCTGCGGAGTCTCCATCGGCATTCAGGAATCGCCTGAAAAACTGCTGGAGAAGATCGAGACCGAACTCGCAGCAGGCTACCAGCGCATCAAGATCAAGGTAAAGCCCGGATGGGATGTAAACGTTCTGGAGAAGATTCGCGCTCGCTGGCCCAGCATTCTGCTTTCCGTGGATGCAAACTCCGCTTATACACTCGATGATTTCGCGCATCTTAAGAGCTTCGATCAGTTCAAGCTGCTGATGATTGAACAACCGCTCTTCAACGACGACTTCTACTTCCACGCCAAGCTGCAATCGCAGATCGAGACCAGCATTTGCCTCGACGAATCCATCCGCCAGGCACGCGACGCCGAAGTAGCGATTGACGCAGGAGCGTGCCGCATCATCAACGTTAAGGTCGGTCGGGTCGGCGGATTCAGCGAAGCCATCAAGGTTCACGATGCCGCGCAGAAACGCGGCGTGCCCGTATGGTGTGGAGGCATGCTGGAGTCCGGCATCGGACGTGTACAGAACATCGCCCTCTCCACGTTGGCAAATTTCAGTCTTCCCGGCGATGTCTCAGCCTCGGCGCGCTATTGGCATGAAGATATCGTCGAGCCGGAAGTGTGTGTGAGCCCACAAGGCCGCATCGCTGTCTCCGATGCGCAAGACATGGGCTATCGGGTGAGGCAAGACTTCATCGAGAAGCTGACCGTGCGCAAGGAGACACTTCGCTAGGCGTCTCGCCCCATCGGCTCACTTGCTGGCTTGGCGCGTAGAACCCCCGCGAGCCGCCCGCTTGTTCAGCCACTCTACGCCCTGTGCAAAGCTCAACCCGGCAGGAACGCGCTCAAAGTTGGATTGCGTCTGGTCAATCTTTATGTCAATACTCTTGAAGATGAGCAACTTGCCCGTGAAGTTCATCACCCCGTGAATCTGCTGCCAGGTTCCGTCGCCTACGTCGTCCTGCACCAGCAGAATCCGGCCACCCTTGTCCAGATGTCCCAGAATGCCCCAGCCAAACGGAACGTCCTCCTGTAGCGTTCCATCAATCTGCGCGAGGTGCAGCAGCTTGGGCTCGATCAGCATGGTGCCAGTCATCGTCGTCAGCACCATCTCCAGCCGCGTCGGCGGATCGTACTTTGGGTCAGGACGGAACTTCAGTCGCACTAATTGTTCTTTGCCACGCTGTTCCCAGCCGTCATAGTCATACAAAAACGACTTGGGCAGCGCGGACACAATCTGAATCGAGCGATCGAGATTTTCCCGCTGTTTCGCCAGTTTTTCGCGCATACGGCTGGGGTCTTGCACCAGTCCCGCCAACCGTTCATCCTCATCCTGCTGCTGCTGTGCGGTCAGCGGTAGGTCATTTACCGCGATGCTGCGCCCTGCAAGACCGTCAGTGGTGCCGATCATTTGCTCGGTCAGGGTCAATTCTGGCTTCTGTTTGCGGAACACAAACGTGTAGGACGGGAAGGACTTTGCGTTGCGCAAGTCGTTTTCCACCGCCTGTCGTACCAAGTCGCGAGGATCCGTTGGCAGCGGAGCCGTGCCGCCAGGCTGAGCCATGCCTGCCCCTGCAAGCGCGCCGACCAGCAGAAGCAATCGTGCAACTGCAGTTGGTTTACGCATTCCTTGATACACGTGATCTTTCAGCATGGGTACCAACATCTGAAATTTTCCTGTAACTGATAAAAAATATCACGCCTCAGCTCGTCCCAATGGCGGCCGAAGTGCATCGTCTAGTTCATAGATGCCGATTCTGCCGCCGATGACTTCGCAAAGTCACCCATCCAACAGCGTTTTTCTCGTTCTAATAAGCTAGAATTCATTTGTTTAGCTGCTATTTAGACTGAGAAGAAAGAAGGACATCGCCCGTGCAAACTGCCACCGCATCGCAGATCTCAACCGGAATCGTGATTCGAGGGGAAATCTCAGGCAGCAGTGACCTTCTGGTGGATGGTCAGGTGGACGGCATCATCCATCTGGCCGATCACACCCTGACCGTAGGGCCGAGCGGCCATGTAAAGGCGAACGTGGAAGCCAGGAACATCATCGTGGCTGGCCGTGTAGAGGGCAACCTGACTGCCAGTGATCGCTTGGAGCTGCGTAAGTCCGCCGTGGTGATGGGTGATGTTTCAGGAACCCGGCTCACCATCGAAGAGGGAGCCTTCCTCAAGGGCGGCATTCAGGTTACGCGCAACACCGGCGAGGCGCCCGGCACGCCGAATCTATTTGCTGCTCCCGGTGCCTGAGCCATCGTTAGACAACGCCGAGCCATCGAAAGAGATTGAGACCGGAATTCCCTGAGTGCCATGGATCTGCTTCAAAAATTGCGTGGTGTGCGCGGCACGTCAAATACTGCCGCGATGCCATTGTCTCCTGAGCTTAAACCTGCTCCGCCACTCCAGGTTCGCCATTCCAGCGGTCTGCTCGAACTGACCCGTGCTCTGGGCACCCGGGAAGACATAGCGCTACTCGACCTCGGAGTTACGTCTCCGACCAATATCAGCTACTTCACCGGATTAGGCTACAAGGTCTACAGCGAAGACGTGCTGGGCGCTTCGGCGGCTTCAGACTTGCAGGTCCCCAACGAAGAGGGCGTGACTGCTGCGGATCCCGACCGCCTGCTGGCGCAGAGCCTGACCTATCCCGATGCCACGTTCGATGCCGTACTGTGCTGGGATATCGCCGACTTCATGGAGGAGTCACTGGTACGCCCGGTCGTGCAGCGCCTGTGGGCCGCGCTCAAGCCCGGAGGCGTGATGCTGGCGCTCTTCCACAGCCGCGAGGCCGGTTCAGAAACCGTCTGCTGCCGTTATCACTTGGCGGGTAGCGATTCGCTCGAAGTGCGGCCACTGTCCACCGCTCACAAACGCCCCAGCTTCTCGTTGCAGCGCTCATTTCACAATCGCCACATCGAAAATCTGTTCCGCGACTTCAATTCGGTAAAGTTCTTTCTGGCTCGGGATCATCTGCGCGAAGTACTCGTAGTGAAGTAGAGCAGCGTCCGCTAGCGCGTTAGGCGCACCATTTGGCCGGTAAGCGTCGGCGAATAGGCGAGTATCGCCGCCACGGTATGGCGCACTGCCAACGGCAAGGTGAGCATCCGCCGGAAGAGGGCGGCATTGCGAAACACCGGCCCCAGTTGGCTGCGATAAGCAGCGTCATAGCGTGCCGCAGACTGCGCCAGCGATTGCCGCGCTTGCCAGAATGGCGCGAGAGATTCGGCTGCTAACGCACCGCTGCGCAGGCCGAGTGAAATTCCATCCCCTACAAACGGATCCACAAACGCGGCCGCGTCCCCAGCCAGCAAGACATCTCCCGACAAAGGCTGCGGTGCGCGAAAACTGACCTGCGAAGTGGAAACTGGTTCTGTGATCTGCTGCCAATCGACGGCGCGTTCTGCCAATGCGGGATTCAACCGCAACACGTCATCCAATGAATGAGCCACGTCAGCCCGAACCAGTGCCGCCGCGTTGATACGTTGTCCGGAATGCTTGTCGGATTGCAGATCCACCGGCTGTACTCCACAATAGCCGCCTTCAAAAAAGTAGAGGTCCACACTCGGCGCAGGATTGGACTCGATATAGTGAGCCTTCAGGCCGATCCACTTTTGTGTAGTTGGCGCGGACTTCTGCGTGAGGCCAGTAAAGTTCGACCATCGTCCCGCCGCTTGAATCACTGCCTTGGCGTGAAAGCTCGCATCAGCAGACTCCAGCACAAACCCGCCGCCTGATTCCTGCTGTAACGATTGGATCGCCAACTCCTGCCGCGCATCCGCTCCCGCAAGCAAAGCAGCCTTCCACAGGGATTCATCCAGATCAAAGCGTGCGAGACTCGCGGCAGCGGCAATAATGGGGACTGCGATGATTCGTTTGCCATGAAACAGCCTTCCGCTGGAAATACGAATTGCGTTGCGGAGCAGCCTCGAGCCACTGCCCTGCAGCAACGAATCCAGCAGCGTTAGCGACTCTGCGGAAATGAACTCTCCACATACCCGATGGCGTGGCAGCTTGCCGCGCTCGGCCAACAGCACGCGCGCTCCGTCGCGGGCTGCGGTGATGGCGGCGGCCAGACCCGCGGGCCCTCCGCCAATAACGGCCAGGTCGTATGTGTTCATAACAGATAGAGTAGCGCGGAAGGCAGAGGATTCACTTCCATAGAATCACACCCATCCGGCAAAGATAGTGGCGCGTGATCTCGATGCGCGCTGCGCCACAATCGGCCAGCAGACCGCGCAGCTCTCCCGGCGTATATGCGCGGCGGACGGAGGCGGGCGCATCGTGCCGCGTTAGCCGGCTGCGGTACAAAGGCGTACCGGCATACACCAGCGCCAGGTGCAGCGGACTGCGAATCAAATCGTTGATCAACACCGCCCGGCGCGCCACGCGAAGGGCTTCCGCCGCAAACGCTTGCACCTGTTCTGGCTCAAGATGATGCAGAAACAACGAACACCCGACAAAATCAAATGCATTGTCGGCAAAGGGAAGAGCTAAAGCGTCACCCGCCAGCGCGCGGGGTTGTAACTTCGGTGAGGCACCGTCCTCAAGCCTTGGCAAGTGCGTTGCACTGCGATCCAGCAGAGTCACGCGGAGCGTCACCCCACTCTGCGCCAGCTCACGTTGTGCATACCGTGGTACGTCGCCAGAACCCGCTGCCACCTCAAGATGGCTGAACTCCCGCCCACCAACCGCACGGGTTGCTCGGCGAAGCAAGGTCAAAGTCGTGCGCGCCCCTCCGAATACCCGATTGACCATTCTCAAGTCAGCGAGCGAACCGGCTACTTCGGCGGGCGTGCCGTCGTCGCTATCGAGCAGTTCGGGAATGACGACGCGCTTCATACAGGAATACCGAACCAGAAATCCAGGCTTGGCCTTGCCTTGAGGGTTAGACCGTGGCCAGCTCTTCTTCCAACAGTTGCTTATTGTAGAGGTCGGTGTAGTAGCCATTGCGAGCCAGCAACGACTCGTGCGTGCCCAGCTCCACTACCCGCCCACTGTGCAACACTGCGATCTGGTCAGCGTTTCTTATGGTGGAAACTCGATGTGAAATGAAGATAGTGGTGCGATCACGCATCATCTCGCGCAAGTGGTTCAGTATGCGATCCTCGGTTTGCGTATCCACACTCGCCAAGGCGTCGTCCAGAATCAGAATGCGCGGATCGCGGATGAGCGCCCGCGCAATGGCCGTGCGTTGTTTCTGCCCACCCGAGAGCGTGATGCCACGTTCGCCAACCACCGTTTCGTACTGCCTCGGAAAGCCCTCTATGTCGGCGGCAATCGAGGCTGCTTCCGCTGCCGCGCGAATCTGCTCGTCGGTCGCAGCTTCCGTGCCGAAGGCGATGTTCTCGCGAATGGAGTCGCTGAACAGGAATGTTTCCTGAGGCACGAACCCGATCTGCCGTCGCAAATCCGAGAGAGGAAAATCAGATAACGCGCGCCCGTCGAGCAGAATAGTGGGCGATCCATCCTCTGCTGTTGGAGTGTCGAAGATGCGCGGAATCAGGCTCACCAGTGTCGTCTTGCCGGAGCCAGTGGGTCCGACAATCGCCAGGCTCGATCCCGCAGGGATGCTCAGCGACACATCATGCAGCACCTGCGAGCTGCCGTAGAAGAAATTCAAATTGCGAAACTCAAGCGCACCATTAATCTCGACTGGAGTATTAGCCGGCTGAGCCGCTGCGAGTGTAAGTGCTGCGGAAGTGTCCTGGATCTGTGGCAGCTCGTTGTAAATCTCCGCCAACCGGCCCATGGAAGCAGTGCCACGCTGAAAGATGTTGATTACCCATCCCAACGCAATGATCGGCCATGTCAACTGCATCATGTAGGTGGTGTATGCGACGAAATCGCCAACGGACATCCGATTCAACAGGACTTCGCGGCCACCCACCCATAGCACAACGGCAATGCCCATCCCCAACATCAGTTCGAGCGCGGGCCATAGCATTCCCATCAGCCGAACCAACCGCAGGTTCCGGGCGATGTACTCGAGATTGGCCCGCTCAAACTGCGCGATTTCTGCTTCCTCTTGCGCGTAGGCACGAATCACCCGTGCGCCCGAGAAGTTCTCCTGCACGCGCGCGGAAATCTCGGAGAACATGGCCTGAATGCGCTCAAAACGGTCATGAATCCTGCGCCCGAAATACTGAAGCGTGATACTCACCAGAGGCAGGGGCAGAAACGCGAACAGCGTCAGCTTGGGGCTGAGGCGGATCATAAAAAACAGTGCGCCCAGTGTAAACACAATGGTGTTGGCGGAATACATGATCGCCGGCCCCAGCAGCATCCGCACGGCGTTCAGATCGTTGGTGGCGCGGGCCATGATGTCGCCGGTCCGAGTGCGCTGGAAGTAGGAGTAGGAAAGGCGCTCAAGGTGTGCGAACAGAGCGTTGCGCAGGTCGAATTCTACCTCGCGCGAAACTCCAATGAGCACCCAACGGGTCAGGAATTGAAAGATGCCTTTGGCAGCTGCGACAGCCAGCAGAAGCGCAGAAAAATACAGTAGTCTCTCGCGGGTTATACCCTGGCTTACACCGTTGGCAGCCCACCGGATCACTTGTGGAATGAAGACCCCAAAGCCGTTATTCGCGAGTACGCAAACACCGCCCAATGCATAAGCCCGCCAGTACTTCTTCATGTACGGCAGCAGTGGGTGTAATTTTTTTGGAATCAAGCGAATCATGCGGATAAGCCGATTGTAGCAGCCGGAAACATGGCTCCTGACTCGACGCTTGCCTAGGTTGGCGTTTTCAGCAGCAAGTAGCCACCGGTGAAGGCGAAGATGATGTCCGGTGCCCATGCGGCAAGCGCAGCAGGCAGTTGGCTCAGTCCTCCCATAGCATCGAACACGCCCGAGACAACGGTGTAAACCACGAAAATCGCAATCGCGATGGCGACCCCCGCCAACGTGCCCCGCCGCCCAGCGGAAAGCGCAAACGGCGTGCCGAGCAGCGCCATCAGCACCACCACCAGCGGAATCGAGAGCTTTTCCTGCAACTGTAAACGCAATCGCACTACATCAAAGCCGCTCTGTTGCAAGTCCGCGATGTAACGCTCAAGTTCAGCGTAGTTCATTTCAGAAGACTGGATGACTTCCTTCTTGAAGTAGGCTGGCGGGTCGTTCAGGTCATCGAAGGTCGCCACTTCAAACGTCGTAAAGTTTTCGATGGCCGAGCCGCGCAAGTCACGATTCCAGCCTCGTTCAAATACCCATTTTTTCAAATCGTTTGACCAGCGGGCGCGCTCGGCGTAAACCCGGCGCACAATGTCGAATCGTCCGGGATCAAACTGGAAGGCGGAAACCCGGCCGAACTCGTTCTTGTCGGCGTCAAAAAATTCGTAATAGTAGATCGTGTTCTGTTGCCCAAAGATCCACTTGCGGTCGGGGCGAAGATAGGTTTGCGGTGGCTTGCCCTTGATCTGATTGCGCAGTGCGTCTTGCGTGCGGTTGGCTTGCGGCAAATAATACTGGTCGAACAGAAACAACCCAGCCGACAGGCTCAGGCAGATCACAAACACCGGAGCCACCGCCCGGTAAATGCTGGTTCCAGTCGCCTTCATCGCTGTGATTTCGTTATTCCGCGTCATGCTGCCGAAGGTGATCAGCACCGCCAACAGTACGCTCAGGTGCAGCGTCTTGTACAGAAAGAAGGGAATCACGTTCCATAGATATCCCAACATCACGGTCGCGGAGACGTGATTCCGCAGCATGTCGCCCAGTAATTCAAAAAAAGTAAACACCAGCAGCAGAACCAGAAACGCGCCCACCACGGTTCCCAGATTCTGCAAGAACGAACGCAGAATGTAGTTGTCGAGGATCATGGGGAAGCCAGCGATCCAACGCCGGGGAGACTTGGCGGGAGCACCACTGGCCGCTGCCGAAACCGGCTTGCGCATCAACCAACGCTCGAACTGAACCAGACCAGTGCGCAGAAAGCCCAGATCAATCGGGCGCCGCTCCGCCCGCCAAAGTAGGAACAATCCCCAGGCAAGAAACAGTAGGTTGGCCGCGCCGACCCCAAGCAAGGGACCCACCCACCCATTGCGCGCCAGCGAAATTCCGATCAGCGATATCGTGTAGTACAGAAACACCAGGAAAATCGCTACCACGAATCCCGCCGACTTTCCGCCCTTGCGAGTCGCTAGCCCTAACGGCAAGCCCACCAGCGCCAGCACAAAGCAGGCGATAGGTAGCGCGAACCGGCGATAGAACTCGATCAGCAGCCAGCGCCCTGGCTCAGGAGCAGCTTTGGCGGCTAATTCTGGCAACGCAAAAGTCGGAGTTTCTGCCACCGGAATCTGTTCTCGCGCAGGCTGCGCGTCCAACGACGAAACCGTGATGGGAATGTCCGACTCTGTGAAGGTGGAAATCGAATAGCGCTGGGGATCGCGAACGTCGCTTTCGTGCTGCGCACCCTGAGACAGGTGCAGATGCAGCGTCTGCGGATTATCCGCCAGCATGATGCCTTCGCGCGCCAGCGTGATGCGTGGCGTCGCCGGGTTGGAGAGGTCAGCAAGAAAGATGCCCTTCCACACCGCACCACCCACCGCGGATTTCGCGTCTTGCACATAGAGAATCGAGTTGCGAAAGCCCTCATAGAAGACGCGTGGCTGCACTTCGTAGGAAACCTGGCTGGTCTTCAGGCGATCTTGCAGGCGATCCAGCGCAGCAGCCGACCGCGGCGCCAGCCACAGATTGTTACCCAGCGCCAGCAACGTCGCCACCAGTGCGAACGAGCCGATCACCTTCAGAAAACTCCACGCACCCAGCCCGCAGGCCCGCATCGCGATGATTTCGCTGTCGGCGGCCATCCGGCTCAGGCCTAGCAGTATCCCGATCAGCACGCCCATTGGCAGCGTCAAGTTGAGCGCCGCAGGCACCGTCAAAAAGAAAATCTCCGCCACGCTGGGCAGCGGCGCGCTGGCACGAACTACCAATTCCAGCAGCTTGCTCAGGTCGCGCATGAACAGCACAAACGTAAGGACAAGGGTGCCGATGGCGGCGTGCGACAGGATTTCGCGAAGAATGTAACGGGATAATATGCGCATTACAGCCGTTTGTGCAGTCTAGCAGAAGCCGGTGGTGGAGTTGCGTTTGGCCTGTCCTAAGATGCACAATCCAAGGTTCCGCTCTTTCAACTCTAAGGACAAACAACAAATGACACTTCTGACGCGACGCTCGGCAGCAATTCTAACCTTCGTAATGTTTTGTTTGGCCTCGTGCCTGGGCCAGAAGATGGCAGCCGACCCTGCACTCAAACAGCAGACCGAGCGTCTCGGCTCCGCCGTGTGGTTTGGTCAATCCATGGACACGCTCCGGGAGCTAACCGACAGCTTCGGTGGTCGGCTCACCGGTTCACGCGCGCATCAGGCCGCCGCCCAGTGGGCGGCGGAAAAATTCCGCAGCTACGGCATCAAGAACGTGAAGATTGAAACTTTCAAGGTCGAGAACGGCTGGGAGCGCGGCCGGGCCAGCGGCGATATGCTCGCCCCGCAGGCCCGTCGTCTCTTTGTGGAATCCATCGGCTGGTCGCCATCCACCCCAGCAGGCGGCGTCGCTGGGGAAGTAGTCATCGTGAGCGACATCGCTCAGGATGCGCTCAAGGCGCATGCCGCCGATTTCAAGGGCCGCATCATCCTCATGGATCGCAAGAAGATCTTCGCCAACGGCTATGTAAAGGTATTGCCTTTGCTGGAGGGCGCCATCAAGACGTTTGCAGACTCCGGAGCTTTAGCCGTGATGAGTGGCGACCGCGAACCCAACAACGTCATCAATGCCAGCAGCATGGGCTGGCGAGCCAAGGTCGCCCCGCTGCCAATGTTCCATCTCGGTGAAGAGGACACAAAACTAGTGATGCACTTGGTGGAGCAAGGCTCCGTCCGCGTGCATCTTGACGAGCAGAATGCCGTCTCCGGCCCCACCGACGTGCCCAACGTGATCGCTGAAATTCCCGGGAGCGACAACTCTGGTGAGTGGATTCTGATCGGTGCCCACCTCGACTCCTGGGACTTCGGCACGGGTGCATCCGATAACGGCACCGGCAGCGCCAGCGTGCTCGAAGCCGCCCGCGTGATTGCCGCACAAGGCATTCAGCCCAAGCGGTCCATTCGCTTTGCGCTCTGGGGCGGCGAAGAACAGGGTCTGTTGGGCTCCATCGCCTACGTGCAGGCCCATGACGCCGAGATGGCCAAGTGCGTTACCGTGCTCAATACCGACAACGGCGCGGGACAGGTCAAAGGTTGGAAGGTGGAAGGCCGCAAAGACTTTCAGGACGCGATGCAGCCAGTCTCGGATGCTTATTTGAAAGACTTGGGGGCCACCGAGGTCTCGCTCGAAACCAGCTTCGACACCGACCACGGCCCCTTCATGCTCAAGGGCATTCCGTCGCTCGACTTGCTCGTGGACATGACCGGCTACTTCAAACTCCACCACAAGGCCAGCGATACCTACGACAAAGTGGACACCATCGCCTTCAAGTCCGGCGTCGCAGTCTCGGCAATGACGACGTGGCTGGTAGCCCAAAGCCCAGCCATCGCGCCGCACATAGACCACAAAGCCGTCGCCGACATTCTGAAGAAGGAAGAGCTGGATGAGTTGTTAACGTTCATCGGAGTGTGGAAGCCCTAGTCGCGGACTGCCTAAGAGTGTTCGTGTGGGGGCAGGTGCCTCACCTGCTCAGTCGGGGCAAAGCCCCGAAAGCTCTCGTTCGCACGGCCAGCTATTCATGGCGTGGCACGAACGGTAGAGCGGGGCTTCCAGCCCCGCGTTAAGACCATCCCACTTTGTGTCATCCCGACCGGAGCAACTGTTCCTGCAACGCAGGAACAGTTGCGTAGTGGAGGGACCCTGCGTTTCCGCCCTGATGACCCCGGTCGCAGCCGGGTGCCCCGTCCAAGCTTTGCTTGGGCGGGTTTCCTCTACACCCATTCCGCAGCTACCGCTTCAATATGCTTCTCAGCATTCGGCGACCATTTCAGGAACACCGCTGCCAGCGGTGGCAGCGTCAGCACCACAGAAAACGGTCTTCCGTGATGTTCAATCTCGTCTGCCTGCACTCCACCGAAGTTGCCCATACCCCCGCCGCCGTATTCACCAGCGTCGCTATTCAGCAGCTCTTTCCAAAAGCCGCCGTATGGAACCCCAATGCGATAGCCGATCCGCGGCACCGGCGTAAAGTTCAGAGCCACCAACACCGCATCGCGCTGCGATCCTTCCGCCTGCGGCCCCCAACGTAGCAAAGAAATAATGCTGGCCTCGTTGTCGTTGCAATCCACCCACTCAAATCCCTCAGGACGCACATCCAGAACATGCAGCACAGGTTCGGCAGCATAGGTGTGATTCAAGTCACGCACCCACGACTGAATCCCGCGATGCAGCGGAAAATCCAGCAGGTTCCAGTCGAGCTGACCTTCGTGCGCCCACTCGCGATACTGGCCGATCTCGCCGCCCATGAATACCATCTTCTTGGCCGGCTGCGCGAACATATACGCAAACAGCAGCCGCAGATTTGCAAAGCGCTGCCACTCGTCGCCCGGCATCTTGCCCAGCAGCGATCCCTTGCCATGCACCACTTCATCATGCGAAAGCGGCAACACAAAATTTTCGCTAAAGCCATACAACATGCGGAAGGTCAGCTTATTGTGGTGGAAGCGGCGGTAGATCGAATCCTGCTCGAAAAACTTCAGCGTATCGTGCATCCAGCCCATGTCCCACTTCAGGCCGAAGCCGAGACCGCCCACATACGCCGGACGCGACACCATCGGCCATGCTGTGGACTCTTCCGCAATCGTCTGCGTGTCCGGACAATTCTCGTAGATCGCCGCATTCATCTGCCGTAGAAAATCAATGGCGTCAATGTTCTCGCGTCCACCGTAGCGATTCGGAATCCATTCCCCCGCCTTGCGCGAGTAGTCGAGATACAGCATCGAAGCCACTGCATCCACCCGCAAGCCGTCGGCGTGATATTGCTCCAGCCAGAACAGACCGCTGCTCACCAAAAAGCTGCGAACCTCATTCCGGCCGTAGTTGAAGATGCACGTCTTCCAGTCCGGATGAAATCCCAGTCGCGGGTCTTCATGCTCGTACAGCGCGGTCCCATCAAAGTACGTAAGGCCGTGCCCGTCATTCGGAAAGTGTGAAGGCACCCAGTCCAGAATCACACCCACGCCCGCCTGATGCAGCGTATCCACCAGAAACATGAAGTCTTGCGGCGTGCCATAGCGCGATGTTGGTGCAAAATATCCGGTCGTCTGATAGCCCCACGACCCATAATAAGGATGCTCCATTATTGGCAGCAGTTCCACATGCGTGTAGCCCATCTTTGCGCAATAGTCCGCCAGTTGCGGCGCGACTTCGCGATACGAAAGCCCGTATCCCGGATTGTCCAAGTTTCGCTTCCATGAGCCCAGGTGGCATTCATAAACGCTCATCGGAGCTGTTAGCGCGTTGCGCGACTTCTGCTCCTCCATCCACTTGGCATCATTCCACTCATAGTCAAGATTCCACACCACGGAGGCCGTGTAGGGCGGCGTTTCGTGCAGAAACCCGTAGGGATCAGCCTTCTCGGTACGGAAGCCATCCTTGTGCGAAACGATGTGGAACTTGTAGTGCGCGCCAGCTCCGACGCCCGGTACGAAGCATTCAAAGATGCCCGTATTGCCGCGCGCGTGCAGGTAGTGCGATCCCGGCTGCCAGCCGTTAAAGTCCGCAATCAGGCTGACCTCGCGCGCATTGGGAGCCCATACGCTGAAGTAGCAGCCCGCCTCGCCTTCCACTTCACCCAGATGCGCCCCGAGTTTTTCATACATGCGCTGATGCGTGCCTTCGTTGAACAGAAAAAAATCCTGCTCCATGAGCAAGGATGTGTCGTGACGGGCTGGGCCAATAGCCATGGGATGCACTCCAGACGTTACTTAAGGTCTAAGCACGCTAGTGTATCGGAAAGTCAGGAAAAGAAAAGTGCAACTTCTGCGTGCTATTCTGCCTTCTTGAGTTGCGCGTCGCGTGGCTCCTATGCCGATTCGCAAGGAATGTTGCCGCAAGCCCTGTCATGCCTACGACCCGCGTTGTCATTTTGTGGCACCAGCACCAGCCGTCTTACAAAGACCTCGTCACGAATCAATACCGTATGCCGTGGACACGCCTGCACGGGCTCAAGGACTACTACGGCATGGTGCGTCTGCTGGAAGAGTTCCCCGGCGTGCATCAGACGTTCAATCTCGTCCCTTCACTCATGGATCAGATTGAAGACTACGCCTCGGGTAGCGCGCGAGATCCGCTGCTCGAACTCGCCGCCAAGCCCGCATCTGATCTGACACCGGAAGAACTCCGCCGGGCGCTGGCCAACCTGTTTCAAGCCAACCCGATGCACCTGATCGGTCGCTATCCGCGCTATCACGAACTGTTTGACCGTTATCGCAACGCCGGGTCAAATCCCGAGCGCGCCGAACGGTCGTTCTCCGAGCGCGCCTTTACGGACTTGCAAGTGCTCTCGCAGCTCGCCTGGTTCGATGAATACATCCTCGAAGAACCGGAGGTCGCGGAACTCGCCCGCAAGGGCCGCAATTATTCGTTGGAGGATCAGGCCTTCGTCATCGCCAAAGAACGCGACATCATGTCGCGCATTCTGCCTGCTCACGCGGCAGCGGCCCAGCGCGGCAGCATTGAAATTTCCACCTCGCCCTACTACCATCCCATTCTGCCGCTGGTATGCGACACCGAGCAGGGGGCTGTGAGTTCGCCTGGCTTGCCCCTCCCGCGCCAGCGCTTTCGCCGTCCCGAGGATGCCCGGGAGCAGATTCACCGCGGTCTCGACCGGCATGAGGAAAAGTTCGGTATGCGTCCTGTCGGGATGTGGCCGTCGGAGGGCAGCGTCTCCGAAGAAGCTGTCGCCATTGCCCACAGTGAAGGGGTCAAGTGGATGGCCACCGACGAGGGAGTGCTCGCGCGCAGTCTGAACTACTGGTTCACTCGCGACGGGCAGGGAAGACTTAATCCCGGAGGCCACGAGCGGCTCTACACCATCTATCAATACGAAAAAGCGGACGCGGAAATGAAGATGATCTTCCGCGACCACTCCATGAGCGATCAGGTGGGCTTCGTCTACTCTGGCATGAACCCCAACGACGCAGCCGGACATCTGATGCAATGCATCCGGCAAGCAGCGTATCCGCTGCTTGCGCAGGGACGCGACGCTGTGATCCCGATCATTCTCGATGGCGAAAACGCGTGGGAATATTTCCCGCGTTCCGGCCGCGAGTTTCTGCGCCGCTTTTACGACGCCCTGCAGAGCGACGGCGGCATCGAGCCTCTCACCGTGAGCGAGGCCATCGAACGCCAGCAGGAATTCGCTCCACTGCGCGGCCTAGTTCCGGGTTCGTGGATACACGCCAACTTCAACGTTTGGATCGGCGCTCCGGAAGACAATCGCGCCTGGGAATATCTGGCGGAAGCCCGGGCGCTGTATGACGAGCTCGCACCCCGAGTGCCGGAGCAGCAGCGCCGAATGGCGTGGGAAGAACTGATGATCGCCGAGGGCAGCGATTGGAACTGGTGGTACGGCCCCGAGCATTCCACCGCCAATGACCGCGACTTCGACGAGCTCTACCGCAAGCATCTTTCCAACGTGTATCAATTGCTGGGCGCGCTGCCGCCCGATTATCTCTCCCAACCTATTTCGCTGGTGCCTGAAAGCATCGGACACGAGCCGCAGACGCGCTACATCCACCCGCGCGTGGATGGCAAACTCTCGCGCTACTTTGAGTGGGTCGGTGCCGCGCATTATGTAGCCGAGCAGCATTCCGGTGCCATGCACGGCAAGCAGTTCTATCTGGATTGTGCTTACGCAGGCATTGACGAATCCACGGTGTTCGGACGCCTGGACTTGATTGGCGGCGCATCGCGCCTTCTGGAAGCGAACGAAGTTTCGTCCGAGATCGAAGTAGTCGTGAATCTGGAAGCGTGGGCCGTCGGCACCGACCTGCCGCACATTAAACTGCGTCTAGGCGCTAGCTTGAGCGGAGGACGCATAGGTGCTTGGCAGGTCACGAATGGGGAAGATCAACTGGTCGCGCAAGGCGACCGCGAATCAGCCGACAAGCAGGGCGTCCGCCTTGCGCTCGGCAAAGTATTTGAATTCGGGCTGCCCCTGTACTGGCTTGGCGTGACCGAGCCCTTCGATGAAGTTCGCGTTCCCGGCCAGCCCACGCGCGTACAAGCCCGCTTCAGTCTGTGGAAGGATCGTATTCCAGCCGACGCTCTACCCCTCGAAGGCTGGATTGAACTGCCACTAGTGCCCGAACATCAGTTCGAAGCCGTGGCGAAAATATAATTCAAATTTAGCGGCTGCCAGTCGTGGTGCTTGCTGCCACAGTTGGAGCCGGGGCCGGAATCAACTCCATGGGCCGCCGCAGTTCCAGCCACAAAATCGTCCCCGCCGGAATCGTCGCATAGTGATGCTTCATCAGCCGATGCGTAAGCGTGGAGCCACCGCCAATTGTGGCTCCGACTGCTGCACCAACCGGCCCGCCCACGACGGCGCCAATCGCCGCACCGCCACCCGCACCTGCGCCTACTTCCATCACATCGGCCTTGGTGGTACCGCCGCCGATGATGAATCCCTCATCGTCCACCTTGAGCGTCTTCGGAGTGCTGGTATCCGTCACCACCGCGCTGATCACATAGCGCGTGCCGTCCGGCAACACGATGTATTCCGGCCTCAGCCCAATGCGCGGCAATCCCGAAATGCGGCGCGGCTCACTGACCTGCGTAATGTGGCCTTCAATCACTGCCCCAAACGGAATGATTTGCCGCCCATCCATGCTCACCGCCTCCGCCACACGGCCCTTGAATGGCTGACCCACGGAGTTGGTGAAGGTGGTCATCGTCTCGTCCACCCGCATCTTGATGGACGTTCCATCCGGCAACGCCGGTGCAGGTACGTCTGTTGCCGACTGTGCCCGCAGAGCCGAGGCCGCTGCCATCGTCAAAACCAGAACTGCAAGTGCCAACTTGAATTTCATCATGTACTGCCTCCGTCAAATCTCTTTCTAAAGTCCCCGGGCGATTCCCAAAATCTCCGCCAGCGGAGCCCGGTCATATTGAGTTTCGCCGCGATACAAGAACCGCGCCGTGCCATCGCGTGCCACCACAATGCTCGCCGGATGCGCTATATGAATCGCGTCCAGCCCAACCCGGTGATAAACCCCGTACGCTTTCGTAGTCTTTCGATCTTCATCCAGCAAATACGGGAACGAAACCGGATGCTCCGCCAGGTACTTCGCCGGATCGGAGATCACACCCTTCCGTTCCGCCGCGATGAACACCAACTGCGCGCCACTCTCTGCAATCTGCTGCTTGGCTGACTCAACCTGAGCCATGCGACGGCGGCAGTTCGGTCACCAAGTGCCGCGCATAAACTCAACAATCAGCGGACCTGCCGCCAACAATTCCGTAAGCCGGAACCGCCCCTCGCGATTCGCCGCCGCAAGGTCAAACGCCGGAACCGCATCGCCCAGCTTGAGGGTTGAAGTCTGATCGCGCATGATTCGTACTGCCTCTTCTTCACATTAGACTGTTCCGCGCGCGTTCCGTTGGCCAAGCGTACAGGGGAACCAAGTTGGGCACGTTGGTCTTAAGCCCATCAAGCGATAACGTTCCCGTCGTTTATAATCCCCGTATTCGTTGTGGATTCGCGTGGCTTGGGCCGGCAATCCTTTCAGTTTGCTGGCTGCGTCGTAAATAGCGCACTTGCAATCACTTAGGGCATTCGTAACTTCAATCAAAGGAAAGTCATGACCAACATTAGCGACATTCGCGGCCGTCAAATTCTTGATTCTCGCGGCAACCCCACTGTGGAAGCCGAAGTCATCTTGCTCGACGGCAGCATCGGACGGGCGGCGGTGCCGAGTGGCGCTTCCACCGGCGAACACGAAGCCGTGGAACTGCGTGACGGCGACGCCGAGCGCTACCTAGGCAAAGGCGTACTCAAGGCCGTCGAGAACATCAACACTGAAATCGCCGAAGAAATCGCTGGCATGGATGCCGGCGACCAGCGGTCCATTGACCATCACCTAATCGAGCTCGACGGCACCGAAAACAAGTCGCGCCTCGGCGCCAACGCCATGCTCGCGGTTTCCATGGCCTGCACTCGCGCCACCGCCAATGCGCTGGGCATTCCGCTCTATCGCTACCTCGGCGGCGTCAATGCCAGCATTCTGCCGGTGCCTATGATGAACATCCTGAACGGCGGCGCGCACGCCGACAACAACGTGGACTTTCAGGAGTTCATGATTATGCCCACTGGCGCGGAAACCTTCAGCGACGCGCTGCGCTGGGGCGTGGAAGTCTTCCACACCCTCAAGGGCGTGCTCAAGCAGCGCGGCTACAGCACTGCCGTCGGCGACGAAGGCGGCTTCGCCCCCTCGCTCAAGTCGAACGAGGAAGCGCTCGAAGTGGTGATGGAAGCCATTCATCGCGCCGGTTATCGCCCCGGTCAGGACATCAGTATCGCCCTCGATCCCGCCGCATCGGAATTCTTCAAAGACGGCAAATACATCTTCAAGAAGTCCGATAAATCCGAAAAGACTCCCGCTGAAATGGTGAAATATTGGGCCGACTGGGCCGCCCGCTATCCGATTATTTCGATTGAAGACGGCCTCGCCGAGGATGATTGGGACGGTTGGAAGCTGATGACCGACGAACTCGGCAGTAAAATTCAGCTCGTGGGCGATGACTTGTTCGTCACGAACACGGATCGCCTCGCCAGTGGCATTGTGCGTGGCGTCGCCAACTCGATCCTGATCAAGGTCAACCAGATCGGCACTGTTACGGAGACGCTCGATTGCATCGAACTGGCGCGCCGTCATCGCTACACCACGGTCATCTCACATCGCTCGGGTGAAACCGAAGACACTTTCATCGCGGACCTGGCCGTTGCCACCGGCGCCGGCCAGATCAAGACCGGATCGGCCTCGCGCACCGACCGCATCGCTAAGTACAACCAGTTACTGCGGATTGAAGCAGAACTAGAAGGCTCGGCACGCTTCCTCGGCGCGGAAGCGCTCGGCGGCGGGCAGGGAAGATAAGAAACTTAAGATACTACTAATTAACCGGGTGCCCCGTCCAAGCTCTGCTTGGGCGGGTGATTGCCCCACTTGAACTAACCAACGACAACCTACAATTTACATTTTATGACCCGACCCAAGCCACTCATCATCTGCATCCTCGACGGATGGGGTTATAGCCCCAAGACCGAAGCCAACGCCATCGCGCTTGCGCGCAAGCCCAACTACGACCGCTATCTGCGTGACTTTCCCAACACACTCATCAAGACGAGCGGCCACGCCGTTGGCCTCCCCGCTGGACAAATGGGCAATAGCGAAGTCGGCCACCTCAACATCGGTGCCGGTCGCGTCGTTCACATGGATATCTCCCGCATTGACTTACTCATCGAAAACGGCGACTTCTTTTCGCATCCCGTATTGATGGAAGCGATGAAGACCGCGTGCACCGGTGGTCGCGCCCTGCATCTTATGGGCCTCGTCAGCGACGGCGGCGTGCACTCGCAGCAGGCGCACCTGCACGCGCTACTCAAAATGGCGCGGCAGCAAGGCGTTGAGCGCGTCTATGTCCACGCCTTTATGGACGGCCGCGACACCTTACCCACCAACGGCGCAGGTTATCTCGAGAAGCTTCAGCAGCAAATGCGCGAGTTTGGAGGAAAAATCGCCAGCGTAAGTGGCCGTTACTATGCCATGGACCGCGACCGCCGCTGGGAGCGCATGCTCAAGGCATTCGATGCGATGGTGGCGGGTAAGGGTGAAGGCGGCGCATTCGCCGACCCAGTCGCAGGAGTGAAAGCGTCCTATAACAAGGGCGTCACCGACGAGTTCATCCTACCCTTCGTTTGTACCGACGCCGGATCTGCAAATAGCGGCGCTCCCATCGGCGTGATCCGCGACGAAGACGTCTGCATCAACTTCAACTACCGAGCCGACCGCGCCCGTCAGGTTACTCGTACTTTGTGCCGCAATAGCGGACTTAACACCCAAGCCGGACGCGATCTGCCCGATGCCAACTTACTCGACGCCACCATCCCGCTAAGCCGCGTGCCGAATAACATTCATTACGTCTGCATGACGGAGTACGACAAGAAATACACCCTGCCCATCGTGATTCCGGCGGAGTCGCTCAGTAACATCCTGGCGAACGTGATGGCCGAGGCCCAGATGCGCAATTTGCGCGTCGCCGAGACGGAAAAGTACGCGCACGTCACTTACTTCTTCAACGGAGGCATCGAAAAACCATTCCCCGGAGAAGACCGTATCGTCGTGCCGTCACAGAAGGTTGCCACTTATGATCTTATGCCTGAGATGAGCGCCTCTGGCATCGCCGACACCGTCGTCAAGGCGATTGAGGATAAGACCTTCGATGCCATCGTGGTGAACTTCGCCAATGCCGACATGGTCGGCCACAGCGGCCAGCTTGCACCTACCATCAAGGCCGTCGAAACCGTGGACTACTGCCTCGGCCGTATCGAACAAGCTCTGCGCCGCGAAGGTGGAGCCATGCTCATCACCGCCGACCACGGCAACGCCGAACAGATGATTGACCCAGTAACAGGCGGGCCGCACACCGCCCACACCACCAACCCGGTGCCGTTCATCCTCATGAGCGAGGATGCGAAGCAGTATCGCCTGAATCCAGAAGGCTCCCTGCGCGATATCTCGCCGACAGCGCTGGCGATGTTGGGCATCCCCCAGCCAACAGATATGACGGGACATGATTTGCGCATTCCGCTGGTGGGGTAGGAGGGTGGTTACTTGCTGAACTAGATCTTAACTTTTGGTGCCCCACCCTCGTCCGTGTGCCTTTCGCGGACTAGGGTGGGATGCACAATGTTCACTTACCTAGCAGACGGTTCTTACAGCCGCCCCGGCCCCCGTAGCTTTCCCAGCCCAGTTCCCATAGATCAGCTTGCCAACATTAATCATCGTAACGATGCTCACTACCACGGCGGTCACGGTGAACGCAGTCGTCAGTCCGAGATTGGTGACGCGAGTCAATTCCGCTGCCTGTTCTGCACTCATGTTTGCGCCGGAGACTGCCAGCAGGCTAGGCGCGCGGGCCAGCAGAATCATCACGCCGATGGTCGTCAGGTTGCGCACAATCTCTCCAGCCGCGCGAGCACTTCGGCGCGCCGCCGTGCGAATCGGCCGCACCAAATTGTCCAGAGACATAATCATGGTGAATACAGCCAGCGCCAGCAGCGCCCAAAACACCGGATGCCACACCGGCAGCAGTGTAATCCGTACACCGCTGAACTCCCAGGTGTTTGGGTTGGTCAAAGCCTGTACCCACCACCCGGTCGCGACCAGTGAGAAAGCCAGTTCAATCGCCGATCCCAAGCGCGTCGGTGGTTTCAGTTTCGGCGCGGACACCACTGCAGGCAACTGGCTCGGCTCCCACTTTTCCAGAATGCCGGTGCGGGCGTTCACCCGCTCCAGAATGGCGAACCCCAGTGTGATCTTAGCTGCCAACGCGAATAGCGCCGCCGCCAGCTCAACCGGCGGCAGACCCATGAGCAGCCCCGAGTGGTCGGCCCGGTACTGTGCCGAAATCGCCAGCATCATGATCCAGGTTACGACCCAGAACGCCCCAAACACCGCCAGCACGATACGCAACACCAGCCAATAGGCAGGAAATAGCTCCGGCCCAATAAGCCATTGCTGTGGCCCATAGCCTGCGGCGACCTTCAGCGGACTGCCGCGCTCTTTGAGCAACTTCGACACTTCGGCATCGGTCAGCGGGCGGCCCAGCGTGGCCTGCTGATCGTCCACCTGCGAGCGAATGTCTTCTTCCAGTTCGGCGAGAATGTCCTGCTTCTGCTGCTTGGGCAGCAACATGCCTACGGCCTGAATGTAGCGGTTAATGAGTTCCATCGGAGTCGTCCTTTGCTGAGTCGGGTGGCGTGTCGGTTGAGGGTTGTGGGTTGGCGAGCGCGGCGTCCGATCGGGTCAGCACCTTCTGGACGGCGGCGTTCATCTGTTCCCACTCGCAGGTGAGGAGGAACTGCACGCCTTTGCCGTACTCAGAGAGCTTGTAGAAGCGCTTTTTTCGGTTATCGTGCTCCCGCCACTCGCTGGTCAGCATGCCCTGGCTTTCCAGCCGGCGCAGTAGCGGATAGAGTGTGCTCTCGTCTATTTTTAACTTGCTTCTTGCCAACAACTTACGAAGGGAGGAGCCGTATTGCTCGGTGCGCAAGGCAATGAGTACGGCTAAGGGAAGGCAGCCACGCCGTAGTTCCAGCGTGAGATTTTCGAGGGAATCGGGCGATTTTGAGCTGTGTGCCATACAGTGTCCTGTACATACTGTGTCACACACAGTGTATGGCGTCAAGTACAAAATCAAATTATTTTCGTCGTAAGTTTCCGCAGCGCCACAGCCCGTCCGCAGGCTGTTTCACCATAGAATCAATGGATGGGAGCCGCCCTCACCGTCGCCGCAGCTGTCAAACCGCCACTCGCGCGCCTCGCGGTCGCTTACTTCGCTATCTACATCGTGTGGGGCACCACGTACCTGGCGCTGCGTATCGCGCTGAATGGCATCCCTCCGCTGTATACCATGGGTCTGCGCCACGTCGCCGCGGCGGTCATTCTGCTGGCGGTTATGGCGTGGCGCGGCCACCTGCCGGTCGCCAGCGCCTGGTGGAAGGCGGCTCTCACCGGTGGCATCCTGTTCCTTGGCGGCCACGGACTGCTGGCCTGGGCCGAGCTTCACGTCGCCACGGGCCTGTGCTCACTCATCATCGCCAGCGAACCATTGCTCATGGTGCTGCTAGCCAGCTTGATGGGCCAGGAGTCACGCGTCTCCGGCCGCACCTACGCGGGGCTCGCCGTAGGCATGGTAGGCATCGCATTACTGTTCGGCGTGGGCAACGGAGAGAACTCGCTGCTCGGCATGGTAGCCGTCGTCATCAGCGCGATCCTGTGGACAGTCGGCGCCATCGTTGGCCGGGGCATGAAGCACGGCTGCCACGTCGCGGTATTCGCGGCCATGCAGATGCTGGCTGGTGGATCCATTCTGCTGCTGGTCGGCGCGCTCACCGGCGAACGCCTGCATCCGGCGGAAGTCACGCTGCCATCATGGCTCGCACTCGTCTACATGATTCTGTTCGGCTCGATCTTTGCGTTCAGCTCGTATCAATGGTTGTTGCAGGTGCAGAGTGCGGCACGCGTGGCCATGCACTGCTATGTGAACCCGGTGGTAGCAGTCTTCCTCGGATGGTTCTTTGCCCACGAGCCGGTTACGCCACGCATGCTGACCGGCGCGGCGATTATCCTGCTAAGTGTGGCGCTGGTGAGCCTGCGCGGAGAAGCGCGCGAAACAGCCTGCGAACCACTGGTGGAGGCTTAACGACGATGCCCGCAAGTGCTGCTTCGATCAAGCTGCTGATTCTGCTGTATCACCGCTTTGACTTGTGGTGCGCCCCCGAGTGGCTGGGCCCGCGCTTGCAAGAGGCGCTTCCACAGGTGCACGTGGTGCAGTTGCAGAACTACGACCGCGTGCATGAAGAGATTGCCGACGCTGATGCTGCGTTGATGTGGTCGGTTCGGCCTGAGCAATTTCTTCATGCCAAGAAGCTGCGCTGGATCCACTCCACCGCCGCTGCCGTGCATCAGCTAATGTTCCCGGAACTGGTGACCAGCAACGTAGTAGTGACCAACGCACGCGATGTGCACGCGCCCGTGGTGGCCGAACATGTGATGGCGCTGATCTTTGCCCTAGCCAAGCGCCTGCCGCAGGCGATGCAGGCGCAGTCGCGCCATGAGTGGGCGCAGGAAGCCATGTGGCACACCTCGCCGCCGGTGCGAGAAGTGGCCGGCGCGACGCTCGGCCTGGTCGGATTGGGCAGCATCGGGCGCGAGACCGCTCGGCGCGCGGATGCTTTGGGGATGCGAGTTCTCGCGGTACGCGAGCATCCGGAGAAGGGAACTGTGCCGGGTGTAGAACGCGTTTTCGGGCCCAGTGAGATGGATGCGATGCTGGCGGAGTCTGACTATGTGGTTCTGGCCTCGCCGGTCACTCCGCAAACGCGCCACCTGCTGAATGCCGCGCACTTTGCAGCGATGAAGCGCGACGCTTATTTGATAAACGTGGGTCGTGGCCCACTGGTGGAAGAAGCCGCACTGATTGCGGCTTTACAGTCTCGCCAAATTGCAGGTGCTGCGCTGGATGTCTTCGACACCGAGCCACTGCATGCGGATTCCCCGCTTTGGGAACTCGACAATCTGCTGATCACGCCGCACACGGCCGCCATCACGGATAAACTTTGGGAGCGGCAATTTCAACTGATTGCGCAGAATATGCAACGTTTTCTGGCGGGCGACGAATTGCTTTCCATCGTGGACAAGAGCAAGGGATACTGACCGAACGCTAGGTTCCCCCTGCGGCTGGCTCTCGCTTCGGTGGATGGTGTTGGACTCTGACCTGTTGTTGGTGTAGAACGCTCGTTTCATCTTGCTTCGAGGTACATCATGTTTCCTGCTGCTGTCATCCGTCAGGTTTCGGGGCCACTGCTGCTTGCACTGGCGCTAACGTGTTCCGCTTTCCCGCAAGAGGCAGGCGACGCTTCCAAAGATAAAGTGGACAGGGACGCCGCGCTGCGCTTCCGTTTCGTCGGCCCGCGCATAGGCAACCGCGTCGCGTCCATTGCCGGCGTGCCCGGCGACCCCAGCATCTACTATGCGGGCGCGGCCTCGGGGGGCATCTGGAAGTCCAGCGACGGCGGCTACAACTGGGAACCCATATTCGACAAGCAGCCCGTCGCAGCCATTGGCGCGCTGGCGGTGGCAGCTTCCGACCCCAGCGTTGTTTACGCCGGAACCGGCGAAGCTTGGGCGATTCGCGATTCCGACGTAATCGGAAATGGCGTCTACAAGTCCACTGACGCGGGGAAGACTTGGACACATCTCGGCCTCGACGAAACCGGCCGCATTGGCCGGATCATTGTTCATCCGAAGAATCCTGATGTGGTGTTTGTATGCGCACTCGGGCGCCTTACCGGCCCCCAAAAAGAACGCGGAGTATATCGCTCGACCGATGGCGGCCAGCATTGGGAACTGGTGCTGTTTCCCGACGAGAACACCGGTTGTTCCGGCCTTTCCATGGACGCGCAAAACCCGCGCCTACTCGTCGCCGGAACTTGGCAGGCGGAGATGCACACTTACGCCATGCTTAGCGGCGGAGCGGGCAGCGGCGTATATGTTTCGCACGATGGCGGCACTAAGTGGAAGCGTGTGGAAGGCAATGGACTGCCTAAGTCGCCTGTGGGCAAGATTGACGTTGCGATTGCGCCGAATGACTCTGACCGCGTCTACGCGTTGATTCAGACCGCCGACCAAGGCTCACTCTGGCGTTCCGACGATGGTGGGGATAACTGGCATGTTGTAAGTTGGGATCGCACCTTGATTGGCCGCGCAGGCTATTACATTCGCCTCGCTGTCTCGCCGACGAATGCGAACGAAGTTCTCGTTGCCAGCAGTCAAGTGCATCAGTCTCTCGACGGCGGTGAGGTGTTTCGCGCATCGCCATTTTCATGGGGAGGCGACACGCACGATATCTGGTTTGACCCGCTGAACCCGGATCGCTTCGTTGTTACCGACGATGGCGGCCTAAATATTACTACCACTCACGGGCGCGGATTCAACAACGTCAAGCTGCCGATTGCCCAGATGTATCACGTAGCCGTGGACAATCAGTCGCCTTACTACGTCTATGGAAATATGCAGGACGATGGCACCATGCGCGGGCCCAGCACCTCCAATGATTACTATAACGACGGCTGGGATCATCACATGGGCGGCTGCGAGTCTGGATTTACTCTGCCTGATCCGACCGACCCCAACATCGTATGGGCTACTTGTTATGGCGACGAAGTAACTCGATGGGATGCGCGCACCAAGACTGCGCGTTCTGTAAGTCCGTGGCGGCATACGCTGGATTCGCCACCCAACGGCCTGAAATACCGCTGCCACTGGACGCCGCCGCTGGCGATTGACCCTTTCGACCACAACACGGTTTACTACGGCTGCCAGATGATCCTAAAGACTAGCAATGCGGGCCAGAGTTGGCAGGAGATAAGTCCTGATCTTTCCACGCAAGACCCTGCGCGCATTATTCCATCGGGCGGAATTGTTGGCGATAACTTGGGGCAGTTCTATGGGGAAGTTATTTTTGCTATCGCACCGTCCAAGGTGCAGAAAGGACTCATCTGGGCTGGGACTAATGACGGTCAAGTCTGGTACACCGACAACGCGGGAGGTAACTGGAACAACGTCACAAAGAACATTGCCGGATTGCCTAAGTGGGGCACTATTACCAGCATTCAGCCATCATTCTTCGACGCAGGCACCGCGTACATTTCAGTTGACTTTCACTTGATGGACAACCGCGATCCCTTTATTTACAAGACGGCGGACTTTGGCAAGTCGTGGAAGCTGATCAGTGGTGAGCTGCCGAAACATCCACTTTCGTATGTGCGCGTAATTGCGGAAGACCCCAACCGCAAAGGCTTGCTCTTTGCTGGAACGGGCAACGGCGTCTACTACACGCTGGATGACGGCGGCCACTGGAACGCGCTGGCCTCGGGTCTGCCCCATGCGCCCGTTTCGTGGGCGGTGGTGCAACCAGAGTTCCATGACTTAGTAGTTTCAACTTATGGTCGTGGAATTTATATTCTGGATGATATCAGCGCGCTAGAACAACGCGGCGAAAGCACCACGCAGGCGGCTGAACCTGGCACGCAACCCGACGTCCAGCTATTCACGCCTCGTGCAGCCTATCGCTCGGGCAGATTTGGCGGTGCCTCGATCAACTATTCGCTTAAGGTTGCATCGAAAGCACCAGTCAAGCTGGCGATTCTCGATGCTGACAGCAAAGTCATCCGCGAATGGGAGCAGCCCGGAACTGCTGGGTTAAATCGCGCTTCGTGGGACGTACACCTTGCTGGCCCACGACTCGTTGCTTTGCGCACGACCCCTGCCGAAAACCCGAACATCTGGCTGGAGCCGCGCTTTTGGGGTAAAGACTCGCGCCCAGTAACCCACTGGGGGATGCCGTCCGATGAGATGGAAGGTCCGATGGCGTTGCCCGGAAGATACACCTTGCGTATTACTGTAGACGATAAGCCCTACACGCAACCACTGGAATTGCGTCGCGATCCGCGAGTTACTGCCTCGGACGACGATCTGAAACACTCAGTCGAGTTGCTGACATCGGTTCGCGACCATATCAGCGAATCGGCCGACATGATCAACCGTATCGAGTGGGTGCGCAAACAGCTTGACGTAACTGCTGCTTCACTGCGTAGCAGCAAAAATAATCCGGATGCGCTCAAGTCCACCGAGGAGTTCCAGAAAAAGCTGATCGAGCTGGAGCGCAAGCTAGTCTCTAACTCTTTAACACTAAGTGATGATAAGTATTTTCAAGAGCAGTATCAGATCTATTACAACTTGGTGTGGCTCTATGCCGAAAGTGGCGGCGGAGCAGGCGACGTTGCTGGTGGCTCCGATTTTGCACCCACTGACGCCGAAATGTCTATGGCGCACGATCTTGAAAATGAGCTGGCTGTTGTCAAGACCGACTACGCCAATATGATGGACAAACAACTGCCGGCGTTTGGCAAGATGCTGGTGGAACACGGGGTTGTGCCGCCGGTGAAATAGCCCCCCATGTGAGGGATGTAAAAAGGAGTGGCAAATGAGCGAAGACGAGCACCGGATTGTCGATTGGGCGTACCTGCCGGACGAAGTGGAGAAGGTCAGCCTTTGGGAGGTGCTGCACGACGGCTGGATCGTCAATCTGCGGTCAGAAAGGCTGACTCGAACACTCACGCTCGAGTTGGATGTGGACCACGTGCGTGATTTCAACCACCTCCCGGAGGGCACGCTCTTCAAGTTGGTATTGTCGGGTGTCGGGTTTGCGGCCGCCGTGAGGTGGGAGTCATGGACAGGCGACTCGACACTGCCGGATGGAATGACGACGGAGGAGAACTCGGCATTTTACAAAGACCTCGGGCGCAAGGGGCGTGATGTTTCTATTTCGTGGAGCGACCTTGAATCTTCGCCGGAGAGCACATTTGAGGTGCTACAGGCCGAAATTGCATTTGGCAAACTCGACGCAGTCGCGCTCTCGCTGTACCTGCAGAATTGGGACCAGGATCTTGTCTGCATCGAGGTTTTTGTGAAAGCGGAGAGCATTGCATGCTCTGTGGGCGATCAGCCCGCAACATTAGAGCAGTTTCTCGCGTTAGGCGAGGGATTCTGGCGGGCTTTCGCTAATCAGACGCTTCCCGGACTCCAGTCATGAGGCGTTCGAGAGTCTGCCGAATCCCGCTGCGATAAACTGAAAGCATAGCTGTTTTTACACGCGGCCCTGTAGCTCAGATGGATAGAGCAGCGGTTTCCTAAAGCGGCCCTCTCAAGGGGCCGCTTGTCGGATCAATCACTTACAAGCGGATGACACTGTCCAAGTTGGGTTCAGAGGCCCTCAGTCGGCACTTAACGGGCAGCAGATTGGGCAGCAGATTTTGCCTCAGCGTCCCTCATCTTGACGACACGGGCGCGGCCCTCAGCTATCCGTTCGGCGATATTCACGGTGCCAGCTAATTCCACGGTCTGAGTTGCCTTCCCTTCGGCGCGGTTCATTAGCTCAGCAAAAGCTCGCACATCGCCTTTGCTCGCCTTCTTGACTATCGCCAAAGCGACGACCTCAGTCCAAGTCTTGCCGCCAGCAGACGGAGCTTCTTGAGCCAATAGCAGCTTGATCTCTTCGGAGACGGCCTTGGCCTTGGGGCGTCCTCCCGGATTGCCGCTGACTCCCGGCTTCCACGGCGTCAAGTTCTTGCTGCGGTCTGTCACTGTTTCCTCCACTGTTCTGTGTGACATTTTATGTCAGCCCAAAATGACCGTGATGCTCGCCGGGTTCTCTTGGCGGGACTCGCTCTGAGGCTTTCCCTCAATTCGATCCGCAATCGCGTTAAACGCCCTCACATCGCCGTCTAGCGCCCGTTGGAGGATCGCCCTAGCCAACTTTCCCGCAAGCCCAACGTTGCCCTCTAGCTCAGCACGCAAGGCTTGTCTAATGGGGTCGCGAGGCCTTCCGGCGGGGTTGGGACTCGGCTCTCCTCGCCGCCACTGTGTGAGCTTACCGATTTGCGGGTCGAAGCTCACTGACGGCCCTTTTCTTCGATCATGCGGCTGACGCCAGCTCGCTCGATAATCAGATGAATTCCCGGTTGCTCTTCCGGACCTTTCTCAGCCGTCTGCACCTTCCCGTCCAGCCGATCCGCAATCTCTCGAAAGGCGCGCACGTCGCCTTGCAGCGCCTGCCGGATGATCGCATTCGCGAGCTGTTCCGCAAGCCCATCGTTGGCTTCCAAAACTCCGCGAATGGCCTGCCTCATAGGATCGCGAGGGCGTCCCTGGGGATTAGGGCTTGGGTCGCCCTTTCGCCATTGCGTCAACTTGCCGATTCCTGGGTCGAAAGTCATTATTCACTCTTTCCCTTAGCTAGGCTCTTCTCGCCGCACGCGAAGCACCACCTTGACGGCGCACTCCTCTGCACTCTTAGGAGCCGTCTCCGACTTGCCCTCTGTTCGGTCTGCAATCTCTCGAAAAGCCCGCACATCTCCTCGAAGCGCCTGTTGAATGATCGCATTCGTCAGCGCCTCAGCCAGTCCAGCATTCGTCTCTAGACTCAGACGAAGGGCCTGCCGGAGGGGATCGCGCGGGCGTCCGCTTGGATTCGGCCTGGCCTGCCCTTTCTGCCACTGCGTCAGCTTGCCAATCTCGGGATCGAAGCTCATTGTCGCCTGTTATCCGCTGTTCTGACGCAATTATCAAGGGTTTGGCAGGCGAATACAAGACGAAACCAGCACACGCATTGAAGGCGGGCCTGAGGAGCTAGGCGTCTGCGGGTGCGAGAGGGCAGGGGCGAAGTGGGAAGGCTATCCAGCACCACGTTTCCCGAGGGTTCAGCTCACCTAGAACGTGATCTTGTATGCCGCCCCATTGTCCCTCGGAGTACCGCCATCGTACGTTGTACCAATCAGATTTCCTGCCGAATCAAGAGTGGGTGCCCAAAACGGATTGCACCCGTCAGGGCTACCAGTAAAGTCATGCAGGGTGGCTTCAGTCCATAGCCCACCAGCAATAGCTGGCGGTGTAAGTGAGAACACGACCCCGCACTGGGTGTCGCCTCCGCCGTCTTGCGTCGTGCCGTACAACACACCCTTGGCGCGGTTTAGAGCCACGCCGCCGAAAGGCAACCGCCCATCCGCCAACCCGGTGAAGGTATAGAGCGTGCTGTGGGTCCAAGCGCCACCGGCTGCCAGTGGCGGTGACAAGCGGAAGATTGTGCCCGAACCCGGCCCGCCGCTACTTAGAACGCCACCGCTGCTATTCGTGCCGTAGATCTGCCCTTTGGAATCCATCACTAAAGCGCCTAGCGGGTTTCCGCCAGTCAGACCAATATTGCCAGAATATAAGAGTGTCTCAACCCATTCGCCTGTACCGCCCTCAGGGGGAGAGAGTTTGAATACGCTCCCGTCTCCGTAAGCTCCGCCGCTCACGGAGGTACCGTACAGATTTCCCGCAGCATCCAAGATGAAGGGGCCGGTTTGGTAGCTGGAAACTGTGAAATTCTTGAGGATGGTCTCGGTAAAATCGCTACCGGATGACGAAATTTTGTAAGCCACGCCATCACCGAGCGAGCCTCCATAGACGGTAGTGCCGTACACTGCTCCTTTGTTGTCCAGAGCCACACCAGTTAACGGATATACGCCGTCAGTCCCCGTAAATGTGTGCATCACAAGAAATTGCCACGATCCTCCTCCAACAGTAGGCGGCTTAAGTTTGAATACAGTGCCGCACTGACAAATCGGGTCGCCGCCTTGTTCAGCTACACCATACAAGTTGCCTGCTTTATCAATGGCAAGGCGCCCCCCGGGACCTGTACCGGTCGTACCACTGCTAAAGCTGTAAATCACCGACTCAGTCCATGAACCGTCCGGCGCAGACGGCGGCGTCAATTTGAATATTGCACCATTGGAGTTATGAACTCCTCCATAGATCGCCGCGCCGTAAAGGTTCCCCATTGAGTCCATCACTAAGGTGCTCTGCGGCCCCTGAGCGTCGTGGGCGGTTGCAAACGTGTGAATAATGCTCTCCGTCTGCGCAGCCGCGAATGTGGCAAGGCTGGGGAGCGTCAAGGCGATCGCGACTGCCAGCAGGAATGCAGGGGGATTTGATCGTTTCATCATTGAACTTTTCATGAATTTCGCTCCTGCGATCACGCTGAAGAATTTGCGTTCGCGAGGGCTGGGGGGAACAGCCTATCGTGACCAGAGAATACCACGAATCCTCCGAGAGCCAGAACCGTCAAAGTTGCAAAAGCTTGAGACAAGAGCAATTCTGCTCGGATAGTAGACCGGATTCCGCTGTCGCCTGTTATTCACCTGCTCAAAGGCGATTATCGCCGCATTCGTTGGCGAATGCAAAGCGAAACTCGCGATACAATTCCGAGATGGCCCGCTGCCGCGTCTCGTTCACCGATCAAAACGGAATTCCTCACGCCGTGGAGGTTCAGGCCGACTCGCTTTACGAAGCGGTGGCGATGGCCGTAGCCGAGTTCAGAACCGATCCTCTGAGCGCGGTCCCGGGTGCCATGACCGAGTTCACCGTGACCATCCCACGACCTGCCATAGAGCACCGGGTGCGCCTCTCACAGGTCGCGAAGTGGGCCGACACCACTACGAGAGAAGGCCCAGCAGGAATCACGAAGAGGCAAAGGGTAAAAGCGTTATTGGGAGACTAGCGGCTGTATCGATGCCACACGAATCGACCGCTTAGGTTTGTCCCCCGCGCCAGGTCTAGCAGTTTTACGAATCCCTTCGGAATCCGCCTTGCCATTGACACTCGAAGGTTGGTCTTGTAGCGTCTGTAGGTTCGGGGCGGCGGGCCTTATTCAAGGCCCAACGCAACCGAACCCGAGCCACACACGCCCACAATCGAATCGGAGTGCTATTCGTGTCGCTGCCAGACGTTGAACGCCAACAGCAAGAAGTCTGGGATTTGCTCAAGGACCTTCGAGGCGTGGAGCAACTTAAGAGGCTGTTCTGGACTCAACTCAACTATGATCGGGTGAAGAGTGGGTGCCCAAAACGGATTGCACCCGTCAGGGCTACCAGTAAAGTCATGCAGGGTGGCTTCAGTCCATGAAAAGAGGGGCGAAAACCTTAGCTTGTTTGAGGATGAAGAGGAGGAGTTCGTTGACCTCAATGAAGCGGAAGAGATACTCCGCCAACTCCGCAAAGACGACAGACCTGAGTATGACCGAATAGCGAGTTTGCGGGACGGCATTCGCACAGGCAAACCAGCGAGCCTGCACAAGGGCTTGTACGTATTTTGTGAGGCCGGACGCTACCAGAAGCTATTTTTGCTCGATGAGCACGGCGAGTTAGCGTCTGGTGATATTCCAAAAATTCTCGGAACGATCCAGTGCGGGCCGGACATCGAGGCCGGTGCTCTGCCCGCTGATTACAACGCGGCGGTGATGCGAGTCAGGCGGAAATTTGCTGAGGAAGTAAAACACCGAGAAGCGGAGAAAGAACACACGGTGTCTTTGACGCAAGGGCAGCGGTATGTGCTCAGAGAGCTCGGCGTACTCTTCCGGGCGAACGAAGAGGAGAGCGATGCAGTGGCACAGATCAACATTCTGGAAAAGGCTTTTCGAGCACCCAATCTAACGAGCGCAGTGAAGAAAGAGCTCAATTCGATTCGTCGGAATGCTATGACAGGCCCGAACTTGCTTAAAGCTCTGGCAACTCTCTACCAGCAGCATGACATTCGCAATTGGTTGGATCGGCAGCGGGAAGATGGTGAGCAGGCTGTCCCAAAGATCGTGTGTAGCGAGTCGTTGGGCTGATGGAGAGGGCAGAGGCATGGCGAGTTCTCGGTGAACGCTTTCGAGCTCTTAGGAATGAGGAAGTCAACCGCGATCCCGGCAATCGGGGCGACTCGTGGCTACTGGTGTATTGCCCCGACTTCGAAGATGCGGTCTCGCAGTCTAGCGATTGGACATTAGGGCGAGGAGTTGACAAAGGGTTCAAGGGCCGTTTTGAACTAGAGGCGACGAAGGCAGGAATCGCGCTTGGGTTCTCAGAGGCACTGACTCCCCGCGACGTTTGGCTGCGTCAGGTCTTGCATGACCTGCGGGAGAGTGACGACGATCTTCTTTTCGTTAACGCGATCATCAAGCAAATCTGCGAAGCATCCGCGAGGTCATGTACCCGGTTGGAGCGACTCGCTCTCGAAGAGGAAGCTCGCCTGAAGGCGTCTCAGTCAACACGGAAGCCGACGACATGGGAGGAAATCGAACCGTTTCTCAGCCGGAGGTTGACAAACGACTTGCTCGATATCGGTAATCGGCACGGCAAAGAGATGCACAGTGAGGTTCTGGCAATCACCGCACGCGGCAACTCAGGCACGCTGTATCCCCTCGAGCTCGCTGTGAAACAGATGGACGAGTACGCGGAGCAAATCTACAAGACTTGCCTTGAGGGGTTGGAGATCAGAGGCTTGGCACAGGAGCCTCTGCTCTTGCGGGCCGTCTATCAGCGAGCGATTCTCCCGGCATTAACGGCTCGATTTGGGGCAATCAGCAGCGCTATCGAATCAGCCGCTAACGCTCTCGGGCAGAGCGCGAACATCGGTGCCTATCAGGGTGAGCTGGTTCGTTCTCTGCTACGAGTGAAATCAAAATGGGACAACAAAATTGAGATCGCCGCTCAGGAGTGTGGCTTCCCTCGTAGGACGGAGGTGGTACTTCGTGGAGTCGAGGGTGCTCATTCTGCTGTCGGGGTTCCGGAATCTGTTCCTGATTCAGTTCAGCCCAAAGAGCTTACTCCTGTAGGCCGAGGCATCGCGAGGCGCGGCAACGCGAGGTTGAAGACATACCTCAGCTATCGCTCTCCGTTAAAGCGCCAGATCCTTCGCCTCCTGTCCCAATACCCAGAAGAGAAGAATATCGGCATGGCTGTAAGGCTCGACGAGGACGGCATTGAAATGCCGAAAAGCTGGCGGGGGAAGTGTGCCACGCGATCATTTGAAGAAGAATACAAACGGGGCGGCAAAATCACCGCTTCGCTAGACTCTGCCATCAGCAAGGTGCGCCGAGACATGCGCCACCGAGAAATGCTTGGCTGAAGGCACAAAGACGACAATCCCCTCATTCCGATTAACCCAAGCGACTTACCACTTACTTACCAAATAGAAAAGCTCGATTCATCATAACCCTGGCTCTGGCGCGTGGCACCTCGCCTTGCGCCGCTTACCGCTTACCATTTCGTGTCGGTTCGGCAGACTTGCGCCCGTCAGCCATGGTCTAAATATTGATGTTGGCTACGAGCTGACGCTGGAGTGGAAACCCGTATGACACACGACCTGAAGCAGCATGGTAGGGCTCGAATCAGAAAGGCCCAAAACAAACCAATCGAATGGGCGGACTATGACCGCATTGAGCCGGGCACCTATGACGCTTACTGCTGCTTTGCGCAGCGATACCGAGACCCTGGATTCAAGAGGTGGACTTGTCTCCTGAAATTTGACGTGCTGTCGCCCTCCCAACAGCCAATCGCTCGAATTGCCATGTGGTTCAACCTCGGTCCGGGCGAGAAGCCTCGGGCTGGGAGGCGCGGCAACTACTTCCCGGAATGGGTTCGAGCGAAGGGTGGACCTCCGGCCCGTGGTGACCGCTTGTCGCCCCTAGTCTTTCTTCATCGCATTGCCGTGGTTGAGGTTGGAGACACAGACTCGCCTGTTCCGTACTCCGTCGTAAAGAAGATCGTGGAATGGAAAACGGGCGCGTCCGGCTTTGTTAAGCAGTCATGTAGTCACATAGTCAAGGATGGCATTGCCTAACATGATGAAAACCAGCCACTTGAGCGGGAGGTTTGGCAATTCAAGCGAGCTTGCGCATGAGCTTCGGCCCGAGCCGGGGTCGAGGGTGCAAACTAAGCCATGCCACACCCAAGGGGCGGGTCGCCGGAGAAACCCGTGCGGCCCGCCAAAGGCATCTGCACCAGCACAGGTCGGATCACGCCCCCAAAAGGGCGTGAGACAGGCTGTGCTGGTGCCGTCTGATAAAGGAATGAGCAGCGGTTCCTCTAACCGCTACTCACCTCTAAAGCATTGATTGCAAGAGGGTAAAAAGGGTTGCTGCCCAATTGCTGCCCATTAAGAGAAGGAAGGGAGAGATCGCAAGCCGTGGCCAGTCACGAGGCAATCCGAGCAGAATGCTTCGAGGTGATTGATGCCGGTGAGTTGGCGGGTCGCTGGAGCGTACCGAAGAGTTGGGTGCTCGAACAGACCCGCGCCCGCGCCCTTAATCCTCTTCCGTGTGTTCGGTTGGGTCGCTATGTTCGATTCGAGTGGGGATCGCCACGGTTGGAGAAGTGGTGGGCGAGTCGGAGATCATAGCGATTCCCCTTTACAAACATAGCGCTAAGCAAGATAATTCATCTATGGCAAAGAACAAGAATGCAAGTGCGGTTGCACTCGGAAAATTGGGCGGTAAGGCGCGGGCCGCTAGTCTGTCCCACGCGGAACGCTCAGAGATCGCCAGCAAAGCAGGGAAGGCGCGCAGCCAGAAACTGTCTACCGCCCACCGCCGACGAATCGCGTTGTTGGGGGTCGCTGCCAGAGAGCGCAAACGCAAAGAGAGGAAGAATGCGAAAGTGGAGTGCCCGGCTTGAACTGTGCCAGTGGAGAAGAGAGACACTGGACAAGGAGAGCGTATGGGACGAGGCAAGAAGTACCAACCTGAGCAGGTTGTAAATCTGCTGCGGCAGATCGAAGTGGCTGTAGCAAACGGGAA
>JBBROM010000020.1:0-51321 GCA_038229415.1 Terriglobales bacterium
AGTGCAGGCTATGTAAATGTGGAAAGCCAACCGCGCTTCCCACATTTACACAGCCCCGACTACGGCTGCGAGGTAAACTCAAGGCCAAATCAAACCCGGGAAACTCCAGTTATGACTGGTTGAGCAATCGGGGGCAGGTCATGGGCACTCCTGCCTTTGCTGCTATTTCTTGTTTATAGAATGCTAAAAGCCAATTATGCTCATTTCGCGTCGGCCATCGCAGATGTAGATAAATTGAGGAAGACAAATGATGTATTGAATGGTGCGGCAGAGAATAAAGAGCCGAAATTAAGTGTTCAGTGGCTACAAATGGGGCCGGAGGGCGAACTTCAGATTTGGCACAAGGGCGGTGGAGCGGCGGACAATGTTGAGGTGGTTCCCGTTGATCCTAGTTTGGAGATGAATAAACGCCCATTATATGGTGTTATCCAACCTGATTCTCATATTACAATTCCAACGGACTTACAAATACATCAAGGAGGTATTTCATATATTTCCTCCATGCCCGTGCGACAATATATACTTTCAAATCTTTTTCTCCCCCCAGTAAGATTTATGTGTACTTGGCAAGACGAGCATGAAACCCGATATAGTAGAGAATTTTCTTTGTCTCTAGCAGGAGATTGTAGGAATCTAGAAGCACAGTGGGTTACTTCTGCTATTAAACAGTGAGTTCCTTGTATTCCACCTTTAGGGCCGTTATGAGTTTAAGGCGGGCGGCAAACCCTTGCCGTTCTTTGACTAACACGATTCGTGGGTGCCCCATCCTTTCGACGCGCCGTTTGCGGCGGAAGGGTGGGAGTACAGGATACTGACCCTCGGATTCATCATGCGGCGGTTCGTGTGCCGTCTCAGTCGTTCTGGGAGGGAGTTCGGCGCGAGCAAAAGCCCATCATCCTGCCTCCCACCCTTCGAAAACCGCGAAGGATGGGGCACCCGCTGTATTGGCGATGCGGGCGAGTACATCGAGGGGCTAGCCGCCAGGAGGTCTGCCGCAATGTCTGATAATAAGTTGTCAAGCCCCCTGCGACGACGATTTCCCTGTATCGGATTGATTCGACTGGAAATAGAGATTCGGCTGGAATGTCACATTCACCCCGCCCGACTTGGTATCCTAGAACTATAGGGAAAATATGGACCGACCAGACGTGAAATTGGTGGTGGGCGGCTTCGTGACAACCCCGTGGGGTTAAACGACTTTTCGCCATTATTGTCAAACTTGTATTTTGTCATTCCGAACGAAGTGAGGAATCTGCATTGCTTTGGCTCCACAATGCAGATTCCTCGGGCCAGAAAGCGGCCCTCGGAATGACAAGCGAAAAACGCCACACGAAACTGACCTACCCTCTAGAATTGGACTCCTTGACTCGCTTCGCTCATTTGACGATTTATCTGACTCGAACCATCTCGGCATCGCGGGGTGCCCGGCTCCGCGCGAGTGCGGCTGGCTGGCTGATTGTGCTACTCCTGGCGCTGGCGGGGACGGGTGCGTCCGCCCAAGGTCCGCTGGTGGATCGGTCGGTGATGGTGATTCCCTTTCAGAATGCTTCGGGCAGTTCGGATTTGGAGTGGGTGCGGGAGGCGTTTCCTGAGGTGGTGGGGCAGCGCTTGCAGTCGCCAGCGCTGTATGTGGTGAGCCGCGACGAGCGGGTGGCGGCGATGGATCATTTTGGCTTTCCGGCGAGCGTGCAGCCGTCGCGGGCATCGTCGTTTCGGTTGGCCGAACAGATGGATCTGGACTATGTAGTGCTGGGCCGGTATGCGCTGGATGGCGCGTTGGTGCGAGTGAATGCGCAACTGCTGGATGTGCGCGGCAAGAAGCTGGGGCCCGAGGTGCAGGAGTCGGGAACGCTGGCACAGTTGGTGAGCATTCAGTTGGCACTGGCGTGGGACGTGATGCGGCAGATGCATCCTGACTTGGCGACTTCGCGGGATGCGTTCGTAGCGTCGTCGAATGCGGTGCGGCTGGACGCGCTGGAGCATTACATGCGGGGCGTGACGGCGCTGAGCGCGTCGGATCGCATTGGGCAATTGCAGGCGGCGCTTAAGTTGAGTCCTGACTACCTGCCCGCGCTGTTGCAACTGGGCAAGGCGTATTTTGCCGCCCACAAGTATGAGGAAGCGGTGCGCTGGTTTGGGCAGGTTCCGATTGAGACAGACCAGGCGCGGGAAGCGAATTTTTTGCTGGGGCTGGCGGCTTGCAACCTGGGTCAGTATGAGCGCGCAGAGACAGCGTTCAATTTTTTGGCGACTCGCTTTCCGCTGACCGAGGTCTACAACAATCTGGGCGTGGTGGCGGTGCGTCGGGGACGCAGGAACGCAGCGGAGTTCTTCCAGAAGGCGGTGCAAGCCGACCCCAGCGATGCGGACTATCACTTCAACCTGGGCGTGACGTTGTATCGGGCGGGCGACTTGGCGGGAGCGGCGAAGCAGCTGCAAGAGACGCTCTCGCGGCGGCCAAGTGATGTCGAGGCGAAGACTCTGCTCGATAGCATTGGAACGGCACCAACGCCGTTGGCTGCGGGTGCGCCATCAGGTGCGGCAGCAACATCGCCGAAGATTCCAGCCGAACGGCTGAAGGTGAATTACGACGAGAATTCCTACCGCCAACTGGCGTTGCAGATTCAGATTTTGAATGAGCAGCGGCTGGCCTCGAGCAATCCAACGGTTCATGCCAGCTTCCACCTGCAGCGCGGACAGCAGTTGCTGGCGCAGGGCTTTAGCAGCGAGGCTGAACGCGAGTTCCGCGAGGCGCTGCTGCTGGAACCGGCGAATGCGGAGGCTCACCTGGGGCTAGGCCGGGCACGTGAAGTTGCGGGTGACTGGGCCGGGGCGCGAAGTGAAGCTGAGGCTGCGCTGGCGGTAGATCCAAAGAATGCGACGGCACTGGAATTGCGGGCGCGGATGGCGGCGAAGGCTGCGGAAGGTCGTCCGCACTAGGAGCAGGTTCTGTGGCGCGGTAGGGGTTCTTCGCTTCGCTCAGAATGACAACGCCGAAGAGCATGTGCTGGAGCTGCTTGCAGTAATGGTAAGTTGGGTGTCGCGGGGTCCTTCGACTTCGCAAAAAGGCCGTGCGAAAATGCGCGGCCTTTTTGCTGCGCTCAGGATGACACGGTGTGGGGGGTGCGATCGAACGTCCCCATCCTGTCCGCAAAGTGCGCGGACAAGGACGGGCACCTGGCGCGTTCTAGAATTGACACCCCGATCCCACGTCTCGAACATCGCGAGACGCGGGGCACCCGACACCCATGTGCGAACTTGGCCTGATAGGCGCACAATGTTGTTATGAGACGTCATTCTTCTCTTTTCTCTTCCCGGCACTTCCCTATTTCTTTCGCTGCGTTTGCTCGGCGTTGCGGCCTGCGCTTCGCGTTTGGGCTTGTCGCTGTCCTCTTCATGATGATGGCGCCGCATAGCCCGGTTGAGGCCGCAGCGGGCGGGGGCGTAGTCCGCTTGCGGTTGAATGACACGATTCACCCCATTACGCAGGAGTATGTGGAGCGCGGGATTGCGGAGGCTAAGCAAAGTGGCGCGGCGGCGGTGCTGATCGAGATCAACACGCCGGGCGGGCTGCTGGATGCGACGCGCAAGATCATCGAGGCGATTCTGGCATCGCCGGTGCCGGTGATTGTGTATGTAACGCCGAGCGGCAGCCGAGCGGCGTCGGCGGGGTTATTCATTCTGGAAGCGGCGGATGTGGCGGCGATGGCTCCGGGGACGAATACGGGAGCGGCGCATCCGGTGATACTGGGCGGGCCGAAGCTGGACGACGTGATGGCGAAGAAGATGGAGAACGACGCGGCGGCGCTGATGCGGTCGGTGGTGCAAAAACGCGGGCGCAATGTGGAGCTTGCGGAAGCGGGCGTGCGCGAGTCCAAGAGTTTTACCGAGCAGGAAGCACTCAAGGAGAAGCTGATTGATGTAGTAGCTGCCGACAACGCGAGTTTGTTCCAGCAGTTGAATGGGCGGGAGGTCACGCGATTCGACGGGACGAAGATGAAGCTGCAACTGGCGGGCGCGCCGGTGCGGGATTTCGACTTGACGTTGCGGGAGCGGATGCTCGCCTACCTGATGGATCCGAATGTGGCATTCCTGCTGTTCAGCATTGGGATGCTGGCGCTGTATGCGGAGTTCAATCATCCGGGAGCGGTGCTGCCGGGTGTGGTGGGCGGAATCTTTATTCTGCTAGCGGTGTTTGCCATGCACCTGTTGCCGACGAGCATGGCGGCGGTGGCATTGATTCTGGCGGCGTTCGTGTTGTTTGGGCTGGAGGCTAAGTTCGTAAGTCACGGAGTGTTGGCGTTGGGTGGGATTGTGGCGCTGGTGCTGGGTGGATTGTTGCTGGTGGATGGGCCGATTCCGGAGATGCGGGTGCGGCTGGCGACGGCATTGGGCGTAGGGCTGCCGTTGGGGCTGATTACGGTGTTTCTGATGCGGATTGCGGCGCGGGCACGTCGCAATAAAGTGACGACTGGCAGTGAGGGGATGGTGGGGCAGACTGGGGTGGCGCGGACTGCGCTGGCTCCGGCGGGCAAGGTGTTTGTGCATGGCGAGCTATGGGATGCGACTGCGGAGACGGCGATTTCTGCGGGCGACGCTGTGGTGGTGCTTGGGGTGGAGGGATTGCGTCTGACGGTGAAGGAAGGATAAGGCTCGCATCCCACCCTAGTCCGCGAAAAGCGCGCGAACGAGGGTGGGGCACCGAGCGATGGCTCAAGACAGGGCGTCGGCACGGTAGGGGTTCTTCGCTTCGCTCAGAATGACAACGTCAAAGACTGTATGCGCATCCAGCTTGATACTTCCCTTGCCGTTCCCGTGCTGGCATCCGTGGCGTAGAATCCAAGCTGTAGCGACGCGCCCCCGCGCGAAAGGTGGCATCACTTGGAACTTTCTTTTGTCGGTATTGTGGTTGCGGTTTTCGTTCTCTACGCGCTCAGCTCGATCAAGATTTTGGCCGAGTACGAACGCGGCGTCATCTTCCAGTTAGGCCGCTTAAAATCTACGCCCGTGGGCCCTGGCATCGTGCTGGTGTTTGCGCCGATTCAGCGGATGGTGAAGATTTCTTTGCGGCAGGAAGCGCTGGAAGTTGCGCCGCAAGACATTATTACGCGTGACAATGTGACGCTTAAGGTCAACGCTGTGATCTTTCTGCGCGTGGTGGATCCAAACAAGGCGGTGGTGGAGGTGAGCAATTACATCTACCAGACGTCGCAGTTTGCGCAGACGACTTTGCGTTCGGTGATGGGCGAAAGCGAGCTGGACGAGATCCTTTCGAAGCGGGAAAAGATCAATCAGCGGTTGCAGAATATTCTGGATCAGCACACCGCGCCGTGGGGCGTGAAGGTGTCGAATGTTGAGGTGAAGCAGGTGGATCTGCCAGAGTCCATGCTGCGGGTGATGGCACGGCAGGCCGAAGCGGATCGCGAACGGCGGTCGAAGATCATCCACGCAGAAGGCGAGTTTGGGGCAGCGCAGCGACTGGTGGATGCCGCACATTTGCTGGCTACTGAGCCGATCAGTGTGCAGTTGCGCTATTTGCAGACGCTGGCGGAGATTGGCACGGAGAAAAATACGACGGTGGTGTTCCCGGTGCCCGTGGATTTGTTCCCGGGATTGCAGAGGATTGTGCAGAAGTTGGCGGGCGATGTGCCCGCACCGGCTCCCGCACCGGCTCCAGCAGCGGTTCCGGCTTCCCCGCCCGCTCCAGCGATTGAACCGGCTGCGAAAGCGGAATAGTAACGGACGATGACCCTGCCAGAGGATCCTGGCAAGTTTGAGGATGATGGAAAAGTATGGCAGGAGAGAGCAGAACTCGCCGCAGCAGCGCCGCAGCAGCGGCGTCACGGTATGAGGATGACACCGAGATCACGCTCGGCACGGGCAAGATGCTGGTGCTGTTTTTTGGACTAGTAGTGCTGTGCGGATTGTTTTTTGGCACAGGGTACATGATCGGCCACAATTCAGCGCGCATTGACGCGCATAATGATGCGGCAGCGGCGTCAGCGCCGGTGGCGAGCTTGACGAATTCGGGCAATTCGGCAAATTCGCCAAACAAGCCGTCGGCGGGCGATGGCATTAGTGGGCAGGGCGTGGAAAGTGATGCGGGCTCCCCGGCGGTCGGCGCTGGCCCAGTGTCTGATCGTTCAACGATCCCAAAGCAGGTGATGGATTCGACGACGGGCGTGGCGATGAGCACGGAGCCCGTGCCCACCGCGAAGACAGCAGCTACGCAGCCTAGCCTAAAGACTGTGAGCGCGCCTGTGTCTAGTTCGGCGCCTGCGGTTGGCGCTGCATCGGGCAGCTATTGGGTACAGGTGGCGGCGGTGAGCCGCGAAGAAGACGCTCAGGCTCTAGTCAACGCACTGAAGCGCAAGCAGTATGCGGCTTCGGCAGTTACGAACGCTCCAATTGACAAGCTATTTCACGTAGAGATTGGCCCCTTTGCAGCGCCGGGTGATGCGGATGGCATGAAGAAGCGGCTGGTGGCGGATGGGTATAGTGCGATCGTAAAGAAATAGCGTTCGGTACGAGCGAACTCGCGCAATCCGCGACCAGTCCTGCAATCAGAAAAACAAGTTGTAATTCCAGCCAGCCTTCGACTTTATTCGAGGCCGGCTTGTTGTGCTGCCAGGTCGCCCAGCAGGGGCAGGCGAAAGGCTTCTCCCCGGTAGGCCTTCAGGGCGAGCACCACGAGCATTACCAGGCAAGCATCCAACACCAGAATCAGAGTGAGCCAGCCCACAATTGCGCTGACGGTCGCGATCAACAGCGATAGCCCTATCAGCAATGCTCCGGCCACGGGAAACAGCAACGACTGAATGGCGTGGAAGCGGACGAAGGCACTGCGGCGGTAGGGGTCCACGAAAAAGAAGGCGATGGCAGGCAGCACCAGATAGCTGAGTGCAGCCGGGATGTTTCGTGCGGTCGCGACGACAGGACGCAGGAGGGTGCTTCCGGGAACTGGGCGAGGCGGTACTGCTGGAAAGCGCCACATTCCGGCGCGCGGTGGAGAGGAGCGTCCGCAGGCGGGGCAGATGGCGTGGCCGGCGGGCATGTCTGCGTGGCAGTGGGTGCAGGTATTTGGCATAGGACGAAGCGGAGAGTACCACGGCGGCGTAGGGCGGAGCAATTGGGCTGGGTGAATCCCAGGTCTTGAACGGAGCGAGACATGGGCACCCGGTAGTGTGCTGAGTTGTCGAAAACCCCACACGGCTCAGATACAACGTCAAAAACCCCACCCTGTCCGCAAAATACGCGGACAAGGATGGGGCAACCCGCCATTCGCGAAGCGCGCCCATCGTTAGAACTTTCGCGTTTTCGTTGCAGCAGCGCCACGAGTGCAGCGCTGCCAGTAAAATAATGGGATTATGTCCGCCACCGTAGTCCCTTCTGTTCCGACGACGCAGCGCCCGCGCTGGGGCCGCATTGTGCTTCGTTCCCTGCTCACCTTGGCGGCGGTGGTGGTAATTGCAGTCGCTGTGGGAGCGACGTGGTTCTACTTAAGTGCGCGGATGGCGCTACCGCAAGCGGATGGGACGCTCGCACTGGCGGGACTGCATGCTCCGGTGACGGTGACGCGTGACCATTTCGGAGTGCCGACGATTGAGGCATCGTCGTTGAACGATTTGTTCTTTGCGCAGGGATTTATCACCGCGCAGGATCGCTTCTTCCAGATGGAACTGCTGCGCAGGTTTGCTGGCGGGACGCTGGCGGAGGTGTTGGGCAATCCCGTGGTGAAGTATGACCGGGAGGCGCGGATTCTTGGCATGCGTCAGGCAGCCGAGCGTGCGGCGCGGAACCTGACGGGCGAATCGCTGGCGGCAAGCGACGCTTACACGCGGGGGGTGAATGCGTATCTAGAAGCGCATCGGCGGCACCTGCCCATGGAGTTTCTGGTGCTGAACTACTCGCCGCAGCCATGGACCAACACGGACACGTTTTTGATCTTCGCATTCATGGTGAAGGACCTGAACCATGAGGAGAGTCCGGGGGCGATATTGCGCGAGAAGATCGCGGCGATGCTGGGGCCGGAACTGACGGCGGATTTGTTTGTAAACCGCTCGGAGCACGATCAGGTGCCGAGCGATGCGGCAAAGTGGGTGGATCCGAACGCGGCGGCGGCTGATAGCGCGGACGAAGAAGACTTGCCCGATGACTCGGCGGTGGATCAAAGAAAGATTCGGTGGAACCATGGCGACAAACCTGAACGCGAATCTGGAGCAGAGTATCGCGATCCGCTGCGTCCGGGGTCGAACGACTGGGTGGTGAGCGGCGCACACACCACGACGGGCAAGCCTCTGCTATGCAATGACATGCACTTGCGGCATCAGATGCCGGGGATTTGGTATGAGGCGCATCTGCGGACTGCGGATGGCAAGTTTGATGTGGCTGGGGTGACGCTGCCGGGAACACCGGGCGTCGTGGTGGGTCACAATCAGCGTATTGCGTGGGGATTTACGAATGTGGGGCCGACGGTTGGCGATTATTACATCGAAAATTTCAACGGCAATGGCGAGTATCAGACGCCGGATGGATGGAAGAAGCCGGAGACGCGCGAGGAAGTGATTCGCGTGAAAGGTGAGCCGGATCAGCACGTGACGGTGCTGGTGACGCGGCATGGGCCGATCATCAGCGAGTTGCTGCAGCGTGAGATACGCAAGATCGCGCTGCGCTGGACGATGTATGAGCCGGATGCGCTGCACAATGCTCTGCTGGATATGGATCGGGCGCAGAACTGGCAGGAGTTCACGCACGCGCTGGCGGGATGGGATGCACCGGGGCAGAACATCGTTTACGCCGACGTGGACGGGCACATCGGCTATCACGCAACAGGGCGGATTCCGATTCGGGCCAACGGCAGTGGCAGCTTGCCCGCTTCTGGCGCGGACAATGCGCATGAGTGGACGGGCTGGGTTCCGTTTGATCAACTGCCAAATGTGTACGATCCGCCGAGCGGCATTATTGCGACCGCGAATGGACGGATTGTGCCGGACAACTACAAGTATTCGCTGAGCAACGAGTGGGCTGCGCCGTGGCGTGCGGCGCGGATTTATCAGGTACTGGAGTCGGGACAGAAGTTTGGTCCGGCGGAGATGCTGGCGTTGCAGACGGATACGTACTCTGCGATTGATCACGAGGTGGCGCAGCAGTTGCTCGCGGCGGCGGATCGTGCTCCCAAACTTTCAGAGCGGGCGTTGGCCGCGGTGAGTGTGCTGCGAAATTGGGATGGGCAGATGTCGGCAGATTCGGCGGCTCCGACGATTGAATATAAAGCGCGCACTGAGGCGATGCGGTTGTTGCTGGAGCCGAAACTGGGGGCGGTGCTGCCGGATGGGGACTCGTGGACTCCGAAGTTGCTCAACTGGAAGAGCTATCAGTGGGAGATGAGTTCGGTGTGGCTGGAGAATGTGTTGCAGCAGCGTCCGACGCGGTGGTTGCCTTCAGCCTACAAGAGCTATGACGATCTGCTGGTGGCAGCGCTGGAAGGTGCGGTGGCCGCGCCGGATGCGCCGAAAGATTTAGCCTCGTGGAGCTGGGGCGAGTTTCATGCAGTGGACGTAGAACATCCTGTGTTCAGTCACATTCCATTGCTGGCGAACCTGGCCGCGCCGGGGAAACACAAGCAATCAGGCAGCGGACTGACGGTGAAGGCGGTGGGGTCGGACTTCGGCCCCTCGGAGCGATACACGGCGGACACTTCCAACTGGGATCGAAGTACGCTGAACATTACGACGGGAGAGTCTGGGCAGCTATTCAGTCCGCATGCGCTGGATATGTGGCCGCTCTGGTATGAAGGGCGAACGACGGAGTTGCCGTTCTCGGCGGCTGCGGTGGAGAAGAATCGCCAGCATCGGCTGGTGTTGGAGCCGAAGTAGGGGAGAAGAGCAGGTTCGGTTGTCTGGAACTGCCAGCAGATGTGGCGGTGTGAGGAGCTTCGGGGTCCTTCGACTTCGCAAAAGGCCGCGCAAAAATGCGCGGCCTTTTGCTGCGCTCAGGATGACACGGTTGTGAGATGTTAGGAAAGACCCCACCCGGTTTACCTGGGCGTTCATGGCTTCGTAGGGGTTCTTCGCTTCGCTCAGAATGACAACGAACAACTCATTCAGCTTCACTCGAGGCTATTTGTCTACGTACTTTACGTCTACGGGGGCGCCGACGATGTCCAGCTGCTTGGTGGAGTCAATCAGGGCGCTGGTGTTCGCGTCGTAGATGCGCAACTCGTTGCCGATGATGACGTAGACTTCGCTGCGGCCGCCCCCGATCGGGGCGATGCCGGTCACATCGCCGAGATCAGGCGAGACGACGGCTTTGTTGGCGGTGGTGTCCACGATGGAGAGGCAACCGCGGGTCTCCGCGCTGGTATTGACGTTGCTACAGCGCTTCGCGCCCAGAAAGAGCTTGCCCTTCTGTATTTCAAAGTGATTGTGGAAGCCGTCGGTTACTTCGATGGCGGCTTGTTTGATGGTCAGGCTACCCGTGTCCACCTGAGTCAGTGAGCCGCAGTTGGCGGCAGCGGTGGTGGACGTGCACGGCGTTCCGGGCTTGGATCCGGCCACGTACAGCGTGCTGCCACTGAGGTAGCCCGCAGTGGCACCGTCGAGCGCGAGCGTGGCGTTGGTGTGCAAAGCGGTCATGTCCACGGTAGAGACGCTGGCCTGTGTGCCACCGCATTCGGCTCCACAACTGAACACATAGGCGGTATTGCCATCGGTGGAGAAGACGCCATCTACTACGCGATCAAAGCCTGCGATAAAGGTAGTTGCAGGGGTGTTGTCTGCTACGGCGAGGCTCACCTTGGTGGTGTCAATCACAGCCAGGGTGTTGGAGTCGCCAAAGGCAAGTACACGGTCGCCAGTGCTGTTGATCTGAAGTTGATTTGCGCCCGCGAATGGAATGCGGGAGGCCACGGTGTATTTCCGGGTGGACTGGTCAATATCCAGAATCAGGATGACGCCGTTGGATCCGTTGAGCACCAGCGCGTCTGGAACCGCGACATAGGCGATCGTGCTGTCCGCGGAAAACACCATGCTGGAAGCGGCGCCGACGGAGAGGCCAATCTGCGCGATGGCACGCTCCTTGGTGTTGGTGTTGTCAACCAGCGTAATGTTGTTGTCGCCCGTGCTCGCGATGAGGCTGAGGTTGTGGCTCGGGTTCAGGACGATGAGGCCTGGTTGGCGACCTGCATTAAATGCAAAACGGGTGAACAGGTCCTTTGAGGCGTTTACGACGAAAACACTGGCAGGAAAGGTAGTGGACTGGAGGCTGTTGGTGACAAACGCGCGGTTGCTGAGGAGGCTGGTTCCACCGGTCCCGGAAGAGGAGGTGTTGTTCTTAGAACCACACGAAACCAGGCCGATAGCGATACCGGCACTCGCCAATGCAAACAGAATTCGGTTCAACAAGAGACTCCAGAACGAACGGGATGAATGCTTAGATGCGCCTTGCCTGCGATATGTAATCCGAGTCTTCAACTATAACAAAATAGACGGGCCTGCGGCCCACGGAGCAGGTCGGCAGGGTGCTGCATCGTGTATCCTCGGGCATGGCCTTTGATCTCGCCAGCCGCGTACAGAACGCTCCCCTGCTGTTCGATGGGGCGATGGGAACCTTGCTGTATGCCAAGGGCATCTTCATCAACCGCTCCTACGACGAACTAAACCTCTCCCAACCAGAGCTGATTCGCGGCATTCATGCGGAATACGTGCATGCCGGCGCGGATGTGATTGAAACCAACACCTTTGGGGCGAACTCGTTCCGGCTGGGGCGGCATGGCTTGGCGGAAAAGGTGCTCGACGTAAACCTGGCCGGAGTGGCTTTGGCACGAGCCGCCGCAAAGAATTCCGGGGCGCTGGTGGCAGGCGCGGTGGGGCCGCTTGGCGTGCGGATTGAGCCGCTCGGCAAAACTTCACTCGAGGAGGCTCGCGAGGCCTTCCGCCAACAGATCGAAGCATTGCTCGAAGCTGGTGTTGACATGCTGGTGATGGAGACGTTTGGCTATTTGGAAGAGCTGCACCAGGCGGTGCTGGCAGCGCGTGGCCTCGATGCCAGCATTCCGATCATCGCGCAAGTCACGGTAGATGATGACGGAAACAGTCTGGATGGCTCGGAGCCGGAAGTTTTTACGGCCAAACTGGATAGTTGGGCGGTGGACGCCATTGGCTGCAATTGCAGCGTAGGGCCCGCCACGATGCTGGATGTGCTGGAGCGCATGCGTCGGCTGAGCGAGAAGCCGCTGGCAGCACAGCCGAACGCGGGCATTCCGCGGTCGGTGGATGGGCGCAACATTTATCTGTGTTCGCCGGAGTATATGGCCAGCTATGCACGCAAGTTTGTGGCGGCTGGAGCGCGAGTTGTCGGCGGATGCTGTGGGACGACGCCCGATCATATCCGGGTGATGAAGGCAGCTTTGCGAGCGGATGACGCGCGGGCGCGAACCAGCGTGTTGCGGGCGGAGGGGCGAGTGGAGTCGAAGGCCTCGCCCGTGCCGCCACTGGAGGAGCGATCGCGACTAGGAGCGCGGCTGGCATCGAAGCAGTTTGTCACGATGGTGGAGATCGTTCCCCCTAAAGGGATTTTGGCAGAAAAGGAATTGGAAGGTGCGCGGTTCCTGAAGTCCGTCGGCGTGGATGTAATCAACATTCCGGACAGCCCACGGGCGTCGGCGCGCATGAGCAACCAGGCATTGTGCCTGCTGATGCAGCAGCAGGTAGGGATTGAGGCGGTGTTGCATTACACCTGCCGCGATCGCAACGTGCTGGGCATTCAGTCGGACTTGCTGGGAGCGTCGGCGACTGGCTTACGCAACTTGATCTGCATTACGGGCGATCCGCCGAAGATGGGCGACTATCCCGATGCGACTGCGGTGTTCGACGTGGATTCAATTGGACTGGTGAACATTGTCAGCAATTTGAATCGTGGGCTCGATATTGGCGGCAACGCGACGAATGCCAGCACGGGATTTGTGATCGGCGTGGGTGCGAATCCGGGGCTGCCCGATATTGAGGAAGAGATTCGGCGCTTTCAATACAAGGTGGAAGCGGGAGCGGAGTATGTCGTGACGCAGCCGGTGTTTGATCTGGGTCAACTGGAAGACTTTCTGCGTCGCATCGAGCACTGCCGGATTCCTGTAATCGCTGGCATCTGGCCGCTTACCAGCATTCGCAATGCGGAGTTTATGAAAAATGAGTTGCGGGTTTCTGTGCCGGATTCGATTCTGGAACGCATGGCACGCGCAAGTTCCGCCGAGGCGGCCCGGGCGGAAGGTGTGGCGATTGCGCGCGAGATGATTGAAGCCGTGCATGGCGTAGTGCAGGGAGTGCAGATCAGCGCTCCTCTGGGACGGTATAGTGTTGCGGTGGATGTGCTGGAAGCGCTGGGGACGGGCGAAGTGACCGCATAATTTGGGGTGGAGGGAAAATACCCACCCAGTCCGCAAAATGCGCGGACAAGGATGGGGCACCCGAGCCCAGCTCATGACGGAGTTGTGGCGCGGTAGGGGTTCTTCGCTACGCTCAGAATGACAATGCTAGGCCTTTGGTACAACATTAAAATCCCCATCCGGCTTGTTGGGATAGAATCCATGTGGGATTGGGCAAAGATATGGCGAAGTTTGAAGAGAACCTGAAGCGGCTCGACCAGATCGTGACTGAACTGGAGAAGGGTGAGCTTCCGCTGGAAAGTTCGTTGACCCTGTTTGAAGAGGGCGTGCAACTTTCGGCGGAGTGTCGCCAGGAGTTGCAGGACGCCGAAGGCAAGGTGGAGATTCTGCTGAAACAAGGCGGCAAATTGCAGGCGCAGCCGTATGACGCGGGCTCAATCAAGCCTTAGCCCGCGCTTTCGCACGTCTCACGCCATCACGAATTGCTATACTCACCCCGATATGTCCGTCGTCAACCTTAAAGAAACTCTGCGGCAAGGAGCAGCTTCGACTGACGCTGCGCTGGAGCGGCTGCTGCCTGCGGCGGAGCAGTTCCCTGCCTCGATTCATCAGGCGATGCGGCACAGCGTGTTTGCGGGCGGCAAGCGGCTGCGTCCGATTTTGTGTGTCGAAGCGGCGCGCATGGTGGCGGCAATGCTGCCAGTCGGCGTGGAAGATGCTGGCGCGGCGCTGGAGATGCTGCACACCTATTCGCTGATTCACGACGATCTGCCTGCGCTCGACAATGACGATTTGCGGCGCGGGCGTCCGACGTGCCATGTAGAGTTTGGCGAGGCTACGGCAATTCTGGCAGGCGACGCGCTACAAACTTGCGCGTATCAGGTGCTGGCGGCGCTGCAATGCTCCGCGGAGTTGCGGGTCAGGATCATCGCCGAGATTGCGATTGGTACGGGCACGATTGACGGTATGATCGGCGGGCAAGTGGCCGACCTTGAAGCGGAACGCACCCGGCCCGATGCAGCGCGGCTTGAGTACATTCACCGCTCGAAGACGGGGGCGTTGATTACAGCGAGTCTGGTAGCGGGCGGAATCTATGCAAACGCCGACGATGCTTCCGTTGCGGCGCTGCGCACATTTGGACGGGCGATTGGCCTGGCATTCCAGATTGTGGACGATATTTTGGATGTAACGCAGTCGTCAGAGCAGTTGGGCAAGACGGCGGGCAAGGATCAGGCGACGGAGAAGGCGACGTATCCTTCACTTTATGGGCTGGCGGAGTCGCAGCGCATGGCCGATGAGTTGATTGCTTCGGCCAATGCCGCGCTGGCGCAATTTGGCGAGCGCGGGGATACGCTCAAGGCGCTGGCCGCTTATCTTGTGGAACGGAAAAAATAAGATGCGCGAGGTGCTGATTATTTCGGCAGGCGCGGTAGCCGGGGCGAATGCCCGCTACTTTTTGGAACGCTGGGTGACGAACCTGTTGGGACGCGGCCTTTCGTGGGGGATTCTGCTGATCAATATTTTTGGCAGCCTGGTGGTGGGATTCTTTGCATCGTTCGTGATCGCTCGTGCGATTTCCGATCCGCGATGGCGGTTGCTGGTGGTGGTGGGGTTCGCTGGCGCCTTCACTACGTTCTCAACCTACGCGTTCGAGAACGTGCAATATTTGCGGTCGGGAATGTACCTGGAGTTTTGGTCGAATGTGTTGCTGAGCAATGTGCTGTGCATGATGGCAGTGGCTGCCGGCGCAGCGCTAGGAGATGGAGTGGCGCGCATTGTCTAACATGTCTAGCATCCAGCTAACAGAGCCGCTGGACGTTCTGGCGATTGCGGCGCATCGAGACGATGTGGAGCAGACCTGTGGCGGGACGCTGCTGAAGATGGCGCAAGCGGGCCGTAAAACTGGCATTCTTGATTTGACGCAAGGTGAGATGGGCACGCGAGGCACGGTGAATGATCGTGCACGCGAGGCTGGTGACGCCGCGAAGATTTTGCAAGTGAGCTGGCGCGAAGCCCTCGATCTTCCCGACGGCCGCGTGGAAAATACCTGGACGAATCGGCTGAAGGTAGCGCGCGCAATTCGCCGGACGCGACCGCATGTAGTGATTTTGCCGTATTGGTTGGGACGGCATCCAGATCACTACACCTGCTCGACGCTCGGGTACGAGGCGTGCTTTCTTGCGGGATTGACGAAGCTGGATGCGGGTCAGGAGTTGGGACTGGCGGAGGAAGCGCTGGCGCCGCATCGTCCGTTCAAGATTGTGTATGCGTCGCTTTATCACGACGTGCGGCCTACATTTGTGGTGGACGTGACCGAACAGTTTGATGCGAAGGTCGCGTCGCTGCTGGCCTATCGGTCGCAGTATGCGACGCAGGCAGATGGCGCGGAGTTGTTTGTGCCGGAAGCTGAGATTCGCACGCGGCTGGAGACGATGGCACGCTTCTATGGCTTGTTAGGCGGCGTGGAGTTTGCCGAGCCGTTTGTGCAAAAAGAGGTCGGGCTGGTGGACGATCTCACGCTGATTCCGGTGAAGTCTATCTAAGCCCGCGCTGTTCCTTCGCGAACCCTTGTGCAACTTGGTGTCCTTCGTGGTTGAGCGTAAAGCGATTACCACCAAGGCCACTAGGGGTCACGAAGTAGAGCCACGAAGCCCGCCTCGAACTGCTTCACCCAGTTACTTCTTCAACGCTACTGCCAAGCCATCCCGCAACGGAATCAGGGTAGTACGGAACTCCGTTGACGCGTAGAGCTCGCGGTTGAACTGCAAAATCGCTTGAGTTTCGGCGTTGCGCGGTTCGGGCAGCGCGACTCTTCCGCTCCACAAAACGTTATCAGTGACGAACAGGCCACCGCTGCGGAGTTTTGGCCCCACCAGCGGAAGCACCGCCGGATAGCCGGTCTTGTCCACATCGTTGAAGATGATGTCGAAGGGGCCGGGCTGCTGCTGCAAGACTTCCAGCGCATCGCCGACGTGCACTTGAATGCGGCTGCTAACGCCCGCACGCTCGAAGTAGCGTTGGGCGCGCTCGGCCTTAGCCGGATCGCCGTCGGTGTAATGAACGACCCCACCGTCACCAATGGCGCGGGCCCACCAGATCGTCGAATAACCGATTGCCGAGCCCATCTCGAATACGGTTTTGGCACCGATCATGCGTGCGAGTTGATCGAAAAACAGCGCCACCGCAGGGCCGACGATGGGGACATGATGCTCAGCGGCAAACGCTTCCATCTCGGCGAGCACGGCGTCGCGCGGCGGCAACATGGAATAGAGATAGTCTTCCACGGGCTGCTGGGTGATGCCGCCCATGCGCCAATAACTGAGATTTTCCGACGGTGACTCGGGCATTGCGACCTCCAAGAGTTGCGGCTATCCGACGGTGACGCCGGGTTCCATTTCAAAAACTTCCACCTGCGACACCAGCGTTTGCAGGTCACCCGGACGCCCCACGAGCGGTGGGAAGGTACCAAAGTGCATGGGGATGACGGTTTTGGGCCTAAGCAAATTCACCGCATAGGCAGCTTCCTTGGGCGACATGGTGTAAAGATCGCCGATGGGCAGCATTACGATGTCTGGCGCATAAAGCTCGCGGATGATGGCCATGTCTCCGAATACGTTGGTGTCGCCAGCATGATAGATGCGCAGGCCGTTCGAGAACTCCATGACATACCCAGTGGCTTCACCGCCGTAAATGATTTCGTCGCCGTCGAGAATGCCACAGGAATGGTCGGCATGGACCATGGTGACTTTGACTCCGGCAACGGATTGCGAACCGCCCTTGTTCATCGGCGAAGTAGTGGTCACGCCCTTTTTCCCGAGCCAGTGGCAAAGTTCATAGATGCCCACTACGGTCGCGGCATGCAGCTTGGCCAAAGGCACCGCGTCGGCGATATGGTCGAAGTGGCCGTGCGTTACCAGCAGGGCGTCAATCTCAGGAAACACTTTCGCCGACTCAGGGCACATGGGGTTGCTGGCGACCCAGGGGTCAACAACGAGCGTCTTACCCTCTGGAGTCTCGATGCGGAAGGTCGAGTGGCCGAGCCAGGTGAGCTTGATGCCTTGCAGATTCATAACGACGATTCCTTTGATGACTTTGACGAACTTGGCGAGCTTAACGAACTTGAGGAGACGACGCCTGATGCTGGTCGGTGAACCTGCCCATTCTAGTAGGCCGTAGGAGCGAGGGCAACCTGTGCGCTATAGTGGCTTTTCGATTCACAGGCACGCGGCCTATGATCGAACCATTCTCGACTGGGAACGCGCGATTAGGAACATAAGATATGGCGAATCTGGAAGTGCTCATCTCGCGGAACCGAATCGCGCAGCGCGTGGCGGAGCTAGGCGCGGAAATTACGCATGACTATGCAGGCCAGTCGGTGCTGCTGGTGGGAGTGCTGAAGGGTGCCGCGGTATTTCTCTGCGACCTGGCGCGCACCATTGACCTGGATGTGCGCATGGACTTCATCGGGGTATCCAGTTATGGCAAGGCGAGCACCTCCAGCGGCGAGGTGCAGCTCACCAAGGATCTCAGTGAGCCGCTCGATGGAATCCACGTGATTCTGGTGGAAGATATTCTGGATACCGGAGTGACGCTGAATTTTTTGAAGCAGTTGTTGATGGCCCGCAAACCTGCGTCGCTGAAGCTGGCGGCGCTGCTGGAAAAGCCCGCCCGGCGGAAGGTGGATGTGCAGGCTGAATACATCGGCTTCACGATTCCTGATGAATTTGTGGTGGGCTACGGCCTGGACTACGGCGAACGGTATCGCAACCTGCCCGACGTTTGTGTGGTGCGGGAATAGCGCGATGAGAAGAAGCGTCCGCTGACTGCTCTCCGGTCTGGCGCTGTTATCATAAAAGATCGCATGTCCGAGCCTCCCCATTCCGAGCAAACTGCCTCCAACGCATCATCGCGCGAGCTGCCTCCGGTTGAGCTTTTTCTGCTGGAAGTGGCCGACGTGGTCAACTCCACGCTCGACCTGGATGCGGCACTCAGCCGCGTAGCTGAACTAGTTCGGAGGGTTATTGACTACGAAATTTTTGCCATCTTCCTGCTGAACACTAAGACGCAAGAGCTGTTTCCGCGCTTCCAGATCGGCTACCCCACCAGCCTCGCTGAGACTTTGCAAATTAAGGTGGGCGAGGGCGTGATTGGGCAAGCAGCGGAAACGCGCCAGGCCGTATTGGTGCGAGATGTGCGCACCAGCGACACCTACGTAGACGGCGTCCCGAATGTAGGTTCGGAACTGGCCATCCCGCTGATCGTCAAGAAGCGCGTCATCGGTGTAATTGACATCGAAGCCCGCGAATCCAACTACTTTACCGAGGAACATGCCCGACTGCTGACGCTGGTGGCGTCTCGCATGGCGGTGGCGATTGAAAATGCCCGGCTGCATACGCGGACGTCACGGCAGGCGCGCTCTCTGCTGCTGCTGAACGAAATCAGTCGCGAGATGACCTCGATTCTGAACTTAGACCAGTTGCTTACGCAGGTGGCAGAACTGCTCAAGCGCCTGATTGACTACCAGATGTTCAGCATTTTGTTGGTGGATGCTTCGGGGCGCAAACTGCAACATCGTTACACCCAGCGGTTCGGCAAAGATGTGCGGTTGAAGCACGATATTCCGCTAGGACAAGGGTTGGTGGGCTATGCCGCGCAGCAGCGCGTCGCCGTACTGGTGGCAGACGTAAAGAGTGAGCCGCGTTACGTAATGGTGAATCCCGAGACGCGCTCGGAGATGTGCGTGCCGCTGGTCTACAAAGACAAAGTCATCGGCGTGATTGACCTGGAACACACGCGCAGGGGTTACTTTACCGAAGATCACAAGCGAACCATGATTACGCTGGCGGCGCAGGTGGCGGTCTCCATTGAGAATGCGCGTTTGTATGAGCAACTGGAGCGGCAGGAGCGCAGGCTGGAACGTGAACTCGGTCTGGCACACGAGTTGCAACTGCGATTGCTGCCTGCGCAGACGCCAGTGTTGGACAATCTGGAGCTGGCGGCGCGATTTGAGCCGGCACGCGCGATTGGCGGCGATCTGTACGATTTTTTGCCCTACACCATGAGCCGCTTGGGCATTGCGATTGGCGATGTAAGCGGCAAGGGTGCGGCAGCCGCACTTTATGCGGCGCTGGTCAGCGGGATTATCCGGTCTCATGCGGCGGCAGAACCTTCTCCGGAAGAGATGCTTACGGTGGTGAACTTTGGCCTGAACGAACGGCCGATAGACGCGCAGTTTGTAGCGCTGATTTATGCGGTGTGGGACGACAAGACGCGGCAGTTGCACGTGGCGAACTCCGGTTTGCCGCGGCCCATTCGCTGTCACCACGGACACGTCAGCACCATGCAGTTGATCGGCATTCCGCTGGGGTTGTTTGAGGATGCGCAAGCGGAAGAACATTCGTTTCAGGCTGAGCCGGGCGACCTGTTCGTGTTCTTCAGTGACGGCATTCCGGACGCGCGAAGCCGCGGCGGCGAAGCGTTTGGCCACGAGCGCATTGAAGAGATTGTGCTGCGCTGTGCGAACGATTCAGCACAGCTGGTTGTGGATAGTATTTTTCAGGCAGTGACTACGTTCGCTGCAGGTGCCGAGCCTTTTGACGATCAGAGTGTCGTCGTACTGCGAGTAAAAGATGCGCGCGTGCGCGTGAAGGAAGGGCCTGCTACGTCGTGAGTGATCGGAAGTCGTTGGCCATCGAACGTTCCCCGGCATTTACCTACCATCAAGCTACCTCGCGGATTCCCTTCCGCAAGCTGCCCCGTGAGTTGCGGGCGGATGAAGTGTCGCTGACCGCACTGGCAGAAAAATGTGGCACGCCGCTGTATGTGTACTCCGCGACAGCGATTCAGCAGCGGCTGGCGACCTTTGACGCTGCGTTTTCCGGGGTGCAGCACACCGTCTGCTACGCGGTGAAGGCGAACAGCAACTTAAGCCTGCTGCGCATGATGGCTAAGCTGGGATGCGGATTTGATATCGTTTCTGGCGGCGAGCTTGAGCGGGTGTTGCGCGCCGACAAGAAGGCCGCGAAGAAGGTTGTTTTCTCTGGTGTAGGCAAGACTGTTGAGGAAATGAAGTTCGCGCTGGAAGCGGGGATTCTACTCTTTAATGTGGAAAGCGAAAGCGAATTGTGGGCACTGGCGACCTGCGCGGCGCGGATGAAGAAAACAGCGCGCATCGCGTTGCGGGTGAATCCTGAAGTGGCAGCGGAGACGCATCCGTATATTTCCACCGGGATGCGTGAGCATAAGTTCGGCATTCCTATGAGTGAGGCGCGGGTGCTGTACTCGCGGGTTGGCGGCGTCAAGGGAATTGAAGTTGCCGGAGTAAGTGTACATATTGGTTCACAGATTACCGATACCGAACCGTTCCGGCTGGCAATGTCTCGGGTGACGGACTTAGTGCACCACTTACAGGCGGAAGGTCACAAGATTCGCTATGTAGATGCGGGCGGCGGGCTGGGGATTTCGTATGACGACGAATCTATAGGTGACTTTGCCAGCTATGTGAAGACTTACGCCGACCGCGTACTGGAGCCGTTGCGCGGACTTGGCGTACACCTATTGCTGGAGCCGGGCCGGGTGCTGGTGGGGCCTGCCGGAGCGCTGATTACGCGGGTGCTGTATCGCAAACAGCATGGAGAAAAGTTATTTTTGATTGTGGACGCGGCGATGAATGACTTGATCCGGCCCGCGCTGTACAAGGCGTATCATGCGATGACTCCGGTTAGTTTGACTGAGGATGCTGAGACGGAAGTAGCGGATGTGGTTGGCCCGGTGTGCGAGACCGGCGATTTTCTGGCGCGGGATCGCGCGCTACCTAAGTGCGAAGAAGGTGCGCTGCTGGCGATTCTGGACGCTGGTGCCTATGGCATGGTGCAGAGCGGCAACTACAACACGCGTCCGCGCCCTGCGGAAGTGATGGTGGAAGGTAAGAAGGCGAAGGTCATCCGCAAGCGGGAGACTATGGATGATTTAATGGGGCTGGAGGAGTAGGATTGTTTATTGCTTGGAGAAGTTTAACTAGATTCTCATTACTTGTTCTGAATGTCCAAAAGAAAACATCACGGTGTGGCCACGGGAACGATCAAGGCATTACCCTCTTTGCCTCAGGAGAAGGTCGCCGCTGACCATACTTCGGCGCTGAATGACATGTGTGTTCCCGAACATAACATCGTCCACCGGCCCGATCAGACACCCGCCTGGAAGGTATGTCTTGAGGTCGCTGGCATCGTGGTGCTCGCTACCTACACTTTTTTGCCGGTGTCCAGTGGAATGCATTGCTAGACTCTAACAGGATTAATCGAGAGGCACTGACTTCAGTGCAGCGAGCATTCGTCTCGTTTTCGACAGACGCCCGAGTATTCCCTGTCGTCAAGGATAAGCAATTCGTCGGGGTGTTTCTCGAAATTCCTTTTGAGAACTCGGGAACCACGCCGACTAAATTCCTCAAGCAAACTATAAAGCGCAGCGAAGTCGGTCAGGCTGTGCCTGAAGACTTCTTTCGAGGGGACTATTGGAAGGACGACAAGGCAGCCGTTTTAGGACCAAAGGACAAGCTCTATGGAGGGCACATTTACGTGCCTGCCGGTGAGATGGATGCCTTGAAACACCGAACCGAAAGCACCGAGCACGTTTACATTTTTGGACGGGCAACCTACTACGACGTGTTCGATCATACCGCGCGGCATGTGACTAAATTTTGCTACGAACTTACCGGATTTGCTGACAATCCGGTGACGAGTTCGCCCGCTGAAGCAATTTTTACTCTTTGCGAGTCGCAGCGATACAACTGTGCTGATAGTGAGTGCCAGGAGTAGGCGCGTTCCCGCCAGCACAATCCAGACGAGGTGGTGGCTTCAGAGATCGTCGGTTTGGAACTCGTTACTTTCCCTTGTAGATCACCGTGCCCCCGACAAGTGTAAGCGTCACCGTCACATCCCAAATCTTCTCAGGCGCGATCTTAAAAATATCATCGCTCAGGATGACCATGTCGGCCAACTTACCCTTGGTAATCGAACCTTTCTCGTTCTCTTGAAACTCCGCGTAAGCGGAGCCCATGGTGTAAGCATCAACCGCTTCGGCGACGGTCAGCTTCTGCTCGGGAAACCAGCCTCCCGGATTCTTGCCGTCCAGCGTGCGGCGCGTAACCGCCGCGAAGATGCCGTACAACGGATTCAGGGGCGCGACCGGCCAATCGGTGCCAAACGCGAGTTTGACGCCGTGATCTAAGAAGGTGCGGAAGGCGTAAGTGCGCGAGGCGCGGTCGTGACCGATGCGCGGCTCGGCCCAGCGTCCATCGTCAATCGCATGGTAAGGCTGCATGGAGGCGATGACGCCGAGCTTGGCGAAACGGTCGAAGTCCTTCGCAGCCATGTGCTGCGCATGTTCGATGCGGAAGCGGCGGTCAGTCGCGTTGCCGCCATTCGTCTTCACCACATTTTCGTAGAGATCGAGAATGGTGGAAATCCCACGATCACCGATGGCATGGGTGCAAAGTTGCAGCCCGGCGGCGTCAGCACCGATAAAGCGCGCCTGCATCGCCGAGATGGGGAACATGCCCTCATTCAGCAAACCGTGATTTTGCGGTTCGTCGGTAAAGCCGTCGAAGAAGTAGGCCGTGCGCGAGCCTAGCGAGCCGTCGGCAAACGCCTTGAGCGCGCCCGCGCGCAGCCACGAAGAGCCAAAAGCGTGGCGCAATCCGACTTTTGCCTGATCTCCCCAAAGCGTGATGGGCGGGGCGACGTAGATGCGCGCTGTAAGTTCGCCGCGCCGTTCCAGATCGGCCAGCGCGGTGAGCCGCCCCTCGCCAGTGCTCATGAACTGCATACTGGTGACGCCGAGTGACGCGGCATGTTGCAGCGCGCGGCGGGTTCGCCGCAGGATCGCCTCGTGGGAGAGCGGCGGCACTGTGCGGTAGCCCATCTCTTCTGCGGCATCTTTGAGTGCACCGGTGGGTTCACCGTTGGCATCGCGCACAATCACGCCACCATCGGGATCCTTGGTAGCGGCAGTGATGCCGATCAGCTTCAGGGCAGCAGTATTGGCGAGCACCATGTGCCCGTCGTAACGGTCGAGCAGCACGGGGATGTCGCCCGTCACCGCGTCAATCATCTGACGCGTCGGCAAATTCGGCGGCGTCCATTTGGTCTCGTCCCAGTTGCCGTTCAGCATCCACTCGCCCTTGGGCGTTTTCTTCGCCTGCTCGGCGATGCGGCGCACAAATTCCGCGGTATTGGTAACGTCGTTGAGTTGCACGGCATCAAGCGCTGCGCCGCCGTCGGTAAGGTGGACGTGCGAATCGTTAAAGCCGGGCAGTACGCGATGGCCCTGCGCATCAATCACCTTGGTCTGTGGGCCGCGCCAGGCGGAGATTTCGGCGTCCGTTCCAACGGCGACGATACGTTCGCCGATCACGGCGACGGCTTCAGCCTCGGGATGCGATTTGTCTACCGTGTAGATGCGTGCGTGGGTGAGGATGAGGTCGGCGGCGGGCTTGGATTGGGAGAATACCGTGGCAGTCAAGACAAGCAGGATGAATGCCGAGAGTGCAAATCGAGTGTTCATAGATTCCTCATGGGATGGGTGCCGTCCCTGACTTACAGCCGTTCGCCCCACTTTAGCTTGGTGCGCAGGGCGTCGAAAAAGTCGTATTGCGAGCGCAGCAGCTTCACCACCACGTCAGACTTGCGGCAGTAGATGCGGTCGCCGTCCTTAATCTCGGTGCCCTCTTGGCCATCAATACTCAGGAAGGAATCTTCCTTGCCAGCGCCAACAACAATCTCAATCTCGGCAGTATCTTTGACGACGAGCGGGCGATGGGTGAGCGCGTGCGGCGACACCGGCGTGATGACGAAGGCGTCCACATTGGGCATGAGCACCGGGCCTCCGGCGGCCAGCGAATAGGCAGTAGAACCCGTGGGCGTGGCGACGATGAGGCCGTCGGCCTTGTTGCTGGAAACGAACACGCCGTCAATGTAAAGGTCGAAACTGGCCAGCCGAGCGATGGAGGTTTTGTTGACCACCACGTCATTCAGGGCGTCGAAGCTGGCAATGAGGCGGCCATCGCGCATCACCTCGCTGTGAACCATGGAACGCAGTTCGATGCGTGCGCGTTCTTCCTCAATGCAATCAAGCGCCTCGTACAGACCGGTGAGAGGAACTTCGGTGAGAAATCCGAGTGTGCCGAGGTTTACGCCGAGAATCGGGACGCCCTTGGGTGCAACCGCGCGAGCGGCAGAGATCAGCGTGCCGTCACCGCCCATCACGATGACGAAGTTCAGATCGTGATCGGCCATTTTGGTGCGCGCAACCACTTTGGGCCAAGCCACGTAGGTCGCAGTGATGTCGTCCACAATCACTTCATAGTGGTGAGTGCCCAGCCAGCGCAGCAATTCGGGCAGAATGCGCGCCAGTTCCGGCTTGGCCGGTTTAGAGATGAGACCAACGCGGCGGGTTGGGGGATGCAGTTGAGGAGTTTCGCTCATGCTGACAATGGATTGTACAGAAGCGGTGCTCCGGAAGTGCAAACCTCCGGCAACCATCCAGTTGAATCCGGTGGACTCGCCCGGTCATCCAAGAGCTGTTCGACGATGCAAGACGGTGCAAGAGATCGTACGCGGAATGCGGCTTAAAACTTTAAGGACTTTCCCAGAGGACTTTGACATGAAAGTAGCAGTGATCAGCAAGGCAGGCGGTGAGTTTGAGTTTGTGGAGCGGCCCGTTCCTGAGCCGGGCGCAGGGCAGGTGCGTATCAAGGTGGAAGCGTGTGGAATTTGCCACAGCGATGTGTTGGTGAAGGAAGGCTATTGGCCGGGCATCGTGTATCCGCGGGTTCCAGGACACGAAGTGGCCGGGCGCATTGATGCAGTCGGCGCGGGTGCTGGGTCATTCAAAGTTGGTGACAAGGTGGGCGTGGGCTGGTATGGCGGCAAGTGCGGCGAATGCGAGAACTGCCAGCGCGGCATCTTCATTCTATGCACGAACGGCGGCATCACCGGCATTTCGCATGATGGCGGCTATGCCGAGTACATGGTGGTTCCGCATGATTCGGTGGCCAAGATGCCGGAGGAACTATCGGCGGCGGAAGCTGCTCCGTTGATGTGCGCGGGGATTACGACGTTCAACGCGTTGCGACATTCCGGCGCGAAGGCTGGCGACGTGGTAGCCGTGCAGGGTATCGGAGGGCTGGGGCATCTCGGCGTGCAATATGCGCGCAAGATGGGCTTTGAAACAGTGGCGATTGGGCGCGGCGCTGACAAGGCGGCGTTGGTGAAGGAGTTGGGCGCGCACCATTACATTGACTACGGCGTCTCTGACCCCGCGGCTGAACTACAAAAGCTGGGCGGAGCGAAGATGATCCTTGCAACGGCTCCGAATACCGATGCGATTTCCGCCATTGTGGGCGGCTTGGCGATAGATGGAACGCTGCTGATTGTGGCGGCACCGGGTGGCAATATCGCGGTGAGTCCGCTGGCGTTGATCAGCGGGAGGAAGTCGGTAAAGGGTTGGCCGTCGGGCACGAACAAAGATTCCGAAGACACGCTGCGCTTCAGTGCACTACAAGGAGTTGCCGCCAAGATTGAACGCTTCCCGTTTGCGCAGGTGAAAGAAGCCTACGAACGCGCCATGAGCGGCAAGGCGCGGTTCCGGGTTGTGTTGACGATGGTGTAACGGGCTGATTCGCGAGTTCAAGAAAAACCCCCGCCCAAGCGAAGCTTGGGCGGGCCCACATTCGCTATAGCGGCACAGGAATTACAGCGTACATCAGGAATTCTCGGTTGCCTTCGGTGCCCAGAATGGGCGAGTCAATTACTTGAATGTTTTGGAAACCAAGGCTGACGGCGCAGCTGCGGACTTTTTCGACAGCGCCAAGTTGAACTGCCTCGTCGCGAACGATTCCGCCCTTGCCGACGAGTTCCCTGCCCACTTCAAACTGCGGTTTGATGAGGAGTACGAGTTCCAGCGCCAGGCCACGAGTCTGGCCGCTCTCGTTTCTTTCGCGGCATTCGAGCACAGCCTTCACCACCGCAGGCAACACCAGCGTGGCGGAGATGAACGATACGTCCATTACGATCAGTAAAATTCCCGACGCGCCCGGTCGAAGGGCCAGCGTGTTCGCGTCCAGATAGCGGGCGTTGGTGCGTTCAAGCAGCGTAACGCGCGGATCGTCGCGCAGTTTGATGTCAATCTGTCCGTAGCCGGTATCTACTGCGATGACTCGCTCTGCGCCGTGCTGCAGCAGGCAGTCCGTGAAGCCGCCGGTGGAAGTGCCGATATCTATCGCCGTGATGTAGTCGGTACAAAGACCCCAGTGCTCAAGCGCGCGCTCCAGCTTCAGCCCACCCCGGCTCACGTAGCGCTGCTCGTGCCCCAACAGCCGGATCGAGGCATCGGAAGCGACTTTGGCACCCGATTTCTCCACCTTCTGCTCGCCGACGAGAATCTGCCCGGCCATGATGAGCGACTGCGCCCGCTCGCGCGACGGCGCGATACCGCGCTCCACCAGCAGTACATCGAGACGAACTTTGCCGGAACTTTGGGCTTTTTCAGGCATTCGTAAGTGGCCGCCCCTGTATAAGATGTCCTGATTGTGGGCTTTGGTTTAGCGGCTCGCAATTTGGACGGAACCTGCTCTGGCTACTCCGCACCGTGCCATCATGTTTTTCGATTCTCTTCATCCAATTATCCGATTTCGTCCTGCGATTTGTGCTTCCAGATTCCACATACGAATGAGTTAAACTATTCAAGTTCCGATACAGCATTAAAAACCTCTCATCACGGACGTACAAAGTCATGGCTAACAAGACTGCGCCCAATCCTGCGAATGGCGGCAAGGCCCGCGGCTCAGCTGCTGGAAACTCCGCCGTAATGGAACCGGCAACCGACCGGCTCGACGACGTTCTGCTCAAGCGGCTCTACACCTACATGATCAAGTGCCGCACGGTGGAAGAGCGCGCCCGCACCCTATTTAAGCAGGGCCGCTTCCACGGCAATTACTACGCCGCTGTTGGTCAGGAGGCGACTGAAGTTGGCACCACCATTGACCTGCTGCCCGAAGACACCGTCGCGCCTTCGCATCGCAACTTCGTGACCCACATCATGAAGGGTACACCGCTCAAGTTCATGTACGCGCAGCTTTACGCGCGGAAGGACAGCCCGGATCAGGGCCGTTCGTCGCCAGCGCATTGCGGTTATGCTCCGCTGAACATCATCACCCCGGCCTCGACGATTGCTGCCCAGCTGAACATCGGTACTGGCGTGGCGCTGGCGAACAAGATGCTCGGCAAGCCGAACGTGGTGGTTGCGCTTTCCGGCGACGGCTCCACCAGCTTGGGCTTTTGGCACGAGGCCGTCAACTTTGCGGGCGTGCAGCAGTTGCCCATTGTTTACATCGTGGAAAATAACCTGTGGGCGGAGTCGGTTTCCACCAGTCTACAGACGCGCGTCAAAGATCTGAGTCTGAAAGCAGCTGGCTATGGCATGCCGGGCGTGACCGTGGATGGCAACGATGTGCAGGCCGTTTACAAGGCGTCGCGCGAGGCGATTGACCGCGCCCGCAGCGGCGGTGGACCGACGATCATCGAGTGCAAGACGTATCGCTGGTACGGTCACTCGGAGATTGATCCGGCGAAGTATCGCGATCCGGCTGAAGTGGAAGAGTGGAAGTCACGCGACCCGATTCCAGCGTTTGAAAATGTGCTGACCGGTCTGGGCTTGTTCACTTCTGCGTGGAAGGACGAGTTGCTGGTGGGCATCAACGCCGAGATTGACGAAGCCGTGGCATTTGCCGAGGCATCGCCGCATCCAGAAGCGATCGAATGTCTGGATCATGTCTACTCGTTCAGCATTCATGACCGCGAATTGAACCGGAAGACTTACACCGCATCCATCCCCTCGCCTGCGAGCGGACGGGCATAGCGCAAAAGGATCTCGACAGATGGCATTGACAACTTATATTGACGGAATCAACAGCGCGCTGCGCGAAGAGATGCTGCGCGATGAAAAGGTCTTCATCATTGGTGAGGACGTGGGTGTAATGGGCGGCGCATTCAAGGCCACCAAGAATTTGTACGAAGAGTTCGGCCCGGAGCGCGTGATTGACTCGCCATTGGCCGAAGGCATCATCGTGAGTTCTTGCATTGGCGCAGCCATGTCGGGCATGAGGCCGGTAGCGGAGATTCAGTTTTCCGACTTCATCACTCCGGCGATGGATGCCATCACCCAGCAGGCGGCGAAGTTGCGCTATCGCTCGGCGGGCACCCAGACTTGTCCGCTGACGGTGCGCGTCTGCTACGGCGGTGGCGTGCAGGGCGGCTTGTATCACTCGCAGACGAACACTACGTGGTTCGCGCATGAACCGGGCTTGATTGTGCTGGCTCCTTCGACTCCGATTGACGCCAAGGGCATGTTGAAGGCGGCGATTCGCGGCGATGATCCGGTGATTTACTTTGAACACAAAAAACTGTATCGCTCGGTGAAAGAAGAGATTCCCGAGGGCGACATTGTCGCCGACCTGTTCAAGGCGGCGGTGCGGCGTCCGGGCACGGACGTGACGGTGATCTCCTACGGCTACGTGCTCACGCTGGCGCTACAGGCGGCAGAAAAGGTGTACGCCGAGCACGGCATCAACTGCGAAGTGATTGACCTGCGCGTGTTGAATCCACTGGATACGACGACGTTCCTGGAGTCAGTCGCCAAGACGAATCGCGTGGTGATTGCTCAGGAAGATCACCGGACGCTCGGCATCGGGTCGGAAATTTCGGCGATCATCGCCGAGCAGGCGTTTGACTGCCTCGACGCGCCGATTGCGCGCGTGGCTGCGCCGGACGTTCCAGCGATTCCGTTCGCCGCGTCGATGGAGAAGTATTATCTGCCGTCAGTGGAAAAGATCATGCAGGCGATTGAGCGCACGGTGCTGTACTAGGCGCTTTAGCCAAAACCACGCTTGTCATTCCGAGGGCCGCGGTTTGGCCCGAGGAATCCGCATTCCCGCTCGGTGCCCCACCCTCACGGCGCGCGCCTTTCACGTCGTGAGGGTGGGATTTCCAGGAACCTTACCCCAGCCCCAGCCCACCATCCACAGTCATAATCTGCCCGGTAATAAAGTGTGGCGACGCCGCAAAAAACCGCGCCGCCGCAGCGATTTCTTCCTTGGTGCCATTGCGCTGCATTGGCGTCTTTTTCGCCATGCGCGTGAAGAACTCCGCATCGCCTGAACCGTCCACATCAATCATGCCCGGCGCGACGCAGTTCACCGCCACCTCCGGTGCCAGCGCCTTGGCCATCACTTTGGTCAGCATGTGCAGCGCGGCCTTTGACGAGCAGTAGTGCGCGTGATCGGCCCAAGGCAGCAGTCCGCCAAGCGAGCCGAGATTGATGACGTGCCCCTTGCGCCGCTTCAGTTCAGCCATCGCGGCTTGGGTTACGAGAAATGGCCCGCGCGTATTGCTGGCAAATATCGCGTCCCACTGCGCGGCGGTAATGTCGGCAAACTCAACCGTCTCGTAGTTGCCCGCGTTGTTCACCAGAATGTCGAGGCGTCCCAGCGCGCGGATTGCCGCGGGAATTGCATTGCGAATACTGGTTTCGTCGGTCACGTCACACTGCACAGCGAACGCCGCCACACCCCGCTTGCGCAGCGCATGGACCGTTGCAACGGCCTCGCGCTCGGAGTGGCGAAAGGTGATGGCGATGTTGGCTCCAGCATCGGCAAGATTCAGCGCAATGGCGCGTCCAAGGCGCTTCGCGCCCCCGGTGATGAGGGCAGTACGACCGGACAGTGGCTTCGAGGGATTTGCGGCTTTAACCATGTGCTGATTCTAGCGCGTACCTTCCAGTGTTTCCCGGCGCATTTCTTCTGCGTGGTGAAAGCCCTCAGTTTCAGCTACGATATTCTCCGCGATGCAACGCACTCATCTTTACGCCGATCCCGCCAACATCTTTCTGCATGACCTCGTCCTCAACGGATGCCGCCAGCACGGCGAGCGCACCTGTATTGTGGACACTTCGCTCACGCCGTATCGCCGCATCTCCTACGCCGAATATGGCGCCCTGGTGGAGGCGGCCGCGCGCGGCCTGGTATCCGCCGGCATCACACCGGGTGAGATCGTCGGCATTTTTTTGCCGAATTCGTGGGAGTTTGCGATTGCGTATCACGCGATTCAGTTGGCGGGCGCGATTCCTACTCTGCTGAATCCGAGCTATCGCGAGCGCGAAGTGCGATATCAGATTGAGGCGTCGCAAGCCGTCGCGCTGATTACAGATGGCGTACAGATCGGTGCGCCCGATACGGCCTCTGCGGCGATGAATCTCGGCGGGCTATCGCTGCTGCGGCGCGTCTACACCACCCGACATCATGTGGGGAATTCCGAACCGTTCGCTTCCCTGCTGCGTCCGGTGAGCGCAGCCTTACCTTCGCCCACACTTCCTTCCGCCGAGATGATTGCCACGCTCCCGTTTTCCAGCGGCACTACCGGTATGCCCAAGGGCGTGATGCTGTCGCACCACAATTTGGTGGCGAACATATACCAGATCATGGGGCCGAACGGCGCGCCGCTGCAGCTGCGCGAAAATCTGCTGGGTTTTCTGCCGCTGTATCACATTTACGGCATGGAAGTGCTGCTGAACTGCCTGTTTCCGCTGGGGTCTACGCTGGTGATGATGCCGCGCTTCAACCCGGAAACCGCAGCGAAGTTGATGGTGGAGGAAGAGATCACGGCGTCGTGTTTTGTTCCTCCGGCGCTCAATGCGATGGTGCATCTGGCTGAGCTGGGCAAGTTCCCCAAGGATCACGGCGTGAAGTGGGTGAAGAGCGGTGCAGCTCCGCTGCCGCCAGAGTTGGCGCGGCGCTTTCCGCAGAGGACGGGCATCACGCTGGTGCAGGGCTATGGCATGACGGAGGCGTCGCCGGTGACGCATACGGGCTGGGTGCATCCCGACCACAATCGTCCGGAAACGATTGGGCAGCCGCTGGCGCAAACCGACTGCCGGTTGGTCGATGAGGGCGGCAACGACATGGCCGACGGCGAGCCCGGCGAGCTGGTGATGCGCGGGCCGCAGTTCATGCTGGGCTATTGGAACGCGCCCGAGGCGACCGCGAGTGTGTTGAAGGACGGCTGGTATTGGTCGGGCGATGTGGCGGTGCGCGATGCGCATGGCGACTACAAGATCGTGGACCGCCGCAAGGAGATGATCAAGTACAAGGGCTTTGCCATGGCTCCGGCGGAGATTGAGGGCGTGCTGATGGAGCACGCCGCTGTGCGCGATTGCGGCGTCGTCGGCAAGCTCGACGACGATGCAGGCGAGTTGCCCTGCGCGTTCATCGTGCTGCGCGAAGGCTTCGCGGACGACGCGCATACGGCGGATGCCCTGCGTGAATTTGTCACCGAGCGGCTGGTGAACTACAAGTCTCCGCGCGAGGTGAGATTTGTGGCGGCGATTCCGCGAAACCCCAGCGGCAAGATTTTGCGCCGCGAGTTGCGGGATCAGTTGAAGTAGGAGCGATGCACCCGAACCCTCAATTCGCACTTCGCGTTGCGACGGCGGATGACATCCCCGCCCTGCGTGAGCTAATCGACGCCTCGGTACGCGGGTTGCAGGCGGGCGACTACACATCGTCGCAACTGGAGGCGGCGCTTCGCACGGTGTATGGCGTGGACACGCAACTCATCGCCGATGGAACGTACTTCATCGTAGAAGCAACAACTGGGCAAACGAGCGGCGAGACCGGAGTTCTCGTCGGCTGCGGCGGATGGAGCAAGCGCAAGACGCTCTACGGCGGCGACCAATGGACCGGCCGCGAGCCCGAGCTACTCGACCCCGCCACAGACGCGGCGAAGATTCGCGCGTTCTTCGTGCATCCCAATTGGGCACGGCGCGGGATCGGCACCATCATTCTGAACGCTTGCGAACAGGCTGCCATCGCCGCCGGATTCACGCGCCTCGAGATGGGCGCGACGCTGACCGGCGTCCCCATGTACCGCGCCCGCGGCTATGTGGAGATCGAGCCGCTCAGCGTGCCGCTCGACAACGGCGAGAGCTTGGCCATCGTTAAGATGGGCAAGCAGGTCGGCTGATCAACCCATCTCAACACACCTTCGGCGGTTGTCGCCGAGCCCTCCAAGAGTGTCCTCTTCTGTACAGACGCCACGGTGCAGCTTGTCTACCCTCGCAGTATGGGGATTGAAGCCGGAAAAACGGCTATCCCTTTTCTGAATTCGTTTGGATTCAGCGCGGCACAAATCAGCACACAAACCTAGCATCAGGACAGGACAACACCATGGAAATGCCAAAAGATCACGAGAAGTGCGCACGCGGAAACTGCAGCTGCATGGCACCAGCGGACAGCAAGCATTGCAGCCCGCATTGCGAAGCCGCCAAGGACATGGCCGAGATTTCTTGCGACTGCGGCCACGAAGCCTGCGCAGGAAAGCTCGACAAGTGAGTCTGATCACAACGGTTGGCTTGGGGGGCGGCGCGCCTCGCCCCGGCACTTCCCTCCCCGTTTTTCATCCGCGGCGATACCGCGCCGCTTCATTGCAGGGCGAAGCTGCTCCTCCGCCTCGCCTTGCCGGAGCCATCTTATGACGACCACGGAAGGCGCACCTTGTGCCCGCGAAAACTGCAACTGCGCGGCGCTGAATGACAGTAAGTTCTGCAGTTCGCAATGCGACACCACCCACAACGGATCAGAGTCTCCCTGCAAGTGCGGTCACGAAGGCTGTGGCGCGGCCGACGTGGCCCACGGGGAAGACGCAACAGGGATCAGCGCGCCAACAGCACCTTGAGCCCCGGAATCGAGAGCTGAGTCCACGCTCGATCGGTGGTGACCACGGACAGTCTCTCGGCGATTCCCAGCGCCAGGCAGCTGCGATCACCCAAAGCCGCAGCTGATGGACGAAGCGGCTAATTATCGGCTTCCTTTCTCACTGGCGGCTTCGGCCTTGCGCTCCGCGAGGAAGTCATCACTTGAAATGTGTTTCTTGGCATAGGCGCTTGCACGCAGCGTCCGGCCATGCCTAAAAGTCGGAGTCGGGGCTGATGCCCATGATCTTTGCGTGGCGGGCATGGTATGGCAGCGGGCTTTACGGATCCGAATCCCGCCTGGAACAACGCCCTTTGCGCCCAATATGACCAATTTTGAGCAGACCAGGTCTGCGCCTTCCGCTAGGCTCGTGCTTACGAGGAAAGCGCCTGCAAGGCGCAGCTCCGTCCACCTCGTTTGGATTCACGCGGAGGTCAGATCACCACCAAATTCGCAACGCGAGAGGATCACAACATGGATAACAAAATCACGAAATGCGCCGGTTCCAACTGTAGCTGCCCCGCTCCGGAAGGCAGCAAGCATTGCAGCCCACACTGCGAAACCTCCGAGAAGATTGCCGAAATCTCCTGCGATTGCGGACATGCTGGTTGCGCAGGAAACCTCTCCAAGTAGCAAGGCCGATGATAAACATGGGGAACCGGGCCACTATCTCCTGGCTGCTCGGTTCCCATCTTTTCTCGCAGCTCGAAAGGGCGGCCGTTACACAAAGCGAAGCTGGATCACCGGCAGAACGAAATAGGAGCGATCCCCATGATGACAACCGCGTCAGAAGAGTGCGCCCGCGAAAACTGTATCTGCCCGGCGCAGAGCGACAGCAAATACTGCAGTCCGCACTGCCACACCGCACGAAATGGATCGGAATCCCCTTGTATCTGCGGGCATGAAGGATGCAGCACCATGGAAGGCTCCGGGCAGTTCTAGGCCTCGGCCACTTCCTTGTTCACCACCCAGGGCATTAAGCGCAAATCCCCGTTGTAGTTCCCTTCCAGCACGTCAATCAGTGCTTGGACGCAGCGTCCGGCCATGCCCAAGTCGGGGTCGGCGCTTAGGCGGGTGAGCTGCGCCTGACTGCCGTGGTGCGGCAGCAAACGGCAGCGGTCTTCGATGCCGGGGTCGCGCAGCGGCGAATCGGCGGGCAGCGGCTCATTTTCGTAAACATCGAGCCCCGCCCCCGCGATCCAGCGTTGGCGCAGCGCCTCGGCTAGCGCGGCTTCGTCAATCACCGGGCCGCGCGCGGTGTTGATCAGGTACGCGGTCGGCTTCATCTGGCGCAGGGTGGTTTCGTTGAACATGTGGAGGGTGGGCGTGGCGCTCTCGCCTTCACGCAGCAACGGCACATGAACGCTGACGAAGTCGGCCTGCGCGAGCGCTTCGTCAAAGCTGACGTACTTGATCCAGTGGCGCTCGGTGACGAGGCCGTTGGTGAAGCGCAGATCCATCTCCTGGTGCAGGGCGGCGACGAACTTTTCGTTGCGCGACTTCGGGCTGTAGCACAGGATGTTCATGTCGAAGCCCGAACATTTGCGCGCCATGGCGAGGCCGATTCGTCCGGTGCCGATGATGGCGACGGTTTTGCCAGTGACTTCGTCGCCGAGAAACGGCAGCGAAGGATGCCAGAAGCCCCACTGCTGGTCGCGCGTGATGTGCTCGGCCGTCCACATACGCCGCGAGAGCATGCCCATGATGAAGAAGGCGTATTCGGCGGTGGCTTCAGTGAGCACGTCGGGCGTGTTGGTGAACGGGATGCCGTGACGCGTAGCGGAAGCGCGGTCAATGTTGTCCACGCCAACGGCCATTTGCGCGACGACTTTGAGCTTGCCAGCGGCTTCGGCAGCGGCGAAAACCTCTTCGTCGAGGCGATCGCGCAGGGTGCAGATGAGGCCATCTATGCCAGAACGAATCTTTTCTACAATGACGGCTTTAGGCGGCGGCGCAGGCTCGGGATAGACGTCAAGCTCATACCCAAGTTGGCGGAGGCGGTCGAGGGCAGGGCCAATGTCGCAGGTGGCGAAGACACGTTTGGGCATGGGGAGATTTAATCACAGCGCGGGCGCAACCCGCCGACCTGTCGGAGAGATTCGAACCCCAACATCCTGCTCCCAAAGCACCCGCGCTCAAGACTAACCTTGCATGCCGCCAATCCGTGTCTGTATACTGAACCACATGGTTCAGTCTTGCCAGACCCGCTTCGATGTCTCGTTCGGCGCGCTCTCGGACGCCACCCGCCGCGGCGTTCTGGAGCAGCTCGGGGGTGCAGACGCTTCGATCACGGCCCTTGCCGAGAAGTTCCACATGACCCTCACCGGCATGAAGAAGCATGTATGCGTCCTGGAGCAAGCGGGGCTCGTCACCACCGAGAAGGTCGGGCGCATACGGACCTGCAAGCTCGGGCTGCGCGGACTGCAAGAAGAGACGGCATGGATCGAGAGGTACCGCCAGCTCTGGGCCGCGCGCTTCGACGAGTCGGACAAGGTTGTTGAAGAATTGAAACGGAAGGAGAAAGCAAATGGACGAAAGAAGAGAAAGTGAGGCCACCCCCACGAAGAACCCCACGGCGGTGGAACGGAAGTCCGAGCGCGAACTCGTCGTCGCACGCACCGTCAACGCGCCTGCGCGACTCGTGTTCGAGGCGTGGACTAAGGCAGACCTATTCAGGAGATGGTGGGTACCAAAATCGTATGGGCTGACCCTGCTTTCCTGCGAAATGGATGTTCGCGTTGGGGGGCAGTATCGTTTAGTGTTTCGCCACGAAGATTCGACGATAGAGTTCTTCGGTACGTACCTCGAAGTGACACCGCACTCGCGCCTCGTTTGGACCAACGAGGAAGGGGACAACGGCGAGACCGTCACCACGGTGACCTTCGATGAAATCGCAGGCAAGACGTTGTTGGTCGTGCACGATCTTTATCCCTCGAAGGAAGCGATTGACTCTGCCGTCACCTCCGGATCAACGGGCGCGATGCCCGAGGCGCTCGACCAACTCGATGAGCTTCTCGCCAGCTTGGGATCAAGCGCGGTGACAAAATGACGCAGCCAACCCATCCATCAACACCTCAATCACCGAAGCGCGTGGCTGGCCTCCAGGGTAAGAAAACCGCCCAAGGCACGTCCCCGACGAAGCTGCTCGTCGCCATGACTGGCAAGGCAAGCGCCGCGAAGGCCGCAAAAGGTGACGAACCCGTGTTCGCGTACATTGCTAGCTTGCCGCAGCCGCAGCGCGGCATCGCCGAGCGCATTGATGCACTGGCGGCCAAAAGTTTGCCGGACATCCAGCGAGCGGTGAAGTGGGGCATCGCGTACTACGGCGTGGACGGGGGCTGGTGCTTCTGTTCCGGTGCCTTCGTCGGCCATGTGAAAGTGATGTTCATACGCGGCACGGAGATCAAGCCTGAACCGCCCGTGACGCCGATCGGGATGGGCAAATCCACCCGCGGAGTCGAGCTAGCATCGCTTGACGACTTCGACGAGCGCCAATTGGCGTCGTGGATGAAGCAGTCCGCCACCATGCCCTTCGTCGGGGGAAAAAAGCGATGACTACGCCGTGGCCCAGCGTTCAGGAGGCCGAGAAGGCGGGTGGCCCATTTCAAGCGCGGTTTTCGCTTGAGTGGGGTCAGCGCGTGGCCCTTAACTCTTCTTGCGATAATCTAAACTCTCGGTTCCCATTCTTCGCGATTCGAAGGGTGCGATGCACTCTAGCCGACCACCACGTCCATCAAGTCACAACAGGCATCCGCTCACGATGTCGCGGACATTGCCGGCGAAACTCGGCGCGTGCAAAACCCACCTTGTCCGCAAAAGCGCGGCCAAGAATAGGACGTCTATGGTGGCGATCCGAGCCAAGAAACAGATCGGAAGGTGGAGTGTAGGCCACCCGCCCAATTCTGATCGGCTCTCCCGGAACTATTGGAGATGAATCAGCTTCACTCTCAGCATACCGATTTTCAACTTTGGAAGCCCCGGCAAAAATAGTTCATCTCCATTGATGCGGCGGCCTGGAATCCACTTTCCTTTCTCGTATACGCCCTCATCCTTTGACGAGACAATGACTCTACCTGTCCCCGATTCGACCGCAAAGCTGGGATCTCCATTCGAGCCGATGAAGAGGAACTCGTCCGGTGACGTGTAGATGACAATGGCAAACGGCCGTTTGTCGCTCGACAGAGCGCGGGATCCCAACGAGACGCCGCCCGCAAGTTCCGCTTCGGAATCGGACTTGGCAGGCTGAGCGCCGGGGCCCATACCGGCGGAAAGCGTAATCTTATAGCCGCCCAGAGAGACCGGCTGCGGCTTCTCATTTTCGAGATTGAGAATCGCTTCCACTTTTCCCTGGGCTTGCCACTCAGCCAATTGGGGGAGCAATTCTGAAAGGAGTTTGTAGGCCTGGGCGACCTGCCCCTTCAGATCGAGATCCTCCACGCCGAACGCCGACCAACCGAGCGCGCCGTGATGACCCAGAGCCCAGAACAGATTTCCCGCTTGGTCCTCCGCTTCAGGAATGAACAACGGATTGCCGGAGCGATTGTAGAGCGCACAGGTTCCTTTGAAATCCGGAACGTAGATATCAGGTGCGAAAAGATCGAGCGATGGCGCAGCGGCTCGATAGATATCCATAACCCGGGCAACGGGACCGCCGCTCGGCCATTGTCCGGGCAGATCGGCTTTCGGCTGAGGCCCAAGCCAGGCATTGACATACATTGGTATGTTCAACTCGGCCTTTCCTGCCTGCGCTACTGTATTGATGTAACGGCCCATGTAATAGGCCATGAAGGCCTCATCGGCCCATTCATCCTTCCCAAAGACCTCTGCCCAAGTGCCCCTCGATTTGTAGCCGTTTCTTCCCCAAAGCTCTTGCATTTCAGGTAGCAACGCATCCTTGTGCTGCGTTAGATAGTTCGTGAGATCGGCGGGAACAGGCTCTGCCCATGCGGCTTCTGCCAAAGGCGAACGATCTCGGCTGTTACCAAGGCTTCCCACTTCGTTCTCGATTTGCATCATGATGACGGTGTGTTGAGGATCTACTTCCTTGATGTGCTTCATGAGTGCACGGTAGGCCCTTGCGTCTGCCTTCAGTGTCTCTTTACCAAAGGGAGTCAGCGGCCCAGTTCCTTGTTCTTCCATGTGGTTCGCAGTGAAGGTTGTGAATCCGCCATCGGGTCGCACTTGAATCAGCATTGGCGGGAAACGCTTTCGATCCTCCTTAACCCAATGAGGCACGTAGCTGGATCCAGCGTTTTTCCAGGTTGCGAACCAGATCAAAACGAGCCGCATGTTTCGTTGCCGCGCTTGGTCGATTTGTGCGTCGACCAGCGAAAAGTCAAACTTGCCCTCCTCGGGCTCAACCAACTCCCAACTCGCGGTCCCTATCACTGTGTTCAAATGCAGAGCGCCAAGTTTGTCCCATATGGGCTGCATGTACTCGATGCTGGAAGCACTCGAGTTATGCAGTTCACCCGACAACATGATGAAAGGCTTGTCATCAACGAAGAATTGTTTCACCACGCCACTCTGGCGGATTTGCGGCAAAGGAGCGGTTTGCGCCGCGCAGATCAGAGCCATGAACCAGAGCAGAGATATCAGGAATTTCAGATAGCTCATAGGTTAGAAGTCCTTTCGTCCTCGCAATGAGAGTTGGCACTTTGCACTCGTCGGTTTCGAGCGATGCAGGTGGCCCACTCAAGCGCGGTTTTCGCTTGAGTGGGTTTCGCGCGTGGCCCTTGGTCTCACTGGTAGTGGATCCCCCTGGAGGATACACCGCCGTCACCCAGGTCTGAAACTCCAGACCCGGGCCACCCGCTGCGGGAACAATTCTGTGACTGAAGTAAAAAACCCCACCCTGTCCGCAAAGTGCGCGGACAAGGATGGGGCACCCGATCTACCAATTATTTCTTCTTTACCTACTTCTTCTTCTCCGCAGCAACCCAGTCATGTATGCGGTCGCTTAGGACGTCCATGGGGAGTGCGCCGCCGCCCAACACCTCATCGTGGAATCCGCGGATGTCGAACTTGTCGCCGAGTTCGGCCTTGGCGTAAGCGCGCAGCTTCAGGATCTCCAGTTGTCCGATCTTGTAACCCAGCGCTTGTGCGGGCCAGCTGGCGTAGCGATCGGTCTCGCTCTGCACTTCCGGCTCGTCAATGGTCGAGTGGTCGTGGAAGAAGTCCACCACCTGCTCGCGGCTCCAGTGCTTGTAGTGGAAGCCGGTATCCACGACGAGGCGGATGGCGCGCAGCATGTCGTCCTGTAAGTGGCCGTAATAGCTGTAGGGATCCTGGTAGAAACCGAGTTCCTTGCCCAGCCGCTCGGAGTAGAGCGCCCAACCTTCGGTGTAGGCGGTGTAATACTCATTCTGGCGAAACGGAGGCAGGCCCGTAATCTCCTGCGCGATGGCGATCTGCATGTGGTGGCCGGGCAAGCCTTCGTGGTAGGCAGTGGTTTCAAAGTCGAGCGTAGTGTGATGCTCGATATCGCCGGTGTTCACCATCACGTAGCCGGGCCGTGAGCCATCCTGCGCGGGTTGGTTGTAGTGCGTAGAAGCTTCCTTCTCTTGAAACTCTTCAATCGGTTTTACTTCCAGCTTGGCCTTCGGCAAGCGGCCGAAAAGGTCGGGCAACTTGGCCTGCATCTGCGCCAGATACTTGCGATAGAGTTCGAGAATCTCCTCCCGCGACTTGGGCCGAAGCTTGGGGTCATTATGCGTCGCAACGCCGAAGCTCTTCAGGTCGTTGTAGCCAAGCTGTTTGGCGACGCCCAGCATCTTCGCCTGAATCTCCTGCACCTGGACGAGGCCGATCTGATGAATCTCTTCGGGCGTCAGGTTGGTGGTGGTGCTCTGCTTCACACGGAAGGCATAGCGCTCCGGGCCATTAGGCAGCGCCCACAATCCGGGATCGTTGCGGCCTTTGGGGGCATATTCGTTCTTCACGAACGTGGCGAACTTCTGATATGCGGGGTTCACCTGATCTTTGATGAGCGCCAGCCCCTGCTCACGCAGCCGCTTCTGGTCGGCAGCGGAGATGTTGTCCGGAAACTTGGCGAACGGCATGGCGAAGGCTGACTCTGCCACCGGCACGCCCGTAATCTTGTCGCACTGGCCAGGGATTTTCTCCAGCAGCATCCGCCAAGGCATCAGGCCTTCAGCCATGCCCTTGCGCATCTGGATTTCGGTTTCGTCGAACACGCGGGGAACCTGGCCCAGACGCGAAAGGTAATCCTCGTAGTCTTTAAGATTGCTGAAGGAGATGAGGCTCACGAACTGTGCCAGATCGAGATGCGGTCCGTTAATCTGTGAGACCGGCATCTCCCAGTCACGGAACTTCACGCCTTCGAGGCCGTTGCGCAGATCGCGCACCATTAGTGCCTTGTTGAGCTTCTCCTGATCGGGGAAGCCAGCGGTATCAATCGCCTCGAAACGCTTGAGGAAGTCCGCATTCGCAACGATGTTTTCGTCAATCGCTTTTTGTGAACCGTCATCGAGCTTGTCGTTAAAGCGCTTGTCGCCCAAAATCGAGGCGAAGGTCGGGCTGGTGCGCAGGGTGTATTCCCATTGCTCGGCCAGCAGGTCGTTCAAGGCTTTGCGGCGGGCGTCGAGGGAGGGCATATCAGCGGCGCGAAGAGTCGGAGAAAACAGGCACGCCACAAGGGCAAGGGCGATAGTAAAACGCATGGAAAATCCTTTCAACTTGAGGGCTGACAGCTATACGCAAACGATGCACAGCGGGTTCCAGCGCAGCGGTCCGCTACGGATGGACGTACAACCGGCAGAAAGGTCACACATCGCCGAGCAGAACGCTGCATTCAATAGCATTATCGCTCAAGGGAGGGCGTCGCTGCGCTGGGACGTCTACGATGACTGCCGTAGAGGTTATGACGGGTGGCCAATGGGATTGAATCGCCCCCTACCCATTCGGCTAGGACTGTGGTAACCCGGTGGGGTACTCGGATGGGCCATTGAATGATTGTGCGAGGAGGTTTACTTTTGGGAATGTGGAGGAAGTGGCCGCAAGGCACGGTTCCCCTTTGCGTGCTTTTAACGCATTACTCCCAACAGCCCGAGGAAGCAATCCATGCAACGACTCATCTTTCGCTTGGTCATTTCAATTTTTATTGTCTCCTCGGCTCTGGCTCAATCCGGCACCTTGACGACATTTGCCGGGCTCAATACCGTACAGAATAAGGTCAAGTCCTCGGCCGCTCCAGATCCTACGATTGCCGTGGGCCTGAAGCAGTACTGTGAGCATGTGAACAGCGGCTACCAGTGCTGGAGCAAGACAACGAATTCGCCGGTAAAGTTTCTGGGCAACACCAATGTGAAGCTCGATTCGCAGCCCTGGACCCAGAATGCCAACAACAGCGGCAACACACCGAATTGCGGTACCGCCTACTCGCCGAATTCGCATCTGCTGCACGACAGTGTTTACAACCTGTGGATTCTGGAAAAACGGATCTCTTCTACGCTGAACAGCCACAACTACCTGTGCGTGGCGATTACCAATGTGGATGATTTCACGCAGTCGGCACACCCGGCGTTTGCTTGGTTTGGGTATGAATACGATCTCGACAATGTGATTCCGCAGAATAGCGCGGGCCATTTCTACTATCCGGACTACCCCGAGGCAGGATTGTGGCAGAGTTCCACCAGTGCGATTCCGCCTTACACCGCCGCGAACGACCAGGCGATGTGGGTTAGCTACGACCTGCTCGACAACGATAATCACAGCATAATCAACGCCGTGCTGCTGTGCGCAGTGGATATCGCAGGATTGCGCGCGAGCAAGGCGAGTCCGTGGATGAATCTAAGCAAGACACCAGCCTGCACAATTGCGCACGGAATTTCCCCGTATCCGCAGCGGCGCAGCTTTGCGCCTGCGCATAACACGGATACTACACCGCCACTTTCCGGGGATGGCGAGATGTTCACTTACATGATCGAACCGCCGCAGGACAATGTGAGTTACTTGACGGATCCGAACCATACCGAGGGTGTGGAACAGTGGACGATTAACTGGGTCGCGGCGACGCCAGTGCCGACGCAGACTGCGGGCTGGGACTTGCCTTCCACGCAGGCAGGCGGCGACCAGATGGGCTGTTTCAATCGCGCGAACTACTATGGCACCGGATGCGTGCCGCAGCCTTCGACCGCAACCACGCGGGTCAATATTGATTCCGTAGCCGACCGGGTTCAGTTGCCGTTTCAGTACACTTCGAACGGACGCACGGCAAGCAGTTGGATTACATCGCACGTTATTCAGAAGACCCCAAATCCGGTGACCTTTTCCCAGACGGAAGTCATTATCCGCAAGTTACAGCGCAACACTGGGGGCCCGGTGCAGATTGCGGTGGAGTATCCGCTGCTCGATCCCTCCGATGGCAACGCCTGGGCGTTTCTAGGTACCGTGGTGCAGGACAAAGCAGGCAACCTCCAGGGCGTCTTCGCGGTAAGCGGATCGGGTGCGAATGAACATCCGGGGATACAGAGTTTCTATGTGCCCGCGGCCACACAGACCCTCGGAACCTATGGCTATGTGATTAATCCAGCATCGTCTGGCGACGCCAAGGGAACCGACGCCGCGAACTATCGCTGGGGCGACTGGTATAGCGCCACGGTAGACCCAAGTGACGGTTGCACGGTCTGGACCGCAGGCGAGTATCTGCTGAATAACCGGACTGCTACACCCTATTGGTACACACAGATCGCCAAGCTACCGCCGGTGAGCGGCTGTGGCGGGGCGAAGTAACTCGCGCTGGCCTATTTCTCCGGCCCACGAGAGGCGTGCCAGATAGTTTGAATTATGACCCGCTTCACTTTGACATTGTAGCGGATGATGTAGGGAGTACCGCTCACGACCAATTCACGATCACCAAGAGAGTCCCGCCGTCGTCCCAAGTGCGGATGATTGCTTAGTAATTCTGTCAGCGCAACAATGCGCGTAGCAAGTCGCTCGGCTGGCACGGGGGCGTCTTGCGCTATGTGATCGCGAATCTCGCACAATCGGTACATGGCGCGACGCGACCACACAACCTCGTAGCTCATGCTGAGCCACGCGAGGCTACACCGCGCTCATCGTGACGCTGTCCGCACACGCACGAGGGCGGCGGGGTCTCCTTCTCAGTTCCCCAAGAAAGCAGCCACGCCTTCATGGCGTCATGAGTAATGTAGTGACCCGCATCAACGTCGGCGTCGGCATCGCGAATCTCCGCCAACAGCAACTCTTGGTCGGCGACGAAAGACTCCACCGCATCCGAGATCAGAATATTGGATGAGCGTCCAGAAGTCCTCGCGAGCTTGGCGAGACGCTTCTTGACCTCAGGCTTCAGGCGAACGCTTAGGGTTGCACTACGTGTGTTCGGCATGAACACATTGTAGCGCAAAAGCGCGTAAGCCAAGCCTTTTCCTTCCGTCGAACGAGACTTATGGGATTCATTCCGTGCCAGCGCCATCGGCAGCCTTCTCCTTTGCTCGTTCCGCCCACTCTTGGCGCATCTCCCTTAGGAGCTTCCAAATTCTTCCTCAACAGAGCCGACGGCCTTCGCGAGATCAGCCAGGCTCTCCGCGGCGCAAAGCTCGCGCAAAACGCATCGATGTAGGCCCTCCAACCTAAGGGCAAGGACTGAAAGATCGCCCTCGTATAAAGGTAGAACGAACTCATCGAGTTCGCTCTGAGCCCTTACGAGGCTACCAATACAGCGTTGGAGCGCTTCTTTTGGCTCAATCAGCTCGTCCCGCACATTCTGATGAATGAGGGCGCGGATGCGGAACTCATGAAGGTCTTCTCGGATACATTGAAGTCGACGGAAGCACTCCATCTGCCATCCGACCTTGTTAAAGAGGTCAGATATCTTCTGCAAGATGTCACTTTGCTCTGAGTCGTCCATCGCTCATCCTTCCTACAGCCGATTCCCCACCCCACTCCGTAATCCGGTCCAATGCTTTCTGAATCATCTCTTCTGAATTTAGGGTGCTGAAGCGGAATAGCCTTCGCCATAAGCTCCGAAGGCGGTGCCACTTAGGCAGGCTACCCTGGCTTCTTCGAGTAGGGCGTCGGCGAGGCGCTTGGCGGTCCATCCTGTGCCTTGGATGTTGGGGAACGTAGAACGCGCCGTGCGGATTACGGCAACAGAATCCCTTGATGCGGTTGAGGCCGGCGACAAACAGGTCACGGCACCGCATGAAAGCTTCGCGCATAGATAAGGCGCGACAAGAGCCGCGCCTTTAGAAAATAGCCACCACTACTCCTGAATCGTTGACTCTGCACTCTCGGCGCGGACGATGCGATCCACACTATAGGGTGCGCGCTGGGCGGGCTCGTGATAGTGGCGAACCTGCATCTCGCCGAGCAGGCCGATGCCGAGCATCATCAATCCAGCTTGAATCGCCACCGCAGCGAAGATAATCAGCGGGCCGTGCGACACCATAATCTGCGCGTGCTTGTGGATGATCTTCTCGATGATGAGGAAGGTGCCAGTGCCCAAGCCGATCATCATGCTGACCATGCCCCAGGTACCGAAGAAGTGCAGCGGCCGGGAGCGATATTTCAGCAGAAAGCGGATGGTCATCAAGTCGAAAAACACGCGGAAGGTACGCGAGATGCCGTAGTGCGAGACGCCGCGTTCGCGCATCACGTTGCGGATCGGCACTTCGCAAATATTGGCGCCATGCCAGGAGGCCAGCGCGGGAATGAAGCGATGCAGTTCGCCGTATAGCGGAATCTGCTGCAGGATCTCGCGACGATAGGCTTTGAACGTCGTGCCGAAGTCGTGGATGTCCACACCGCTGAGCTTGGCCATCAGCCAGTTTGCGATGCGCGAGGGAAAACGGCGGATCCAGTAGTTGTCAATGCGAACCTTGCGCCAGCCGCTTACGATGTCGTAACCCTCGTCAATTTTCTCGATGAACAGCGGAATGTCCGAGGGGTCGTGTTGCAGGTCGCCATCCATGGCGATGACAAACTCTCCGCGCGCGTGGTCAAAACCAGCTGCCAAGGCGGAAGTCTGACCAAAGTTGCGGCGCAGCTTTACCACAGTCACGCGGCTGTCAATGGAAGCGATCTCTTCCAGCAGGTCAAAGGTGCGGTCGGAGCTGCCATCATCCACCAGGACGAGCTCAAATGGCTCGCCGAGTGCCTCCATTACCGTCTTCAGACGCGAGTATAGGTCGGGGACATTCTCGCATTCATTGTGCAAGGGGACGACAATTGAATAGCGCAAAAAAGCTTCCTGATTGGGGGCCAGGCGCATGAGGTGATCTTCCTCCAAGGAGAAACTAAATTATATCAACCGGGCACGGCGAAACCGAGGAGAAAATGGCGTACTTTGGTGGATCGTTACTGGTTGATTACTAGTTGATTATTGGGGTGTCCAGTTGGGGTGAGCGCTGAAAAGGCCGTCGGAAAAACCGATCTGATAGACGAGGAAGAGTCCAAAACCGAAGCTGACCAGGCCGGATGCAGTGGCAAGGTGGCGATTCAGTGCGAGGAAGCGGCCTTCGGTATACACAAACGGCAGCGCGATGATAAGCGTAATCAGCATCATGCCGAACACAGTGCCGAGCCCGAAGATGAATAGATAAGCCACCGCCCACGTGGTGGACTTGATGGTGGAGAGGACGAGCAATGCCACCGCTGCGGAGCCGGCGAGTCCGTGAACCGTGCCAATCAGCAACGGCCGCGCCATTTGGTAAAGCCCAAAGCGGCCGAGCAGCCGATCCAGCAAAGTATCGGACGAAGCGGCGGCGGGCGCGCTCATGTTTGCGGCGCGAGGAGTACCAGGTTCTGTTTTCGCTCCGGGCGTAAAAGCCGAAGTGATCTTCTGCATCAGGCCCGTCATGTTGAGCAAGCCCAGAAAGATCAGCATCAGCGCGACGCTGAACTCCATGGAAAGGCCGATGCGCGGCGGAATCACTAAGCCGAACATGATGATCGCCGAGCCCACCACCACGATGGTAAAGGTGTGGCCGATACCCCAAAGTGCACCGATCATGATCGCGCTGGAGATGCTGCGCTGCTTGGAGACAATCGTGGTCACGGCTACGACATGGTCGGGGTCGGTGGAGTGACGCATCCCCAGAAAGAGTCCAAGCACAGCAACGACGGCGAATGAGGTGGATTTGAGCGCAGCAATGAGGTCTGCCGCCAGAGCCGTAGAAGCAAGCGCCTGCCCTGCAATGCCCAAGCCAATGAGCGCCATGATCGCGGCCGAGCAAAGCGGCAGCCAGCGAGTGATTAGTGGGCTTTGCGGACTGAAGCGCGGACCGAAACGAGCTACCGCCTTGCCTGCGGACACCATAACCAGGCCAATGGAAATCAGAACGGCGGCAAGTCCAAGGCTGAAGCTAACGATCAAGAAAAGTCCAAGCCCGGTGCGATGCAGAGAAACGGCGCTTAGCAATACGACGAGTGCCGCCGGACATGGCACCATGCCCCCGGTGATGCCGAGCAGCAGCAACTGGCGCAGCGAGACTCCTGCACTGGGGGCGATCTGAGTGAGCGTGGGTTCTGTTTTTTCATCCGCGCTACTGCCGGACTTAAAGAGCGTGGAGAAGCTGAAGTGGCTGTGCGCTGCGCCGGGTTCGTGGCTATGGTCGAGCGACTCGCCCGTCCAGCGCCGCAGCAGCAAGACCACGGCGAGCACAGTGATGGTAAGTCCCGATATCGCACCGAGCCAGGGATAAAGCTGCTCGGGCACGATGTATTGCGACGCGTAGATCGTGATCGCGCCGAGTAGATAAACGCCGGCGGTGTGGGCCGCTGTGACGATGAGCCCGAGGAATACTGCATGACGCGGCTTGCCGCGTGTGCCTACAAGATAAGACGCCACGATCGTCTTGCCGTGGCCCGGTTCTAGTGCGTGCAGTGCGCCGAGTCCTGCGGAGAGCAGCGCAGCAGTGAGTAGAAACCACCAGCCGAGATTATTCGATTGAATCAGCTGGGTGAAGGCGTTGCGGGGCGTGGCCTGCTGATTGGGCTTGAGAACCACCGTCGGCTGCGGCGCCGGAGTCGCTTGAACCGTCGCTTCGGCGGAGTTGGTGGTACCCGTTGGAGGAGTTGCTTGACCCGCTAGAGCTGGGTCGGACGCGGCAGGCCGCGGGCTCAGCTTCGCATCCTTACTGGCGGTAACACTGGCCGCAACCGCAGGCGCTTCCGCAGGAAACTCGACGCTCGCTTCCACTGTCTGCGGTGGGCTGTTCAACAAGTCGGTTGGATAGTTGCTAAGTTCCGCGCTCCGATCTTGCGCAGGAACTGAGCTGTTGGTGAGGGCGATTCCCTGCCCTACGGCAATCACTTCTTTCCAGCCCGCACGTCCGGCGAAGTTGTTGTCCACAAAGTGCAGATGCGCCGCAGTGCCGACTTTGCCTAGAGGCAGCTTCGTGCTCAGAACCAAACCCAACTTCATAGTGGGCAATCCGCCAGCGCCTTGGGGAAACAGAATACTGTGCGATAGCAGGCGCAGCGGCAAAGGCTTGCCGTCGAGTTCGAGCGCCAGACCGTCCTTAAACGCCTCAGCTCGACGGGTGGAATAGTCCTTCACTTTCGCATCGTCGGGATTGGCTTCGATCCCATCCGCGCGCATCTCCTGATACGTGGGAATCTCGGCGATATCGAGCAAGTAAACGACGTCCACCTGGCCGGGCTTTACGATCAGCCGCGAATAGTGATTCACGCTGAAGTTGCCCATGGGATGCGCAGCGGCCCGCGGCGGAGCCAACGCAGCAGCAAGTGCAAGCATGGCCACCACGCCAAGACGGAGCCGGGTTGTCGGAGTCGCGTGCATGGAATCCTTAGGGTAACAGCGGCAGATGGCGCGCGTCATGGTAGAAGCCAAGCCAGTAGAATTTAACGGCAGAATTTGAGCCGCAGGCGAAGATTGACAGAATCTCGCTAGAGTTCAGCCTCCCTAGGGATGCGTGCCTCCGGCGACGATGTGGCTGTCCAACTCGCGCACAGCACTGGATGCCACTTCCGCAAACCGAATATGAAACGCCGGATTGAGCTTGAGCGCATCCGCGAAACTCTGCCGTGCCTCGGCGTTTTCGCCCCTGGCCCGATAGATCATTCCAGCATGAAAGTAGAATAGGGCGCTTTGCGTGTGATAGGCCTGTGCGTGCTGCAGCGCGTCAGCCGCCTCGGGCAGCTTGTGATTCTTATAGAGCACCCACGCCAGCACGTCCCAAGTAACAACATCTTGACGGAGCGCCAATTCTTCCCGAGCCAGCTTCAGCGCCTCCGGCAGTTTGATGTCGTGGTCAGCGTAAAACTCGGCGAGCTCTCGGCCGTTCAACACCTTATTGATGTTGTTGAGGTAGCCAATGTACTCCACCAGATCAAACTGCTGTTGCGCTTCTTTAGGCTTGCCCGCCTTGGCGTACACATCGCCCAATTCCGCGAGATAGGCCGGCATGGGGACTACGTTCAGCGAACGTTGATAGAGCTGAATCGCTTCCTCCAGCCGGCCCTCTGCCGCGCGCACCTTGGCCAGTCCTGCTAGCGCGCGAAAGTGATTGCCATCCACTTGAATACCGCTTGCATAAGCTGCTTCCGCATTCGGCAAGTCGCCAGTCGAAAAATAGCGTTCGCCGAGTTCGTAATAGAGCCACGCTAGATTCTCCTCCGGAACCCGACTCTGGCGGGCGGCCGACACGGCACTTTTCATCAGCGCAATCGCAGCAGCGTTGTCTCCGCGAATGTATTTGAGATACGACAGGCGGCTGTCATGCACATAAGCAACCTGCAACGGCGAGCGCGAGAGCGCACCGATCTTCGCCAGACTCGCGTAAGCGGCATCGGCCTCGTCGTATTCGCCAAGGTCGGCATGGGCGTCGCCCATCAGGGCGAAGGCTTCGGGCATGGCATTTCCGCCAGCGAGGGAGCGATCCGCGTAAGCGAGTGCATCCCGAAAACGATGCTCGCCCATATACACCAGCGCCAGATGTACGCAAGGCGCCGAGGCAGCTTGCTCGTTGGGGTCATCCGCTGCAAGCTGCAATGCCTTTTGCAGAGACGACTCAGCCAGCTGGTAGAACGCAGCGTCGCCGGTCTCGCGCGCCTTCTGGAAGTATGCTTGGCCGAGATCGTCAAAGGCCGCAGAGCTGGCTGTCGTAGCGGCAGCGCGCTTTTGGGCGGAAGCGATCCAGGCGTCTGTGCCACCAACCTGATCCGCAGCCCATGCGCTGACTGCGGTTAGCAGCACCAGGCACGCACACCGCATCATCCCTCTGGAAATCAAACTTGGCATATTTATGGATGAAAATCCAACCCTCGCGCCGAACCGGGCATGGACAGGCTTCCCCGGCGGCGCTTATAGGATGTACGGCAGCGGGCGTGGTTTGGATTGGTAAGCTCGGTAAGATCGGCGAATTCAGCCTCGACTCAGCCGCGCCAGCTTTGCCGTGGTGACGGCTTGCCCCACGTGACGCAGAGTGTGGTCAGCTACGTGGACGAGTAGACCACCCACGGTAGTAGGCAGCTCGCGAGCGCCTACGGTGCGAGGCTGTTCCCAGTAGGCGGGATCGCTAGCGGCTACATCCGCGTGGGCGCGGATGCGCGACTCACTTCGAGAAAGCGCTGCTTCCAGTTCTGCGAAGAGTTCGTCGTGGCTGGTAGAGGCGTCGAGTTCAGACTTGAGCGCCGCGATTTGCTCGGCTGAAAGTTGATTGCCCTCCGCGTAGGTGAGCAGCCGGTCGAGGCTACCCGCAATGTGCCGTATGTGAAACGCCACAGAGGGCAGGCCGGACGGTCGCGCCGCCAGCTGCTCGTCAGATAGGCCCCCACCCCAGCGCCGCAGGTCTTCATGCGCCAAGTCAAGCGCGTGCAGCACAGCGCGCGGAATTGCCGGAACGTCAGTACGGGAACCGCTCAGCCAAGGCTCAGGATTAGGCATGGAAACAGTGTCGCGCGACTGCCGGCGGAAACACAACCGAGCGAGACTTATGGCGTTATAAGAAGCGATGGTGGCCCCGGGCAGAGTCGAACTGCCGACCTTCGGTTTAGGAAACCGCTGCTCTATCCATCTGAGCTACAGGGCCGCGTGTCGTAACAGGTTTGCTGACATCAGTTTACAGCAGGTGATGTTGCGGAGGTGGGCAAATCTGCTGCCCAATTGCTGCCCAATAAGGAAATTGAGCCTTCCAGCGTAGCCATCGCAGCGCTCTTATCTGCTGAGGCGGTCTTGATGTAGTACGTGTTCGTGGTGCTGACGTTTGCGTGGCGCAAGATTTCCTGAATGGTTTTCTCCTTGACGCCGAGCGCGTACAGGTTGCTGGCTAATCCCCTACGGGCCGCGTGCCAACCGTGCCAAAGCGTCTGTAAGTTCGCTCTGCGCAGCGCGGGGAGAATGGAGCGTGCCAGGACATTGTTGAGGCTGCGAGGCTTGCCATTTATCGTTGCAAACATCGGACCAGAATCAGGGTTTCCGCAACGCAGCCGGTGAGTATCCAGCATTCGAGCCAGCGGCTTTATCACGGGAACGGTGCCAGCGCTCTGCGAGGTTTTGGGTGCCGTCTCGTGCCCCTCCCAGATTGACCGGCAGACCTTGATCTCCCCGTCCCTGTAGTCTTCCCAGCGTAACCCGCAGATTTCTCCGCGTCGAAGCCCGGTGAAGGCGGCAGTTGCGAAGATCGTCGCAGCAGATTCAGGCATGACGCTGAGCATCGCTGTGATTTCGTCCAAGCTGTATGCGTAGGTTTGTTGAGGCGCTTTGGCTTCTGGAGCGACCGCCGTATCCCTCACTGGATTTTCACCCTCGAAGAAACCCTGCTGCTTTGCTAGCTTGAAGATCGCACTCAGCGAGCACTTGATGTGCTGGAGAGTGCGTCTGCCAAGAGGCTCAGCCTTCGCGATCTCGTCGAGCCAGCCTTGAACGTGGTAGGTTTTCACGTCCTTGAGCCACGAGTCGGCGCACCGAGGCCTTAGATGCTTCGCCCAAATATCCCTGTAGCCCTTGAGCGTGGATGGGCGAATGTGCCGCTCCACTCTCGGAAAATAGACCCCCTCGACTGGAGTGCCCGATCTTCTGTGCCATTGAATGAGTTAGTGTAACGCAGCTATTTCTGAGTTCACGCAGCCGCCGTCGGGGGTGTGGAGAAGTGGGAAGCGCGTAGCGGTTTCCACTTCTCCATGCCCCGTGTTGTTTGTC
>JBBROM010000021.1:0-40968 GCA_038229415.1 Terriglobales bacterium
CTTCCCGTTTGCTACAGCCACTTCGATCTGCCGCAGCAGATTTACAACCTGCTCAGGTTGGTACTTCTTGCCTCGTCCCATACGCTCTCCTTGTCCAGTGTCTCTCTTCTCCACTGGCACAGTTCAAGCCGGGCACTCCACATGGAGGCTATGACCGACACAGAATCGCCTACACCGCTAACCTCGTTGATCCCGTGCTTGTGGATTGTGTGGTCAGTCTTCTGTTAAAACAGGTCGACATCGCTGTGACGATTCTCGCTTGCTCGCCTTCATCGCGTTTCTCATCGGCAATATCATCCTACTTAAACGCAACACACCACGAATCGAGCAATTCATCACTACCTGTGTGACGCGTTTTTATTAAAATCACGACTGTGGTTCATATTAGGGCTCACTGAGGGTCTTCTTTCGAGGTGCCAATGGATTCCAGAGAAATCATGAACGACAACACCAGCCATGGATAGCACGGGTTTGGCTGGCGGCGCGATTCCGGCGGGCTCGAAGGACGGCGAGCCAAAGCCTCGCCCAGCCGAGTCATCTATTCCGGAGAATACGCATCCGAAAAACAAAAGCATTCAAGTTTCGCCCGCAATACTCGATGCCGCCGGCAAGGGTGGAGAAGAACTGCTCCGGCAATTACGAACTGCCGCGGGCGGCCTGACCCAAGCGGAAGCCGAAAACCGCGCTCGTACGACAGGGCCGAACGAGGTTGCACAAGAGAAGACGCAAGGCTGGCTCGTACGCCTTTTGAAGATCATCCGCAATCCGCTGGTGATCCTGCTGACGATTCTCTCAGGTATTTCTTTTGCAACGGGTGACGCCCGCGCAGGCATCGTGATGGCGATGATGGTAGCGCTGAGCGTGGGGCTTCGCTTTCTACAGGAGGCCCGAGCCGACGCCGCGGCGGCGAAACTCAAGGCCATGATCCACGTGACCGCTACGGTCATGCGAGACGGAACGGCAAGAGAGATACCGCTCCGTGACCTGGTGCCCGGCGACATCATTCAACTGTCTGCCGGAGACATGGTTCCAGGTGACGTCCGGATTCTTTCGTCAAAAGACCTCTTTGCCAGCCAAGGCAGCATCACTGGAGAGTCGTTCCCGGTCGAGAAACTTCACGATACGAATACCAAACCGGCCACCTCACCCACCGAACTCAAGAACATATGCTTCATGGGAACGAGCGTGGAAAGCGGCACCGCGACTGCAGTCGTGGTCACGACCGGGGTCCAGACCTATTTCGGCAGCATGGCCACAGCGATTACAGAAGAACGGGTATTGACCAGCTTCGACCAGGGTCTTAACCGCTTCACGTGGCTCATGATCCGGCTCATGATCGTAATGGTGCCCTTGGTTTTTCTGATCAACGGCTTCACAAAACACGATTGGAAAGGTGCATTTTTCTTCGCCATGGCGGTAGCGGTTGGTCTCACGCCTGAGATGTTGCCCATGATCGTCTCCGTTTGCCTCGCCAAAGGCGCGCTCGCCATGAGCCGCAGAAAGGTGATCGTCAAGCGGCTCAACTCCATCCAAAATTTCGGCGGAATGGACGTGCTCTGCACTGATAAGACAGGCACGCTCACTGAGGACCGCGTCGTTCTCATGAAACATTGCAACGTCGCTGGGCGAGAAACGGACGAAGTGCTCTTGAGCGGCTATCTGATCAGTTTTTTCCAGACGGGGCTCAAGAACCTGCTCGACCGAGCGATTTTGGATTCTACTGACTTCCACGGGAAGGCGGTCGTCGCCAAGTATAAGAAGTTGGATGAGATTCCGTTCGATTTTACGCGGCGCATGATGTCTGCTTTGGTAGAGGACCCAGGTGGAAAAGTGATCCTGCTGACGAAGGGAGCTCCAGAGGAAGTTTTCAAGCACTCTTCGCAGTTTGAACTGGACGGGAAGTTGTCGCCGATGGATCAGGCGCAGATGGTCGGGCTGAAAGCAGAGTATGAGAGCCTCAGCAGCGATGGCTTCCGCGTGCTGGCGGTGGCCACCAAGGATCTCACCGGGAAACAGCTCTGCACGAAAGATGACGAGCGTGAACTCGTGCTGCAAGGGTACGTCGCGTTCCTCGACCCGCCCAAGAAAAGTGCGGCGGGTGCGCTTGAAGCTCTTCGCCTGCACGGCGTAGCGGTGAAGATCCTGACCGGTGACAACCAAATCATCAGCCGCAAGGTATGCAAAGACGTGGGCCTCCTGGCCGACCCCATGCTCCTGGGCGGAGACGTGGAGAAAATGTCCGACGCAGAGCTGGCCGAGGCTGCGGAGAAGACAACACTCTTCGCCCGCCTGTCTCCTGCCCACAAAGAGCGGGTCATTCGTGCCCTCCGGGGAAAGGGGCACGTAGTTGGGTTCATGGGCGACGGAATCAACGACGCTCCTGCCTTGCGAGCCGCGGACGTCGGCATCTCCGTGGACACAGCCACCGATATTGCCAAGGAATCCGCGGATCTGATCTTGCTTGAGAAGGATCTCATGGTGCTCGAAGGCGGCGTGACCGAGGGCCGGAAGGTATTCGCGAACATCCTCAAGTACATCCGCATGGGCGCGAGCTCCAATTTCGGGAATATGTTCAGCGTCCTGGGGGCGAGCGCCTTCCTTCCCTTTCTGCCGATGGCGCCCATTCAGGTGTTGACGAACAACCTCCTGTACGACTTCTCGCAAGTGCCGATCCCAACCGACGCGGTGGACGACGAGCAAGTGGCCCGGCCGCGGCCCTGGGACATCGGGGAGATCAAGCGCTGCATCTTCTTCATTGGCCCTATCAGTTCGATCTTCGACTACACGACTTTCTTCGTGATGCTCTGGGTTTTCAAGTGCTGGGATCCCGCTCGCGCTCACGTGTTTCAGACCGGGTGGTTCGTCGAGTCGCTGATGACGCAGACGCTCATCATCTACGTCATTCGTACCAACAAGATTCCTTTTATTCAGAGCCACGCCAGTCGTCCGCTAATGCTCACGACCTTGGCCGTTATGGCGTTGGGTATCTGGCTGCCCTATTCGCCAGTGGCCTCTTCATTAGGCTTCACGCGACTGCCAGCCATGTACTGGCCAATCTTGATGGTGACATTGCTCGCCTACATGAGCCTTACGCAAGTGATGAAAGTATGGTTGCTGCGGAAGAAGTGGATCTAAGTTTAGTTTCCAAGCCATGCTCGTGTGTGCCGCGGCAAAATTAGTGAACGCAACGGAATAAACCCATACCAGGCTAGACTGAACCCCTTTGCTGAGACAGTTTCGCTTGCGCAAGAGTTGCAAATCCGAGAGTCGCGTCTTACTGGGGATTCAACCTATCTGTACTTGTCCTAATGCCTTCGCGCAGCATGCTCGCTGTAACGTCATGCTGCGCGCCCTGAAACAGAGGATCAACGGAGGCTGCCGGTGGTCTTGTTGTCCACCTTCCCGATCGCTTCGCCCGAGACCAGGAGTTCAACCCTACGATTTTGCTGGCGTCCCGCGGACGTGTCGTTCGAGACGACCGGCAACGTATTACCGAAGCCTTGTGCTGTCACTGCACCAGCGCTTACGCCCTGCTCCACTAGGTAGTTGCGAACGGAGCCGGCGCGGTTCTCTGACAGCGTAAGATTCATCCCGTCTGCGCCTACATTGTCTGTGTATCCGCCTACTTCAATACTGAGACCCGGATACGAGAGGAGGATGCCCGCAACCTTTGCAAGCTTCTCGCGCGCCCCTGATTTCAGTGAATACTTGCCAGTGTCAAACAGAACATCGGACATGCTGATGATGAGACCACGCGCGGTCTCGCGAGTCTCAAGAATCGTATTCAGCTGCTCGGACAACTTCATACGTAAGGCTGCCTTGTCGGTCTCAGCCTGGTCGGAGTTGTTCTGCGCCGCCAACGCTGCAGCGCGCGCCTTCTCTGTTTCCGCCTGCGCCGCATCCACCGCGGCAGCTGACGCCGCGCGGTCTGCGGTCATGTCAGCGTGAGCCTTGGCAGCGTCCGCCTCGGCCTGCTCCTTCAGGTGCTTCGCGCTGTCAGCCTGTGCATTTGCCTTGCTTTCCGCATCTGCAGCGGCTTGCAGCGTGTTGGCCTGTTGCTCTGCCTCCATCTTCTTGACCGCAATCGCGCGCGCGTCTTCGGCGGTCTGTACGGCGTCACGAGAAACTGCGATCAGCGGCTTAGTCTCAACATGACTCCGGGTGGCAAGGCTGTCCGCCTGTTTCATAAGATCAGCGGCGCGCAGGTAACTGTCACTGGCATAGTGCGCGGCACCTTCGGACTCGGCGATACGCAGCGCGTTCCTCGCTTCGAGGAACTCGAGTGGCAACTTTGCGTTCTGGACCACAGGGTCGAACTTATAGCCTGTGGGAATGTACCCGCCCCGCTCGGTCAGTTCATATTTTGCATCAACAGGTTGACTCCCACCGGCCGTGTCAGGCCGGATCACATTCTCAAGCACAACCACGTTGCTGGGCTGCCGCACGGCGTAATACGGCTCCGCGGTAACGATCATGGCGAAGGCCTGCAGATCCGTGGATACGTCAAGCTTGCTTCGATGGTTGTCGCCGACCAGCACTTCGCCGATGTTGACGGAACGCCCCTCGGGTGAAATTGCCCAAAGCACGTACGTGAGGTACTCCGGGCCAAAGCTGGTGGCCTTTTCCAGATTGGCGAACTCCACCTCAATTTCGATCGAGCCGCGCTTGCTCTCCACTTTTGCCTGACCGTTTGCTCCCACCATGAGATTAGTCCCGGCAAAGTCGACCTTCGTGGCACCGCTCCGGTGCTGGTAGCTGACTGCCTGAACGTTTCGGCTGACGACGTTGACGCGGAAGACGGGCAACGGCGCCCCAGATTCGGCTGGCATTGGTTGCGGTGCACTCTGCGCGTGTCCGGCAACGCTCAATAGGATCGGTAGTACGAGTAGCTGAGTTAGCTTCACTTTGTCTCTTCTCTGGCAGTTGATCTGCCGGTTGCGGTCCATCGTGCCAGTGACTGAAATGCCCTGTCAGGCAGTTGTTTGGTGCACAACATGCACACACTAAAGGGTGACTGACGCTGGAACAGAATTCTGAGCAAGATAGCTCAAGGAATCGCGCGGCGAACGGGCGGAGCGCTTGATTGCTTAGTGCGGGCTGACGATGGCACTTCTGGCCGCATGGGCAACATCAATCTCGGAACAGTCGAACTCCTGCCCGTACTGGAAGCAGACCCGATAAGTTCTCTGGTTGATGGTGAAGACGCGACTCATCTTCCTGTGGCGGCAGCCAAAGAGCTGTTGGAGGAAATGGAGTAAAAGGTTCATGTGTCCAGAGGCCGCTTCCGATCAGCTGCCCCCATTGGCTTCCAACCATTCCAGAAGCGTCTTGACGCTGCTGCGGGCCAGAGCGATGGCACAGTCTGCTGCTCCGTAGTAGATGTTGATCGTGTCGCCGTCTGGGTCCATGGTATAGCCGCAGGGAAACACGACATCGTTAACGTCTCCAATGCGCTCGTAGTCGGCCTCAGGGCCGAATATCCATGAGTCCCCCCGCAGCAAGCACTTTTCGGGATTTTCAAGGTCAAACAGCGCCAATCCAAGCCGATAGAGGGAGCCGGAAGACGTGTTGCGGACGCCGTGGTAGAGTATCAGCCAGCCTCGCGAGGTTTCGATCGGCGGCGGCGACAAGCCGATCTTGTTTGCGTCCCACCACGCGCCCCTGCGGGCCTCCAACATAAGCCGGTGCCGACCCCAATGGCGCAGATCCGGAGAATACGAGATCCACATATGCGCCCCGAGGGGTGTCATGGGGCGATGGATCAGCGCCCAATATCCGCCGATTCGGCGCGGCAGGAGTGCCGAGTCTTTGTCTTCCGGCGGCATGATGACACCGTAACGCTCATAGGTGCGAAAGTCCTTGGTCAGTGCCAGGGACACGCCCGGGCCACCACGTGAATAGGACGTGTACGTGACTACGTACTGCTCCAGTTCCGGGACGAAAGTGATACGCGGATCCTCAATGCCCCAGACCTCTTCGGGAAAATTCTTCGCATCGGGCATCAGCGTCGGCTCACTGTCAATTTGCCAACTATCCACGCCGTTCGGGGACCGAGCTGCGCACAAGTGCGACAAGCCTCGTCGGTCTTCCACGCGGCACAGCAGCAGGGTCGTTCCATCTGCCAAAGTGGTGGCGCCAGCATTGAAGACGCTATTGATGGGGTACGGCCAGTGCTTCCCAGTAAGAATGGGATTGGAAGGATGGCGAAGCAGGAGCGGCGCGTAACTATTGATCGTCACAGCATTCATAAGGATTCCAGGGTAGATATACCAGCCTCTTCGTAAAACACGGTCTCAAGATCAACTACAGGTGCGGGAAAGCTGCCCGTATTTTCCCGAGTTGCGGCCTCAGCCTTTTCCATAAGGAGCATCTCGACGTGTGCCATGAGGAACGACAGAGTCGACTCGGCTCCCTGGTTTTCATTCATCCGCTCGGGGTGGAGGCCATCGTGACAGCCTCCGGTGGCGCTGTCATAGAGAGAAGCCTGCAGGTCGTTCTGCCCGAGAAACCAGTTGAACGCCGTCCATGCATCGGCACGCCACCGCGCGTCTCCGGTCAAACGGTAGGCATCCAAGCACGCCGAAACCGCGCCACCGGCTTCTACCGGCTGCTGATCAAAACGGGCCTTTGGACCGCCTTTGCGATAGAACCCTCGTGAGCCAATTGCGACGAAGTGACCTTTTGCCCGGCAATGTTGAATGGAGCCGAGCCAATCCAGTGCTTCGAGGCCAACGAGGCTCATGTGGTCATCAGGGATGCGCGACCCCGAAATCAACACCGCCTGTGCCAGCTTGGCGTTTGAGTAGGCAACCACGTCCTCAAACCAGTTCCACCCGGGTGCTTGACTTGCGCGGTATTCATGGAGCAGGCGGCCACCCAAGGCAGCGCTCATCTTCTGGGCGTCCCGATCTCCTGGGAATGCCTTGAGATATTCCTCAACGCCGAGCAGCGTGAATGCCCAGGCGCGAGGACTGGAAAACTCAAGGACGACCCCTAGCGCATTTTCAAAAAGGCGTCCTGCCGCGCCTCGGAGTGACTCGTCCTTAGAACGGCCCAGGACAGTTCCTAAAGCCCAAAGCGCCCGTCCATGGCTGTCTTCCGAACCAGCCGTCTCCAGCCAGGTGCGCGAGAAGCTAAGGAAGTTGCGAAACCTTCCATTCGCTGGATTGAAGGCATGTTCAAGAAATGCGAGATAGCGCGGCGCGAGGTACTCCGCGCCTTCACCGTCGCCAAGCTGTTCGAGCAAGGTGGTCAGGATGAGGGCGCGCGCGTTGTCATCGGTGGTATACCCCTCGTTGTAGTTGGGCACCGCAAAGATGGCATGCTGCAGCAGCCCCGTACTATCGGTCAGCCTGCGCAGGTGATCGAGGTTCAGCCGAGGCAGGACGTTCAGGCACTTTGCGCCGCTCTCACCGCTCCGGGCGCGGCGCGGGCGCGATCTCCGGTCGCGATGAGCATGCTGGAAGCTCTGCATGTACCCCCGCGCAGCTTGCTTCCACACCATGCCCCGCGCGTAAAGGTACGCGCGCTTTCGCATGCCGTGGCGAATCGCTGGCGTATCCAGCAGCTCAATCGTCTTCTGCGCAATGGCATCGGGATTCTGGAACGGCACCAGCGCGCCGCGCTGGCCATCCAGCAACTCAATCGCGTGCCAGTACGGAGTGGAGATAATCGCCTTGCCGGCCCCCAGCGCGTACGCGAGCGTACCGGAGACGGCTTGCGCCTCGAAACGATAGGGCGTGATGTAGATGTCCGCCGCACCGATGAATTGAACCATTTCCTCGGGACTGGCGAAACGGTTGTGGAAGAACACATTCGCCTCCACTCCCAAGTCTCGGGTCAGAGCCTCCAGGTAGTTTCGATACAGATCACCTTCGCGGCGAAGAATGTGCGGATGGGTCGCACCTGCAACCATATAGACGACATTCTTGTGCCGGGCCAATATCTGGGGCATGGCCTGAATCACATTCTCGATGCCTTTGTTCGGCGACAGCAGGCCGAACGTGAGCAGAACTGCCTTCCCTGCAACGTCGAAGTGATCCTTAAAGAAATTGGGGTCAAGGAACGGCAGATCGGGCACACCGTGAGGGACGAGGTCGATCTTGCTGACGGGCACTTTGTAGATCTCTTGCAGGAACTGCGAAGAAAGCTCGCTCATCACGATCAGCCGATCCGACAGTTCCCCGATCTGCGTCATCACGCTCCGCTGATCGGCATCCGGGTCTTTCAGGATGGTGTGCAGCGTGGTGACGATGGGCATCCTCAACGCCCGCAACAGCTTCAGGACATGGCTGCCAGCCCGGCCGCCGAAGATTCCATATTCGTGCTGCAGGCACACCATGTCAATATTGTGGAAGTTCAGGAACTCCGCAGCCGATTGATACGATGCCAGATTATCCTGGGCAATGGTCCAGCGTACCCGCGCCGGATAGTCATATCCCTCTTCGGTATCGTTGACAGGCACGGCCAGCAAACCGGCGGTGCGGTACTCCTCGGCGATCGCGCTGCAAAGATCCGTGGTGAAGGTCGCCAGACCGCATTGGCGAGGCAGGTAGTTTCCGATGACTGCAATCCGGCTAGGCAGGGACTCTTTCGCATGCAACGACTCAGCGCCGCTTTCCACATAGAAAGCATGAGGGGAAACATTTTCTACCGAGTCGCTCAGAGGTACCGTACTGATTGGCATAGTTCATACTCCCCTGGACGAACAGGCAGACCAAGCACAGGCAACGAAACTGGGAAGGATCACAGACTGGCCCCGATTCGAGGCTTAAAGGGCCAGCACGAGGTGCATTTCACGTATTATCGAGAAGTTCGTCCTCACCCCGCTGGTCAGAATTGACCAGCGGGGTCGCGCCAGAGTGCCGACGCCATGGAATTGTCTGGATCTCATGCATTTGGGTTTACGGCAGAAAGCTGTTCCTGGAAGAGGTGTGAAGGCGTCCACCGCAGCAACCGTAGAACGAAGAAGTGCGAGCTAGATATCCCGCAGGCTTAGCACGTTTAAGTTATTGAAAAGATTAGCCGGGGCGGAGGTATTCGAACCCCGGAAATCCTGCTCCCAAAGCAGCCTCTATTTGTTATTGAATCTCCGACACAAAATGGCTTACAGACAACCAAAGTGCTCCTTTTTGAGCCGCTCCCCGCACGAGGTTTGCAAGTGCTCCTGAGGCAGGACATTACTTTCCCAAAATGTGCGGATCCATTTTGGTGGCCGTTACAACGGCTGCTAATCGGAATGCCAGCGAAAGCCGTTCCTCTGCTCGACCTCAACCTTCTTCATCAAGAGGAGAGTGGCGTCGCGCCGAGCTTCTGCGCAGGCTGCAAGCAGCATGCTGAGCAGGGCTATCGGTGCCGCATAAGAACTGACAAAGGAGCCTGCTTCCACTGAGGCCAAAAATACCTCGTCCGCCAGCCGAGCAATCGGAGAAAGACTGGTATCGGTAATGCCAATACAAAACACACCCTGCTTGCTCGCCTGCTGCAGAGCCTGCACGGTCATTCTCAAGCCGCGTCTAAAGCTGATGGCGATGACAACGTCGTCCGGCCCAAGGCCTCGCACACTATGTACAGCCAGGCCTGGGGTTATCGCTGACAAAGACGGAAGGCCGATCACACTAAGGTGATATTCCAGATAACTCACCAAAGCTGCGGCGAGGTCACCGCCGACCAACAAAATCCGCCGGGCATCCCACAACCTTGCCGCTACGGAGGCAAGTCGCGGCAGATCCAGGGTGTTCAGCAGGCCATCAACGTTGTGGGCTTCCTTCTCGAGTGCCTGGTGCAACCTGGCCTGAGGCGTCGCTCCTGCGGCGGTTCCGGCTCGCATCGTGTACAGCGGGGTGGCTCGTGCCATGGACAACTGATGCAGATGCAACTGAAATGCCCGATAGGATTCAAAACCAAGCCGCTGAACGATGCGCACGACCGTCGCTGGGTCGGTTCCGAGACGCGTGGCCAAGTCCCGCACGCTGAGCAACACGTACTGCTGTGGCCGCTCGAACACTGCCCGAATCAACTCTTGTCGCCGCGGCGTGAGCTGAGACATTCCTAGCGGCAGATCAATGTCACTGCCCATGGGTTTCTTCAAACGCCCCGAACCAGGCATCCAGCCTCCCTTGTGTCAGCGGGTCGGGTCGTCCGCTCCGTCCCTAGCTGAAACGCTATCATAAACTTTCCTGACGATGCATCATATGTTGCACTTATTTGACTGTGGATCATGTAAACTTCGCAATTGACAGCCTTGAGTCTGTCGGATAACGTGTTTGTTCACCTTTAATAGGGCGCGAGCCACCGTTTTGTCAAATCTCCAGAGAGAAACGTTTATTGCATATGGTTGTGCTCTGTAGCAATCGCGAGGCGGTAATACGATTGACCTTGCCACGCCTCCGAATGCGTTTCCGCCTTTCTCTGTGCGCCTTGTTCGTCGCACTTCTGCTTGCAGACGGAGTGACTCTTGCGGAATCGCGGGCAGGAGATTCTCTTCAGTTGGCTTCCGGATGGCGCCTCCAATCCCGCTGTAGATCGCAAGGGGACGGGCCAGCGATCTCCGGCCTAGGTTTCGATGTGAGCAACTGGTTGACCACAAAGGTTCCGTCCACCGTATTGGCGGCCCAGATCAGTGCCGGCGAATTCAAGGGCCAGTGGGGCGATCCGTATTTTGGAATGAATCTCCGCGACGTCCCCGGGACTAGCTACCCCATCCCCAAGCTCTACGTGAATATGCCGATTGCCTCAGACAGCCCATACAAGTGCTCGTGGTGGTATCGCACGGAGTTCACGGTTCCAGCAAATTGGAAAGCCAAGACCACTTGGCTTCATTTCGATGGTATTAACTATCGCGCCAACATTTGGGTCAACGGCACACGTCTCGCTGACTCGACCCAGATCGCCGGAGCCTATCGCACCTACGATCTGCCGGTTGGCCAAATGTTAAAGTCAGGGCCAAATGTGCTTGTGGTTGAGGTGTTTGCACAGACGGAAACGGATCTCGGCATTAATTTTGTGGACTGGAATCCGACTCCTCCGGATCGCAGTATGGGCATCTGGCGTCCGGTTTATCTGCGCGCCACCGGGCCAGTTCGAGTCGAGCACCCGGCCGTCCGCACTCACTTCACCGACGCCACGCTGGATCGAGCCGAGCTCGGCGTCGTGGTGGACTTGCAGAACGCTTCTTCGGAGGCCGTCGAAGGAACCTTGATGGCTACGCTCGCTGGCGTCGGCCCGTGGGGCACTACGCTTCAGCTTAGGCGAACCATCAAGCTGGCAGCGGGCGAACATCAGACGGTAGATTTCACCCCTGAGGACTCTCCCGCCCTTCGAGTAAAGTCTCCGGCGCTGTGGTGGCCCTATGGAATGGGCGCGCAGCGGCTGCATCGAATCGAGGCTTCGTTTTCGACTCCACATGGAGTCTCAGATCACGCGAGCGGCCATTTCGGAGTGCGGGAAGTCACTTCAGAGCTCACCTCGCGGGCCGCACGCCTGTTCAAGATAAATGGCCGAAACCTGCTGATTCGCGGCGGGGGCTGGACCCCCGACATGCTGCTCCGCCCGAACCCGGCGCGCATGCAGGCCGAGCTCGACTATGTCCGCCACCTTGGCTTGAACACCATCCGGCTAGAAGGCAAGCTAGAGAACGACGAATTCTTCGACCAGACCGACCGCATGGGCATCCTGGTGCTGGCCGGATGGTGCTGCTGCGACCACTGGGAGCACTGGGATAAGTGGTCCGCCGCGGACCACGGCATTGCCAAAGAGTCTCTCGCCAGCCAGATTCGCCGGCTGCGGACTCACCCCAGCGCGATGGCATGGTTCAACGGCAGTGACGGTCCGCCTCCGGCCGATGTCGAGTCCGAGTATATCGGCGTGCTCCAGCAGTGCCGCTGGCCAAACCCGCACATTTCTTCCGCCAGCGCCACGCCGACCAAGGTCACCGGACAGAGCGGCGTGAAGATGACTGGCCCGTATGACTATGTGCCACCCGACTACTGGCTGCGTGACCCCGGCACATGGGGCGGGGCATGGGGATTCAACACAGAAACCAGTCCGGGCCCAGCCATTCCGGTGGAAGAGTCGCTGCGGAAGTTTTTGCCTGAAGAGCGCCTGTGGCCGCGCGCCGATAACGCCCTGTGGAACTATCATGCTGGCCTTAGCCGCTTTACTCAGACCAAGATCTACGACGACGCCCTGACCGCAACCTACGGCGCGCCCAAGGATCTTGCCGACTACCAACGCAAGTCGCAGGCAATGGCTTACGATGCCGAGCGCGCCATGTTTGAAGCGTACGGCCGGAACAAGTACGAGGCGACTGGCGTAGTGCAGTGGATGCTGAACAACGCATGGCCGTCAATCATCTGGCACCTATACGACTACTACTTGCAGCCAGCCGGCGGCTACTTCGGCACACGCAAGGCACTTGAGCCCATTCACGTGCAATATTCGTACGACGATGGCGGCGTTCAACTGGTGAACAGCACTCCCGAGGCCCTTACCGGCATCAAGGTGACCGCCACGGCCTACACTCTCGCGGGGACAGAGAAGTTCTCCAGGCAGGCCGGAACGAACGTTGCACCGGATGGCACGGTCCGGTTGCTGTCCGTGCCAACGTCGGCGGATGCAGCCTATTTCCTGAAGCTGATTGCGTCCGACTCCACCGGCAAGCTGGTTAGCCAGAATTTCTACTGGATCGCCGCCCAACCGACGGACTTCGACTGGGAACACTCCGACGGTCGTGCGACTCCGGCGCGTCATCCCCAGGACTTGACCGCTTTGCAGCAGTTGCCCGCCACCAACATCGGCGTGATCGGCCATCTCCGGCACTCGGGAAAAGATGGCCGTGTCGCGCTCACTTTGGATAATCGGGGAAGTGCCGTCGCCTTTCTGCTTCGGGCGCAGGTGCAAGCCAAGTGCGGCGCGCAAACTTTTCATGAAGTGCTGCCGGTTCTTTGGGACGACAATTACATTTCCCTGTTGCCCCAAGAGACGCGAACTGTAACGGCAACGTTTGACATCGCGGATGCAATGCATCCGCATCGGATGGACGCCGGCGCTATGCCTGTAGCGTCCCCTCCGTCAGCAAAGTCCTGCCAGTTTGTGGCGGTGACTAGCGGCTGGAACGTACCAGAGCAACGAATGACCTTGGGGCCAAAGCAGCCCTAGGCACATAGTAGACGAGCGACAGTCAAACCGCGACGTGAACCGCGAATGCGGTGCCCGCGGAGAAAAACCAGGAGGAAGATATGCGCAGAGCAATCTTAATAGTGGCGGCCTTGTTGGCAGTCACTTGTGCAATCGGAGCCGCTCAGGAAATTACTGGCCAGATTCGTGGCACCGTCACCGATGCCACGGGTGCAGTCGTACCGGGGGCGAAAGTTACTATCACCAACAGCGAGCGCGGACAGGTGGTCCGCGAGACGACTGCGGACTCGGCCGGAGCGTTCGCCGCGCCGCTGCTTCCCGTGGCAACTTACTCCGTAACTGTGGAAGCGAGCGGCTTTAAGAAGTTCGTCAAGACCGGCATCGTGCTCAACGTCAGCGACCGCATCGTAGTGGACGCGGCACTGCAAGCTGGTGCCTCCACCGAGAGCATTACCGTCGAAGCATCGCCGCTCGACGTTAACCTGCAAAGCTCCGCGGTGGAAGGCGTTGTTACCGGGGCTCAGGAGCGCGAGCTGCCACTGAACAACCGCAACTACGAACAACTCGTCGCGCTGCAACCGGGCGTCAGCAGCGGCGCGGCGGATTCACTCTACGTGGGCACCACCAACCCCAGCGGCGGCGTCAACATCGTGCCGTTCTCGATCAACGGCAACCGCCAAAGCCAGAACAACTGGACGATTGACGGCGCGGACAACGTGGACCACGGTTCGAACATCACGCTGCTGGTCTACCCCAGCGTGGATGCCATCTCCGAGTTCAAGATTTCGCGCAGTAACTACAGCCCGGAATTTGGGCGCTCGGCTTCGGGCCAGATCAACGTCATCACCCGCTCCGGCACCGGCGGCTTCCACGGCGGCTTGTATGAATTCTTCCGCAATGACGTGCTGAACGCCAATAAGTCGTTCAATAACCACTTCGCCCTGCCCCGCGCCGTACTGCGCTACAACGACTTCGGCGGAACGGTGGGTGGCCCCATCCTCAAGGGCAAGACCTACTTCTTCTTCAGTGAGGAAGTGCGCCGCGTGACGACGCCGGTCAGCACCACATCAACGCTCCCTTCGAGCCCGGAGCGGCAGGGCATCTTCCAAGCGCCCGTTTGCACGTCGGTCGATGCAAGCGGTAATTGCCTGACCACAGGCACGACGATTGATCCTGCAAACATCAACCCGGTCTCGCAGGCCTACCTCACTGACGTGATCAACCGGCTCCCTCAGCCAGATTCCAGCGGCCTGCTGGCATCGCAAAGTGCGGGCGTCTTCAACTATCGCGAAGAACTTCTGCGCGTGGATCACCTGGTCAACAGCAAGATCGCGCTGGCAGGCCGCATCATCATTGATCACATTCCCACGGTGGAACCCTTCGGCCTGTTTGGCCCGCAGAGCAACGCCCCTGGCGTCGCGAACACCAAGACCGATTCTCCAGGTCGGCAATACATGGGACGCGCGACCTTTCAGATCAACAACCATATGTACAACGAAGCCGGATATGCATACTCCTATGGCGCGATCGTCAGCGACCCCACGGGTACACTATTTTCCAAGCGATCTACCAATGTGGCAGGCGCCGTTAAGCTACCCTACGCGCAGCAGTTGAGCCGCATTCCCAATCTGATTTTCGATGACGGATTCGACAGTTTTTGTGGGTTTCGGCCAGTACCGCGATTTCAACTACAACCACAATGTGTTCGACAACTTCAGCTGGATTCGTGGCAACCACGCCATGAAGTTCGGCTTCAGCGCCAACTTCTATAACAAGAAGGAAAACGCTGCCGGCGACAACGCGGGCAACTTCGAGTTCGACAGCACCAACCAGCCGGACGGAGGCACCGCCCAGGAGCAGGACTTTGCCAACTTCCTGCTCGGCTATGCTTCCTCGGACTTTCTGCAGGCTCCGATTGACGTCTCTGCCGATACCAAGCAGAAGTTATGGGAGTTCTACGGCCAGGATGAGTGGCGTGTGAAGTCAAACCTCACTATCACCTATGGCCTTCGCTACTCCTTCTTCCAGACGCCTACCGACGGTGGGAAGAAGCTCACCAGCTTTGATCCGAGTAAGTACAACCCGGCCAACGCGCCACAGCTGACTTCCTCCGGCCGGCTTGTACTCGGTACAGGCGATCCGCTGAATGGCATCATCGTCGGCGGCGTTAGCTCGCCTTACGGCGGAAGTGTAACTCGTCAGGATAAGACGGACTTTGCCCCGCGCCTCGGTGTGGCGTGGGATCCTTGGGGCAAGGGGACAAGCTCGATCCGTGCTGGTTTCGGCATTTTCTACGACTCCGCCGCAGCGGGCCTATTCGAGGACAACACGTTTAACAACCCCCCGGTGCTCGGCAATGCCGACTTCGGTGGCGGCAACTTCATCAACAATGTGGCTGGCCTCGGTGCCACTCCCAGCACAGTTCCTCCGGGATTGTGGACGTCCGACCCGCGCTGGAATAACCCATACAGCGAACAGTGGAATCTGGATTATCAGCGTAACCTTCCCAATGGCTGGCTTTTGGACGTAGGCTACGTCGGCAATCGCGGCATCCATTTGGTTGGCGTATGGGATATAAACCAAGTGGCACCGGGCAAAGCCGTTGCTGCTGGATTGATAGCACCGGGCCAGGTCTACCCGGCCGGAACCACCAACGCCCGCAAACTGAACGCGCTGCGTCCGTTTGTTGGTTATGCTGGCATCGGGCAGATCTCGCCGCGCTTCATCTCTAAATACAACGGTTTGCAAACCTCGCTCCAGAAGCGGCTTGGCGGTAGTGGCGTCCTCAACGTCAACTACACTTGGTCGAAAGACTTGACCACCAACCAGAGCGACCGTTCCAGCGGGGTGCAGTACTCTTATTGCCTCCCCTGCGAGTACGGTCGTGCCTCCCTCGACCGCAAGCACATCTTCACCGCCAATGGCATCTATGACCTGCCGTTCTTCCGCTCACGGAAAGACTTTGTGGGCAAGGCGTTTGGCGGCGTGGAACTTTCCGGAATTCTCACCGCCAACAGCGGGTTGCCGTTTACGGCACTCGATTCGCGGTCGCTTGGCGACCCGGCTTCTTCCGGCCTCAATGGATCGGGCTCGCCGAACAACGGCCGCGTCTCCTCCCCTCGTCCCAATCAGATCAGCGATCCGAACGTGGGCGCGCCTCACACCTGGGACGCGTTCTTCAACACGGCTGCGTTTGCTCCCGTAACCGTTGGCGGAGCGCCCGGCAACGCGCACCGCGGTTCCATCAACGGCCCCGGACTCGTTCGCTTCGATCTGGCGCTGCTGAAGAACTTCGCCTTTACCGAGCGGCTGAACCTGCAGTTCCGCGCGGAAGCCTTTAACGTCTTTAACCACACCAACTTCTCCTCTATCAACCGCACCCGATCTTCGAGCACCTTCGGAGCCGTGACTGATACGCGTGACCCTCGCGTGATGCAGTTGGCAATGAAGTTGTCTTTCTAGAGATCACTTGAGCAGAAAGTTCAATCGCGGGTCGCCTTGGCGGCCCGCGATTGTTTAGTACCGCAGAACTCCTACGTACCTGTTATCAACTCGCGCTTCGGGTGACGAGATTATTGCGGGCTTCTAAGACTGCCTGAAGAGCTGCATCGGCGTTCTCGGCGAGTGCAGTCAAGTGGCCCATCTTACGGCCAGGTCTGGGTTCAACTTTGCCGTACAGATGGAGTTTCACTTCCGAGTGAGAACAGGCGGACCGCCAGTCTGGCTCGCCGTGACCCCAAAGATCCCCGAGCAGATTGACCATGGCAGCGGGCCGGAACTGGGCAGTCGAACCCAAGGGCAAGCCGCAAACGGCCCGGAGTTGCTGCTCGAACTGACCCGTTACGCAGGCATCCAGAGTAAAGTGGCCTGAATTATGCGGACGCGGGGCGATTTCGTTAATGAGAAGACTTCCGTTGCGGTGCAGGAAGAACTCCACACAAACAACACCGACAACAGCAAGCTTTTCAAGAACGACACGCGCGATTTCAACCGCGTCAGCGGCTACGCGGTCTGGAATCCGGGCGGGAGCGACGGTGAAGTCGAGAATATGATTGACGTGATGGTTTTCGAGGGTCCCGTAATGTACGAACTCGCCGGTGAGCGAGCGGGCGGCAACCACCGATAGCTCACATTCGAAGTCCACAAAACCTTCCAGCACGGCACTGCGATTACCGATTTCCCGCCAAGCCTGCTCCGCGTTATCCGGGGACTTAATGGTGATTTGGCCTTTGCCGTCGTAACCGAAATCGGCAGTCTTCAGGATGGCCGGGCAACCGATTTCGGAGATCGCCTGCCGCAAGTCGTTGAGGGAGTGGACAGGTCGAAAGGGCGCGAGGGAGAGTCCAGCACGGACAAGAAATGTTTTCTCGCGGATACGGTGCTGGGAGAGGTGCAGGACGGCACCAGCTGGCCGTACCAGTGCAATTCCGGCTGCGGCCCCGGCTGTGGCGAAAGGAACATTCTCGAATTCAAAAGTGATCACGTCCACGTTGCGGGCAAAAGCTCTCACGGCATCGAGGTCTTCGTACGGCGCAGTAATTTCCAGATCCGCTACCTGGCCCGTCGGGGTATCAGAGTCCGGAGAAAGCGTATGGACCCGATAGCCCATTTGCCGGGCGGCGATGGCGAACATGCGGCCCAATTGTCCGCCGCCGAGAACGCCGATCGTGGAGCCGGGAAGGATCGGGTTCATAGAGTGTCCTGCCGGACTTTGTCCGACTGCTCCTGCCGAAAGCGTTGCAGTTGCTCACGAAGCGGCGGGCGGCTATTAGCCAGGATTGCGATCGCCAGAAGCGCGGCGTTGATGGCGCCGGCCTTGCCAATGGCCATGGTCCCTACCGGCACGCCGCCCGGCATTTGTACGATGGAGAGTAGCGAGTCAAGACCACTGAGTGCCTTGGATTCCACCGGTACGCCGAGCACGGGAAGGATAGAATAGGCAGCCACCATTCCCGGCAGATGCGCGGCCCCGCCCGCTCCTGCGATGATCACCTCAAGTCCGCGGTTCGCGGCGGTGGAGGCGTATTCCGCCATTTCAGCAGGCGTGCGATGGGCAGAGAGGATGCGACATTCATAAGAAACGTCGAACCTGGACAGGGTCTCGGTAGCGTGAGACAGAGTATCCCAGTCGGACTTGCTGCCCATGATGACTCCGATCAGCGGGTTGATAGCCATATCAGAAATACCCTTCTCTCTTACGATCTTTCATGTCCGCCATTGAACGATGGGCCAGCCAGATGCCCTGTCTCTCGTCTTCGACTCTCCGCCATCAGTTGCCCACTGCGTCAGTAAAGCGATCCAGTTTCTGTCTGGGAATTTCCAGGAGACTCAGCTGTTTCTTGAGTTGTGTAAGAATCGCCGGTTCCTCCAGGTTCCTGTAGGGATCGACGTTGAGGAATACGAGACTCAGCGAACGGGATAGCTTCGTCTGGTGAAAATCGCCGTTGGCGGGCGGGTGAAGCGTGTAACACGAAGCGGACAGGCTAACCCCATAGGTCGGCGGCGGTGGGTCTATTCGCCCGATCAGAAATTCGGCTAGGTCTGTCAGCATTGAAAAGACCTGAAGACTCCTCGGGTTGCTGGGTGGAAAATATGCTTCGATTTCCGCATGCAAAGCGATTTCAAACCAATCGGTGAGAATATCTGCGGGTTGCCATGTGAGAACCGGGTAGATTTCATAAAAGACGCGTTCGCTCCGAAGGACTTCGCGCAACTGGTGACCATCCGTTTGGGTTTCGTTTGAAGCCATAGATTCACATTGTGTCGCGGAGCTTTGAATGGGCTTACGTGGGGACAGCGGGCTCATTGGCCCTGTCCGAGGGAGAACCCCGGCTCGCCGTCGAAGGTGTACAAATTTTCCGTTTTGATGAAGTCGAATCCTGCGGCCTCGACGCCTTGCAGCAGGGAGATCACCTGACGATGGCTCGCCTGGACGCCATCAGAGAGCATGAAGCGGCAACGCCAGTGATCGGTGCAGAAAGTTTCCGGAAAGCCCCCGGGCCATACTTTTACGCCGCGATTCGTGATCATCGAGAGCGTCAGTCCGTCGCACGACACTTGACGCAGCGCTGCGCCCAATTCATCCGGGGTTCCTTTTCGCCAGTCGAGGAACAGGTCGATTCCTACCAGGTTCTTTACGGCGGGCGGGCGCGGCGTCCAACTGGAACGGACGACTGGGTCTGCTGCGCGATAGTGGACGGGCTTGAATTGCTCCGGTACTTGCCCCAGTCTCTTGATAAGCGCGTCGGCAAAGTGCTGCGTTCCCACTTTTAGGCGGCTCACGCCTTCGGCGTAAATGTCCGAGGTATGGATGCCTTCTTCCAATGTCCGAAGTAGGGCATTGTGAACAAGCTCGGCGGTGTTGGTATCGCCGAGGTGGACGAGCATCATGACCGCGGCCAAGAGCAGGCCGGACGGGTTGGCGACGTCCTGGCCAGCGATCACGGGTGCCGAACCGTGAATGGCCTCAAACATCGAGACATGCTCGCCGATGTTCGCCGAACCAGCGAGACCGATGGAACCAGCAATCTGAGCCGCCACATCGGAGAGGATGTCTCCGTACAGGTTGGGCATGACGAGTACATCGAAAACTTCCGGGGTAGTAGCGAGCATGGCCGCGCCGATATCTACGATCCAGTGTTCTTTTTGGATTTCCGGATACTCGGCGGCGATCTCATCGAAGACCCGATGGAACAGGCCGTCGGTGAGCTTCATGATGTTGTCTTTGGTGAAGCAGGTGACCTTCTTGCGGTGGTTCTGCCGTGCGTATTCAAAGGCATAACGGACGATTTTCTCGCAGCCCGGACGGGTTATAAGCTTCAAACACTGCACAACCTGATCGGTCTCGCGATGCTCAATACCGGCGTAAAGGTCCTCCTCATTCTCACGCACGATCACGACGTCCATGACAGGGTGCTTTGTCGCTACGAAAGGGTGATAAGAGACGCAAGGGCGAACGTTGGCGTAAAGACCAAGGGTCTTGCGGATGGTCACATTAAGGCTCTTGAAACCACCACCTTGCGGCGTTGAGATGGGGGCTTTGAGAAAGACTTTGGTGCGACGCAAGGATTCCCAGGAGGCGGGCTCTATCCCCGACGTGAATCCGCGCTTGTAGACGCTTTCGCCGATCTCAATGCTCTCGGTCGAGAGGTTAGCCCCTGCTTCTTTCATGACCCGAAGGGTTTCCCGCATGATCTCCGGACCGATGCCGTCGCCGCAGGTTATTGTGATGTTCTTTGGGTTGGACAAAATTAGGCTCTCTTTCCGAGTCGCTTGGATAAGAGATAATATACGACATTTATATCGTGTTATGCAAGACGCGTATTGCATGACAGCTGCTTTGGCAGTATAAGGGAAGCCGCATGGAAACTTGGACATTCCTAACCAACTACGGGCACGTGCTGCTTTGCATCGCAGCGGATCCTGAGACGCGCCTGAAAGACGTGGCCGACCGAGTCGGCATCACGGAGCGTTCCACGCAGAGGATCGTGGCTGATTTAATCGAGGAAGGCTATCTTAAGCTCGCCAAGGTCGGAAGGCGGAACCGCTATGAAATTCGTCTGGATCTGCCTTTGCGGCATCCCATCGAGCGGGCGAACGAAGTCGGTGTACTCCTGAAGCTCCTCGGCCGGAAAACATCGCTTCCGAAACCAAGCACCCTGGATGTCAGGAAAATTTCTGCGGCGCGCGCCCTTAAGGGCGATCACTCGCTGCGGCGCAATACAACTCTGCCGAAGGCTTAAACAGGAGGGAGACCAGTTCCTTCGCAGCGCTCCGCGCGAGTGCCGGGGCCGCGAGCAGCCGTTAGGAAAACTAATGCAAGTACTCTCATCGCAATCATCTCCAAAAGAGGAGGCGGCTCAACTGACCGCCTCCCGTGGCTGGTGCTTCTGTGCGTGGCAGTTGCAGCTAGCGACGCCGGCGCGGCATGGTGCAACTGAAATCCGGCTGTGGCACCTGGTCTGACTTGTAGAGGCAGGCGTCCAGCGGATTGAAGGGCTGGTAGAGTTCAAACGGGTTGCTCCAGTAGGTATCCGACTGCGGGAAGCACTGGGCCTGCGGGCGCACGTGATTGCCCGTCTTGAAGCTGGCGGGCAAGGTAATTGAAAAGCCGTAGCAGCCGCCATCCGGGCACGGCGGATCGTTCCCTGCCCACTTCGAGCAGACATCCGAGCATTGCTTCCTGGCCAGATCATCGCCCATGTAACTGGAGCTGCATCCGCAGGCGCCGGTGTTGCCGTCCTTGGCGCAGTAGCCAGGAGGCTGGCAGAGGTTGGACTTCTCGTCGGTGTATTCCTTCTGGAACTCTGCGCCGCTCATGTCCATGGTGACGGTAAGAATGCCCGTGGCTGGGTCGTAGACTTTCTGCCAGTGCTGCGGGCCCATGCCCCAAAGCGGGGAACCCGGCTGAGGCTTGAAAAGAGGCGTGGCGGGGCCGATATCCACGCGTACCAGGGCGACATCCTTGTCAACGTCGAAGTCTTTGGCCGCTCCCTCCCCACCCACGTACATCTGGTAGGTTTGCAGCGTGTTGGATTTGGCGAACAAGAGGAAGGTGTAGTAGGTATCGTTCGCCAGAAACACGTTCGAGCCGCGGTCACCAAAACCTCCTTGATCATCTCCGGTCACGGTCGTGTCCAGGTAGTAGGTACCATGATTGACTGTGAGCGTGCTTCGCTGCGCCGTGTTCTGGCCTGCCATGCGAATCATCGGCGCAGTATTGGCATCGGCGGCGGTGAGATCCTGGCGGTACAGGGGCACGCCATAACAGCCACTCAGCGAGCACTGGACTTGCCAATTGCGTTTCGGGCAAGTCGGGCCGCATTCGGGATATTCTACGGTGCTCAGGTAGTCGTAGGGGCTGCTCTTTGCGGTGCCCAGAGTAGCGCTGCCCGGCACGGTGCCCAGTCCGGAGAGGCACTCCTGCGTCTCATTGGGGGCACGGAAAAACGGGTCTTCATTCACGCTCACGGTCTGTTTGAGCCCGGTCAGCGACCCGTCGTCATCGCTCAATTCGGTCTGACGATCCACGTCGGTCCAGTCGGGCCCGAACATCAGGTTCGACCAGGTGCAGTAAGTAGCGGAGAAGTCGGCCCCCTTCTGTGGCTCAATCACAAAGTGACGGATGTCCACATTGTCGAAGGAGAGGTTGTTGGAGTGGAAGGCAGGCGGGTAGTAGAAGCCGTTGGGCTGCTTCCAGGCGATGGCGGCATTGGGCAGGTAGCAGGGAAAGTCGGCGGTGGGATTGCGCGGGTCGCGCGGTACGCCGATGGAAGATGCGTTCATCCATTTGCTGTCGGCACAGGGCGCGCCGCTGGCGTTTGGTTTGCAGTCATCCAGCGAGGTCGTCGTAATGTCGAGGTAGCCGTTGTTCTCTTGATACGCTGGGCCGTCGTAGATGTAGAACAGCCGCTGGTTGTTGGCGAAGTTACTACGCGGCAAGCTGATTCCCTGCGCCTTCTCGAGGCAATAAGCGGCTTGCGGCTTGCTGTCGGTCTGCTTTTCACATTGGATGTAGGCGGCGGCGCTGGGGTTGAAAGGGCCGCCATTGGAGGTATACGCATTGTCATCCATCTTTTGCGCGTTCCCGATAAAGACGTCGTTGCGGGCGATGGACCAGTGGCCATAGATCTCATCCGCATGCGAATAGCCACCGCCGGTGACGAAGGTCAGGCCGCCGTTCTGCACGTCGGTGATGGCGCTGTTGGAGACCAGATACCACAGAGGCCGCAGCCATACCGCGCCGACGTTGGTATTGGCCCAGTGGAAGGAACTGGTGTAGTGGTCGAGCACCGTAGTGGTACAGGAGGCAAGGTGGTCCGAGTCGCAAACCGGCACCGGTCGTGGTGCGAGAATGCGACAGCATGGGCATGGGGCCATCCTTCGGTGAGCCGTTCATTTTAGGACAGGGACAGAAGAAAGCAAGAGGGCTCGGAAAGAATACATCTCGCCAAATCAGCGGTCAATTGAGAAGGCGTCGTGTTAGTGGGCTGCTTCATACAGCCCACTACCGGCGTCGTAAATGGCATGGCCCGCCTGTTGTTCTAACCTCTCCAATTGATGAACGTAATTGAATTACTGGCAACGCCGGACGACTCCCGCCCATTCTCCTGAAGACCCGATGCTGCACAGCGTACGCCACGCCGCACGGCCCTACTGCACTTGACAACGGCCCCAACGGACTGCGGTCCGCTCACCGCGCCGATTGTCGTCCAGCGCATACACCCCAACTTTCGTCCCGTCGAATGACTGGCCGCGCAAAGTCCAAGCATCGAGCGGGCCTGATTCCTGACCCAAAAACTGATAGTAACCCGGATCATAGTAAACGATCTGCTTAGGGTCTTGAGGCTCGCCGAAGACTCGGCACAACACCTTCCGGCCGTCGTTGGTAACTCCCCCTCCAAACCATAGCCTGCAGAAAGCGGGATCCTGACGGCCCACGCACACCCCGAGCGCCTCCCAACAACTCGATCCCGGACGGTCCGGGCACACCCGTAAGGGTTCAGTCCTGAAAGCAATGGATTCGCCGGGCCCCACCGAGCTGGTGTAGCTTTCAAGGTCGAGATCGTAGGAAAAAGGATCCTTGTTCTTGCCCGGATCAAACACCCTGAACTTCACGGGCACGGCTGCGGCATCTGTGGTGGAACAACGGCCAAACCACTTGCGGCATACAGGACCACGGGAACTCACGATGCATGCCTGATATTTTTGATTGAAGAAAATCGCATCGCTGGGGCCCGCCATATGCGTGTAGCCGTCATCAAAGATCGAACAGTCTACTCCGCCCGGACGTGTCGCTATTCCGCCCGACTGAAACCCTGAATTTGGTTTCTGCGGCAACTGGGCGCGGAGACTGCTGCCCCAACACTCGTTGATGCTGTCCTTTCCCATGGACTCATTCCCATGATTGAAAGTCCATGCCACACAGGTGCCGTCCGCCATACATTTCAGCTCACATTTGTCCTGACCTTGCACCTTGCCGTAGTAAATGGAATCGCCGACGCCCGGGTCGCACCGCTGGCGGTCAATCCAATTCTCGCCATCCGCTCGTGTCCACGCTCCGCGTGCCTTAGCCACTGTGGTGATTTGATCTGCCGTAAATACGCTTCCGTAGTTGTCGGTAAGGACTACCGGCCTTGGCCGGGGCGGACAGCCAGGAGGATTGATCGGGCGGAAAGCGCATGTTTTCGGGTCGGTGATTTCGTAATACCGTGTGAACTTATCAATATTGCAGGCGCTCGCAACGTTAGGTCCGTTAGCAGGCCTCGGCGGGCCGCCGCAGAAGTCGGTACCCTCCGCCTCCAAGAAATTCTTCCCTTGGTCAATGGTGTCGGCAAAGGCGGCGAGCGAGTCGTATAACTCCATCAGGGGCCGTTGCTGCAAGTCGTCAAACAGAGGCGCGGTGTTCTCCTTTGTCATCTCACTCTCAAGTTCCGCGATGTCCTTCGCCAGGTCCACAGACTGCGACAGGTCGGTCTTGAGCAGGCGGCGGACTCTTTGCCAAAAGACCCCAGCATCGGTGAGGAAAACGGCAATCTTTTTTAGGCCTCCAAGCTCCCCCTCAGCGCCGATGCGCATTTCCTGCAAGCCGGCGTGGGTTTTCACCATGGTTTCTCTCTCGCGGCTCAATGCCACCTTTATCGCACTGGCAGCCTCGAATTCCCTCTGATGGTGCGCCATCTGCTGGGATTTATCTTGCAGCGTGCTCTTCAAGGAAGTGTATTGGCCAATGTCATCGTCCACCAGCGTCCTTACGCCCAAGTAGATGTTGTAAAAGGGCACCCACCACCACTTCCGAAGCTCTTCTAGCTTCCTCTCACGCTCCTGCAATTTCTGTTGGGTAATCGCTACGGACGCCCTCAGTCCGACGATCTCTTTCTCGGTGAGTTGCTTTCTCGCTGTGATGCCTGTCAGTTTCGCATCCAAATCGTCAATTGCGCTCTTGGCCGTTTGCTCCTGCTGGTAGATCTCGGCAACCCTGTTTTCCAATGTCTTGATGTGATTGATGCACCGATCGGATTCCCGGTCTGCCTGCTCCCGGAAGAAAGCGGTCATCGTGGTGAGGTCGTCCACGGAGCCCTGCATGCCCTCCAGCACCTTCTTCGCATCTCCGGTACGTCCAGTTCGGAGGTCGTTGGCCGACTCCAGCAAGCGGTTCAGTGTATCCCGGGTCATCCTGCCGTACGAACCTTTGTGGGTTGGTGTCCACTTCTGCTGACCGTGGGCGATCAACAGGAAGCAAGCCAACACTGCCACGACAGCGAAAATGGAAACGCCAAGCCGAAGACTCTTCGCGGCTGCAGCAAGTATCCTGTGCATGTTCCTCACCCAAGTTCCTCATTCCTGATTCGTAACTTCGAGATGCGCGAAAACAACTGGCCAGCACGTTTGCTGTGTGCTGGCCATAGACTCGCAGCAATGCGCGACGCGTCAGGCGGTCGCGACCGCACCCGATTTCGGGGTAGCTTGCAACGCACCCTTGAGATCCTTCTCCTGAGCGTTGAGGTCGGCTATGCCGTCGTTGACCGAGGCTAACAGGACCCCTCCCTCCTTGATCGCCAAGGCCAGTTGCTTATCCGTGGAAATGTTCTTCTGGACGTTTGCCTGCACCTCGAGCTTCACGTTGTTGGCGGCCACAGCGTATTCCTTGCTGATCAACTCAAGGGCCTTCCAATCCGCATAGTGGGTTACCGCCTCCGTCACGAAGTCTTCGCCTTGATACAACTCCAGCCGGTCCGGGTCGGTCTTCCACAGCTCGATATTCTCTTTCATGCCTCCCGCACCACTGGAGAGCTTCTTGCAATGCCGGGCCATCCGCTTCCACAGGTCGGCAGTGTTCGAGAGGATGACCACGATCTGCTTCACCGCACCAATTGCCTGATGGAGAGCTTCGACGACGAGCCCTTGCAGTTCCTTGCCCTTTTGGAGGTTCTGCATGCGAACCGCGTACTCCCTTAGGCTCGCCAGTGCCTCCCGCTCCTTTTCGCCTTGCTCCAACAGGCTCTTGAGTAGCTCCCGCTTTTCCTGGTTATATTCAGCAGCGATCACGGCATATCCGCGACCCATCTCGCCCACTCCGTCGCCAACGTCCCCCAGCGCATCTCCGACGCCCTTTAGTCCCGCAGCCAGCAGCTTGTAACGTTCGGCGGCCTCTTGCTCCTTCTCCTCGGCCTCGTCGGCCTCTGCCTTGGCCGTGTCAAATTTTTTCTTCGCCTTGCCGAAGTCGGTCTTGGCATCCTTGGCCTTCCCCTTGGCCGCCTTCACTTTGCCCTCGGCGGCTGTGATTTTCTTGGCATCAGGCTTCTTGGCGTCTTTCACCTCGTCGAGATCTTCCTGGGCCGCCTTCACTTTGCCCCGAAGCTTTTTCCAGAGAGCTTCAGCCGTCTCTAACTCTTTCTTGGCTTCCGCGGACTTGGACTTGAGCGGTGCGGCCTTGGCCTTGGCCGCAGCCAACGCGGCTTGGGCTTCCTGGGCTTTGCCCTTGACCGCCGCGGCTTCTTTGCCCGCTTTGGGCTTCGGCTTTGCAGGTGCGGGGTTTGCCGGGGGGAGAAATTGACTGGGGTTCGGCGGCATCTTCATTGCGATCACGGTGCTGGCAACCCCGCCGACCGCTTTCCCGATCCCTCCAAAAATGGAGCCAACCAATTCCAGGGTAAACGCCCGGCCCTCGGCCTTTTCAGCCGCAGCCTTCGCCTCATCGTAAAGCTCCTGCAGTTTCACCTTCGACTTGGCAATCTCCTCGATGAGCGTCTTGGCGTTTGCACTGAGGGCCTCAAACTCGGCCTGCTTCTCGTCCATCGCATCGCGCTTCTCCTCCTCCGTGCCTTTCGCAACCTCCGCACCGGCAAGGGTTCCGGTCGCCTCCAGGAAAATCTGCTGGAAGCCTGTTGCCAATTCCGTTGCCGTCTCTGCCATGTCGTCCGCGACTTTCGCCATGCGGCCCAGATAAAGGAGAGCCGTCTCCTCTTTTCCGCTCAGGAGGTAGGTGAACAGCGACCGATAAAGAACCAGCATCTTGGTGCAATACTCTTCGATCGCGATCATGGCCTCGTAGCTGTTGGCACAGAGCTTCATGTAGTTCGTTTGCAGGGTCGAGACCTCGCCCCGCAGCTTGGGTACGGTGGCGACGCCGTTGTAGGCGACGAACAGCAGCTTTCCGACCAGTTGCAGCTTGATCAGCAGATCGTCGAGCTTCATCTCTGCCAAAACGCGGCCCTTGGTTGCGAGTACCAATTTCGACGTGTCCGGGATGTTGGCGAGGGTATACGTCTCGCCGCTGATGGTTACCGGGTTTCTCTCGAGCAATGCGTTTCCCATCGTTATTTCCTCTCTAAAACAGCTCTGTTGATTCGCCAGTCACTACTGGGCGCCGCTCAATGCAGAATTGGAAGGGTGCGCTTCCCAACAATTCGGACGAGCATATCACAAGCATCGTCGGGTGGGCCGAGACACGGAGTGTGACGCAAAATCGGCGACGAGACCAGTAGGGGATAGAGGATTTTAACCTCCACATCCTGCACGTCTTGCGGCGGCCGCCGAAAAGCTATATAACCATTTCGCGTCACGATTTTGGTGGCGCAGGTCTGGCTAGTCATTTCGTTGTTTTCAACGCGCTCGACGGCAATCGCGAAAATACGAAGGGGAGAGAATCATGCCTAAGAAATCACCAAAGAAATCACCAACGTACTCAAACGCGACAGTGGCGACCGTTCATGAGATCCAGAGACTCGAAGGCGGCTTGAAAAACCTGAAAAAGAGAGTTTCTCTTGGCTTGGACGAAGTGACTGATTTCATGGACGCCGCCGTGGACGGCAGTTCGGAGAAAGATCTCCAAGCGCGGTGCAAGAAGCTCACGAATTGCCTGGCTGTCAAGAAATACTGTGATGATTACATCATCTATTACGAAAAATTCGTAGAGGCCAGTTTGGAAATGAAGGGATAGGCGCATTGTACTCGCCTTAATCGAGTGCACTTATAATCTCGTACGCGACTGAAGTGCCCGACGCGAAATTTCAGGCTATAAGCCGAAAGGATGCAACTATGAGTATGCACAGTGAATGGAAAACCGCGAAGAAGGCACTGGATGCTGCCGGAATCCCGACTAAGAAGCTGTTCAAGCGCAAGGATCTTGTGAAGGAGTTAACCAACTTCGAGGAAGCCCATAAGGCCGTCGAGAAAATTCCTGGCTGTGCCTCGCCAAAATAGATGCATCCAATGGAATCAATGGGTTAGCAAAACCCTACACTTCCACAACGTGGATGGCGTGATTGCCCGTAGGTGATTGTGAGACGGTGGCGCATCGGATCGGCACGTGATTGTCCAGTGTTCAAGCACTTTTGACAGGTAGCACGCCTGCTGCAAGAGCAGGCGTGCGGGTTCCGCGGGTGATCAGCACCCGTAAACCATTGAAAACATTGGTCGGGGCGGAGGGATTCGAACCCCCGACATCCTGCTCCCAAAGCAGATTTCGCGCCTTATTGAAATCTATTGATCTTGGTAGATTGCAAGGGCTTTGGAATGAATCTGTTGCGGAATTCCACTTCCAGCCTGTTGAACTTTAAGGATTTGCGAGGCTTCGACCGACACAGAATCGCCTACATACATTAGATAGAGTGAACCCTTCATGGAGACAGCTTCGCAGGCGTTTTCCTGCGAGCGCCCCGAAGCCGCTTTTGCGGTGATCAACATCGGCTCCAAACCGCCCATTTTTCATTTTGGCGAGACACAACATCACGCTGGGGAAGCAGACGCCCGGCACGCGAACTGTTTCGCCACAAGTGCCAGTCTTAACCGATGTCGTTGCTCTCTTCACCGACTCGGCGGATTGCGTCATCGCTACGAAATCGCGGCCTAGATCGCTCGACTCGAACACCGCGTCCGAATTTGAAACTGCCAATACAAATCGGGCGCAGATACCCATGCTTTCGATCCGTACTTCCGCATGCCAACGGGCGTCGGAAGGCTCCGACGGAATTCTGTCGAACCGCGGTCAGCCTTCAGAAACGACTCGGATGCAGCCAAACCCCTGCCAAACAGCGCATTTTCATTTTGGTGAGGCACAGCTCTGGAAACCGCGTCCCTTGGTGGCCCGGCAGCAGTTGATGTCCAAAGTGGGCCCGTAGCGCTACTCCTTTGTACTGGACCACCGGAAGCCGAACGAAACCGTACGGCCGTAAAATTCGCGTTGCGAGGGGAACTGCGGGCTTCCTTGGTAGAAACCGAAGACCTCATTATTCAAATTGAGCCCGGAGACCAGGAACTTCAATCCACCGCGAATGCGAAAGCTCCCTTGTGCGTCGACTTGTGTATGGGCGTAACTGTAAGTATCTCCATTCGGCCCCCGCAGCCCGAGGTCACCACCCGTGTAGGCGTACTGGTAGATATAGGCATCGTTGTGAGTTACGCCTAACCGAGCCGAGAGCCGGCGCTTGTCGTAGGTCACGCCTAAGTTCCAGTTGTTGGGACCTTGACGCGCGAGCGCTGGGTCGTCTGTTCGTTGCGGCACCACTGCTTTCGACACCGTGTAGCTGTAATTGGCGGATACGCCGAAGCCGTTCGTAAACCCTGGCAAGACGGTTAATAATTGTTGATACGCAGCCTCAAAGCCAAATATGTGAGCGGTGGTTCCGTTGACGGGTTGAACTTGCTGGAAACCAGCATAAATGCCCGATACGATGTTAGTCGTCACCGGGAAAATCGGATCTCTTAGGTCCTTGTAAAACACGCCCGCCTGGATCAGGCCGACCGGCTTCAGGTAGTGTTCGGCCAGCAGATCAAAATTATTAGCCGTGGTCGGTCTAAGGGCAGGATTGCCGACCTGCACTTGCTGATCGACATCGCTCTCCAAAATAGAGGGCGGGAGGTCCGAGAAATTGGGCCTAGCAATGCCTCTTCCATAGCCGGCACGGAGCAGCGTGCTGGGAGTAAATGCATACTGGAAGTTCACACTTGGCAGCACGTTCACATATAAGTTGTCTCCCCCAACAAGAGTAGTCGATACATAAGAACCGTTGCTATCAAACGTTACATGGTAACCAGTGAAGTTAGATTTTGTAGTTTCGATTCGGAGCCCGGTCTCGATCCGCGCCTTGCCAAAGCTGATCATATTCATGGCGTAGCCAGAGAAGATTCGTTCCACGGTGTGATAGTTGTTGGGATCAGAACGTGCGTGAGTCGCATCGGCGTCGAGAGATAGAGAACTAGGATCTGCGGCGAAAGCTGCCTGAATTTTGTTGTAGTCCGAAAGCGGCGGCAGGGTGTAATTTCCGAAATAGAAATTCGGATCCCTAGGAGCGTTCCCCAGCACTTGGCTGTATAGCAGCGGGGCCGCTCCGGACGCTGGCGTAGAGACCGGTTCATAAGTCTTGTTCGTCTTGTCTCCACTGCGAATTTTGGCGCCCACTTCGAAAGAGCCAAAGTGCGAGTGGGCGAGATAGTGACGTGCCAGCGACACCGCCCCTTCGAAATCAAATTCACGGACCGGGTCAACCGCGCCAATTGTTCTGTAAAACGTGTAGAGGCTGGGATCATTAATGTTGGGGATGTTCACAGCCGTGAACTTTGGAATCAGAGGGTTACTCGGGTCGATGGCAAACTGTACGTTTTTACCCGTACGAAAGTATGTGCTGGGAAATTGTCCATCTTGAGTTTCGCGAGACACAGCAAATTGGTAGTCGAGAAGGTGTTTCCCAAGATTCAGTTTTTCACCAGCGGCAATGCTGAAGATTCGCTGCTCGGGCGTCCGGTTGAGGTGACGTAGTACGACGCTGCCATCGGCCAAGGATGTAGTGGGTGACGTTTGAGTTCCGACATTGTCTTGCACATTCCAGGTGTCGCCGAAATCCTTGAATTCGGAAAACAGACCGCGGACATAGGCGCTCGACCCATTGCTCAGCCGATAGTCCGCGCCTCCCGCAAAGCCATAGCGATGCCGCCGGTATTGATATTCCCGGATATGGATACCGGTGAAGACCGGCACAGCCCCGCTGCCGAAATCGTTCGTGCCCGGAGCAGGCTCAATGTTGTTGATGCCCCGCCCGTTGTAGTCATAGCTGCCTCCGAACACTACGCCGAGCTTTTTCTGAACCCCGAAGCGCTGGCTGATGGTGCCATCGAATTGGGTTAAAGAACGCCCGTTGACGATCGGCGTGTAGCCATAGAGTCCAGAAACGGTATAGAACGGTAAGCTGTCCGCACTTTTCGTCACCAGGTTGATCGATCCACCAATCGCGTCGCCATCCTGATTGGCCGAAAGCGTCTTGCTGACCTCAATAGACTCCACCAGACTGGCGGGAATGATGTCCAACTTTACATTGCGCACATCACGTTCCGGAGACGAAATATGCACGCCGTTGATGGTCACGTTGCTAAGCCGTGGTTCGGTGCCACGAATCTGAACGTACTTTCCTTCGCCCTCATCGCGTTCGAGCGAAACTCCGGGCAGCCGACCTAGCGCGTCGGCCACATTCGTATTGGGCAGGCTGGTGATGACCTCCGCAGGCAAAACTTCCAGAATCGTGTTGGCGGTCAACTCCCGGTTGAGAGCCTCGATCTCGCCATGCTCACGCTCTCCACGGACCACAACCTCCTGGCTCACTGCGCCGATCTGAAGGACGGCCTCGACGGAGGCGACCGCTCCCCCGGTCACCTGGACGGGAATGGAAAATGCCGAAAATCCAAGATAGGTCACATTTAACTTGTAGCTGCCAGCAGGCACGCTGCTAATCGTAAACTGACCCTCACTATCTGACACAGCTGTTAATCCCGTCGGCTGCAACTCGACGCGCGCACCTTGCAAAGCGCTGCGGCTCGCATCCATCGCACGGCCGCTGATGGTCCCGAGAGACTTCTGGGCTGGTACGGCAGCGGGGAGAGCTGCGCCAGCCGTTTGCGCCAGTAAAGAGGCACTGACAAGGCCAAGCACGCAAAGTACCATCAACAGCCGTTGCGTCAGGCGCTGGATTCGCGCGGCAGTGCTAAGACCAGAACAAGTCTGACGGCAAGAACTCCGCGTCACCAGATGACTGAATGCAGAAATCGATTTGGCCTTCATGTGCTCCTCCGTCTCGCGTGTGAGATCAAGACGCGCGAACGCAGACGTCAAGATGCAATCTCACGGTTATCAGCAACCGAGTGTAAAGCGAGACCGTTACAGGACTGTCAAAAAAGCTCCCGCGAAACCTCTGTCGTGCAAAACATTTCGCTTGTGGGTTATCCATTCAATAACCGAAAAGCGGAGCTATAACCATTTGCGCGCGGCATCCATAACGAGAGGGTGAACTTTCCTTCGCCCGCGCCACATTCGTACAATTCGACACTTCTGATAGCGTAATATCTGAGAACTTATGCGCACTGTGAAACTCGTAATTTTTGATATCGGCGGAACAATTATCGAAGACAACGGAGAAGTAGTTGCCTCGTTTTCCGCAGCACTAGAAGCGAACGGCTTGACCGCAAGCGAAGCGGAAATCAAAGAGTTAAAAGGTTCCTCCAAGCGAGACGTCATCAAGAAATTCGTGGAGCGCCGCTGGGGACTGGACGACGCCGGCAACAAAGTACGCATTCATAAAGCCTACGGAGATTTCAAGACCGCACTGGAAAGCAAATTCTCGAATGGCGGAGTGAAGCCGATCCCAGGGGCCGCATCAACATTCGCCTGGCTGAAAGCGCATAACATTGCCTGCGCTACTACCACCGGCTTTTACAAATCAGTGACGGACCGTATCCTGAGTTCCGCGGGGTGGCAGGACATGTTCGCCGCCAATATCTGTAGTGATGACGTAAAGGATGGACGTCCCGCTCCGTTCATGATCTTCCGCGCCATGGAGGCCGCGCGCATTGATGATGTGCGCGAAGTGCTGAACGTGGGCGACACTCCACTTGATCTGCAAGCTGGAAGCCGGGCCGGAGTTCTCGGCGTAATCGGCGTCCTGTCTGGAATCCACAAAGAAGATCGGTTGCTGCGGGAAGCGCCTTCGCACCTCATTGGAAGTGTGGCGGATTTACCGTCCCTTATTGAGGATCATTATTCTTAAACATCAGCTAGCGCCAGTCCTGCCAAGAAGAGACGTGCCCAGCAAAGACGAGCCAGCGAGAGATGATCCTAAGAGAATTGATCGGAAGGCCTGCGCTGGTGGGCTGAGAGTATCGGGCGTACGCGACACCAGAGTCAGTGGACGCTCCAGCGCGATGCCATTTATCTTCAACGAGCTGAGGCGCTCGGACGATACTTCCGCCTCCACTGTCCGCCAAGAGAGAATTGCGATGCCCAAATTGGCCTCTACCAAAGCCTTGATCACCTGATTATTATTGAGTTCTAAACTATGCGTAAGACGAATTCCCAAGGCAGCGAATTTACTCTCGACAAATAATCTGGTACCCGAGGTAGGTTCGCGGACCAGGAATGTTTCGTGGGCGAGTGCTTCCGGTTCAATCGTAATTGCGGAGGCAAGGCGGTGCCGCTTCCCGACAACTACCACAAGCTCATCAACACCAAATTTTTCAGCTTTCATATTGTCCGGGGGAGAATGCGACAGCGTGACGCCAAGCTCAAAACGGCCATCGGCGACCGCGTGCTCGACTTGCCTCGAATTGTAAACTTGAAGATTCAACGCAACTTCGGGGTTTTGCAACCGAAACTCTCCCAGCGCTTGCGGCAGAACGTGCTCAGCAGCAATTACGACGCTAGCCAGATCGAGGCGTCCGACAATCACTTCCCGCAACTCGGCGCTCGCGCGTTCCGTGGCGGCGATTCGCTGGAGCAAATCATTGGCATGGCGATTGAGAAGGACACCCGATTCTGTCAGGTATACCCGCCTTCCAACCCGGCGGAAAAGTGTGACCCGGAGTTTAGCCTCTAACTCATGCACCTGATTGGACACATAAGGCTGGCTCACATGCAGCTCCTCGGCGGCCCGCGAAAAACTGGCGAAGCGAGCCACCGATTCGAAGATTCGAAGTCCTCCGATCGTCAGTGAAGACGGTGGATACGGGCCTTGGGGATCAGTGTCGTTTTTCATGGCAAATAGCCGGGTCAGAGATTCAAAAACTGGCGAACAGAGAGTTTACATCATGGCCAACGGCCTAAAGGGGATTCATGTTACTCGCTGACCGTACAAGCAGGATATCGCCGCCGGGCACCTCGAAAATGCGCGAGCTGGCCAATGATCTAAAGAAGTCCGGCGTAGATGTCATCAACTTCGCGGCTGGAGAGTTGGATGGTGACGCCAGCGATCTCATCAAAAACGCGGCGAAGCTCGCCATTGATTCCGGCTGCAACAAATACACTCCGACGTTGGGAATGAAGCACTTGCGCGAAGGCATTGCCCAGCAAGTTTCAAAGCGGTGCGGCACCCAATACAGCGCGGACGAAATTGCCGTCACCGCTGGCGCGAAACAAGCGCTCTACAACGCCGCCATGGTTCTATTGAATCCGGGCGACGAAGTCATAATCCCTATTCCCTACTGGGTGACGTTTCCTGCCCAGGTTGAAATCGCCGGCGCTAAGCCCATCTTTGTGAACACGACGAAGACCGCTTACCAACTGACCCCTGAAGATTTCGAAAAAGCTATCACTCCCGCGACAAAGGCGATCATCCTTAATAGCCCCAACAACCCAACGGGCGTGATCTACAACCACGCAATGCTTCTGCGAATCGCCGAACTCGCACTGGAACGAAACTTCTGGATCATCTTCGACGAATGCTATTCGGAGCTCGTGCGAGAGGGCGCTACACACCGCAATGTCGTGCAGTTGCTGGAGGCGGTAAAACCGCAGACAATTCTCGTCAACTCGTTCTCGAAGAGTCACGCGATCACCGGGTGGAGAATCGGTTACGCGTGCGGGCCCAAGCCTGTCATTCGCGCCATGGAGAATTTCCAGGGACACACCACCTCGAACCCATGCACCATCTCCCAACATGCCGTCGCCGCTGCGCTTCAGCACAACGACGGTGAGTTCATCAACAATGTAAACGCCACGCTTCAAGAGCGGCTTCGAATTGCGATGCTCATCGTGAACTCGATGGCGGAGATCAGTTGCGCTCCCGCCGAGGGCGCATTCTACCTCTTCCTGAATGTGGAACAACTATTCGGAAAGAGCTATCAAGGCCGTCGCATCAATGACGTGGTCACCCTGAGCGAGTTAATCTTAAGCGAAGCCAATGTAGCTGTCGTTTCAGGCGACGCATTTGGCGACCCAAGCAGCGTCCGAGTGTCGTACGCCATTGAAACCAGTCAAGTGGGCGAAGGGCTTCGCCGCATGAAGCGGTTTTTTGACAGCATGGTTTGATTGACAGCTTTATACGTTAACAGGTGCACCTAGGGTGACTTCATGTACAAGCATCTTCTCCTGATGTCGTTGACATTCGCGCTGTCCACCACAACCCTGTCCGCGCAACCACCGCAGCAGAAGCACTTCGATGGAAAAACGTGGTGGGGGCACATCAAGGTCTTAGCCGATGACGGCATGGAAGGTCGCGAGACGGGGAGCGAAGGACTTCGCAAAGCCGAGGCTTACGTTGTTGAGCAGCTTACCAAAGCCGGGGCTCAGCCTGCCGGCACCGATGGTTTTTATCAGCCCGTCAAGTTCGTTTCCCGCCAGATTGTAGAGAAGGACTCGAGTATCGCGCTAATTTTTCATTCTATTGGCCATCCTGACCAGGAAGAACCTCTCGTCCTCGGCGACGATGCTTACTTCAATACCAGAGTTGATCTCGTTTCAGAACAGGTTAATGCTCCACTGGTCTTTGCAGGATACGGACTGAAGATTCCTGAGAAAAATTACGATGATCTAGCGGGTCTAGACTTGAAGGGCAAGCTTGCGGTCATTCTAACTGGCTTCCCTGCCGACATCCCCACCGCCTTGGCGGCGCATTATCAGTGGGCTGGCGAGCGCTGGAAAGTCTTCCGCGAGGCAGGCGCAATTGGAATCATCACGATTCCAAACCCCGCATCGATGGACATTCCGTGGAGCCGGATGTCGCTTAACCGCGCCCATCCTCAGATGGACTTGTCCGGCGCAGAGTTCAACGAATTAGTCGGGCAGAAGGTCGCGCTCACGTGGAATCCAGATCGGGCGGACAAATTCTTCGCAGGCTCAGGTCACACATTTCAGGAACTTGCCGACTTAGCTCGGGATCGCAAGCCGCTGCCACGATTCCCGCTCCTTTTCTCACTCAAGAGCCGGGCGCACGTCGAAAAGCAAGAAGTCACTTCGGCCAACGTCATCGCCAGACTGCCCGGCAGCGACCCTAAGCTCAGCAAAGAATTCGTGGTTCTTTCCGCCCACGTGGATCACCTCGGCATTGGCGAACCCATCCACGGAGACCGCATTTATAACGGTGCGATGGACAATGGATCGGGCTGTGCCCTGCTGCTTGATATGGCGAAGTCGCTGCGCCGGGAACACTTTCGCCGTTCCATATTGCTGGTATTTGTCACCGCCGAGGAGAAGGGCTTGCTGGGGTCGAAATTCTTTGCCGCTCATCCCACGGTAGATTTGAAGTCTATGGTTGCGGACTTTAACGTTGATATGTTCCTGCCAATTGTTCCACTAACGGTACTTAAGGTGAAAGGCCTCGCCGAATCCGATCTTGGAGATCTAGCTACCCAAGTGGCAAAGTCCCTCAACGTACGCGCGATCCCGGATCTCCAGCCACTGCGTAATTCCTTTATCCGAAGCGATCAATATAGCTTTGTGCGTCGCGGCATTCCGTCTCTGAATGTGGAAATTGGCTTTGATCCGGGTTCGGCGCAGGAAAAGATATTTCAGGATTGGCGGACCAGGAATTACCACGCACCCTCCGACGACTCCAGCCAGCCGGTTGATCTCGCCGCCGCCGCCCTGTACGAGGAAATCATGAGAAAACTATTGCTCTCGGTCGCAAATGACGAGGCCCGTCCGCAATGGAAGCCAGATAGCTTTTTCCGCCGATATGCACAGTGACCCCATGAGTTCGAAAGATGTGGTAACTCCCCACTTAGCCCGCGCAATTGGACACTGGAGCCTGCTTGCGCTCATGGTGAATCTCACCATCGGAGCTGGCATCTTCGGGCTTCCCGCAGCCGCTGCGGGAATACTGGGCCGTCAGAGCCCCTTCGCCTACCTCATCGCCGCCGCCGGAATGGCGGTCATCGCCGCCTGTGTGGCCGAGGTGGCTTCGCGTTTTCAGCAGACAGGTGGACCGTATCTCTATGCCAAGGTCGCTTTCGGTCGTTTCGTGGGGCTGCAGACCGGGTGGCTTCTATGGTTGACTCGAGTCAGCTCTGCCGCTGCAGTTGGCAACGTGTTCATAGACTATTTGTCGGGAGTATGGCCGCATGCCAAAGAACCGTTGCTGCGCGTTGCGATCCTCACCATTCTGATTGGTGGCCTTGCCGTCATCAACATTCGCGGCGTAGAGCTGGGAGCACAAGTCAGCAACTTCCTTACCATGGCAAAGATTCTGCCGCTGCTAATTCTGGTAGCTGCGGGACTCTGGTTTATTCACCTTCACGGCAGCCCCGTGCCCGACGTCGTTGAATCGCACTCGGTGGGCGACTGGCTCAGCGCGGTCTTACTCCTGATCTATGCATTTACCGGGTTTGAATCCGCATTGATCCCAGCAGGCGAGGTCAAAAAGCCCGCTCGTGATATTCCTGTTGCGCTGCTGATCTCTTTGCCACTGGTCGCGACGGTCTACTATCTGGTTCAGGTCGTGGTGGTACACACCGTTGCCAATGCCTCGCAGACAGCGCATCCCCTCTCGGCGGCGGCTTATGTTCTTGGCGGGAGCACCTTGGCCAGGATCGTTGTTTTGGGTGCCTTGCTGTCCACGTTCGGAAGTCTTTCTGCCAACATGATTGCCACTCCGCGAGTGACCTTTGCTTTTGCGGAGCAATCTGACTTTCCGCGATGGTTTGCCACGATCCACCGCCGCTACCAAACGCCCTACATCTCGATCCTTGTCTTTAGCGTTCTGCTCTGGATACTTGCAGTGTTGGGTACTTTTCGTTGGAACGCGACTCTCTCCGCCATTTCTCGTCTTTTCGCCTACATCATCATGTGCGCCGCTCTGCCGACGTTGCGTGCCAAATTCCCAAGACATGAAGGCTTTCATCTTCCCGGAGGCGTTCTCTTCGCTGCCGTCGGAATTTTGTTTGCTCTGATATTAGCCAGCCGCATGGGCAGGGCTGAACTGGTAGCCCTTGCCATAACGGCGGCCTTCGCATTCCTGAACTGGCTTGTGGTTCGTCGAAATAAGCCTCCGAAGACACTTTCGGAGTGATGTGGTCGGGGTGAACGGTTGTGGCCCTGTGGCTCGCCAAAATTAACGCCCGCAAGAGAATCAATCAGTTAGCGTGGGGGGGCCTCACACCGATTCAGTATCATTCGATTCCATGATCGCGACGTTTCGTCATCTGGTGGAGATCCTGCTTTCGGTCACGAGAAGACCTGATCTTGGAAAACCTCGCCATTCGCCAGCAGTTGCTCGCTCTCCATGCACGGCGACCTCGGCCTACAATGGGACTCGTCGGTAAAGTCTACTGGCTAGCCCTCCGGTGGCTTTGGACAGGATGGAAGCTCTCCCTCATCGTCGTGACACCGCAGACAGTCATTCGCTGGCATCGTGCCGGCTTCCGTCTCTACTGGGCGTGGCTGTCGAGGCATCAGCCCGGCGTGGGACGAAAGCCGCTCTCGAAGAACATTCGCAACCTGATTCAGCGCATGGTTGCTAAGAACCCAACGTGGGGCGCGCCCCGTATTCACGGCGAGTTGCTCATGCTCGGCTTCGATGTGTCAGAGCGCTCGGTTTCTCGCTGGGTGAAGAAGTGTCACCGTAGGCCTGATCCAGCCAAACAGTGGCTGGCATTTCTGCGCAACCATCGCGAGAGCATCGCCACGATGGATTTCTTCACCGTGCCGACTTTGACCTTTGGGGTCCTGCACTGTTTGTTCGTCATCGGCCACGACCGCAGAACAATCCTGCACTTCAATGTGACGCGCAACCCGAGCGGCTTCTGGACTGCGCTGCAGCTCCGTCAAACATGGCAGTTCGAGTCTCCCTGCAAATTCTTGATCTTTGACCGCGATGCCAAGTTCTCCCATGAAGTCCTAGCCACGATTGCGGACTTCAACATCACAGCGGTTTGAACCGCTTTCCACAGTCCGTGGCAGAACGGAGTTGCTGAACGAAGACTGCTTTCGATCCGTGAAGACCTGATTCTAGAGAATCTCGCCTCCGTCGACAGTTGCTCGCACTCCAATCCCAGTGACCGCCGTCCAGAATGAGGCTGCCGGACAAAGTCTTCTGGCTGGGTCGCTAGTGTATATTGGCGACGCTGCAAATGTCGGGGGAAGGTACGTGCGCGATGCCGACGATTACCAAGATTGAGGCTTATCAGGTAGACCTGCCGTTGCTGGAAGGCCGCTACAAGTGGTCCGGCGGGAATTCTGTTGAGGTGTTCGATTCCACCGTGGTGGCTGTACACACGGACGCCGGTATTACCGGTTACGGTGAGGTCTGTCCGCTGGGTCCGGCCTACTTGCCTGCCTACGCCAAGGGCGCACGGACCGGAATTGCGGAGCTGGCGCCGCACCTGTTGGGGGCGGATCCGACCGCACTCTTGCCGCTGAACGATCTGATGGATCGCGCGCTGCGCGGACATCCCTACGTGAAGTCCGCTATTGACGTGGCTTGCTGGGACATTCTGGGCAAGGTGTGTGGTCAGCCAGTGGTGACCCTGCTTGGCGGACGTTATGGCGAGACGTTTCCGCTGTACCGGGCTATCTCGCAGGAGAGTCCCGAGGAGATGACGGCCAAGGTGTTGCGCTACCGCTCCGAGGGCTACACCAAGTTCCAGTTGAAGGTCGGTGGTGCACCGGACACCGACATCCAGCGCATCCACGAAGTTGCCGCGCAGTTGCAGACGGGGGATGTGCTTATCGCGGACGCCAATACCGGCTGGACGCAGCATCAGGCACTTCGGGTTGCGGACGCGGTGCGGTCGGTGGACGTGTACATTGAGCAGCCCTGTGCTAGCTACCAGGAGTGCTTGACGGTGCGTCGTCACACGAACCGGCCTTTTGTGCTGGATGAGGTTGTGGACTCCCTGGCAATGGTGGTGCAGGGATTCAACGATCAAGCGATGGACGTCATCAACCTGAAGATATCGAAAGTGGGGGGACTGACACGGGCGCGGGAGATTCGTGATCTTTGTGTGTCTCTCGGGATCGCGCTCACCATCGAAGACACTTGGGGCGGGGACATCACCACGGCGGCGATTGCGCACCTGGCCCACAGCACACCGCCGGCATACCTGTTTACCTCGACCGACTTCAATAGCTATACGCTGGTGAGCATTGCAGAAGGAGCTCCGCAGCGGAAGAACGGGCGGCTCGCCGCGAGTGACGCGCCGGGACTCGGCGTCGAACCGCGATGGGATGTGCTGGGCAAGCCGGTGCTCTCGATTTCCTAGTGCTAAAGTGCAAGCAACTGTAGGAGGGGGACAGAACTCATGACCGGCCGAGTCGCACTTCTCCTCGCGCTGGCAGTTGTCTCCGCCGGCTACGTGCTGGTGTGGGCACTGTCTTTGCGGTTGAACTCCACTGACGGTGAGCGGCAGAGTCTCTTTCCGTCGTTGGTGCAGTTGGCGACCGGGTTTGTCACCAACTTCTTCGACACGCTCGGAATTGGTTCGTTTGCCACGACCACTGGAGTGCCCGATCTTCTGTGCCATTGAATGAGTTAGTGTAACGCAGCTATTTCTGAGTTCACGCAGCCGCCGTCGGGGGTGTGGAGAAGTGGGAAGCGCGTAGCGGTTTCCACTTCTCCATGCCCCGTGTTGTTTGTC
>JBBROM010000022.1:0-38446 GCA_038229415.1 Terriglobales bacterium
TGCAGGCTATGTAAATGTGGAAAGCCAACCGCGCTTCCCACATTTACACAGCCCCGACTACGGCTGCGAGGTAAACTCAAGGCCAAATCAAACCCGGGAAACTCCAGTTATGACTGGTTGAGCAATCGGGGGCAGGTCAGGTCGGGGCGGAGGGATTCGAACCCCCGACATCCTGCTCCCAAAGCAGATTTCATAGCTTATTGAAATCTATTGATCTTGGTAGATTCTAAGGGCTTTTGATTCAATCTGTTGCGGGAAGCTGGCCTGCTCCTATTGAACTTTGAGGATTTGGGAGGCTTTGACCGACACAGAATCGCCTACAACAAGATAGACCGCACCCCTTCCATCAAGGCGTTCCCCAGACCGTTCTTACGAGAGAACTCGAAGCGTTCTTAGACCTGCGAAACTCGGTAGCCCCCCAAGATCGCCCCCAAACGCCTATTTTTTCATTTTGGCGGGGCACACCTTCAGCGAATCATCCCCGTCAAAGCCCAAACGCTCCTTGAGAGTTCCCAATTCCATATCCGATCGAACCTCCGGCGCAAACGCATCTCCGTACTCATCTCGCAGAGTCCGCGCAAGCGTGTCGCTGCGGTAGCAAGTCCACCACTTTGAATCCCCATCGGAGACGTCGGAAAGCGTACTTTTTCTCAACACTAGCGAGGCTCGCAAGAAATCCCGAAAAAATGCTTGACAGTCCTGCCAATACGGGCATAAGCTCGCTTCTCGCTCTGACTAAGGTCAGGAGCGGGCTGCGTTCCCCCCCAAGCAGCGACCTCTGGGAAAAACTGAATACCGCCTCTCACTGCGGCACGGCGCAAGCGGAGAGCTTGCTCTCATAGGAGGTTATTCCAATGCTCCGCCTTGCCGCTAACCGTCCGAAATGCCCCTGCAACGTAATTACCATGGACACAGCATTTGTCATCGGCGCGTGCTTCGCTCGTAAGCACATAAAAGCATTGGCGGCACTTGAGCTACGTGCGGGCTTCTGCGTCTCGGAGTTTCTGCATGCACGCTAGTGAGCACAGTTGTCTAACCCACCTTTCGTCCAGAGGCACTACTTGCCGAGAGGCATTTGCGCGCGTCGTCACGGGCTTGTCACTTTCGCTTCTGCTAGTTGCAAAAGGGCAAGGCCAAACGCCCGTTCTCCAGAATGTCATCTTGAATGGAACACCGGTTCTCAATCCAGGCTCTACGCTGACCCAGATCTATCTGTTGTTTCCACCCCAGGCGAAGGAGCCAAATCACACCCGCGTGCTGCAGTACGTCATGCCCCAAACTGTGATCGACGGCGTCAACCTCGAGCTCGACTGGAATTCGGTGGAAACCACAGCCCCCACGCAGACCGACTGCACAGTGCTCCCCGCTCCGGCCAGCAACCCCGACCGGTGCCAGCCCGATCCCTTCGCGCAGGGTTGGTTTCATACATACGACTGGACGACTGTAGACGGAACAGGATGCATGGATGTCAGCTTTGGCAGCATCTCGCAATGGTTCTGCGATTTTCCGTGGGGAAGTGGGAACTTCAAGAAAGTGGTCATTCAATTGTTCGGAATCGGGCCTACTCCAACAAATGGCGTGACTCCGGCGTATGTGACGACCAACTACGGAAGCGGCACAAGCTGGCCTGATGCTGTGGGAGCAGTCCAGGACGCCGTGAATACGGTCAACGCATATTCCGGTCTCGCTGCTTGCAGCGGCTATTCGGGTGACCATGGCTCAACCGGGAACAATACGCCTATCACCGGTAACAATGACGGCACAGCGACCGTTTCCTGGAATTCCGCGACCTCTCCGATCCAAGCCGGCGACAGAGTGTGGCTGCGACCCGGTTTTTCGGGCCACGGCGAGTTCGATGTCACTGCCGCTAACGGCGCTTCGGTAACGGACGCTAACTCCACAACTTTCACGTACACGATTGGAACCAATACAAGGTTTTCGGGGAATACGGGGGGCCAGCTACCTGTCACCACGGCTGCGGAGTCCTGGCCGATTCCTCTCAGCACACCATATCAGGCGGCATTTCGCTCCTTCCTGCGTGCTGCGATCTATCACTTCAACCACCTCAACATCACCAGTACCCCAACGTGCCATACCACGCCCGACTGCCAGATCCGCGAGACGACGAGCCAGATAGCGTACATCCGCCCGGGAATCGCGCGGGGTGGGGAGGCGATTCCCATCTGTTCCTCTCAGACCCACACACCGATGACGGACGCGGGGTTCAGCAAGAGCACTTGGGAGAATTGGTATCAGTCGGTCGCCGACACCGCGGTGGCGGCATCCCCGCTCATGCCGATCATGATGTCCATCAACGCCAGCGACCCGCAGGCACCAGACATCACCTTCGCCAACGACGAAGCAGCCTTGGTCGTTTCACGCTTCAATGGCAGGGGGCAGGCATTCGGATTCGGCAGCCAGGGACTTGCTATAAGCGACATGACCAACTTCTCGGTCGGCGACTGCCCCGGAACGAGCGGAGCGGGAGACACGGGAAACAACTGGGGCTGCATGTTCTTCAAGTACTGGAACGGCGCAACCAGCACACTCTATCCGCCAGGGGCTGTTCCCACGATGGCGCCTCTTGAGCTGCAACAAATCGATTGCTCCAACCCGTGCCCGACCGGCAGCACCTGCATCAACGGCCAGGGCGGCGGCTCCGGAGACACTTGTTTTCAGGGCGGAGCCCCAGGGAAGACACAGGACCTCAGAACCCTTTTTCCCTGGGTTGCCAACCAGTTCGCATCCATTGTCGAGTTGTATGCGCAGGACGCCTTGCTCGCCTTTGACCCCAACTATTGCACACTGCCTTCACCTCCCATTGTCCCGACCAGTGTCTGCCGCAGAATGTCTTCAGATGAGTTCTTTGCGGGGTTGAGTTCCGCGACCCAACTCAGTTTCTTCCAATACGTCGGCCTGGGCAAAGGAGCCAGCGGCACTGGCTCTTGCTATACCCAATACAATAATAGCTACATAACGATCACTCCCGAGGCTTATTCAACCGGGGATTGCAGCTATGCGGCGGCTCTCTACGCGCTGCACGGTTTTCATGTTCCGTCTCATTAGGAGTCAGTATGTCACTTCACGTGTATAGATGCTCTCAGATCTCCATCCGCTTTGCCCTAGCGACGCTCGTGGCGGCGGGTTTGGCCCTCGCGGCTCTGCCTGCCGTCTCTCAAACCGTCACGGTGATCAAGACCTTTTCGCAAAACGGTGGCATTGTCTACCCGCTGATACTTCCCCCCACGCAAGGGCGCGACGGCCTATTGTATGGCGAGGATTTCGGCATGCCGAACAACAGTATCTTTCGCCTCAACCTGGCTGCCAAAGGAACGCTGCTCTATACGTATTCCGACCTTAATGCACAGCACATATTCAGCGGGGTGATGCTCGCGCGGGATGGCGCGTTCTACGGCGTTGACCCATTTGGAGGACCAGGCAGAACCGGTGCTCTGTTCAGGCTGACTCGGTCGGGACAGTACACCGAGTTGCACGTGTTCCAGGGGGGCAGTGACGGATCTGATCCGGTTTCTAGACCGATACAAGCCGACAACGGCATTCTCTACGGAACGACTCATTCCACGCTATACAGCTATTCCAGTGGCGATGGCTACAAGTTACTCGCCTCAGTGGATCCGCAGGCTGGCTCCAACATTTACAATGTCTTGCAAGGTGCCGACGGTAATCTTTACGTCGTCGCTATTGGCGGGGGAACCTCCAGCTGTGGTGCAATCCTCAAGTTCAACGTCTCCGGCACGTTGTTGAGCAGCACCAGCTTTAACTGCAAGGAGCAGGGGGTTAACCCGATCTGGCTGGTACTGGCAAATGACAGCAACATCTACGGCACGGCGGCCGCCGGGGGCAATTCGGACGGGCGGGCCTCGGGAACGATATTTCGTGTCAACACCGATGGCACACTCACCATTATGCATACCTTCCAGGGCGGCAAAACCGATGGCGCGGAGCCAAACGTCCTGACCCTCGGCAGCGATGGAATGCTCTACGGAGGCACCGTAGCCGGTGGCACCCTGAATGCTGGCGCACTTTACAGAATCTCGACAGATGGCGTTTTCACCCTTCTGTATAGCGACAGGCCCAGCGATGCTCTCCAGAGCCAAGGCGTGGTGCAGGATACCAACGGAAAGTTCTATGGATTTTCCACGAATGGCGGCTCCGGGTATGGCACGTTTTACAGCCTGGACGTGGGTCTCGGCCCGTTCACCACACTGCAGAAGTATCAGGGCAAGGTGGGCAACAGCGTGGATATCCTGGGGCAGGGCTTCACGGGCACGAAAAGTGTGAGCTTCAACGGAGTGGCGGCTTCCAGCTTCAGCGTCGTCTCCGACACTTACATGACGGCGGTCGTCCCCTCGGGCGCGACCACGGGTAACGTAACCGTGACGACACCGACGGGCACCTTGACCAGCAACAAGGTGTTCAAGGTGAATCAATAAGTAAAGTCGCTTAGAGCTGTCTGGCCTTTCACATTCACGAGGAGGAAGTACTGTGCTGAATATCTTCAAGCCCTCCACCTGCTCCATTCCAACTTGGCGGGTGTGCTGTGTTTCACTTCTTCGAGCCGTCTCGCTCCATGCACAGGTAACGGTCAACGCTAACCCTGCCGGTAGCAGTGGCATGACCATGACGGAGGGAGTCGTACCAACCGGCATCACCTCCAGTCAGGACGCCATCTTCGCTTCTTCAACCCTGCAGAGGGTCGCGGTGCTCAATCATGGCGCCACGACCAGCAGTCCCTTGGCTGTCTGGCCATGCGATTCAACCAAGGGCGTCGGCTGCATCTCCTATTCTTCAGGAGCGTCATTTGGCGAGACTGCGCTCTCTCTCGGAAGTACATTAGGAATCCCATTGCTTGTGGGCAGCGGCGCGCCTCAGTGGGGCGGGTCGAGCGCCAACCCGTACTGGAACTTGCAACAGATCGCGATTGTGAGCGAGTACGTAGCAAACTCGACTAGCCCGCCCCAGGTGAACAAGCTCGTGACGTTCACACCTGTTTCAGGGTCCGCTCAAGCGCGGTTAGCGAACAGCACTACGGGTAGCATCGAGGGGATATGCTTGACGAACTGCTCGGCAGGCTCGACTGCCCAGATAGGACGGGAGGGTACCGCTGCATGTACATTCGATACCGCGCCGACAGCAGGCAATTACGTCCAGGCTAGTCAAACCAATGCGGGCAACTGCGTGGACGCTGGCAACGTGTATCCGTATAACGGAATGCAGGTATTAGGACGCGTTCTTAGTAGCGCTGCGGTTAGCGGCTCCAACTATCTGATGACGCTGTATGCACCAGGTCAGACTCCCAGCTGGAATATCACGTCCGGAAAAACTCCGGTTGTAAAGAACAGCTTGACCTTGCAAGGAGTTGACGGTAAGACGTTGACGGTCAACAACAACCTTACATTTCAAGGAACCGACGGATCAACGCTGAGCATCGGCGGCGGCGGAACTTTGGGCACCGGAGCTTACGCAAACATTTCAAACTACGCTCCCTTGGCAGGAGCGACCTTTACCGGAGCGGTCGTTACCGCAGCTTCCTCAAGTTCCGGCACCGGGCTCAACCTACCGCCAGGCAGCGCTCCAACCTCGCCGTCCAACGGAGACTGCTGGACGACCAGTAGCGGGTTCTCGTGTCGAATCAATGGCACAACCGCAACCGTTGTTCCCCCCACGTCTACCGTCGGCGTTGGAGGCGTTTGGGTGCACGGCGTTCCTTTGGGAATGCTGCCATCGTCTACGACAATCACGCCAGTGCATGGGACAACATATTTTACCCAGCTCCCCTTGCAGGCTCAGCAAACTATCGGTCACTTCACGGCAGATGTTACAACGCCGGGGGGAACCTTGGAGATTCTCTATGTGTGCATATACGACCCGTCTGGCAATTTCGCGTGGTCTGCCAACACGAGCGTAGCCGGTTCCAATGGAGTAAGCGGAAGCGCGACTCAGTATGCCGCACTTCCCGGTGTGTATACAGTCGTGTGGGAGCAAACGGCATCCTCGGGTTCGACCGCTGCTATCTTTCAGGGAATCAGTCAGTCCTCAGCAGTCGCTAATATCTTGAATAAGAACGGCAGCCGCATGGGAACCTTCGGAGTGGGCATTAGTTCTGGCTGCGGCTCGACCTTATCTTCACTTGGTACAGCGACTGGAATACAAATCGTCGTGCCGCTAATTGCCCTCGAACCATAGAATCAACAGCTGACGGTCCAGTAGTGTGATAGGACTCGTAATTTCTGTTGTGGCTCGCCAAAATTAGCGCCCTCAATAGAATCAATCGGTTAGAGCCGGATCGGTGCAGGCTGATTCGGTAAGACTCGATGCCATGAATGCGACGCTTTGTCACCTTTTCGGATGGGGTTGGCGATTGCTTACGATCCCTGAGGACCTGATCCGCAGTTCGGATTTAGGGCGACAGTCTGATCCCGCTGAGGGCGAAAAGGCACCCACCGTTGCACCTGTTGAGCGCAGCAGCGTGAGCCAGAATTCCCGCAGGCTGAGCCAGTATTCTGTTGTCTTGCCTGAACCGTCGACGCCGAGTATTTCGACTTCGACGCCCTTCAAATTTGCGATCGCTACGCGTTTTCTGTTTGGTGATTTCCGCAGCAGAGATCAGTGTTGGTGTCTCCAAGTCCAGGCCCGTGGTGTGCTGACGCACATCCCAGAGAATGATCATGCGTGTGCTTGTGCAGGTGTCTTGGGCAAACACCTCGCTGGCCACGCGCAGAGCCCCAAGGATGTCTGTGTCTTTGAATCCTGTTTTTAGCAACTTCCGCGCGGGCAGCCCATGCAACGATTAGCGATCTCCTAGCCGCCACCAGCCGCTCGTTGAAGAAGCCGGGATCGGCGTCCACATAAGCTGACAACAGAATGTAGGGTTCGGCGAAGCTGCTTCCGGCGATACCCATGACCGTGATGTGCCAGCCCGCTGGCACCTGTGCCTGTATTTGCGCGACGGCATCCAGATTCTTTTCGAGGCCGGACTTGCCGTCCGGCCCAAGGGACAAAGATCTATTCGCGACGCAAAACAGGGCACAATGCCATTTGATTGAACGTGAAAACGAGCGTAGATTAGGAACGGTGCTTACCCATTCATCAACTACTGGTCGGATAACGGAGGCAGACGATGCCAAACATTATTGTAGAACCTGAGAAAGACGGAACCTTTGCCGCGATTCAGCAGGGCCGCGTTATCGCGAGAGGCGGGACACAATTGCAAGCTGGAACAAGAGCTCATGCGATTAGACCTGAGGAGTTTTGATGATCAAGGGGCATCTCCTGTTGATTCTTAAAGACGATGAGCTATTGCAAAACAAGCACCTGACGAGCCATTGACTCTCCTGGACATCCGTTCGATGAATTACATTTATAGATTAAGCTCTATTGCCCTCGTACAATAGTCAACAAATTCCCAGTCGCAGAACCTGATGCCGGCTCTATCACATTTGTCTTTGCATCTAAAATACTAATGCTTGTCGGAGAAGATCCAACAACATAGAAATTCCCACTCGTACCCACGGCTGCAGAATTTGCCGCATATATTGCGACGCTGCCGGTAACCAAGAATTTATGAGTTGAATTTGCTGGAATGCTTATTGCCGGAACGGGATACATAATAGAATCTGTAATTCCAAGAACACTGAGAGCACTGGAGAAACTCGGGAAGGTTCCTACCAATACATTGCTTCCACTGGTTGTATCGTAGAGTTTTACGTTTGAAAACTGAGACCCGACCAATTGACCTGCTGACTGCAATTGCTCCGTCAACATAAGACTCGAAATATTAACTGAATCTGCTAAAGGATTAGTAATATCAAAGGCGAGAAGCGAAACGCCAGTAGCCCCCGTCGACACTTGAGTTGCAATCGGATTTGCTGAATCTAATGTAATGCTAATAGTTGATGGCGTATAGTTGTTGCCGTACTCTATTTGAGAAGACACTGGTCCGATGACGCCATTTACATCCTGAGCTGCGACACAATAATAGTAAGTTCCTGCGGGCACATTGGAATCTGTATAGGTTAATACATTTTTTTGGGCGATAAGATTAGCAGTCGTCGCGCTACATCCCAACGTTGTAGAACGGTAAATATTATATACACCCACCCCGGCGGTAGCCGTCGCAGCCTGCCAACTCAATATAACATTGCTTTCTGTTATATCAGCTGCAAAACTCTGCACCTGGCCAACCTGTGGAGTCTGTGTAGTAGCTGCCGCGACACTAAATGAACCGCTCTGGCTGGTAATAATACCCAAGGGAGAGGTTACGTCGTGAATCTGAACGACGTACGTGCTTCCAACGGCAGCGTTTGATGGAGGCTTAACCGTATAACTTCCCGCGCCCGTTGTTGTAATAATTGAACCAAGGCCAAACACATCATACGACTGACCGTATCGAGTATCGTAGATAAGAATCTGAAGTGGAGTAGTTCCTGAAAAACCGCTACTCGTCCATGTAATCGGATAACTTCCTCCCGCTTGCCAAACTGTGCCAGCAAGTGGTGCTGTCAGTTGAAGTGATGCTGATGTCGCTCCTGTCACGGTAAGGGTTATGTTAACTGTCTGCGATGTGAAGGCTTTTCCACCTGCGGGAGCCTGAGAAAAAGTTATTGATCCGGTATATGTCCCTGGAGTCAGGGATCCTTGGCCATTCAGGAGTACACCAACTGATTCACTGCCCTGTGCTGCGCCTGAAGCTGGGACAGCAATCCAGCTTTGAGATGCCTGAGCCGTCCAATTCACTGTCTGATAATTGTCGCTAGCGAAGTTAAAATATACTGTGGTATAAGCCCCCTGACTAACGGTTGCAGTCCTGGTTGCCGGTGTCACCGATACATTTACCGTCGGAGGCACCGAGGGCGGAAGAGTCACTGGACCAGGATTAATAATGGGAGGCAATGTCCCGCATCCAAATGCAGGACAGATAACTGGTGGAGTTGTCGTTGTGCATCCAAACAACTTGTTAAGTTTTGCTTGTGTGGCAGGACCAACATACCCTGTTCCATTTTTCAATCCAATCGGCGTCAATACATCGCTCTTATATTTCTCTTGGAATGCGACGACGCCAGCAGCGGTTTGTTCATCAAACGTGCCCGTGATATTGACACTTTCGCCATCTTTTGCCAGAGCTTCCTGAAGTGCTGACACTTCGGTATTACTGATGCCGAAGTAGAGATTCGAATTAAACAAATGACACCAGACGGTGCCCCCTTGGCTTTGGGCAAGCTGTTGTTGAAGGACGGCGAGCTGTGCCTCTAGCGCTGCGATTTGCGCCTGAATACTTGTTGCGGATGATACCGACTGTGCGAACGAAACGCCCGGCAATATAAGAAGTGCCAGTACTGATCCTACGGCGACCCGACGAAGGGAGTTCATGTAGTGAATAGTTATGGTTTATTTAACGACTGTTAGTTTTTGCGCTGTCTTTCCTGAAGCTAACCATATGCTATGATATTTGGCAAGGTCTGGCTGGGGATAAGTAAACGCGGTTCTTCTCCTGATCGGCCTCGTTATTTCTGTACCAAGGTCAGAGTTAGTCTTCGACCTGTTTAGGTTCCGGCCAGTGCGCGGCTAGCCGCGCTGCTGCGCCCGTGAAGAACATCGAGGAGAAACATATCGGGATATTCGCAGGAGGGCCTGCATCGGGCATATTCGCTGGGTTTGCCAATGAATTTTCCTGTTGCAACTGCATCTGGAAAACCCGGGGCGAGACTATCCATAGAATTGCCTATGGCGAATAGGCGAATGTCCAGATTTACGCTTTAAGTGATTGAAAACATTGGTCGAGGGAGAGGATTTGAACCTCTGACCCCCTGGTCCCGAACCGGATTCCCTAGCGCGACTCCTAAATGGCCAAACATGTGCCTGGATACCATAAGGAAAGGACACAGCCTACGCAGGGGGGTTTCACGCGGCAATCCGGCAGTGATTTGCAGACAGAAATGCTCGAGGGAAAATCAGAAAATCCTGCTCATCCTCAAAATTGCCTACAGTGCTGAGGATGAAAAAACAGAAGCGCGGCCTAACTGATTGAAAAGATTGGTCGGGGCGGAGGGATTCGAACCCCCGACATCCTGCTCCCAAAGCAGATTTCGAGCCTTATGGAAATCTATTGATCTTGGTAGATTCCAAGTGCTTTGAAATGAATCTGTTGCGCTGAGCCGGGCTCTACTTGTTGAGCTCTGCGGATTCTGGAGGCTTTGACCGACACAGAATCGCCTACACTCGGCTAGACTGCACCCGCTCATTGAGACAGACCAATATCAATCAGGCCGCCATAACTCGGTTGCGCGAGAGTCCACAATCGACCTAAAACTCCCCATTTTTCATTTTGGCGAGGCACAACCCATTCACCTGCCCGCTTTTACCACTGCCAAACGTCCGTTGGCCTCGAAGCGAAAATGCCCGTCGACGGTTCCCTTGCCTGAAAAGCTCGACCCACAGTCGCCAAGATCGCCTCCAAACCGCCTATCTTTGATTTTGGCGAGGCACAACAACAGCAGGTCGAAGGCTTTTCTTTTTGCTCGTTTTCTGTAATTATATGGGAGACCATATGTTTTCAGGAACCGTGCCCACCTTGAGAGTGCATCCCGAATCTTTGCCGCCTGAATCTGCGAGCCAGTCGATTTTGGACTCCATTCGCCGCATTGTCCGAGGGTTGCGGGTTTCATCCAAAAATGCCGAAAATAGTCTGGGAATCAGCGGGGCCCAGCTTTTTGTCCTTCAAAAACTGGCTGGATCTACTCGTCTCTCTCTGAATGAACTGGCCAAGCGCACTCTGACCCATCAAAGCTCGGTTTCAGTCGTCGTGAGCCGGCTCGTCGACCGAGGTCTCGTCCTTCGCACGCCTTCGAAGGCAGACGCAAGAAGGTTAGATCTCGGTTTGAGTGCGAAGGGCCGCGAATTCCTCAAGAAGGCTCCACCGACAGCCCAAGAGCGGTTGATCTTGGCCATCGACAAACTACCTCAGAAACAGCGAGTGCATCTGGAAGCTCTCCTCGAGCTCGTTGTCATGAACGCAGGTCTTTCCGAAGAATCGCCAGAGCTCTTCTTTGAGAGCGAGAAAGAAGAAATCCGAAAATGAAAGTCCGCGGAGATTTTGCCGCTAACCAAAGACTGATCCTGATTGCAGCCATCTCGGTGTTCATCGGCGCAATATGTGCGTTTGTAGCCGTCTTGTTGCTCGCGATGATCCGCTTTTTCACGAATCTCGTCTATTTTCACCAACTGTCGTTCCTACCTCGATCGCCTTCAGGCAGCCCACTGGTGGTATGCCCGATCTTTTGTACCAGTTCGATTGTTAGTGTAGCGCATCACTTGGGTTGGTTATAACGTCGCAGTAGTCGGGCGGGAAAGTGGGAAGCGTAGTTTGCTTTCCACTTTTCCATCCGCCTGGGAAGCTTGGGTGACCCATGCAGCTGGCGCAGGCGGGCGGTAGCCCAGCGAGGAGTGGGGGCGGACGGTGTTGTAGTGAACACGCCACCGTTCCGCCAGGATCCGGATTTCCTTCATGGAGTAGAAGATTTCGCCATTCAGGAACTCGTCCCGCAGCTTGGAGTTGAAGCTCTCGCAGTAGCCGTTTTCCCAGGGACTGCCGGGCTCGATATAGGCCGTCTTCGCTCCCGTTCCGGCGAGCCATTTCCGCAGATCCTTCGCGACGAACTCAGGACCGTTGTCGGAGCGAAGATGTTTCGGCACCCCCTTCCTTACCATCACGTCGGCCAGCGCTTCGATCACCTTCGCCGAACTCCATCTCCGTTCCGGCCGGATCGTCAGGCACTCTCGGCTGTGTTCGTCGATCAGGTTCAGCATCCTTACCGTCCTTCCGTCATGCGTCCTCGCGCTCACGAAGTCGTAAGACCATACGTGATTGGTGTGCGCCGGCCGCAGCCGCACACACGATCCGTCGTGAAACCACAGCCGCCCGCGCGGCTTCTGCTTCTGCGGAACCTTCAGCCCTTCGCGACGCCAGATCCGCTCTACCCGGTCTTTGCCAACCTGCCAACCATCCCGCTGCAGCAGTGCCGTGATGCGGCGGTAGCCGTAGCGTCCATACTGGCTGGCCCACTCCACGATGGCCGCGGTGAGTCGATCTTCGTCTTCGCGCTGCGTCGGTTGGTAGCGTTGCGTGCCGCGTGGCTGGTTCACCAATCGGCACGCCCCACGCTCACCCATGCCTCGTTGTTGCGCATGATCCACCGCGCAGCGCCGTCGTTCCGGGCTTAGAAGTTTCCCGAGGCGATGTCCTTCAGCACCAGCTTCTCCAGGCTCAGTTCACTCACCAGCCGCTTCAGCTTCGAGTTCTCCTGCTCCAGTTCCTTCAGCCGCCGCGCCTGGTCCACTTGCAAACCGCCATATTCCTTCCGCCAGCGATAGTACGTCTGCTCGGTGATCCCATTCTCCCGACACGCCACCGGCGTCGTCTTGCCGTTCGCCACCGCCACCTCAATCTGCCGCAACAGACTCACGATCTGCTCCGCGGTATGCTTCTTTCCTCTTGCCATCTTTCGCTCCTTTTCCTACAGTCTCTCTCATGAGAACTGGTACGAAAAAGGCCGGGCACTCCAGGTTAGGCCGCAGTTACGAAGAGATTGGCGGGAAGGTGCAGGCAACGATCCGCCCCCAAAAGGAAAAATTGACTTGCCGAAATCTGGCAGTGCGAGGTGGTTTCCGAAAAGATGACAAAGCTTCGCAATCATGGCAGAGAATCATACCGAATCGTGCGGGGGCTCTCCGGCGCTAACTGATTGATTCCATTGCTTGCGTTAATTTTGGCGAGGCACACCATGCAAAATAATGATGTTTTGTCTTGCCAGCGCAGGTAACCGGGCCTAAGCTACGGGTGTTATCTGGAAAAGGAGGTCTAAGATGCTTCGAATGTTGCTGGTTCTCACCTTGGCACTCGGACTAGTCTCGTGCTGCTCCGACCCCGCCGCTACTACTTCTACTGGTAAGTCCACCTGTTTGGGATGTCCTGCAGGGCAACCTGCGGCTGCGGAGCGGGTCGCGGCCTGTGCAGCGGCGAAGGCCGCCGTGCCAGCCGGAGTCTGCCCTGATCCGGCCAAGTGCAAGGTCACGGCCACGAATCCCGGGAATTGCGTCTACACCACAGCGCCGAACGCCCCTAACAGCGACCAGTGGGACACCATCGCTACAGTCACTACAACCTACACCTGCGGCAGCAAGTAGTCCGCAAAGCAAAGTGCCCGGCAACATATTGCCGGGCACTTCAAATATCGGTTGTTGAAACCGGGGTAGCCCGCAGGGGCCAGATGTCTCCCCAGACTTGGTTTCTGCCAGCTTCCCCGGACTACGCGGATTGTCTCGCCCGGAGGGTCAGGCGTTAATTTTGGCGAGCCACACCTAAGACCTTAAAATGGACCGGAGTTGACAGTGATGATTGACGCAGTCGCCTGGGACGAACTGAGGACACAGGTCTGCGCCTGTTGAACTTTGGGGCTCTTGGAGGCTTTGACCTACACAAAAATGCCTATTTTTCATTTTGGCGAGGCACACGTTCCAGTCGTCGGAACCCGCGTCCGCAGCCGCCCGACAAAGGCCCACAACGCCCATTTTTCATTTTGGGGAGGCACAACTTAGAAACTCGGCCCAGAGCTGCCAACATCGCACCCAAACTGCCTGTTTTTCATTTTGGAGAGGCACAGTATGTTGTCGCTTCCTTGGCGATGTGTGTTTGCGGGCGTATAGGCGTCCCGTGAGCATGCGTATCCGCGGTGAAGCGAGAACAACGCCGAGAAGATGACGAAGTGACGCAATCATGGAATGAAATCATACCGAACCGGGTAGGGGCCATCCGGCGCTAACGGCTTGATTCTATTGTGCGCGTTAATTTTGGCGAGGCACAGCTTGAACACTGAACAATCACACGCCGAGCCGATGCGCGACCGTCTCAGAATCGCCTACAAGCAGTCTCGCCATGCGCGTTGCGGAAGCGTAGGGTGTCGCTAACCCATTGATTCCATTGCGTTCACTAATTTTTGGTGAGGCACAGCCTGCCCTCAGAGTGTTTCCTAGCGAAGTGCATTTAAGCCATCAGAAGCTCTCTTGAAGCCGGGATCAACCTGCAGCGCGTGAGAAAATGCATCGCGCGCTTTCTCCAGATCGCCGCCTGCTTTGTAAGCTCGACCTAGTCCATACTGGGCGCTGGCAGATTTGGGATAGTCGACAGCGTTAGCTTTCAGCAGTTCTACACCTCCCTTAAAGTCGGCCATCTTGACCATTTGATAGCCAATGAATTCCACCGCATCCCGCGTATCAAGGGCGGGGTTGGCCGCGCGAAATTGTCGATACGTGAACAGCAGGGAAACCGGGTCGGACCGTTCCATGTAGAGCTGCTCGAGGAACTGCTGCAAGGGAGTGCGGACGTACTGCGGCGGCTGGAAGAAGGACAGATCCAAGTTTGCATTGGTGGCGAGGGACTGAGTGGTAAATCTGTTCAGTTCTTTTCGACTGCTGATCTCGACCTCAACGACCAGGAAGGAAAAGAGCACGCCGTCAACCTCGCGGTAGTCGCCGATTCGGTTCTCGGAGCGGATGGGCTCGCCAAAGGCATGGATGGGCGCAGCTCGCCGGTCGCCAACAATCAGAAACGATTGCTGATCAACCAGCAGGTGCTTCTCGAAACCATCAGCGAGAATGACACGCAGGTTGTAGACAGACTTACCGTCGAAGGTTTCGGATCCGAAGAGTTCCACTTTTGTTCCCTGGGATTTGTAGTCCACCAAGGAGTCGAAGAGATCGGTTCCATGACGCGCCGCAGCGGCGGCGGCTCCAACCGTGCGCAGGACCACGCCGGGATCTCTGTACCATTCCCATGCGCTGCCGTCATATCCTTCGCAAACATCACCCAACTCCTTGCGCGGGTCGCAGATGGTCTTGTAGTAAGGGCGCATTCGGGCCATGAAGGCATCCGGAAAGGAGAAAGTACTTTCACGATATTCCCCGCGGGTGCTGACGGAATGGATGGCGTCGAGCCGTTTGTGGCCGCCGATGGCTTGGATGTGGCGCTCGACAATCTCGTCGACGGAGATCTTCACATCATCATTAGCATGACCTGCTGAGCAAAGAGCGCCCACCAGAAGAATCAATTTCGTCATTTCGCTGCGCATGCCGGCTCCCTTAGGGTCGGGGTGCTACCCAAGGCACCAGTAGCTAATAGTCCTCGACTACCTTCTTTAGACGGGTTCGCGGTAGTTTGGTTTGGGGCATACTGGCATCGGTGCAAGTCGCACCGTTGAGGTTGGATTTAAAGCCAAGAGTCCGCACGGAGCGAGGACGGCGTCGTCCATCATTGCCCACAACGCTGCAGGGAAGACAATGTTTGTCTTATGTCGGATTGAAAATTAGCGATTGCCTGTCCAGATCAGCTGTTGTTGTGGCTCGCCAAAATTAGCGCACGCAATGGAATCAATCGGTTAGCGCTAGATCGGTGCAAGCAGATTCGGTATGATTTTATGCCATGATTGCATCACTTCGTCATCTCTTGGACGTGCTGCTCGCCTGCCTTCGATCTCGTGAAGACCTGATCTTGGAAACCTCGCCCTTCGACAACAATTGCTCGCGCCCCATGCGAGGCGACCTCGCCCAAGGCTGGGCCTTTCGGACAAAGTCTTCTGGTTAGCCCTTTAGCAAGACGAGATGGCAAGGTGCTGGTCTCGTTCCCAATTGCAGACGCGGTACAATCTCCGGTAGCTGGAATCGTAGACGAATGCGCGGGTGAAAGCTGAGTAGCACAATGCCTGAGTCCATCGAGTGGCGGAAACCTGCGCCACGCCGCCGCCGCTCTTTCCTCGCTGTCGCCCTCGTTCTGATCATTATTCTCGGCGGCGGGACGGCGATATCGTATTACGTTGACGCCCTTTGGTTCGGATCGCTCGGGTATGGAGACGTGTTCCGAACGACGCTGAGCTTTCGCTGGGCGGTCTTTGCCTCATTTTTCGCTGCCACATTTTTCATCCTGTACGGATGGTTTCTGGCGCTACGACGAGCGTACCAGCCCGATTTGCTGAGCGGTGGCATCATCTACATCGCCAACCAGCCAGTGAAATTGCCAGTCGAGCGCATCATTCGTCTTATCGCTCTCGTTATTGCGCTGCTGGTTGCTGCGGCATCCGGCGCTAGCATGGCGGGGAAATGGCTGACGTTCGCGCTCTACGGCTACGCGCCACGCACAACCGGCGAGATTGTTGATCCGATCTTCGGTAAGTCGCTGCATTTCTATCTCTTCAGCCTCCCCGCCTGGCAGCTGATTTCGGGGTGGCTACTGACGCTGGCGGTGATTGCTTGTGGCATTGCCGTCTTCTTTATTCTGATCACAGGCAGCCTCCGGGCATTCTCTGGTCAAGGAGGCAGTTCGATGCCACTGCCTTGGCGCGGGTTTTCCTTTGCGTTCGCATTCTTTTTGCTTGTCCTCGCGATGCGCGTCTATCTGAGCCGGTTTGAGGCGTTGTTCGAGGAGCATACGATCTTTAGCGGCGTCACTTACACCGACGCGCACGTCATGCTGACCGGTTTGCTTGTGGTGTGCGTAGCGCTCATTCTGGGGAGTGCCATCGCATCCATCAATGTCGCGTCAGTGCCGCGCGTGCGCTGGCTGGCGGCGTCGATCGCTCCAGCCATAGTCTGTTATGTCGCCCTTCAGGTAATCGGTTGGTATGTCGGCAACTTCGTCGTGAAGCCGAACGAGCTGGTTCGCGAGCGGCCTTACATTGCCAACAACATCGAGCTGACGAGGCAGGCCTATGGATTGGACCGGATCTCGCAGCGCGAATTTCCCGCTGAGACGACCGTCGAGGCGACCGACCCGGCGAACAATCAGGCGACGTTGCAAAACATCCGGCTCTGGGATTGGCACGCACTCCAAGATACGCTGCGCCAGATTCAGGAAATCCGTACCTACTATGATTTTCCCGACATTGACATTGATCGCTATGAAATTGACGGCACCATGCGGCAGGTCATGCTTGCTACGCGCGAGCTGAGCGTCGATAAGCTGCCGGAGAGCAGCCGCAACTGGATCAACGAAAAGCTCATCTACACCCACGGCTATGGCATCACCATGAATCCAGTGAATGGGTTCACCTCCGAGGGGCTGCCGACACTGATCCTCAGTAACATGCCCATACAGAGCACGGTGAAGACTATCGCCGTAACCCGCCCGGAGATCTATTTTGGCGAGCTGACCAACACCGACGTATACGTAAAGACGAGACAACAGGAATTCAATTATCCGCAGGGCCAGACCAACAACCTGACGTCCTATGAGGGCAACGGCGGCATTCTTCTCGGCGGATTCTTGCGTCGCATCCTCATCGCGTTCGACCAAGGCGACCTGACGAAGCTGCCGTTCAGCGATGACATTAACTCGCAGAGTCGGTTACTGATGCGTCGCAACGTGCGCGACCGCGTGACAGCGCTGGCGCCATTCCTTACTTATGAATCGGATCCGTACATCGTGGTGGGCGAGGATGGCCGGCTGTCATGGATGATGGATGCGTTTACGACTTCAGACAGCTATCCGTACTCGAGCCACTATCCTCTCAACGGCAATCCCATCAACTACATGCGGAACAGCGTGAAGGTGGTCATCGACGCCTACGATGGCACCACAACGTTCTACGTGTTTGACGCGCAGGACCCGATCATCGCGGCGTATCGCGAGATATTTCCTTCGCTCTTCAAAGATGCGTCAGCCATGCCCGCGGCGCTGCGCAAACACGTGCGTTATCCCGAGTTGTTGCTCAAGATGCAGGCGGCGGTGTACGGCCTCTATCACATGACCGAGCCGGCCGTGTTCTATAACCGCGAAGATCTGTGGACTGTCGCTTCCGAGGTCGGCTTGAGTGCGTCCGGCGAGCAGAAGACGCAGGGGATGGAACCGAACTTCGTACTCATGAAATTGCCGGGGGAAACCGCTGTAGAGTTCGTGCAAATTCTGCCCTTCACGCCAGCCAACCGGAACAATCTAATCGGCTGGATCGCGGGGCGCAGCGACGGTGCGCAGTACGGAACGTCGCTCGTCTACGACTTCCCGAAGACGAAGCTAGTCGACGGTCCATTGCAAATCGAAGCGCGAATCGACCAGAACGCACAGCTCTCCGGACAATTGACGTTGTGGAATCAGCAAGGCTCTCATGTGCGGCGCGGCACTCTGCTGGTGATTCCGTGCGGGCGGGCACTGTTGTATGCGGAGCCGATCTACCTACAGGCCGAACGAAGCCCGATGCCAGAGCTGCGTCTGGTGGTACTCGCGCTGCAAGACCGACTTGCATACGGACCAACCTTCGAGTCGGCGATGAAGTCCCTATTTGGCGGAGAAACCTCGTCGTTGAGCGCCGCAACTGTCCCCGTTGAACCTGGACGAAGCGTCGGCACATCCGCTGCCAAGCCTGGAACGGAGTTGAACACACTCATTACCGGAGCCGCCAAAGACCTAGCTGACTATCAGCGGCTGACAGCGGAAGGCAAGCTCGGCGAAGCTGGACAAAAGCTTGAACAGCTGAAGCAAAAGCTTGAACAGCTGAACACACGGCAAAAATGATTGCGCGTTCCCGGCAGGACGGGAGAAGTTGTGGCTCGCCAAAATTAACGCACGCAATGGAAGCAATGGGTTAGCGCCGGATGGTCCCCGCCCGATTCGGTATGATTTGATGTCATGATCGCGTCACTTCGTCATCTTTTGGGCTGGTGGAGATCCTGCTTTCGATCTCGTGAGGACCTAATCCTAGAAAACCTCGCCCCGGCAACAATTGCTCGCTCTCCATGCGCGGATCGTAGTCACGCCTCCTAGGAGCCCGGTATTCGACCTCCACCATCGGCTCCAAACCACCTATTTTCCATTCTGGCGAGGCACAACGTCAATGCGTCGCGCCTTCTTCCGTCAGTAGGAATGGTTTCCGGCGGACACCGTTCAGACAACTCGTATCTAGCGCGTTCGGGTCAAGGCTCGTCAAGAACTGATCCTCGATCATGTCTATGCACTCGATGCCTTCGAGGCCGACGAGGAGGTGGCCGGCGTGCGGGATCACAATCTGTCGGCCCACTGGAAAATAACGCAGCAGGTCTTGTTGCTTCCACGGCGGCGTGACCGGGTCGAATTTACCTTCCATCAGTAGGATCGGGATTTTCGCGGGCTTTCCGATCGCGGGATCATGCTTCGGGACCCGCCATGATCTACAGGCCCTCTGTTGCTGGCGGATTCGGTAGTCCCCCGCCAGTGTGTTGCGCGTTGCAGGGGCGATCAGCCTCTCAGGGATGAAGGGCGTGTCTTCGGCACAGATTGTGCTCAACCAAAGTGGCCAGGAGAAAGCGGCATCATCGCGATCCATCGCTTCGTACAGGCCCGCCAGGCTGCTCTTGTCGCCCTGGCTCAACTCACCCAGGATTAGCGGAAGCCGGCGGGCGCTATCCGCGTCGTACAGCAGCGTGCGGAGAGCCTCAAACAGTTGGCCGGAAGTCACTCGGATCGTCACACCGCCTTCTTGGAAGGTCAATTTGGCGATTCCCGCGAATCTGTCGAGATCTATCTTCTGCGCCAGAGCATGGCAATCAGGCTCATGCCGACAATCGTCGAGAACACCCTCCAGGCTTCTCTGCATTCCCACGGCAAAGCCGAGCGGAATGCGCATACCCGGTTGGACGGCCCCCTCGAAGATCGCCGCCCGCACGTGTTCCGGATGAGCCTGCATGTAGGCTTGGCTCAGGGTCGTGCCGTACGAGAGCGCGTGCAGGGTCAGCTTGTCGTAGCCGAGAGCCGCTCGCAGATCATCGAGGTCCTGTACACTCGCCGCCGTGTTGTACTGCGCAACATCCGCTCGCGCCGAGGTGCTCCGATAACATTCCCGGACGGCCTGTTCGGGAAGGAAGTCCGCCCGTTCTGAAGCGCTCATTCCCTCATGCAGATCACAATGCAGGAAATTTGAAGCTCCGGTTCCCCGCTGGTCGTAGATCACGAGATCGCGATGCCGCAGAACGTAGGCGAATATGGGAACCATGAATCCGGCAGATGGCGTGGATGGAATACCTGGCCCTCCGGACACATCGAGGAAGGCGTCCGGCTCCGTATGTTTTGCCGTGCTGCGCACCTGCACAAATTCAATGGAGATCATGCGACTGCGCGGCCGTGCACGGTTCTCCGGCACTTGGATGGACCCGCAGCGCGCGTTTGGAACCGGTTGCCTGCACGGATGCTCGATCACAGGGGGAGTCGTTGCAAGGAGGGAGGACGCCGCAAACACCAGCAGGAGCAAACCCGACGCAGAGCGAGTCATAGCGCCAACAGCATAGCATTAGTTTGTAAAGCAAGGCTAGCAACAGAAACAGGATTTGACGGGAACGGTACGGCGAGTATTGAATGTTAAGCGGAGCTCGGGAACCTTCTACGTCTTGGCCGACACCTCCTACACTCATCATCTCGTGTGGTCAAGGTCGACTTAGAGCTTGGCTCTAATTGAATCACGTTGGGTGAGCGCAATGCGACGCCCATCGATCTATGATCTTGATTTCAACTTAGCTGGAGCGCCCATGACGCATTTCATCAGCGCACTTTCGCAGTGGTTCATGTACTTTCTTCCCAGCATCGTCGCGTGGATTCGCCTACGGTCGGGCAAGAAGATTCCTATTTCCTTCGGGCGCTTCTTCGTTATGAACTTCTTCCTTGCCTGGACCGTTGTCGTATGGATCCTGCTCATGGTCAACGCGTTCGGTTTAAACCCGGTGCCCTGGGTGACGCTGAGATTGGCAAAGGTATTGCCGTCCGGCCAAGGGCCGATGGGCGCCCCGCAGACCGCGGACACTTCTTCGCAAGGCCGGATGTGTGGTCAATGTGGAGGAACTGGATCCATGACGTGTTCGCACTGTCAGGGTCGCGGGAGTTGGTATACACAGCCAACCACTGCTCACGAAGTCGCGCAAATGCAAACCTGCTCTTACTGCATGAGTAGCGGGCGCATCCGTTGCCCATATTGCGGCGGCGTCAGTGCTTAGAACGCGGGTGCCCTGGGCTGCCCGGCGAGCGGCACTGCTAAACACGATGCACGTGGACTAGAGATCTTATGGAGGTTACGGCCCATGAACCACGAGTCGAGCAGTCGGAGCGTGTTGTTCCCGTTTCATATCTCGCTGGCCTGCGTCGCGTTGGTATTGCTCCCTTGGGCGTCCGCGCCTGCACAGACCGCCAACGCAAATTACACCGACGCTCTCCCCTCCGTTGAAAAGGTTAAAGCGCAACTCAAGGGCACCGACCCCACCGACACTATCGCGCGTCAGGTCGCCATCTTCTCCTACCTGCAAACCTACATCGAGCGCATCAAGCTGAACCGCGACTACCGCGGTCCTTACACGGCCGGTGAGCAGAAGCTGAGAGGCGATTACCGCCTCGCCGCCTACCAGCTTTCGCAGGATTTCACCAAGACTCACACTCCTGCCGAAGTGAGAGTCCTCGAGCAGAAAGAAGGTGTGTACGAAATCAACAACGCACTGGACTGGATCAAGCAGCTCGAAGGCCAGCAGGCCGCCGCTGCCTACAAAGGCGCGGAGGCCGGGTTGGCCGCCTCCGGGCAGAGACACTACGACCAAGAAATGGCCGATTACAAGCGGGACAGTGCGGCCCAGCAGGCTGCCGACAAGCAGATATCGGGAACTCGAGGACTCTCAAACGACCCGACCGCCGTTGCCACACGTCGTTGTCTGGAACTTGGCGGCTCCAACGCCGGGTGCATGGGCAAAGGCCTGACCTCCGGCTTGATGGACTTAATCGGCTTTGGAGCCAAAGCCCAGGAAGAATTCATAGGATCGGGCAGGGCCGGTGTAGTCCTCAGCGGGGTCTACAAAAACCCCGCCGTTGTTACCAGGCTCGGCTTTGGCGAAAATGGAGTTTTCATTAATAGCTGCGGCAAGCTCGTCGACGACCAGCACAGCTACACCATCGACAAGCGGCCGGGCTCGACCAGGGTCACGATTGATAACACACCTAGCCCGATCGTGTTGACGATGCGCCCAAATGGCGAATTGATTGGTCCCGGCCTAGTCGACGTAAAAGGCCTCATCATCACTGGCTATCACACCGTCACAACTACCCAGATGATCAACGGCTTTCGCGCCGCACCAGACCAATGCAACGGCCCGTGCCAGACCGTCAGTCAAGTGCCCGATTATTCACCCGCCGTGGCGCGCTGTGCCATTGGATCGCTCGCCATGCCTCCTGCTCCCAAACGCGCGCCCGCTGGGGCAAAGCCTGCCGACAACTCGGGTATGACTAGCATGATCACCGGGCTGGCTGACATGATGGCTCCCGGCGGCGGCGCTCCCCTCGGCGACGGCGTTGGCCTGCGCATGACCGGAAAGTATAGTGACGGAAGACTTCTGCTCGACTTCGGTGGAAACTCGCTCGTCATCGATTGTGGCCAGGCCCATGTCCGCCAGCCTTACACAGTAGATAACACGCCGGACGCGCTGCTGGTTCACGTTCAGAACTCCGGCGGTCCTTTCACCCTCGCGCTGCAGCCGGACAACTCTTTGCGCGGTGCTGGAAGTACCACGGTCCACGGGCGACTGGTCACCGGAATGAACGGCGACGATATCGCGTTCGCGCAACACAGCGAAACTTGCGATGTGGGCACCTTCCGGCCGAATACCGGCGCAACACCCGCAACCTCCGTCGCCACCTCCGCGGCCACGCCCGCGCCGGCTGTGGCTGCGGATGGAGCGAGCATGAGGCTCGCGATCAGTTCGTCGTTTCCCGGCGCCAGTAACCCGCTTGCCGGGAAAGGGGTCACCCTGATGACTGAGCGATTAGATACGGTGCTCCGCAAGATCGGAGCGCCAATAGCAGCCAACCAAACCCCTGGGAGGGCCGCCATAGAATACGCAGCCAACTGCCTTCCTCCCAAGAGCTGCCCGACTTATGCAGCGGCGATGCACCCGTACTATGTGGGCAAGGGCACCTTCGACAGCTCGGGCAAAATCGTGCTTGCGGTGCCAGTCCCGGCGGGTAATTATTTCGTGTTCTGCTCTGCCGTGGGTCCCAACGGTCCGCTCATCTGGGATGTTCCAACCACGCTGAAAGCCGGGGACAATACTATTACGCTCAGTGCCGGTAATGCCGAACTGATCCACTAACTCGCGAACGGAGGAATGCGGCCAGAAACTTCTTTTCGCACTCCTGAGTAATGTTGCGATTTTTCACTCATAACCGTTTTCAAAGATTCCCGTCGCCTGAACGTCGCATGCCTCATTCTGCGCCAATTCCTGGTCAGGCTTTTCGGGGAGATCTGACGCGCTGGCCCTGTGCCTCGCCAAAATTAACGCACGCAATAGAATCAATCGGTTAGCGCCTGAGAGCCCCGCTCGATTGGGTATGATTCTATGTCATGATCGCGTCACTTCGTCATCTTCTCGGCTAGTTGGTAGCCTGCCTTCGATCCCGTGAAGACCTGATCCTGGAAAACCTCGCCCTTCGACAACAATTGCTCGCGCTTCACGCAAAGCGACCTCGCCCAAGGCTGGGCCTAGCCGAGAAGGTTTTCTGGCTAGCTCTCCGGCGGTTTTGGTCGGGATGGAAGAGATCCCTCATCGTCGTCACGCCACAGACGGTCATCCGTTGGCATCGTGCCGGCTTCCGCCTCTATTGGGCGTGGTTGTCGAGGCACAAGCAGCGTGGCGTGGGACGGAGACCCCTGACCAAACATCTCCGCGATCTGATTCAGCGAATGGTTGCGGAGAACCCGACTTGGGGCGCTCCGCGTATTCACGGCGAGCTGCTCATGCTCGGCTTCGATGTGTCCGAGCGATCGGTTTCTCGATGGGTGAAGCGGTGTCACGGCAATCCTGATCCCGCCAAGCAGTGGCTCGCTTTCCTCAAGAACCATCGGGGAAGCATCGCTGCGATGGACTTCTTTACGGTTCTTACACTGACGTTAGGGGTCCTGCACTGTTTGTTCGTCATCGGGTACGACCGCAGAACTATTCTGCATTACAACGTGACGCCGAACCCGAGTGGCTTCTGGACTGCACTGCAGCTCCGGCAGACTTGGCAGTTCGAGTCTTCCTGCAAGTTCCTGATCTTCGACCGCGATGCCAAGTTCTCGGCGGAGGTCTTGTCCACCATCAAGGAGCTCGGTCTAACGTCGGTGCGCACAGCCTTTCGCAGTCCTTGGCAGAACGGGGTTGCGGAACGCTGGGTGGGAAGTATTCGCAGAGAATTGCTCGATCACGTGATCGTACTGAACGAGCGACATCTGCGCAGGCTGGTTCGTGACGACGTTCGCTACTACAACGAGGACCGGACGCACATGACCTTGGGGAAACAGACGCCCGTCACGAGGACCGCCGCGCCACAAGTGTCAGTCTCAGGCAAGGTTGTTGCTCTTCCGCGGCTCGGTGGGTTGCATCATCGCTACGAGATTGCGGCTTAGCCGCAACTGGGTGAGCGCGGCGGGACTTGAAACTGCCCCATTTCGGGGCGCGGATACCCATGCTCTCCACGCGCTTATACATCCGAAAACACACGTGCCGGGGAAGCGACAACATACGTCGAAACGTTCCCAGTCCTAAGAAACCCGTTCCGCAGTCGGCAACACAGGCTGCAAACCGCCTATTTTTCATTTTGGCGAGGCACAAGACGCCCGTTATGCGAACCGCTGCTTCGACGTTCCCGGTCCCGACCAAGGTCGTTGCTCTTCCACGGCTCGGCGGGTTGCATCATCGCTACGAAATCGCAGCTTAGCTCGGCGTGACCATTCCAGGAGTTGAAACAGCGCGATTCGCGCGCGGATACCCATGCGTTCGATCTGTTCTTCCGCATGCTAACGGTCGTCGGAAGGCTCCGACGGCATCTGTCGAAGAGCGGTCAGCCCTCTGGGAAATGGCTCGGGGCAGTCAAAGCCCCTGCTGACCTGCCCAATTTTCATTTTGGCGAGGCACAAGTCAACTCGCTGCCAAACAGCGTATTTTTCATTTTGGCGAGGCACAGCTTCAAGTGCGGGCGTGCCCCCCAGCTGCGGCGCGGGTTCGTATTACGCCGCGCCCTAGCTAAAAGAGGTTCTCAAATTTCAAAGCGAATACCGCCGCGCCCGGCGATTCTCCTTGCCGCCGCCGCACGTTGAAGGAATAGCCTACGGTGAAATCGAGGTTGATCAGTCCAAAGCGTATCGCGGGACCAGCACCATAGCGCAGGTCGCTTCGCCCCGTTGATGGCCGGGGCCCAAGGCGCGCCACGTCGAAAAGGAGTGTTGGGCTGATCGAAGATAGATTGATGGAGTCTGTCAGCTCGCGGAGAATGTGCCTCGGATACTCAAGGCTCTTTTTTGCCTTTGCGTCTTCCGCGCTGCGATTTATGGCGTTTAACTGCGCCAGGGCTGTCGCTTGTAGATCTCGGAATTCCATCGCGACACCGTGGATATAACGGCGATCTGCCGACTGTACTGCTCCACTCATCGCAAGTTCAACAGCATCAACGTCACCGGCCAGTGCAGACAGACAGCTATTTAAGTGGGCTTCCCCCACCAGAAGGGATCGAACGGGTTGCATCGCATCGGGAGAAGTCCGCTTATTGAGTTCGCCGAGATAGCCATCCGCGTTGTCTAGATCATCGAAGGTATCGGATATGGCACCGAGAAGAACGCGTGACGCTGCCGACTCCTTCTTGATCTCATTGAGCCGCCCGCGAAGGTCGCGCATTGACGGCTGATGTGTCAATAGCAAAGACTCGATTGCTTTGTAAGCTGCACCGTCGGCCACGTAAGAGTCCGCCAATAGAGCTTCGCCCGTGTTTAGCTGCCCCACGAGGGCCGGTGTGACTTCTTGTCCAATCTCGTCCGAGACCAAAGGCTTTACCCAGACTGGGTAGGAGATGTTGGTGCTGACCGAGGCAAATGACGTACCGCCATAAAGACCTTGCGAGGGCGCAAAAGTTAAGCCCGGAAAACTGCGCAGGATTGGGTTGCTTTGAATTCCCCATGGATCTCCCGCGATGAAAGGGGTGGAGATATCGCCCCCGAAGAAACGCGCAGAAATCGGTATTCTTCCCTGAGAGATCAACCATCCGGCCCGGAAGTCCGCATCGAGGCTCAACGGATGATGAGAAATTGGTAAAAGGCGGGTCGAGACCGACCCGTTAACAATGTGCTTCATAAAATCAAGTTCCGCTCCAGAGTGTGCAGTACCCAACTGCAGTCCATAGCTTCCCGTCAACGAAGTGGCATGACGAGTCCATGAAGAGCCAACGTACAACTTTAACGAGCCGAGCGGAGAGCGTAAGACGCCGACCGAGGTGGGGATGGGGAGACCAGACGATTTTTGGTTACCACCCTCTACTGCTCCGCCGAAGTGAAACACCAAGCCCAGTCTGTCGTTAGGCTGGCTTACCGCCGCCAACCTTGCAGACAGTTGTCTCTGGCTGACGGCGTAAGCGCCCGTCGGCAGGTCCTCGTCTACGTATGTAACTCCCCACTGCAGGAGGCTGATCGGCGCTCTGCGCCACGTTTGGCTGCCTGAGAAATGGGCCTGTAGCTGCATCGATGACGACGAACCATATCCCGCTACGTAAAAATCGTCGATCGGCGCTTTCTTGCTGCTATGCAGTTCCACATCGCCGCCGGCGAAGAGATGGCGTGAGGCGTCGTATCCTATTGCAGGCTGGGTCGATAGTAACCAAGCGCCGTTCCTGTTAGTGATTCGGACCGGTGGTGCCTGTAAGTACTCAGTACTTCCCAATGCTTGGACTGGCATGCCCACATGGTAGACACGGTAAACCACCTCGATGCTCTTTGCGATCTCGTCGCACTTGTCCTTGATCGGAATGACTACAGACAAGCCCACCCTGTCTGCTGCGTTTAACGAAGCGGCTATGCTGGATGCCGACTCGAGAAAGGCCGCATTGACAAAATCCCCCCCGCTGCTGCTAGGCGTGGAGCCGCGAACTTTCAGGGATAGGCCGTCGCCGTCAGCATACCGCTGAACCAAGTGACTAGTGTCCAGAGGAGACTGCACGGTGATCTTCGTAACCACGTAGCCGTAGATCTCGTAGAACTGGCCCGGGCGTGAACATACGTTGGCAAAGAGAGGCGCGGACGGGCACATGAGTCCGATAACCACGGTCAGACAAGAAAGAAGCCGCCCGCGCTGCATCTATGCCGCCGCGTGCTGATCCGCAACAGCCTGGACCATGTTCGCTAGCTTCGCGTCCGTCGTGGTCCCGTCTGCTGCTAAACCGTTCCCGCTGGTCGCTAGCTTCTGGGCTCGATTCGTCACTGGGCCGCTGAGGAAAGAAATATCCTGCCCGGTCAGACCTTCGCTCAAGAGCTTCTGAGCAGACGCGTTATCCTCAACGTTGAGTTGGACATGTAACTTTACACGATCCTGAAAGTCGGAGGTTATATCGGGGCGATCACGAAAAACGAAGTCGATGACCCAGAATTCGGTATCATCTGCGTTGCAGCCTCGCGTAAGTCCGAACGAAAATTGCTGCGTATCGTTCGGTGCAAGTACTGCGAGATTTACGACGAGTTCCCTACACGCCATGGAAGATACTCCTTTTAAATTTGAACCACAGTTATGGCTACAAACCATCTCAACGGTTCTGAAATCGTACAGGACGCGCAGACTACCACGAAACGTGTCTACAAAACGGTGTGTACGGCGCAGTTCATGAATCGCCGCTAGATTCAGCCCTCAGGCCGCTGCGGCATTCCAGTGGTCGGGCACCGCCGACTTGGCTACCTCAGAGACCGCCAGTATAAGAGGTCAGACACAGCGCAATCGATTGAAATCTCGATTGTGTTAGGAAACTACACTCAGATAGAATGTCTTGTCAACCGCTCTTGCGACGAATCATCAGCTTGTTCTGATTCTGGAACAAGTTCAGAAGTTTTGATGAGACCGGACACTGAAGAAGCTTTGAGATTTGTCGAACGTCTATTTCTTTGTTCGCTCATGTGCGTCGTCTTCTAGGCAGGCGACAGCCTAACCGCACGAAGGGGGAATATCTGTGCCTCGCCAGAATTGATGAACGCAAGGAATCAACCGGTAGCGTTGGGTGGAACCGGCCCGATTCGGTTTGATCTTATGCAATGATTGCGACGTTTCGTAATCTCCGACTTCTTAATAATCTGTGCGGAAAGACGCTCGACCCTCTGCCCTTTCTCGCCAGTCTCGATTTGGTTCGACACCCGACTACAAGCCCGACTTTCTGCTTCAATCCACACGATCCTGAACATCGATCTTGCTTAGGCTTGCTAGCTTTCGAGTCTTTGGACGGTACCCATTTGGGGGTACTGACAACGTGCCGACACTTGATCGACTGCCTAAGGGCATGCGCAGGTCAGGTCGGCGAGATGCAGACCGGAGGGAGACCTTCTTGCCGACTGCGCAAGCACGATACGAAAAGATAAAGCCAGAAGTCACTGCGAAGCGATGGCTCCTATACCAGACTCACCAATCGCGCATGGCATTCCGGGGGCCGAAGAGCCGTCCCTCGCCAGTCCTCGCAGCCGCAGCCGCCAACACCGGCGCAAAATCGCCCACTCTGCATTTTGGCGACGGAGAAGTCAAGATCGCGACGGAAAAACTCCAGCTTCTCTGGGGTTCCGGCCTAATCCAGGTCGAAGCCCAGTTCTTTGCGCCACGCGGCGCCGGATTCGAAATCGTTTTGCATGTCGTCCTGCAGCCGATTCTGAAGGTTGGCCTCGTTTGTAACCGGGGCGCCCCGGTAGCGAAATTGCGCCTTCTGCCCGTTTACGATCTGGTGCACCAGGATAGGTGCGGCCTTCGCCATTCTTTTTTCGCAGCCGCGTTCGTAAACCTCGCGCGCCGCGCAGAAAAGGCGGCGGGCATTGGTTTCCTCAGCTACCGGTTTCCCGTCGCCCGCGTAGTCCGCCAAATCCGTCACATCGCCCGGTAGGCCCAACAGATTTTTCAGACCGAGCCCGTCGTAGATGGCGGTCACTACCGTGCGAATCTCCGGTGCTGAATCGATGGCCCCGTAGACGTCTTCCCACCGTGATTGGATTTCCGCCGCCGCCGCCACCTGTCCTAGTTGCGTGAGCGCTTCCACCAAGAGTGCAGCCCGAGTCGCGCGCGGAGGATAACGGCCGAAGGCCGAATCCTTCGCCACCGTATCCTTGCTTGCCACCATAATGTCCAACAAGGCACCAGCTAGATACTTGCCCAGGCAGACACAACCGTAAAGATCGGCGAAGACTTCGCTCGCGCACAGCTTCCACTCGAATGCGTCGAAAAGTGCGCCATCGAGCGCGGTGCGGATCTGGTCGTGCAGCTTGAAATCGGCTTCCACCGCGTGCCCAACTTCATGGGCGATCAGCAGCGCGCTCGGCAGGTGATTTACCTGAAACCAAGGCAGCCCCAGCAGAGGCACAGGCAACTGCTGAAGGACCTTGATCAACTCCGGATCTCTCTGCTTTTCCGCGTCCAGTCCCTCTACGATCTCCTGTTCAAACGAAGTCTCGCGCTTCCGCAGAAAAGGACTCCATGTGCTGCAGAGATACACCAGAGGCGCTTCCTTCTTCTGTCCTTTCCCGTATTCCAGCAATGCGGGCTCGTAGCATTCCCACACCAGGTCGTCACACGCGGCCAAGGTTTCCGCGAAACGAGGCTCCAACCGCAAGGCGAGCTTGTCGCGAAACACGTCCCACACAGAATGCGCTGTGAGTATCAATTTTTCCCAAGTAACAGCTTTGTCCAGGATCGAATCTTCCGAGGCATCCTTCCATTGCAGATTGTTCTGAAACACGCTCAGTAACCCGCGGATTTTCGCATCCACACGCAACATCTGCGACCGGTGCCGGCCGAGGGGAGCGATATTGGTTTTGGCAACCCAATCCTTGAGATCCTGGTCTAAGCTGTTTAACTTGGCTTCCAGCTCGCGCTTGCGAAATTGAGCCAGCGTCATTGGGGAACCCCAAAAATTTTGCGGGAGGGGTTGAGGCTGAACAACGCGGTACTATGATTCCTAATCGCGTCTGAGAGCTCTTTGGGTTCCTCGCGAATGCGCAAGGTCTCCCACAGTGAGGACTGGGTGCCGTTTCCGCGCACGCATTGCACCAAATCCCAAGACTTTGCCCCCCGCTGCCTGGGCCCCCACAAACCCGTGGCCAGGATCCCGGAAACCTGCCCGGTGCGGAGTAACTCGGCCGCGAAGCGATTCCTCTGCAGCAGCATACGCACCACATCGGTGATGTTTTCGGGTGCCGTAATGTCGAGGATCACGAAGGGGCATTGGCCGTCCAGGTAGCGGACTAAACGTTCCGGGTCCAGGCGCGATTCCAGCCGCGCCTGCGAAGCGCTACGGAACAGGCGTTTCCCCGCGCCTTCGAAATCGAGCGAGATGCCGGTGCCCTCCACCATCTGGCCCACTAGGTGGATAACGCCGGGTCGGATTGACTGCAGTCCCTCCTGCAGTTCCTTGGGTTGCGGTTCGTGCATGGTTTTGACGTAACGTGCATCGCTTGCGGATTCGGCGTACACCTTTTCAATCGCAGTACCGGAATGCGCCATGTCGTTCGTGGAAAACCCGATGTCATCCTCATCGCTGGGTTTGACCACTAGCACACCCCGGCTCAACGGGCCGGAAGTGCGCATCTCAGCCTCATTCACTACGCCCCGGCAGAACAGGGGAAAGGTAAAGGAGGATGCCACGAACTCCCACGGCAGCGCCGCGTGTTCCAGCGTGGTGATCGCCCGAATGGGAAGGAGAGGAGTAGCAGGATGCCGCTTTACTTCGTGTTTCAAATTCTCATAAAATTCCTGCCACTGGAATATGAGCGAAATCAGCTCAAAGGTTTGGCCGGAATCGACTTCTTTACCCATCGGATCCGGATAGCGAAGGGTCACGAGCTGTAACGGCGGCTGAATCGCTTCGAGCTCGGATTGGCGTTCAGGCTCCTCCATCGAAAGCGTCGAGACTTCCGGCCAGCCGGTTTCTTCTAGCCGTCTCAGACTGCTTTGCACATGGCGCCTGCGGCGAGAATCCGGCTGCTGCAACCAAACCTGGGCTGCCTCGGTCGCGAGTCGGCGCGCTTCCTTCGACTTGCCATCTCGCATCAACTCCAGGGCGGTTTTGACCTTGAGAAGGGCGCCCAGCGGTCCATCTCCCATCCCGGCGGTGCGCGCCAGGCACAGCAATTGCTCGTAGGTGGACGAATGCCTCTTAAGCTGCCGCTCAGACGCTTCCACCTCGAGCAATAACTTCACTAACTGTCCAGGGGCAGGATGATCTTCGAGTCGTGCGACCGCAAGGTTCAATTTCGAACCCAGCAACTCGATCCAACCCACTATCGTCGCGGATCGCGAGGATGCCACCCGCGCCAGATCTTTCAAATTTGTGCCCGGCAGATCGCCTACGGTGTGGAAGTTCTCGATCACCCAGCTTTCGATCGGCCGGAACAGTTTCGCGAGCTGCTTCGAGGGCTCGCTGCAATAAGGAAGAAACTCGAACGCCTCCACGCATAGGTTCGGCGGATCGAGCGCTTCCAGCATCGCCTTCATTTTCCTCTTTGACGGAGGCTCCGGGTGCAGATCGAACGCCAAGGCCAGGATCGTGGCGCGCAGGCGCATGCGCGGTGTGAAAGCCAACGCCAGCGCTTCTCGAATCGCCGCCTCCCCAAGCTTCTTCTTCCCCAAGCCGATGACGGAAAACGCACGTGCCAGTTCAACCGCGGCGCGTTGATCGGGGTCCGAAATGGCAAACACTTTCTCGATGAGCCGCTCTGCTTCGTCATAGGCGCCCATTTCGAATGCGGTGAACGTGATCTCCCGGACGCCAGCTTCAATATTCTTATCCACGTTGGTCCAGCCGCTGCGCTTTTGTCCACTTGTTGGGGGGGGGAGATCCTGGTACGCGTTCTTTGCGTTACCGAAATGCTCGCGAGCCGCACTGAAGTTCAGGCAATACGTCTCCCACTCGCCCAAAATGCTTTCCAGCGGCGCGCGTTCCGCAAGCGAAATGTCATCCGGCATGCGGTAATCCTGCAGCGTCGTCCCGGTATAGGCATCCAAACGAAGCCGCAACGTGGAGTCGACGAATTCGCGGGGGACGTCAGATATCAGCTTTTCCGCTGCCTTAAGATCGTGATGGTCGAGAGCCCACTCCGCGCCGCGCATGCTTGCGTTACGCCGGTCTTCTAGCGCCATCTTCGCGGCCGCCGCCTTGAGCGATTCCTGGGCTTTCTTGTATCGGCCGGACTTCACATAGAAATCCGCCAATTGTGATTCCGCGCTCCATTGCTCGACTCCGGCGCTGGAAGCGGTGTCGCATGCGGCGATCCAGTGTTCTTCCGCCTTCGCCGTGTTTCCACTGGTTTCGAAGTACGTGGCCGCTTGTCTATGCAGCCAGAATTGTTCCGCGGGAAGAGACTCCTGCGTGAGCCCCTCGTCCAAAGCCAGCGCTCGATCCAGATCCGTCTTGTTGTCTCGGACGGCACTCACCAGAACGGCTAGATAACTTGGAACGGATTTGGGATGAGTCCGCTTGGCTTCTGCGAGGTGGTCGACGAAGGTGTCCCAGCGATCGTCCTGAGGCGTGAAGTCTATCCCTGCCTCGAGCGCCTTAAGCTTTGCGCAGAAGACGTGAGCCTCGGCAAACCACTTCGGATAATAGGGCTCTCGCTGCTCAGGAGAAATCACGTACTGGGTGGCTTCCTTGGCGATCTCATAAGCCCCCGGCAAATCCCCTGCCGTTTGCGCTTCCATGAGCATGTGGCGCCACAACGACTCGGCGCCTCCATCGTCCAGTTCTCGTGCGTGAAACGTTGCTTCAACCGCGTCGGCGGCGCGCTTAGATTTGTTCCACGACTCAAGGAAATAGTCCCGCGCCTCCTGCTGCAACGTCCGATACACCCGCTCCGGGCGCAGCAATTCCCGGACCGGGTCGACTACCTCTGGATGCAGGCGCATCACGTCGTTGGAGTCGCCCAGCGAAATCCAGCCCCGAGCGCGCGCGTACTCTTTCAATTCCGTCCAGAGCGCATCGCCGTCGAGGCCCTCAGCAAGTGCCGGGTTGGGTTCCCAGGGAACTTTAGAGTCCAGGTATTTTTGAATTCTCTCATCCGGGTTCGTGGTTGAAAGATCTTCCGCCTTGCCCTGCAAGGCCGTCTTCAGAGGAGGAAGCAGCACTTGCTTCAAGAATTCCTGTGTGAAGCGGCGCGCGACGGACGCGTACCGGATCATCCATCGCAGCGGCGTCGATTGGATGCGTAGAATCACGCGTTCAACAAGATAGGCGATATCAGCGCTGGGGAGCTTGCGCACGTCATCCGGCGAAAGATCGTCGCGCTCGAGCACCAGTTCCGCCATCAACGCTAGTTTGAAGGGGTTGTAGGTAACGCCCTTCTCCGTCGAAGCTGCGGCTCGGTCAAGGATTGCTTCCTGCATGTCCCGATTGCTAAGTTTGCGAAGCCGCAGATAGACCAAGGCTTCATCCCGGATGAAATGTCCCAGCTCATAGATTCGCGCTGTCTCCGGTGGAAGATCCTGCCCGCGCTCCGCCATGTTATAGCGGCCCGACAGAATCAGAGTCAGTTTCGGCAGAAACTCATGCAGGGAAGCTAGGGCCTCAATGCATCCCTTGAGCCATGCGGCACGGGACAACGTTAACTCTTCCAGCGTATCGAGCATCACTACAATGGGCCGGTTCATCAACTGCGGGAAGCTTGCCTGAGCTCCCTGCAACTGCAGGCGCAGGCCTCCCAACATTCCGTTGTCCCACAAATGAATGTCATCAAGACCCTTCAGACCGTTTGCCGCCGAAACGAATACCTCGTCGGTCATCTGCGCCGTCCACTGCCGCAGAATCAAAGCCAGCAGGCGGAAGGGTTGTGAAACCACGCGCTTCACTTCGTCGTCGTCAAAATCCGCATAAGCGCAGGGAATCCGGCGGCGCACAAGATCGCGCGCGATGGTACGGTTTAGCAGGGTGGTCTTCCCCAACCCTCCCGTGGCGTGCAAATGGAAAATCCAGGGCGCCTGGGTCTCTCGCGAAATCATGCGCTCAATATTCGCTTGCGCTTCCTTCCGATCTACGTAAAAGGAGGTCTTCTGCAAAGCTTCGACGAACATCATTCTGGCTTCGAGGCTCCGCGTATAGTCGCGGTAGATCTGGTTGAACTCCTGACCGCGTGCATTGACCTGCGCCCGCACGCTTTCGAGCAGTGCCCGGCAATGCGATAGCTCATTTCGATCGTCCGCCGCGCTGTAGCGGTCTGCAAAGTACTGAATGCCTCCCGCCGGAGGTTCGGCGGCGGCCGCATGGTAAACGGCTTCGATTTCCGCCGCTGGCGTCTTCTGCGGTTCGAAGTATTCGTGGAACAGTTTTGTGTTCCAATTTCGCCAAACCGGGTCGGAGAACCCCCTCATTAGCACCTCGCGCGTGTCGCCGGTCATCTCCCAACCCGCCGGCGGAACCCGCTGAAAGTCTTGCGGACGCGCCTTGATCAATTGATCGAGCGTTGGCAAATCCGCGCGGCCTTTCGTTAGAAATCCGTAGGAGCCCTCATCTACCACTCGCACTAGGGCGGCCAGCCGGCGCCCTTCGGCAATGACCGTATCGGAAGGCGCGGAGAGAGACTCAAATGCCTCCTCGGCGGTTGTGTCGGGATCCATCGCCTCCAAACGATCGAGCAAAGCCCGCAAGGATGGCTTCATCGCATGCGCCCCGGCTTCGGAAATTGCTCGTCATCCACAAGCCCCTTGCAAAAAAACAGGCGGGCTACTCCTTGACTCTTACCCTTCTTCTTCAGAAAACTCCGCGCCGTTTCGCGCGCCCCTTGCTCGTCTTCCGGATATCCTAAAGCCTCTACGGCCAAGCTCTCCAGCACCTCAACGTTGCTCTCGATTTCCAAAACCACGACGCGCGCTTCCTCGGTGGCGAAGGTATCCAACTTGAACCTGCTGTGGTCCTCGTCGGGAACCACGAGCACCACGCGAACGTCTTGTTCCAGCTTGGAGATCGGGCTTAAGAAATGCTTTCGGAACAGCGCGAACACATCTTCAGATATGGAAGAGTAACCCACCTGATCGAGCACGAGAATCAGATTTCCGCACTGTTTGAGCCCATCGATGTAAAGGGCAAAAAGGCGCGCAACATCCACGTCGTCGGGAATGGTCGTCTGCAAACCGTCGATGGCTGCGATCTGCCCAGGGCCCGGCTCAATACTGAGAGACTTTCCGAGGGCGCGATAGAACGGCTCGAACGGCTCGGGAGGGAGGCCCAACTGCAACAGCCTCTGCTCTTCGGGTCCATCGTCCTTCACGTCTCCAGCCCGCAGGCGAACCAGCCAGTCCAGTGTATGCTTGCCTCGGGGCTTATCCACTCGTATGTAGCAGATGCGGCTGCCTTCCACCGCCCAGCTTTCCATGGACCACTGCAGCAGGTGCGATTTTCCGGAGCTCGCGGGCGCTTTTAGAATCAGCAGCCGTGGCGATTTCGCTGTCGGGTCGATGGGCGTACGCCAGTGCACCAACTTACTGCGTTCCATCCGACAATTGGCGAAGAGACGGGCATTCGCGAATTCCTGGCAAACTTTGAAATCCTGGCTCGAAGGCCACGCTCTCGGCGCGCGAAGCTGGTGATCCAAGGCTGTATCGCCAGCCAGTGTCAAGGTCGGCAGCGCCCAGTTTATTTCGGCGATCGCTCCCAGGCTGAGGCGGGCGCTGTTAACCGCCACCGCGACACTGCCGGGCTTTTCGCCAGCCAGGGCCTTCAAGTAAAATTCGCGACTGAACTTCGCGGCCTGGTCGCCCCTTACGTCCGCCTGCATGGCGATGACCGCGGGCACGCCCAAGTTGGAAAACACATCTTGAACGCTTTGCAGCGCATTGGTCTCCGCCCCACTGCGGCAGCAGTTAAGAAATACCGCGCGCGGCATGCATTTGGCGGTTTGGAAGCCGAGCCGCATTTCCTGCGTGTTCCAGTACCAAGTCGGCGCGTCTTCAAACATCAGCACGTTCTGGCCGCCCCGGGTGGCGCCGTGCCCGATGAAATGAACCATGTGCGGCTGCCATCTCAGCAGCTCCGTCACTTCCTCCGCGGACGCGGGCATGCGTGTTGGCGTAAACAGATCGATGGAACGCTCGAATCCGCTCAGTGCCCGTCTGATTGCATCGAGTTCTTCCACCGCGCCGATTGCCGAATCTGTGCTTCCAACGAGCACCAGCAGCCGGAACGGCCAATCCGATCCAGCCGAAGTGCCTTGCTTGCTACCCGCGCGCCGCACAAATGAGTTAAGCAGCGCTGGAATCTCCATATTCGGCTGCTGCAATAATTCCCAGGGATATCCGCGAAACGCTGGATCCTCGAACGCGATTTCCAAAGGCTGGATTTGTTCCTGGGCAGTCAAGTTATCCCATGCCGTGCGCAGTGGTGACCCAGGCACGAACAGGAGCTCGAAGAGCCCTCGGCCAATCAGTTGCGCCTGCTGGCGGTGGTTCAGATCGTTCAGTCTGGCGTGGATTTCCGCGACTGTCCAAGGAGTCTTAAACGCCCCAGCGTCAAACGACGACACGTCTGGCGTTCCCTGTCCAAAGGTAAAAGCGACGGGCACGTTGAAACCGTTCGCTTTTTGAAATATCAGCCGATTGGCCACGTCGATAAACACTAGCACATCATTCCACTTATTTCTTCTTATTATGCAGATCGATTCACGAATCGATACCCTGAATGAGACGCCTGCGATGTTGTGGCAGAGGCGAAGAACGGATAACTCAGAGAAGGTTCTGTTACAACTTCGGCGCGAGGCGCGACGAGGATCGAACTTCGACGAAAAGCTCGATTCGAAGTCAAATCATTGTGCACTCCGATGGCAGTTATTGTCGACGACGAGGTACTCAAGTCTAGAAGTTCAAACCAACAAGTATGCAGAGAAGGCATAATCGGCCTCATTCCGCTTCAGCGGAGGCCAGATGATGCTGGAGAACAGGATTTTGAGCAGGAAAACGGCCCAGCGTTCGATCCCACGCAGTTCCCCAACCCCGCAGTTTTTCGGCACCAACCTGCGTCGCGCAACTGCCTTGTCATTTTTACGCCAGAAATAGAGATCGCCTTCCAGAATGCATTAGCGGCGTCTCAAGGAAAGCTCCGCATTCGTCTGACAGTCGAACCAAGTGCAGCCGAACTGAAAGTTCTTTCATTGGGAAGTACTCGAAGATCCCAGGCAACTACAAATCGCTATTGATGGGAGAATATAGCGGTCTCCCGCTATCTCACCAGTCCGGCCGATTCGAGACCGATCCGACTTCGTCCGCGAGCTGACCTGACAGTCTTGGTGAGAGCCGGGTTTTTTCGAGGATGAATCCTCACGGGAGATGACGGCGATGAAAATCCAGCCGATGAGTGTCGGAGCAATGTGACAATGGCAAGCTTCGTGACCGCACAGAAGCTAGGCGGTTTCACCAAGTCGTTGAATTTGCAAGTTCGCGAAGTTTTGCCTCGGACAGGTCGAATTTGAACGAAAAAGCCCTTGACTCGCTCCGGGCCAACATTGCCGTAACAACTCGTGTATTTCTAGCATCTTGCAACACGCGGTTGAGTTTTGCGCGCCGTACTGATTTCAGCGATGCCACTGGCTGGAAGGTCACAAATGCCGCCGCTTTCTGGCCTGCGACGATCTCTATAATTCGGTCGTAACGAGAATTTTATGCTCAGACAGCTGCCGATTTGAAGGCGATGAATTATTGCGTTGCACAAGTGTGACTCTACCGGGCAGCCGGCAAAATTTGAACGAAACAGCGCATTTCTCCACATCGGGCCAAAATTGCCGCAACTCCTGTATTTCTAACATCGTGCAGTTGCGCAGCTGAGTTTTTGCGTAGCATAGGATATGCACCGACTGGCGGAGCAGTTGAGCCGGCGGAACTAATTGTTCTTTCACGAGAGTCGGTCAAGCGTCGTTCGATGAGTTATTCGATGAGCTAGCCGAATCCCAGACGCTCGTCCAGTTACCGCACCGGAATCAGACCACGCCTCGGACGTGGCTCGCGATCCCTGGAAATTGACCTTCAAGGAAGCATCGAACTAGAGCTGAAAGCTGGTTTTGTTGCTCACTCACTGAGTGTAGATCTCCGGAGCCGGCTCGGGTGCTGAAGCCCTCATGAATCAGAACTTCCAAACCATCATAAGCTTAATTCGTCAGATTCAAATCGGAAATGTGGGCTCGGTCAGTGTCCACCCATGGCTGCTTGTCCGTATAGCGTGATGACGAGCAGAGGGTCCGCCCTTGCGGCGAACACCGATCGTGATAGCATGAGGATCATGCTCGTGGCGATACGTGCGCGACCAAGTGTTTACGGAGGAATGGAGATGAACTTCATCGCCCGCCTTTTTATTTTCCTGGCCCTAGTTGGCACTTACTCGTTTTGCTATGCCGCAGGTCGTCCTTGCTCTGCGCCTGCACTAGATCGGGCGAAA
>JBBROM010000023.1:0-28185 GCA_038229415.1 Terriglobales bacterium
CACCCCGGCCTCGTGCTGCTTCAGTATCCCGATAATCTGCTCTTCCGTGTACCGGCTCTTCTTCATGCTTCGCCCTCCCGTTCAGATTACGAGAGAACTCCAGCTTTATGTGGTTGAGTTTCCTGGGGGCACGTCAATCCCACCCCCGAAAACGAATCGAAAGCTCATGAAGCCCTAGTCAAAATGATAGAGATTTTTGCGGAGGCCGCGCCGCGGTTGAAGCTGGCGTTGGTGAAGGAAATTCGATCCATACTGGGTCCGACTTAATTCTCGCTTGCCAACCAACCCTGAAACGCGCAGACTGTCCGGTGCGCGCTTTTGCGCGTGCGGCATCATTCCTAAATTTTCTTAAGCTGTTTTCGGGAGCAATCATGAATGCAGACGCACCAGACACGCACCACAAGGCAATCGCAAAATCCTACGGACAAAATATCGAAACCGACCTCGCGCTCGAATTTGTGCGCGTCGTTGAAAACGCGGCGATTGAATCGGCGCGCACCATGGGCATGGGCGATTCGCCGCTCGCCGATAAAGTCGCAGTCGAATCCATGCGCGCCACCATGGACACCATCCCCATGCACGGCACCATTGTGATCGGCGAGGGCGAGCGCGACGAAGCGCCGATGCTGTTCATCGGCGAACACGTGGGCGCGGAGTTCCCTGACGGCATGGCCGTCCCAGGCGTGGACATCGCCGTGGACCCGCTGGAAGGCACGAACCTGTGCGCCAGTGGCGCGCCCGGTTCCATCACGGTGCTGGCCGCCAGCGAACACGGCGGCCTGCTGCACGCGCCCGACTGCTACATGCAGAAGATCGTCGTCGGCCCGAGTTGCAAGGGCGCGGTAGATATTGACGCGCCGGTTGCGGACAACCTGAAGTCTATCGCCAGCCGTTTGAGTCGCGACGTGGAAGACCTGGTAGTGGTGGTGCTCGACCGGCCGCGTCATGCGCAGCTTATTGCCGACATCCGCAAAGCGGGTGCACGGATCCGGCTAATTCAGGACGGCGATCTTTCCGCTGGCATCGCCGCCGCCGTGCGTGGTACCGGCGTTCACGCGGTGATGGGATCAGGCGGCGCACCTGAGGGCGTGATCACCGCCGCCGCGCTGCGCTGCCTCAACGGCTACATGCAAGGTCGCCTGCTCATTAACACGCCAGAGCTTGAAGCCCGCATTGCCCGCATGGGCATCAAGGACAAAGATAAAGTCTACGAAGCCGACGAACTCGCTCCCGGCAAGCAGTTAATTTTTGCGGCGACTGGCGTCACTGACGGCTCACTACTCAAAGGTGTCCGCTTCTTCGGAGAAGGCGTCCGCACCTCGTCCATCGTAGTAACACTGAATACCGGCAAGGTACGCTTCATCGAGAGCATTCATCTCGACAAGGAAAAAGATGTGCAGGTGCGGTTCTAGGTTCAGTTACCAGTTGTCAGTCGCTAGTTGCCAGTAAGAACGCGGCTACCCGTGCAGCCATACTGTCAACAAAGCGCTGGCAACTGGCAACTGGCAACTTCTGTCTACTTCACTTCCGGAATAGGTGGCCAGCCGATCGAGTATCCCTTGAACAGCGGCGTGGTGTGATACTTCTTCTTAGCACCATCATGCACGCCGATGGTATGCGGCGAGTTCGCGTCATAACCTTCCCACAACGAAACCCCAGCCCACGCACAATCCTTACGCAGAATGTAGTAAGTCATGTCCACAAAGCGCAACTTATTCATATCTCCATTGTAGTTACGGACGATGCGTTTCAGCGCGTCCACACCAGCCTCGTGCGGCGTCATTCCCTTGCGCATATTTTCGATAATTGTATGCGTGCCTGCCACCTTGATGTTCTCTTCCCCACTGCCCGTCGCGCCCGCCGAGCCTACATCCTGATCGGTATATTCGCCCGCGCCGATAATGGCAGAATCGCCCACGCGCCCCGGCAGCTTCCACGCGAGGCCACTTGTCGTTGTAACTCCGCTCATCTCGCCTTTGGCGTTCAACACCGAGCAATGTGTTGTCCCCGTTGGCGGACGCAGCACCTTGCGAATCGCCGACGCGCGCAACTCCGGCTCAATGCCCAGGTCGGCGGCTACTTCGTGCATCCGCTCCAACTTGCGCTGCCAATATTCTGCGCGCGCATCGCCATATTCATTACCCTGCTCCAGCGCCGCAATCGCCTTACCCGTCTTCGAGTCCACCGTCGGATACGCCGACGGATTCTTCCACTCCGGGCTCGCAATGCCCGGCCCCCACCAGTCCGCATCCGAGTGGGTCTCCTTCCACAACATCCAAATCTTGCGCGAGTGTTCGGTCAGCAGATTCTCTTTCGGAAAGCCGTGTGCCCACGCGAAGCGCGTCGCACCTTCGCCCACTAGCATCACGTGGCCACTACGCAGCATCACCGTCTGGGCCAGCTTGGCCACATTCTTTATCTCGTGCACACCCCCGACTGAGCCCGCGCGCCGCGTCGGCCCATGCATGCAGCAGGAATCCAGCTCCACCACGCCTTCTTCATTCGGCAGCCCGCCGAGGCCCACGCTATCGTCCAGCGGATCATCCTCCGGCCCGCGCACCACATCCACCGCGGCATCCAGCGTGTCGCCGCCGTTCGTCAACATCTCGTAGCCGCGATCCAGATAGGCAAACGAGTTGCCCGCGCAGATCATCACCGGCACTTTTGCCATGCCGGAAGAAGCACCCTCTACCGCCAATGCGGAAGCGGACGAGGTAAGCGAAGCAGCCGCCGCACCCAGCGCAGCTGTAGCCAGAAAATCACGGCGATTTACGGAATTCTTGGACGAAGGCGAAGACGAAGAAGACATGGGGGCTCCAGAAAAAACGGAATGATGGATGGCGAAGAGGATAACAGATTGGCGACAGCTGACTTCCCGGATTGCACCGCAAGAATCGGATGTTCCGGCGCACCCTCATGCCCTAGTCTAGCGATGGAGGCAATCGCCCATGTTCCGCTCGCAAGATTCGCAAACCACTCTGCTGGAAGAAACGCCCGCTTACCATGCGGTTCGCGCCGCGTTCCGCGTGGTCCCCATCCCGCAAACCATCGCCGCAGAAGCTCGCACCACTGGCAAATCGCCGCACTACGGCCATCCTGCACATGCGGAAGTCGCGCGCGGCACTGGCCCTTGCCGAGCCTGCCTGCGCACCTTCGACATCGGCAATGAACGCCGCCTGCTGTTCACCTACAACGTCTTCGCTTCACTCGACGAGTATCCCTCGCCCTGCCCGATTTTTGTGCATGAGTCGCCGTGCGAGCCGTTCGCGGAAGCGGGCGTCTTTCCGCCGGAGCTGAAGTCACTGCCGCTGGTGTTCGAGGCCTTCGCCGCTGGACGCTGGCTCCTGATGCAAGAGCGCAACTGCGAATCCCGGGCGGAAGAAACCATCGCCCGCATGTTCGCCCACCCGGCAGTGGAGTACATCCACGTGCGCCATCAGCAGGCGGGATGTTTTATTGCGCTGATCCAGCGCGGGTGAGTTGCCTTGTGGGGCAGGCACCGTCGCCGCAGCGCTCGTGTGGGGACAGGCGCCCCCGCCTGTCCAATCGGAGCAAAGCTCCGAACGCTTTTAGCGCATACCCCAAACTGTCCACGGATGAGGCACGAGTTCTGGCTTCGTGCCGAAGGCACAGCCCGAAGTAAGCCCGGCACGCAGCGCAGCGGAGTGCCGGGTAGACGGCGGGTAGGTGCTAGTCCTGCAAGGACGACTGAGCGTCTTGCTGTTTGAGCTTCAGCAGAACAATAGACGAGTTCCAAGATTCCAGCATTCCGAATGAGTCGTTTCTTGATCATAAACTCTGAGTGCTGTGGTGGAACCAAGGCCTACTCCACCAATGCTTTTTTCTAGTGATCACCGAAACGGGATCGCATGTCCACTCGGGTGCTTGCACAATATCGACTTCTTGGGGCAAGTGCAAAGTAACGACTGGCGGGAGAAACTCGCATTTCTCCTCACCCGAGAATTTGTAACGGAAGGTCACAACAAACGAGGTCGCTTCGTGCGGAGCGAATTTCCAACTGCGGAGATTCTCCTCCGCAGCCGTCTTTAACATCGCGTGGCCTTCGATGACTGAGGTCCCCGTGACCGCGAGACCATCTGTTGTGACGCGTATGCGCACGTCACCCGAAATGCGCGCCTGTCGCGCTAGCGGAGGGTATATCGGGTCATCCATGTGAATGACCTTCAGGTCAGCAGGCCTAGGGGAGCCACTACCAGGGGCGGAAGCAGATTGCCCAGCGGCGACTGCTAGAAACAAAACCACGAGTATGGCGATAGTCGAGACCCGACGCATCAAAGCGATTCCTCGTGTCAGCGTTAGCTTGAGTGATGGAACCACAACTTCTGCCACCAGTGTCTTTGCGTAATATCAGCACTAGGGTCACAAATCGGAAATGGGCCTGCCGCGAGGTCTACTTCTTGAGGTAGATGCAACGTCACAACCGGTGGGGGAGGCGCTTCGCACTCTTGAGTCTGCACAGATTCGTAACGGAAGATGACGCTAAACGTCGTCGGGTCACGTGGCGCAAGCTGCCAGCTTCGCACATTTTCTTCCGCCGCCGCCTTCAACAACGGGTGACCTTCCTCGACCGAAGTCGAGATAACCTTCTGACCATCCGTTGTAGCGCGAATGCGTACCGTTCCTCCTATTCTCGCCTGCCGCGCCAGCGGCGGATAAAAAGGAACGTCCATCCGCAACACTTTGAGGTCTGGATGGTAGACGGGCGTAGAAGGTGCCTTATCTGCTTGGGCGGCGCTAAGCACCGAGGTAAAGAGGAGAAATATCGAGGTCGCAAGTGACGCCCCGCGTAGAACGCACGACTTCATGGCTGCCCCCCAGTGGCATCTGGTCAACACTTACCCCAGTGGCTAAAGCCTCGATCAATTGGGACACTCTACACGCGGGGCTGAGAGCCCCCGCTCTACCGCCCGAGACCCAGCTCACTTCGTCGCCGTCGCCTTCGCCAAAACCTCGAGTTTCACGGATTTCGAAGTCACATGACGTCCCACGAAGTAGCCGCTGATCCTCGAGCAGCCATCGCGTCTTACGGTTCGGAGTGCTTCGTTCCACGTCGCAGAGAAGAAGGACTTGGGGGCGGCTTTGACGCCTTGGCACAAGTTGTCCAATTGACATTTCACTTCCCCCGAGACTGTGAGTTCGGCCCAGTTTCCCGGCTGCAAGGTCAACGAACTTGATGACAGCGATGAGTGTGCATACAGGCCTCCGTCCACTTTGAGTCGAATTCGCTGGCGGCTTCCAACCTTAGCGCGAACCTCGAAGTCAACCCAGGCAGATCCATAGCCTTCGTCGCGCAGGCGGGGAGCGACCGCAGCAATCCGCGCTAAATCCTCATCCCAAGGCAGTGCAATCGCCGCCTTGCCCATGTTCCTAATCCGAACCGTTGCGCTAAACTGCTCGCCAATCACTATCGGAATCGGAGTAACCTTCACGATTTCAACTCGCATCATCTCTTCGATCGAAGGTTTCTGAACGACGACACCATCTGCAACCGAGTAACTCACCGAGCCATTGCAGCGTTGAAGTTGCACTTGATCCTCGGGATTTGGCGGGAACTCGACCACCGGAGCGGGCCCATTAGAAAGCGTCTTAGTCGCAACGAGTTGGGCGCTCGCAGGCAGGCAAATACTTACTGCCGAAGACACCAGCAAGGCGAAAATGAACTGCCGCAGCATCTCGCCCCCTACACCAACACAGTAAAGCTATCCTCAGTCCGCTCCACGGGACGATAAAGCGTGTCGCGCTCAAACGGCACGCGGCCCGCCGCACGAATCAGCCGTTCGAGGTCCGCCCGCCTCATGCCCTGCGGCGTCGTCGCTCCCGCGTCGTGATAGATCTTCTCCTCAATCACCGTGCCGTCCAGATCGTCCGCGCCAAAGCGCAGCGCAATCTGCGCAATCTTTTCCGACAGCATCTGCCAGTACGCCTTGATGTGCGGAAAATTGTCCAGCACCAGACGGCTCACCGCGATGTTGCGGATGTCGAGCATGCCCGTCGTCTTGGGCAGATGCGAAAGCACAGTGTTATCCGGATGAAACGCCAGCGGAATAAACGTCTGAAAACCGCCAGTCTCGTCCTGCAGGTCGCGCAAACGCATCAGGTGGTCCACCCGATCTTCGTCATTTTCCACGTGGCCATAAAGCATCGTCGCATTCGACTTCAACCCGATCTGGTGCGCCGTGCGCGCCGTATTCAGCCAGTCGTCGCCATCAATCTTGTGGTCGCAAATAATGTGACGCACGCGTTCGGCAAAAATCTCCGCGCCACCGCCGGGCAGCGAATCCACGCCCGCGTCCTTCATCTTCTGCAGCGTCTCGCGAATCGTCAGCTTGGCGCGCTTGGCCAGGTACGACACCTCCACCATGGTGAACGCCTTGATGTGTACCTGCGGAAAGCGCTCTTTCAGCCCGCTCACCAGGTCGAGAAAATATTCAAACGGCAAATCAGGATGCAGCCCGCCCACAATGTGGAACTCCGTGACCGCCTCGGTGTAGCCGCTGGCCGCCGTCTGCCACGCCTCTTCCAGCGCCATGGTGTACGAGCCTTCCGCGTCCTTCTTGCGGCCAAACGCGCACAAGCGGCACGCCGCCACGCACACGTTCGTCGGGTTAATGTGCCGATTCACGTTGAAGTACGCAATGTCGCCATGCAGGCGCTCGCGCACGGAGTTCGCCAGCCAGCCCACGGCAAGAATGTCGCCAGTCTGGTAAAGCGTCACCGCTTCGTCAAAGGACAGCCGCTGCCGGGCCATCACCTTGTCGGCAATGGGCAGCAGCCGCGCATCATCGGTCTGAAAAGCATGGGAAGTCATCGCTGTAGCCACACTCTATGATAACGCAGGTGTTAGACTCACTGCGATGTTCACCGACTGGGCATACACCCTTCGCAGAGCTGGCCCCGCCCTCGCGGTGGGCATCGCGTTCGCCCTTTTCCGTCGCTATCTTCGGCCTCGCACACCGCCCAGCGAAGAACCGCTGGACATGGTGGCTCTGGGAGAACGCTATCGCACCACGGTATGGGTCGTCGGCCTTGCAGAGGCTGTTTCAGTGCTTCTCGTAGGGTACTTCACCTACAGGCTTTGCTTGTGGGGCAATCAAGCCCTCGCTCGAGCCGACGGCCAAGGCGAATTCACGCTGCTACCCCAGAATGACATCTGGATATTTTTTCCAGGGTTTCTCGCCCTTACCACACCATGGGAGGTCGTTAGATTCTTCTGGAAATCTTTTGGTGATCGGCAAGAAATGAAGATATACGAGAGCTGGGGCAATCAGAAAATGGGATTTGATGGCCCGAGAGTCCTGCGATGGATGATCCTCATTCTCGCTGGTCCCATCGGTGTATTCACCATCTTGGCCCTGCCCATGCACAAGACTTTGCAGAATGATCAGATACTGGATCGCGGCTTCGCTTCTCTACGCCCGACTATACATCGTTATGTCGACGCTAGCGCCGTGGCGCAAGTGGAGGGATACCGGCTGAAGGATGGCACCTGGCGCCGAAGGCAAGAATTGCTAATCAAGTTCGCCGGCAACGCAGTTTGGGAGTCATCGTTCTCCGGTGACGACATTCCCCTGCCCGATGGTCTAGCGCAGTTTGTGGGTGAGAAGACTCAGCTCCCCGTTCAGAGTGCTCAGACTCAAGACGACCTCAGCTGGTAGCACGCTACGCCGCTGTCGGCGCACTGGAGTAAGCCAAACAATCGCGCTAAAATGGATTGAGGATGACGGAGGGTTTTGCGATGCCATCTGAAAACACAAGCGTCGTCACCATCAATCCCGAAATCATGAGCGGCACCCCGTGCTTTCGCGGCACCCGCGTGCCATTTGAGATTCTTGTCGCATACCTGCAAGATGGCGAAACGCTGGACGAGTTCCTGCATCAGTACCCGACGGTAAGCCGTGGGGCGGCTCAGGGCTCGCTACGCGAAATGCGCGACGCAACCTTCGCAAGCCTCGGCTATACTCCGCCCGAGTACAAGTAACTTAGCGCGACAGCACGTCCCCAGCCACAAACACAAAGAACACATCGCGATTCGTACCGACGAAAACTACCAGAGGCCCGCCTATGGCGTCTCCCCCACCGCATAGTCAAACTTGTATGAGTGCTTCCCTTCCGCGATGATGATGTCCATCTTCCCCGTCAGGCCCACTAACTGACCCGTGCCCGAATCCGGCACCACGGTGATGCTCAGGTGCGGCGTGCCCCGATCCATCGTCGCGCTATGCTGCAAGACGAACGTGCCCTTGTGCCCCTGCAGCGTGCCAGTCACCAGCTCCAGCGCCACATAGCCCGCCGAACCCTTCACAGCGGTGCCCGCCATCAGCATCTCGCCCTTGCTCGTCGCTTCCAGGTCGCCATGAAACTGCTTGTCAATGGACATGCGTCCGAGAGTCGAACCTTCATCGGTGTTGTAAGCAGGCTGCGGATTCAGCTTTACCTCAAATGGTCCGCTGGCATGGTTCGTCATGATCGCCTCTTTCTGCGCTGGGTTGGGCGTGCTCGAATAGGTTTGGGCAAATCCCATCAGTCTTGCGCCTAGTAAAAATATGCCCGCTAGAACAACTGCAATCGTGCGAATTCGATACTTCAAGCTTGCTCCTTGCGTTCCATAACAACTGGGCGCATTCAGTGGCATTCGCACGTCTTGCCCTGCAAGGCTTCCCAGCCTTCCCACAGAATCAGCGGCAACATACACAAAGCCGCCACCGGATCCACCCACCCGATGTGCCAAATTACGTTCAACAGTAGACCTGCCATCGCGATCCACGACAGATAGCCACATACCGCAGATTGGGTAGCATCGGCCCGCAACGCCGCGCTGCCCGTGGCAGCGGAAAGCTGCCGTTTGCGCCGCGCCAGAATGGGCATGATGAGTGCTGCGGCCAACAAAATCATGACCCCCAAAATACTGGGATTGGCCTCATGGCTCACACGCATGGCAAGGACTGAAATCGCGACCACGTATGCCGCGAGAGCAAATAACAATACTCCGTTGATTCGAGCAGCTAACTGTTCAGCCTTAGCACTTGCAATCCCGGTCCGGAAGCGCCACAGCACCACCCCCGCGGATAGCAGTTCCACGAAGCTGTCGCCACCAAAGGCCACAAGAGCCGGACTGTGGCTGCGCCACGCGGCCAGCAGCGACACTCCGGCTTCAACCGTCATCCAAGCTATTGTGGTGATCTGCAACCGGAGTATGCGCTGACGCAAATCCATTGCGACGAAGGTATCAGCACAAGTCATGGATGGTAGCCCCGCACCAGCAAATCCCCAGCCACAAACACGAAGAACACCATCGCAATCACGCCGTTCATAGTAAAGAACGCGGCATTCAACTTACTCAAGTCTTTCGCGGACACCAGCGAATGCTCGTACACCAGCAGCAGCGCAACAGCCGCAACACCAAGCGCAGCGAGCTTGCCGAGTCCGAAAGCCATCACCAGCCCCACCAGCAACGCCAGCATGATGATGTGGAAAGCGCGCGCAATATTCAAAGCATTCGCCACCCCGAAGTAGCGCGGCACCGAGTGCAGTCCAGACTCGCGATCGAAATCCGCGTCCTGGCAACTGTAGAGTATGTCGAACCCCGCCACCCAGAACATCACCGCAGCCGTCAGCAGAATAATCCGCGGATCGAGCGAGCCCCGGACCGCAATCCACGCCGCCGAGGGCGCGATGCCAAGCGCCAAGCCTAGAACCAGATGCGACCAGCGCGTGACGTGCTTGCTGTAGCTATAAAGCAGCACCACAGCCAGCGCCACCGGCGAAAGCCAAAGCGTCAACCGATTGAGCTGCGAAGCCGCCAGCACAAATACCGCGCACGAAATCAAGACGAATCCGCCGACGAAATTCGCCGTAAGATGCCCCGCCGGAATCGCACGCGTCGCTGTCCGCGGATTCGCCGCATCAATCTGCGCGTCGGCCAGCCGATTGAACGCCATCGCCGCCGATCGTGCCGACACCATGCAAACCAGAATCCACCCCAGCGTCGGCAAAGCGGGCACGCCGTTCGCAGCCAGCATCGCGCCGGTCAGCGCAAACGGCAGCGCAAAAATCGAATGCTCCCACTTGATCATCTCCAGCGTTACGCCGAGATTGCGAAAAATTCCCATGCATCTATTTTACGAGCAAATTCCACACGAAGACACGCGGACCGCGAGAACTGCATTTCCGAGAACTGCATTTCACCAAACAAAAACCCCACCCTGTCCGCAATCTACGCGGACAAGAGTGGAGCACCCACTTTGTATCTACACAAACAGGCTTTGGACTATGCTCTCGTTTACTTGTCCACCGTCAAATTATTCTCCACGCTAAACACGCCCGTCACGCCATTCGCCCGAATTCCTGCAATGCTCTTCATGGATTCCGAACTCACCGTGCCGAACAGCTTTACCTTGCCGTTACTCACGATGATGCGAATCGGAGCCGCCGGGTCAATCGCCAACCGGCTCAGCACCGTGTCACGATAAATCGCACGAGAAACCCGGATGCGAATGTCGTCATCAAAAAACGAAGTGGGCGCGACACGCACATTGTCCACCAGATCTTTCACGCCGGGCATGCGCGCGGCAATCGCCAACGCTGAGTCACGCGCCGGATAATCCAGCACATCACCATCCAGCGTTACCACGCCATCCTTCACCCGAATCGTGAAAAAGTTGTAGCGCACGTCATAACCAATGCGGTCATAAGTCAGCTTGCGCGCCAGGTCGTTGCCAATCTTCTGGTCGGGTGCGCTGCTGCTCACGTCAATCTTGTTGATGACGCCGCCGATCTTCTGAACCTTGTGGATCTTGTGCGCCGCTTCTTCTTTGTCAGCAAACAACGTCACCGACCCGGTCAGCGTAACAATGCCGTCTTCGGTCGCGGCCTTCACTGTGGTAAAGCGCTTATCCTTCGCCAGCGCTGTGGTAGCGAACTGTTGAATCTGCTGATCATTGCGTCCGCCCGTAGGTGCGCTCTGCGTGTCTTGCGCCAGGCTAGGCAATGCCAACATCGCTGAAAGCAGGCCCGCCAGTATCAATTTATTCTTCATTGCTCATGTCCTCCATAGTACAAACTTCAAACCATCTAACAGCGTTACTCTGCAATAGGATGCGCCAGCCGTCAGAAGGGTTTAGATTTTTGGGTTGATATCCTGGCACCCCAGTGATTTCACCATTATTCCCCCTTGCAGACGACCGCATTCCTGCACAAGCTTGCTAGCGCCGCCGTTGCCTTACTCTTACATCAAACCCAACAACGCTGTTAGAGTCGCGGATGCCGACCAAAGAAACATTGCGGCTCAGGTTGTACTCCACCTGAATTACCTGCTGCTGGGTCTGGCTGACGTTGGTCAGGTAAGTCAGGGTCAGCCGGTTGGATATCTGCTGCTCAATGGTGAGCCGCGCTCCCGAGGTGCTGCTTTCCAGCCCACCCGCCTGCGGATCAATCTTGATGCGCGCTCCGCCAAAGAGCCGCTGCACCCGACTGCTGGCGGTGGCATTACGCGCTTGCTCCAAAATAGCGTTGGTCGTATTGGCATCAAGACTCAGCGGCCGATTGCTCACAATGCCAGAGTCCTGCCGCGTCCGCCCCAGAGCCAGCAGTGCGATGATGTCGCTGGTGGGCAGCGGCGGGTCGCTGCGATAGTTCACGGTCAGCTTGTCGGGCGTTCCATGCAATCCCATCGTAATGTCGTAGTCGCGTACACGCGCGGTCGCGGCCAAATCAAGCACCGGCTCAATGCGCACCGGATTATTGAACGCTATGTCGCCATGTTCCAGCCGGTAGGTGGAACCCGCAATCTCCACCTCACCTTGCACCACGTTGATTCGCCCCAGCACCGCCGGATGGCCCGCCGTTCCCTGAATGCGCAGGTCGGCGTCGCCTGAAAGCTTGCCCAGGCCAGTTTCAAAATCCAGTTCAGGCACCGTTGTCACCTGCACGTTGAGCTTCAATCCCGTGATAGGTGTGCTCGTAGTAGAGGTCGTCTGCTTGGTCTTGGCCAGATAAGCGCCCAAATCAAATCGCGGACTTACGCTCAGCCGCGTGATCAGCACCTTGCCGGAAAGTGTTGAATTGTCCGGCGTTCCATTCATCTGCAAATCGGCGTCGCCCGTTGCGCTCAGGCCCGGCGGATACCGCAAGCGTACATCCTTGCCCGTGGCAGTCAGTCGGAAGTCAAGGCCGTTGCGATAGGCAATTTCGCCGCCCAAACGCAGCTCTCCGGCCCCGGTCTGCGCTGTCAACGACTCCACCTGTAGCCGATCCTGATTAAACAGCAGACTGCCCTTGATGTGATTCAACCCGCTAGGCAGGTCAACGTAAGAAAGGCTGGCATCCTCAATTTGCAGCCGGCCTTGCAACGACGGCGCGTCCAGCGTTCCGCTCACGTGCATCTTGGTATTCACCACACCCGAGGTAAGCAGCTCGGGGTAGAAGGCTTCGATCAAGTGCAGGTTGATCTGGCCATCGGCTGTCACATCGAGTTTGCGATCCCCGCGTAGCGAAACTGTGCCACCCGCGGAAAAATTGGACCCCTCGCCAGTTAACCGCGCGCGATCCAATTCCAACTGCCCGTTGGCCAGGTGAAACATCATGGGGCCGTCGGACTGTAACTTCACGTTCTGCACCACTGCGGAAAACTGGTCAATCGTGCCCTTGGCGTCGAGATCTGCCGGTCGGCGCAAGGGGCCGGAAACAGTGACGAACCCGCCAACCGAGGAGTGGCCCGTCATGCTGCGCTGCGCGAAGGTGCGCAGAAGCGGGTCAATATCCACTTCGCTAAATCGAGCCTCGAGGTGTCCTTGCCAATCCCCCTCCGGCACCACGAATCCTTGAATGCTTAATTTCGGCCCAGCAAAGTTCGAGTCCCCATGTACCAGCCAGCGCAACGTTTTCACAGAAGGGTCGGGCTCAATCGAGGCGGTAAAGTCTCCCACGTGCCCACCCTTCATCACCAGGTCGGTTACATGCAAGGTGGCGTGTAAAACGGGCGCGGCAGGCTGGCCCGAGCCATTCGCCGTAAAGTCGAGCATCCCAGAAGGCTCCAGGGGTGCATCGTGCAAGGCGGCCACGTCACCTAGATGCAAGCCCTTGCCGCTCACGTTATAGCGCAGTGCTCCTGTTTGTATTTGCAGGGCCGCTTCACCCGTCACCGAACCTTGCAATAGAGCAGCCTGCAAATTGTGGAATTGAAGTTCCTCATTGTTAAGCTGGAGTCGAGCCGATACCAGCGAAACCGGCACCTCTTGCGCGACGGCATCCGTCAGCGTGATCGAGCCTTCGCCCTGAGGATCGTTCAGCGTTCCTCCGCCCACCAGATCCGCTTGCACCGTTCCTCGCACCGGAAGGTTGCGCCCCGCGATCCGCGCCAGATCCTCGATACGCGAGCCCTGCACCGTGGCATGCAATGTCATGGGGCCGTTGCGATTCAAGTCGCCGCGGGTCAGGGGTAGCACCGCGTCGAAATGAATCGTCGCCGCCCCCATGCGTAGCTCCGCCTTGTGCACACCCAGCTCGCTGACTTGAAACTGCAAGTCGGAGCGCAGCACATCGAAACTGGCCTTGCGCTCACCAGCCCATGAATCGGGCCAGTGCACCAGCACATGTTGCGCCTCAAGATGACCGGCAATCGTCGGGTCCTGGCCAGTCCCGGCCAGCACTCCGTCAAAACCAATCACGCCGCTGATCGCATCGGGTTGACTGTCGGGTGGCCGTCCCACAGCGGGTGCAGAAGCCCGCAACCATCCCAGATCCACTAATAGCGGCCGCAACTCCGCGACCTCACTCGATCGAAGTTGGAGATTGAGTCCGCCCGGTTCCCCGAATACACCCTGTGCGCTAACCTCGCTGGCTCCCGAATGGAGATTAAGGTGCTCTACGCGGAAGACGCCGCCCAACGTCACCGTACCCGCAGCCGTCCCAGTCAGACCTAACATTCCCTCTGGAACCGATGCTGGCGGCTGCACGGCCAGAGTCGTCTTGATCTCGCCATGGTCCGCATCAATCCAGTCCACATCCACCGGCCCGGTCAACAGCCCAGCAATGTGACGCCCCGCGACGGTGTCACTGTTCTTGAGCGCATCCAGCACGTCAATCAGAGCCAGATGCTCGACCTTCAAATGCATGCGGCCGGACCCGGCCGGACGACCACGATCCGAGGCCTTTGCCGGATTCGGCGCCAGCAATATCTCTCCGCTGCCGGTCGCTCTTCCACTGCGAGCATCGCCGCTCAGATTCGTCAGCAGCACCCGCTCCCCATCAAATTTGTAATCGCCTTGCGCGATGATGCGATTGAAATCTGCGGAATCTCCACGCCAGTCCAGCGAGTGCAACGCCAACTTTCCAGTTGAAGTATGCACAGTCGCGCTCAACTGCAAGTCGCCCTTCAGCGCGATCTCGCCTCCGGCCAGCTTAGGACGAGTCGCACCAATTCCAATCTCACCTAAGTTCACCAACGCATCGTACGTTCCCTCAAATTTGGGGTCGTCGAGATCTTTCACCACGCCATTCGCCGCCAGCTTGCTGCGTGCCGTGTTCATGGTGAAGGAGTCGAGACGAACGTACGACTCACCAAGCGTGAACTTGCACTCGGCGCTTCCCTGCACCAGCGGCCGAGAGGGTTTGGCAACAGCCATCCGCTTCTTGCCCGGCAACGGCGGATCACTTTCGTCCAAATCACCTTTGCGAGCCTCCTGCACGTCAGCCGCGATTCGTCCGGTAAAGGTATGGTCGAGCAACGAACGCGAAAGCTCAGCTTGCACATTCCGCGCCCGCGCCTGCAACGGAATCGTACGATCGTTCCAGTGCAACTCGCCGTCACTCAGCGTCACCTCGCCAAGCACGGTCTTGAACATCTGCTGCACTTTTTCACGCGTCGTTCTGGGCGGAGGCACCGGCAAATTCGAGTTGCCATCGGCCAGAATCGTGATGTGTATCTGCGGACGCTCCACCGTCAGCGACTGCAACCCAGCCTTGGTGTCGCCCAGCAGCGTAAGGAAGCGCAGCTTGCCGTAGATGTGATCGGCATGCAAAAGCGGCGTAGCGTCCCGTGGCTCGCGTCCATGCAACGTTACGTCGTGAGCATCGAAAAAGAGGCTCCAAGGCGAGACGTGCAACGACCCAATCTCTAACCGGCCACCAGTCGCATCAGCCATGCCGCTGATTACATTCCGGTAAACCAAGCTCTGAAACCCATCGCTGGAAAGATACGCCACCCCTGCCGCAACCGCGAGCAACGCTGCGCATACGATCAGCAGTGTGGCTCTGATCCCGTGGCGCTTCACTTTGGCCAACAGCGTCACTTAGCGGGAACCCCCTGAAGCGCCAGCGGCAACGCTGGCTGCTTGAGCCGACGACCGCGCCACCGAAGGCTCAATCCAGATGTCAGCATCACGCCGCAAATCCTGTAGCCACGCTTCCAGCGCCTGGTTAATCGCACGCTCGGTAAGAATATCGCGAATCTGCGGAGCGACTTGCGCCAGCGGCGCAGGCTCGGCATCCGGCTTCAGCCGCGGCAGCAGTTCCTGCGTGTAGTACCGTTCCACCTCATCGTCATCCACCCGCAGGCCAGGACGCAGCTTCACTTCCACCACCCGCTCTAAATCCAACGCCACGGCGAAGTACTGTTGCAACTGCATCTCGGTGACGCCATAGCCAGCAAGCCTGGCCTGCCATGCTATGTCGCTTGCAGTTGCCGAAACCTTGCCATCCGCTGCGGGTATTGCCAACAACTTCGCTTCCGCAATCTTCTGCTTCACCTCGGGCGCATCCACCGCGGTCGGTTTCAGCAGAATCCCCTCGCCGTGCAGCAACTGATGTTCGATCAAACGATCCAACGCCTGGCGCGATTCCTCCGGCGAGGCTTGCACCTCGGCCAGGCTGTGGCCCGCCAGCAGTGCACCACAGCGCGCTTCACGATCCCAGTCGCTCTGCAGAATCATGCGGCCATTCACGCGCGCCACAATACGCTCAATCACGTCGGCGGAAAATGCTGGCGACGCCAACGCCAACACGAGCACCGCTACACCCGCTCCAGGCAATACCTTCCGCCTAACCGCACTCCAAATTTGTGAGCAAATCGTCAAAAGGTTTGTCCTATGCTAAAGAAAATGTTGTAGCGCCGCCCCGTCGTACTATACGGATTCGTCTGCTGCCGCACCGGATAAACCGGCGGATTCAGGTTGTAGCCAAAGTCCACACTCACCGGACCAATCGGCGTCTTGTAGCGCAGACCCGTGCCCACCGCCTGCGAAAGATAGTTCAAGTTGCAGTTCCCGCTCACCGCGCCACAACCAGCTTTATCCTGACTAAATCGTGAGAGGCCACTCAACAGATGGTTGGCGGTATCAAATACGTTGCCTGCATCGTGGAAGATGACGAAGCTGATGTCGTTCCCCAGCACGCCCAGTGAGATTGGCGGCAAACGCAACTCAAGATTGTTCAGAAACAGCGCGTTGCCGCCTACCGGCAAACCAGACACTGGATCACGCGGGCCTGCCTGATTAAACCCGAAGCCGCGATGCGTGTTGCTTCCGCCGGCAAAAAAGCGCTCCGGCAGTGGCACAAACGCCGTGTCACCAAAGATGTTTTCAATGCCGATGCGCGTCGAGCGCGCCAGCACAAACCGCTTGCGAATCAGGTGATACGTCGAATTCTGAATCAGTACCCGACCGAAGTCGGCTTCCGATCCGAAAAATCCTGCCGCCAGTCCTAAATCCACCGTGGTGTAGTTGCCGTGGCGTGTATCAATCGGGTTGTCGCGGTGGTCGCGGATAAACGTAAAGCTCGGCAGACCCACGCGCACCGGCTGCGAAAGCAGCGGCGCGGTCTCCGGATTGAAATTGCTGGCAAAATCCTTTGCCCGGACTCGCCGATAGGTGTAGCGATAGAACAGCGAAGTCGTCGGATTGATCGCCTGTTCCGCTTGCAGCGAACTCTCGATGCGCTCCGAGGTGAACGTGTTCACATCAAGGCTGTTGTCATAGAGCAGCGTCGCCGTGAGCCGTAGCGCCGGATGCAGCAAAAGATGCGGCGCATCCCAACTGATAAGGCCCCGTTGCTGCAAGCGGCCCAGCCGTGACCGGAACAAAAGTGTTTGCTCCCGGCCAAACAGATTGATGCGAGTTACATCGAGCGATACTCGAGGGCTTGCTCCGATTTGGCCATTGGTATTGCTCCCGGTCGGCCGTCCGGTTTCAAATTCCAAACCCGCACCATAACTAAAAGTCCATCGCTTGGCTTCTGTCAGGCCGATGATGATATTTTTCTCCCGCTCGTCGCCGGTCGGGTTCTGCACCGCGAGGTCCACTTCATTAAATAACCCCAGGTCATACAAGCGGCGCTGTACTTCCAGCAAATTCAATTGATTGAGAGGATCGCCCTTTTCCAGCTTCAATTCTCTCTGCAACACAAATCGGCGCGTATAGTTCAAGCCCGTCACGTAGACATCGCGAATCGAACTCTGCCGCCCTTCCTGAATGCGATAGATCAATTGCACTTTGGTGGGGTCGCCGCCCAGCGGTGAAATGGTTGAGTCAAACACGGCGTCGGAAAAGCCCCGCACAAAATACGTATTCAATATGGCCTCGCGGTCGCTTTCCACATTGAGTTGTGAAAACGGCTGGCCTTCCAGATCGCCAATCACGGTGCGCAAGTCATCCGCAGGAACGCTCTGGTTGCCCTCGAACCGAAGCCCTGCCACCCGCGTCTGCGGACCTTCTTCAATCTGAAAGGTCACGGCAAGTCCGTTGCCGTTGCCTTGCGCATTGTCCTGCACACTCGCATTGACCTTAACCCCGGCGAATCCGTTGGATTGGTACAACCCCTCGATCGTCGCCTTGTCACGCGACATCAGCGACTGACTAAACAATCCCTGGGAGAGCTTCTGCCCCGCCACAATGCCGCCTGCCGCCTGCACTTGTAGACGATCTCGCAACAACTTGTCTTCAAAGTACTGATTGCCGCTGATGCGAATCTCCGCCACCCGGTACCGTTCGCCACGGTCTACGCGATACACCAGATTGAGAGAGCCGTCCTTCTCTACAACCGTGCTGGGCGGCGTAACCTTGGCGTCAAAATAACCTTTTGTTTGTAGAAAATCCCGCAGACTCCGCGCGCCTTCATTGATCAGGTCTTCATCCACCGAGTTCTCTTCGTAAATCGGAATCAGATCCTTAATTTGGCGGGAGGTGACCTTGAACCCCTCCACCGTAATCGCGACCTTGGGGCCCGGCACAATGCGAAAGGTAAAATCCACCGCGTTGCGCTCAGGATGCGGTTCGCGCTGCACGATGGAAACCTGCGCCAGCAGATAGTCGCGCTTCTGGTAGTAGCGCCGCATCCGCTTCAGCGCGGTCGTCACCCGCTGTGCCGTCACTTCGTCTTCCGGATGTATCTTTGCGGTTTCTTCCAGGTCTTGCCGATTGGCGGCAGCCTCCCCGGTGATCTCCAAACTGCCAACATGAGCCGGGGGGCCGGGATTCACCTGAAGGGCCAGCTTCACCTGCTGGGTCGCGGCGTCAAAATCCTTCTCGATATGCACCAGCGGTCGGAGGAAGCCCTCCTCCGCCAGCAGGCTTTGAATGCGCCGCGTTGCTCGTTCCAATGCGGCGTCGGAATAAAGCTGGCCCAGTTCCAGCTTGCTCACGTTAAGAATCTGTACCGGAGTAGGCCGTTTCGGCGCTGGCTCCGCCATCCGCAGCTCGCTAATAAAGTAGTTCGGAGTGACCACAAAAGTCACGTTCACGCCGTTGCCGTCAGCATTCTCGGCTTCGACTTGCAGGTCAGCGAATCGGTGCGAAGCATCCAGTGCCGCCACCGCCTGGCGAACCTTCTCTCCGTCCAGCGGTTCGCCAACATGCAGGCCCAGATCCTGCCCAATCTGGCTCAGGGGAACATCAGCCCCCCGCAATAAAATATGCCGAACCACCTTGCCCTGATAGGCCTTAAAAGGGGGGACACCCGATGCCAGCGGTACGGGTGGCACCTTGGATTGAGCCGAGGTAGACGGTGCAGGCAAGGTTTGCCCTACGGCCTGCGGGAATCCCCCTGTCAAACTGAGCACCAATGCCAACAGCGCCCCCGCCGGCACGGGAAGCACCCTCGTAGCCGCCTGCCGCTTGTTTACCTGCAATGTTTCATCCTAGCCACGATTGGGAGTTGACCGATCTGGGCGGCATCCACGCCAAAATCAGTAGCGCCGCCCCATCTTTCTTGATTTCTTTACGGATTGCCTATCTAATCATGCCCAGCTAATCATAGGATGCAGTGAATCCCTCAAGCTGCCTCTTTCAGACCAGATCGCCGACTTGTTGCCGACTTGTTACCGACTTGAGCTGACTCGACCTGACTCGACCTGACCGAAAGCCTGCACTCTCCTAGTGTTGACCAGCATCCATAGGGTCGTAAAATTCTGATACTCCTATAATAAATGGGTGCCCCACATGCCCGTCCCCGATTCGACCAAGCTATTGCCGGAATCACAGGTTCACCCTGACCACGCCTCGACTCCTGCGGACGACCGCTACTCCCGGCAAGTCCTGTTTCCAGGCATTGGTGCCGAAGGCCAGCGGCGGCTCGCAGCAGCCCGTATCGTTATCGTTGGATGCGGCGCCACCGGCTCTGCGCTCGCTCAGTTGCTCGCCCGCGCCGGGGTCGGCACTATCCGCATCATTGACCGTGACTACGTAGAAACCAGCAACCTGCAGCGCCAAGCTCTGTTCGAAGAGGCAGACGCCGCCGAATCGCTGCCCAAAGCTATCGCCGCCGCTCGCCGCATTCGGGCTTTTAATGCAACGATTTCCACCGATCCACAGGTCGCGGATTTGACGCCCGAAAATGCTCAAGTATTACTTGAGGGATGCGATCTAATCCTTGATGGCACAGACAATTTTGAGACGCGCTATCTGATCAACGATTTTGCCGTAGCCAACACAATTCCTTGGATTTACACAGCCGCTGTCAGCAGCTACGCCCTCACCATGAACATCCTGCCGGGCGAGACTGCCTGCCTGACCTGCATCTTTCCCGACCAGCCGCGCGGCATGGTTGAGACCTGCGAAACCTCGGGGATTTTGAACAGCGCCGTCAATTTAGCCGCTTCCATTTCTGCGACAGAAGCCATCAAAATCCTTGTCGGAGCAAACGTTTACTTACGCCGCACTCTGCTGTCGTTTGACGTATGGAATAACACCCGCGCCGAGGTGTCCGCCGACACCCCTCGCGAGGGATGTATAGCATGTGGAAAACGTGACTTTATCCACCTCGCCGGAGAGGGTCGGCCGCACATCACTTTATGCGGCAGAAACTCTGTGCAAATTCACGAGCGCCACCGCCCCGTGGACTTCGCCGAACTCGAACGCCGACTAGCCCCGCTGGGCACCGTCCGCCACAACGAATTCATATTCAAGTTTCACCCCAGCATTGCTGGCGAACCGATTGAAATGACGTTGTTTACCGACGGACGCGCCATCTTCAAAGGCACCACCGAGCCAGCCCTCGCGCGAAGCCTCTACGCGCGCTTCGTAGGCAGCTAAACCGGGTGGTGGATCAATCTGAAAAGTCCAACTTCTTAGCAGTGTCATCTTGAGCGCAACCGGGAGAAGCCCGCTCAGCGGGATTCTCCCGGTGAAGTCGAAAGACCCCTACCCAGCTCGCGCCACCCGCCCGGCTTGGATCTCTCGCCCCGAAATCCGGGCATGGGACGCCAAACATAAGCATTGTTGCCGGAAACCACTCGCCGGTGGGCTTGCGTGATTCAACTACACTTACGCTGAACCCGGCTTAAGCAAACCCCTGACAAGATGCTAGAATTCGCCTCGCATTCATCCTGCAATCCTAGAGGTCGCCAATGTCCTCCGTTGCCATCCCACGCCCCCAACCCAGCGCCAGCTACCGCTGGCTCGTCTTGGCCGTCATCAGCATCGCGCAGGGCGCGAACTACTACATCTACGACAGCATCAACGCCCTTGAAGGCATCTTCAAAGATCAACTGCACTTCACCTCCGCGCAGTTTGGATGGCTGAACTCCGCCTACAGCATCGCCGCGCTGGCTACCCTGCTCATCGGCGGCATTGTGATTGACCGCTTTGGCGCCCGCCGGGCGCTGATTGTGTTTGGCGCGCTGTGCCTGCTCGGTGCGGCCATCACGGCCTACCACGGCAGCTTTCTGTGGATGGCCGCGGGCCGCACCGTCCTCGGCCTGGGTGCCGAGTCCATGATCGTCGCGGTGACGACGATTCTCGCCAAGTGGTTCCGCGGCAAGGAGCTTAGCTTCGCCTTTGGCATCAACCTGACGATCGCGCGCCTGGCCTCCGTCGGCGCGGACAACTCGCCCACTTGGGCCAAGTCGGCCTTCTATCCCAACGGACCAACCGGACTCGCCAGTTGGCAAGGCCCGCTCATCGTGGCCGCTGTACTCGGCTCCATCTGCTTCGTCGCCCCGCTCGTTTACGCCTTCCTTGAAAAGCGCGCCGAATCTCGTTACGAACTCGGCCACGGCGGGTCGGTGGACGAGCTCAAGTGGAGCGAAGCCTTCAAGTTCAACAAATCCTATTGGTTCATCGTCGGACTCTGCTTCACCTTCTACTCCGCAATCTTCCCCTTCCGCACCTTCGCCATCGAATTCTTCACCAACAAGCTGCTGGCCAGCCACGGAGGCGCGCTGGCCGATTCCGCCACCCAAGTCTCGGCTCTACAACATGCTGGCAGCCTCAACAGCCTGCTGCCACTTTCGGCGATGATTGCCACCCCATTCTTCGGCCTGCTGGCCGACAAAATCGGCCGCCGCGCCACCCTCATGGCCTTCGCGTCGGTTCTGCTGATGCCGGTCTATTTGATGATGGCGCACAGCTCGGTTTCGCTCTATGTGCCGATCATCATGATGGGCATCGCCTTCTCGCTCATCCCGGCCGTGATGTGGCCTTCCGTCGCATATGTGGTGGAAGAAAAACGACTTGGCACCGCCTATGCGCTGATGACGTTCCTGCAACAGATCGGCTTCTTCGCGCTAAACTGGTCCATCGGCGCCGCCAATGACTACAGCCACGCCGGCATCTCCAACCCCGACGGCTACTCGCTCGGCATGTGGATCTTCTCGACCCTGGGCTTCGTAGGCCTAGCCTTCTCGCTGCTGCTGCGTAAATCGGAAACAGGGCCAAACAGCCACGGCCTGGAAACAATCGTAGCCAAAGCCTAGGCCGTTATGCGCGAGCGTGACAGGAGCTTGATTAAGGCTTTTCGTCTTAGCCCGAAGGGCGGTGCTCCACCGTTAGCCCAGCGCGAAGCGCTGGGTAAGCCGCATCAAGACTTCGCAGCCCGTAGGGCGGCCCAGCGTCTCCTGTTGCGGCTCGCTTCACACTCAAGCGCACCCGCCTCTTGACTTCAAAAGTCATTCGCAATACTCTTTACGTAACGCGTAACGACTATGATACTCGGATATGCGGACAAACGCACACGGGACTTTGCGGCGGGCCTACGGGTTAAGGCTTTTGAAGGCATCGATCGCCCCGCGCGCATGAAGCTCGACCGGCTCGACGCGGCCACTTCCCTCAAGGATTTGGCGGCGCTACCGGGAAACCGCTTCGAAGCACTGCGCAGCGACCGCAAGGGTCAGTTCAGCATTCGAATCAACGATCAGTGGCGAATTTGCTTCATTTGGCCGGAAGCAACACCCGGCCCCGACCGCGCAGAGATTGTGGACTATCACTAGGAGGCTTCGATGCCGATACCAGCGATTCATCCCGGAGAGCATCTTGCCGAAGAGCTGACCGAGCTTGGCATGAGCGCGGCTGAACTTGGGCGCCAGCTCCGTGTGCCCACCAATCGCATCACCGAAATCATCAACGGACGCCGGAGTGTTACCGGCGACACCGCCTTGCGCCTCGCACACTACTTTGGCACCAGCGCCGAGTTCTGGCTCAACCTGCAAAGCATCTACGAGCTACGCGTGGCCCAGCAGAAGGCCGGCAGGACTATTCGGTCGCTGCCGACGTTGCGGTCGGCGTAGTACGCGGGCTAAGGCCATGCCCGCTGCCACGAAGTCCCGGACGATGTGCCCGACGGCCTCCGCATCCCCCGCTGGTCCTGGAACGGCCTCCGAAGTTGAGACCGCCCCACAGCTAGCCCCCCCGACCGCAACACGAATCTCAAATGAGGCAAACACGGTAGCGCGGGACTTCCAGTCCCGCGTTGAGCGCCGCCGAATGACTCCAGCTTTAGCCGCTGGAGTTCGCCGGTGGCCCATTCAAGCCCGCCTTTGGCTTGAGTGGGGATGTCGCCGTAGCCCACAATCGCGAGTCCCGAAGGGACGCCCTGATGTAAGCCCGGCACAAAGCGAAGCGGCGTGCCGGGTACGCAGCCTCAAAATCGTCCGAGTCCCGAAGGGACGACTGAACGCCCGGCTGGCGGGTGGCCCATTCAAGCCCGCCTTTGGCTTGAGTGGGGAACTTCAATGCCTGGGCACCCGTAACCAGATGTTCGCCCGGTGCCCATCCTTCGCGGTTTTCGCAGGGTGGGAGGAACGATTCCTACAGGCAGGTGCACCATGCCAGCCAATCCCGCAGACCTACTAACTAAAAATGCTGTCCGCTTAGTCGTGCAGAACAACGCTGACCAGTGAACTATGCACTTGAATGCCTTTGCTGTTGTAGTCAATAAAGCCCAAGTCGCGGAAGCGATTGAGAAAGAAACTCACGCGGGGGCGCGTGGTGCCGATCATCCCGGCAAGGGTGTCCTGGCTTATCTTGCCGAGGACTGGGATAGCCTTCGACTCCTGACCGAAATTAGCCATCAGCAAAAGCAGCCGGGCGAGGCGCTGTTCGCTGGAATTGAAGAGGTGATTAACGATATCTGCTTCCATGTGGATGTTGCGCAAGAGCAGGTAAGCCAGGAATTGCTCGGCAAACTCGGGAGCGCGATGGAGCAGTGCGACCATAGCGGCCTTTTCAATACGAACGATAGTGCTCCGCCTGAGCACGCCCGCTGTAGCCATGCGAAGCGGTTGGCCAGCCAGGCAGCTTTCGCCAAAAAAGGTTGTTTCCGGAAGCATGGCCACAACGGCTTCCTTGCCGCTTGCCGATACCACCGTGAGCTTGATCGCGCCGCTTTGGATGTAGAAGACGGCATTCGCCGGGTCGCCCTGGGCGAACACAGTCTCTCCTTCGCTATACTCGCGCAGGGATTTTTCGGGAGAGGGAAGGGCCCACAAAAAGCGGGAAGAGAATCCGGCAGCTTTTTCTGGCTGCAGACCAACCTCCCGCGGAGCGAATTCCCCCTGGTCGGTTGCTGCGATTGTGTCTTGCGGGCGAGTGCCCGTGCGCCCTCGTGCGGCGTTTCGTGCAGCGTTTCGTGCAGCGTTTCGTGCAGACTTAGATTCGCTTAGGTGGTCGGTGCTCACTAGGAACCTCCCGCCACAAGGTCGCAGGTGCATACCTGCGGTGCTCCCATCCTAGCCCTTTTTCTACTGAAATTGTGACTTATATTGCTCACTGTTCGCAGATAATTTCAGGCTGTATACGTTCACACAAACCTCGCCGAAAACCGGTGCAAGTCGCCAGCCGATGTAGCGTATTATGGCCACACGACGCCACACGCTCAAGGCGAGCGGCGCAGCAGATGAAGAAACGGAATTCATGCTTCCTCCTTCCTTGATGATTGATTGGGCGCGCTGCCTACTGGCTTATGAAGCCGTTGCCGGCAAGAACCCTTTGCAACCGCAGGCTGCCACTCTTCTTGTCTATGAGAAGCTGCGTGGGCAGCTAAGTGCCGCAATGGGAGTGAACGGCTTTCAGGTTTTCGCTTCTCGCGCTTTGATGCTGGCCAGGTCAGAAGCTCCCGGACTCAATGCATTGCAGGTGACCGCAGATGGCGGCCTGGAAGGTCTTGGCGAACTCAAGCCGCAAACCGGCGCGGTCCATTTTGGCGAGGTCGGACTTATCTTCATTGCGCAGTTGCTTGGACTGTTTCTTACCTTCCTTGGTGCGGAAGCAACCCGACAACTGGTGCAGGAAGTATTCCCTTTTCTTGAGATGGCAAAAGGGACGGAGATTGAAAAAGCGCCAGACACATCTATCCCATACAAGAGGATTCTGGAAGAGGTTGAACAACTCACGAACGCGAGCGAACGTCTTGAAGCCCTGGCGGACCAACACGCAGCCGTGGAAGATGGACTGATGACGATCGCAGGGAACATTCGAAACCTTGCTTCCATTCTGGATGTTCTGGTTGCGATCCGAAGCAAATCAAATGCACTGCGCAAGAGCACAACCGACCCAGCACCCGATATAGCCTTGACCGGCTATGTGAATTGAGTTTCACCCGGCCTGCCATTGCGTGTCCAACGCAGCGGTGCATCATCCCGGAAAGCTGAAATGATCGTTCCCCCAAAAACGCGAGAGTTGGCCCAGCATCTTCTTGCCTATGAGGCCACTGCGGACGAGGCCTCCGGGCCAACCGAGGCTGCGACTGTTCGCGTTTATGAGAAGCTGCGCCAGCATTTTTGCACGCTTGCCGGGGTTGCCGCTTTTCTGTCGCTCGCTTCCTGCGCTTTGGTGCAGGCCAAGTCGGAAGCTCCCGATCTTGCGGCGGTCGAAGTCGCAGCAGATGGCTCCTTAAAGGGACTGGGCGAGATTGAGCCTCAACCGGACGGAGAACACCCTCCAGCAAGTGACCGCGGAATGATTCTTATCGCCAGGCTACTGTGGCTGCTTCAGATCTTCCTTGGGGAAGCTTTAACGTTGAGCTTTATACGGAATATTTGGCCAGATAAGGCCTTTGAAGTTCGCAATTGGGAGAACAAAAAAGCATGAGCGCAACCGATAACGGAACAGACAGGGTGAAGATTCACAAACTAGCGACCGGAGTTCCGGGCCTCGACGAAATTGTAGGTGGAGGTCTGCCGGAGTTTTCTTTCAACATCATCGCGGGCGCTCCCGGAAGCGGCAAGACTACGATGGCACATCAATTCGTATTTGCCAATGCGACTCCGGAGCGTCCTGCCCTGTACTTCACCGTCCTCGGTGAATCCGCCATCAAGATGCTGCGCTACCAGCAGCAATATACATTTTTCGATCCAGCTAAACTCTCCAGCTCCATCCGCTTTATCAACCTGAGCCAGGTCGTTATCGAGAAGGACTTGGGCGCGGTTCTTGAAGCGATCGTGAAGGAGGTTGAAAAGTCTAACCCCGCCGTCGTGGTAGTGGACTCCTTCCGAACCATGGTACGCGAGTCGCAAAGCGACACCGCCCTTCAGCCCTTCATCCAACGCCTGTCGCTATTTCTAGCCAGTTGGCAAGCGACCACGTTTCTGATCGGTGAATATGCAGAGGAGGAGTTACAGGACAATCCGATCTTTACCGTCGCCGATGGACTGTTCTGGCTGCGCCAGACGGTGGAGCGCAATTCTATTGTGCGCAAGTTGCAGGTCGTCAAACTGCGCGGGCAGGCCTCCGTTCCCGGGCTGCACACCTTCCGCATCACCGATTCCGGATTGCAGGCCTTTTCCCGTACTTTCGGGTTGAAAAGAGAAAGGAAGCATTTGCCCAACACGCGGCGGCTTTCCTTTGGTATTCCGGATCTGGATGCCCTCCTGGGCGGAGGGATTCCCGAGGGCGACAGCGTCCTGGTAGCGGGATCTTCGGGAACCGGAAAGTCGGTCCTCGCAACCCAATTCATCGCCGAAGGCATTCGCCACGGGGAGCCTGGAATTGTGGCGGTCTTTGAAGAACGCCCCGAAGCGTATGTCGAGCGCGCCGGCAGTTTTGGCCTGGACCTACTTACGCCGCAGAAAAACGGGCAACTCACGATTCTCTATCTCCGCCCCCTCGATCTCTCGGTGGATGAAACCATGCACTCCATTCTCGAGGCGGTGCAAAGGATTGGCGCCAAGCGGCTGGTGATTGATTCGCTGGCGGGCTTTGAGATGGCGCTGTCGCCCGGCTTCCGTGCAGACTTTCGCGAATCGCTCTACCGCATGATCTTTGCTTTGACTGGAATCGGAGTCACGATTCTCAGCACGGTGGAAGTGGACGAGTCTTTTACCGAATTCCCCTTCAGCACCTACTCGATCTCTTTTCTTACCGATGACATCATCCGCCTTCGGTATGTATCTATTGATGGCCAGCTTCGCAAGATTCTGGTGGTGATCAAAATGCGCGGCGGCAACCACGCCAAGGATATTTGCGAATACGAGATTACATCCAAGGGGGTCGTAATCTTGGGTAAGCGCCTCGCCAACTATCAGGCACTGATCAGCGGAATTCCTGTGGAATATGACCGGACCAAACCGAAGGAATAAACCACCCGATGAGCCCGGAGTCAGGAAAGAGACGTAGACGTAATGGAAATACCGACGAATCCTGGAATTCGCACTGAGAGGGCCTTTCGTCTTCGCCCGTAGAACCGCAGGTGGCCCATTCAAGCCCGCCTTTGCCTTATGGGGATGTCGCCACAGCCCATTCAAGCCCGCCTTTGGCTTGAGTGGGGATGTCGCCACAGCCCGCAATCGCGAGTCCCGAAGGGACGCCCTGATGTAAGCCCGGCACAAAGCGAAGCGGCGCAGGTGGCCCATTCAAGCCCGCCTCTGGCTTGAGTGGGGATGTCGCCGCAGCCCCGCAATCGCCGGGTGCCCCAGGCCTGGAGTTTCAGACCTGGAACTCTGGTGCATCCTCGTCCCGCACCGGACTGGGGGTGCCCCACCCTTGGCTTTCTCAAGGGTGGGAGGAAAACCGTCCGTCAGCACCCTGCCCTCCCACCCTTAGAAAATCGCAAAGGATGGGGCACCCGACCGCCTATTGGGCCGAAGCCCTCGGCGGCCCCACCGCTTACTCTGGCTCCTACCGCCGTGGCCCATTCAAGTCCGCCTCTGGCTTGAGTGGGGATGTCGCCGCAGCCCGCAATCCCGAGTCCCGAGGGGACGCCCTGATGTAAGCCCGGCACAAACCGAAGCGGCGCAGGTGGCCCATTCAAGCCTGCTTTTGGCTTGAGTGGGGCAGTTCCACAGCTGACTGTAACCAGATGTTCGTGCCATTCGAGGCGGGCAGCCCGCCACCAGTCCAGTCCGCAGGACGGAAGGCGATAGCCCGGTACGGAGCGAAGCGGAGTGCCGGGTTCGGCCCGGCGACTCACCCGAGTCCCGCCAAGCGGGACGCCACAGACGGCCAAAGTCTTCACAAAATCCAACGA
>JBBROM010000024.1:0-20969 GCA_038229415.1 Terriglobales bacterium
ATCCCGCACTGGCCCGTCGGCTTGGGGGCGTGGGTCGATAAACCGTGTCTCTTCGGAATTCACGATCCGGCTCTCCGGGAAGATTCCTTGGTTCGTCCGGTATGCGCGGGGCGCAAAAGCCTGAGTTGCTAGCCGGCTTTGCCGCGACCTACGGGGTCCGCGCACATTCGGTAAAGACAGACTATGCCCAAAACGACATAAATGTCCATGACGGACAGGGTTTGGTAGTGGTGCAGTTTTGAGCTCGGGCGACGGGAGAAGGTGGGAACAGGGAATCTGTGGCGGGAACGAGAGGCGGGCGCAAGAGAGTGGATAAACTGAAGGAGGGCGGTTCGGACGCCAAGATGAAGAAAAGGGCGGCTATGCCTGGGCGCGCCTTGGGCTATCGGTGCGCCAGCGGTCGGCGGCGTATCGCAGCTGCGAATCGTAACCAACCGTGGCGGTGGCAAGGCTCCTTGCTACCGCCACAAGAAAACCTGCTTCTGGCGGCATCCGGCTCAGCCGGCTTGCTGGTATTCGACATCTCAGTTCCAACTGGTCAGCCGGTTTGGGACGCGGGCGTTGTTTGGCAATAGCGTCTTCCGCTGATTCCCTAGGGCTCGTCATCGTGGACCTCTCGGACCCTTCGCATCCCCTGCAACTCAGTCAGACGACACTGGAGTCCTACGTTCTTTTCCCGGGCCTTCCGATACCGCCCCGCAGAGCATCGCCTATTCAATCGCGCTGCAAGGCTCGATTGTCTATGTCGGCACTTCCAACTCGCTTGGACTGGTCTTTGAATTTGATATAAGCACGCCAGCATAACCCAGATTGGTAGCGATGAATCTATTTGCTGAGGACGTCTTTTCGGTTGTAACTTGGCCTGCAATTTTCATCGAATGGCAAGGCGCTCTACGGCTTTGGGAGTTTAGGTGTGCTCATCGGAGTTGTTGCTGCCGATGCAACTCAGCCAAGAAATGTCATCAATCTTTTATTGATCCGCCGGCTCTGCGGTCTCTATCGTTCTCACCTGCGGTTGCCACAGGGCTGCCAAAAGCAGAATTATTGCAGGTGCTTGAGCAGGCTAGTTCATCTCAAACACGCCGACCGACGCCGATATCGCGTCGGGAGCTGGTACGGACTCCTCTCAAGAATTTCGCGAAGCTTCCAGATCTCAAACCAGAATCAGAACGGGATGGGGTTGGAGAACGGAATTAACTTTAGCCCGAAAGACATCAAGCTGATTGCGTTCTTGCTTCGTGAATCACTACAACCGCGTCAACCAGTCCAGCAATATCAGGCAATTGAATAGCCTGCCCGATGCGCTCGTCATCGACCGAGAGCTGTTTGCGATTCTCGCAGTCTATTCTTGGAAGCACATATAGATCCTCGACGGCAGAATTCTGCTGATTCAGACGTAACAGCAAAGTTATGTCGTCGGCTTCGTCCCTTATCGGATCGACGACCCATTGTGGCCCCCCTCTCTTGCTGACATGCAAGAACCGGCTGATTAGGACTGAGACGGGAATGCAGCCTCTCACCATCAAGCGAATACGCCATCTCCCACCCGGCTGCACCAGAGCAACATCTTCGGGGAACATCGCGTGGATACGAAATATCATTTCCTTCCTAATAAGTTGCGTACGCCTGCGCAAGTCACTAGGACCGAACTGTTCGATCCTGCTATAGCCGATCAGCTCGCAGGCACGCATGAATCCCCCAAAGCGGCAGCGCAACACGGAGGGCTTAGGCACTCCCTCAAAACGCTTGAGCATACTGAGGGAGAGTCGTCCTTCCTGTTTCCAGAGGGCTTTCAAACGATCCAGCAACTCTTGGTCTGATTTGTTGTATGTACGTTCGGCGAGAATGTACTGTACCGCCAGAAACGTCGAGTGGCTGACCAGCGGTTCAAATGCACCCGGTGTGAGCACCCACTGCGACTGCGGCAGACGAACCACAGGCGTTTTCAGCTTTTGCGATGTCCTGCCGTACACATGACAACCCATGTACTTGGGATGCGTCAAGATAGCAAAGACAGCCATGTAGTCCCATTTCGATCCGCGGGTATACGGCACCCCCTCGCGGTTGAGGCTCCGGGCTATTGAATATACTGTTTTCCCTTCCAATAGCCGCTTGTAGATTCTCCGAACCACCCGCACTTCCTCGCGTGGCCCGGGGGTGAGGATCACCCGGTCTGTAGCCAGACTCTTGCGTTCACCGCTATCGAGTCTCTGCTTGGGCTTTCGATCAGGCCCCAGCAGCAACCGACGGAGTCCGTAACCCGGACACCCTCCCTGCTTGAATCCCAACTGTGCCAACCGCTTTTGACCAGCATAGACCTTCACGGATAGCTCCCTACTGTACTCGCCAGCCATGGTGCGCTTGAGCGCCTTCATGATCAGGCTCGTAAGGCTGCCATCGTTGAGAAACGTCTCGGCGCAGTAGTGCACGGGCACACCAGCAGACTTGCAAATGAACTCATAGTGAGCAGCCTCGTCGGTGTCTTGAAATCTTCCCCATCGGCTCACGTCGTAGACGAGGATCACCTTGAATTCGTGGGTACTCACTACGTCTTGCAGCAGCTGTCTTAAGCCGTTGCGGCGCTTGAGCACCAGGCCACTCTTGGCGGCGTCAGAATAGGACTGCACGACCGCAAAGCCATGCTCCTCGGCGTACCGGTCTATGGCGTCTCTCTGGTTGTGGAGCGAATACTGCTGGTGTTCGGTAGACATGCGGAGGTAGATCGCGGCGGGTACTTGGCTCTGTGGCATTTTCCTCCCCCTCAAATGAAACTACGAAGGACGATTTAGCGGTCTGGGACGGCGCGTCGCCAGGACCTCTGTGAGCTTGGCCGTCCGGAACTACACCTGGAAACGGATTGGTGTTACAGGATACAGACAAATCAAGAAAATTCCGCGCTCGCTTTGTGCATTCCCACAACTGCATCAACTAGCGAACGAATGTCGTGCAAGAGAACCCCACGCCGTAGACGCTTGTCCTTCAGCGTCAGCCAGACTAATTTCCCGTACTGGAGATCGGGCAGTAGATGCACGTCCTGCACGACAGAGTTCTCAGGAGTCAGGCGCAGCAGTACGGTCATACCCTCATCCGGCTTCGGTTCGACCATCCACTGCGGCCCCTTCCTCAGCCTAATGCGCTTAAAGCGGGCAACGAGTACCGACACTTGGATGTCGCCTCTTATAAGCAAGCGCATGCGTCTCTGGCCGCCGGGCCGCAGCAAGGAAACATCGTCAGGAAACATCTCGTGTACGCGAAGCATCCACTCCCTCAGGAGTTGTTGCATGCGTAAACGGGTATCGTTCGTGCGAACCTCTCTTGCGCGGTCATAGCCGATGAGTTCGCAGGCTTTCAGGTAACTGCCAAAACGGCTGCGCAGAACCTCTGGCGAAGGAAGCCCCTCAACCTGCCTCAGGATACGAAGTGAGAGTCTACCTTCTTTCGCAAGGTGGGCGCTCAGACGATCCAGCAGCTCTTGGTCGGATCTGTTGTGCGGTCGAGCCGCAAGCACATGTTGTGCTGCGAGGAAGGTGGAAAGACTCACCAGTGGTTCAAATGCTCCCGGCGTTAGCACCCACTGGGAGGGCGGCATGGGAATCATCGATGTCCTGAGCCTCTGCGATGTACGGCCGTACACGTGACAGCCCATGTATTTTGGGTGAGTGAGGATGGCAGTCACCTGACTGTAGGTCCACTTCACAACACCCGCGTAGGGGATCCCATCGCGATTCAGATTCCGTGCAATCGCAACCGTATTTTCTCCCGCCAAGAGTCTCTTATATATCCGCCTGACTACCCGCACCTCATCGCGCGGCCCAGGTATAAGAATGACTCGATCCGTCAGTTGGCCCTTGTACTCTCCGCGCCCCAAGCGACCCTTGGGCTTTCGGTCAGCACCCAATAGCAGTCGCCGGAGTGCGTAGCCCGGATGGCCTCCCTGTTTGAAGCCCATCTCCGCAAGTCGCTTCTGACCCGCAAACACCTTTACGCCCAGTTCGCGGCTGAACTCGCCTGCCATGGTGCGCTTGAGCGCCTTCATGATCAGGCTGGCGAGGCTGCCGTCGTTCTGGAACGTCTCGGCGGTGTAGTGAACGGGTACGCCAGCTGATTTGCATATGAACTCGTAGTAGGCGGCTTCGTCCGCGTCCTGAAACCTTCCCCACCGACTGACGTCATAGACCAGAATCGCCTTGTATTCCGGCCGACTCAGTACCTCAAGGAGAAGCTGTCGCAGACCGCTGCGGTGCTTGAGGACGATACCGCTCTTCCCCGCGTCGGAATAGATCTTGACAATCGCGAAACCGTGCTGTTCCGCGTAGCGTTCTATGGCCTCCTTCTGGTGGTGGAGCGAATACTGCTGGTGTTCGGTAGACATGCGGAGGTAGATCGCAGCAGGCACTAAACTTGTGGCCATAATTCCTCTCGTGGAGTCTTGGTGGAATTGCCCAAGCCCCCAAGGCAACGGGAAGACTTCGGGCTGAACTCGATGCTATGACGATTCAGGCACAGTTGTTTGGAACCTGATCCCAGAACCTACAGGGCGGCAACAAGGATGCATCAATCGGTGAGGAGTGCGAACCGCAGACTCACCAAAGTATGCGCGCAAATCATGCCTTGCCACGTTTCCTTGGTGTTCGGATGTTGAAACAGAAATGCGGTAGGTGGAAAGGTCAGAGCGCGGCACAGTATGCTACACAAAGTGCTCCCGGACTGTCCCGCTGGTTTTGAAAGAAACTCCGGGTTTGTGCGGTGGAGCGGCGCGGGTCTGGGTGAGGAGTGGCACAGAGGAGCCCGACCCGCACACTTTGATCTCAAGTCGGGGCACACTCAGTCCGCTTCTGTCTCTGAACGGGTTTCGAGATCATGTCAATGATGTGTTCGATCACTTCATCTAGTTCGCGTATCGCCGACCTCAATGCCGCTTGCTCGCTTAAGCTGGAGCTACTGCTCTTATGACGTTCACCCTGAAGGACAATCAGATTGGCTTGGTGAGCAAGCGTGTCCTCAAGTATTTGGAAATCCGCCGACCCATCCCACAAAAGACTGGTTTTTTGCATGCAAGCCAGAGTAGACCTTGAATGGTGAATTGATCAAGGAGAACCCGCTACTCTCCTGCTATCCCATTCCCATTTCGGGAATTTTCGCACCCTCTTTTGAAGCCCATCATGATTTTGCTGTTGCCCAGAGTATTAAGTGATTTCCGAGAATTTCTCTGGGTGCTCCTGATACGACTTGTGACCCGCCCGCGCTCATGACTAGGGCTAGATTGTAATACCCGCTTCCAGCGCGACTGTATCCGCAGGCAAATCAGGGATGTCACGTCCCTTGTGATAATGATCGTAGAAACCGATTATCCGGCCAACCTTGAAGCGCTCGATCAGACTTACGGCACAAACTTGTAGATTGTGCCGTCGTTGCTGGAGCCGCCATGCACCGTTGCGCCGTAAAAGCTCCCAGCGGAGTCAGACACCATGCCGTTATAAGCAAAGCCTGCATCCGGAGTACCTTGGAACCGGCGGGCAACACTCTCATGCCAATTCCCGTTAACGCCATGAGTCAACTTAAAAATGGTGCCGCAACTGCATGCGGCACCACCCTCACTGGTAGTGCCATATAAGTTACCTGCCGCATCAAAAACTACGTTACTGATGGAGCTGCTCCCGTCCGCTCCACCCTTGAAACTGTAGAGCACCTTCTCACTCCATGCGCCGTTCAACGGGATTAGCTGATAGATCGAGCCGAGATTATTTGCCCCATCATAGTAGGTCGTACCATAGAGATTGCCCTTTGCATCGAACGCCAAGCCACCGTAGGGGAATCCGGCATCCGGTTGACCCTTGAAAGCATAGATTGTCTGGAAGTTCCAGCTTCCACCCGACGTGAGAGCAAGCTTGAAAGCCGTACCTTTTCCATGCGCTCCACCCACTGTGGCGACACCATACAGGCTTCCAGCAGCATCCAAGATCAGTCGCCCAGCCGAGCCCGTCCCACCGTCATTCCCGCCAGTGAAGGTATGAATGAGGTTGAACTCCCAAGAGTCGCTGGGAAGCGGGTGCAACTGGAATATGACACCCTGTCCATAGGACCCTCCGACCGGAGTCATCCCGTAAAGGTTGCCAGACGTGTCAAAGGTTAACCCGCTGCCGGGGCCATAGCCGTCGTTGCCACCAGTGAAGTCATAAATCACGTTTTGGATCCAGTTTCCACCGGATCGGGTCAACTTGTAGACCACGCCACAACCACTCTCTGGGCATTTTCCGCCGGAGCCGCCGACCACCGCCGTGCCGTACAGATTGCCCTGGGAATCAAGCGTCACCCCTTTGTAGGGCTGCCCTCCATCGGCCCCACCGGTGAAGTTGTAGAGAACTGTATGAACCCAGTTGGTGCCGGAAAGGCTCACCTGAAAGACCGTGCCAGTTCCGAACGTACCCCCTTGCACGGTGGTGCCGTAGATATTGCTCGAGCCATCTACAGCCAAATCAGTGTCCGCGTATTCACCGTCACTGCTTCCAGCGAAGCCATACAGCAACTTGGTTGAACTCGCAGACGCTCCATGTGAGAGCAGAACGGTTACAACGAAAATGATCATGAAGCGTACTGCGTATCTGATTGGCATTTTCCACTTCCTCTGCGACCTCGGATTCTCGAATCCTCGGTCGGACGGCTTCTAGTTGGGAAATATAGCATATGGCTTCGCTCAAGCACTTTTGGTATGCAAAATTATTGCACGCAATGGAATCAATCGGTTAGCCCCTAATCCAGCTAGACAAATCGAGCAGAGCCTTAACCGGCCCTTGACAAAGCTTCGTCCTGAGCACAACAATTGTCTTCTGTTGATGGCGAATAAATAGCGAATATGAAAGCGACTCTTGTATGACTTTCGCATCGGCTCTTCGAGCGCAAATTCAAGCTGCCTTGACCCCTCGGGTGGCGATGGAGTTCGCTGTTCGGTCACGGGAAATACCTGAACTGGCAGCCAGTGGCATTGCCGAATTGGACTCGCTCCTCGGGGGAGGAATGCCGCGCGGAACTCTGACAGAAGTCTGCGGCACGGAGTCATCGGGCCGGACTAGCCTGGTGCTTTCGCTGCTGAGTCATCTCACGCGCCAGCAGGAGGTTTGTGCGCTGGTGGACGTTTGCGACGCCTTTGACCCTGAGTCATTGGCTTCCGTCGGAGGGGACCTGAAGCGTTTGTTGTGGATTCGGTGCAGCGAAGTACGAAGCGGTAAAGCCGCGCCAAATGTGCGGACTGTGAGCGAAGAGTTACTTCCTCAAACTGCCGGGAAGCTGAAACCTGTCTCGACACCTGTCCGTGTTCATGGAATGAGCGGTGGGCAAGGCAGGCATCCCCGGCAGGAGGTGAAGGGGCTGGAAGTAGCGATGGGCTTTCTGCTGCAAGACGAGAAAGCAGCCAGTTATCGCCAGACTCGCGCAGCAATCCCCAAAGCATACGAACCTGTGGAATCGCAGGTAGTGGCCCGTTGCTCAGGAGAGCAAGTCTCACCCGACCGGGAAGCCCCTCGGCGAGTGGACTATTTCCTCAACCAAGCGGTCTCGTATGAGGCCAAACCATTCGAGGCGAAAGAGCTTCAGAAACGCATGGCGTCTGGAACGCGAGAGCGCCCTTGGAATCGGTTGGAGCAGGCACTTAAAACCACCGATCTGTTGCTGCACAGCGGCGGGTTTGGTGCAGTGGTGCTTGATCTTGGCGAGGTGGACTGGATGGATTCGCGGCGGATTCCGCTGGCTACTTGGTTTCGCCTAAAGCGTGCAGTGGAGAACACACCCACCATGCTGGTGGTGCTAGGGGAACAGGCTTGTGCCGGGACGAGCGCTTCGCTGGTGTTGCAATGCAGTCGTCGCAGCGAGGATTGGGCTCAGGCTGCGGTGTTGGAAACAAATACGAGAGTGGTGACCCTAGATGGGATTGGTGTGCAAGTGACAGTGCTGAAAGATCGAATACAACCCGCTTCGGAACATGGCAAACCGCCTCGCTCTGCAAGCGCCGCCAGTTGGACTACCCGCACGTTGTGGATGGGTTAGCTGGATTGCCAGAAGCTCTGTAGCAAGCCGCAATATTCCAAAATTCTCAGAGTTGTGTGCCATGCCGTTCGTCTGCCTCTTCGTACCTGATTTTCCTGTGCAGGCGAGCTTGCGTCTGGATGCGAGATTGCGAGGGCGGGCGATAGCCGTTTGGGAAGGCACTCCACCCATGAGCAAGATCATTAGCTTCAATCCGGCAGCTCGCAAGGCTGGCATTGAGTTGGGCATGACAAAGCTGTGCGCGGAGTCCTGCGGGAATGTCCACTTGTCTCAGCGATCAGTTCACCGCGAAGGGTCCGCCCACGCTGCGCTGCTCGATTGCGCACAGGCTTATTCTCCCCGCGTAGAAGATACAACGCGGATTCCGCGAGCACAGTCAACTGAGTGCAGATTTCACGACACTGTGGTGCTCGACATTACCGGCTGTGACAAGCTCTTCGGGCAGCCGGATATGCTCGCTCCTCGCTTACGAGACCGAGCCTCAGAGCTTGGGTTGTTTGTTCATGTAGCCGTGGCCGGCAACCCCGAGACAGCCATTCTTGCGGCAAAGGGGTTTCCCGGAGTCACGGTCATTCCCCCTGGGCACGAGGCGCAGCGCCTTGCAGAACTCCCGGTCGCCTTGCTCGATCCAGGAGTGGAGTTGCTAACGACGCTCACTCGCTGGGGTATTCACACACTCGGTCAGTTGGCAGCCTTGCCGGATGTCGCGTTAGTGGAAAGACTGGGGCAGGCCGGCAGGCGTCTGCAATTACTGGCGCGGGGATCCCATCCACGGCAGTTGGTGCCGATGGAAACAGCCCGCAACTTTGAGGAGTTTTGCGAGCTGGAGTATCCGGTGGACTTGCTCGACCCATTGCTGTTTCTACTCAATCCCATGCTGGAACAGCTATGCACGCGGCTGTCATTGCACGCATTGGCGACGAATGAGTTGAAGCTGATATTCACCTTGGAACAGGCCAGCTCTGTTCTTAGCAACTCAGGTCATGAGCGTACAGGGTTGCATCACCGGACGCTAAAGGTGCCTGTCCCGATCTGTGATAGCAAGGTTCTGCTTAAATTACTGCAACTCGATCTGCAAGCGCATCCGCCTGCTGCACCGGTCATTGCGATCAAGCTGACTGCGGAACCGTCACGTCCTCGCGTTACGCAGAGCGGACTGTTTCAGCCGCTCACTCCTGAACCGGAACGATTAGAGGTCACTCTAGCGCGACTGCGCAATCTGGTGGGAGAAGGACGAGTAGGTTCGCCGGTACTCATGGATACGAACCGTCCCCATGCGTTCCGGGTCACCCAGTTTCTTCCGCCGGAGGCCTCCCCCCAAATTCGTAAAGAGGTACACACCTTTGCCCAGGGATTGCGTACTGCTTTCCGCGTCCATCGTCCGCCAGTTGGAGTGCAAATTGAGCTGCACCAAGGAATGCCCCGGCGTTTGTCTTCCCCAAAAGTTCGCGGGCAGGTGATCGCACTGGCTGGGCCGTGGCGAACTACCGGAGACTGGTGGTTGGAAGCAGCGTGGGCGCATGAGGAATGGGATGTGTTGCTGCAAAGTCCAACTAAGGGAGAAACGCATGCTGTGCTCTACCGTATCTTCCGCGATTTGTTATCCGGGCAATGGTATGTGGAAGGGAGTTACGACTGATGTATGTCGAACTCCACGCCCGCTCCGCATTCAGCTTTCTGGAAGGTGCCTCGGTACCAGAGACACTCATTGCCCGGTGCGCAGCATTACAGATGCCAGCGATGGCCTTGCTTGACCGCGATGGCCTGTATGGCGCGCCGCGCTTTCACATGGCCGCAAAGAAGCTCAGAATACAAGCTCACATCGGCGCGGAAGTTTCCATTGCGGATATGGGCAATCAGGCCGAGCTACCTAACTGGATGCCGAACCAGATTCCCTCAATGCCCGTGCGGCTGTCGCTGCTGGTGGAAACTCGCGAGGGGTATCAGAACCTATCGCGCCTGATTACACGATACAAGTTGCGCGAAAGCGCCAAGGGAACGGGAGCCGCGACGTTGCAGGAAGTGGCGGAGTGTAGCAGCGGACTCGTCTGCATTACGGGAGGTGAGGAAGGCCCGCTGGCAGCGGCCCTCTCACGCGGTGGCTACGAAGCTGCACGGACGGAAGTGGAACGGCTGGTGCATATCTTTGGGGCCCGCAATGTCTACGTTGAGTTGCAACGTCACTTTCACCGTGCGGAAGAGGTTCGCAATCAGGTTGCGGTGCGTATTGCGCAAAGTCTGAGGCTGCCGCTTTTAGCTACCAACGGAGTCCGCTACGCGGCTCCGCAAGATCACGAAGTTCTCGACATCTTTACTTGCATTCGTCATCACTGTTCGCTTGATGCGGCAGGACGCTTGTTGGCGCACAATCAGGAGCATCATCTACGCTCCCCAAAAGAAATGGCTACTCTGTTCGCGGATTTGCCACTAGCCATTGCCAACACACAAGAGCTTTCCTCGCGCCTTACCTTCACCCTTGCCGACCTTGGCTATCAGTTTCCCAGGTATCCGGTTCCTGAGGGCGAGACTATGAACTCGTTTCTGCGCAAGCGCACTGAAGAAGGCGCTCGCGGGAGATACGCAGTAAAGCATGATCCGATTCTTTATGAGAAGGCGCGACGCCAAGTCGAACGCGAACTTTTGCTCATCGAAAAGCTCGATCTTGCGGGATACTTCCTCATCGTTTGGGACATCATTCGCTTTTGCAGTGAGCAAGGCATTTTGGTGCAAGGGCGCGGTTCCGCTGCTAACAGCGCGGTTTGCTATTCGTTGGGAATCACTGCGGTTGATCCGGTGGGCATGGAGTTACTCTTCGAGCGCTTCCTCTCCGAGGAGCGCGGTGAATGGCCCGATATTGACCTTGACTTGCCCAGCGGTAACCAGCGAGAACGTGCGATCCAATACGTGTATCAGCGCTACGGCAAGCTGGGAGCCGCTATGACTGCAAACGTCATCACCTATCGGGGACGCTCTGCTGCTCGTGAGGTAGGCAAGGCGCTAGGCTTCGACAGCGAAACGCTCAACCAGTTGACCAGCATGGTGAGTGCGTGGGAGTGGCGCGGCCCCACCGATACGTTGCGCCACGAGTTTGGAAGTGCGGGATTCGATCTGCAACACCCCCGTCTCCGTAAGTACCACGAACTATGCCAGCGCATTCAAGACATGCCGCGTCACCTCGGGCAGCACTCTGGCGGCATGGTGGTCTGTCAGGGGCAACTCGATTCCGTGGTGCCTTTAGAACCAGCTACCATGCCCGGTCGCGTGGTGGTGCAGTGGGACAAGGAGGACTGCGCCGACCTTGGCATTGTGAAGGTGGACTTGCTGGGGCTGGGCATGATGGCGGCACTGGAAGACTGCCTGGATCTGGTTCCTACCCATTACGGGGATCCGCTCGATCTGGCACAACTGCCTCAGGATGATCCGACGGTCTATCAATCGCTACAGCGTGCGGATACGGTGGGGTTGTTTCAAGTGGAGAGTCGGGCACAGATGGCATCCTTACCACATAATCGCCCGGCCAAGTTCTACGACTTGGTGGTGCAAGTTGCGATCATCCGTCCCGGCCCCATTGTGGGCAAGATGATGCACCCCTACGTGCGACGACGGCAAGGACTTGAACAAGTCAGCTATGCCCACCCGTCACTGGAGCCGGTGCTCAAGCGCACACTGGGTATGCCACTGTTTCAAGAACAGCTTTTGCGCATCGCTATGATCGCGGCCAATTTCACGGGTGGTGAGGCCGAAGAGCTGCGCCGGGCAATGGGCTTTAAGCGTTCGCAGGAACGAATGCACGAGATCGAGGCCAAACTGCGGCGCGGTATGGAACAGAATGGCATCACCCAGATGGCACAGGAGGAGATCATCACCCAGATCACCTCGTTTGCCTTGTATGGTTTCCCGGAATCCCACGCTGCCAGCTTCGCCCTGATTGCCTATGCCAGTGCTTACCTGAGGTGCCATTACCTTGCAGCGTTCACCGCTGCGCTGCTTAACAATCAGCCGATGGGTTTCTACAGCCCGGCAACGATAGTGAAAGACGCACAGCACCACGGGCTAAGGGTTAAGCCCGTGGATGTACTGCACTCGGAGTTGCAATGCACCATCGAACATGAGGCTGGGAAACAAGGGCGAGAAGCGTTAAGTCTGCGAATGGGCTTTTGCTATGTGCGGGGCCTTCGGCAAGTTGCAGCCGAAGCCATCGTGTGCGCGCGAGAACAGTACCCATTTATTAGCATGGACGACTTGGCCCGCCGCGTCCCTGAGTTGCGCAAGACAGAGTTGGTGACGCTGGCTCAGATCGGCGCACTCAACTCGCTGGGCCATGAACTCCATCGCCGTACCGCGCTCTGGCAAGTAGAACGAGTGGGACAACCCAGCGGCCCGCTGTTCAAGTCTGCTGGAGAATCATTCTTGCCGTCCGACACTTCACCGCTGCTGCCCATGACCCACGAAGACCGTCTGGTCTCGGACTACCACGGTACCGGGATGACGGTGGGGCCACATCCGATGGCATATTGCCGTGCGTGGCTCGATTCGCAAGAGGATACACAGGACATTCGGCGGGCCTGTGATCTCAAGCACGTTCCAGATGGACAACTAACTCGCATTGCCGGCTGCGTGATCGCCCGCCAGCGCCCCGGCACGGCAAAGGGGTTTCTGTTCCTAAGCATCGAAGACGAGACAGGCATCGCCAATGCCATCGTCAGACCCGACCTCTATGAACTACATAGGCAGGTGCTCGTGCGTGAGAAATTCCTGCTGATCGAAGGCATTTTGCAAAATCAAAACGGCGCGATATCGATCAAAGCCTCGCGCGTGTCACCCCTCGTAGTCACCAAAGCCGAAACAATTTCGCACGACTTCCATTGAGTATTCTTTGGGACATGATAAGCAATTTCACTTTCGTGAGTGGCAGCGGTGCCGGAAAGATAAGATGCCAGTATGTGCGGACGATACCGTTTAACAAGTGTGAAAAGACTGGCTGAGTCCTTTGAGGCCGAAGAAGATGTCGAGGAAGAACTCGCTCCACATTACAACATCGCGCCTACCCAGCCGATCCCCGTTGTACGACAAGTCGGCTCCACCCGTATGATCTGCTCGGTGCGTTGGGGACTCATCCCTTCGTGGGCGAAGGATACGTCAGTCAGCGCAAAGCTATTCAACTGCCGCAGTGAGACAATACTCGAAAAGCCGTCGTTCCGTGACAGCTTTCGCTACCGCCGCTGCCTCATCCCGGCTGACGGCTTCTACGAATGGAAGAAGACCGGGAAGGCGAAACAGCCTTTCCACTTCGGCATGAAAGATGCTTCGCTCTTTGCCTTCGGTGGAATCTGGGATCGATGGAGGTCCCCCGCAGGCCCGGTATTTGAGTCCTGCTCGATCTTGACCACGACGCCGAATGAACTGCTCGCCGACATACACGACCGAATGCCAGTGATCGTTCCTCGGGCTCACTACGAGATCTGGCTCACGCTACCGTCACCACAGGCGAATCAACTCGCCGAGTTCCTGGTTCCGTTCGACGCTTCACAGATGCGGAGATATGAGGTGAGTCCACTCGTGAGCCACTGGCAGAATGAAGGACCGGAATGTGCCGCGCCCTTTGCAAGAGCACCCGAACTGTCTTGAGTTGCGCCTCGCCAAAGCGATGCATCCAATGGAATCAATCGGTTAGGGAAACCCCTGCGCTTCCGCAACGTGGACGGCGTGATTGCCTATAGGCGATTCTGAGATGGTCGCGCATCTGTTCGGCTCGCGATTGTCCAGTATTCAAGCTGTGCCTCGCCAAAATTAGGGCACACAAATAGAATCAACAGACTAGCACCGGATGGCCCCGCACGATTCGGTATGATTCTATGTCATGATTGCGTCACTTCGTCATCTTTTGGGCTGTTGGGTGTCCTCCTTTCGATCCCGTGAAGCCCTGATCTTGGAAAACCTCGCCCTTCGGCAGCAGTTGCTCGCTCTGCATGCGAGGCAACCTCGGCCTCACATGGGCTTTCGGGCAAGGTCTTCTGGCTAGCTCTCCGGCGGCTTTGGTCAGGATGGACGAGTTCCCTCATTGTCGTAACACCACTGCTCGGCTTCGATGTCTCCGAGCGATCGGTTTCGCGCTGGGTGAGAAGGTGCAAGGGCAGTCCCGATCCTGGCAAACAATGATTGCCTTCCTACAGAACCATCGTGACAGCATCGCCGCGATGGACTTCTTCACTGTGCCGACTATCACTTTCGGAGTTCTTCATTGCCTCTTTGTCATCGGACACGACCGCAGAATGATCCTGCACTACAACGTGACGCGCAACCCGAGTGGTTTCTGACTGCGCTGCAGCCCCGTCAAACATTGCAGTTCGAATCTCCAACCCAAGTTCATGATCTTTGATCGCGATGCCAAGTTCTCCCATCAAGTCTCAGCCACGATTGAAGACCTTGACATCACGGCGGTTCGAACTGCCTTCCGCAGTCCTTGGCAGAACGGCGTTGCCGAACGCTGGGTGGGTAGCATTCGCAGAGAACTACTCGACCATGTGATCGTGATGAACGAGAGGCATCTGCGCAGGCTGGTTCGAGACGACGTCCGCTACTACAACGAAGACCGGACGCACCTGGCCCTAGCAAAGCAGACGCCCATCATGAGACCAGATGCGCTGCACGTGCCAGCATCCGCCAAGGTCGTTGCTCTTCCCCGCCTTGGCGGTCTGCATCATCGCTACGAAATCGCGGCCTAGCCGGGCAACTCGATCCCCGCAACCGAACCCTGAAACTGTCGGCAAATCGGGCGCGGGCGCCCATGCTTTGATCCGTTCTTCCGCATTCTCACGGTCGTCAGGAGGCTCCGACGGCGCTCTGTCGAACCGCGCGGTCAGCCCCTCTAGAAACGGCTCGGAGCAGTCGAAATCCCTGCCAAATAGCATGTTTTTTTATTTTGGCGAGGGATAGCTAAGTGATTGATTCCATTGCGTGCACTAATTTTGGCGAGGCACACCTGGAGAACCTTGCCCTTCGACAACAATTGCTCGCGCTTCACTTAAAGCGACCTCGCCCAAGGCTAGGCCTTGTCGAGGCTTGCTCGGCTCGAACACCGCGTCCGAATCTGAAACTACCACGGCAAACCGGGCGCGGATACCCATGCTTTCGATCAGTTCTTTCGCACACTGACGGTCGTCGGAAGACCCCGACGGCATCAGTCGAACAGCCATAAGCCCTCTGGGAAATGGTTCAGAGGCCGTCAATATTCTGCTCATCAATGAGACGGCATTGTGCCTCGCCGAAATTGGTGCATGCAAGTCGAACCAAGTGGTTAGCGCCGGAAGCTCGCGGCCTGATTCGCTATGATTTTATGTCATGATTTCGTTGTTTCGTCGTCTGCTGGGCTGCTAAGGTAGCCTCGAGCCGCGGAGGATCGACCAAATTGGATACGCTGCACACAGCGCAATTCCGGAAAGCAGGACTCCTGACATCACAAATGGCGGTCGCGCAGTACGTTCGATCGCATTGGCGTGCCACAGCGCGGTTGCACCCACCGCAAACCCAAGCGGGGCCCAGACTCCGGCCGCTATTGCAAAGCGTCGGGATTCGCGGTTCATCCATGCGTGAATGACTGCACCCGTAAAGGCTAAGCCGATCGCAAAGAGCGGCATACGCAAAAGTATCTCCGATGACGCTTCCAGTATGTTCCTGACCCGGAAGCCCCCAGGTTCGATCATGCCGCTCGCGGCAAAGGCCTCGCGCAACTGCCAGTCCACATGTGCCGCAAAAAAAAGGTTGAAGGAAATGGCAAAGCTGAGCGTGAACAGTGTCGCGACAATCGCACAAACGACTCCGCCCGCCACGGCCAAACCCAGCGACCTAGTGCGCTCCCAAGCCGCCGCGCCTGCCGTACCTAGCAAGGCAAGCATTAGCAGTACCGGACAGATAACAAGAACGAAGGGTCTGATCGGAACGAACGCCTCAATCAGGTGATTCGCTATCATCACGGCACCAAGAAGTAGGCCGATCTGCGCCCCAACAATTGCCGCAGCAGTATTCGGATTGCCAGCCTTTTGCTTCCAGACAACTAATCCCGCTATCCCGTATACAAGCAAGAGTCCGAGGTCCATAAGGAGCAGATCATTTCCGGCGCCTTGGACGCTTGCGGGATGGTGCATGACACCGACCACGACTAGCGAAAGGACGAGACCCGTGCCAAGGATTATCGCGCAACCGAGAATGTGCTGCCTTTGCATCTCCATGAGTTGTGCCTCGCCAAAACAGATGAACGCAATGGAAACAATCGGTTAGCCTCGGAGATCAAAGGTTGATTCCGTATGATTCTATTCCATGACTGCGACGTTTCGTCATCTTTTGGGCTGGTGGGAGTGCGCGCGGAGGCCCCCGCGCCGCCCGTTCATTCGTACCAGATTTCAACTTCGTAGCCATCGGGGTCGTGGACGTAAGCGTAGGGATATCCGGGACTGAATTCGCCTCGCCGTAGCAATTTGCCCCCAGCCCGCTCAACTTCGGCCACAGCCGCGTCGATATCGCTAGGCGAAACCAGACGGAAGCCAAAGTGGACGATACCGCGCGATTCACCGGCTCCCGGCGAATGCTCGTCAAACGTGATCACATCGTGGCAGCCCGGAGTTCTGCTGTGAACGAGTCCTTTGCTCCGCCCATATTCCTCCACGCCGAAAACTCGCCTATAGAATAGCAGCGAGCGTTCAACATCCCGCACCACGAGGTTGATATGCGTCAGTCCATAGGTCCGCACCATGTTGGTCTCCTTCGCATCCGCGCAGATTATATCCGTCTACCGCGAAGATCGAACAGATTGCATGGCTTCAAGCTGCTAGAAGTTGCTGATGATCACTCCCTTGCTTCTCACGCCCGCCGAACGTTCGTCGGCTGGAAAGCGAGAACCTCCGTCGGATATTTTCGTGGCCCTTAGAAATCCGGCCCATAGCTACCAACATCGGCTCCAAACTGCCTATTTTTCATTTTGGCGAGGCACAGCTGGTAAGCGTGCTTTCGTCAATTCCAAAGGCGTTGGCAGCATCCACAAACAGGCTCTGACTAACCGCAGCTGCTGAACCCCTCGTCACAGATGGATCCGGGTTTCGAAGTTCTCCACAAACGCGTACCCTAGCAGGAGTGCTGTGAGCACGAGGCCGAGTCCAATCGCAGCCAGGTTCCAGGATCTCACCCTAAGCTTAAACACCCTAACCGCCTCACCAGCCTCTTCCTCCCGGCCCACGCTTAGCAAGGTCGTGAGATTCAATAGGACACAGGAAACCAGTGTGCCCAGCAGCAGGATGGGCGAGATGATGTTGAATGCCGCAGCCTGTCCGGGGCGCGACAGCCAATGCTCTATTGGTGTAAAGAACCACGTGATGCCCCACTGATTGAGCAGGGATGCGCAAACAAAATAGAGAGGCACCAGCAGCAGAATGAAACCGATCCCCGCTGCTGTTGCGTAAGGCGGTTCTTGGCCAGGTTGTTTGCGCTAGGCACCCGTCAATATGCTGCGTAGGGCTGCTTTCGACATCGCCGTCATCCCTCCTACAATCCATTCCAAACAGGGCCAAAGGCCACTTATTCCGTCGAGTTCCGAGATCACCGCACGTCCCCACTCTCGGTGTTCCCTCGGAAGCGCATTCATGGCCCGCATCAACCACGACTGAGCTTCAGTGCGTATCGGTTTGAGGAAGAATCTCGGCACTAGTCAGACCTCGTTGTAGCTCGGACGCGTTGAACGTGCAGGCACAGACACGTCTTTCGTTGCTGCATGAGCCCCCGATCGACCGTCCTGTGTCAGGCGATACATATGCCGGGGAGGTCGGCCAGGTGCGCTCGATTCTTCCCACCGCGTCTCCAGCCACCCCGCATCACTAAGACGCATCAGGATGGGGTATAACGTTCCGGCTTTCAAATCGGTTTCTCGACTCAGATCGTACCCATAACGCCATTGGCTGGCGCGCTCCAAGAGAGCGGACAATAAAATTCTAGTCTGAGACGATAAGCGAATAGTGTGTGCCACAGTCACAGCTCTATATATATGGACTATGCCTGTCAAGATAAATTATGTAGGCTTTGCTGCAACGCCGTCGCTACCTAGCTACAAGGACTTCGTTCGGTGAAACGGAAGCGGGCTATGCAAGGATGCGACCAATGTGGCGGTCGCCGACCGGGTTGCTCAGGGCGGGAACGCTGCGACGAAATGTTGTCGCTTCCTCGGCGACGTATGATTCCGTGCGCATGAGCGTGCGGGGAATACGGGTATCTACGCCCGATTTGCCTTGGCAACCTCAAATTCAGACGCGGTGTTCGAGTCGAGCGATCTAGGCCGCGATTTCGTAACGATGATGGAACCCGCAGAGCCGGGCAGGGGCCGTCCGGCGCTAATCACATCATTCCATTGCGTTCACTAATTTTGGCGAGGCACCGGTCGGCAACTCGGAAATTATCTAGAAACACATTCGAGGAAGTGTGGCGTGGCTTCCACAGGATGAATTCTGGCTCGGAATAATTCCGGTGAGGCCGTGAGCCGGAATAGAATCGCTAGTGCACCGCGGAGCCAGTATTTTTGGTGGCAGTCGTGAGCCCGCCAATCACTACGTCCATCAGGAAGTCGACTTCGTTGAAATAGCCGAAGACATTGGTGAAGCCAAGAAAGATTTCGTCGGTCGCCGGATTATAGGACATGAGCGTGTTCACTCCGCCTGGGCCATCTCCGTCTTTGTAGACGAGAACACCATAGGATTTGCGAACCGCTTGCATCGCCCACACACGCTTTTTGTCCACCGGTTGCTTGCTCATGCCTTCAGTCACCGACATCAGGAATGCCTGGCTTTTGGGAGACAGCAGCTTGCCACGGAACAATGCGGATGCGTATTTGAGAAGGTCGGGAAGTGTGGTAACTAGGCCGCCGGCCGCATCAATGCGCTCTGCGGCGAGCGTGGTATTGAGCAGTTGCCCGGCAGCACGTTTGTCGCCGGGCACCGATTTGAACATGGTATTCACGCTGATAACGGAGCGCAATTGGTCGGTGGCTAGAAGGTAGCCTTGGACGGTCGAGGAGGGAGGGTGAGCATCTTTACCGAGATACGACGAATAGAAATAGGTGGAACTCATTCCCAGAGGCGCAAGGAGCGTCTCGGCGACTTGCTGTTTGAAAGGGCGGCCAGAGACTCGTTCCACGATCATTCCCAGCAGCACGTAATTCGTATCTGCATAGTAATGGCCTTCCCCGGGCTCACCCGATGGCTTGCTCCGACTCTTGTCGGCGAGAGCGATCAACTCCAGTGGCGTCCATGCGCGCTGCGGATCGGCCTCAGGGCCGATGACGGTGGTGAGATAGTCCATGTCGTTGTTGGTTGGGTACAGCCCGCTGGAATGGTCAAGGAGTTGCGAGACGGTGATGCGCTCGGCATTCGGAATCCGCGCTGTGGTTTCGCCCAGGCACTCCTTCAGTGTCGTGGTCAGCGACAACTTGTGGTCATCGACGAGGCGCAGAACTGCGACGGCCGTGAACGTCTTGTTGATACTCGCCATGTGGAAAGCGTTCTCAACTTGCATGGGCCTGCGGTTTTCCAAATCTGAATATCCCACCGCGGCGGACCGGATCTTGCCATCAGCCGCCTGCGCGAGCACCGCTATACCAGGGTAGCCGCGCTCGATGCTTTTTGCAGCAGCGATTTCAGGGGCGGATCGTCGAGTGTCGCACCAAACGAGCACATCGCACCGGCGCAGAGCAGGAACACGTACACCGTAAAAGAGTGGGGAACCCGCAGGAACATTGCGACTCCTTGATGGCGGAATTGGGCATTGCTATGCAATACGACTACTTGCGCTGCGTTTGTTCCGTCGAAGTGCTTCGCCAAAATTAACGCCCGCACTAGAATCAATCGGTTAGCGCCTGACGACCCTGCCGGATTCGGTATGATTCTATGCCATGATTGCAACGCTTGATCATGTGCCTCGCCAAAATTAACGCACGCAATGGAATCAATCAGTTAGCGAAGCCCAACACTTCCGCAATGTGGATTTCGTGATTGCCTGTAGGCGATTCTGAGACGGTCGCGCATCGACTCAGCACGTGATTCTCCAGTGTTCAAGCTGTGGCTCGCCAAAATTATTGACACAATGGAATCAAGTGCTTAGCTGTGCCTCGCCAAAATTAAAGCACGCAATGGAATCACCGGATTCACGGTGAGTTGATCATGCTCGGATTCGATGTGTCGGAGCGATCAGTCTCTCGCTGGGTGAAGAAGTGTCACCGTACGCCTGATCCGGCCAAACAGTGGCTCGCGTTTCTGCACAATCATCGCGCGAGCATCGCCGCGATGGACTTTTTCACCGTGCCAACGCTGACTTTCGGTGTCCTGCACAGCCTCTTCGTGATCGGGCACGACCGCAGAACAATCCTGCACTTCAACGTGACGCGCAACCCGAGCGGCTTCTGGACCGCGCTGCTTGTACCTCGCCAAAATGAAAAATAGGCACGGGAGTTAATTTTGGCGAGGCACAGCTGGGTAGGGAGCATTCGCAGGGAACTACTCGACCACGTGATTGTGATGAATGAGCGTCACCTGCGCAGGCTGGTTCGTGACTAGGTCCGCTACTACAACGAGGACCGGACGCACATCACATAGGGAAAGCAGACCCCCGCCAAGCGAACTGCCGCTACGCAAATCCTAACCTCAGCCCAGGTCGTTGCTCTTCCCCGGCTCGGCGGTCTGCATCATCGCTACGAGATTGCAGCCTAGATCACGCGACCCGAACACCGCGTCCGAATCTTGTATGCCGCTCCAAGCGGAACTCTGCTAGACTGAAGCTCCTCTCCCAGCCGGTTTCCTGCCGGTTTCCGTAGTTCTTCGTTTTGCAGATGAAGAGGAGTAACCGATGGTCCAATGCAATGTGCGCGTGCCTCGTGGCCTGTTCCTGGCCTTCATTTC
>JBBROM010000025.1:0-20188 GCA_038229415.1 Terriglobales bacterium
CGCGCCATTTGTCTCTGATGGTGGCGGCGCTACCGCGTTCCTCACCAAGGGAGTTTTTTCGGGCAATCTTCTGGTGGTTGACGTGGCAAACAAGAAGGTGGTTCGGGTCAAGCCTCCCTTTACTGCATCGCAAAGCGGGGTTGATTTCATCACGACGAACCTGACCGGGCCGATAGGCCTTGCCGTTAATGCTCAGGGAAATGTCTTCGTGAGCAACACGGATGGAACCATCCAGCAATTCACCTCAGCCGGAAAGTTCGTGGGACAGTATGCGGCAACCGGCTTGAACAACACCAACATTGCCTTTAGCTCAGGAGCGAACCTTATGGTCGCCACCTCGCAGGGTTCGATCATCTGGGTTCACTCGGATGGCACCTTGACAACGGTTGGCACCATCGCGGGCACTCAAGGCATAACTACATGTCCCAAGTAATGCAGTTAGTCTAAGGTTGGGGATAGCATCGGCGCGGACCGCACGGCCCGCGCCGATACCTTCGCGCCGCCTTTGCGCAGTATACCGACTGTATCGGTGCAACAGATGCGCCGGACTCGATCCGCCTGATTTTACAAGGGTTGGTGTTGTACCCCCTGAGAGATTCGAACTCCCGGCCTTCTGATTAAGAGTTGGTAAAAGCTAGAAACTACCGCGCGTCACCATCTGATACACAGTCTGCAACACGTGCTTTTCCCACACTTCCCCCTAGTGCTCAGGCACAGGGTATCACCAGTCAACAAAGTCCAAGTCAAGCCACAGGCGGGCTTGACTTGGCCAATCGCCAGTGGTCTACTGTTGCTCCGGCGCTGGCAGCGAGAAGGCGTAGATGTGGAAGTCATTGGAGCCGATATAGACCACACCATCGGCGACAGCGGGCGATGAATACACAAGGCCGCCCGTGGCGTAGCTCCGAAGCTTCGCGCCGGTGGCGGCGTTCAGCGCATAGACGTTGTTGTCCCCGGAGCCTACATAGATCACGCCGTTGGCCACGGCAGGCGAGGACACGCCGCCGCCCGTGCCGTAGATCCAAAGCCGCGCGCCGGTTCTGGCGTTCAGAGCGTCGACGCTGTAGCCCTCCGCGCCGATATAGACCACGCCGTTGGCCACCGCAGGTGAGGATGACACTGAGGTGCCGCTGAAGAAGGCCCACAACAGCGCGCCAGTCTTGGCGCTCAGCGCATAGATGTAGCAGTCATAGGAGCCTACATAGACCACGCCATTGGCCACGGCGGGCGAGGAGTACACAACGCCGATGGTACGGTTCCAAAGCTTCGCGCCGGTGGCGGAATTCAGCGCGTAGATGCCGTCACCGCCGCCGACATAGACCACGCCATCCGCCACGGCGGGCGAGGAATCCAGATCGGCGACGACATAGCTCCACAGCTTCGCGCCGGTAGTGGCGCTCAGCGCGTAGATGTCACCGTCTTGGGAGCCGACATAAACCACACCATTGGCCACGGTAGGCGAAGTATCCACCGCGCTGCCCGTCGCGTAGCTCCACAGCTTCGCGCCGGTCGCGGCGTTCAGCGCGTAGACGTTGAAGTCATTGGAGCCGAAATAGACCACACCATTGGCCACGGCGGGCGAGGTATACACAGGGCCGAGCGTGGAGTAACTCCACAACTTCGCGCCGGTGGTGGCGTTCAGCGCATAGACGTTGTTGTCTTCGGAGCCGACATAGACCACGCCGTTGGCCACGGCAGGTGAGGAATACACACTACCTGCCGTCGCGTAGCTCCACTTGAGTTGGAGACTTGGAACATTGTGGATGTTGAGCGCCACCTCATACGGGTTAAAGCGCTCCATGTTGGTCCGGTGGAACTCGCTCCAGTTGTTGAGCGCATTGGCAGCAGGCTGCTGCGCCCAAGCCCTGGGTATGAGGCACGCACAAAGAATCAAAGCCGAGATGCGGATGCATTTCATGACCAGCCTCCGAAAATAACTGTTGCCGTCGGAAAGTACCGCTTTGAGCATACTCCGTCTGAACTCTGGTCGGGGGATTTGGAGAGGGGTGGTCAGTCATCCCTTCGGGACTGGGGCGGATTGGCGTGGGTTAACCCGGCATTACCTCGGCGTGTATCGCGGATAGCAACAGAAAAGCTGCGATAGGGGGAAGAATTTTCACGACGTACCTCCATGACGCGCTCCAACGATTGCGCGAGTACGCAGCCATGATACCAAGCTGTCGCCCGACGCGACGAATCTTCAACACGCGCTGGGTGGTGCGGGCGGGCGGCTGGCGCAGAGCGGCGTCGCTGAAAAGGTTAGGGAGTTTGAGCGGAATCGGTTGGATTCCGCGCCCCGCTCGCAAAGCTATTTTCCTGTCCCCGTCAGGCTCAGTGTTTGCACACTGTTTGTCCCCGTGCCACTGTTGGGAACGTTCAGCGTCGCCGTTCCGCGTGGAGTTCTTGAACCCTGGCGCAAAGGTTACGGTGATCGAGCAGTTGCATTCTCGCGCACTCGCAGCGCGAGAATGATTTTGGGTCTGTTCGAGCTGACTCCGCCTACCCCCGTCGCTCACCAATGCGGAGATTCGAGAGCACCTGCTCGCTCTCAATCACGAGCGCGCAGCCGCCGTCACACACAGCCACTAGGAGCGCGGGGCGGAGACACCTTGCCGAGCCGCCACCTCGCCCCGCCTCTAGGCAGTGTCGGAAGCAAAGCCCAAAGGCAGCTCGTAGCTCCATCCAAGCGATCCGTTCCGCATTGTCGGAAAGTCACAAGATTTCCGAGCCATTTATCCGCAGCCTGCGGTTTTTCATTTTTTGAAATCCATGAGTTACTGGGGCATCGAACGCCGCACCAAGAGCGTCCGGCAGATAGGAGCAGGATTTGATTGACACCAATTACCACCATGTATGACTTTCAGCAGGGTAGGCTCTGGGACATTCGAGAAGCCGCGAGCTATCTCCGCGTCTCAGTGGCGTTTCTTCGAAAGGCAGTGCGCGAGCGGGCGGTTCCGTTCGGGCGCGCGCGCTCGAAAGCGATCCGATTCCGGCGGTCGGACTTGGACGATGCGGGCCAAAATCAGCCTGTCGAACCCAAGTAGTAAACCTGTGCTCATGGAGCACAGGTTTAACCGTTTTTTTTGTCACCTTCTACATCTAGCGTCAGCCTGCCTTCTATGCTATCCCTGTAATCAAGATGAGCTACAGAATGATTTTCCGGTATTTTTAACTGCCGCAAGAAAGCTCGGTGGCGACCTGCGGCTAAAGGAAGGAGTTATGAATTTGAAACTTGAAAATAGCGAAAGAGCGATAGGAGAGCGATTCTGGAATATTCGAGAAGCGGCAAGCTATCTCGGATTGTCAGTTGCGTTTCTTCGCAAGGCAGTGCGTGAGAAATCTGTCCCCTTCGGGAGGGCGGGCGCAAAGGCGATCCGCTTTCGGAAGTGCGACCTAGACGCGTGGGTGTGCGCAAATGGATGCGCGGCAAGGGGCGCGAGCCAAAACTAATGCGGGCTGCGTCGGTGCTTGCGACACCGAGCAGCCCTTGACACTCAACCGAGGCGGTACCGCCCCAGCGATTGATAGTCGCCCAAGCATATCGCCTCCTAGCTCCGTTCGCAAGAGCGGAGGAAGGAATTTTCGATTGGGTACAAACCACCTTGTCCTCGGGCAGGATAGTGAAACTCTTGTCTCCCAAAGTGCAGAGCGTTTTGGATCATCACCCAACGCTTGTGAGCCTTCGGATTCGTTCTGCCGGTCTGAATTCTCACTCCCCAATAACCTGCGGGTGCCACAGTGCCCCGACTCAGAAAGGCTGGTGCTCGGAAATCTGCTTCTCTATTCCGATGCAACCAAGGTTGGGCAGATGCGCCGGGAGATCTCTGCTCGTGACTTTCAGCTCGATTCACACCGGAAGATTTTCGAATGCGTTGAAGACCTTGCTGATCGCGTCGCGCACGTTGACTTGACTTCAGTCGCCGAAGAACTTAGGGACAGAGACCAGCTTTATAGGGTGGGAGGCGTTACCTACCTGTCAGGTCTCACCGATGGGGCAGTGAAGACAACACAGCTTGTGTCGCACTGGGAACGAATCCGCACAACTGCGAACCATCGGCGCGCGATGCAACTGGCTCTTAGGCTGCTTAATAGGCTCTCGGAGCCCGGCAGTCCGCCTGAATCGTGTCTTGATCAGCTAGAGCAGATTCGAAGCAATCTCAGCCTCAGGCACGAGAAGAGGCTTCAAGTCTCGTCAGCGTTCGAGATTGCGTCGATGAAGCTTCCATCGCGGCAAATGATTATGGCCCCGATCATACCGTGCCAAGGCTTGACGATGATCTACGCCAAGCGCGGTGTTGGCAAAACCTTTGTCGCCCTGGCAATTGCTTTGGCCATCGCAAAGGGTGAGTCTTTCCTCCGCTGGGGCTGTCCAAAGGCCCGGAAGGTGCTCTATGTGGACGGTGAGATGCCGCTCACCATAATTCAAGAGCGAATCATTCAGTTATCAGGGCAGGCGAGTCCCGGAGCCGCGATCCCCAATGACTTGAGGATCATCACTCCGGACAATCAGAAACTTTCGATTCCAGACCTTGCTACACGGGAGGGGCAGGCCCAAATCGATGACGCGCTTGCTGACGCCGAGCTGCTCATACTGGACAATCTGAGTGCCCTTTGCCGGTCGGGGAAGGAGAACGAGGGCGAGGGTTGGCTTCCGCTTCAAGGATGGCTGCTTTCGTTACGGCAGAGGGGTGTCTCAACGCTTCTGGTTCATCACGGCGGCAAGAACGGCTCCCAACGCGGAACCTCACGACGTGAAGATCTTCTCGATACAGTGATCATGCTCAAAAATCCTACGGACTACCGAACCGCTGACGGACTCCACTGTGAGGTGCATTTCGAGAAAAACCGGAGTTTCTACGGCGAGGAGGCAAAGCCCTTCGAGATCAAGTTGCAGATCGAAGGCGGTCGGGCAGAGTGGAAGATGGCGGAGGCGAGGGATGCGACTCTGGAACGGGCTGCGGAACTTAGGAAAGAGGGTAAGTCTATAAGGGAAACTGCTGACTTGTTGGGGCTGACAAAGAGCAAGGTCGGCAGAATGGTGAAAGATGGTGATAAAACTCCTCTTCATTAGGCCGATCTCGGGTGTCCCAGCGTCCCAGACGCCTATGCGCGGGACAGTGGGACGCTGGCCCACAGCGCATGGGGCGGGCGGTTTTCTTTCCTAGCGAGGTGCAGCCCCGCGGCGGGCTTTTGCCGCGTCGGTGGGATTACTTGCCTACCCGCGCGTCGAAATGCGCTTATGCCCGCTGTGCTCATGGAGCACAGCGGGCTGTAGGGAACTGCTGGACCCCCAAGGCACTGCATGACAACGGGGTGTGGGGGTGGAAGTCAGAAAGCGGTCGAACGCTAGACCGTTAGCAGGCGAATTCACAGCGCCGCGAAATTGCAGGGTGTATGCTCCACACTTCCGACACCCGCCGTTGACGGCGGAAACCGGAAGCTGTGACCAATCCAAACTCGGGAGGAGAATGGAACCGTGATCTACAAGCCGAAAGGCCGAAAACACTACCGCGTGAAATTCAAGTGCGACGGCAGGACGATCCGCCAATGCACAAAGGCAACCGACCGCAAGACGGCGAGAGCCATCGAAGCGAGGCTCAAGTCAGAACTGGCGCGAGGAAATTGGGGCATCCTCGAAGCCAAGCCCGCCCCACCGTTGGGCGAGTTCCTCAAGGCGGACTTCATGCCCTTCACAGAAACGCGTTTCGCAACCAAGAGCAAGACGCTGGCCTACTACCAATACGGCGTCAAGCGACTCTTGGCGTCCGAAATCGTTTTGCTCAAACTAGACCAGATCAACGGCCAACATGCCGCGCACCTCGCGGCGCGACTCGCACCCTACGCGGCTTCCACCATCAACTGCACTCTGCGGACGTTGCGCCGCGCTCTCGCCCTAGCCATGGAGTGGGGCAAGCTCGACCGAATGCCGAAGATCGCGCTGGCGAAGGGCGAACGTCAACGGGAACGCGTCCTTTCGGAAGAAGAGATTGCCCGATACCTGGAGTGCTGCCCCCAACCGTGGCACGATGTGGCGCTAGTCATCCTCGGAACTGGAATGCGTCCCGGTGAGGTTTACAGGCTGCGCTGGGAGTCTGTAAGGCTGAGAGGTGACTGCCCTATCATCCAAGTTTCTGAGGGCAAATCTAGGGCGGCACGGCGCGAGCTTCCGATGCATCCAAGATCGCATTGGGCACTCAAGGCGCGGCATCTTGAGCTGGGCAGTCCGGCTCAAGGTTAGTTTTTTCAGCGGCGTCTGCTTCCGGGCACGTCGAGCAGGGAGCCACCAAGTCCCAACATAAGACCGCCCTTCGCCTCGCAAATCAGCAGACGGATCGCACGCCATTGGTTCCATTCGTCCCCTACATCATGCGGCACACCGCTTTGACGCAACTCGCATTGCACTGCGACCCGTTTACACTCGCCCGGATCGCCGGGCATTCCAGCATCACCATCACGCAGCGATACTGCCATCCGCAAGCCGACGCTATCGAAGCTGCCTTCCAGAAATGGGGGATCAGCCAAGAAGGGGGCACCGACGGTGGTCACCGAACAATTCCCACATCCTCCGCGCAAGAAATGCGCCGGACTCTAACCGCCTGATTTTGCAACGGGAAGTATGGTGCGCCCTGAGAGATTCGAACTCCCGGCCTTCTGATTCGTAGTCAGACGCTCTATCCAGCTGAGCTAAGGGCGCTCGCGAGGAGCAACAACGCAGAATTTAAGTATAGCCGAAACGGGCTGCGGATTTCCAGATCGGAAGCGTGGGCGTGCACGATAGGCAAATCGTGCCGTTCAACGCTAAACGCGATGCGGGCTGGTGCGCGCATGGCGTCGCCTGATGTATTTCTTACCCCAATTGCGAAATTTTTACCCATTGTTCTGGAAGCAGAACGTTTATTTTCAATGGGTTGCGGTTTGGCCCCCGGCCTGCTTACGAGGAGTTTAAGACGAAGTGGCGCGCAACGGGCGCAACCGGGAAAAACTTCGGCCAGAGGTTCCGGTAGCGCCCTTGCCTTTTGTTCCACAAGCGCTTGCAACACTCGCAGCACAGGAAACGTCAACGTGCGCTTCCGCTTTCCGGCAATTCCTCCGCACCGCTCTGCTTGTACACTCCCTCCGCGAATCTAGGCCAACACCAGTTGTTCCTGAATATCCAGCCCAGCTTGGCGCAACAGCCGGTTTACCGTGGGTTCATTCAGGCGCGTCGCGTCATACTCGATACGCACCGTGTGTGCGCTTTCGTCAAACACGAGGTTTCGTACTCCGTACACCTCGCGGAACGCGCTGATAGCCTTCATGTCCGCCTCGGCGGGCGGCCTGCCATAGCGATATGCCACTTCCACAGCTGTCATAAATGTTGCTCCCTGAACCTGTTGACGTCTCTGAATCTTGCGGAACTCTACCGCTGAAAATCCTTACTGAACGATCAACCCGCAAGCAATCCGGTCACCCGCATTGCCCGAAGGATCGGTCTTACCGTCATCGGCTTTGGCGTGGATGACCAGCGCGGTGCCGCCGTTGCTGAATACTGAATGATTGGTGATGCCGAACGTGATGTCGTCATTCACCCAGCTAAACTTGGCCGTGCCCTTCTTGCTGGCAATAAAGTTCGGCATGTCGCCCGCGTGATGGCCTTCGCTGGCGTCGCGTCCGTGTTTGCGGCCCTCAGGATTGAAGTGTGGCCCGGCGCTCTTAAAGTCTGGCGCGTCGCACTTGGCGTTTTGGTGCACGTGGAACGCGTGTTCGCCCGGAGGAAGATTCTTGAGGTTGGCACTCAACTTGATTCCGGTGCCCGAGGACTTTAGCACCACCGTGCCTACGCTTTCACCCTTGGCGTTCTTCAATTCCACATGCACGGGCTTCTGTTTGGCCGCCGCAGCAGGCAGAGCGAACAGTCCCAGAACCAGCAAAGCGAGAAAAATCTGTTTGGTCTTCATGGCAAACATTATAGAGTGAAACCATCACAGAAAATCAGTTGGCTGTGAGCCGTAGCGTCGGAGAGCATGAATCCGCGCTAGGCTTGGTGCATCCCTAGAGAAACGTGAGCGACGACGCCCCCAATCCGCCCGCTGCACCGACTCCGACCGCCGTCGAACCGGCGATTGATCCCGTGTGCGGCATGAAGGTGAATCCCGCGACGGCGAAGTTCCGCTCTGAAAACGCGGGCAAGCCCTATTTCTTCTGCAGCGCAGGCTGCCATGCCAAGTTCACGGGTGATCCTGAAAAGTATCTTTCGCAGCAGCCGTCGCTAGCCGCCATGGGCAGCAGCTCCGGGCTCGTCGGCATCGGCGGAATTTCGGGCGGCATCGGCACAAAGTCCGCTCCTGTATCTGAGCCGCCCGCGCCCCCGCCCGGCAAAGCCATCATCTGGGTCTGCCCCATGGACCCCGAAGTACGTGAGACCCGCCCCATTCCGTGCCCCATCTGCGGCATGGGCCTCGAGCCCGAAACCATTGACGTCGCCGACACCGCCAATCCTGAACTGGTGAGCATGACACGCCGCTTCTGGATCGCCCTTATCCTCACCGTCCCGCTGCTGCTTCTGGCGATGAGCTCGATGCTAGAGTCGGTACAAATGCTCATCGCGCGCTCGCTGCCGGGCCCCGCGCTCCCCTGGCTGCAACTCGCCTTGGCCACACCCGTCGTCCTCGGATGCGGCTGGCCCTTCTTCGCTCGCTTCTGGCTCTCGCTCCGCAAGCGCAGCGCCAACATGTTTACGCTGATCGGCCTCGGCAACGGAGCTGCCTACCTTTTCAGCCTCGTCGCCACGCTCACGCCGTCCATCTTTCCCGCCTCCATGCGCACCATGGGGGGCTATCCCGACCTCTACTTTGAAGCCTCCGCCGCCATCATCACCCTCGTGCTACTCGGGCAGGTGATGGAACTCCGCGCCCGCTCCCAGACCAGCAGCGCCTTGCGCGCGCTGCTCAACCTAAGCCCGCCCACCGCCCGCAAAATCACTGCATCGGGCGAGGCAGAAGTCCCCCTCGCGCACGTCATGGTCGGCGACCTTTTGCGCGTTCGTCCGGGCGAAAGAATTCCCGTCGATGGCATCCTCACCGAAGGCTCTAGCAGCGTGGACGAATCCATGCTGACCGGCGAATCCGTGCCGCTCGAAAAGCACACTGGCGACCGCGTCATCGGAGCCACGCTCAACGGCCGCGGCTCGTTCGTTATGCGCGCCGAGCACGTCGGCAGCGCCACCGTCCTCGCGCGGATCGTCAACATGGTGAGCCAGGCCCAGCGCAGCCGCGCCCCCATTCAGCGCCTCGCCGACCGCGTCTCCGCCTGGTTCGTGCCGACCGTCGTTGCCGCCGCCGCGCTCACCTTTATTCTCTGGTTCGCCCTCGGCCCGCAGCCGCGCCTCAGCCACGCCATCGTCAACGCCGTCGCAGTGCTCATCATCGCCTGCCCGTGCGCCCTCGGCCTCGCCACGCCCATGGCGATCATGGTCGGCACCGGCCGCGGAGCCTCTGCCGGAGTCCTCGTCAAGAACGCCGAGTCGCTGGAACTGTTCGAGGAAGTCGAAGTGCTCATTGTGGATAAGACGGGCACGCTGACCGAAGGCAAGCCCAGTGCCATCGCCATTCACTCGTCGCCATCCCCAAACGCCATGCCTGAAGCCGAGTGGCTGCGCCTTGCCGCCAGCGCCGAGCAGGGAAGCGAACATCCTCTCGCCGCCGCCGTGCTGGCCGCCGCGAAATCGCGCAATCTCGCCCTGCTGCCGATGACCAACTTCCAAGCCACCGCCGGGCAGGGAATCGCTGCGCAAGTCGCCGACTCACACGTACTGCTGGGCTCCGTGGCCTGGCTACAGGCCAATCAAGTCGCCATGCCGACTGAGTCCGCGCCGCCTGAAGCCCACCTCAGCCGAATCTGGGTAGCCATCAACGGCCAATACGCGGGCGCACTCGACATCGCCGACGCGCTTCGCCCCCAAGCCCAGGCCCTCGTCCACGAACTCACCGCCGCCGGACTTCGCGTCATCATGCTCACCGGAGATCAGCCCGCCGTCGCGCAAGCCGTCGCTGCCCAAGCCGGAATCGGCGAATGGCAGGCGGAAATGCGCCCTGAAGACAAGGCCGCCTACATCAGCAAGCTGCAAACTCAGGGATGGAAAGTTGCCATGGCCGGGGACGGCATCAACGACGCCCCCGCTCTCGCCCAAGCCGACGTTGGCATCGCCATGGGCACCGGGACTGACGTCGCCATCGAAAGCGCGGGCATTACCCTGCTGCGTGGCGACCTATCCGCCTTACTCCGCGCTCGCCGCCTCAGCCGCGCCACCATGCGCAACATCCGGCAGAATCTGTTTCTGGCCTTCGTCTACAACGCGCTCGGCGTGCCCATCGCCGCAGGCATTCTCTATCCCTTCTTCGGACTGCTCCTCAGCCCCATCTTCGCCGCCGCCGCCATGAGCCTCAGCTCGGTGTCAGTCATCACCAATGCGCTGCGACTAAGACACGCGAAGTTGTAGTAAGGCTTGATTCCTCGTCACTTAGCGTCGGGTAGTTAGCTTTCCCTGACATCGAAAGTGCGAGGAGGCTGTGCAAGTGGTCGGTTCGAATCTCAAGATCAACAAACATCTGGACGCCTATCTGGAGGAATTCGAGTTACGATTCAATAACTGGACAATTTGTCTCTGGTTCGGGATAAGATCTTCAAGCCGATCGCAGCTCCGAAGGATGAATACAAACACTCATTTCGGATGAAGCGGCTTGACTTTCAGCTTAAGGTACCGAGCCAAATAAGCTACCGAATCTCCCGTAATGTAATTCCCAGCCATAGCTTGTTGCGCCAAATGAAAACTCATTGGTTCCATGACTGGCTCTTTCAGTCCTCTGAGGTTCATCGTCTCTTGCGCAATTTTTACATCAGCCCACAGAGTAGACTGGAACTCCGTCAATTCTTGATTCGTTAGGCTGACTGCCTGTTGTCCCTGCTTCGCAAACAGGTCTTTTTGCTGTTGTTCGCTCAAACCTTGCATACTTCCTATATGGGAGCCGAACTGCGCAGATTCTAAGGATTGATACTTAGACGAAAATTTAAAAAGTCTGTCGGATAATTCGATTACACCGTTATACAAATCAGTCTTAGTCTGAATAGAGTCTCGATTTAGACTGGCTGTTGTATTCGCAATTGCCGAAAGCTCGGGGCATTGACTTTTCCTTGTTCTCTCGCTTTCCAATTCATCTCTTAATTCTCTAATAGTTCCATCTTTGGCTCCATGGTCTGAGCTTAGATAGTTGACGGTAAATCTATCCTGATCTCCGAGATGCTGCCGCAGATCAAGTGCTGACAATCCAAATAGTGCAAAACATAGAGCCACGCGGAATGTTTTGCTATCCATGATTCGCCCTGCCCAAGGATACTTTTGACGAATCGCTTCGATTTTTTCGTGGTTCTCGGACACCTCCAACAACAACCCTAGGCAGGACAACACTACAACCACAATCAGCCCTACGATAGCTACCATAAACGCAACCCGCCTCCGCTCTTCCGAAAAAAGCATATTCCCCGACGCCAATTCGCGTCAAGTGGATAATCACGGAGGGTTTGGGTGTGCGCGATTGTATTTGCTAATCAGGACATTGCTAACCAAGCTTCCAGATAGCATGAAGAAAAGCATAGAAGCACCATAAATGTAGAGCGGGCATCGTCAGAGACTTACCCTAGTCAACTTTCCCGAGCTTCACGCACCAATTCGAAGCCCCACACCTACATCTTATTCAGATAGTCCAGGACTTCGGGCGAAGTCCAATCTACTGCACCAATAAACTTGCGCTGCATCACGCCGTTGCGATCCACTACAAACGACTCCGGCCAACCCGTCGTCCCGTAAAGTCGGGGACTCTTCTGCTCCGGATCGCGCACCGTCAGCAAGTTCACGCCATGCTGCTGCAAGAATGCGTGATACGCCGACTCGTCCTCATCAATACTTACCGCAATCACCGTGACCTTGCCGCCCATCTGCTGCTGCATCGCCACCAAAGAAGGCAACTCCTCCACACACGGCGGGCACCACGTCGCCCAGAAGTTCACGATCAGCACCTTGCCCGTCTTCTTGTACTCCGCCAGATCCACCTTGCGATCGCCGTCTTGCACCACAAAGTTGGGCGCGGGTTCCGCAATGCGCGGAGGCTTGCCCGTGGTGTAGCAGCCCGAAGCCAGGAGCAGGGCTGAGAATGCCGCGCACCGCACAGCATTGCGAAGGAGTGCGGCGCGAAGCACAGCAGGAGCGCGGAACGAACTCACGCGCGGATTCAGGGTAGGGCTTTGCACAGGCATCATAGTGGTAAAGGTCGTAAAGCTATAATAGACAATGTGATGGGAGATGTGACGCAGCCCGCAGGCCGCAGCCAGTCCAGTCGCACCCAGCCGGACGAGTGGGCCGCCCCGCGCGCACTCCCGAATGCCTGCAAAGTTTCGATTATCGTCCCCGCCCGCAATGAAGAAGTCTGCCTGGCGAACTGCCTACACTCGCTGATCACACAGACGATTGCGCAGACGCTCGCCCAGACTCTTCCCGCAGCCGACCGCAACGAAATTCTTGAAAATATCGAAGGTATCGAAATCATCGTCGTGGATGACGGCTCCACCGACCAGTCCCGCGCCATTGCCGAGGCCTTTGCGCAACAGCATCCGAACCTTCGTGTAATCTCATCGCCGCCGCTCCCAGAACACTGGATCGGCAAGAACAACGCGGTGATCGCCGGAGCCGATGCTGCCCACGGCGAGTGGCTGCTTTTCACCGACGCCGACACCTTTCACCACCCCGGTTCGCTCGCCCGCGCTCTCGCCGAGGCCACACAACAAAACGCGGCCTTACTCTCGTATTCGCCCGAGCAGGAGGTCTACGGATTCTGGGAGCAGGCGGTGATGCCCGTCGTGTTCGCCGAACTCGCCGCCACCTACAGCATGAGCGATGTAAGCGACCCGGCCTCTGCCGCAGCCGCTGCCAACGGTCAATATCTGCTCATCCGCCGCGACGTTTACGACGCCGTCGGCGGCCATCGCGCCGTTGCGACCGAGTTGCTCGAAGATGTTGCCTTGGCGCGCCGCGTGAAGCAGGCAGGTCATCGCATCCAGTTTCGCTACGCGCCAGACGCGGTTCGCACCCGCATGTATCGCTGCTTCGCGCAGCTAAAAGAAGGCTGGATCAAGAATCTCGCGCTGCTGTTTCCGGATGCCAATGGCCTGGCGAATCGTCGCATAGCCGAGTTCGGCGCGATTGCTGGCGGAAGCATTGCAGCCTTCGGGTTCGCCGGGCTAGGGTCGTCGTTTGGGGCGTACTTTGCGGGCGGACTCGCCGCCTTCGCCTACATCCGCTTCCTGCTGCGGATTCGGCGCGCCCACTTTTCCTGGCGCGGCAATGTACTCTCGATCTTCGGACTGCCCATCTTCGTGCACCTGTTGCGCCGTTCCGCCATCCAATGGAAGGGCAGCGGCGTTACCTGGAAAGGCCGCCGCTATGTTCGCCCCGCATCCGCCGGATAACCGGAACAAAAGCAATCGTCGTTACAGCGAATCAAACTTATGGTTTATCTCACACGCAAAGCCGAGTTTTCCGCCTCGCATCTGTACCACAATCCTGACTTCACGCCAGAAGAAAACCTGCGCGTCTTTGGCAAGTGCAACAACCCCAACGGACACGGCCACAACTACACTCTCGAAGTGACGGTGAAGGGCGCAGTCGATGCCGCGACAGGATTCGTCGTGGACCTGAAGGAACTTAAGGAAGTGATGCACCGCGAAGTGCTCGACAGCATGGATCATCGCTTCCTGAATCGAGAAGTTCCCGAGTTCGCCACCCTCATCCCGACCACCGAAAATCTTGCCATCGTCATCTGGCAGCGCCTTGCGCCCAAGCTCAAGGTTGCGCAGTTGCATCGGGTGCGCATCTACGAAACGCCCGACCTTTTCGCCGATTTTTACGGTCAGGCCTGAACATGAAGGCTTACCTGAATCGCCGTTATCGCTTTTCCGCGTCGCATCGCCTGCATAGTGACGCTTTTTCTGCGGAAGAGAATCAGAGGCTCTATGACAAGTGCAATAATCCCCACGGGCATGGGCACAACTATTTTCTGGAAGTGACGGTGAGCGGCCAGGTGAGTCCCGCGACTGGAATGGTGTGCAATCTGGTGGACCTTGACGACTTTATCCACCGCGAGATTTTGGAGCGCTTCGATCACGATCATTTGAACCTGCGTGCAGAATTTGCCACAATCGTGCCTACTACGGAAAATCTTTGTGTTGTGATTGACGAAATTGTGCGGCGCGGCTTCACCCACGCGCATCTTGAACAAGTGCGGATCGAAGAAACAATGATGAATTCGTTCGAATATGCGGGCGGCGCCGAGTTGCATCCGTAAGTTCTGTTTGCACGTAAGAGATAGCAGAAGGGAAGTACAACCGACATGAAACCCCTAACCACCTCGTTGATCTCCACCGAAGCCACTCCGGAACCGATGGAAGAGCTTGTCCGCAAGATGCTGATCGAAGTTGGCGAAGATCCCACTCGCGAAGGCCTGCTGCGTACGCCTGAGCGCGTGGCGCGCGCCTACGAGTTCCTCACCAGCGGCTATCAGCAGGACGCAGCTCAAGTGCTGCACGGCGCGTTATTCGAAGAAAAATATGACGAGATGGTCATCGTCAAAGACATCGAAGTCTTCTCGCTGTGCGAGCATCACATGCTGCCGTTCTTTGGCAAGGTGCACGTCGCCTACATTCCTGATGGCAAAGTGATCGGCCTCAGCAAAATTCCGCGCCTGGTTGACGTCTTCGCCCGTCGCTTGCAAGTGCAGGAGCGTCTCACCGTGCAAATTGCCGAAGCCATTCAGGAGGCGATCCATCCCCTAGGCGTGGGCGTCGTCGTGGAAGCTCGCCACCTGTGCATGATGATGCGCGGCGTCGAAAAGCAGCACTCTGCTACGGTGACATCGTCCATGGTCGGTGCCTTCCGCGAAGAGAAGACCACCCGAGACGAATTCCTCTCACTCATCCATCGCCGATTAAACGTGGACTAGCTTTAGCCTCAGATGGGCACACCGAAATCCGGCCTGCGCTACACTCAACCCATGTCCCCAACGTCCCCCAAGGGTCGCCTCGCCGGCAAAGTCGCCCTCATCACCGGAGCCACCCGCGGCATCGGATTCGCCATCGCCGAAGCCCTCGCCGCTGAAGGCTGCGCGCTTTGGATCTCTGGCCGCGACACCGCACTCCTCGGCCACGCTCTCAACGATCTTGGCAAGTACGGCGTCGGCCTCTTCGCCTCCGAGTGTGATGTGCGAGAGCCTGAATCCATCGCCCGCATGTTTCTCGACTTCCGCCGCAAGCACAAGCGGCTCAATATCCTCATCAACAACGCGGGCATTGCGCCGCGCAGCGCGCTGGTCGCCAAGACCACGCTTGAGGACTGGTTCAACACGATCGCCACCAATCTCTCCGGCCCGTTTCTCGTCACGCAAGCCGCGCTCCCGTTGATGAAGCCGGGCAGCGTCATCGTCAATAATCTTTCCGTCGCCTCGAAGCAGGCGTTCCCCGGCAGCTCAGCCTACTGTGCCTCCAAGCAAGGAGCGCTCGGCTTTACCGACGTCCTACGTGAAGAACTGCGTCCCAAGAAAATTCGCGTAATCGCGCTGCTGCCCGGCGCAACCGACACTGAAATCTGGGAAACTTTCATGCCAGAGGTTCCGCGCGCCAAAATGATGAAGGCGGAAACTGTAGCGCTGGCCGTGCTCAACGCAATTCTTCTGCCCGCCGAAGTGACCTTGGAAGAACTCAGCATCCGCCCCAGCGCCGGAACGCTCTAGTCAATCGTCCGTAGGATTTTGCGACCCCGTGGCATATACTCACCGCATTCCATCTGTCGGAAGGGAACTGGCCCGTGGAAAAGCCCTCTGATTTTCTGGTTGGCATTACCGATCTGTTCAGCGTCATTCTGCCCGGCGGCTTGCTCACCTACATGCTCATGCTGGTGGAAACGCACCAGAACATAGACCTGCTGCAACTACGCACGCTCGGCAACTCCACTGCGGGATACATCGCCTTCTTCGCCGCCGCCTACATTCTCGGCAACCTTACTGACCTGATCGGCTCGATTCCCGAGGACTACCTTTACGGCATTCTCTTCCTGCCGCTACGTCGCTGGTTCAATCGCCGGCCTAATACCCACCCCAGCCTTCTCAACCAGGTAACTGAGCTCACGAAAGGCAGCTGTCCCGAAGGGGAGAGCGTCTATCAGTGGTGCCGCACCTGGGTACAGATCATGAGTCCCTCGGCCTACTCGGAGATCGAACGCTTGCAGGCCAACTCCAAGTTCTTCCGCGGATTCTTTGTCGTCAGCATAGTTGCGGCCTGCTTCTCGGACTGCCTCCTGCCCGACATTCCTTACTGGGGCCGCATTCTAGTCTTGACCACGTTAATTGGCCTCGCCTTCTTTCGTTTCAGCGACCTCCGGTGGAAGGCAACGCAGCAAGCTTACCGAGGCTACATTGCGCTGCATCAAATGCCCGCGCCACCGCCGCCGGGGGCTGCGGCTTAATGGGCCCTGCGGGCTGCGACTTGGGCTGGCGCACACCCAGCGCTATCGCGCTGGGCTAGGATGGAGCACCGCCCTCCGGGCTAAGAAATGTGCTGAGGATGGCATGGGCGCTGCATCCCACCCTAACGTCGCGAAAGGCGCGCGTCGTGAGGATGGGGCACCTAGCCGAAATTGCTAGCGGTCTGGAACCTTGGGGAATCGGTTCGAAATCTCGGGGTACACGCTTGAAAGGAGATGGCGTACGCCCCCATATCCGTATAGGTCGGCATATTGCCAGAAGCGGCGAAGGCACTCTTCGAGAGCGGGATCTTTGGGGTCTCGGCGCTCATAAGCGACAATCTTGAACCAATAGCCCAGGAAATGATCAATTTCCCGCGGAGTTACGAGGCGGTTCCTCACAAAGGCATCGAACCTGATGAGGCCATCTAGAAAGGCGTCGAAATCGTCCCGGATGGCAACCTCGATGTCTTGAAAAAACGGTACTTCGTGATGATGGCGTAGCGCACTAGCAAGCAATTCGCGTGTGACTTCAATTGGTTTTTGAATGCCGTACGCAACACCATCCTCGCCGTAGGTGATCCGCCGGTCGGTCCAATCGAGAATCTGCAAGACCCGGCGGACTCGGCGGACGTCTTGAAACTTAGAAACCTCGGCCGCGAGAAACTCCATCCGTTTCCACGTTTGTGCGGAGCGATATTGCCACAAACCCACGCCAAAAACAGCTAGACCACCAACTAGGGTGAGCAGAGAGAGCAGGTCCCTCAAGTCCAGACTTAGAAGCCAACACCAGACATAATACACAGAGTAAATAATCCCCCTAAACGTGTGCTGCGCTTCGAGCTAGTCTACCAAGCCCCATACCGGTAGCGCTGCGCGCGCTGGGGAATCATCTTAATCAGCGCCATGCCTGCGAGGAAGCCGCCTACGTGGGCCCAGAAGGCTACGCCGCCGCTGGCTGCGTGGGCGGTGGTCACTTCCGTTGCGGCGCCGCTGATGAACTGGGCTATGAACCAGTATCCCAGCACGATCCATGCGGGGAGCCACCAGAATGTGAACAGGATAATCAGCGGCACAATCGTTAGCACCCGCGCTCGTGGATACAGCAGCAGAAACGCGCCCATCACTCCGGCAATGGCACCGCTGGCGCCTACGGTTGGGACGGGCGAGTGGGCGTTCAACAGCACGTCCACAAACGCCGCGGCGATACCTGTCGCCAGATAAAACACCAGATATGGCAGATGGCCGAGGTAGTCTTCCACGTTGTCGCCAAAGATCCACAGTACCCACATATTGGCGATGAGGTGCAACCACGACGCGTGCAGAAACATTGAAGTAAACACGGGCAGCAGCGCGCCTACACTGCTCACGTGTCCAGAACCGGTGAATGTCCCCAACATCCACGCACTCAGATGCTGCGGCACCACGCCCAGCTTGTACATGAGCGCGTCGCGCTCAGGCAGGGACAGGGACAGCTCCATCACAAACACCAGGGAGTTCAGGGCAACGAGAAAATAGGTAATGTAAGGAGTGGAGAAGCGCGGCGCGTCGTCACGAATGGGAATCATTAGGTAAGGCGTCCGGCCTGGTCACGCTTGTTGGCAAAGGCGTAAGGCAGTTGACCGGAGAGACTCTTTCCCCCACGATAGCAGAACACCTTCGAGACACAAAGATTGATGCAAATATGAATGGCGTATTGATCGTGGACAAACCGGCTGGCTTGACTTCGCACGACGTGGTGGCGCGTGTGCGCAAAATTCTGGGCGAGCGCTCGGTTGGGCATCTGGGAACGCTTGATCCGATGGCGACGGGGATTTTGCCACTTGTCGTCGGCAAGTGGACGCGGCTGGCCCAGTTCTACACGGGGTCTCCGAAGACCTACGAGGGAACGATTCGGTTCGGCTTTGCCACTGACACTTATGACGCTGAGGGTGAAGCGACGAGTGATGTCGTTCCGGTGACGCTCGATTTTGCGCAGCTGCGCGAGCTGGCTGAATCTTTCGTCGGCACCAGCGACCAGATGCCGCCGCCGTTCTCGGCGAAGAAGATCAAGGGCGTGCCTGCCTATAAGCTGGCGCGTGAGCAGAAACCGGTTGAGCTTACGCCGAAGCGCGTCACGATTGCGCGGCTGGAGATTTCGCGGACAACAGAAACGGAAGGGAACTCGTGCCACTTCGTTGCGGAGGTGTCGTCGGGAACTTACATTCGCTCTATTGCGCACGAGATGGGACAGCGGCTGGGCTGTGGCGCTTACCTGGCCTCGCTGCGACGCACGCACTTTGCGGAGTTTGGGCTGAATGACACTGTGACTTTGGAAGCGCTCAGCGAATCTGCAGGCACGGGCCGGACGGACGAGGTTTTCATCCACCCGCGCCGTCTGGTTCCGGAGATACCCGCCGTCGGAGCTTCGGAAGAAACGGCCGGACACCTCCGCATTGGACGAGCTGTCAATCTGCCCGTCTTTTCCGATGCGAATCAGATCAAGGTCTTCCATGGGCAGACCGACCTCGTCGCCATTTGCAAGAGGGTGGCTGGAACGCTGTTCCAGCCCACGATTGTGTTCCCGCTGTAATTTGGCGAGGAATGCTGTGCGGGGCGGAAAAGTGTTAGCCGGGCTCTAAATGAAGAGGGGATTAGCCATGATGATGCCGTATGCGAAAGTTATCTTGATCCTTTGCACGGTCGCGGCCCTGTCTGGATTTTTACTGAACTTCGCTCAGTGGCTCCTCCTCCACTTGATGTCCCAATTTATGGGTGGAGGAGGAGCTGTCTTTGGGGCGACCCGCACCGGGTGGACGATCATGCTGTTTGCGTGGTGGACAGCTTCGTTCTTTGTGGGAGTGCGCCTGGCCATAATGCTGAAGGCGTTTCCGTTCGCGATTCCAAAGTAGCAGATCGCCCGAGGCGCTTTAGTGGGAATTTGGGATTGATAAATTAGCTAAGTCGGACTAGACTTAGCTAATTTAAGCGGAGTTGCGTTTCTTAGGGAGCCGTCGCTATGCCTGTGGTGAATATGCACGAAGCAAAAACTCAGCTTTCGCGTCTGGTCGCAGCAGTGCAACGGGGCGAAGAGGTCACCATCGCCAAGGCTGGGACGCCCGTCGCCAAGCTGGTGGCGATCACACCAGCGCGTCCCAAATACGTATTCGGCGTGCTCAAAGGGAAATATCCACCCATCGGGCCGGAATTTGATGAGCCGTTGCCAGACGACATACTCGCGGCCTTCCACGGCGAGGGAGAGTAAATGCGAGCGCTGCTCGACACGCATCTGCTGATTTGGGCCATCCAAGGCAACCCGAGGCTTACGCAGGAGATTAAACGGATGATTTCCGAGTGCGATGAGGTCTACGTCAGCAGTGCGAGCTTGTGGGAGGCGGCGATCAAGTTCAGTCGGGGCAAGCTCGCAATTGGGCCCGCAGCGCTGTCTGAAGCAGTTGCCGCCAGCGGCTTTGTCGAGCTACCCGTGCGCTTTCACCATGCCAATGCCGTAGCCGCTCTACCTCATCTCTGACCTGCCCCCGATTGCTCAACCAGTCATAACTGGAGTTTCCCGGGTTTGATTTGGCCTTGAGTTTACCTCGCAGCCGTAGTCGGGGCTGTGTAAATGTGGGAAGCGCGGTTGGCTTCCCACATTTACATAGCCTGCAC
>JBBROM010000026.1:0-15769 GCA_038229415.1 Terriglobales bacterium
ATCGACGCTCCGGTTTGGCACCTCGATGTCGGCTCATCGCATCCTGGAGCTGTAGAAGGTTCCAAGGGTTAGGCTGTTCGCCTATTAAAGCGGTACGTGAGCTGGGTTCAGAACGTCGCGAGACAGTTCGGTCCCTATCTGATGTGGGCGCAGGAGATTTGAGAGGACCTGTCCTTAGTACGAGAGGACCGGGATGGACGAACCTCTTGTGTTCCAGCTGTCATGCCAATGGCACGGCTGGGTAGCGAAGTTCGGTTGTGATAACCGCTGAATGCATATAAGCGGGAAGCACACCTCAAGATGAGATCTCCCAACCCTAAGGGTAAAGAAGGGCACAGGAAGACGACCTGTTTGATAGGCCAGGAGTGTAAGCACAGTAATGTGTTCAGCTTACTGGTACTAATCGCCCGTTCGGCTTGACCATAAAATTTACTGAGCGCAATAGTGATTCAGATCGAGAAGAGAAATTGCTTCGAGAGTTGAAGAAACTGGGCGCCAGCAGCTCCGCTAGCGGAGCTGGTCAGCTGACGCAGTAAAAATCCTAGAATCTACTCAGTTGTGAAAGATCGCAGCGCCGCGTTTGCGTGAGTTTGCATCGCACGCACAGCGCGCTGGATGTTCTTTGAGAATTTGTCGCTATTGGAATCCCAAAGCGACAGCGAGATGGCGCAAGCAAGACGCGCGGCTGAGACGCCGTGTAAACGCCTCGAGTTGTCGGTGATCATACCGCGGGGGATCCACCCGTTCCCATCCCGAACACGGAAGTTAAGCCCCGCAGGGCCGATTGTACTGCACGTGCGACGTGTGGGAGAGTAGGTCGTTGCCGGCATTAAATAAGAGCCACCTGGAGAAATCCTGGTGGCTCTTTCCTTTTGGGGGGAGGAGCGAGGCAAAGTTACAGCTTAGGATTACTGTGGCGTCTTGTCCGCTGCTTTGGCGGTGGCGGGACTGGTTGGAACAGCCGAATCACCGGAGCCTGACGTTGTTGCAGCGGCCGGTGCTGCAGCATTGGAGCCGGACTTGTTTTTGGATGAGATCTGATGCACCAGTTGCACTAGGTCGAAGCCGATACCTACGTGGAAGGTGTCGCGATCGGGAAGGGAGCGGTGAATGGTCAGAACGCTTTTATCGCTGACTGTAACTCCACTGACCACCGAGGGAGGAAAGAAGGGATCACTGGTCTTGTTGCGCTCAAGGGCTGCGTTGACGCCGCCGAAGATGGTAAGGCCGGGGAAGAATGGGAGCGGATAGACTGCGTCCATGCGGAAGACCCAGTGACGCAGTTGACCGCCGGTGATGCTTTCGTTTTGTCCGACGGTCAGATCAATGATGCCTGGGAAGGCGTTGTAGACACCCTCGCACTTGGATGGCTCATCACTGCCGGGATCACAGTACTTGCCGCGAACCCGATCACTGAAGTAATAGGTTTTCAAGCGCAGTCCGGCGAAGTACTGACGGAAGAAACGGCTGCGGTCTTTGTCTACAAAGGCGAAGTTGGCGTGGTTGCAGGTGCCCTTGCCATCAGTGCTGGTGCACTCGGAGGCAGGAAGCCCGATGGTGGTCAGTTGGTTGAGCAGGGTGCTGTTGGTTGCATCCAGCGCAAAGACGGGCGGGTTTTGGCTGGATGCTGAAAATGGGGACTGAATGCCAGCCCCAGCGACCAGAGCCATGCCGATGCGCGGATGCACATTTTTGTAGGACGACCAGAAGGGCACGCCGTTGCGCGGCTTGAGGAAGAGCCACTCCACGCCGCCGGTGACCTCAACGCCTTGTACCAGGTTGGTTTTTTGGCCGGTAAATAGATCGCTTACTCCCTGTAAGTTGAGACCAGCGAGAGAGGTTGGTTGCTGTGGCACACTGGTGAGTCGGGGATTGAAGAACCACCACCAGCGGCGGTTCAGGGGGTCAGTGGGCTTGGCGTTGATAGCTTCGTTTGACCTGCAACCGCCGAAGTACACTTTGCGCTCGGTATGCTCAATGAACTTTGGTTCCTTGCCAGGTTCGATTTTACCTCCCTCAAGCTGCTGGCAATACTTTCCGGCGGGGCCTATGGGCGCATTCAGGTCAAACTCGAGAAAGTAATTCTGCTTGACGTCACCGGAAGCGGCTCCAGCGAGGTTCAATCCGGCTACTGATCGAAAGGCGGGATTTCCGCCCGGGGCGCCATCGCCGTTGAGTTCGGCGATGTTGGCGACGAAGCCGGTACCGAACAGCGGCACACCGAGCTGGGGCTGGCTGACGCCGTTGCTGTCGGTGTAGTCAATCCAGACGACCGATTGTGAATCGCCAGCGTAATAGGGACGGAACTCTATGGTCAGCTTGCAGGCGCTGCTGCTGGTGATGGCCCCGGAGCAGTCCTCCACTTTGGTCAGGGCAAATTCTTTGCTCCTATGGGGATCGCAGTTTCTGCCCTCCCGGTCGCAGAGCTGGACTTGCTGGTAGTGCAAATCTCCGCCGGAGGATTTTAGAGTGATGGTCTGCGACGAGAAGGTTGAAGTGGCCTCGCCAGTGGAGGAAGTGGTCGTTGAGCCGCCTACTTCAGCTTTGGCAAACAGTACCTCCACCGGGGTAGGGGTTAGGGCAGCGGGGGCCGTGACGCTGCCCGTGCCCGCTGGGGTGAGGGCAGTAAAGGATTTGGCGGCATCGCAGGCGTCGGATTTACCCAAGGCTGCGAGTTCGTCGCCAATCTGCTTGGTGTTCTGCTCAGTGAAGCCCTCTCCGGCCAAAGTTGCAGATTGGCTACTCAACCCGGTTAGCTGCTTCTTTAGGGCATTGACGGCGGTGGCCAGCTGGTCTTTGTAAGATTTGACGCTGGCATCGGCAGAGTCGCCCTGGCAGGCGAGCGGTTGCAGGTTCTTCACTTGGGAAGTGGCCTGGGAGAGGGTGAGCGTGGCGGGTACACTGGCAGTCACAGATGCAGATGATGGGTTGGCCGAGGTGGACAAATTCTGAGCTTTGACGCACAGGCTTGCGCTGCCGCTCAGGGCGGCGATTTTGGCATCGAGCATTTTGGTGTCGGTGGCACCCATACCTAGTTGGGCGAGAGTGGCGGCTTGCGCCTTAAGCGTAGTGAGCTGAGTGAGCAGGTTCTTTTCGCTCGCAGCGAGACCTTTCTGGTCGTCACCGTTGAGGCCCGTGTCAGCTAGTGGCTGGTTGTCGTCGCCTAAGCAAGCGCTGCTGGCAAACATCTGGATCTCACCAGTGTGGCGCTTGATCATCTTTAGGTCCTGAGCGGGCGCGAGGCTCATCAGGATGACAGTGGAGAGCAAAGTGAAAGTGAGGTGGCGCATGGAGAGTCTCCTTTTGGGTTGCCGATTGTGCTTGGCGTCCCGTGGTTCTGCAGCAAGAAACCCAGGGACCTCGCACTCGGGGGCATTGCATATTCTTTGCGGCTAGCGTTGAAACGGTGCCAGGCGCAGAGAACAAGGTGTCCGATTACGAGAACGAGGAAGATCAGATAATTCCTTCAGGGCACAGAGTCAAAAGTGAAGGGTGAAGGTAGAAAGAGTTTCTGTAGAATTTTTTGGACAAAGCAGGAGCTTTTTGACAGAACCATGACAACCTCCCAATTCGGCTGACCTATTTTTAGAGTCAGCAGTTTGCTGTCGTGCGCTCCGGCCTTTCCGTATGAAGTGGCGCGGCACTCGATATCAGCGTTATGGAGAAACCTATGACCCCGAATTGGCTTCGCACGTCCTTGCGCTCCCCGCACAAAACCTTCCTATTCAAACTGGCAGGGCTTTGTTTTGCGATCTCTTCATTCGCAATCATCGCTTCCGCGCAGAGCACCCTCTTCAACATTCAGAACACGCCTAGTCCAACTACGGCCGGAAACATCTTGAATGCCGTGACAGCGACTTCCGCAACGGACTCGTGGGCGGTTGGATTCCAGAATGAAAATCAGCTGAACGGCGCGCGCACGTTGACGATGCATTGGGACGGCGTGGCTTGGAAGACGGTGGCGAGTCCGAATCCGGGAAGCACGCAGGCATGCAAGAATCAGAACACGGGTAACGTGATTCAAGCGGTGTCGGCGGTTTCTGCGAGCAATGTTTGGGCGGCGGGGTTTTCGTTTACATGCAACACGCTTTTGGTGCCAATGGTGTTGCACTGGGACGGCGTGAAATGGTCCGCAGTGGCGACGCCCAAGCTGAACACGAATGACAATGCGCAATTGAACAGCATAGTCGCGCTGGCGGCGAACGATATTTATGCGGTGGGTTATCAGCCAGCGAAAAATGGCGCGGTGCAGACTTTGGTGGAGCACTACGACGGCGTGAGTTGGACGGTGATGAGCAGCCCGAATCCTAGTTCGACGGGCAGTTTTCTGTTTGGGGTGACGGCGGCGAGTGCGAGCGATGTGTGGGCGGTGGGATCGTCGGGCGATCAGGCGACTACGTCTGACCAGACGATGGTGCTGCACTATGACGGCGTGAGCTGGAAGCAGGTGGCGAGTCCGAATCCGTTGCCGAAGGCGTTTCTGAATCAGAATGTGATGTTGAGTGTGACGGCGGTTTCCTCGGCGGATATTACGGCGGTGGGTTATGCGCAGGACTCCGCCAATCTGCGGACGCTGACGCTAGTGGAACACTGGGACGGCGTGAAGTGGAGTCTGGTGCCGAGCGCGAATCATAGCAACGCGAGCGGGACGTTCAATATATTGAAGGGCGTGGCAGCGGTGTCGGCTAGCGACGTGTACGCGGTGGGTTACTTTAGCGACGGGAACACGGCGGGCGGGCAGCAGCAAGTGTTTGTGGAGCACTTTAATGGCACGAGATGGTCTGCGATTGCGTCACCTAGTAAAGGAGTGGCGCAACAACTTACGGGCACGTTTGCGTTGCCGGGGACGGGCGACGTTTGGGTGAGCGGAGCTTACTCGACCGTGGGAGATGATCCGGAGACTGGGTTGTTGCAGGTGCCCAAGACGCTGATGCTGTTTACGAATGGCGGGTAAAGCACAGATTAGTTTTCGTATCGATACTTTGTCGCGTTGTTTGACCTTCGGGTTCAGCAGCAGGAACCTTGAACGCTCTCGGCAAACAAACACCGCTGGGGTCTTTCGACTTTGCCGTGGAATCCCTGAAAGGCGGGATTCCACGGCTACGCTCAAGATGACACGTTTGAAAATGGACGAACAGCCTGTCCGCCAGCCTATTCCCGTGATGCCTTGAGCGCTTCAATTTCTTGTAAGAGGCCCGATTCGCTGGCTTTGGGGTCGGCTTTCTCGTAGGTCTTGCGGACGATGCCGTCGGGGCCGACGATGAAGGTGGTGCGAGCCCAGAAGAACATTCCCTTCCATTCGGTTTGGCCTAGACCGACGGCTTTGATGAGCTTCTCTTCGGTGTCAGCGAGCAGGTCAATGCTGAAGCTGAACTTATTGCAGAAGGATTTGTGCGAGGTGACGTCGTCGGCGCTGACGCCGACTACTTTTACGCCTGCGGCGTCGAAATCGGCCTTGCTGGCGGTGAAGGATTGGCCTTGGATGGTGCAGCCGGGCGTGTCGTCCTTGGGATAGAAGTAGACGACGAGCCAGGAGCCGGCGAAGTCGGAGAGCTTGGTGATGTGTCCGTCCTGGTTGGGCAGCGCGAAGTCGGGGAAGGGTGTGCCGGGTTGGAGCATGATGAAATTGGTCCTCGGAGGCGGATGATTTTAGTGGTGCAGTATTGAGTTTATCAGTGGGGGCAGGGGGTAGCGAAAGACCCACCCTAAACGCAAAAGGCGCGTTTAGGATGGGGCACCTGGCGCTGGGCTGCTTCCGTGGTTGGAGGCGCGAACATAGCTGTCGTCCTTGGCTTGGTAGGGGTCTTTCGACTACGCCGTGGAATCCCGCTGGGGCGGGATTCCACGGCTACGCTCAAGATGACACGGGTGTGGGGAGGGAAAGACCCCACACTGTCCGCAAAGTGCGCGGACAAGGATGGGGCAACCGCTTGCGCCAGAGCCAACCGACCCGATACAGTAAGCGAGCGTAACGGAGGAAGCTATGCGGATGTTGATCAACTGGTTGCTAAGTGCGGCGGCGGTTTGGATTGTGTCGAGGATTGTGCCGGGGATTTCTGTGGACAGCGTGACTGCGGCGTTGATTGCTGCAGTGGTGATTGGGCTGGTGAACTCGACCGTCGGGCTGGTGCTGAAGGTGCTCACGTTCCCGCTGACGTTGTTGACGCTGGGATTGTTCTGGCTGGTGATCAATGCGTTGATGCTGGAGTTGGCGGCGGCGGTGGTTCCGGGATTTCACGTAAACGGATTTCTGGCGGCGTTTATTGGAGCGATTCTGTTGAGTGTGGTAAATGTGGTGTTGCGGGCGGTGTTTGGCACGGGGAGTGGGGCAGGGGATCGTCGGGACGACCGACGCTAGTCGCTGCGGAATTGCGCGCGAAGTGTTGCTGCGGTGGCTGCAATGTCTGTTTGCTGGAAGAGACGAATGCCCGCGATGCCCGTTGCGCCTGCTTGCAAGCAAGAGGCTGCGTTCGAGAGGGTGACTCCGCCGAGCGCAAACACTGGGATGGAACCGGCGGCGGTAACTGCCTGGTGAAGTTGATCGAGGCCTGCGGAGAGAATTCGCGGTGCGTCTACTTTGCCAAACACGGGGCCGAAGACAACCAGCGAAGCGCCCGCTGCAGCGGCTGAAGTGACCTCCTCCACTGTGTGGCAAGACGCACTGATATCAAAGTCAGACGAAGTTGGCGGTGAACCTGTAAGACTCATTTCGTGGAATTGCTGAAGCACACGGCGTACTTCGGTGAAGGTCAGGCCACGCGAAGTCAAGTGAACGCCGTCGGCGCCTAGGGCCAGGGCGACATCGAGCCGACTGTTGAGGAGCAGGCGCGTGGAAGAGCCCGCCGTCCGCGCGGCGCGGACGATTGCGACAGCTTGTTTGGCTAAGGCTTCCAGCGCCCTGCTGGAGAGATCTTTTTCGCGCAGTTGAATCCACTCCACGCCAGCCGCCGCAGCTTCCTCAATCTTACGCAGAAGCAGGCCTTGGCGTGTGGCCTCGTCTGCGCTTGCTGCGAGCTGACGCCGGTCGGTGATGTAGCAGAGTTGGAGCGGCATGGTTAAGGCAACGTCTTGGTTATTTCGGGCATAGCCTCAGTGGAATCGGCCAAGGGCTTGCCGCTCAAATGATATTTGGTGAGGCCGTCGTGCAGGTGCGCATAGGCTTCTTCCGGCGTATCGGCGAAGCGGAACAGGTTGAGGTCGTCGGCGGAAATGGAGCCGGAGTCCACCAGCTTTTGCAGATTCAAGGCTTCATTCCAGTATTTGCTGCCGTAAATGACGATGAGCAACTTCTTGGCCAGCTTGTGGGTCTGCGCGAGGGTGAGCATCTCGAAGAGTTCGTCGAAGGTGCCGAAGCCGCCGGGAAAGACGACGAGCGCCTTGGCGAGATAGGCGAACCAGTACTTCCGCATAAAGAAGTAGTGGAAGTTGAAGCAGAGGTCGGGCGTGGTGTAGGGGTTGGGATTCTGTTCGTGGGGGAGCCGGATGTTGAGCCCGATGCTCAGTCCGCCCGCTTCGCGCGCGCCGCGATTGGCGGCTTCCATAATGCCGGGGCCTCCGCCGGTGGTAACGACGAAGCGATGGCGGCGTCCGTTGATGCCAGAACTCCAACTGGTGAGCATGTGGGCAAGGCGGCGCGCGTCTTCGTAGTAGGCAGACATTTCGAAGGCGGCTTCGGCAGCGCGTAGTTCGGTTGGCGGGCTAGCGGTGCTGATGTTGGTTGTCGATTGCGCGGCGGCAAGGCGGGCCGCGGCGACTTCGCGGCTGGAGTAGCGGGCCGAGCCGAAGAAGACGACGGTGTCTTGAATCTGTAGGTGGCGAAAGCGGGCGAGCGGCTCTTCATACTCCGAGAGAATGCGCAGGATGCGGCCGTCGGGACTGTCAATGAACGACTTGTTTTCGTAGGCCAGCGGAGGCATCGGTGGTAGCGGGTTGCTGTTCATGGGGTTGGCGTCCTAAACCGGGTCACGAAAGCCGAGGGCTTCGGAAAATGCGATCCAGAGATCTAGCAGGCCGAGGCCACTTACCGCGCCGCGTAAAAAGGGATGGTTGATGGTGTCGAGCCACTGAGGGTGTCGCAAGAAGAATGAGTTGGCGGTCCATAGGGACGTCCAAGGTAGAGCGACCAGCAGAACGCCGAAGACACTGGCGCACAGCACCAGTGACGCAACAAAAATGCGATGCTCCCAGATTTGGAGTCTGCTGGGAGTCGGCGAGGGTGACGGCTCTGGCGCGGCGGGATTGCCTGATAATTCTTGACCTGTCAAACAGAGATTCCCATGGAGCTGAATGATCGAGCAACCTTAAATTCTAACGTGTTAGCGGAGTTTAGGGGGTGCCGAGACGGGAAAGTGGCCTGGTGAAAGAGCCTGTGCCGCCCCTACGGGGCTCGCGAGCTTTTGCGAACTTACCCAGGACTTACGCCCTGGGCTGGTCTGGGTCGCCGCTACGCGGCTGGGTGTTGGCGCGGGCGAGAGACTGCATTTTTGAACATTCGTGCTCAACAGGCTAAGAGCTTTCGGGGCTTTACCCCGACTGGACGGGCGAGGGCGCCCGTCCCCACACTTGCTCGTTTTGCTGGGTCACCGACTGGACGGCTGGGAAGATGATTGAAACGTCCCCACCCTGTCCGCAAAGTGCGCGGACAAGGATGGGGCACCCGGCCCGTCCCCACACTTGCTCGTTTTGCTTCCCACCCTAAGCCGCCAACTGCAGCGGCTGTGGCACCGGCGGAATTCAGGTAGAGCCGGAGCGCTCAATTCCGATAGCGAAGGCGGCGGAGACTAGTTCCAGTTCGGACTCATCGCCGAAGAGCCAGGCGCTGCCGAGGTCGGCCAAGTGTGAATTGAACGCGGAAAGATTGCCAGCGAAATGCGTGCGTGCGTGCTCCCAGGCACTTCGAGCAGCCGTGGATTCGGCGCGATCGGCTTCGGCGCAGAAGCGAGCTGCGGCGTTGGCGGGTGTGCCGTATTCGTCGGTCAAGTCCTGGTGAAAGTATCCGCGCAGGAAGTGACGCAGGGCAGCGTCCGCCGTACTGGTTTCGTTCGATGCGTGATGCGGTTTGTGATGGCTTTCCATATTGGTTTTAGCGAAACGAATTTTACCTGCGCGCTATCGGCACTCGGGATACGTCGTAAGGACATGATAGCTGCCGGAGCCGTCCCACTGGAGGACGACCTTGGCGTGGTTGCAGGGCTGGGGGGTGGAGTCGCCGCGGTTGAGAGTGCGACCGATGGAAGTGGGTGAGTCGTAGTCCACCACGAAGTTGGAGTGGCCGCCGTCGCGATTGGCCCAGCGGGAAATCTTGGCGTCGTTTTCAGCGAGAGCCGCGCCGACGGCGCACTCGGCGGTCGCCTGATCGGTGTAGGTGGAGGAGCCCGAGATATTGCGTTCGCGGTCGAGGCGATCCTGTAGTTCGGCGTCGGTGCGTCCGATGTGCTTGCGCAGGCTGTGGCCGCCAGCGGTTTCGTCTGCTTGCAAGTCGTGGCGGATGCAGTTGCCGGGAAGGCGCGTCTGCTGATCGTGGAGAGCAGAGTTCGCTGAGCTGTTGGGAGCGGTGGTGCATGCCACGAGTAGCAGCATTGCGACGATGGCGAGTAGTGAACTAAGGCGGCGAAGCATTAAGCGTTGTCCATCTGCGAAAATAATTGCGTAAGCGCCCCGCTAGTATCGCATGAGCGGGGTGCGGAATTTGGAGAGGATGACGCCACATGATGAATGAATATTTGCCGGGGCTGGCTGCGTTGGAGGAGGCAGCTAAGGTGGTCTACGAATTTATGCCGCCGACGCCGCAATATGCTTGGCCGCTGCTGGCCGAGCGCTTGGGGACGGAAGTGTGGATGAAGCATGAGAATCACACTCCGGCGGGGGCGTTCAAGGTGCGCGGTGGGCTGGTGTACTTTGATGCGCTGGCGCGGAATGTGGAGAGGCCGCGTGAGGTGGTGTGCGCTACGCGAGGGAATCATGGGCAGTCGGTGGCGATTGCAGCGCGAAGGGCTGGGATGAAGGCTGTGATTGTGGTTCCTCACGGCAACAGCGTGGAGAAGAATGCGGCGATGCGAGGGTTTGGGGCTGAGTTGATGGAGCACGGTGCAGACTTTCAGGAGGCGAAAGAGTTTGCTCAAGGGTTGGCGGCGGAGCGGGGGGCGCATATGGTGCCGTCGTTTCATCCGCTGCTGGTGCGGGGAGTGGCGACGTATGGATTGGAGTTGCTGCGGGCGGCGAGTGACTTGGATATTGTCTATGTGCCGATTGGGCAGGGGTCGGGAATTTGCGGGATGATTGCGGCACGTGAGGCGCTGGGGCTTGTGACGGAAGTGGTGGGTGTAGTGAGCACGCTGGCTCCAGCGAGCGCACTTTCGTTTGAGCAGAAGCGTTTGGTGGAACATGCAGTGACCACGAAGTTGGCGGACGGGATGGCTTGCCGGATTCCGGATGCTGAGTCGCTGGAAGTGATGTGGAAGTATGTGGCGCGCATGGTGTACGTCACCGATGACGAAGTTGGCGAAGCGATGCGCGCGATCTATGAATGTACTCACAATGCGGCGGAAGGTGCCGGTGCGGCTGCGTTTGCGGCGGCGATGCAGGAGCGCGATCGGCTGCGCGGCAAGAAGGTTGGTGTAGTGCTATCGGGCGGGAATGTGGATCGGGCGGTGATGGCTGGGGTGCTAAATCGGGACTAAGTTGCGACTAACTGCCGAATACCATCTTGGCAGCCCGCTATCTTTGTGCTTCAATAGTTGGCATGAGGCTGGCTTGGCAATGTGCCGCTGTCGTGATCGTGATCGCCGTTCTCCACATGTCGCTGCCAGCGCAGAGTCTCGTGCAGCAGACCTATGTGATCCGCATGGAGAATGACCTTGCCGATGCGGAGTCAGACGTGGTGCATACTTGCCTGCTGGTGTATCCCGACGGTAAGTACCGCCTTGAGCGCTCGATCCAGCATGATACGGGAAAGCCGGATGATCAGGTCTACCTTGGCCTGCTTTCGGGTGAATTGATGGCTGAGTTGAAGCAAGTGCTCAGCGATCAGGGATTGCAGTCTGTACCGCGACCTTCGTCCAAGCGCGGCGTAATTCAGGATGTAGACTCTCTGTTTGCGCTTATTCCCCGGCAGAACGAGCTGCAGTCCATCGGCTTCTGGACGACGAAGGATCGCAAGCCGTACCAAGCGAACCTAAAGCCGCTGCAGGCTTGGTGGAAGGGCGTGATGAAACAGAAGGCTCCGCTGGCAAAGAAGGAGCCAGTGAATAACTGTGATCCGCCAGAAGTGGTGTATCGAACAGGCGGTAAGGATGGGCAAGTTACCTTCCATCCCGAGTAGCTATGCGAGTCAGCCAGTCTCCGCTGGCGCAAACACCACTAATACCTCCAAGTCTTCGGTAATGCTGTGGAAGAGATGTTCCTCGTGCGCCAGTACGAGGAGGGTGTCTCCGGGGCTGACTTCGCGGTCTTGTTCGCCTTCGGGAGTAATCACACGGAAATGTGCCTTGCCGCGGAGGACGTAGTAGATTTCGTCTTCGGCGTGCGGGGATTGGGTGTCGGCGGAATCGGCGGGGAGCAGGTAGAGACCAGCGCTCATGGTGGGGATGCGGAGGAGTTCGTGGTAGCGGGTGGATTTTTGTTGGGCTAGATCGGTGGTTGAGAAGAAGCGTTGCATTGGTATATTTTAGGCGCGGTGCCGCCCCTACGGGGCTCTCGTTTTCTTGCGCTTTCCCAGCAGCACTTACGTGCTGGGCTATCTTGGGCCGCGCCTTTGGCGCTGGGGTTGTGGCCGCGTCGAACTTTTGTGGACGGGCTGGAGGAGAGCTTTCGGTGCTTTGCACTGACTGGACAGGTGAGGCACCTGTCCCCACTTGTGCTTTTCTTGCTTCGGGCTTCGCCCGTCGCTCATTGCTGCCCTTACATGGATATCGCATTCCCACGTCTCGAAATGCGCGAGACGTGGGGCACCCGGGTTCTCTGGAAAATTTCGGCGCTTTGCACCGACTGGACAGGTGAGGCACCTGTCCCCACACTTGCTTTTTACTGCGGGCTTGGGCCCGTTGGCAAACGAACCCTTAGTAAGAAGATGCCTGCCAGGGCGTAGCCTGCGGCTACTAATGCGAAGCTCGATTGGAAGCAGTGGCTGGAGGCGGAGAGGTAGCCCATGAGGGTTGGTCCGGCGAAGGAACCTAGCATGGAGACGCAGTTGATGAAGCCGATGGCGGACGCGGCGGCGGTTTCGGAGAGGAGGGTGGAGGGCATGGACCAGAATGCGGCTAGGTAGGCGTTCTGGAAGGTGAGGATGAGGACGGTGAGGGTGAGTACGATGGCGGTGCCGGGCGAGAAAAAGATGAGCGGCACGGCGGATGCGGCGGCGAGCAGCAGTGGGATCGCTCCGTGGAGACGGCGCTCGCCGGTGCGGTCGGAGTGCCATCCGTTGAGTTGGAGGGCGACGAGTGAGGCGATGTATGGGAGAGCGGAAAGAAGCGTGGCGACGGCGCTGGAGCTGCCTGAGACTTGTTTGAGGATCGTTGGGAGCCAGGTGGAGATGCCGTAGCCGACGGTGGAAGTCATGGTCCAAGCGGCGGCGAGGAGGAGGATGTTGCGATTGGTGAGGGCGGTGCGCAGGCCTTGGACGATGGAGTGAGGATTCGCAGCGGAGCCATCGCGTACGAGTTGCGTCGTGCGAAGTTGGTCGCGCTCGGCGATTAGTTCTGCCTCGATGGCGTCGCGCTCTTCGGGAGTGAGCCAGTTGGCTTGATGGGGGCGGTCGGTGAGGTAGAACCAGGTGACGACGCCGAAGAAGATGGCGGGGATGCCTTCGAGGATGAAGAGCCAACGCCAGCCCTGGAGTCCGAGCCAATGGACGGAGAGCAGGCTGCCCGCGATGGCGGAGCCGACGATGTAGGAGACGGGCACGGCGGCCATGAAGCGCGCAATCGCGCGGGCGCGCTGCTGGCGCGGGAACCAGTGGGTGAGGTAGACGATGACGCCGGGAAAGAATCCGGCTTCGGCGACGCCGAGCAGAAAGCGGACGAGGTAGAACTGGTGGGCGGTGTGGATGAATGCCATCCAGATGGTGACGGCGCCCCAGGAGACCATGATGCGGGCGATCCACTTGCGGGCGCTCCAGCGCTCGACGATGAGGGCGCCGGGAATTTCGAGGGTGAGGTAGCCGAGGAAGAAAATGCCCGAGCCCAAGCCGATGACTTCGGGCGAGAAGCCGAGGTCGTGCGGCATTTCCAGGGCGGCGGCGGAGATGTTCATGCGGTCGAGCCAGGCGATGACGTAGATAAAGAACAGGTAGGGGAGGATGCGGAGGGAGACGCGGCGGCGGGTGGCGGAGGTAGGGAGCATGGGCTTCTCTTTTATATAGGAAGATGCGTATTGAGTGCCCCACCCTAGTCCGCAAAGAACGCGGACTAGGGTGGGGCACTCGCTGGAGTCAGGTTCCAAATTCTGTTACCGATGAACATTCGTGAACCCACGTCTCGAACCCCGCGAGACGTGGGGCACCCGGCTCCCTATTCCTCACTCTTCTCAACTCTGAAACCCGGTGCCTTGTAATCCCTGGGCAGATAGCTTGCTGGCGTTGTGGTCTGGTTGCCGTCGCGGAGTTGGTTGTAGTGGGGGGACATGATTTCTACTCCGGCTTGGTTGAATTTGTCTTGTATGTTCTGGTGCAGGTCGGAGTAGATTGCGGGCATGAGGTTGGGATTGCGGGTGTAGGCGTTCAGCTCGTAGCTGACGTAGAAGTCGTTGAGCGCGGTTTGCAGGACGAAGGGCTTGGGCGAAGCCTCGATGTCCGTGGTAGCGAAGGCGGCGCTGATGAGCAGTTCGTGGACGGTACGCCAGGGGGCGTCGTATCCGATGGTGACGGTGGTGTGGAAGACGACGCCGGTGGTGCGGGCCTGTGCGCTGTAGTTCATCACCGAGCCGCTCATCACTGTGGCGTTGGGAATCGTGACAATCTCGTTCTTAGGGGTGCGAACACGGGTTACCAGCAGGCTCTTTTCGGTGATCTCTCCGGTTACTTCGCCAATCTTGACCCAGTCGCCTAACTGGAACGAGCGCATGTAAGTGAGGATGGTACCTGCGACGGCGTTGGCGACGGCGGATGAGCCTCCGAAGGAGAGCAGTGCGCCGAGAAAGATGGAGATGCCCTGGAAGGCGGGCGTCTTGGCGCCGGGAAGGTAGGGGAACATCACCACGGCGGCGAGCATAAAGATAAGTACGCGGACTAAGCCAGCGGTGGGGCGCGCCCAGTCGGGATAGAAGCCAGCGAATTGTAACTTGCCGGTTTCGATCTCGCGGAAGAGCAGGCTGTTGGCGCGAAGAACGTAGTAAGTGATGGCCGCCAGCACGGCGAGTAGCAATAAGTTGGGCAGATAGGCGACAGCACTGGCGCTGAGGTCGGAGAGGCGTTCGACCAGCCATGACGAGACAGTCAGCGAGGCGGCGCGGGTCTGCGGGAAGAAGTGCAGGACTTTGACGGCGAAAGTTTCCAGAAGAATGAGGACGACCGCCCATTGCAGCAGCGCGAGAACGGCCATGACTGGGCTGTGCAAGTAACTGAGTGCGATGCGGAGGCGTGAGCGTCCGTCGGTGATGGGCGGATTCAGCCAGGCGTCGGTGCGTTGACGAATCCAGCGGATGAGGCGCGTCCACGCCCACATCAGGAGGACGAATACCAGGGTAGCGATGGCGGTGTAGAGGATGGCTCGGAGTATGTTGTCCCAACTATGGTCGGTGCGATAGCGGAGGGTGGCCTCGCGCACGGATTGCACGATGCTGGCGGCGAGTTGCGGGCGGGGAACTCCGGCGGCAGCGGCGTCGGTGTCAGTGATGGCCATGATGACGGCGGTGGAGGTGGCGATCTCTGTCCACGCGGCTAGCTCGCGAATGGTGAGTGAGTCAAGGGGCGCGGTGGCGGCGTCGGATTCGGCGAAGTGCTGAATCTGGCTCTGGATGTGGTGGGCGCGGTCGGATGGGGAGTATCCGCCAATGCCGTTGGCGATGGAGAAGAGCGTTTGACCATCGAGTTCGATGGGGAAGGTGGGGGCTTCGGGCTCGGTGGCTTGAGGTGCGGCTGCTGGCGTTTGTGCGGGCAGAGTCTGCGCGACGAGTGCGGCGCATAGCAAGGTCAGGAAAAGGATGAATACAGCGCGTGAGCGGAAGGCCATCGTCGCAAGCTCCAGAGGTGCTGCGAAACAGCCTACTAGGTTTTGGGAAGTGCGGGGTGGCGGGCCTGTGCATTCCCCGTCTCGAAAGCGCGAGACGTGAGGCGCCCGCAGCGGAGCGGGCTACAAGAACTGGTTCGCACCGTTTTCCTAGTGGCAAAAAGGGATTCGAAGGTTTACCCCGTTCCACGAAGATCTGAGACCGGAATTGGCTGCCACGGTGTAGACTGACGAAGCGCGAGCAAGATGGGGGTTGTTGTCAAGGGCAGCAAACAACACGACTGGGAATTTCTGTTAGGGACCCCTGCCGGTTGTGGGGGTCGATCTTAGTCGACAATTGGACGGAGGCATGGCAATGGACGAATACAAGACCGATAAAGCTGTCTACACTCCCGATGACTTCGTGATGTGGCAAAACAACGATGCGTTTGACATTACGCCAAAATTTCAGAGACGCGGTGTGTGGCGTGGAGTGCCCGATCTTCTGTGCCATTGAATGAGTTAGTGTAACGCAGCTATTTCTGAGTTCACGCAGCCGCCGTCGGGGGTGTGGAGAAGTGGGAAGCGCGTAGCGGTTTCCACTTCTCCATGCCCCGTGTTGTTTGTCA
>JBBROM010000027.1:0-15156 GCA_038229415.1 Terriglobales bacterium
GTGGCAAACAGCATGGGGCATGGAGAAGTGGAAAGCAAACTACGCTTCCCACTTCTCCACACCCCCGGCGGCGAGGCTATAACGAACCCAATGGATGCGTTACACTAACATTCGAACTGGTACAAAAGATCGGGCAGAGCAATGAAGCCGAAGCTCGACACCATCAAGCTTGGCTGGGCAAACTTCCAGGTGCTGAGGAGAACACATGCCAGTCTCGGCCATGACGCCGGGATCGATCCGAAAGTCGCCGCCGACCAGCGGGGCCACGGCATCGGCGTAGCGATTGATGTTTATACCAAGGCCGCCCTGTCCAGGCGCGCCGAAGCGGCAGAACAGCTCGAAAACGCCGTTCTCACCGCTTAACTGAGTGAAATGGAGTGAAGGAAGTTGCTGACCAATCCCAAGTTGTTGAAAAAGTTGGAGCGGGAGACCGGGGTCGAACCGGCGACGTCCAGCTTGGGAAATTGACCACTGATTGATAACAATGAACATTGCGTTCACTGCGGTCAGCATCGAGCGATAGAAGCAGGCCTGTTTTCGCCTTGTACTCCGAAGGCTTCGTTAACGGAGTACAAACGGAGTACATCCCTTAAACTCGCCGCGCCGTGGTTCCTTCCCGGCTAGCCTTGACGGGTTTCATCGACGTTCCGAGGCCCGATACTCGATCAGCCGCGTTTGACAAGGGAGCGCTGACCCATGTAGCCGAGCCGTAACCGTGGTGCTGATCACCGCGACCCTAGAGACCGGACGCGCGGGAGGGGTTCGAGATATTGGTTTAACAGTGAATGTTATGATGCCTCGACGACTTTGCGTAACGATGTGCTGCATCCTTGCGCTGGTCTTGACGAAAGCTTGGCCAGTGGATGCGTTCCTTGTCCCAACTCATGAGGCGATCACTGTGGCTGCGTTGAGTCGGATCAAGTTTGCCGACCCGGAACTAAAGTTCAGCGAGTTTGCGATTCTTGAGATTCAGAACGCAAACGCCTGTATCGATGTCGGCCCTGAAATGCCCGGTATACGCGACAGATCTTGTACAATGGTTTGCCAGAAAGAGGCCGGGAGCCATCACGCATGTGGACTCCGCCCAACGAAGCCATGCCTCAGGTCGTAGTTATTCACGGAAGGTTATATGAAGCCTTGGACTAAGACGCCGCTGGTAGCGCTTTTCCTGACAGCCGTATCGGTTTCCGCCAAACCCAACATATCTGATCTTGCACACAAGTGTAATTCGCTCGGCAAGAAAGCCGCTTGCCGTGAGTTGGCGAAGATCGCGGCCCAAGACAAGGATAACCGCGTCCGCATGAACGCCGTGGAGAACCTGGCCGATCAGCCCACACTTGCTGAGATCGTGGTGGAGAACAAGGATTTGTTGGTCAGCGCCGCAGCCCTGGCGAAGCTGACCGACCAATCTCTTCTAGCGAAGATCGCGCTAGAAGCCAAACATTTTACCCTCCGTATGACGGCAGTAAGTAAGCTGGTAGGCCAGTCCGTTTTGGCGAAGATTGCAGTGAACGACGAGAGTGTCCAAGTGCGTGGCCTTGCCGTGGTGAAGGTGACCGACCAATCCGTTTTGGCGAAGATCGCAGCGGAGGACAAAGACTCCAAGGTTCGCCTCGCTGCCGTGGCAAAGGTGACCGATCAGTCCCTTTTGGCGCAGATCGCAGTGGAGGACAAAAAGCGTGGCGAAGTCCGCGCGGTGGTAATTAGTTACTTAGGCACAGCCGACTTCGCCGCCGCTAAAAACTCAGGATGGAGCTTGTTTGGCCCAGACACAATATTGACCGACGAGACGATCAATGCTGAGACGGGTAAGGCTACCATCGTGGCGCAAGTAGCATTCAAGGGAGGAACTGGGATTGGTGTTCAATTCAACAGCGGGGCTATTGCTAGGTTTGGGGCATCAGTTGGGCCATCGTCCCCACTGCCGTTGTATGGTGCCTCCTCCTCGGTATATCCCGCAAATGGGTCCACGTACTTGAGGGTGTCGCAAACTTTCTTCTTGGTCTTGGAAAACGGGGCTTGGAAAATATCCGGAATGACACCGTCAGTACTAGTAGTAGATCCACCGTTCAGGCCGCTTTAGCAATCCAAAGCGACCTCGAAACACCGGGCAAAGTGCTCCTGCATTGGTGAGCAACTCCACGACCTCCCTATCGCCATTCTGAGCGGCAAGGCTCAAAGCCGTTGCGCCGCTATTCGCACGGCATTCACGTCGGTTTACTTTTGAAGCAGCTAACCCGATCTCGAAGTCATCAGTCTCGCGAACCATGGCTGTCCGTTTCAGCAGGTACGGAGCCCCAAATTCCAAGGCAGCATGAGCCGCGGTTATGTCGCGTTTGACCCGCGTAGAACGGAGACCGCGAAGTACTGAGCGTCAAGTACAGAGACCGTGAAGTGCAGTACAATTGTTGCCTAGACTGATCGAGTCAACCATCTAAAATGGGAAGGTGTCGATGTTGTCTTCGCAGGCTCGGAGTGGTGTGACGGCAGGTTGGATGCGGATGGCAACCGGAGTGCTCTGGCTGTGCGCCAGCGCGTTTGCACCATTTGCACGCGGCGAAAATGCCGACGTCAACAAGCTTTTGAAACAACTGAAGGACAAGAAATCCGAAGCACGGGCCAGAGCCGCGTCCGCACTGGGTGACACCAGTGATCCTCGCGCAGTCGAGCCCCTGTTAGCGGCCCTCGGAGATCCGGCTTCGGACGTTCGGCTTCGCGCAGCCTCGGCGCTAGGGAAGTTCAGGGCTCGAAGCGCCGTCGATCCACTAATCACTATCGTGAATAATACGATCCTGAATAATTCAGCACGGGATGCTTACGGGCCGCGAAGTCTGGGGCTGGCGGCGATTTCGGCGTTGGGAGAGATTGGGGAACCGGACGCTGTCGGGCCGTTCTTGCAGGCTGTGAGAAGCAATTTCGTGGGAATTGACGACGTGAAGAAGGCGGTAGGTAACGCTCTGCGAAAGATCGGGCCCGCCGCGCTTCCGGTGCTCGTAAGTTCCTTAGGTGACAAAAACTCTCAGGTCCAGGAGATCGCGATCAATGCGCTGGGCGCGATCAAGGATTCTCGGGCGATCAATCCACTGATTGCTACTCTCAAAGACGCTAACGCTCAAGTCGAACGGCTCGCAGCGATGGCCCTGGTCACAATCGGAACACCGGCGGTCGAAGCCCTCATTGCGGCACTGAGCGACCCGGACATTCACATTAGGTACTGGGCTGCGTCGGCATTAGGCAATATAAAGGACGCCCGTGCGGTTTCACCCCTCATTGCCGCGCTGAAGGACGCCGACGACAACGTGAAAGGAGCCGCGTCGGTCGGACTGGGCGCGATTGGAGCGTCTGCCGTCGAAGCTTTGGCCGCAGCCCTTAACGATTCGAATCCTCTTGTCAGACCATGGCTGCTGGCTTCTCTCGGCCGAACCAAGGACCCCCGCGCGGTTGTCCCCCTAATTGCCGCTTTGCAGGACACGGACCCTAGCGTAAGGGCGGTTGCGGTTGGGTGGCTTGGCGGAACCAAGGATCCCCGAGCAGTCGACCCTCTAATCACCAGTCTGAAAGATGCCGATGTCAACGTCCGGGTTGCGTCGGCGCAGTGGCTGAGTACGATTGAGGACTCCCGCTCAATCGAACCCTTGATCGGAACGCTGAATGACCCGGAGCCTCGTGTGCGGCAAGCCGCGGTAACTGCATTAGGAAAGAGTGCGCCTGATACGTTCCGTACGATCGGTGCGCCTGTGATTGCGCCTCTAGTTGCCGCAATGAAAAAACCAGATTGCGGTGTTCGCGTCATGGCAGCTGCGGCGTTGAGCGAGATTGGTGCGCCTGCGATCGAACCTCTCATTGCTGCCCTTAAAGAGCTGGATTCTGACGTCCGGTCACTTGCCTTTGCCGCGTTGGACAAAATCAATGACCCTCGGGCGGCGGAGTCCCTGAAGTCCACCCCGGAGATCGCCGCACGAAATTCGGCACTCAGCTTCCTCCGAGGTGAGATGATCCTTCTAACCCTTTTCAGAAAAACAGGAGACAAATACACGTCCTTCGCGATCGCCGAGCTACGCGGCCAACTCGCCTTGAACTCAGAGGGGATTCTTGGCGGCGTCGATGCGTTTCGCCGACTCCAGTTTACCGACCAGAAAGACAAGTGGTTAAATATATCGAAATATCTACTTGTCAAAGGGCAGGCTGTCGTCACAGCGGAAGACGGAAGGACATTCAGGATTTTCAACCTTGGCGGCAATTTTGCTGGGCAGATCGAGCCGTTGGAATCCGATCCTGCTTCGGTGTCCTGTTTTGCTCGGTAGGCGGGTTTTAGGAGACGACATGAGGAGCCGCATGAAAAGGGCCTTGGCGCTGCTGCTATCGGCAATGCCGATCTTGGCCAAGCCCAATGTAAGCGATCTCGCGTTCAAGTGTTCCCATGGCAAGCAGAATGCCTGTAGTGAGTTGGCTAAGCTGGCGGAGCATGACAAAGACAGCGCAGTGCGATCCGAAGCCGTCTGCCAATTGAGGGACCAACCTTTATTGACGAAGATCGCGCTAGAGGACGAAGATCGAAGAGTCCGCGCGGTGCCGCACTCAGCAAGTTGACCGACCAAGCCCAACTAGAGATAGTTGTGCGGAAGGCTAAGGACGAAACCATTCTCACCTCAGCGGATCAGACGCTCTTATCGCGCGCGGCATTGAACGACGGAGACGCGAGCGCCCGGTCCGCAGGGTTCGCTGGTACTCGAAGGAACTGTGTACTTATATCAAAATGGGCTGATGGTATCGAATGTCCCCCCTGGGCCAGTGAGCGTGACGGGGACGATCCGTTTCCCCGGGGATCGCTGGACACCGGCTAACCCAGGGTTCAGTGTCAAGGGCGGCGGGCTCCAGTTCGACAAGACTGGAGTATTCCTTATGCCGGGTACGCAATACTTAAAGACGACAAAGTGAACTTACTTATGAGCGCATATCCAGTTCAAGCGGTCGCGCCTCGGCAACCTTTGCGGTTCCTGGGTTCACCCGATACCGATGTTGGGCTAATAGCCTCCGCTGCATTGGGCATTGTACTGACAGCAGTCGCGTACGCCGTGCTCTGGTCGACACGGCAGTCTCCGGTCTCCGCGATGTTTTTTCAAAAGAGCACCCTGATTTCCTGGGTATCGGCCAGCCCGCCGACGTGCTGGCCGTCCATGTCGCCGCCTTCGTGAAGGAGCTGCAATCCGAATTCACCGCGCCCACGGTGAAGCAACACCTGGCCGCCCTGCGAATGTTGTTCGACTGGCTTGTGACCGGCCACGTGCTCGACGTGAACCCGGCCCACGCCGTGCGCGGCGCCAAGTACGTCGTCAAAAAGGGCAAGACACCCGTGCTCACGGCCAAGGAAGCCCGCGAGCTGCTGGACAGCATCGAGATTGTCAAGAAGACGGGACCGCGCGGAGACGATGCGATCATTTGCTCGTGGTGATTGTGCTCGTGGTGACTTCAGCTTGGAGTGGTGGGCGCGAGCAGAGAAATTCCAGCGGGCTATAGCCGGTTCTTCCGTGCCTTGGGCCATCGCGTCCGCTCATACCGGACGGAACGCAAACTGAGCCAGGAGGACATGATTTCCTACGGGTTCAGTGTGCGCCACTGGCAAATGATCGAGGCCGGACGCCCGACCACGTTGACCACACTACTGCGGGTCTGCGAGACCTTTCAGGTCACACCGGAGGAGCTCGTAGCGGGTTTGGCCCACCATCTTCGTAAACGCAGGAAGGACTGATGTGACATGAAGTTCCTTGTCACCACAATCTGGAGCAGTACCTCGATGAATACATCGCCGCCGCCAGCATCGCGGGAGATCCCGATGCGGCTTTGTTCCAGATGGCGCCGGGCAAGACCGGAGCGCTCACCGGCAAGGCCATGTGGCAGCAGGACGCCTACCGCATCATCCAGCGGCGGACGCACGCCACCGGCAGGGACGCCGCGGCTGGGTCCGGCTGCACGAAAAAGGTGGCAAGGAGCATGAAGTTCCTTGTCACCACAGTCTGGAGCCGTACCTCGATGAATACATCGCCGCGGCATCGCCGGAGACCGGGACGCGCCGTTATTTCAGACGGCGGCCGGCAAGACCGGCCAGCTCACCGGCAAGGCCATGTGGCAGCAGGACGCCTATCGGATGATCCAGCGGCGCACGCGCGGCACGGGCATCAAGACGCGGATTGGGAACCATACCTTCCGGGCTAACCGCGTACCTGAAGAACAAGGGGACGCTCGAAGCCGCGCAGCAAATCGCCAACCACGAGAGCCCGAGAACCACGAAGCTTTACGACCGCAGGCAGGATGAGATTTCGCTGGTTGAGGTGGAGCGTATGCGATTTAAGAAATAGAACAGGGTGGCTCCCCCTGCCCCGCCGCCGCTGGGTTAAAAACAAGGATAAGGCTTACCGTTGATGTCCACCTTGGATATGGTGGTGGATAAAGCTAGCAAATTCGGCGGGTCTATCGAACTCGGACCAACGTCCTTGATCGACCAGTGGAATTCCCGTACCCCCTCTTCCCCTCCAAAGGCCGGCGGACCCCAAAAGCGATATTTGCTCACTTTGTATTTTGTATAACCCTCCCGTATTGGCCCCTCAAGGATGAACCAGTCCGGCATACTTTTGACGGGCGCGCCGAACGGCGGTCCGACGTCAAAAAGCACCAACAGCATCGTGGCAGCGCCGCTCCTCCGATAGAGCAACATCGAGCCCTCGTCAACGCACGGTTCGCCCAATGCATCTTTCACATCTTTTGGGGACATTTCCGGGTGTAAGGCGTTCACCATAAATACATAGGGGGTTCGCAGCCACAAAGCGGCGGCCGCACATGTCACGAGGAAGGCTCCGGCGGCTAGCCTGCGACGCCAGTTCATGCGTCCCGCCCGCGCGGGTGCAGCGGTGGCGGACCGTCTCCTTCACCGGACGGTTCCGCTGTCTGCTTGAACTGACAAGAAGAAATAACCAGGCTTGCGACCAGGGAAATGATGCACAGGTAGAAGCCGTTGCCATACTCAAAGGCAACGACTCTTGATTGGTCGGCGATAAGTTCGCCCAATTCGCCCCGTAATGGCGGGGCAGGCGGGAGACTCAACTCAAATACATGCCACGGAACCATGCTTAGGCACATGAAAACCAGAGCGAGCTTCGCGCCCAGGGCAGGAGTTAGCCCGCCACGCCTGCGTGAGGAGAGGCACAGTAGGAGCCCGATGGCAATGCACACTGCGGCCGCAATCACTAGCGGCGCCGCATACACGAGTAGGTGGGCGGCCGGGAATCCCCGCTGGCCTTCCATAAGCCGGAACCCGCTGAGGTGGGTATAGATATCAAAAGGACCTTTTCCCACCGTCGGTACAAGTACAAAGTCTAGGAAAAAACACAACAGCGCGATTATGAACGGAATCGGTCCCAACCAGCGACTGCCCTTTACGTAAAGAGCAATGTGGCCGGTGCTGACGGCGGCGGCAGCATTCTTAAAATCATCTTGCATCGTGGGTGACCATCCGTCTTCCAGTTCAAAAAGATTTTACCGGGGCCGCTCTCATCTCAATACACTGTACCCTATCAATCGCAGGTGGCAGGAGTCGCCGTGTCCAGCCCTGCTCCAGATGAAAGTGCGTGACTATTTCGTGCAGGGACGCCGCGGCTGGGTCCGGCTGCACGAAAAAGGTGGCAAGGAGCATGAAGTTCCTTGTCACCACAGTCTGGAGCAGTACCTCGATGAATATATCGCCGCCGCTGGCATCGCAGGCGATCCCGACGCGCCTTTATTTCAGACGGCGGCCGGCCAGACCGGCCAGCTCACCGGCAAGGCCATGTGGCAGCAGGACGCCTACCGCATGATCCAGCGGCGCACGCGGGGCACTGGCGTCAAGACGTGGATCCGGAACCACATCCTCCGGGCCACCGGCATCACCGCATACCTGAAGAATAAGGGGACGCTCGAAGCCGCGCAGCACATCGCCAACCACGAGAGCCCGAGAACCACGAAGCTTTACGACCGCAGGCAGGATGAGATTTCCCTCGATGAGGTCGAGCGCATCGCGATTTGACACCGGAATGCGCCGCTCCCCACGTGTTTTACAAAGGGTTTTCGAGGCTACTTCTTGACCCCAAATAGTACATCAAGCCGCTCGGGAACACCGAGGTCGAGCGCATCGCCATCTGATTTAAGGCGCAAAGCGCTACACCCCCAAGGGGGTGTGGCCTTTGACGTTAGCCGCGCCACGCTCTACCGGGCGATGAGCTGCTAATGGGCGGCTCCCGTCATTTGGGGGGCGCTACTTGGGTATTCGGCTGTCGTCAACTGGCAGGTTCAAATGCTCAAACGCAGAGGCCACCTCGGGGTGTTTAAACCCAAAACGCCACCGGTCTTTGGAAATACGCGTGGCGCTGATGCCGAGACTATGACGTTGCTGGTAGTCACCCAGCCACCCGAGAACGACACCCAACCAGAATGACCCTCCAGCGCCATCCCACTCCAATTGGTTGCGAGGGGGACGGAATGCGGCGAGGAGAAATGTAACCCCGGCCAAACCCCATCCGACTTTTACAAGCTTTCCCCATGACTGTCTCCGTATCCGATCGCCACATTCAGCGCAGACTAGAACGCGAAAACTCGCGGGGGTCGAGGACAGGAGGGCTCGAAACTTCCGGTCTATTGGGATGTCAACTGATGGCGGAGGAGGCTCGATCTTTGGACGTTGGGGAGGGACTGCGATACCCCTTTCTTCAAGGATACTCTTGATAATTTGAAATGTTTCCGGTCGCCACAGTTTTTTGTTATGCTCAACCCAGGCCGCCAGCACTGCGGGGGTGTCCAAGGGTTCCCAGTGCTTTCGAATGTTCGCAGCCTCAGCCTCGTTGCTAGCGCTTGGCTCCGGCGGAGATACCGGAGACGGTGCCGCTAGGTTCGCCAAGTTCTTGCCACACCCGGGGCAACAACTTGGCCACTTTATCTCGCTCGCCGTTCTTGTTTTAAGGAGTATTTTCCTCATCATCCAGTTGACACTATTGGAAGACCACTTCGGAAACGGAAGAAGGATTGATGGCGGTACGCTGGAAGCTGGGCAGCACATCGCCAACCACGAGAGCCAGAGAACCACGAAGCTTTACGACCGCAGGCAGGATGAGATTTCCCTCGATGAAGTGGAGCGCATTGCGATTTGAAGGCGTCGTCGCCGCCGTCTTTTCAGCGAGCCGTTTGTTGTCGCACACACAACACATCCGCGCCCTCGGTCGCTCGCGTAGCGTCATCATTCCTGGATCCAATCCAAAAATTGAAGGTGACAACCTTCTCTGGAGCACTTCCGGGGCTGCTAGTCCACTCGTCATCAACGTAACGCACGATGCCGCCTTTGATGCGATGCTGAGCGCTCGGCGCATATATTCCCGTTAACTCGTTAATGGTCGGCAAACGCCAATTGGAGTACCCACCCACACGGAGGCTTTTGCAGTAGGCCTCAGCTTGGTTCCAATTGACATAGATTCCGTTGTCCCGATTTGTCCACATCAACTTTGTCGCCGGATCGATCCAGTAACTTAGTGAACTACACATGTCAGGAAAACTACCTCCCCCGCTTCCGCTAGTGGGCGTATTCAGCGACATCGACAGTGATGGCCCTTGGTCCCACACGACGAGGGCCGTTTTGTGGTCGGCCGCCAATTTCATGGTGGTGGCCTCCGTCCTACCCTTCAAGTACGCCCAATTCGAGGCGACGTTTACGCCTTGACAATAAATCGTCTTAGCGTCAAGCGCGAAAGTATAGGTCTTACCATCACGATCCTGCAATTGGATCATCTTTCCGTCAATCGCCTTGATGGGCAGCGAAACCATGTTGGCCGGTCCATTCTGAGCAATTGCGAGCGAGACTACACACAGGGCAATCAGGATAACGGTGATCGCCCGGTCGATTTGGAAGCTGGAATTACGCACGCGCATCTTCTGACGCTCCTTCCCCCTTTTTATTCGTGGCCGCCGTACTGGCGCAGCAAATCTCCCACGGCTTTGTACCCTTGGTGCGCCGCCCAAGCCAGGGGCGTTCTGCGTTGCGCATCCTCTGTATTAACCTCCGCTTTGTTCGCCAATAGCAATTCTGCGAGGTCCTTTTCGCCGAGAGCCGCTGCCAAGTGCAAAGGTGTCATTCCAAGGTTGTCTTTCGCGTTGACATCGGCACCGTTCGCCAGAAGGAGTTTAGCCGCTCCGTTTTGGTTCTTCTGGGTTGCCGCGTGCAACGGCGTCTGGCCGTTGTTAGCCTTGGCATTGACATCGGCCTTACTAGCGAGCAACAATTCCACCACTTCATTCCGACCCCAAAGCGCTGCATAGTGCAGAGGTGTCTGGCGGTCGTTGGCCCTAGTATTAACATCGGCTTTGCCGACCAGCAGTAGTTCCGCCACGTCCCTGTGTCCCCGCAGTGCTGCAAGGGCCAAAGATGTCGTTCCATCGCTTCTTTTGGCGTCGATCTGAGCTCCGTTCGCCAGCAGCAGCACCGCCGCGTCTTCGTATCCGCTTTCTGCCGCGTGGTGCAATGGTGTCTCGCCCAAATTGTCCCTAGCGTTCACATCGGCTTTGCTGGCCAACAGCAACTTCACCACCCCAACGTGGCCCTTATCCGCCGCAGCGTGCAACGGCGTCACAGCCTGGCTCGTTCTGGCGTCGACCTGCGCCCCGTTGGCCAGCAGCAGTTCCGCCACATCCGCGTGTCCGTTAAACGCCGCATCATGTAAAGGCGTTTGGCCATTCGTGGCCTTGGCATTGACATCAGCTTTGCTGGCCAGCAGCAGCGTCACTATGTCCACGTATCCCTTATCCGCCGCAGCGTGGAGGGCAGTTATTCCGCCGGCGTCTTTGCTAAAAACCAGCTCAGGGTTCTGTTTCAGTACTGCTTTTACCGTGTCAAGGTTGCCACTCTTCGCCGCTTGAACGATAGAAGGCAATTGGGCTTGACTTAGCGCCGACCCCAGCACAACAGGGATGACGATCAGCGCCGCAATCGATTTCGTGGCGTGACAAAAGGCCACAGCGGATTTCGTCTGCATGGTCCCGATCCTCCTCAGCTGCGGTCGGATATACGCACCTGATAGTAGACACGTTTGTGCGCCGTCCCGACCACGGGGAAACCAACAACGCCCTTGTGAGTGACCTTGCCGTCCTGAGTCACACTCCACTGGAGGGCATCCGTCTTTCTGTGAACGTTCCAAAGCTCAACGATAGGAAACCCCGTGCTGGCCACAGGGATGGTGTCAATGTTGAAGGGGGTCTTGTCCCCCGTCGCGTATCTCCCGGTGTATTCGGAGACCGGCTCTGTATCCATGATAGGACCGGGGGAATTGAGGGAGAACTGAGCCGGTCTTGACCCGTTTCGGCTGATGTTTAGGAACCCCGCGACGCCGCGCGGATCAAAAACGACCACTACTGAATTACCAGTCGCCCCGGTTTGGTCGCCCCGCTCCGTCCCTACCGGTGAAGTAATATAATTTGGCGAAATCATTACCTTTGAGTAGTCCTCAAACGATATGCCCACTTCCGCTGAGCCAAGGTAATCATCACTCCCTCTCGTTACCCTACCCAAGTTCATTCGTTTATAGGTTTTGAAACCAGCCGCATCAATGAGCTTGTTTCCGTAGCGCCCTTGAATGGTTATAGGGCGTGGCAAGTCTGAAAGCAGGCCCACAAACCCAGTATCCGGATTGAAACCGAAAAACTGCGGGATCAATGGGAAACCTCCAGGTTGCGTAAGCTCCGCTTTGGTTCCGGTGCCTGTTTGGACCGGCGAAAGCTGTCCCGGTGCGTCGTTCAATTGCTCGCCGATACGGATGTCCTCTACTACGGCATTCCCCTGCTTGCCGCCAGTGCGGATATCGTCGAGGGCGCTTGCCACAACGGGCGGCCTTCCTGATCCACAGCCCGAAAACAAGGGCAAGGGACATCGTCAGCGTGGCCGCCGCATAATAACCTCGTTTCATTTTGTTCGTCTATGCCCTCCGCCCACCGGCAAGGTTGCAGCGTCATGCGGCACAAGCGCCGTATACGATTACTGCCGTTCACCCAACAGCCGGGTTGAAGAACAAACGGAGTAACCTTCGTTCCCGTGATTCAGTAAATTGTATCAGCTATCACACTGCACTGGCCGCTTCCCCTACCCTACGGGCCGCGCCTCTTGCGCGATGGTTTCCGCACGATGCACACGGACATTCACTTCGACGCGCCTTTATTCCAGACGGCGGCCGGAAAGACCGGCCAGCTCACCGGCAACTCCATGTGGCAGCAGGACGCCTATCGGATGATCCAGCGGCGCACGCGCTGCACCGGCATCAAGACGAGGATCGGGAACCACACCTTCCGGGCAACCGGCATAACCGCGTACCTGAAGAACAAGGGCACGCTTGAAGCCGCGCAGCACATCGCCAACCACGAGAGCCCGAGAACCACGAAGCTTTACGACCGCAGGCAGGATGAGATTTCGCTCGACGAAGTAGAGCGGATCACAATCTAAGCGCGAAAACGTTTGTGCTGTTCTCCGCGCTGCGGTTTCGCAACATGGCCCGCCTTTTTGATGTCAGCCGTGAACCCGCGTAGCCGTGAACCCGCGTTCGCCGCGTCGCCTTGTGTCCTATTGCCCAAATTGCGCCGTGAAGCTCTGAGCTGCGGACTTCTCAACCGATATATCTCTAACTCGCTCGGGAGCGGTCTTGCCAGGGGCCACAGATGTGAAATCACCCGCACCGACTGTGGCAACCATACTACCGAAGTGAACCTTTACCTTCCCATACGTTTTGGTGGCGATAATTCCGGCCACCATTTTGCTGTCCGCGATTTCTACATCTTTTCCGTTGCACTCCAGCTTCGCTACGGTCCCCGCTGGTTCCGAGACCCCAGGAGCTACAATGGTCCCCTCATATCCCGAGTGATAGACGATACAGTTCGCTTTGATCGGAACATAGGCATCTGAACCAGTTGACCCGCTTTGCTTTGATACGCTCGCCTGAGCCAAGAAATTCCTCAGCGGTTGCACTCTGTCATTTCGGATGGCTATACCAGTCGCTGTTGAGTATAGATTGTTTGTGGGGCTTAACTTGAAAGCACCGAAGTCCTTGGTTGAGAGCATTCCATTTGTGATTGTGGTTGAGGCTAGAGGAATGGCTTTCTTTTGCGATGGGTCGGGAGCGACCTGTACGACGCTCTTGACCAACCAGCATGTAACGCCCTCGACAGAACCATCCGTGTTGACCAACTCACCGTTTTTTCCGACCGTTGACCTGAATGACATTCCTTCAAGTGAGCATTGAATATCCTGTGGCAGCGGGACAAACATGGGAGCGGCCTTCACAGGAGCGGCTTTCTGGGCAGTTTGGGCAAAGGCTTGCTGTCCGAGAAGGATACCCGCCAGAACGACCCCAAGTAATGCGTTCAAATTCAGATTCATATATGCTACCTCGAAACCTCCATCCACCTACCTACACCGTGCGACTATTTCTGCAGGAACTCCCTAAGCAATTGCAGCTTGTCACTTTGGATGGCTATACCGATGGCCGGGGAATTCAGATTTCTTGGGGTGGTTAACTTGAGATCGCCGAAGTCCTTGGTCGGGAGCATTCCATCGGTGATTTTGGTTGAAACAAGAGGTACGTCTTTCTTCTGCTCTGGGGTCTTGCCGGGAAGCCAGCAGGTGACCCCTCTGACCGAACCATCTATGTTGGGCAGCTCACCGTTTTTTCCAGCCGCCATCATGAATGACATCCCTTGAACAGAGCATTGAATATCCTGCGGCATCGGGACAAACACAGGAACGGCTGCTGATGATGTGTCCGAAGTAGTCTGCGGGGGTACTTGTGCATGCTGACGAAGTAATTGCGCCACATCTGCATGGCTTTGCTGAACCGCCAAATCGAGCGGCGTGAACCTCTGAAACTTGGCGTTGACATCAGCCTTGTGATCAAGCAGTAATTCAGCCACGTCCCTGCGACCATTAAACGCCGCGAAGTGCAAAGGCGTCGCCCCCTGTTGGTTTCTGGCATCGGCATCGGCATTGTGGGCAAGAAGCACTTGCGCCACATCGCTATGCCCGAGCTCAGCAACCATATGTAATGCCGTCATGCCGAGGTCCTTCGTTTTGGCATTAACATCGGCCCCGTTGGCCAAGAACAATTCCACCAGGTCTTTGTAGTCCTTCTGCGCCGCCATTATCAATGGCGTCACGAATAGCGCTACACCGCCTTCCTCCCTACCCTTCACATCGGCCTTGTGGGCAAGAAGCAGTTGCACCAAATCCCTACGGCCCTCTTGCGTCGCCATAATCAATGCCGTGTTGCCGCGAGTGTCGGCATTGACATCGGCCCCGTTGGCCAACAGCAATTCCACCACGTCTTTGTAGCCCTTCTCCGTGGCGATCATCAATGGCGTGACGCCACCTTCCTTCTTGGCATTGGCGTTGGCTCCCTTGGCCAGCAACAATTCCGCGACGTCTTTGTGTCCAAACGTCGCCGCCAGATACAATGGCGTCAGGCCATTTTCGTCGTTGCTGGCAATCAGACCTGGATTCTCTTGAAGCAGCGCCCTGACCTTTGCCAGATCCCCGCTCTTGGCAGCGTCATGGATGGGACCGCATAAAGCGGGGCTGCCCCAAGCCAGCGCGAGCAGCACAACGGCTTTCAGAGTGGCCTTCACTTTCCAAGGTAACATGATGGCCGCGATTATACCGCCTTTAAACCCACGCTGTACACGGGTCGCACGGGCCACGCGGACAGACGATATGCATTTTTGCTCGTGGTGCTTCTGCTCGTGTGACTTCAGCTTGGAGTGGTGGGCGCGACCAGGGAACTCCCGGCAGGCTACAGACGGTTTTTCCGCGCCCTGGGCCATCGCATCCGCTCGTACCGGACGGAACGCCACTTAAGCCAGGAGGACATGAGTTCCTACGGCTTCAGCGTACGCCACTGGCAAATGATCGAAGCCGGACGCCCGACCACGTTGACCACACTACTGCGGGTATGCGAGACCTTTCAGGTTGGCCTGCCCGGCCTTTTCTGTACCAGTGTAAATGAGAGAGACTGGACGAAAAGGAGCGGGAGATGGCCAAGGGCAAGAAGCATACAGCGGAACAGATTGTGAGTTTGCTGCGGCAGATCGAAGTGGCGGTAGCGAACGGCA
>JBBROM010000028.1:0-12073 GCA_038229415.1 Terriglobales bacterium
CGCGCCATTTGTCTCTGATGGTGGCGGCGCTACCGCGTTCCTCACCAAGGGAGTTTTTTCGGGCAATCTTCTGGTGGTTGACGTGGCAAACAAGAAGGTGGTTCGGGTCAAGCCTCCCTTTACTGCATCGCAAAGCGGGGTGGATTTCATCACGACGAACCTGACCGGGCCGGTTGGCCTTGCCGTTAATGCTCAGGGAAATGTCTTCGTGAGCAACACGGATGGAACCATCCAGCAATTCAACTCAGCCGGCAAATTCGTGGGGCAATATGCGGCGACCGGCCTGAACAACACCAACATTGCTTTTAGCTCAGGAGCGAACCTTATGGTCGCTACCTCACAGGGCTCGATCATCTGGGTCCATTCGGATGGCACCCTGACCACGGTTGGCACAATCGCGGGCGCTCAAGGCATAACTACATGTCCCAAGTAATGCAGTTAGTCTAAGGGTGGGGACAACATCGGCGCGGACCTCAGGGCCCGCGCCGATGCATTTAGTTATGCTTGGCAAGATGAAGGCAGTGGAGTCGTATCGGGATCGGGAAACACACTCGCCAGCGCGGCTGACGCTGCTTTTTGAACCCCGTCGGCTTCCTTTCAGCTAGTAAGGAGCGCGGCTCACACGCATTGCAATACCCTGACTTGCCTCCGCTGCCCTCCCCTTCGCGACACGGCGCGGCCAGCGACGATCCGTTCGGCGATATTCACAGAGCCCTTCGATGACTGTTCAAAGAGCTTTTGGCGGATCGGGACACCACTCCTGCTCGAAGTTGAGCCTGTTGTTTTGGTCTAAGTCTATGACGACGCGATGTAAGAATCCCTCTTTTCCGGGAGGACCCGATTGCCCACAGGCGTGCAAGTCTCTAAGACGCCGTCTTCGTGCTGGGTTCCAGCCACATACTGTCTGTAGTCTTTTACTTTACCGATTGGCATCAGAACCCCCGCAAGGAGCCTTCATGTCCGACGTAACCGCTATACCAAAGCCGACGTTCGACGCTTGGCTACAACGGATGCTGGCGACCCCACCGTCGCCGAAATCCGAGGTCAACGTCGCTACACCGAAGCGGAAGAAAAAGGCGTCTGTGCGATGACTTCAATTCCTGGGAACGAAGTTGCGGTTCGCCTCCGGTATTGCCCTCTAGCTCCGTACGAATTGCATGTCGAATAGGATCGCGAGGCCTTGCGGCTGGGTTCGGGCTGGGCTGCCCCTTCTGCCACTGCTTAGCTTACCAATCTTGGGATCGAAGCTCGTTGTCGCCTGTTATCCGACTGTTCTAACCCGATTATCGTAGGTTCGTCGGGCGAATGCAAGGCGAAACCAGATAGTCTACGGGGGAGTTCAAGCCGCCAGCAGAGCATCTCAAAAATTGCCTGCGCATCCGCAGTTTTACTGCGGAGTTCTGGAGCCGTGGCTACGGGGGAGGGGATTCCCGCGCCCGAAGCAGACTGAGAACGCAAAAAAGGGGCGATCTGCCAACTCCTGCGCCCCTGTTCCTACTTCCGCACAAATCCATGATCCACGTTCCGCTGGTCCACCGAGATTCCCGCGATGTTGCCCCGCCGATTGATCCCGAGAGCCAGCGTCCCCGAGCCATAAGACGTGCCCGCACCGGGAGCGGAAAAGGTGGTGACATTTCCTTTCGGGTCGCGCACAAAGCTGATGTTCACGTTGCTCTTGTCCGAATAGAAACCGACGACCGTGCCCGCGTTGTTCACCCCGGTCACCTCAGTTCCAAACAAAGAATTGGCAAAATCCACGTTGGCAAATATCCCCCCGGGGAAGCGGATAAACCCGTGCAAAACGAAACCACAGTCGCCGTCAGAAGTTTGATAGCTCCCCACCACGACTCCGGCGTCATTGAGGCCCACCGCAACCGTCTCCGAGCCTCCTACGAACGGCACGTCAAAGGTTGTAATCGCGCCCGACGCTCCGTTCCGGAAGAAGCCGTGGCTGGCAAAGTTCCTGTCCCGGTAAATTCCGGCCACGCTGCCCAGGGTATTCACAGCGAACACCTGCGTGTAGTTGGTGCCCGCTGCGTCGAATGTGGTGAAGTTGCCTGCGGCGTCGCGGATGTATCCTAGCGTCGAAAGCGAAGCGCGGTTGTAATAGCCCGCAACCTGCCCACTCTGGTTTATGGCGCTTACAAAGGTGCCTTCGTTCGACCTGGTGCTGGCGTCCGGCGCATCGAACGTTACGATGTTGCCAGCGCGGTCTCGGGTAAAGCCGTGGTAGTTGGTGGCGGCGTGACCGTTGGTCGCGGTGTAAAAGCCGGCAATGGTGGCCGCGTCGTTGATGGAGGCAGGCGTTGTGCCAAGCAGAAACCCCTGATTCGCGCCGGGCACGTCAAACGCGGTAATCACCCCGGTAGACGAACGGTAGAAGCCGTGGGCCGACTGATTAACATCATAGTAGGAACCGGCGATTTCGGCGGTCTCGTTGATTCGCATGGCCCGGGTATTCGCGGCACCCGGCACGTCAAACACAACAATATTCTGCGCAAAAGCTGGGTTGGGGCTTAACAGGAATACGGCTATCACCGTGACGAACAGGGCGAGGGTGCTGGACGAGAACTTGCCGAGGAGCAAACGGAACTGCATAGTATGCCTCCATAGGAGAATGCATTGGTCGTGCTGGAGCCGTGGCTCCGGGAAGGGGGATTCCCGCACCCCGCAGCATAACACGGAACGACTCGGGGGATTATCCGACTTTTCGCGGTTTCGTCAGATTCTCGTAAGGCGAATGCAAGGCGAACCTACCGGCACAATTCCGAGATTGGCGCAAGTATATCAGCCTACGGCGTTCCTGGTCCCGAAAAGAGACTAGCTCGGATTCTGCTCTTGCTTGCTCACTTCGGAAAGGACGGTAAAGTCATGACTGTGATCCCTAAGATAACTCAGGGGAGCCTCGCGGAGATGGTGGGCACAACGCGATCGCGGGTTAGCTTCTTCATGAACAAATTCAGGAAGTTGGGTTTTCTTGACTACAGCAGCGAGGGCTTGCAAGTCCACAGTTCGCTTCTCAGTGTCATCATCTACGACCAGCGTGACTAAGACCCTGTCTAAAACCAACCAATCGGTTTAGCGACCTTGACCTCGGATTTCGGCGACGGTGGGGTCGCCAGCATCCGTTGTAGCCAAGCGTCGAACGTCGGCTTTGGTATAGCGGTTACGTCGGACATAAAGGCTCCTTGCGGGGGTTCTGATGCCAATCGGTAAAGTAAAAGACTACAGACAGTATGTGGCTGGAACCCAGCACGAAGACGGCGTCTTAGAGACTTGCCCCGCCTGTGGGAAATCGGGCCTTCCTGGAAAAGAGGGATTCTTACATCGCGTCGTCATGCACATAGACGAAAACAACAGGCTCAACTTCGATCAGGAGTGGTGTCCCGATCCACCAAAGGCTCCTTGAACAGTCCGCGAAGGGCTCCCGCCGGGAAGCCTCGAATAACTATTCCATCATCTTTACAGACGTGCCACCACTTCCCCAGCAGCGTTCTCAAAGAAGGATTTCGCCTCGTCAAAGTATGATTTTATGTCATGATTGTGTTGTTTCGTCATCTTCTAGGCTTGCGGGTGTCTTGCTTTCGATCCCGTCAAGACCTGGTTCTGGAGAACCTCGCCCTGCGGGCCGGCTACGCCGAGATCGAACCGTCACCGTCCCCCCCGATGACGGCGAAACTCTCCCCGTCGTGCGCACAACGAAGCAGGTTCCCTGGGCATCCCCCGTGACCCCACCTTCTCCTCCCGAAGTGTCCAATTTTGAGCAGACCCGGCTCCTGCTTCCTCATAGTCTCTCCCTACGAGGCGCCGCGACCTAACCACCCAGTTCTGCCTCCCTCGTCTGAATTCACACTGAGTTCGGAGCGGCACAAACTCGGACCACGAAAGGACAACACCATGGACGCCACAATCACGAAATGCGCCGGATCGAGCTGCAGCTGCCCCGCGCCCGAAGGCAGCAAGTATTGCAGCCCCCACTGCGAAACCTCCGAGAAGATCGCCGAAATCTCCTGCAACTGCGGACATGCGGGCTGCTCCGGCAACCTCGCCAAATAGTTCCGATCACAACCGTTCGCCTTGGGAAGCGGCGCGCCTGGCCCCGGCGCTTCCCTCCTTCTTCCGCGACGCGCAAGCGCCGCCCGTCCCAAGCGACACGATGAGCCGCTTGCGAAGGAGAGATTACCATGATGACAACCGCGCCTAAAGCGTGCGCCGGCGAAAACTGCAACTGCATGGCGCTAGATGACAGCAAGTCCTGCAGCCCGCAATGCGACACCACGCGCAACGGGTCGCAGTCCCCCTGCAAGTGCGGACACGAGGGCTGTAGCTTCGGCGACCAGCTTGCGAGGGTCTAGCGGGGGGGGCTTATCTCTTCCCCCGCCCTCAGCCGCCGGACCGAGACCCCGTGACGCTCCATCGCCTGCTCGGCTCAGGTCCGCATCGCCTGGTTTGGCTTTTGGTTTGCCAGTGATCATGACCGGCAGGATTCGAGCGCGTAACAGATAAACGTCATGTGAGGAAATCGCTTCCGATGAGTATAGTCAGTGTTGGGTCGAGACTCTTTCGCACACTTGCGAGAGTAATTCCCCGATGCGGTATGATTTCGCAGGCGGTCGCCTTCAATATGTTTTTAGCTTTTTTCCCCAGTCTTCTGGTCGCACTAGGCTTGCTGAGCGGCTTGTTGCGGGAGAAAGGTGGAGGCGACCTAGCAGGACGGCTCGCCGCGACCTTGCCGCCGGGCAGTTGGCGGCTGGTTTCAGATAGCTTGCTGCATCAGGACATTAGCCCTTCGACTTGGGTAGTTCTGGGCTGGGCTGGAACCTTCCTGATTGGCAGTCAAGTGATGAAGCTCCTCATGGAAGGAATCCACCTGATTTACGGGATTGGCCGGAGGCATTCTTTTCTAGGCCGGCAACTGCGCGCCCTGCTCCTATTCTCGATCTCGCTGGTGGCGTGGCTGGTAAGTGTCTTAGTCACGGTTTTTGGTCCGCCTTTGGGCCGTTGGTTAGCTCTCGAATTCGGACTGTCTCCTACGATTCGCGTCTTCTGGATCGTGGCTCTTCCACTGGGCGGGGCAACACTGACGACGATCGTGCTGGCGTTGATCTATCGCGTTGCACGCCCAGGCGCAACGACCCTTAAGTCCGTTCTCCCCGGAGCAGCGGCGGCCACAATTCTTTGGTGGGGCGCGAATCTCGTATTTGGCTTCTATGTGCGGCAGATTGAGTTTGGCCCACTCTACGGCGGGCTTGCCGCGGCGATCGGCGTGATGGTCTGGATGGAGTGTTCCGCGATGATCGTATTCGTCGGGGCGGCCTGGAACGCGGAAAGCGCCTCTGATGAGGTGGGCAGTAACCCCATGTTGCGCAGTTTCAGTTTTATCTCTACTCCGGCCCGCGCAAGGGATCACGCCCTCCGGCGGAAGCTCTTCCGGCGGCTATGGATCCATTTGCTTTAGGGCTAAGGAGGGAGCGATCATCATTCGGAGCCCCCCGCGTTCGTGTGGGTCGCCGCTCCTCGGAGGTTATAGATGATTGGAAGGATTGCGGACGCATCCCCGCGCGTCAAGGCCCGGATCGCTGGTGTCTTTTATGTGCTCACCGGGCTGACGTCAGTAATCGGTGAGATGGTCGTTCCCGGCAGGCTTGTTGTCCGGGGCGACGCCGCGACTACAGCGAACGCCATTATGGCCCACAAACTTTTATTTGAGCTGAGTTTCTCAGCATTGCTCATCGCGGTCGCGTGCTCCGTCGCTCTGAGGGCTCTCTTCTACGATCTGTTCAAGCCCGTGAACAAGAACCTTTCTTTAAGCGCAGCCTTCGTTCACTTGGTGGGATTGCCTATTTTGGTTTTTGCCAGCCTCCTTCAACTCGCTCCCCTGGTTGTGTTGGGAGGCGGACAGTACTTAAGCGCGTTTAGTTTGCAACAGTTGCAAACGCTGGCTTATATGTTTCTCCAACTGAATGCGCAGGCATGGAACGCCTTTTTAGCCTTTTTTGGATTCTATTGCGTCCTAATCGGTTACCTGATTTTCAGATCGACGTTCCTCCCTCGAATTGTGGGTGCGTTGATGGCATTTGCTGGTTTGGGCTATCTGACCTTTCTGTCACCACAGCTTGCAGAGTATCTGTCCCCCTTCAATCTAGTTCCCGCTGCGTTTGGGGAGGGATCACTGATGATTTGGCGCCTCGTGGTGGGCGTGAACTCGCAACGGTGGAAGGAACAGGCCACCGCTCACTAATAGAAGTCCTTGCCGGGCAGTTGCTAGGGCAAAACTCTAGCGGGCCTTGAACGGCGACATTCGGGCGTTTAATGCGATTCACGGATGCATTGCTAAAGAGCGCGGATCTCGCCATGTACGCGGTCAAAAAGCGAGGAGGAAACGGATGCGCCCACTTCGCCGTTGGTCTGGCTTGAGCCGCGTCCATATTCCCGTAGCGGACCGAGAAAGATCTTGGCCCGATAATCAAAAGGGTTGCGCAATCGCGGCGACTGTAACCGTTCCGGCAAGAGCCGTCAGTCCTTGCCGAGGTTGAGGGAACGATTCGCCTGTACGCCAAAATGAGAAATAGGCGGTTTGGAGCGGATGTTGAAATGCGGTCGACGCGGTTTTTACTGGCGGGGAATGGTTGGAACTATGCTTTCGCTTTCCATCACCGCCCAATTGGAGTGGGGAGAGCCAGACCCGAGACATGGGTATCCTGCGATTGGTAAACAGTTTCCGTTCTGGACACGTTGTTTCAGTTGCCCTAGGCCGCGATTTCGTAACGATGATGCAATCCGCCGAGCCGGGGAAGCGCAACAACATTGGCCGGGTCCGGCATTGTCTTTGCAGCCGTTCGTGCGGCAGGTCTGCTTTCCGAGGCTCATGTGGCATCCCGTCTTCGTTATCGTAGAGGGACATAGTCACAAACCACCTGCGCGGATGCCTCTCGCTTGTTAGAATCACGCGATCCGGGGAAGCCCCGCCGCTAGACCGTCGTCCCCGCTACAGCCCTCGTGTCCGCACTTGCAGCGGGACTGCGATCCGTTGGGCGCGGTGTCGCATTGCGGGCTGCAGAACTTGCTGTCATCTAGCGCCATGCAATTGCAGTTTTCGCGGGCACAAGCTTCAGACGCGGTTGTCATCATGGTAATCTCTCCTGCGCAAGCGGCTCATCGTGTCGCTTAGTAAGCGGCCCCACTCGCACGTCGCGGAGGAAAACGCCGGGGCAAGGCGCGCCGCTCCCCAAGGCGAGCGGTTGTGATCCGAACTATTTGGCGAGGTTGCTGGAGCAGCCCGCGTGTCCGCAATCGCAAGAGATTTCGGCGATCTTCTCGGAGGTTTCGCTGTGGGGGCTGCAATACTTGCTGCCTTCGGGAGCGGGACAGCTGCAGCTCGATCCGGCGCATTTCGTGATTGTGGCGTCCATGGTGTTGTCCTTTCGTGGTCCGGGTTTGTGCTCCGAACTCAGTGTGAATTCAGACGAGGGAGGCAGAACTGGGTGGTTAGGTCGCGGCGCCTCGCAAGGATGAGACTAGGCGGAAGCGGGAGCCGGGTCTGCTCAAAATTGGACGTCGGGAGGGATTGTTGGGCTCGGAGGACTCCTAGGGACCTGCTTCGCCATGCGCACGATGGGGAGGGTTTCTCTGTTATCGCGAGGTGGGACGGTGCTGGGCTCGATCTCGGCGTAGCCGGCCGCAAGGCGAAGGTTCTCCGGAATCACGTCTTCAGGGATCGAAAACAACACCCACAAGCCTAGAAGATGACGAAACAACGCGCGGTGAGGAGAGTTAATAATTCGGTGGCTCTAGCCTGACACCGTTCGGCTTCGGCTCAATGCCACTTCGGTGAGGAAACGGTAAAAACCCAAGCTCAACAAATCGCTTCCACCCCCGGCGGTTTGGCAAAAGTAACAGTGTGTCGTAAGCATTGTCTGAGTAAATATGCTCAATTGGGAGAAGTCGATGCGGGCTGTGCTGTGAAGTAAAGAAGGCGATACCTTTTCACTGTCAATACCTTGCCCGGAGCGTAAAACTGCTGAAACGGAAACGGCGCAGCTCCACTATGGGAGTCGCGCCGCTATTGACCGCGCGATAGTTATTTGTCCATCATTTTGGACATGTCGCAGGTGGTCGAGATCATCTTCATGCTGGTCACCTTCATTTCCATCATGGCCATGCCGTCATGCTTTATGCTCGTATCATCATGTTTCATCGTGGCATCGGAAGGTGGGGGACCGTCCGCCTTCGCCGAACCGTCGGGATTCGCTGCGCTGTCCGACTTCATCGGCATCGTCCCCATGTCGGCCATCTTCTCCATCATGCCGGTCATCTTCATCTTGTGTCCGACGTGCGGCTTCAAGTCGTCTGAGCTCATCAGCTGAATCCCATCAGCATGTTCCTTGTTCATAAGCATGTACTTGCCGTCTTTCTCAGAGACGCATCCGGTGATAGACATCTTTTCGCCCATCATGTCCTTCTTCTTCATCGAGGAATCGCCGGGTCGAGTTGGTTTGTGCCATCGCTGACATCGAACCCGCCAGCACAAGCATGAGCATGGAACCGAGTAAGTTATGCATCCTTTATCTCCCTTTTTGTCGTCAAATCTTGTGGGGCCATAAGCTAAATCGCTACAAACTACATCCTAAGAAGTAGGGATAATGGCGCTCCACAGGTTCCAACTGTCCGAAATTGCTCAATTTTGCGCCAAAAGTGACGTGTAACTTTTTGGCGAGGCACAGGATAATTCGGCCTAGGAGATTCGCATTCCCACTTGCGCGATGAGTTTCGGGGGCGGCAACGCGAATTTTAATCTCTTGGCGCAAAACGACGGGCTGTTCCAAAGTGCTCAACTGAAAAACCACATAGCAAGTATCATTCTCTTGGCCGGAAGCCGCTGCCAAGGCCTTCCCACTAGGAAGCATCGCTATTTTGAGCCAGCTAACAGTATAAATCAGTCATGAGGAGCGCACGGCATGAGGTCACTTCTAGTTCTCACTCTGGTCACAATAGCGACAGCGTATTCGACGGCTGTGGATGTGACCACATTTCACAACAGTATTATTAGAACTGGCCAGAACACCGCCGAGACCGTTCTCACCCAAGCCAACGTAAATTCTGTCGACTTCGGCAAGAGTTTTTCCATGCCCGTTGATTCCAGCATTGACGCCGAGCCGCTCTACCTCTCGGGGTTAACGATCGCCGGGTCTCAGCACAATGTTCTTTACGCTGTCACCGAGAATGACTCGGTTTATGCGTTTGACGCGGATACGGGAGTGCAGCTATGGAAAACGTCAGCACTCTCGGCGGGGGAGACAGCCTCTGACACTAGGAGCTGTAATCAAATCACCCCCTCTATCGGGATCACGGCAACTCCGGTCATTGATCGCGCGGCAGGGGCACATGGCACCATATATCTGGTCGCGATGAGCAAGGATGGCTCAGGAAGCTACTTTCAGCGGCTTCACGCCCTCGATGTCGTGACGGGTAAGGAGCAGGTTGGTAGTCCCGTCGCCATTACAGGCAGCGCCCCAGGTGCTGGCGCGGGAAGTCACGATGGCTCGCTGACGTTTGACCCGAAACAGTATGCTGAGCGCGCCGGTCTGCTGCTCCTGCGAGGAGCGATCTATTTGGCTTGGACCTCGCACTGTGACATCGGAGACTATACAGGCTGGATCATGGCATATGACGAGAATACCCTCAAGCAGACCCACGTTCTCAACATAACTCCCAACGGCTCAGATGGAGCGATCTGGCAGTCTGGAGGAGGTCTTGCGTCAGATGGGACTTCGATATTTGTGCTTGATGCCAACGGAACCTTCGACACCACCCTGAATAAGTCAGGATTCCCTGCAAATGGCGACTACGGTAACTCATTCCTGAAAGTCTCTACGACTCTTCAAGTAAAAGACTACTTCGCTACATACAACACAGTTACTCAGTCTAACGCGGATATTGACTTTGGGGCTGGGGGAGTTGTCATTCCGCCTTCACAGCTGGACGCCAACGGCACTTTGAAGAACTTAGCCTTTGGGGCAGGCAAGGATGGAAATATCTATGTCGTTGATCGCGACAGTATGGGAAAGTTTAATGCGTCCCGCAACAATGTTTACCAAGAGATTGACGCGGTACTAGGAGCTGGCTGCTGGTGTGTACCTGCTTATTTCAGTGGCAACGTTTACTTCGGCCCACAAAGCGGTCAGCTGCTGCAGTTCGCTTTTGCAGACGCAAAACTCTCGCTGCAGCCGACTTACAAAAGCGCAACTTCGTTCACGTATCCCGGCTCGATTCCGAGTGTCTCTGCCAACGGCGGCAAGAACGGGATCGTGTGGGCAATTGAGCACAAATCTACTTCGGTGCTGCACGCCTACAATGCTTTCAACATTTCAAAAGAGCTTTACAATTCTACGCAGGCATCTGGCAACCGGGATAATTTCGGAACGGCGTCTCACTTTGGAACACCCATGATCGCCAACGGGAAGGTATATGTCGGCACTACAAATAGCGTGGTCGCTTTTGGCTTGCTGGGCGCTCACAGCATTGCGCACAAGTGAAGAGTGCAAAGAGACACTAAGAACATCGCGGCAAGCGGAGTCTGGGGAGTTGGCGTCCCGGAAACGATGGGTGGAGCGGTGGAATTGTGCGCAGCCAATCCATCGTTTTGCGATCTATGGTAACATCATTCCGGCTAAATGTTCCCGAATAGAGCTGGCTTCCGCATCTATTGGGTATGGTTGTCGAGCACCGGCCTGGCGTTGGAAGAAGGCCCGCTCTCGAAGGGCATTCGCGAGCTGATTCAACGCATGGTCACCGAGAATCCGACTTGAGGTGCGCCGGCGGCGGCGACGTATCGTGGCAGCGACAAGCGTGGCGGAGTCAACGGCGGTCGACTCGCGCTCGCGCCGCAGAAGGGCTGGACTGTAAACCAGCGCACCGTGCCCGTCATCGCGGCACTGCGCAAAGTTGCAGGGGATTTCAACGGGAAGGTGAGCGGCAAACAAGTCTCTCTCGCTGACCTCATCGTGGTCGGAGGGTGCGCTGCTGTGGACAACGCACTGGCGGACGCGGGTCACAACGTTACCGTGCTATTCACGCCCGGCCGTGTCGACACCACGCAGGATTTGACCGATGAAGAAATGTTCAAGTGGCTCAAGCCAGTCGTCGATGGCTTCCGCAACTATGTCGTTGAGGACTTTCAGGAGATCTCACTTGGCGTTTCACCTGAGGAGTTGTTCCTCGACAAGGCCAGTCTGCTTTCGCTTACCGCGCCCGAGTGGGTGGCACTGGTCGGCGGTCTGCGCGTTCTCGGCGCTAACCATGACGGGTCGAAGCACGGCGTCTTCACAGATCGGATCGGAGTTCTATCAAACGATTACTTCAAGCACCTCACGAGCATGGAATACGAGTGGCGCAAGGCAGATGAGAAAGGGATGACCTTTACCGTCAATGCTCGCGACACTGGCGAGGTCAAATTCACCGCGACTCGGTGTGACCTCATCTTCGGATCGAATCAGCAACTCCGTTCGGTCTCCGAGATCTATGCAAGCAGCGACGGCGCGCGACGCTTTGCCAAAGACTTCGCGAAGGTGTGGGATAAGGTAATGATGCTTGATCGCTACGATATAAGAAAACAGTTGAGGTCCTTCCGCGCGGACAGGTGTGACCATGCTCCACATTTTTCTCCTGTGCCTCGCCAAAATGAATAATGTGTCGTTTTGGGGCCGACGTTGGCGGCCGCAAAAAGCGGGTGACGCTCCGGAGAGATATAGCCATCTCTCTTGCGCCCGCCTCTCGTTCCCGTCACAGATTCCCTGTTCCCCCCATCTCCCGTCGCCCGAGCTCAAAACTGCACCACTACCAAACCCTGTCCGTCATGGACATTTATGTCGTTTTGGGCATAGTCTGTCTTTACCGAATGTGCGCGGACCCCGTAGGTCGCGGCAAAGCCGGTTAGCAACTCAGGCTTTTGCGCCCCGCGCATACCGGACGAACCAAGGAATCTTCCCGGAGAGCCGGATCGTGAATTCCGAAGAGACACGGTTTATCGACCCACGCCCCCAAGCCGACGGGCCAGTGCGGGATACTGAACCTA
>JBBROM010000029.1:0-6039 GCA_038229415.1 Terriglobales bacterium
TCTTCCCGTTTGCTACAGCCACTTCGATCTGCCGCAGCAGATTTACAACCTGCTCAGGTTGGTACTTCTTGCCTCGTCCCATACGCTCTCCTTGTCCAGTGTCTCTCTTCTCCACTGGCACAGTTCAAGCCGGGCACTCCATATATGAGCTCGCCTACCTTCGTATATTTGCTGGCTGGGAAATTTGCCTAGAGGCCGTGTTCTACAGATCCCTTTGCGGCTACGCATCCGCAGCGGGGAAAGAAACGCTTGTTTGTGGTACTTATTTTCGCACCGTGGCTGCGGCGGAATCGGCAGTGTTGGGAGGCCAGACCTTTGTTCTTTGGCATAACCCTGCTGTCGTAGTAAAACGATGTCAAAAATTTATCAAATCAGGGACCCCAGGATGCCTTGGCATTCAGGAGTCGACGATTTCATCTAAACTCACTAGCCTTATACATCTAGCCTCCATAAGACATAGAATTGTGCATGATCAAGCAGACGCAAAGCAAAAGTTTGATGCAGCCACAGTGCAGATGACCGGTAGAGCCTACCCCGCTTCCCGCCCAGGGAAATTTTTGCGGGACTGGGACACTTCGATTTCTCCCAAGCGCAGATGGCTCGATATCGTCGTTGGCGAATTGACTAGTCTATCCGCACAGATTGTCTAATCGGGAAACTATAGTGAAAACACAAGGTCCCTCCACTTCGTCCTGCTTCGCGCTTGGCGCGAAGCAGGACTCCGGTCGGGATGACACGGCTTTGGGTTAAAACAGCGACGTGGGGCGGCGCTTCCAGTTCTTACCCTTTTCGGTAGCGATCTTTTCTACGTCGCCAACATAGGCGGCGGTTTGGGTCAGGACGTGGTGGAGGTCGTTGCCGAGGCTGATGAAGGTGAAGCCTTTGTCGAGGAACTCGCCGACGCGGGCGGTGCCGAAGAGGAAGACGCCTAAGGCGACGTTATTCTTGCGGGCTTCGGCGACGAGTTTGTCGGTGGCGGCTCCGAGTTCGGGCGAGGTGTACATGTCGGGGAATTTGTACTTTTCATAGAGGCCCATGGACATGCAGAGGTCGTTCTGGCCGAGGAAGAGGATGTCCACGCCGGGGACGGCGGCGATTTCGACGATGTTCTCGATGCAACTGGCGGTTTCCACCTGTAGGGCGACGATGCCGTTGTTGTTCCAGTTGCCCGCGTAGCCGAGAAGTCCGGCTTTGTTCATGCTGCGCTGGGGGAAGTACACGGAGCGGGTTCCGGCGGTCGGGTATTTGGCGCAACTGATGGCTTGGCGGGCTTCTTCGGCGGTATTGATGTAGGGGATGAGGACGCCGTCGGCACCGAGGTCGAGGGCCTGCTGGATGCCGGGGTGGTCGTCGTATCCGCCGACGCGGACCATGGAAAATGCGCCACCGCTGGAGACTCCGCTGAGCATGGCGGAGAGGGTGATGTGGTTCATGGGGCCGTGCTGGGTGTCCACCAGTAGCCAGTCATAGCCGCTGTGGGCGAGCTGTTCGGCGACGGTGGGGCTGTGGGAGTTGACGAAGAGTCCGAGTTTGGGCTGGCCGTCGCGAAGCTGCTGTTTGAAGTCGGCACCATTTTGGGCGTCGGGCATTGTGGTTCCTCCGGAATTGGGTCGAATTGGGCTGGGATGATGGTATCGCAGGGGGTTGGGGCTGGGCTAGGGGGCTAGGTTTCTTGGCTGGAGCTGCCCGCGGAGTGGGCTGGTGGCGCATGGTAGGGGTCCTTCGACTCCGCAACAAATGCGCGCACTGCGCGCCTTTGTTGCTCCGCTCAGGATGACACGGTTTTTGGGGTGGATGCTGCGACAGGCTCCCACGTCTCGAAATGCGCGAGACGTGGGGCACCCGGGTTAGGGCACGGAGCCGCGCCGCATAAATTTCGTTAATGGGGGGCATAATCTCTTTTGATTGGCGACGTGCTGGAACGGGCGAGTAAGCTGGAGGTGTTTCCCACCAGTCGGGAGCCCGGGCAGTGTTGAAGGTGCACCGGCAGCAGTACAATCATCCCCAAGCGGAGAGGGTGCCTCATTACTATGTCCAACGAACTGCGCAATTTTCTGGCTTTGCCATATGACGAACTGGAAGAGTTGAACCTGAAGGCGAAGGATCAGCGGATGAAGCGCGTTCCTGAGCACGTGATTCAGGAAGAGCGGCTGAAGTATCTGACGGATACGAAGTCCATCAAAGCGGTGACGGTGCTGTTCAGTGATTTGGAAGGCCGTCTGCACATGCTGGACTATGACAAGAAATTTCTGGTAAAGAGCTACGACAACCTGACGTTTGACGGGTCTTCGATTCGCGGGTTTACGGCGCAGCGAGAGAGCGACTTGCGGCTGGGCATTGACTGGAGTGCGTTCTACTGGGCTCCAGCGGATGTGTTTGGCGGCGGCAAGGTGCTGGTGTTTGGCGAAGTGATTGACAAGGGCGGCACGCAGTACACGGCGGACATCCGGGGCGTGCTGAAGGCGTATGCGAAGGAGTTGTTCGAGAAGCAGGGTTTTACGCTGAATGCGGCGAATGAGATTGAGGGCTTTCTGTTCCAGGGAACGGACGCCGAGCAGAGCTATCACGAAACTGGGAAGTTCGATTATGTGAATACGGGCGGATACTATCACTCACTGCCGGGCGACCCGCTGCGCACGTTTATTGATACCACGGCGGAAGTGCAGCGCGCGATGGGCTTCCAGAATGAGAAGGATCATCCGGAAGTTGCGCCTTCGCAGTTTGAGATTAACTACAGCTACGGCGAAGTGGTGGCGGCGGCGGATCAAATACAGCTGTACAAGCTGATCTGCCGGCAGGTGGCTACGCGAATGGGGCTGACGGCGTCGTTCTTGCCCAAGCCGGTGGTGGGTGTGAATGGCAGTGGTATGCACACCAATGTTTCCATCAGCAAAGATGGGAAGAACCTGTTCTGGGATCCCAAGGGCGAAGAGATGCTGAGCCAAATGGGATGGGGGTTTGTGGATCGCATCCTTACGCATGGCAACGATATTTGCCTGCTGTTAAATGCGAGCGTGAATGCATACCGGCGTCTGGATCCGCACTTTGAGGCACCGAACCAGATCAAGGCTTCGGCGACGGATCGCGGCTCGATGATTCGTATTCCGATTGGAAACGAGAAGTCCATGCGAGTGGAAGTGCGGTCGGTGGGCCCGGATGCGAGTCCGTATCTGGTGTTGTACTCAGTGTTCAAGAGCGGGCTGGATGGCGAGACTGCGAAAGTGGCGAATTTGCGGCAGGCGGAGCGTTACTTGCCCGACAACGTGTATACGGCGATTGAGCATTTCCGTGCGGCGGACTGGACGAGCAAGATTCTGGGTGAAGATGTAAAGGGACGGTACGCCGACTTGAAACAGGCTGCCGCGGATCGTTGTGCACGTCAGTTGGGCACGTTTGTAAAAGCGCCCGAGGTGCAGTTCCACCACGAGGTTTACAACCAGTTCCTGTGGAATATGTTCTAGAGGAAGTTGCACCAAGAGTTAGGACAGCGCCCGGGCAAGATGGCTCGGGCGTTTTTCATTGTTCGTTGGGGTGATGGATGTTGTGCCAGACTGGTTACCGCAGTCGGCGGTGGAATAGATCGAGTGCAAGTCCCCAGCACTGCCGTGCGAGTTCGGAGTCGTAGCGAGGGCCTTCGTCGCGCAGAAAGGCGTGGGCACCGTTGCACTCATGCCAGGTGAAGTTTACGTTTGCCTCTTCCAGCTTGGCCTTGATTAGGTTGCGGCCTTCCAGCGGAATGTGTGGGTCTTGGCGTCCCCAGATGTGCAGCAGCTCCCCCTTAATTTCAGTGGCGCGATCTATTGAGTCGGCTGACTTGCCTGCGCCGAGTGCTCGAGAGTGGATATCTGTAGCGTAGAAGCAGACTGCGGCGAGCACATCGGGATGCATGGCGGCGCGGAAGGATAGATGTCCACCGATGCAGATGCCGACGACGCCGAGATGGCCGGTGCAGTCGGCACGTGATTTCAAGTGATCGAGCGCGGTGCGGGCATCGCCATCGTAAGAGGCGATGGTTTTGGCAAGCTTGTGCGCATTGCCCTGATCGGCTCCGGCTTGATCGTAGGCCAGTACGCTTCCGGCGGGCTCGAGCTCGTGATAAATCTCGGGCACGGCAACGATGTATCCGTGACCGGCGAGCATGGCAGCGGCGCGGCGAATGGGGCCAGTAATCTGGAAGATCTCCGAGAACAGCACTATGCCGGGATGCTTGCCTGCCGCTACCGGGCGGAAGATAGCGGTCTGCATGGGGCCAGTGGCGGTGGGAAGCGTGACAACTTCGGGGTCAAGAATGGTCATGGTGCGGCCTCGCGGAATGACTGGCTGAGAACTGACGTTGACTTTACCAGAGTGCGAGCGCGACAGGGCGGCAAGCAGCTTTAGGACAAGACCATACATTGGTGTAAGAGCTCAATACGGGAGACACTGGTAAACTAGAGGTCTGCACCATCCTGCGGAGGGATGTGTGAGCGGTTGAAACAGGCGGTCTTGAAAAACGATGTAGGGGTCAGACCTGTCGCGCGCATCTTGTTGAAACCATTGGATCTGCGGTGATTTCTTGACCGTGAAAAGGGCGAACTGTAGTAAAACTGTAGTAGAACGGAGAGGTGGCCGAGTGGTTGAAGGCTCCAGTCTTGAAAACTGGCGTACTCGAAAGGGTATCGGGGGTTCGAATCCCTCCCTCTCCGCCAAGAACCCATTTTGCAGGCTGACTCTATAGGGTACTTGACAGAGTCATGTGATGAATGCGAATATTACGGAAGCTAGCCTCGCCCGCGTTTCGGGTTTTCAAGGCACAATTAGGGTGGTTTAGACGGCCGAACCCGGTGTCAGTCTACCGATGGTATGGGGTGTTTGCGCCTCAGAGAGTACGGGCCACCCATTAACACTTCCGAACAGTCAAGATACTGGTGTCTCCCTCCAGAAGTCATGGTCGACTTTAGCCACCAGCACCTGGTCGCTTGGGGTTGAGTATCCTCGAATGTTGTATTGTGTCGCACTCGCGTAGCAGATCTGAACGTTTGGGTGCCTGAATGCCGCGCCTGCAACACCGACAGTTGAGAGTTTTGTATTCATCGGGGCAATAAAGACATTGCAATCCTTGAATTTCGAGATTTGTTCCGACACTACGGTCTCGACGCTGTCAATTTCGGTGCAGGAGATTTCAAACTGATTCAAATCTCCCACCCTAGACTTAATCATGTCCAGCATCATCCCCCCGATTGGTTCGTCCTCCTGCACTGTAGCGCTCCCACGAACTCAGAGCCCAATCGATACAAAATTCGGCTGGAATGCATCCAGCAGACGCGCGGCTCGGTGAAACTCGAAACCTGGCAAGATTATCAGGTGGGACTTCAGCGACGGCTTTAGTTCTCCAGGGTATCCCAGAACCGACCGAATTCCCCTGATTCCCCTGCTGAGCCACTTTTCTGACGGGGGCAAGCCAACAGAATACTCAGCAGCAGGCGAGTACGCAAGCAATAGCCTGTCTCGTTTCTCTGCTGTGTTCTGCAGTAGTCTGAGAAGGATCAACAACGCCTCGTGTGTAAACGTCGTGATGTCTACCACTACAGTCTGCGACCCTTGCCTGCTGCTGTTGAAAGCCCGGCTCAAAGCGGCGCTCAAAGAGTCCGCAGTTCGCACTGGATTCCCACGATCCAACGAAACGCGCTCGCAATTCAACCTACATACGCCCATAAGAGCTTTCGCATTCTCCGCCGCTGGAACGACCGATCGGGCATTAACGCACACCAGCGACCGCTGCGGTGACAAAGCCTGAGCCAATGCCATCGGAACGCTTAAACACCTCCTCTCAAAGCTTGCAGAGCAAATAAAAAGGTTTACCGCGTCGGGTAGCTTCCGGTGAATCGCGGACAAGGAGACTCGATCGATCTCTATCATGTGGAGTGCCCGATCTTCTGTGCCATTGAATGAGTTAGTGTAACGCAGCTATTTCTGAGTTCACGCAGCCGCCGTCGGGGGTGTGGAGAAGTGGGAAGCGCGTAGCGGTTTCCACTTCTCCATGCCCCGTGTTGTTTGTCA